>NZ_JAXCLA010000006.1:0-553188 GCF_034043675.1 Roseateles agri | reverse complement strand
ATGGCTTCATGATCCTGCTCCTGTTGAAGAGCGAGGCGGATTGCCTCGCCGATCAACGGTGGCAGGAATGGCGGATCGAGTTCGGACCAATGCCGCCGGAGCAGCTACCGCGAGAGCGGTTTAGTCCATTGGCCGATTTCGGCCGTGCAGTGCAGCGCCTGCTACAGGCCGCACGCGCTGTGAAGCAGACCATGATCCGCGCGAGCCCAAGGGCAGCAACGGTTGCTGCTACTCCGCCATTGAATCGAGTTCCCGTGTGGCGTAGTCGGTCCCGCCCAGAGACTTCTCGTGGGCAGCCATGGCATCTCGAGGCACGAGATGCTGCTCCGGCACCGACCACTCGAGATAGGCCGCCTCGCCGAGCAGGGCGGCCTTAGTCACAGCTTCACCCACGTTCGCTCCGTTGACGATCAGGTATTGCGCATATGGCCCGGGCACTAAGGTCGGACGAGATGGCATCGACCGCATGACGAGTGAGGTAGTGCTGAGGTCACCCAGTACCGAGCGACGATATTGCTGATAGCCCGGCGATTCCGCGGCACGCGGCGACAGCGAGACGGAGAGCAGCGCCGCGATGACGCAGGCGGATCGAACGTTCTTCATGATCGAAGTTCCTTGTAGATAGAGAGAGGGCAGTCAAAGGGAGACGGCCTGTGCCGCGTTCGCGCGGCGCAGCGTTCCCGGGATTCCCGAGCGGTACACCGCCCGGACCAGCGCGAGCCCCTCGTTGAAGCCGAGTAGCTCGAAGGGCACCCGGACCGTGTGCCGCAGCTCGTCCTCGCGGACACCGACCACGAAGCCGTCCGCGTCGCATGCGCAGTCGATGCAGGCGCGCGGCCAGATCAGGCCGAAGACGTAGCGGACGGTCGATTCGCAGGCGCGCGGGTCGGCCGCGCCGCGCAGGCCATCGAAGAAGCTGAGCATGGACACCTCCTGGTAGTGGGAATCCCGGTCGGCCGGGTCTAGGGCCGGTGGGCGCTATTCGGCGAGCAAAGCCAGGGCGACGCCGGCGCCGTAGTCCGGATCGGCGCGCCGGCAGTTCTCGACGTGTCGTTGCTGGACTTCGTCGCTGACGCCGCGAAGGCTGCGCGCGGTGTTCTCGAACAGGCGCTGCTGCTGCTCCGCGCTCATCAGGCGGAACAACTGGCCGGGCTGGCTGTAGTAGTCCTCGTCGTCGCGGTGATCCCAATGGCCCGCCGATCCAGTCAGCGCCAGCGGCGGCGCATCGGGACGCTGCCGTGCCTGCCAGTGGCCGGCGCTGTTTGGCGCATAGCCTGGCGTGCTGCCCTGGTTGCCGTCGACACGCATCGCGCCGTCCCGGTGGAAGATGTGGACGGGGCAACGCGGCGCGTTGACTGGGATCTGCTGGAAGTTGACGCCGAGCCGGTAGCGCAGCGCGTCGCCGTAGCTGAAGAGCCGGGCCTGCAGCATCCGGTCGGGCGAGAAGCCGATGCCGGGCACGACGTGGGCGGGCGAGAAGCCGGCCTGTTCCACCTCGGCAAAGTAGTTGGCCGGGTTCCGGTTGAGCTCCAGGATGCCGACCTCCTGCAGCGGGTAGTCCGCATGGGGCCAGACCTTGGTGAGGTCGAAGGGGTTGAACGGGCTGGCCTTCGCCTGCGCTTCCGACATCAGCTGCACATGCAGCGTCCAGCGCGGGAAATCGCCACGCTCGATGGCCTCGTACAGATCCCGCTGCGCGCTCTCGCGGTCCCGTCCGATCAGGGTCTCGGCCTGCGCATCGCTGAGGTTGCGGATGCCCTGGCAGCTGCGCAGGTGGAACTTCACCCAGTGGCGCTCGCCGGCCTCGTTGACGAAGCTGAAGGTGTGGCTGCCGAAGCCATGCATGTGGCGGTAGCCGTCGGGGATGCCGCGGTCGCTCATGACGATGGTGACCTGGTGCAGGGCCTCCGGCAGCAGGGTCCAGAGATCCCAGTTGTTCTGGGCACTGCGCATGTTCGTGCGCGGATCCCGCTTCACCGCGTGGTTCAGGTCGGGGAAGCGCAGCGGATCCCGCATGAAGAAGACCGGCGTGTTGTTGCCAACCAGGTCCCAGTTGCCTTCCTCGGTGTAGAACCTGACGGCGAAGCCGCGGATGTCGCGCTCCGCGTCCGCCGCGCCGCGCTCGCCGGCCACGGTCGAGAAGCGGACGAAGGTCTGCGTCTGCTGGCCGATCCGCGAGAACAGCCGGGCCGCGGTGAAGCGCGTGATGTCCTGCGTGACCGTGAAGGTGCCGTAGGCGCCAGAGCCCTTGGCGTGCATGCGGCGTTCGGGGATCACCTCCCGGTCGAAGTGGGCCAGCTTCTCGAGCAGCCAGATGTCCTGCAGCAGCGCCGGGCCGCGGGGGCCGGCCGTCTGGATGTTGAGGTCGTCCGCCACCGGTGCGCCGTTGGCGTGGGTCATGTATCGCGTCATGGCTCAGCCCTCGATGAAGGCCAGCAGATCGGCGTTGAGCCGCTGCTTGTGCGTGGCGGCCAGGCCGTGCGGCCCGCCCTCGTAGATGCTGAGCCGGCCCTGGGGGACCAGCTTGACGGCCAGTTCGGCCGCGTGCTGGATCGGCACGATCTGATCGTCGTCACCGTGGATGAATAGCGTGGGGATGTCCATCGCCTTCAGGTCCGCGGTGAAGTCCGTCTCCGAGAACTGCCGGATGCAGTCGTACTGGCTCTTCAGCGAGCCCTGCATCCCTTGCCGCCAGAAGGCATCACGCATGCCCTGGGTGACCTTCGAGCCGGGGCGGTTGGCGCCGAAGAAGGGTACGGTCAGGTCCTTGTAGAACTGCGAGCGGTCGCCTTCCACGCCATTGCGGATGCCGTCGAACACTTCCTTGGGCAGGCCTTGCGGATAGGCCGCCGACTTCATCATCGTGGGCGGCACGGCGCCGACCAGCACCGCCTTGGCGACGCGGCCGCTGCCGTGGCGGCCGAGGTAGCGCGCCACCTCGCCGCCGCCGGTCGAATGGCCGACCAGCACGACGTCGCGCAGGTCCAGCGCCGACAGCAGCGCGGCCAGGTCGTCGGCATAGGTGTCCATGTCGTTGCCCTGCCAGCTCTGGTCCGAACGGCCGTGGCCGCGGCGGTCGTGGGCGATGACGCGATAGCCCCGGTGGCCGAGGAACATCATCTGGTCTTCCCAGGCATCGCTGCTCAGCGGCCAGCCGTGCGAGAAGACGATGGGTTGGCCGCGGCCCCAGTCCTTGTAGAAGAGGGTGGTGCCGTCGGAAGTGGTGATCGTGCTCATGAATGAATGGGTCCTTGTTGAATCGGGGTCTTGTTTACGGCGCGAGGCGGGTGAACACGTAGTCGCGGTCCTTCACCAGCGCGGCGTGGCAGGCGAAGCAGGTCTGGTGCTGGGCGAGGTCGGCGGGCTTGCCGTCGATGAAGCGGCCGAAGCCCCAGCCGCCGGTGGCGGCATAGCGCCGCGAGTCCTTGACCATGACCTGCACGGTCGTCGGCGAGCCCGGCACCAGCGCGGTCGCGAACTCGGGCGATGGCACGTGCTTCCAGGCCAGCTTGACGAGCACCGTGCCGTCCGGGAACGGCCGCGTGCCCTTTTCGCTGTTTTCGCTCTTCGCGCCCTTCTCGTAGGCGGCGATCGCCGTGGCATTGCCCAGCACGGCTCGCAGTTCGTTCAGCTCGCCGGCTTCCAGCGCCGGCGCCACGAACTGCCATTGCCGGTAGCCCTTGGGCACCGTCACGCCGTAGATGGGCGAAGCGGGGGCGGCTTCGGCGGGCTTCTGCGGCTCCGCGCCGTCGGCCTTCAGTGGACCGGCCATCACCGCGGCGACGGCCGCGACGAGTACCGACACCAGGCCCAGGCGCACGGCCTCACGATGCAGATCGTTCATTGCCAGGCTCCATGATGATCTTGGTTTCGAGGAAGGACTCCAGCCCCTGCACGCCGTACTCGCGGCCGACGCCGGACTGCTTGTAGCCACCGAAGGGGGCGAGCGGGTCGTGCTGCATGCCGTTGATGGCCACGCGGCCGACCTGCATCCGGCGCGCAATCGCATCGGCCCGTGCCGGGTCGGACGAGAAGACATAGCCGTGCAGGCCGTAGGGCGTGTCGTTGGCGATCTCCACGGCCTCGTCTTCGCTGCGGTACGCGAGGATGCAGAGCACCGGGCCGAAGATCTCCTCGCGGGCGATTTCCATGTCGTTGCTGACATCGGCGAAGACGGTGGGCTTCACGAAGAAGCCGCGGCCCAGGCCTTCGGGCCTGCCGGGGCCGCCGACGAGCAGCGTCGCCCCCTCTTCGATCCCGCGGCGGATGTAGCGCTGCACGCGCTCGAACTGGGCCGCGCCGAGCATCGGCCCGATCTGCGTGCGCGGGTCGGCCGGATCGCCGACCACCATCTGCTCGACGGCCGATTTCACGCGGGCCAGCACGTCCGCCAGCAAGGCCTGCGGCACCAGCAGGCGCGTGCCGGCAATGCAGGCCTGGCCGCTGTTCTGGAAGGCGGCGACGATCGCACCGGGGACGGCCGTGTCGAGGTCGGCATCGTCCAGCAGGATCGTCGGCGACTTGCCGCCCAGCCCCAGGCTCACCCGCTTGACGCTGTCGTTGGCCATGGCCGCGATGGCCTTGCCGGTCGCGGTGGAGCCGGTGAAGGAGATCTTGGCCACGTCGGGATGCGTGCAAAGCACTGGCCCGAGCAGCGAGCCCCGGCCGTGGATCAGGTTGACCACGCCCGGCGGCAGGCCCGCGTCGTGGATCGCCTGGGCGACGATGTGACTCTGCAGCGCGCTCAGCTCGCTGGGCTTGACGATCGCCGTGCAACCCGCGGCGAGGGCCATGGCCAGCTTGCCGCAGATGCTGCCCGCGGCGCTGTTCCAGGGCGTGATCAAGGTGGAGATGCCCACCGGCTCCATCAGCAGCCGGGAGCGGCCCGCGCTGCGCTCGAACTCGTAGTCGCGCAGTGTGGTGGCCGCATCGAGGAAGGTCTGCGCCGCGAAGCGCGACACCCAGACGGAGCGGGACACCGGCCCGCCGTACTCCTCGATCGTGGCGTCCCGCAACTCCTCGGAGCGTGCCATCACGCTGGCATGCAGGCGCCCGAGCAGCTCCAGGCGCTCGGTCTTGCCGGTGGCGGCGAATGCCGGCGCAGCGGCCTTGGCCGCGAGCACGGCCTGCCGCGCATCCGTCTCGTCGGCGAGCACGACGTGGCCGATGACGTCACCCGTCGTCGGGTTCACCAGTTCCATCTGCTCCTGCCCGTGCGGGCTGACGAAGCGGCCATCGATGTAGGCCTGATCAATGCTGTGCATGGGCGTCTCCCTGGTCGGTGCCGAGCGCGAGGCGGAAGAAGTCGATCAGCCGGGCCGCGGCGGGCGCCAGCGCGGCGGGCTCGTCGTAGAGCGCCACATGCGAGGCGCCGTCGATGACGAACAGCTCCTTCGGCGGCAGCGCCCGGGCGATGGCCTCCTCGGCCATCCAGCGGGTGACGGCCTTGTCGCCGACGATCATCAGCAGCGGCCGCGGCGCGATCAGGTCAACGAACCTGAACGCATCGAACCAGGCGATGGCGTCGACGCTCTGCCAGGCAAAGGCCCGCGCGGCATTCGGATGCTGGCCGCGGGTGGTGCTGTAGTAGGCCCAGCCTTCATGCAGGTGAGCGCCGCCCTGGAGGGCGGTCTCCTCGTCCGGCGGAAAGAGCGGCAGCGTGCCCTGCGCCAGGCCGAAGGCCGCGGCCGTGCGGGCCACCGCGGCCTGAGACAGCAGGGCCTGCAGGATGGCCGGATCCTGCTGCCCGTCTGCCCCGACGCGGAACTGCGTGCCGATGTCGACCGGGCTCACGGCCGCCACGGCGCGGATGCGAGGATCCGTGGCCGCGGCCGGCATGCAGTAGCCGCCCGAGGCGCAGATGCCCAGCACGCCGACGGAGGCCACGCTGGCGATGCTCTGCGTGAGCAGGAAGGAAACCGCATCCTTGAACTCCCGGACGCGGCGCGCCGGGTCTTCCACGCCGCGCGGTTGCCCCTCGCTCTCGCCCTGGGTGGCGGTGTCGAAGGTCAGTGTGACGAAGCCGGCCTCGGTCAGGCGGCTGGCGTAGAGCGCCGCGGTCTGCTCCTTGACGCCCGCGGCGGGATGACCCACCACGATGGCCGGGAGCGGCTTCCCCTGCGGGCCCTCGGGCACGCGGAGCATGCCGGCCAGCCGGAGCCCGGCGCTCTCGATGCTCACTTTGATTTGCTTCATGTCGATGGACTCCTGAGCCGGCATGGCCGTTTGACCTCAGGCGACGGTGAAGGCGACTTCGATATTGCCGCGCGTCGCCAGCGAGTAGGGGCAGAGCTGGTGCGCGCCGTCCACCAGCGCCCATTTCTGCTGCTCGCTCAGGCCCGGGAGAACGACGTGCAGCTTCGCGCTCAGCGCGAAACCGCCGTCGGCCGTCAGGCCCAGCGAGACATCGGCCTCGATGGAGGCGTCGTCGGGCACCCGCGCGCCGTCCGTCGTCTTCACGCGGCGCATCGCGCCCAGGAAGCAGGCCGAATAGCCCACGGCGAACAGCTGCTCGGGATTCGTCCCGGTGCCGTTGGAGCCGGGCGTACTCAGGCGCACGTTGAGGGCGCCGTCGGTGGAGAGGCCGGAGCCTTCGCGGCCGCCGGTGGTGGCGGTCGAAGCGGTGTAGAGAACCTTGTCGATGATGCGGATCATGGGAATTCCTTGGATGTGTTGGGGTCAGGTCTTGCTGAGATCACCAGCGGCTGACGTCGGCGATGGCCTGCGCGAAGGCTTCCGGCGCTTCCTGCGGCAGGTTGTGCCCGATGCCGCCGCTCAGATTGCGGTGCTCGTAGCGGCCGGTGAAGCGCGACGCGTAGGCTGCGGGCGCCGGGTGCGGCGCTCCGTTGGCGTCGCCCTCCAGCGTGATGGACGGCAACGCGACCGACTGCACCTTGGCCAGCCGGGCCTCCAGCGCGTCGTACTGCGGATCGCCCTCCGCCGCGCCGACGCGCCAGCGGTAGTTGTGGATGACGATGGCCACCTGGTCGGGGTTCACCAGGCTCTGCACGCTGCGCTCGAAGGTGGCGTCGTCGAAATGCCAGTTCGGCGATGCCTGGCGCCAGATGAAGCGGGCGAAGGCCTTGAGGTTCTTCTCGTAGCCGATGCGGCCGCGCTCGGTGGCGAAGTAGTACTGGTACCACCAGCTGAACTCGTCGGCCGGCTGCAGCGGCGTCAGCACGGTCGCGGGGTTGAGCACCAGGAAGCCGCTGACCGACACCAGGGCCTGGCAGCGTTCCGGCCACAGCGCGGAGACCACGCAGGCATTGCGCGCGCCCCAGTCGCAGCCGGCCATGATGGCCTTGCGGATGCCCAGCGCGTCCATCAGGGCGATCGTGTCGGCGGCCAGCGCCGTCTGCTGGCCGGAGCGCAGCGTCGATTCCGAGAGGAAGCGCGTGCTGCCATAGCCGCGCAGATGGGGCACGATGACCCGGAAGCCCTGCGCGGCCAGCCGCGGCGCCACCTGCTCGTAGCTGTGGATGTCGTAGGGCCAGCCGTGGAACAGCATGACGGGCGGGCCGTCGCGCGGACCGAGGTCCACATAGCCCACGTCCAGCAGGCCGGCGCGGATCTGGCGCACGGGGCCGAAGGACTCGGCCGAGGCCGGGCTTGAGGCCGCGGCGCTCGCGCGGCCGGCGAGGCCGGACAGGGCGATGCCTGCGCCGCCGGCCGCGGCCAGCGAGAGGAAGGAACGGCGATTGGTTTCGATGCTCATGGTGGTGTGCCTCAGGTGTGGAGATGACGGCGATCAGCGGCTGGCGCTCGAAGCGGTCTCGATCAGCGTGGCCACTTCGTGGGCATGGCTGACCATCGGCACATGCGAGGCATGGGCGACGACGACGGCCGCCTTCGCGTGCGCCCGCTCGGCCATCCAGGCCATGGCGGCCGGCGGGATGTTCTTGTCGTCCGAGCCGTAGATGAAGTAGGAGGGGATGACCTTCCAGGCGGAGCCGTTGCTGGGCTCCTTGAGCGCGCCCTCGGCGATGGGACGCTGGCCCACGGCCATCAGGCGCGCGGCCTTGGCGTTCACGTCGGCGGCGAACTGGGCGCGGAACTTGTCCTGGTCGATGTACAGGTCCACACCGCCCTCGGGCGCGGGGACCGGCGCAGCCAGGGCGTCGCCCAGGGTGCTGCCCGGGAACCGGCCGGCGAGCGCCGCCACGGACTCGCCGGCGTCGGGCGCAAAGGCCGACACGAAGACCAGCGCCTTGATCCCGTCGCGGCCCACGGCCGCGTTGCTGATGACCGAGCCGCCGTACGAATGGCCGACCAGGACGACCGGGCCCTGGATGTGGTCCAGGACGCTGGCCGTGTAGCGCGCATCGCCGGACAGGCTGCGCAGCGGGTTGGCGATTGCGACGACCGGATAGCCCTTGTCGCGCAGTTCGGCGATGACGCCGTTCCAGCTCGACGAATCGGCGAAGGCGCCGTGCACCAGCACGATGGTGGGCTTGTCGGTCTTGGCCGGCTCCTTGGCGAAGGAGGGAACGGTGGCTGCCGCGGCGAGCAGGGAAATCGCGATGACGCGGATGAAGCGGTAGGTCATGAAAGGCCTCTCTGTTGTGGATGCCTTTCATCAGACCAGCGTCGTCGAGCCGGGGAAATTGAACGCTCGGCTCCGTGCCTCATACCAAGGTTTGAGCCGCCGGATTGGTATGATTTGGCTGTTCATGTAGCGTTTGCTACATGCAGAGGCCCGCATCGACATGACCCAGACCAAGCAGCAGAGCAGAGCCGTACGCGGCACCGGCGTCCGCGAAGCCGCCGCGCAGTCCACGCGGGACGGCATCCTTCGTGCGGCGACCAAGGTCTTCGCGCGCTATGGCTACGACGGTGGCAGCGTCGAGAAGATTTCCCGGCTGGCGAAGTCCTACGACCGGATGATCTATTACTACTTCGGCAACAAGGAAGGCCTGTTCATCGCGGTGCTGGAGGGCATCTACCAGCGCATGGACGAGGCCGAGGCCAAGTTCGCGCCGGACGCCAACGATCCGGTGGAAGCGCTAAAGACCGCGATCCGCTTCAGGCTGGACTACTACCGGCGCCACCCGGATTTCGTCACCTTGCTCAACACCGAGAACCTGCACAAGGGCAAGCACGTGTCCAAGTCGCCGCGAGCGCCCGAGTTCTCCTCGCATGCGGTCAACCTGATCGCCCGAATCCTCGCGAACGGCGCGAGCCAGGGCCTGTTCCGCAGCGATCTGCGGCCCCGCGACATCTACCTGCTGATCGTCTCCACCGCCTACTTCCACACCTCCAACCGCTACACCATGTCGGCCTTCCTGGGCGAGCCGCTGGACACCCCTGAAGCCGTCGCGCAGTGGGAGGCCTTCGTCATCGACAGCGTGCTGCGCGTCGTCAAGGCATGAACTACTTCCGGGCCCATCAACTCGACGCCGCGCTGCAGCAGCTGGCGAGCCGGCCGCTGCGCATCGTCTGCGGCGCCACCGACTGCTATGCCGAGACGGGCGCGCCGCCGACGCAGACCGACTGGCTGGACATCAGCCTGATCGATGCGCTGCGCGGCATCTCCCAGCAGGGCGAGGAACTGCGCATCGGCGCGGCGACCTCCTGGGACTGCATCGACCGGTCCGAACTGCTGCCCGCATCGCTGCGTGAAGCGGCGCACAGCATCGGCTCGCTGCAGATCCGCCTGCAGGGCACGATCGGCGGCAACCTGTGCCACGCCTCGCCGGTCGCCGATGGCGTGCCGGCGCTGCTGTCGCTCGGTGCCTGCGTCGAACTGGCCAGCGTCAGCGGTGTTCGTCGGCTGCCCCTGGAGCAGTTCCTGCTCGGGCGCAGATCGACGGCGCTGAGGCCCGACGAGATCCTCAGCGCGGTGCTGTTCGATGCGTCCCAGGTCGCGCAGCCCTCGGCCTTCGTCAAGCTCACGAACCGCGACGGCACGGCGCTTGCTGTGGTTTCGACGGCGGTCCGCCTGCGCTGGCAGCCGCAGGGCGTGCTGGCCCAGGCGTTCATCGCCGTGGGCGGCGCGTCCGAGGTGCCGGCCCGGCTGCGCTCGCTGGAAGAGGACATGGAGGGGCTGCGCGCGGAGGATCTGCTGCGTGCCGTGCAGGCTGCGACCTTGGCGGAGCTGGCACCGATCGACGACTGCCGCGGTGGCGCGGCCCAGCGCCTTCAACTGGCGCGTGTGGCCCTTGAACGCGCGCTGGCACGATGCTTGGAGAGCGGGGAATGAGGGAGCGGATGGGAAACGACGACGGATGGATCGAGGTGAACGGGCAGCGCCACGACGCGCCCGCAGACCTGTCCGCTCGGGCGATCGAGTTCCTGCGTGAGGACCTGGGCCTGACCGGCACCAAGCTCGGATGCGGCCAGGGCGACTGCGGCAGCTGCACCATCCTGGTGGACGGCGCACCGCACTACGCCTGCATCCTGCCCACCGCGCAACTGACCGGCCGCCGCGTGCTGACCATCGAAGGCCTCGCGACGGGCAGTCCCTGCGGCAGCCGGCTGCAGGACGCCTTCCTCGCGCATCAGGCCGTGCAGTGCGGCTTCTGCATTCCCGGCATGCTGATGGCCTCGGCCGCGGCGATCGACGCGGGCCGCGTCGTCGATCGGCCCAGCGCCTGCGAAGCGATCGAGGGCGTGCTGTGCCGCTGCACCGGCTATCGCAAGATCGTCGATGCCGTCACCGAGGTCGGCACCGGTGCCGCGCCGCGCCGCGCTTGCCTGCCCGCGGCCGGCAAGCCCGAGGTCGGCCGGCCCATCACCCGGCTGGATGGCCGATGCAAGGTCGACGGCAGCCAGCACTTCGGTGCCGACGGCTTCCCGCCGGACAGCCTCTACCTGCGCGCCGTGCGCTGCCCGCATCCCCGCGCGCGCTTCACGTTCGGCGATCTGGACCGGTACGTGCAAGAGCATCCCGGCCTGCGACGGGTGTTCACCCATGCCGACGTGCCGGGCGACAACGTCCACGGCGTGGCCACGCCCTATGCCGACCAGCCGGCGCTGGCGGTGCAGGAGGCCCGGCATCATCTGGAGGCGGTGGCGCTGATCGCCGGCGAGCGCGACGTACTGATGGCGCTGGACATGGCGGACTTCCCCGTGACCTGGGAGGCGCTGCCGGCGGTGTTCGAGATCGACGACGCCACCGCACCGGGCAGCCCGCTGCTGCATGAAGCCCGGCCCGGCAATCTGCTGATCGAGGGACGGGTCGTGCGTGGAGATACGGCATCGGCCATCGCGAACGCCGCCCATGTCGTCAGCGGCTCGTTCCAGTCCAGCTTCGTCGAGCATGCCTACATCGAACCGGAGGCCGGCTGGGCGCGGCGCGTTGGCGATACGGTCGAGGTGCATTCGACGACGCAGTCGCCGCATCCGCATCGTGCCGATCTGGCGCGCATGCTCGCGCTCCCGAAGGAGCAGGTGCGCGTCGTCCCGACCGCCGTCGGCGGCGGCTTCGGCGGCAAGCTGGACATGACCGTCCAGCCCCTGCTTGCGATCGCCGCCTGGCATCTGGACCGGCCCGTCGCCATGGTGCTGACGCGCGAGGAATCGATGGCCACGTCGACCAAGCGCCACCCGGCCCGCATGGTCTCGACGATGGCGGCCGATGCGGCGGGCCGCATCTGCGCCGTGGTATTCGAAGGCGACTACAACACCGGCGCCTACGCCTCCTGGGGCACCGCGGTGGCGAACCGCGTGCCGGTCCATGCGGGCGGCCCGTACCGCGTTCCGCACTACGCGGCCCATGCCCGCGCCGTCCACACCCACATCACGCCGGCCGGCGCGTTCCGGGGCTTCGGCGTGCCGCAGACGATGATGCTGCAGGAGCAGCTCATCGATGCGCTGGCGCGCCAGGCGGGCATCGATGCGCTGGAGTTCCGCCTCCTCAACGCGTTGAAGCTCGGCGACAGCATCCCCACCGGGCAGGTGCTGCACGACAGCGTCGGCATGTTCGACTGCCTGGAGGCGCTGCGCCCGGCCTGGCAGGCAGCGAACGCGCGCGCCCAGCAGCGCAACGGCACTGCACCGGGCCTGGTGCGCCACGGCGTGGGCCTGGCGGCCTTCTTCTACGGCATCGGCAACACGGCCCTGACGAATCCGTCGACGGTACGCATCGGCCTGCGCCCCGACGGCGGCCTGGTGCTGCACCAGGGTGCCGTCGATGCGGGCCAGGGCTCGAACACGGTCATTCCGCAGATCGCCGCCGACGCGCTGGGCGTGCCGCTCGCCCGGCTGCAGATCATCGGCCCCGACACGCACTTGACGCCCGACTGCGGTCGCACCTCGGCCTCGCGCCAGACTTTCGTCACCGGCCGCGCGGCCTTCCAGGCGGGCCAGGCGCTGCTCGGGCGGATCCGGCGCCTGGCCGAGGTCGATGCCGACGCGCCGGTGGTCTTCGGCGAAGGCGGCGTCACTGCCGGCGGCGTGCGGCTCGATCTGGCTGCACTGTCAGTCGATCCGCGGGGTTATGTGATCGCAGCGGAGGAGTCCTTCGACCCGCCGACGACCTCGCTGGATGCGGCCGGGCAGGGCGTGCCCTATGCCGCCTATGCCTTCGGCGCGCAGGTCGCCGAGGTGGAGGTGGACTGCGAGACCGGGCGCGTGCGCGTGCGCCGGGTCGTCGCGGCCCACGACGTGGGCCGGATGGTGAACCCGACCCTGCTCGAAGGCCAGATCGAGGGCGCCGTCGCGCAGGGCGTCGGCATGGCCCTGATGGAGAAGTACCATCCCGGCCTCCACAACAATCTGCACGACTACCTGATCCCCACGGTGCACGACATGCCTGAGGTCGAGACCATCTTCATCGAGAGCCCGACGGCTCTGGGGCCCTACGGCGCCAAGGGCATCGGCGAGCCCGCGCTCGTCCCCACGGCGGCCGCCATCCTGAACGCCGTCCACGACGCCATCGGCGCACGCCTGTGGGAGGCACCGGCGGACCCGCAAGCCGTCCTGCGCGCGCTGGCCGCTCGCGGAACGCCCGCCTGATCCATGCGCGTGGACCGCTGGCTGGCCCTCGTGCCCTTCGTCTTCACGCTGGGCGGCGTCCTGGTCGCCAACCGTGTCCGGCCCTTCGTGTTCGGCCTGCCTTTCTTCCTGGCCTGGACGATGGCCGGCGTCGCGCTCAGCGCCATCGTGATGGCCTGCGTGTACCGCCTGGATCCGGACAATCGGCCCGACGACCCATGAACATTGCCTCCATCGTCATCCTGCTGCCGATGGCCCTGGCCGTATTCCTCGGATTCCGCGCCAGGCGCGGCGTCAAGATGGACCTCGCGCAGTGGAGCGTCGGCGGCGGCGGGTTCTCCGCGCTGCTGGTGTTCGTGCTGATGGCCGGCGAGCTGTACACGACCTTCACCTTCCTCGGCGCCAGCGGCTTCGCCTACGGAGAGGGCGGGCCGGCGCTCTACATCATCAGCTACACCTGCCTGGCCTTCGTGGCGTCCTACTGGCTGCTGCCGCCGATCTGGCGTTTTGCGCGGGCCCATGGCGCGCTGACGCAGGCGGAGGTCTTCGCGAAGGCCTACGGCAGCCCCGCGCTGGGGCTGGTCGTGTCCGTCGTGGCGCTGGTGGCCCTGCTGCCCTACCTGATCGTGCAGCTGAAGGGGCTGGGCATCATCGTCCAGCTGACGTCCTACGGCGCGCTGCCGCCTTCGACCGCGATCTGGATCGGTGCCGCGGTGATGTCGACCTATGTCATGGTCTCGGGCATGCACGGCTCGGCGCTCACGGCGGTCGTCAAGGACGCGCTGGTGCTGGCCGTGTGCGTCTTCCTCGGCATCTACCTGCCCGTGCACTACTACGGCGGGATCACGGCGATGTTCGAACAGCTCGAGGCGGCCCGCCCGGGCTTCCTCTCGTTGCCCGAGACGGGGCGGAACGCCGTCTGGTACGTCTCGACCATCCTGGTGTCGAGCCTGGGCATGTACCTGTGGCCGCACGCCTTCAGCGCCGTCTTCACCGCCAAGTCCGAGCGGAGCTTCCGCAAGAACGCGATGGTGATGCCGCTGTATGCGCTGGTGATGCTGTTCGCGATGTTCGCGGGCTACGCCGCGGTGCTGCAGGTGCCGGGTCTTGCCGGCAACCAGGTCGACCTCGCGCTGCTGAAGCTGTCCATCCAGACCTTCGACCCATGGTTCGTCGGCGCGATCGGAGCGGCCGGCATGCGACGGCGCTGGTGCCCGGCTCGATCATGCTGATCTCCGCCTCGACCCTGCTCGCCCGCAACCTGTATCGGCCGCTGCGGCCCGGCTGCTCGGAGGCCCATCTGGCCAAGGTGGCACGCTTTTCGTCGCCGCTGCTCACCTTGCTAGCCGTGGTCCTGACCTTGGGCGGCAGCCCCAGCATCGTTTCGCTGCTGCTGGTGGGCTTCAGCTTCGTGACCCAGCTCGCACCATCGCTGCTGGCCGCCTTGCTCGGCTGGCCCCGTGCGAATCGCTTCGGTGCCATGGCAGGCATCGCCGCGGGCAGCGGCTTCGTGGCGTCCACGGTCCTCTTCGGTGCCAGCACCCGCACCTTGTTGCCCGGTGCCCCGGGCTGGCTGCATGACGTCAACGTCGGCATCATCGGCCTGGCGCTGAACTGCGCCGCGATGGTGGCCGTGAGCTACCTGACCCGCCATCGCACCCGGCCGGGATCGCTGGCTCCCGCCATGACGCCGATTGCGCCGCTCGCGTCCTGAGTCATTGCGCACGGGCCTCCGCGAGGGCCCGCTGCACCCAGCTTTCCAGTTCGCCGGCGTCGATAGGTTTCTCGATCACGCACAGGGCACCCTGGCGCATCGCGCGCTCGCGCACGCCGTGCGATGCGAGTGCCGTGATGAAGACCGTGGGCACGCTCAGCCCCTCGCCCTGCATGCGCGCCAGCAGGGCGATTCCGTCCAGGTCGTCCAGGCCGATGTCGCAGATCAGGCAGTCGGTGCTGCCGGCCACGTCGGCCGCGAGGAAGTCCTGAGCCGACGCGAAGGCCTTCGCATGCCATCCGAAGGACCGAACCAGGCTGCTCGCCGCCGTCAGCACGAAGGGGTCGTCATCGACGATGGAGACGAGGGCGCAGGCGGTGGGGGCGGACTTCACGGCGGTCACGGGTCATGCCTCAGGCGGCGCGCCGGATCACATCCAGCGCCTGCATCTTCAGCACCAGATCGGCCACCGAGCGGGAACGCATCTTCCGCATGCCCTGGCCACGGTGGATCTTGGCCGTGATCTCAGCGATGCCCATGTCGCCGGCGATCTGCTTGTTCATGCGCCCGGCCGCCACATGGCCCAGCACCTCGCGCTCGCGCGGCGTCAGGTCGGCCCAGCACGAGCGCAATTCATCCAGCGAGCGTTCGGCGGCCAGGCGCCGCGTGTCGGCCTCGAGCGCGCCGATGACGGCGTCGATCATCTCCTGTTGCCTGAACGGCTTCTCCAGGAAGTCCCGCGCGCCTGCCTTCATCGCCTGCACGGTCATCGCGACATCGCCGTGCCCGGTCATGATGATGACCGGCAGGTGTGCCAGGCCCCGATGGGCCAGCGACTGCTGGAAGGCCAGCCCGCTCTCTCCGCGCAAGCGCACATCCAGGACCAGGCAAGCGGGTCCGGCCACCTTCGGGGCGGCCAGGAATTCCTCGGCCGAGCCGAAGGTGCGCACGTCGAGCTGCATCGATCTCAGCAGCCCCTGCAGCGATGTGCGGATCAGCTCCTCGTCATCGACGACGTAGACGGTGAGGGCTTCAGACGGGCTCGGCGGCGTTCGGCCGGACAGGCCGGACTGGCCGGAGGAGGGGGAGAGCGACGGCATATCGATGGACTGGGGAACGCTTGATCGTTACGGTAGCAGAAGGGCTTCGCGCCGGCGCAGCACCTATACCAATGGATAAGTCGAAACGCAGCGACGACACGACAAGCCGTGTCGTCAGGGTCGTGCGCCACGCGCTGCCCGCGGCGTCGCCCGGCGGGAAGACATCCCGCATGCAGAAGCCGCCGACCAGCAGCAGCGCTGCCAGCAGACGCCACGGCAGCTTGAACGGGGTCGCGGCGAAGCGAAGTGCCGCGGCGATCCCGCCGCCAGGCACGATGCTGACGGCCAGGGCCAGCGCGAACGCTGCGCTGGCCGCCAGCGCTCCATCCAGGAATGCGTGGATGTAGCTCATGCCTGGTGTTTTCTCGTGGCCTCAGCCCGGCTGTCCGTCGCCCTTGCGGAGCTGCTGGACCACCTGCTGGTAGCGGCCGTTCGCGCGCAGGGCCTGGTAGCGGGCGCGTGCGGCGGCCAGTGCGCCGGGGATGTCGGCGGATTGGCCATCGGCGCGCTCGAGATCGGCCAGGCCGGACTCCTTGTAGATCTGCAGGTCGGCCTCCACTTCGGCGCGGCTCAGGGCGCGCGCCGCCATGGCGCCCGGCATGCTGAGCGCGTCGTAGCGCGCGCGTGCGGCCAGCAGGGCCGGTGTTTCCTCGGACGCATCGCCGGCCAGCAGTTCTTCCACCGCGAGGCCGGACTCCTGGTACAGCGCCAGGTCGGCCCGCACCTGCTGGCGCGTCAGCGGCTGGTCCGCCGCCGGGTTGCTCGGGATGTGGCGCAGGGCCAGGTAGCGCGCACGCGCGGCGGACCATTCGTTGGTGCCCAGCCGGAACTGGGAGTCGTCGCGTTCGATGTCGGCCAGGCCGGATTTCTCGTAGGCCTGCAGGTCCGCACTCACTTCGGCGCGGGTCAGGGCCTGGGCGCCGCCGGCGGGTGCCGGGTCCGCCCAGGCGACGGAGACGAGGGCGCCCATCAGGGCCGAGCTCATCGTGGCGGTCAGAAGAATGTTCGGCAGCAGGCGGAAGGCTTGGAACGGTTGCAGCTTGTTCATGGTCATCAACTCCTTGGGTCTGAGGTGCCCGGCGGGACGGATTCGCCGCCGGTACGCGGATCGCGGCGCATCGGCTTCGTGCCAGCGGTGTCCGCGATGGAGTTGATGGGACCAGAGGCGCCGCCCGCGCCCAATCAGACGAAGTGAGGGCCGCGCTCATACGCTGGTTTGCGCCGCGGCCAACCGCAGCATGGGCGCTTGCCATCGCTGCCGCAGTTGCATTCATACATCCGGCCGGATGCCGGTGACCGTGGGTTCGGCCGCGGGAAGCTCCAGCACCGCCCGGGTCCCGCCTTCGGACCGCACGCTGAACGCCAGCGTGCCGCCGTGCGCGTCGACGATCGATTTGCAGATGGCCAGGCCCATGCCCATGCCGCTCGACTTCGTGGTGAAGAAGGGCTCGAACAGTCGCTTGGCCGCCTCGTCGGAAAGGCCGGTGCCGCGGTCCTCGACCGCGATGGCCACGGCGCCCGTCGCGGCCTCCGAACAGGACAGCTGCAGTTGCCGTGCGTCGGGTGCCTGCCCGGCCATCGCCTCGGCGCCGTTCATCAGCAGGTTGATGACGACCTGCTGCAGCTGGACCCGGTCCGCGCGCACCCGGCGCGTAGGGGCCGGCCCTTCGCAGCGCAGCGAGACGCCCAGCTCTGCGAGCGGGCCGGCGACCAGGCTGACGCATTCGGCCAGCGCCTCGCGGAGATCGACGTCGGCGAACTGCGGGTCGGCCTTTCGGGCCATCGAGCGCAGGCTCTGGATGATGCTCTTCGCCCGCTTCGCGCTGAGGCTCACGTGCGAGATCATGGCCTGGGCCTCGCCGATGTCGGGCACCTCCCGATCGAGCCAGCGGCCTGCCGCGCTCGCGGAGGTATCGATCGCCGTGAGCGGCTGACCGATCTCGTGCACGATGGACGCCACCAGCTCGCCCATCGCCTGCAGCCGGCTCGACCGCGCCAGTTCGGCCAGGGCCGTGCGCAGCCGCTCGTCGGTCTGCATCTGCAGCATGTGCTGGTCCGACAGTTCCTGGTAGAGCCGCGTGTTCTCCAGCGCAAACGAGGCCTGGGTCGCGATGACCTCCAGCAAGGTCGCCTTGGCGGCCGTGAAGACGTTCGGTGCCAGCTTGTTCTCGACGTAGAGCACGCCGATGAATCGGGCATAGCGCATCATCGGCACGCCCAGCATGGAGCGCGGCCGGGCGCGCTTCACGTAGAGATCCTGCGCCAGCGCGGGCTCGTCGCGCGCATCCCCGATCTGTACCGGCGCCTCCGTCCTGGCGACGGTGAGCAGGGTGGAGACCGGCAGCAACTCGTCGGACAACGGGGTCGGCCCGTGCATCACCTCGATGCCGCCATGCCCCGCGCTGGCGATGGCGAGGACCTGCCAGACGCCTTGCTGCAGCACGGCCAGCGCGCCGAAGTCCGCGCCGCTGCTCTCCAGCGCGGTGCGCATGGCGGTCTCGACGACGCGGTTCAGGACGATGTCGCTGGCCAGCGAGTTCGAGATCCGCAGCACGGCATGCACGTCGAGCTGATGGAGCAGGGGGCTCGCCGGCGCGGGTTGGTCGAGCGCGAGGATGTCCGCGTGGGCCTGCTGCAGCTGCCGCACCTTCGCGGCGGCGCCCAGGCGCTGCCAGGCGCCGAGGGCATGCCGCAGATAGGCCCGCTGTTCGATGTCCCGCCCCAGCCCGGCATAGAAGCCCGCGGCCAGTTCCGCGGCCAGGGCTTCGACCGGCTTGAAGCCTTGCTGGCGGGCCTGCGTCACGGCGCTGGCGTACAGCTGCTGCGCCTCGGAGGCCTGCCCCTGCGTGCGTGCCTGTTCCGCGCGGACCAGGGCCAGCCGGGCGCCGAAGTTCTCGGTGCAGGCAGCGTCCCATGCGCTCAGCAGGGCGAGGTTCGCCGCGATGACATCCTCGTCTTCGCGGCTGAGGTGCGCCTGTGCGAGCAGGGCCAGGCTGCCGTAGTAGGGCAGCTCGGCGAACTCGGCGAAGGAGCGGCCCGCCATCTGGCAGGCCACGGCACGGCGGCGCGCTTCGAGTGCGCCCGGCAGCCGCCCGAACAGCAGATCGAGCTGGAGCCGGTAGACCCAGTAGGCCAGGTCCACGAGCGTGGCGGGCGCGTCCTCCTGGGGTTCGGGCATGGCCTCCAGCAGCTCGCCGCCGTCCTGCAACTCGCCGATCAGCATCTTCTGCGCCAGCAGCGCGTGGACGACCAGCTGGAAGCCGGCGTCACGGGCGCGCACCAGCGCGCTGTCGACCGTCCGGCGGATGTCCCCCAGGAACTCGCCGGCGAACAGCATGCCGGTCGCCTGGTTCCTTCCGCAGTACAGCGCGAAGGTATGGTCGCCGACCTGCGTCGCGATCTCGAAGGCGCGCTCCAGGTGAGCGCGTGCGGACCGCGCCGGCGCGGCCCAGGGGACGACGAAGGTGCCGTAGGTGTGGAACACGCGCGCGCGGTACTTGCCGAGGCCGCGCTCGTTCACCAGATGCAGGGCCAGCTCGCCGAAGGCCTTCGAGCTGGCGTAATCGCCGTAGCGAACGCCGAAGATCTGGTTCAGGCAGACATAGCCGTTGGGCGAGGCGTCCGAGTGGCCGTGCTCGATCGCGAGATTGGTCAGCCGCATCAGCATCACGTCGACCAGGTTCTGGTCCGTATACATGGCGGGCGGCAGCAGCTCGGAGAAGATGTCGGTGATCGAGCGGCGCAGCGGATCGGTGTCGGTCGGGATGTCGTACATGGCCTGCACGCCATGCCGGTCCAGCCATTGGCGCAGGCGCGCATGCTCGGCGTCCACCTCGGCCGCGCTTGGGTGCCGGGGGATCTCGATGCCGGCCTTGGCGAGGAAGCGGATACCGATGTCCAGTGCCTGGCCGAAGTCGCCGCGCGTTGTGTAGAGCGCCGCGCGAAGGCGCGCGACGGCAGCGCCGAACAGCGGGTCGCTGGCTTCGCTCTGCAGGGCGGTCAGGCGCACTTCGGCCGCGTCCAGCGCACCGGTCATGAACTCGGCCTCGCCGCACAGCAGCGTCGCTTCCCGCGCGCCATCAGCATCGGGCACGCTCTCGAAGTAGCCGAGCGCCGAACGGAAGAAGGTCAGCGCCGAATGATGGGCTGCCGCTGCCTTGGCCTGACGACCCGCGGCCAGGTTGAGCCGCGCGAAGGTGCGTCGTTCCTCGGCCTCCGTGACCGCGGGCTCCGCCAGCCGGGCCTGTGTTGCGATGACGTAGGTTCTGGTCTGTGCTCCGCCGCGCGCGATCAGCAGCCGCGCGAGGCGAAGGTGCAGCTCCGCCTGCTGAAGACCGGACAGCGATTCGTAGGCGACGTCCCGCACGTTGTCGTGCGTGAAGACCACCTCGTCGTCGTCGAGGCGAACCAACCCCGCGGCGACGGCGGGCGCAAGCTCGTCCGCTCCTGCGATGGCGGCGATGAGCCACAGCGCGCAGCGATCGCCGGCAGCGGCCACGATCCGCAATGCCGTCTGCGTGCCTTCGGGAAGCTCCTTCAGGTCGTGGACCAGCAACTCCTTCACGGTGAGCCGGACCGGATGCCGCATGATCTGCTGCGGGTCCCATGTCCAGCATGAGGTCGCGGGTTCGTAGCGGATCAGTTGCTCACCGACCAGCCGGCTCAGCAGCCGTTTCAGGAAGAAGGGGTTGCGTCCCGTCCAGGCCTCGATCAGGCCGGCCAGCTCGTCGGGCGCTGAGGCGGTCTTCGGAAACATCTCGCCGATCAGTTCGCGAACCTCCTGCCGGCTCAACGGCGTCAGCGCGATATGGGTCGTCTTCGATGCATCGAGGCGTGTCCCCAGCGGCGGCAGCGCGGTGGCCCCGGCCCCGGCCTCGGTCGAGCGCAGCGATCCCAGCACCAGCATCGGCGCATCGGCATGGTCCTGCGACAGGCGTTCGAGCACCTGCAGCGTCTCCACATCGGCCCACTGCAGGTCGTCGAGTATCAGGACCAGGGGGTGGTCGTCGCGCGCGAAGCAGGCGCTCAGCCTCGCCATCGCGCCCAGCACGATCTCGCGCTCCAGGCCCAGCGAACCTTCCACAAGCCCCGACGCATCGGCCAGCGCCGCAGGTTCTAGCTGCAGGATCGCGCCGAGGCTGGGCAGCAGGCGCACCAGCTTGTCGGCCACCGTGCCGGCCGCTTGCGCGAGCTGCTCACGCCAGGTGGCGAACTCGCGGTCCGCGCTGCCGAGCACGATCTTCAGCAGCGCCTCGAGCGCCTGGGCCATGGTCTCGAAGGGCGCGCCGGTGCGCGCCATGGCGCCCTTGGCCGACGAGACCAAGGGCCTGCTCTGCTTCGCCATCCGGGCGGCCGCCTCGCGCAGCAGTGCCGACTTGCCCAGGCCGGGCGGCCCGGACACGAGACCGATCCGCAGGCCCTGGCCGGCCGCCACGGCGCCGAAGGCGTCGATCAGGCGCTGCAGCTCAGGTTCCCGGCCGATGAAGCCGGCGGCGTCCCTGGGCCGGGCGCCGGCTTCCAGCGGGAATTCGGGGATCGTGCCGTGCTGCTGCAGCAGTTCCTCGCAGGCCCGCAGGTCGGCACACAGCGCATCGGCGCTGGCATAGCGCTGGCCCGGCTCCTTCGCCATCAGGCGGAGCACGATCAGCGACAGCTGCCGCGGCACTTCGGGCTGCAACTCGTTCGGCGGCGCCGGTCGGCTCGTGGCGTGGGCATGCAGTCGGCCGGAGGTGTCCCTGCCGGCGAACGGTGGCCTGCCGGTCAGCAGCTCGTAGAAGATGCAGCCCAGCGCGTAGAGGTCGGTGCGCGGATCGACACGGGTATTGGCGCGCCCGCTGAGTTCGGGCGCCATGTAGTCGACGGCGCGGGGATCCCAGTCGGGCTCCTCGCCCGCTTCGTGCGCCGACCCGGTCGCGGATGCCGCGCAGCAGAAGCCGGTCAGGCGCGCCGTGCGCGTGTCGGGGTCGACCAGGATGCGATCGAGTGTCAGCGATCGGTGCAGGACCCGGGCCGCGTGCATTTTCGACACCGCCGTGGCCACGAGAAGGGCGTCCGAGAGGAACTGCCGCAGCTCGAAGGGCTGGCCGGCGCGGCCATCCAGCAAGGCGCCGCCCGGGTCCTTCAGGACCAGCACGGCCCCGTCGCCATAGGGCAGGAAAGCCACGGGCAGGACGGCCCAGGTCTCGTCCAGTGCCGAGCGGAATTCGAACTCGCGCCGCAGCGCAGCAAGCCTGGGCGGTGCCTCCGGGCTGCGTCCGGCAAGCAGGACGGACTCCCCGTTTTCATTGAGAGTCCGTTGCAGGCGGGCGCCCAGTGGACGAGATTCGGAGCGGAACATGACGGCTTGGTCTGGCATATTTCATGTAGGGAATACTACATGAATGAAATGATAACGGCCGTCACCGCGTCGCGCAAGCGACAGGGCGCTTCGGGGGCAAACCTTGGTAGGAGATGTGCAACTGGAAGTTGTATGGGCAAGCCGCCGCGGCTCTGGTGTCATGCAGCGGCCCCGGTCTCCGGGCCCCGCCATTCCATTCAGACGAAGAAACGAGTCGACACATGCCCAAGTTCCCACCTTCCTCCGCGCCCCTGTTCCGACGGGCGCTCCAATGCCTCGCGATCGCGGCCTCTGCCACTTTCGTCGTGGGGGCACACGCGGCCAACAAGGACGTCGCCAGATGGACCGGGCCGAACGGCGCCACGGTGGCCGACCCTGCGGCTGGCACCGACGCCATCCGGCCGTTCCGGATCGAGGTGTCCGAGAAAGATCTGCAGGAGATGCGCCGACGAATCCGGGCCACGCGCTGGCCGGACAAGGAGACCGTCCCCGACACCTCGCAGGGCGTGCAACAGGCGAAGCTGCAGGAGCTGATGAGCTATTGGGGCACGAGCTACGACTGGCGCAAGACGGAGGCCAGGCTCAACGCCCTGCCGCAGTTCGTCACCACCATCGACGGTGTCGACATCCAGTTCATCCACGTCCGCTCGAAGAACCCCAACGCGATGCCGCTGATCCTGACGCACGGATGGCCGGGCTCGCCGCTGGAGTTCCTGAAGACCATCGGCCCGCTGACGGATCCGGTGGCTCACGGCGGCCGGGCGGAGGATGCCTTCGATGTCGTGATCCCGGCGATCCCGGGCTACGGCTTCTCGGGCCGGCCCGACAAGCTCGGCTGGGGCCCCGATCGAGTCGCGCGCGCCTGGGACACGCTGATGCATCGCCTGGGCTACGACCATTACGTCTCGCAGGGCGGCGACCATGGCTCGGTCATCTCCGACGCCCTGGGCGTGTTGAATCCGAAGGGCCTGCGCGGCATCCACGTGAACATGCCGCCGACGATCCCCACCGAACTGGTCAGCGGCATCTTCGGAGGCACGCCCGCGCCTGCGAATCTGACGGCCGATGAGCGCAAGGCCTACGACACGTTGAGCCACTTCTTCGCGCGCAATGCGGCCTACGGTGCCCTGATGGTGACGCGGCCGCAGACGATCGGCTACGGGCTGTGCGATTCGCCGGTGGAACTCGCTGCGTTCATGTACGAGAAGATCGCGGAATGGACCGACAGCGCCGGCAATCCGGAACGCGTGCTGAGCAAGGACGAGATCCTGGACGACATCACGCTGTACTGGCTGACCGACACCGGCGCGTCCTCCTCACGCTTCTACTGGGAGAACAACAACAACAACTTCAGCGCCGCGCACCAGAAGACGGCCCAGATCACGGTGCCGGTGGCCGTCACCGTCTTCCCGGGCGAGATCTATCGTGCCCCGAAGACCTGGACGCAGAAGGCCTATCCGACGCTCTACTACTTCAACGAAGTGAGCAAGGGCGGCCACTTCGCGGCCTGGGAACAGCCCGATCTCTTTGCAGACGAGCTGCGGGCCGCGTTCAGGCCGCTTCGTTGACGGCAGGTAGTGCGGCTGCCATCGCCGCCAGCCGCCGCGCCGTGCCTTCATCCGCCGGAAAGAAGGACTCGATCGCCAGCTCCTGCAGCGTGATGTCCACCGGCGTGCCGAAGATCGTCGTCGTGCTGATGAAGCTCAGCACGCCGTCGGCGGTCTTCAGCTGGAAGGGCACGGCGACCGCGTGCGGCGCCGGCGTGTCGTGATGCTGCGCATTGGGCGCACCGTAGCCGAGCAGCTCGTCGTGCAGCGATTGCAGCGCGGCATCGCCGGTCGCCGCGATCTGCTGCTGCAGGCGTTCCAGCAGGTGGGTGCGCCACTGCGCCAGGTTGGCGATGCGTGGCGCCAGACCCTCGGGATGCAGGCTCAGGCGCAGCACGTTGATCGGTGGCTGCAGCAGCGCGGGTGCCGCACCGGCCATCAGCAGCGGGACGAGCGCGTTGTGGGCGATGAGGTTCCAGTGGCGGTCCACGGCCAGCGCGGGGTGGGGCTCGTGGCCCTTCAGTACGAGGTCTACCGCCTGTCTCGCCGCGGCGAGCACCGGGTCGTCGAGGCTGCGCTGCGAATACATCGGCGCGAAGCCGGCCGCGACCAGCAGCGCATTGCGCTCGCGCAGCGGCACGTCCAGCCGCTGCGCCAGGCGCAGCACCATCTCGCGGCTCGGCGAGGCGCGGCCGGTTTCCACGTAGCTGAGGTGGCGCGTCGAGATGTCCGCATGCTGGGCGAGGTCCAGCTGGCTCATGCGGCGCTGCGAGCGCCAGTGGCGCAGGTGGGTGCCGAACGGATCGCGTGCGCCAGGTGTGACGGAGGTGTCATTCATGGACGGTCATTCTGAGCGCTGCGCGCCGCGCCGCCATGACCTGGCAGGTCATCGACTCGCCGCAGGCCGGGCGGAATGATCGTCTCCAACGCTGCGGGACGGGCCTGCGGCGGAACGAACCGGAGACCCCGATCATGTCCACGACCACCTTCTTCGCTTCCCCGCGCTTCCTGTCCCGCGTGATGTGGGCCGATGCCGCCTCCTGCGCTGCGAGCGGCGCGCTGCAGCTGCTGTTCACCGAATCGCTGGCACGGCTGACCGGCCTGCCGGCCGCGCTGCTCGGCGGCACCGGCGTCTTCCTGCTGGGCTATGCGGCGCTGGCGGCCTGGATGGCCAGCCGCGCGACGCCGCCGCGTGGGCTGATCGGCCTCGTCGTCTTCGGCAACCTCGGCTGGGCACTCGGCTGCATCGCGCTGCTGGCCTGCGGCGCGTTCCCGGTGAGCGCCTGGGGCGTGGCCTGGGTGCTGGCGCAGGCGGCCTGTGTCGTCGTGCTGGCGGAGCTGCAGTGGACCGGCCTGCGGCGCACGCGCAGCGGCCGTGCGGTGACTGCCTGAAGCGCTGCCTCAGCCGTCCGTCATCAGGGCCTCGACCAGCGTGCGGACGATGCCCATCGCCGGCGCCTCGGCCCGGCCGGCCAAGGTGACGATGCCAAAGCGCGCGGTCGCGTCCAGCGCCGGTTTCATCGGCAACTCGACGAGGTCCGGCGCCGCCGCGCGGATCGCGATCAGGATCGCGTCGCTGTGGCGCACCACCTCGACGAGGCTCGGCACCTCCTCGCAGCGCAGGGTCACGCATTGCGCCGGATGCGCCTGCGGGCCGTAGCGCTCGACCAGCGTGCGCGCGACCTCGTCGCTAAGCGGGGTGGAGGCGATCGGGTACTTCAGCAGCGCGTCGAAGCGCAGCGCGCTGTTGCTTGCGCGGCGACGCGTCAGCGGATGGCCGGGCCGGCACATGATCGTGCCGCGCATCTCGCTGGTGCTGGTCACGCTGAGGTCCGGCGCGGGCAGCAGCGAGCGCGCGTCGACGACCAGTGCGTCCAGCTCCCGGTCGCGCAGCGCGCGCACCAGCAGCTCGGTGCGGGCGCGCGAGATCTCGCAGCGGATCGCGGGGTGCTTCGTCGCCATCAGCTGCAGCAGCGGCGTCATCAGCATCGCACCGGGGCCGGAGCCCATGCCGATGCGGATCGAGCCGGCCCGGCCGGCGCTCTGGTGGCTGCCGCTGGCAGCCAGCTCGTCGGCCTCGAAGACGAGGTTGCGCGCGCGCTGCAGCACCTCGCGGCCATAGGCGGTGGGCGTCGCGCGGCGCCCCACGCGGTCGAACAGCGGCTGGCCCAGCTCGTCCTCCAGCGCCTTGATGCTGCGCGACAGCGCCGGCTGGGTCAGGAACAGCGCCTCGGCCGAGCGGCTGAACGAGCCGGTCTGTGCGAGCGAGATCATGTGGCGGAGCTGGACGAGCGTCATCGCGAAAGTATGCATCCAGCTCATCCAGCAGCGCTCAACAATGCATTGGATGTTTCGGCGGACCGCTCCTACATTCAAGCCGGCATCACCGACCGGAGCCTGCGCCGATGGATACCGACGAAGCGATCGAATCGAGTCCCTACCTGGCCCATGCGCTGGACGCGCAGGTGGGCGAGTTCATCCGGCTGCGGCGTGAGATCCACGCCGAGCCTGAGCTGGCCTTCGAGGAGCACCGCACGGCGGCGCTGGTCGCGGCCAAGCTGGAGTCCTGGGGCTATGCCGTCCGGCGCGGCCTGGGCGGCACCGGGGTCGTCGGCACCCTGGTGCGGGGCACGGGCGGCAAGCGCCTGGGCCTGCGCGCCGACATGGATGCGCTGCCGGTCGACGAGGCCACCGGCCTGCCCTGGGCCAGCCGCAAGCCCGGCCTGATGCATGCCTGCGGCCACGACGGCCACACGGCGATGCTGCTGGCGGCGGCCAAGCGCCTGGCCACGCAGGGCCGCTTCAGCGGGACGCTGCAGCTGATCTTCCAGCCGGCCGAGGAGGGCGGCGCCGGCGCACTGCGGATGATCGAGGAGGGCCTGTTCGAGCAGCATCCCTGCGACGCCATCTTCGCGATGCACAACATGCCGGGCATCCCGCAGGGGCACCTGTCCTTCCGCGAGGGCGCGGCGATGGCCTCTAGCGACTACGCGACGATCACGCTGCAGGGCACCGGCGGCCACGGCGCGATGCCGCACCGCGCGGCGGACAGCATCGTCGCCGCGGCGAGCATCGTGATGGCGCTGCAGACCGTCGTCTCGCGCAATGTCGATCCGCAGCAGATGGCGGTCGTCACCGTCGGCGCGATCCACGCCGGCAAGGCCAACAACGTGATCCCGGCCAGCGCCACGCTGGAGCTGAGCGTGCGCTCGCTGGACCGCGATGTACGAGCGCTGCTGCAGCAGCGGATCCGCGTGCTGGTGGCCGCTCAGGCGGAGAGTTATGGCGTGCAGGCCGAGGTGGCCTGGCGCGCCGGCTATCCGGTGTTGGTCAACACGAAGGCGGAGACGGACTTCGCGCGCAAGGTCGGCCTGGAGCTGCTGGGCGCGGACAAGGTGATCACGGACCGCGCGGCCGAGAGCGGCAGCGAGGACTTCGCCTTCATGCTGGAGCGCGTGCCGGGCAGCTACCTGCTGGTGGGCAATGGCGATGGCGACAGCGCGGGCGCTTGCATGGTCCACAACCCGGGCTACGATTTCAACGACGACAACATCGCCATCGGCGCGGCCTACTGGACGCTGCTGGCGGAACGATTCCTGGCCGATTGAGGAGGACGACATGGACCTTGCCCAAGCCACGTTTGTTTCGCAGCCTGCTTTCGTGCCGCCCGTGCCGCAGCAGCGATCGATCCCGCGCAAGATCGTCGCGGCCACGGTCGCCGGCAATGCGCTGGAGTTCTACGACTTCGTCACCTACGCCTTCTTCGCCGTCTACATCGGCAAGACCTTCTTCCCGGCCTCGACGCCGCTGGGCTCGTTGCTGCTGTCGGTGGCGGTGTTCGGCGTCGGCTTCGTGTCGCGGCCGCTGGGTGGCGTGCTGATCGGCGCCTTTGCCGATCGCGTCGGCCGCAAGCCGGCGATGCTGCTGACGATAGCCCTGATCACCGTCGGCACGCTGGGGCTGGCGCTGACGCCTTCATATGAATCGATCGGCATCGCAGCGCCGGTGATCGTCGTCATCTGCCGGCTGGTGCAGGGGCTCGCGCTGGGCGGCGAGGTCGGGCCGTCGAGCGCCTTCCTGATCGAGGCGGCCCCGTCGAACCGCCGCGGCCTGTTCGCCAGCTGGCAGCTCGCCAGCCAGGGCGTGGCGACCTTGGTCGCCGGCTCGCTGGGCGTCGTGGTGATCGGCACGCTGAGCCCGGCGGATCTCCAGGCCTGGGGCTGGCGCCTGCCCTTCGCGGCGGGGCTCCTGCTGCTGCCGCTGGCCTTCTACCTGCGCCGCGCGATGCCGGAGACGCTGCACGACGCGCCGGTCGTGCCCAGTAACAGCGGCAGCGTGGGCCTGATCAAGCACCGGCGCCTGATCGCGCTGGCGGTGCTCGTCGTGCTGGGCGGCACCGTGTCGACCTATGTCGGCAGCTACATGACGACCTACGCGATCACCACGCTGAAATTCCCGCCGCTGGTCGCGATGGGCGCCACCGTGATGGTGGGCCTGATGACCCTGGTGTTCAGCCTCGTCGGCGGCTGGGCCTGCGACCGTTTCGGCCGCAAGCCGACGATGCTGCTGCCGCGCATCGCGCTGGCCGTGTTGACGGTGCCGGCCTTCGGCCTGCTGGTGGCGAACCCCACGCCGGCCACCTTGCTGGCGGTGACGAGCGTGCTGGCCGCGTTGTCGGCCCTCACCGGCGCGGCCTCGCTGGTGGCGATTCCCGAGCTGCTGCCGCGCGGCATCCGCGCGACGGGCATGTCCATCGCCTACGCGATCGGCGTGGCGCTGTTCGGCGGCACGACGCAGTTCATCATCACCTGGCTGATCGCCGCCACCGGCAACCCGGCCGCGCCGGCCTGGTACGTGGCCGCCACCAGCGTGGTCACCGCGCTGGCGATGCTGGCGTTGCCGGAGAGTCGCAGCCGCGCACTCGAAAACTGACGGATCAAAGCTCGGTGCGCACCGCCCACAGCTCCGGGAACAGCACCACGTCCAGCATCTTGCGCAGGTAGCTCACGCCACCGGTGCCGCCGGTGCCGCGCTTGAAGCCGATCACGCGCTCCACCGTGGTGACGTGGCGGAAGCGCCAGAGGCGGAAGGCGTCTTCCAGGTCGACGAGTTCCTCGGCCATTTGGTACAGGTCCCAGTGCTTGGGTGGATCGCGGTAGACCTCCAGCCAGGCGGCCTTGACGCCGTCGTCGGCGGCGTAGGGCTGGGTCCAGTCGCGCTGCAGGTGGCTTGCCGGCACGGCGATGCCGCGGCGCTGCACCAGCTTCAGCGCTTCGTCGTAGAGGCTCGGTGCGCGGTAGGCCTCGTCGACCTGCGCGAGAAGATCCGGCCGATGCGCATGGGGCTTCAGCATCGCGGCGTTCTTGTTGCCGAGCAGGAACTCGATGCGGCGGTACTGCGCGCTCTGGAAGCCGCTGCTGTTGGCCAGGTAGGGACGGATGGCCGTGTACTCGGGCGGCGTCATCGTCGCCAGCACGTCCCAGGCGTGCACAAGCTGTTCCATGATCCGCGACACGCGGGCCAGCATCTTGAAGGCCTCGGGCAGCTTGTCCTGCGCCACGTGGGCGATGGCCGCCTGCAACTCGTGCAGCATCAGCTTCATCCACAGCTCCGATGTCTGGTGCTGGACGATGAACAGCATCTCGTTGTGCTCGGGCGAGAGCGGATGCTGGGCGTTCAGGATCTCGTCGAGGTGCAGGTAGTCGCCGTAGCTCATGTCCTTTGAGAAGTCGAGCTGCGCCTTCTCGTCGCGAACGATGTTCTCGCCCCCGCTCACGTCACCGCTCCCTGCTTCTGGAAGCGCGGCTGCAGGTACTCCTTGCCGCGCAGCACCTGCACCAGGTGCTCCACTGCGTCCCACACCTCGGCAAAGCCCAGGTACAGCGGCGTGAAGCCGAAGCGCAAGAGGTTGGGCTTGCCGGCGCGGTAGTCACCGATCACGCCGCGCGCGATCAGCGCCTGCACCGCGGCGTAGGCGTCGCCGTCCATCTCTTCGGCAAGCGCCAGCGACACCTGGCTGCCGCGCAGCGCCGGGTCGCGCGGCGAAGCGACCCGCACGCCGAATTCGGCCGCCAGCCGCTCGTCCACCAGCGTGATGAAGGCGTTCGTCAGGTCCAGCGACTTCTGCCGCAGTGCGGCCATGCCGCCCAGCGGCTCGGCGGCCAGCAAGGTGTCGACCCCGCATTCCAGCGCGGCCATCGAGATGACCGACGGCGTGCCGCAGATGTAGCGCTTGATGCCCGGCGCGGGCTGGTAGTCGGTGGTGAAGGCGAAGGGTGCGCTGTGGCCGAGCCAGCCGGACAGCGGCTGCGAGCACTTGTCCGCGTGGCGCGGGTTGACCCAGACGAAGGCCGGCGCGCCGGGGCCGCCGTTCAGGTACTTGTAGCCGCAGCCGACAGCGAAGTCCGCATTGGCCGCGAGCAGGTCCACCGGGATGGCGCCGGCGGAATGGCTCAGGTCCCAGACCACCAGCACGCCGGCCGCGTGGGCCTGCGCGGTGATGGCCTGCATGTCCAGCACGCGGCCGCTGCGGTAGTTCACCTGCGTCAGCATCAGCACGGCGAGCTGCTCGTCGAGCACGGCCGGCAGCTCGTCAGAAGAGTCGATCAGCTTCAGCGTGAAGCCGTGCTGCTGGGCAAGGCTCTGCGCGATGTAGAGGTCGGTCGGGAAGTTCTCGCGCTCGGAGACGATCAGGCGCCGCTGTGAATCAGGCGATTGGGCCTTGACCTGCTCCAGCGCCGCCGACATCACCTTGTAGAGGTTCAGCGAAGTCGAATCGGCAACGATCACCTCGCCCTTGCCGGCGCCGACGAGGCGCGCGATCTTGTCGCCGATGCGGGCGGGCAGGTCGATCCAGTTCGCATCGTTCCAACTGCGGATCAGGCCCACGCCCCATTCGTCCTCGACGACTTGGCGCGTGCGCTCGGCTGTGGCTGCCGGCATCGCGCCGAGCGAGTTGCCATCCAGGTAGATCACGCCGGGCGGCAGGACGAACTGCTTCTTCAGGGCGCGCAGTTTGTCGGCCGTGTCCAGGGCTTCGAAATCTTGTCTTGTCTTCATCATGCTTTCCTCAGGATGGCGCGCACCGGCGATGCGCAGGCGCCGGCCAGCTTCAGCGGCAGCGCGATCAGTTCGTAGTCGCCCTCGGGCACCTCGTCGAGCACCAGGTTCTCCAGCACGCGCAGGTTCAGGCGCAGCAGGCGCTGGTGGCTGTCCAGCGTCTTGCTGTCGGCGGGGTCGACGGAAGGCGTGTCCAGGCCGATCAGCTTGACGCCTTGCGCCGCCAGCCACTCCACCGTCTCGGGCGCGTAGGCGGTGAAGGCGGGGTTCCAGGTCTCGTCGGCCCGCTCGTTGCAGCGCACCAGCACCCGCTCAGGTAACGCGTTAGCCGCATGCATCAGGTGTTCGATGCGGATCAGCGGTCCGCAGGCTATCGCATGGATCACGCGGCAGGGGCCGATGTAGGCGTCCAGGTCCACCTCGGCCGCGCTGGCCGCGTCGTTCGCGTAGTGCAGCGGCGCATCGGCGTGCGCGCCGACGTGCGGCGACATCGTCAGCGCGCTCAGGTTGACCGGGCAGCCGGGGCCGAGCTGCGCGGTCCAGCGCAGGGAATAGGGCTCGTCGCCGGGAAAGATCGGCGAGGCCGGGGAGACGGTGGGGGATATGTCCCAGAGCCGTTTCATGTGATGAGGCACCTCGTTTGACAGCGGCCGGACTCTAGAGTCGTTCGGAATCGCGCGGTGTCGGTTATTTCCAACGTGCAGGACGAATTCTGGCACCGATTCTATTTAGTTGACATCTAAACAATCAATTCCTAAAGTACGCCGCAACGAGGAGTTTTGAGCCATGCGCATCACCTGCATCGGCGGCGGACCGGCCGGCCTGTATTTCGCGCTGCTGATGAAGAAGCAGGACCCGCGTCACGAGGTGACGGTGCTGGAGCGCAACCGCGCCGGCGACACCTTCGGCTGGGGTGTGGTGTTCTCCGACCAGACGCTCGGTGCGCTGCGCGAGGCCGATCCGCAGACGGCGGACGAGATCCTGCAATCGTTCAACCATTGGGACGACATCGAGGTCCACATCAACGGCCGCACGGTGCGCTCGGGCGGCCACGGCTTCTGCGGCATCGGCCGCAAGAAGCTGCTGAACATCCTGCAGGCGCGCTGCGAGCAGCTGGGCGTGAAGCTGGTCTACGAGGCCGACGTGCAGGACGACGCCGGGATCGATGCCGACCTGATCATCGCCGCCGACGGCCTGAACAGCCGCGTCCGCCAGAAGTACGCCGCCAGCTACCAGCCCGACGTCGACCTGCGCAACTGCCGCTTCGTCTGGCTCGGCACGAGCCGGCTGTTTGAGGCCTTCACCTTCGATTTCCAGCAGACCGAGTGGGGCTGGTTCCAGGCCCATGCCTACCGATTCGACGAGCACACCTCGACCTTCATCGTCGAGGCGCCGGAATCGGTCTGGCAGGCGGCTGGCATCGCGGACATGAGCAAGGAGGAGGGCATCGCCTTCTGCGAGCGGCTGTTCGCGAAGGTGCTGGACGAGCACTCGCTGGTGTCCAACGCCTCGCACCTGCGCGGCTCGGCGCAGTGGATCCGCTTTCCGCGTGTCGTCTGCAAGAACTGGGTGCATCGCCGCGAGGGCGACGGCACGCCCATCGTGCTGATGGGCGACGCCGCGCACACGGCGCATTTCTCGATCGGCTCCGGCACCAAGCTGGCGCTGGAGGACTCGATCGCGCTGGCCCGGGACATTGCTGAATCGCCGGTGGACTTGTCCGCTGCGCTGCAGCGTTATGTGGCCAGCCGCTCGATCGACGTGCTGCGCATCCAGAACGCCGCCCGCAATTCGACCGAATGGTTCGAGAACGTCGAGCGCCATGCGCGGCTCGATCCCGAGCAGTTCGCCTACTCGCTGCTGACCCGCTCGCAGCGGATCTCGCACGAGAACCTGCGGCTGCGCGACCAGGCCTACGTCGAAGGCTTCGAGCGCTGGCTGGCCGACGGCCCCGCCGTGCCGCCGATGTTCACGCCGTTCACTTTGCGCGGCCTCACGCTGAAGAACCGCGTCGTCGTCTCGCCGATGGCGCAGTACTCGTGCGTGGATGGGGTGCCGGCCGAGCATCACCTCGTCCACCTCGGCGCGCGGGCGATGGGCGGCGCGGGCCTGGTCTTCGCCGAGATGACCTGCACCTCGCCCGATGCGCGCATCACCCCCGGCTGCCCCGGCCTGTGGAACGACAAGCAGGGCGCGGCGTGGAAGCGCATCGTCGATTACGTCCATGTGAACACCACGGCCAAGATCGCGATGCAGCTGGGTCACGCCGGCGCCAAGGGCTCGACGCGCGTGGCCTGGGAGGGCATCGACCAGCCGCTGGCCGAGGGCGGCTGGCCGCTGATCTCGGCCTCGCCGCAGCAGTACCTGGAAGCGGTCAGCGACTGGTCCCGCGCGATGGACCGCGCCGACATGGACCGCGTGAAGGCGGACTTCGTCGCCGCCACGCGGCGTGCCGCGCAGGCCGGCTTCGACTGGCTGGAACTGCACTGCGCACATGGTTACTTGCTTTCGAGCTTCATCTCCCCGCTGACCAACCAGCGCAGCGACGAATACGGCGGCAGCTTGGAGAACCGGCTGCGCTACCCGCTGGAGGTGTTCGCGGCGATGCGCGCGGTGTGGCCCGGTCCGCTGTCGGTGCGCATCTCCGCGCACGACTGGGTGGCTGGTGGCATCACGCCGGAGGACAGCGTGGCGATCGCCCGAGCCTTCAAGGCGGCGGGCGCGGACCTAATCGACGTGTCCTCGGGCCAGGTCAGCAAGGCCGAGAAGCCGACCTACGGCCGCATGTGGCAGACGCCGTTCTCCGAGAACATCCGCAACCGCGTCGGCATCGCGACGATCGCCGTCGGCGCGATCTCCGAGGCCGACCATGTGAACAGCATCATCGCGGCAGGCCGGGCGGACCTTTGCGCCGTCGCCCGCCCGCACCTGGCCAATCCGGCCTGGACCTTGACCGAGGCCGCGCGCATCGGCTTCACCGGTGTCGAGTGGCCGCGGCAGTACCTCAGCGGCAAGCAGCAACTGGAGCGCGAGTTCGAGCGGCAACGCGCGCAAGGTGTGGCTGCGCAAGAGCAGGCGAACAAGGCGCTGGGCGTATGAAAGGCAAGAACGTTGTCATCACCGGCGGGGGGAGTGGCATCGGTGCCGCTGTCGCCCAAGCATTTGCCGAGGCCGGCGCACAGGTGACGATCATTGGCCGCAGCGCCGAGCGACTGCGCGCGCAGGGCCTGCCGTACCAGGTCGCGGATGTGGCCGACGAAGCGGCTGTCCGCGCGGCCTTCGCCGCCATCGGACCGGTCGATATCCTCGTCAACAACGCCGGCCAGGTCGAGACCGGCAAGTTCGCCGCCACCTCGCTCGATGCCTGGCAGCGCATGCTGAACGTCAACCTGACCGGCACCTTCCTCTGCTCGCGCGAGGTGGTGGACGGCATGGCGCAGCGCGGCTTCGGCCGCATCGTCAACGTGGCCAGCACCGCAGCGCTGAAGGGCTATGCCTACGTGGCCGCCTACTGCGCGGCCAAGCACGGCGTGCTGGGTCTCACGCGGGCGATGGCGCTGGAGTATGCGAAGAAGGGCGTGACGGTCAACGCCGTCTGCCCCGGCTACACCGAGACGGAGATCATCGAGCGCTCGGTGCGTACCCTGGTCGAGAAGAGCGGCCGCAGCGCCGAAGAGGCGAAGGCGGAGTTCGCGAAAAGCAATCCGCAGGGGCGGCTGGTGCAGCCGGACGAAGTGGCGGCGACGGTGCTGTGGCTGGCAGGCAGCGCGTCCGTCAACGGCCAGGCGATCGCCGTCTGCGGTGGAGAGACAGCATGACCGATTTCGAAACCCGCGTCGTCGACGACCACCACCAGGCCTTAAAGCTCTGGCTGCGCCTGCTGGCCTGCACGACCCGTGTGGAGAACCAGATCCGCAGCCGGCTGCGCACGGAGTTCGACACGACGCTGCCGCGCTTCGACCTGTTGGCCCAGCTGGAGCGCCACCCAGACGGGCTGACGATGCGCGAGCTGTCGCAGCGCTTGATGGTCACAGGCGGCAACGTCACCGGCATCACCGACCAGTTGGAGGCCGAGGGCCTGGTGGCACGCGAGGCGCACCCGAGCGACCGCCGCTCGTTCGCCGTCAAGCTCACCGCCGCGGGCCGGCGCCAGTTCAAGAAGATGGCCAGCACGCACGAGCAATGGATCGTCGAACTGCTGGCCGGCTGGAGCGCGGAGCAGAAGACGCAGGTCTACGAACTGCTGGCCGTGCTGAAGGATCACCACGCATCAAAGGAATCGCAGTGATGGATCAACATCTCGTGGCGGGCAATACCGTCGATCTTTCCAGTTATGTGCCGCAGCACTTCGGCTGGGAACAGCGCGGCGCCGTCGGCGTCATCACCTTGAACCGCCCCGAGCGAAAGAACCCGCTGACCTTCGACTCCTACGCCGAACTGCGCGACCTGTTCCGCAAGCTCTGCTACGTGCCCGATGTGAAGGCCATCGTCGTGCAGGGCGCCGGCGGCAATTTCTGCTCCGGCGGCGACGTGCACGAGATCATCGGCCCGCTGACGAAGATGACGATGCCGGACCTGCTGGCTTTCACGCGGATGACCGGTGACCTGGTCAAGGCCATGCGCGCCTGCCCGCAGCCCGTGATCGCCGCCATCGACGGCGTCTGCGCCGGCGCCGGCGCGATCATCGCGATGGCCTCGGACCTGCGCGTGGGCACCGCGCGCTCGAAGACGGCCTTCCTGTTCACCCGCGTGGGCCTGGCCGGCTGCGACATGGGCGCCTGCGCGATCCTGCCGCGAATCGTCGGCCAGGGGCGGGCGTCGGACCTGCTCTACACAGGCCGCTCGCTGGGCGGCGAAGAGGCGTATTCGTGGGGCTTCCTGAACCGCCTCGTCGAGCCCGAGCAGGTGTTGGACACGGGCGTGGCCCTGGCCACCGACCTCGCCAACGGCCCGAGCTTCGGCCACGCGATGACCAAGAAGATGCTCCACCAGGAATGGGCGATGGGCGTGGACGAGGCGATCGAATCCGAAGCGCAGGCCCAGGCGATCTGCATGATGACGCAGGACTTCCACCGGGCGTATCACGCCTTCGTGGCGAAGCAGAAGCCGGTGTTCGAGGGCGACTGACATGATGCATACCGACTGGCCCTTCTTCGACGACAAGCATCGCGAGCTCGCAGCGCATCTCGAAGCTTGGTGCGCTGAGCACCTGCACTTCGGCCATGCCGACGATGTCGACGCCGAATGCATCTCGCTTGTTCGCCAATTGGGCCAGGCGGGCTGGCTGAACCACGCGATCGGCGGCGAGGGCCGGGCGATCGACACCCGCGCGATCTGCCTGCTGCGCGAGACGCTGGCGCGGCACAACGGGCTGGCGGATTTCGCCTTCGCGATGCAGGGCTTGGGCTCCGGCGCGATCTCGCTGGATGGGACGCCGGAGCAGCGTGAGCGCTATCTGCCCCGCGTGGCGCGAGGCGAGGCGCTAGCGGCGTTCGCGTTGTCTGAACCCGAGGCGGGCTCCGATGTGGCGGCGATGCGGTGCAGCGCCACCGCTGAAGGTGACAGCTACGTGCTGAACGGCGAGAAGACCTGGATCTCCAACGGTGGCATCGCGGACTTCTACATCGTCTTCGCGCGCACCGGCGAGGCGCCCGGCTCGCGCGGCATCAGCGCCTTCATCATCGATGCCGGCACGCCGGGCTTCGAGATCGCCGAGCGGATCGAGGTGATCGCGCCGCATCCGCTGGCGCGCCTGAGGTTCAGCAACTGCCGGGTTCCGGCGAGCCAGATGCTGGGTGTGCCGGGCCAGGGCTTCAAGCTGGCCATGCGCACGCTGGATATCTTCCGTACCTCGGTCGCCGCCGCGGCGCTGGGCTTTGCCCGTCGTGCGCTGGACGAAGGGTTGAAGCAGGCCAAGGAACGCCGGATGTTCGGCGGCACCCTGGCCGACCTGCCGCTGACGCAGGCGAAGCTGGCCGACATGGCCTGCACGGTGGACAGCGCGGCGCTGCTGGTCTATCGCGCGGCCTGGCAGCGCGACCAGGGCAGGAACGTGACCCGCGAGGCGGCGATGGCCAAGCTGATGGCCACCGAAGGCGCGCAGCAGGTCATCGACGCGGCCGTGCAGATGCATGGCGGCCGTGGTGTTCGATCGGGCGAAGTGGTCGAGTCGCTCTATCGCGAGATCCGCGCGCTGCGCATCTACGAAGGTGCCAGCGAAGTGCAGCAACTGATCATCGGGAAAGACCTCTTGAGATGAGTTCCAAGTCCGCCCACATCGACACATTCGCCAACGACCATCTGCCGCCGCGCGAGCAGTGGCCGGAGCTGATCTTCGAGTTGCCGGAGCTGCAGTTCCCGGAGCGGATGAACTGTGCGCACGAACTGCTCGACCGCTGGATCGCGGCCGGGCAGGGCGGCAAGCCCTGTGTGGTCGCCGGTGCCTCGGGCGAGAGCTGGAGCTATGCCGAACTGCAGGCCGAGGCCAATCGCATCGCCCACGTACTGGTCGAGGATCTCGGCGTCGTGCCCGGTAACCGCGTGCTGCTGCGCGGCGCGAACACGCCGCAGATGGCGGCCTGCTGGTTCGCCATCGTCAAGGCCGGTGCGATCGCGGTCGGCACGATGCCGCTGCTGCGCGCCAAGGAATTGACGCAGGTGATCCAGAAGGCGCGCATCAGCCACGCGCTGTGCGACGAACGGCTGGCCGAGGAACTGGCGAAGGCGCGCGAGCAGTGCCCCACGCTGCGCAGCGTCGTCCACTACCGCAGCACAGCGGCGGACGGGCTGGAGGCGCTGTCCGCGGCGAAGTCGCCGAGCTTCACGAACGTGGATACCGCGGCCGAGGACTGCTGCATCATCGCCTTCACCTCCGGCACGACAGGCCAGCCCAAGGGCACGATGCACAACCACCGCGACGTGGTGGCCGCCTGCCGCTGCTGGCCGCCGCACTGCCTGCGCGCGGTGGCGGACGACGTCTTCATCGGCAGCCCGCCGCTGGCCTTCACCTTCGGCCTCGGCGGGCTGCTGTTGTTCCCGCTGAGCGTCGGGGCGTCGACGGTGTTGCTGGAGCAGGCGGCGCCGGACGTGCTGCTGCCGGCCATTGCCAAGTACCGCGCCACCGTCTGTTTCACCGCGCCCACGTCCTACCGGGCGATGGCGGCCCAGGCGGCGCAGCACGATCTGAGCAGCCTGCGCAAGTGCGTCAGTGCCGGCGAGGCCTTGCCGGCGGCGACGCGCAAGCTGTGGAAGGACGCGACCGGTATCGAGATGATCGACGGCATCGGCTCCACCGAGATGCTGCACATCTTCATCTCGCACGACGAATCGAACGCGAAGCCCGGCGCCACCGGCAAGGCCGTGCCCGGTTACCGCGCCTGCGTCCTCGGGGATGAGGGCCAGGTCTTGCCGGCGGGGCAGGTCGGGCGGCTGGCCGTCATGGGTCCGACAGGCTGCCGCTATCTCGACGACGAACGCCAGGCGAACTATGTGGCCCAGGGCTGGAACCTGACCGGCGACGCCTATCTGCTCGATGCGGACGGCTACTTCGTCTACCAGGCCCGCACCGACGACATGATCATTTCCGGCGGCTACAACATCGCCGGGCCCGAGGTGGAGTCGGCGCTGCTGGCCCATCCGGCGGTGGCGGAGTGCGGCGTGATCGGCGTGGCCGACGAGGAGCGCGGCCAGATCGTCAAGGCCTTCGTCGTGCTGCGCGAGGGGCGCGTGCCCGGGTCCGAGATGGCCAAGGCGCTGCAGGACTACGTGAAGGCGACGATCGCGCCCTACAAATACCCGCGGGCGATCGAGTTCCGCGCCGCGCTGCCGCGTACCGAGACGGGTAAGCTCCAACGCTTTCGCCTGCGCCAGGAGTCGTCCACGTGAAAGTTGCGTTCGAGCGCCGGGAACGGGTCCGCTTCGGTCATTGCGATCCGGCCGGCATCGTCTATTACCCGCGCTATTTCGAGATGCTGCACGGCGTGATGGAAGACTGGTTCAACGAAGGACTGAAGGTGAACTACGCGGAGTTCCTGGGGCAGCGCCGCTTCGGCATGCCGACGATCCAGCTGCACAGCGATTTCAGGCGGATCAGCCGGATGGGCGACGTGCTGCGCCAGCAACTCATCGTGACGAAGCTGGGGCGGACTTCGCTGGGCTTGCGCACCGAATTTCACGGCGACGACGGTGTGCGTGCCGCCTTCGACCAGGTGCTGGTCTGCACTTCGCTGGACACGCACCAGCCCACGCCGTTCCCCGACGACCTCCGCGCAGCCTTGGAGTTATGCATCAATGACGAATCCTGAGAACAAGCAGATCCTGCAGCCCGCCGGCTGGGCCGCGCCGCGGGGCTATGCCAACGGCGTGGCGGCCAGCGGTCGACAAGTTTTCGTGGCCGGCCAGATCGGCTGGAACGCGCAGTGCGAATTCGAGAGCGACGATCTGGTCGAGCAGGTGCGCCAGACGCTGGCGAACATCAAGGCCGTGCTTGCCGAGGCCGACGCGGGGCCCGAACATGTCGCGCGGATGACCTGGTATCTGCTCGACAAGCGCGAATATGTCGCCCGCGGCCGCGAGATCGGCGCGGTGTACCGTGAAGTGCTGGGCCGCGAATACGGTATCGCGATGACCGCGGTCCAGGTGGCCGGGCTGATCGAGGACCGCGCCAAGGTCGAGATCGAGGTCACCGCCATCATTCCCAACTAGAGATTCATCATGAGCAAGCCGCAATTCCACTGGGACGACCCGCTGCTGCTGGACCAGCAGCTCACCGACGACGAGCGCGCCGTGCGCGACGCTGCCCGCGCCTATTGCCAGGAGCAACTGCGCCCGCGCGTCACCGAGGCCTTCCGCCATGAGAGGACCGACGCGGCGATCTTTCGCGAGATGGGCTCGCTGGGCCTGCTCGGCGCGACCATTCCCGAAGAGTACGGCGGCGCCGGCCTCAACTACGTCTGCTACGGCCTGGTGGCGCGCGAGGTGGAGCGGGTCGACTCCGGCTACCGCTCGATGATGAGCGTGCAGAGCTCGCTGGTGATGGTGCCGATCAACGAGTTCGGCAATGAAGCCACCAAGCGCAAGTACCTGCCGCGCCTGGCCAGCGGCGAGGCCATCGGCTGCTTCGGCTTGACCGAACCGAACCACGGCTCCGATCCGGCTTCGATGATCACGCGGGCCCGCAAGGTCGACGGGGGTTACTCGATCAGCGGCGCCAAGATGTGGATCACCAACTCGCCGATCGCCGACGTGTTCGTCGTCTGGGCCAAGGACGACGAGGGCTCGATCCGCGGCTTCGTGCTGGAGAAGGGCTGGAAGGGCCTGTCGGCGCCGGCGATCCACGGCAAGGTGGGCCTGCGCGCTTCGATCACCGGCGAGATCGTGCTGGACGAGGTGTTTTGCCCCGAGGAGAACGCCTTTCCCGAGGTGCGCGGCTTGAAGGGCCCGTTCACCTGCCTCAACAGCGCCCGCTACGGCATCGCCTGGGGCGCGCTCGGCGCGGCGGAAGACTGCTGGCACACGGCGCGCCAGTACACGCTGGACCGCAAGCAGTTCGGCAAACCGCTGGCCGCGAATCAGCTGGTGCAGAAGAAGCTGGCCGACATGCAGACCGAGATCACCTTGGGTCTGCAGGGCTGCCTGCGCCTGGGCCGCATGAAGGACGAAGGCACGGCCTCGGTCGAGATCACCTCGATCATGAAGCGCAACTCATGCGGCAAGGCGCTGGACATCGCCCGCACGGCGCGCGACATGCTGGGCGGCAACGGCATCAGCGACGAATTCGGCGTCGCGCGGCACCTGGTGAACCTGGAGGTCGTGAATACCTACGAGGGCACGCACGACATCCATGCGCTGATCCTGGGCCGCGCAATGACGGGAATTGCCGCTTTCTGAAGCGGCGGAAGCAGCCGCGCTGCTACAGCGCGGGCCAGCGGGCGGGATCGATGTCCAGCCGCGCGTACCAGTCGGACGGCAAGGTGCCGGCCCAGACGAGGTTGTGGTGCGGCACGAGGCGCCGCTTGGCGAAGGTCATGCGCATGTCGGCCAGGGCGAGCAGTGCCTGGCCGCTCCACGCGCCTTGCGCCGGGCTGGCCGCGACGCCGACCGTGACGCTCAGTGGCGGGCTGGCGTCGAAGGAGGCGAGCCCCTGCGCAATCGCGGCGCGAACCTGCTCGGCCAGCGCCTGGGCGCTCGCGAGCTCATGACCCGCGAGCATCACGAAGAATTCGTCGCTGCCGAGATGGACGACGGGCGTGCCGGCCGGCAAGGCCTGCTTCAGCACCTCGACCAGGCGCGCCAGCGCGGCGGCTGACTGTGCCTCGCCGACTTCGTCGTGCCAGGGCTTGAAGTGATCGACATCCAAGGTCAGCACGGCCAGCGCCTTCTTGGCGTCGGCCGCCGTGCGTGCCGCCTGTTCCAGCGCTTGCATGCCGGCTTGGCGCGCAAGCGTGCCGGGCAGATCGGGAGGGTGCATGTTCATCGGGTACTCCTGTCGGGCTGCGAACGGTCGGGCCATCGTATGCAGGCGCTTGAAGCGTCGGCATGCTCCTGAACCCTCGGCGACAGGATAGGCCTGAATTTCATGCTGCAGGGCAGCAATGGATTCGCGGGGGATGACGAGCGACAGGGCGGCCTGATCGGGACTAGCATCGGCTTTGCGGTCCCGCCTATTTCCCGCGCCAGCTCGGAGTCGTCGCCATGAACGCTTTGCTGAGAAAGCTGCTGCCTCTCGGAATCATCTGCAGCGCCGCGCTGGGCGGCTGTGCATCGAGCCCGACGGTATCCACGGTGCCGCCGCAGATGTTCCAGGACCAATGGTTCGCGCCGGCCACGCAGGGCATCGATGTTTCCGATGTGTTCGCCGTGAGCCCTGCCATGCGCGAGTTCATCGACAAGGACATGTCGCACCAAAGCTTTCGCAAGGACCGGCGTGAGGCGCTTGTTGATGCGCTGGAGCGTAAATCGAAGCTGAAGATCGAATACGACTCCTCAACAACGCGGACAGCCTCCGAGGCCTTTGCCGCACGCAGTGGCAATTGCATGTCGCTGGTGCTGATGACGGCTGCCTTCGCCAAGGAATTGGGCCTTTCGGTGCGCTATCGCAACGTGTATGTGGATCCGAGCTGGAGCCGAAGTAACGACTTCATGTTCCTGTCCGGCCATGTGAACCTGACGCTGGGTGAAGACCGGCAGGCGGTGCGCGGCACGAACATCATGGCGGATGGCCTGACCATCGATTTCGTGCCGCCCGACTCGATCCGCAACCAGCGCGCAATGGAGGTCGGCGAGCAAACGATCATCGCGATGTTCATGAACAACCGTGCGGCCGAGAACCTGCACGACGGTCAGCTCGACAACGCCTATGCGTGGATCCGCGAGGCCCTGCGCCAGGATCCGAAGTATCTGACGGGTTACAACACGCTGGGCGTGATCTACCGGCGCCACGGCAATACCGAGGCCGCGGAGCGGGCCTTCCGCTATGTGCTGGATGCCGAGCCCGCCAACACGCAGGCGATGTCGAACATGGTGCTGGTGTTGAAAGACCAGCACCGCAGCGACGAGGCCCGCGTGCTGCAGGCCCGGCTCGACCAGCTTCAGCCCTATCCGCCGTTCCGTTACTTCGACTACGGCATTGCTGCGATGAAGGCTGGCGAGTACGAAGCCGCGCGCGGCTTCTTCACCAAGGAGATCGAGCGCTCGGCCTATTACCACGAGTTCCACTTCTGGCTGGCGTTGGCCAACTTCGGCCTCGGCGACGTCAAGCAGGCCAGCAAGCAGTTGGCGCTGGCGATGGAGAACAGCACGACGGCCAAGGATCACGATCTCTACGCCGCCAAGCTCGCCTGGCTCAATGCGCAGGCGCGCAAGCAGCCGCAGAAAATGAACTAGCTCGAATGAAATTGGTTCAAATGTTTCCTAATTGCTTCTGAAAAATTTCTAATTGTCTTTGTTGGTTGATTGCATCTTTGCCTAGCGGAAAACGAGGGTGCCGCAGCTTTAATGGCGGTGCCACATTAGGCTGCGAAGCTACACGTTTCGTCGCATTTGCTGACGAACCTCGAGCCTTAGGCCGAGATGACCGCGGGGACGGCGGTCGGTACATCGCGCGCAAAGACGCGCTCACAACAGGACGATTGGGAATGACCGAACAGAACTTCGCGCGCTTTGCGCGTACGGCGCTGAGCCTTGCCGTTGCTGCCATGGCCGCCTCGGCTGTGCATGCGCAGACCGCTACTACTGATACCGAGCAGGACAAGGCGCCCCAGCGTGCCAATGCCGCCAGCACGTCCAACACGACGAATGCGAACTCGTCGAAGGCCACGCTCGAAGCGCTCGAGAAAGTGACCGTCGAAGGTCGCGAGCAACTCGGCGGTGGCTTGATGTCCGTGCAGGTCGCACCCAAGGCCGTCTCCACGATCACCCGCGCTGCCATCGAACAATCCGCACCCGGCGCGACCTACGCGCAGTTGATCGACAGCATTCCTGGCGTTGTCGCCATCACCGACGATCCGAGCGGCCTGTTCGACGCCAACTACCAGATCCGCGGCTTCACCAATGACCAGATCGGCGTCACGGTGAACGGCGCCCCGGTCAATGACAGCGGCAACTACCGTGTCTTCCCGACCGAGTACGGCGACACGGAGAACATGAACGACATCACCGTGCTGCAGGGCTATCCGGACGTGGACTCGGCCGTGGCCGGCGCCTCGGGCGGCACCATCGCCTGGTCCACCATCGACCCCTCGCACAAGTTCAGCTTCGATACCTCCCTCTCCGGCGGCAGCAACAACTACCGGCGCGAGTTCGTCCGCGTGCAGACCGGCGACACCGGCGCGTTCCGCTCGTGGCTCTCGTATTCGCACAACAGCACGGACGTTTGGCGCGGCCAGGGCGGCGCCGAGGTCTGGAAGGTGGACGGCAAATCGGTGCTGACCATCAACAGCCAGAACTCGATTTCAGCCTCCCTGCAATACAACCACCTGGTCCGCACCGGCGGCTATGAGTTCGTGACGCAGGCGCAGGCGGCATCGAACTACAACACGAACTGGGACACGACCTACAACGGCACCAACACCGGCTACTACAAGCTGCACGTCAATCCGTTCAAGGACTACATGCTGAGCCTGGACGGCGAGTTCACGCTGAGCGACTCGCTGCACCTGTCCGTGGTGCCCTACTTCCAGTACGGCACCGGCGGCGGCGGCTCCGGCTACACCTTCACCGAAAGCACCTCGCCGGCCAACGTCGGGCGCTTCAGCTACGTCAACTACGACCTGAACAACGACGGCGTCATCGGCGGCGCGAATGCGAAGGCGATGACGTATTCGTACAGCGGCTCCAACACCTGGCGTCCGGGCGTGATCGCGAAGCTGATCCAGGACTTCGGCGATACCGATACGCTCACCTATGGCGTCTGGTTCGACCGGCCGCGCCAGCAGCAGTACCAGACCTACAGCAAGGTGGACGCGAACGGCAACCCGCTCGACATCTGGGGCCAGAGCAATCTGGTCGGCTATACCGACGGCGGTCCCCCGCAGTACAACTTCTTCGACTACACCACCACCACGCTGAAGCGCGCCTTCATCAGCAACGAGTGGACACCGAACGACAAGTGGACGGTCAAGGTGGGCGGTGCCTACACCAGCGTCACCCGCGAAGGCTTCGGCTACCAGCACTACGGCTCGCACCCGGCTTCGGCGAGCCTCGCCTACACGGGCCAGTTCGGCGGCGAAAGCAGCCACACCTGGAACAAGTTCACCCCGACGGCGGGCGTGAAGTACCAGCTCGACAGCGCCAACCAGTTCTATGCCGGCTATGGCCGCAGCTTCCGCGCGCCGGTCAACGGCGTCGTCACGCAGAGCGATTCGGTGCGCGCGTTCTATGAGCAGAATCCGGGCGAAGTCGCGTTCAGCAACTACACCCCGGCGCAACTGCAGGCAGCGCTGGACAAGCTGGCCGTCACCAAGCCCGAAAGCGCCGACACGGTGGACCTGGGCTGGCGCTACTACCGCGGCGCCCTGGGTGCCAGTGTGGACGTCTACGCCGCCAACCTGAAGAACAAGTCGGTCAGCGGCTTCGACAGTGCCAGCAACCAGACTGTGTACCTGGCCGTGTCGGCACTGCACCAGCGCGGCGTGAACGCCGAAGTCAGCTACAAGCTCCATCGTGACCTGAGCGTGTATGCGTCCTACGCGTACACGGAATCCACGATCATGGACGACACCTTCTCGCTGGGTGACGGCACCTACCCGACCAAGGGCAAGTCCTTCGTGGACATCCCGAAGAACACCGTCGCATTCGGCGGGAACTACCACAACGGTCCGTTCTGGCTGGGCATGAACGCCAAGTACCGCAGCGCGTACTGGGCGGACTGGGTCAACACGGAGAGGGCGCCCGGCTACACGACGGTGAACCTCAACGGCGGATGGAACTTTGGCGATCTCAGCTCTTGGGCGCACAAGGTCAAGCTGAAGGTCAACGTGACCAACCTGACCGACCACAAGGCCGTGACCTTCGCCAGCGCGACCAACTTCCTGTCCAGCAACGCAGGTCTCCCGGTTGACGCGACCACGGGCAAGCCGCTGTTTGCCAGCGCCTCGACCTACAACCTGCAGGCCCCGCGCGCCGTGATGGTCACTTTGAGCGCTTCGTTCGACTGATCTCGCTGCGCAAGCGCTGAAGGTTCTTATTTGTTTTGCCAGTGAATGCACTGGCGTCCTGAGGAATTCCTTGATGGAAAAGTTCAAGTTTTGTATGACGGGCGCGGCGATGGCCCTGGCTGCCGCGCTGTCCGGGTGTGGTGGCGGCAGCAGCGACGTCGGCGATGGCGGCGGTCACGTGCCGCCGACGGTGTCCGCAACCCTGCCGACCTCGGCCACGGCAAGCGCGCCTGTGAGCATCACCGGCATCACGGTCGCCAACGGCGCCGCGCTGACGGTGGACTGGGGTGACGGCACGCAGGACACGCCGGCGGCCATCCCGACCAGCCTGACGCACACCTACGCCGCGACCGCAGCTTGTGTGAAGACGGGCACCTGCAACATCGACCTGGCCGTGCTCGGCTGGGGTCCGGCTGCCGAGCTGAAGGGCGCCGTCGCGGTCAGCCCTCCACCGTCGCTTGCCGCCACGCTGCCAACCACCGGCACGGTGAGCGTGCCGGTGAGCATCTCTGGCATCGCGGCTGCCAACGGCACGGCGCTGTCCGTGGACTGGGGTGACGGCACGAAGGAGACGCCGGCCACCAGCGTTACGAGCCTGACGCACACCTATGCCGGGGCAGGCAGCTATGCCATCGATCTGGTGTTGAGCGGCGCGAACAGCACGAAGGCCGAGACGACGGGCAGCGTCACGATCAACGCCATCGCCCAGCCGGTGCTGGCGGCCACGCTTCCGACCACCGGTGTGGCGGGCACGGCGGTGAGCGTCACCGGTGTCACCACCACCGATGGCACGGCACTGTCGGTGAACTGGGGCGACGGCGTGACGGAGACGCCGGCTCTCAGCGCGACGACCCTGTCGCACACCTATGCGGCGGCGGGCACGTACACCATCGACATGGTGCTGACAGGTTCGGCGGCGAGCACGCCGGCCGAGAAGAGCGGCAGCATCACCATTGGCGCTAGCGGCCCTGTCTGCGACGCGACGGCCGATCTGTTCATCAGCGAGTACATCGAAGGTTCCGGCAACAACAAGGCGCTGGAAATCTACAACCCGACCGGGTGCGATGTGGATCTGAGCCACTACTCGCTGACGACGTATACGAACGGTGCCGCCACGACGACCAACTTCGTGGAGGCCTTGTCCGGAACGCTGGCCACTGGCAAGACGGTGGTGATCTACAACCCCTCCTCGGGCACCGGGGCTGGCAGCCTGACTGAGGCCGCAACCACGGCGGGTAGCACCTACGGTGCCACGGTGATCACTGATGGCGTGTTCCCCAGCCAGGTGACCAACTTCAACGGCAATGACATCGTGGTGCTGATGAAGGCCGGCACGATCATCGACACCTTCGGCGTGATCGGCGACCTCACCGTGAAGACCCTCACGGGCTGGCCGTCTGCCGCGCCGGTCACGATTGACCACACGCTGCGCCGCAAGGCCGGTATCAAGCACGGCAACGGCACGGTCACATCCCCGACGGACGGGTCGTGGGATCCGACCGCTGAATGGGACGTCTTCCCGAAGGACACATTTAGCGGCCTAGGCCAGCGCTGAGCATCAAGCCTCGAAAACACGGCCCTGCCTCCCCGGCAGGGCTTTCCCATTTGTGGCGCAGCAGCGCTACTGCAGTCTCACAGGACCGCACATGAGCAAGACAACTCTCCGCAAGCGACTCCGCCTTACCCTGACCACCCTCGCCGCAGCTTCCATGCTCGCCGCCCCCAACGCCTTCGCCTGGAGCCACCTGGGCCACTGGCTGGTCGGCGACCTGGCGCAGACCCAGCTGACCCCCGCCGCGCAGCAGCAGGTGACGGCCTTGCTGCAAGGCGAACCCGATCCGACGCTGGCGGGCGTGGCTTCCTGGGCCGACGGTCTGCGCAGCAGCGATCCGGACCTCGGCAAGAAGACCTCCAAGTGGCACTACATCGACCTGGATCCCCAGCACTGCGAGTACCGACCGCCGGTCGATTGCCCGGGCAACGATTGCGTGATCGAGGCGATCGACGCACAGCGCAAGATCCTCGCCGACACCACGCAAACGCCCGAAGCGCGCCGCGTCGCGCTGAAGTTCGTCGTCCACTTCATCGGCGACGTTCACCAGCCGCTGCACGCCGGCTCCCGGCAGGACGCCGAGGGCCACGACGATGCCGGCGGCAACAAGTATCAGATCAGCCTGCGCACCGCCACTCCGCCGGATTTCCAGGGCGCCAAGCGCCGCGTCCCGGGCGAGCCCATCCCCACCAACCTCCATACGGTGTGGGACTACTACGAACTCGAATCGGCGATGCTGGCACCGGAGAAGTACGCCGCGAAGCTGCAGCAGGATGGCATTCCCAAGCTGACGCCGCAGACGCTGGGCACATCGGTGGACTGGGCGGTCGAATCCTGCAAGGGCGTCAACGCGCAAGGCGTGTATCCGGCGGATAGCGACGGTCAGCCGCAGCACAAGATCGGCGGTACCTATCTCGACGCCAAGCGCGCCTATGCCGAGGAGCGTGTCCGCCTGGCCGCGGCCCGCCTGGCTGAGGTGCTCAACGAAACGCTGAAGTGATCATGAACGCATCGCTCCTGTCTCGCGCCTTGGCCTTGGCTGCATCCGTCTGGCTCGCAGGCTGCGCCACCGCGCCCGCGCCCACGGCGGCTCCGCGCACCCTGACCCTGTTGTCGATCAACGACTTCCACGGCTTCATCCAGTCCCGCGCGCCGGTGCCGGCGATGCTGCGCCTGCCCGAGGCCGACGGCAGCCTGGGCAAGCCGGCGCCGGCCGGTGGCATTCCCTACCTGGCCGCCGCGCTCGACAGCCTGCGCGCGGAGCATCCGGGCGCGCTGGTCGTGGCCGCGGGCGACCTGATCGGCGCTTCGCCGCAGAACTCGGCCCTGCTCGCCGATGAGCCCAGCCTCGTGGCCTTCGACAAGCTCGGCATCGTCGCCTCGGCCCTGGGCAACCACGAGCTCGACGGCGGGCTGCCCGCGCTGCAGGACAAGCTCGCCGGCCGTTGCCCGGCCGGCGGCTGCCCGCTGCCGGGTTATGCGGGCGTGCACTTCCCCTACCTGGCCGCGAACCTGGTCGAGACCGCGACGGGCAAGCACCCGTTCCGGAGCTACGTGATCCGTGAGGTCGATGGCCTCAAGCTCGCCTTCGTCGGCGTCGTCACGAAGAACACGCCCAGCGTCTCGCTGCCGCGCAATATGGAGGGACTGCGCTTCTCCGACGAAGCCGAGACGCTCAATGCGCTGGTGCCCGAGCTGCGCGCCAAGGGAGCGCAGGTGCTGGTGGCGGTGATGCACGAAGGCGCCGAATGGCGCGGCCCGGCCAACGATCCTACGTATGCCTGCACGGGCCTGGGCGGCCGCGGCGTGGACATCGCCCATCGCCTTTCGCCCGAGTACGCCATGATCGTCAGCGGCCACAGCCACATGGCCTACACCTGCAAGGTGGACGGCCGCCTGCTGGTCCAGGCCGGCAGCTTCGGCGCCTGGATCACGCAGACCACGCTGAAGGTCGACGGCCAGGGGCATGTGCTGGACGCCCAGGCCGTCAACGTGCCGGTGCTGCAGTCGCGCTACACGCCGGCGCCCGCCTTCGCGGCGCTGGAGGCCGAGGCCGAGAAGCTGACCGAGCCGGTGCGTCTGCGCCCGATCGCGACCGTGGCCCACGGCCTGCGTCGCACGCCCGCGGACCCGCTCGGCGATGCCGGCCTCGGCAACCTGATCGCCGACTCGCAGGCCGCCTATGCGCGTGCCCACGACACGGCTCAGACCGGCCCCATCGTCGCGCTGATGAATCTCGGTGGCATCCGCACCGACCTGGAGGCCACGCCGGCCCGCCCGGTCAACCTCAGCGAGTTGACGGCGATCCAGCCCTTCCATAACGATCTGGTTGCACTGACCCTGAGCGGTGCGCAACTGCGTGAATTGCTGACGAGCCAGCTGCCGCGCGGCACGGCCGCGCCGCGCCTGCTGCAGCCGTCCAGCGGCCTGCGCTACACCTGGGCCCGCGCGGCGGACGGCAGCGCCCGCCTGGTCGAGGTCAAGATCGACGGACAGCCGCTCGACGATGCACGCAACTACCGCGTCGTCGCCAACGGCTTCATGGCCGATGGCGGCGAGGGCCTGACCGTGATGCGCCAGGGGCGCGATCGGACCGTGCTGGGCGTGGACCTGGACGCGATGCTCGAATACCTGGCCGCCCATCCGGAAGCCGTCGACCAGGTCGAGCCGGGCCGCATCCGGCGCGTTGAATAAAGGCTGATCAGTTCAGCGGCGGCAGGCCGTGACGCGCCCGCGCGCGGGTGCAGGCCTCGTCGCCGAATCCCATCGGCGCGCGCAGCCCGAACTCGCGGCACGGTCCCGGCCGCCATTCGTAGATGCCGCAGGAGGCCTTGACGCCGACGGTGCCGGTCAGCGCGGCGCAGCGCGGCTTGGCGTGGTCGGTGCCACGCATGCGGGCGAGCGTGCCGGTCAGCTCGACGGCCAGGCCATCTGGCACGCAGCCGCCTTCCGATTGCAATTCATCGCGAGCAAAGTCGACGCGGAAACTGGCGCAGCAGGCGCCGCAGCTGATGCAGGGGTTGGTGGACATCCCGTCAGTTTAGGATGGCGCCATGAAGATCAAAGCTCTTGCGCTCGCCGGCTTGCTGGCATTCGGTGCTGTGGCCGCCCAGGCCCAGCAGGTCGTCGTGGAGAAGCCCTGGGTGCGCGCCACCGTGGCGCAGCAGAAGTCCACCGGCGCCTTCTTCTCGCTGCGCGCGGCGGAGGACAGCCGGCTCGTCAGCGTCAGCTCGCCCGCCGCCGGCATGGTCGAGATCCACGAGATGGCCATGCAGGGCGACGTGATGAAGATGCGCGAGCTCGACACGGGCCTGCCGCTGCCGGCCGGCAAGACGGTGGAGCTCAAGCCCGGCGGTTTCCACGTGATGATGATGGACCTGAAGGCACCGATCAAGGCGGGCGACACGGTGCCGCTGACCCTGGTCTTCGAAGGCAAGGACAAGAAGCGCCAGACCGTCGAGGTGAAGGCCGAGGCGAGGGCGCTCGGCAAGTAGGGTCTACAGGCTCTCGCGCACCACGGTGACCGTGCAGCCCGACTCGTTGAGCACCTGCGAGGACACGCTGCCCAGGTAGCGCTGCAGGGTCGAATGGGCGCGGGCGCCCATCACGATGTGGTCGACGCCGTTCTTGTTGGCGAATTCGACGATCGCGTCGCCGGTGTCCGGTGCCTCCAGCACGTGGAAGGTCAGGCGCCCGTCCTCCAGCTTCAGGCTGCGGCTGATCGGCCGCGCCCAATGCTGCAGGCCGATCAGCTTCTTCACGTGCAGGCTGCGGCCGTCCTTGTCGGTCAGCTCGTCCACGCCGAGCCGCGCCGTCTTCATCACGCTGACGCAGGCCAGCCGCGCGCCGGGCTCGGTCTGCACGATGCGGCGCACCACCTCGCGCAACTGGGACAGCAGTTCCGGCGTGGCCTCCTCGATGTCCACGGCCGCCATCACGATCGGGCTGCGCGCCACCTGTTCGCTGGCCTGGGCCTTCGGCGGCGGCTCGCTGCCCAGCGCGAAGAACCAGCGCCGCAGATTGGCCAGCGTGCCGCTGCGGGCGAGCTTGTCGGCGCGGCGCGTGAGCTGCACGCCCAGCGGCTGGCGCAGGTCCAGCGCGAGCTGCGCGGCGCTCGGGTAGCGGCGCTCGGGCTTGACCTCCAGGCAGTGCAGGATGATCTCCTGCAGCCAGGGCGGGATGTCGGGGTTGATCGCGCGCGGCGGCACCGGCTCCAGGTAGAGGCGCTTGCGCAGGCCGCGCACCGAGGTCGGCTGGCCGAAAGGGCGCTCACCGGTGGCCAGGTGGTAGAGCATCACGCCCAGCGCGAACAGGTCGCTGCGCGGATCGTTGCGGACGAACTGCACCTGCTCCGGCGACATATAGGGCCCGGTGCCCATCGGCAGCGAGAACTCCTCTTCCAGCAGGTCGGGCAGGTGGTCGTGCCGCGACAGGCCGAAGTCGACCATGACCACCGTGCCGTCGGGCCGGAACATGATGTTGCTGGGCTTCACGTCCAGGTGGATCAGGTGCTGCTTGTGCAGCGCGTGCAGCGCCAGCGCGACGCGGGCGCCGATGTCCACCAGCTCTTCCAGCGGCAGCGGTGCTTCGTCCAGCTTGGGCCGCAGGGTGGGGCCGTCGATGCGCTCCATCACGACATAGGCCTGGCGCGTCCAGTCGCCGCGCGCCACGTAGCGCGGCACGTGCGGGCCGTGCAGTGCCGGCATCAGCATCTGCTCGACCTCGAAGCCGACGATGGTGGCCGGGTCTTCGCCGCCCTTGATGCGCGGCACCTTCATGATCAGCGGGAAGTCTTCGCCGGCGGGCTTTTCGTCGAGCCGCGTCACGGACCACAGGTTAGCCATGCCGCCCTGGTGCAGCCGCTCGTCGAGGCGGAAGCCATCCAGCACCATGCCCGGTTCCAGCGCCGCCATCGAAGGCAGTTCGAGGATGCTGGGCGGGGCGTCCTGGGTCATCGCTACTGGCCCGTGAGCAGCCGATCGCCCAGGCGTTCGGGCAGGCCGGCGGCGCGGATGCGGGCGGCGGCGGTTTCGGCGTCGTAGGGCACGCGCTCGAAGCTGAGTTCCTGCCGCTGTGGGTCGAACAGCGCGTAGCCGGCGGCCGGGTTGCCGTCGCGCGGCTGGCCGCAGGAGCCGGGGATCACCAGCCATTGCCGGTGGCTCAGCAGCGGAATCGCCACGCCGGGCTGCGGCTTGAAGTCGCCCGCCTTGCCGGTGCCGGACAGGTGGTAGAGCATCGGCTCATGCATGTGGCCGCAGAAGGTGTAGCGGGCGTTCGTCGCGTGCAGGCTGCGCATCGCCTCGATGCGGCCGGTGATGTATTCCCAGTCCTTCGGCGCGAAGGCATTGGCGTGGACGTAGAGCGTCTCGCCTTCCTGCACGCTCAGCGGCAGCGCGGCGAGGAAGGCTCGCTGCTCGGGCTGCAGCTGCGCGTGGGTCCAGGCGAGCGCCTGGCGGGCTTCCTCGCGCATGGCCGGCGCCTCGCCGCGCACCGCTGCCTCGTCGTGGTTGCCCATGATGGCGACGGCACCGGTCTCGCGGACGAGACCGGCCACCGTGTCGACCACCCAGCCCGGGTCTGCGCCATAGCCGACCAGGTCGCCCAGGAAGGCGTAGCGGCGCACACCCTTGGCCGCGGCGTCCGCCAGCACCGCCTCGAGCGCCTGCCGGTTCGAGTGGATGTCGGTGATGACAGCAATCATGTGAGCCCCCAGCCCAGCGGGTACGCTGGTCTGCCCCCCGAGGGGGCGGCGATGCTTGCCGGATCGACCGGCAAGCACATCGCCATGTGGGCCGGCTTGGGAGCGGCCCGGCGCTCGGCCCAACGCCGCGTTGATGCAGCCTGCCTCATCGTCAACCGATGCGGCCGAGCAGCAGGTATTCCATCAAGGCCTTCTGCACGTGCATGCGGTTTTCTGCCTCGTCCCACACCACCGACTGCGGGCCGTCGATCACCTCCGCCGCGACTTCCTCGCCGCGGTGCGCGGGCAGGCAGTGCATGAAGAGGGCGTCGGGCTTGGCGACGGCCATCATCTCGGTGTCCACGCACCAGTCGGCGAAGGCGGCGCGGCGCGCCTCGTTCTCGGCCTCGTAGCCCATGCTGGTCCACACGTCCGTCGTCACCAGGTCGGCACCGCGGCAGGCGTCCATCGGGTCCTTGAACACCTTGTAGCAGGACGGATCCTTGATGCCGGCCACGGCCGGGTCGATCTCGTAGCCACTGGGCGTGCTGACGTGGACCTTGAAGCCCAGCACCTCCGCCGCTTGCAGCCAGGTGTTGGCCATGTTGTTGCCATCACCGACCCAGGCGACGACGCGGCCCTTCAGGCAGTCGGGGTCGACGATGCCGCGCTGGTTCATGCCGCGCGCCTCGATGAAAGTGAACAGGTCGGCCAGGATCTGGCAGGGGTGGTACTCGTTGGTCAGGCCGTTGATGACCGGCACGCGCGAGTGGGCGGCGAAGCGTTCGATCTTCGTCTGCTCGAAGGTGCGGATCATCACGATGTCGACCATGCGCGAGATCACGCGCGCGCTGTCCTCGACCGGCTCGGCCCGGCCCAGCTGGCTGTCGCCGGTGGTGAGGTGCACCACCGAGCCGCCCATCTGGTACATGCCGGCCTCGAAGCTGACGCGGGTGCGCGTGCTGGCCTTCTCGAAGATCATGGCCAGCGTGCGGTCCTGCAGCGGCTGGTATTTCTCGTAGTTCTTGAAGCGTCGCTTGATGATCGCGGCGCGCTCGAACAGGTGCGTGTATTCCTCGGCCCGGAAGTCCTTGAACTGCAGGTAGTGGCGCATCAGCGAGTTCCCCGGCTTCATGACTTGGGCTGGGCCAGGAAGCGCTTGATCAGCGGCACCAGGATGCCCACGAGCTGGGCAGCCTCGTCGCTCGTCATGATCAGCGCGGGCAGCAGGCGCACGACGCGGTCGGCGGTGACGCTGATCATCAGGCCGGCCTCGACCGCCTGGGTCAGCAGCGCGCCGCAGGGGCGATCGAGCGCCACGCCGAGCATCAGGCCCTGGCCGCGCACCTCGACGAAACCGTCGACACCGGACAGACCCGCTTCCAGGCCCGCCTTGATCTGCGCGCCGATCTTCTCGGCGTTCGCCAGCAGGCCGTCCTCGGTCATGATCGTCAGCGTCTCGACGCCGGCGCGCATGGCCAGCGGGTTGCCGCCGAAGGTCGTGCCATGGTTGCCGGGGCCCATCACGGTAGCGGCGCGCGGGCCGCAGACGACGGCGCCGATCGGCACGCCCGAGCCCAGGCCCTTGGCCAGCGGCATCACGTCCGGCACGATGCCGGCCCACTGGTGCGCGAACCACTTGCCGGTGCGGCCGATGCCGCACTGCACTTCGTCGAGCATCAGCAGCAGGTCGTGCGTGTCGCAGATGCGGCGCAGGCCCTGCAGGAACTCGACGCGTGCCGGGTTGATGCCGCCTTCGCCCTGGATCGTCTCCAGGAAGATCGCGGTGAGGTTCGGGTGCGCCTTGACGGCGGCCTCGACGGCGGCCAGATCGTTCAGCGGCGCGCGCACGAAGCCGGGCACCAGCGGGCCGAAGCCGGCCTGGATCTTCGGGTTGGCAGTGGCGGACAGGGTGGCGATCGAGCGGCCGTGGAAAGCGCCTTCGAACACCATGATCTCCGGGCTGGTGTTGCCGCGGTCATGGCCGAACTTGCGGGCGATCTTCAGCGCGGCCTCGTTCGCTTCCAGGCCGCTGTTGCAGAAGAAGACGTTGGCGAGGCCGGAGATCTCCACCAGCTTGGCGGCGAGCTTCTCCTGCAGCGGCACCAGGTAGTAGTTGCTGGTGTGGATCAGCTTGGCGACCTGATCCTGCAGCGCCGGCACCAGGCGCGGGTGGGCATGACCCAGCGTGTTCACCGCGATGCCCGCGAGACCGTCCAGGTATCGTCGGCCGTTCGTGTCCCAGACCCAGCAGCCTTGGCCGTGCGACAGGGCGACGGGCAGGCGGCCATAGGTTTGCATCACGTGCGGCTCGGACGACGAGGGGACAGCAGCGTTCATCGGGGCTTTCTCGAAAAGTATTGGAAAAGAAAAAGCGCGGATCGAACGAGTGACCCGCGCGCGACGATTCTAAGGTGCAGGTTCGATGGTGTGGGCAAATCCGGGGCCGTGCTGCGCCGCAACACATCCAGGGCACAATAGCGCCCGTCGCGCCTCTTTCGTTCCCTGCGCGGCGTCCTTCCGACCCATGAGTTCTGCTCCCAAACCCCGCGAAGTCTTCATCCAGGGCGTGACCAAGGATGGCCGCACCTTTCGCCCCAGCGACTGGTCGGAGCGGCTCGCCGGCGTGATGTCCTGCTTCCGGCCGGGCGGTGCGCCGGGCGGGCCGGGTGCCCACATCGGCTACTCGCCGCTGTGTGTGCCGCGGGTGATCAACGGCGTGAAGTGCGTGATCGTCAACGAGTCGCTGCGCGAGCTGGAGCCGATGGCCTGGGACTTCGTGATGAACTTCGCCAAGGACAACGAGCTGCAGGTGGCCGAGGCCTGCCTGCTGCCGGACAAACCCGAGTAATCAGTCGGCCACGGTCGTCCACTGGCCGTCGCGCAGCAGCTGGTGCGGGCGGTAGCCGGCCTTGTAGGCCATCTTCGGGCTCTCCGCGATCCAGTAGCCCAGGTACAGGTGGGCGAGCTTCAGCTCGCGCGTCTGCTCGATCTGCCACAGCACGTTGTAGACGCCGTAGCTGGTGTCGTCCTCGGGCTCGTAGAAGGTGTAGACGGCCGACAGCCCGTCGCTGAGGATGTCCAGGATCGAGACCATCTTCAGCCGCCCGGTGGCGTCGCGGAACTCCACCAGCCGCGAGTTGATCCGGCTCTGCAGCAGGAACTGCGTGTACTGCTCGACGCTGTCCTGGTCCATGCCGCCGCCGGAATGCCGGCCGGCCTGGTAGCGCAGGTAGAGCTCGTAGTGCTCCTGGCTGAAGCCCAGGCGCATCACGCGCGCCTGCAGGTCGGCATGGCGCTTGAGCGCGCGGCGCTGGCTGCGCGAGGGCTTGAATTCGTCCACCGGGAGGCGTAGCGGCACGCAGGCCTTGCAGTTGTCGCAGTAGGGGCGATAGGTGAACAGGCCGCTGCGCCGGAAACCCGCGGCCACCAGGCCCGAATAGGCATCCGCATGGATCAGATGGCTGGGCGTGGCCACCTGCGAGCGCGCCTGCCGCTGCGGCAGGTAGCTGCAGGGGTAAGCGGCAGTCGCATAGAACTGCAGTTCGGCCAGCGGGAGGTCTTTGGGGTAGGTCACGTCAGGAGCGATCCGGCAGCAGATGGGCCCACAGCGAAGGATGATAGGACCAATCCTGCGGCGCCGGCTGCGTCACCGTGGCCGCCAGATGGGCTTCGAAGGCCGCGCGTGCGACTTCTGCCGCACCGAGCGAGGCCAGGTGCCGGGTGTTCTGCTGGCAATCGATCCAGGCGATGCCATGCGCGCGGCACAGGCACACCAGGGCAGCCAGCGCGATCTTGGAGGCGTCGGTGCGGCGCATGAACATCGACTCGCCGAAGAACATCCGCCCGAGGTTGATGCCGTAGAGCCCGCCGGCCAACTCGCCGTCGATCCAGGTCTCGATGCTGTGCACCGCGCCGTCGCGCCGCTGCCAGGCGAGGTAGGCGGCCTGCATCTCCGGCAGGATCCAGGTGCCCGATTGGCCCTCGCGCGGCGCGCCGGCGCAGGCACGCAGCACCTCGGGCGTGGCGGTATCGACGCGGATCTCGCAGCCCGGCGAGGCGGCGAAGCGCTGCACGGTCTTGCGCAGCGAGCGCGCGAGCTTGAAGTCCGCCGTCTTCAACACCATGCGCGGGTCGGGCGACCACCACAGCGGCGGCTGGCCCGCGCCATACCAGGGGAAGATGCCGCGCGAATAGGCCTCGCGCAGCCGCTGCGGGGAGAGGTCGCCACCGGCGGCCAACAGGCCCGGCGCATCGGTTTCCGGGCCCAGCGCGCGGGAGGTCGGAGGGAAGGCGAGAGAGTCCTCGTCGAGCCAGTCGATCATTGCTTCATGGTAGCGTGCGGCCCCATGACGACGATCCTCTACGGCATTCCCAACTGCGACACGATCAAGCGTGCGCGCGCCTGGCTCGCGGAGCAGGGCATCCCCTACGAGTTCCACGACTACAAGAAGTCCGGCGTCCCGGGCGACCATCTGCCCCGCTGGCTCTCGCAGCTGGGTTGGGAGAAGGTTGTCAACCGTGCCGGCACGGCCTGGCGCAAGCTCGATGACGCGACGAAGGCCGGCGTCGTCGATGCGGCCAGCGCCACGCCGGTGCTGACGGCGAACCCGAGCGTCATCAAGCGGCCGATCGTCGAGTGGGCCGATGGCTCGCTGACGGTGGGCTTCGTACCCGAAGCCTGGGAAGGAAAGCACTGATGTTCACCGGTATCGTCCAGGGCGTCGCCACCGTCGCCGCCATCACCGACCGCCCCGGTCTGCGCAGCTTCACGCTGGGTTTCCCCAAGGGCTTTTGCGAAGGGCTGGAGATCGGCGCCAGCGTTTCGTGCGACGGCGTCTGCCTGACCGTCACACGGCTGCGTGGCACGGACCACGCGGATTTCGACGTGATGCTGCAGAGCCTGAACCTCACCACGCTGGGCGCGTTGACGGAGGGCAGCCCGCTCAACGTCGAGCGAGCCGCGCGCGACGGCGCCGAGATCGGCGGCCATCCGCTGTCCGGCCACATCGACTTCAAGGCCAGCGTGGCCTCGATCCGCCAGCCCGAGAACAACCACGTGCTGCGCATCGCCGTGCCGCCGCAGTGGATGCGCTACATCTTCGCCAAGGGCTATATCGCGATCAACGGCGCGAGCCTCACCGTGGCCGAGGCCGACCGCAAGGCCTGCTGGTTCGAGGTCTGGCTGATCCCCGAGACCTTGCGGATGACGACCTTCGCGGACAAGGGTGTCGGCGCCGAGCTGAACATCGAGATCGAGCGCTCGACCCAGGTCTTCGTCGACACCGTGCGCGATGCGATCGACGAGCGTCTGGGCCCGCTGCTGCCGGCGCTGGAGAAGCTGCTGGCGGCGCAGGGGCAGTCGGTTGACGATCTGGCGCGGCCGCCGGCACAACTGCCGGGTTGATCGCTCAGTTCAGCGGCATTCGCTGTTGATCGTTTCCTGCGTGCGCTGCGTTTCCTGCGCACGCTGGGCGTCGTCGATGATGACCCGCTCGCCCTTCTCGTTGAGCCGGTTGATGCGCACGCCGTCCTGGAGCATCTTCATGTTCTCCTGGGCGCGGGCGCAGTTCTCGCGCCGGGTCTGGGCGTTCTTGCGCTCGGTTTCCTTCTGCTTGGCGAGCTGTTCCTGCTCCTGCTGCTTCTGGCGCGCCACCTGATCCTGCTCGGCCTTGCTCGGGCCGCTGGCGACCGGGGCGGGCGGCGGGGCGCTGGGCGCGGTGCCGGGAGGCGAGACGGTGACGACCTTCAGCTGCTGGCCGGGCGGGCGCTGGAGGATGTCCTTGTCCTGCACGCCGGGCGGCGGCGGGCGATCGCTGTACTGGATCTTGCCGGCCGTGTCGCGCCACTTCCATTGGGCCTGCGCCGGTCCGATGAGGCTGAGCGTTAGCAAGGCGGCCAGCAGCGCCGGAAAGTGCGAGGGCTTGAGCATCGGCAAAGTGTACCGGTCGCCTCGTGTAAGCAGGGGTAATGGGCTAGTCCGTATAATGCCGCTTTGCGACTGGAGCTTCCCTCATGCGCCTTCTTGGAAAAGCGCTCACCTTCGACGACGTGTTGTTGGTGCCAGCGTTCTCCCAGGTGTTGCCCCGCGACACCAGCCTTGCCACCCGGCTTTCCCGCAACATCGAACTGAACCTGCCCCTGGTCTCCGCGGCCATGGATACGGTGACGGAAGCGCGTCTGGCGATCGCCATCGCGCAGGAGGGGGGCATCGGCATCGTCCACAAGAACCTCACCGCCCAGCAGCAGGCCGCCGAGGTGGCGCGCGTGAAGCGCTACGAGTCGGGCGTGCTGCGCGATCCGATCACGATCACGCCCGAGGCGACGGTGCGCCAGGTCAAGGCGCTGTCGGAGCAGCACGGCATTTCCGGCTTCCCGGTGCTCAAGGGCAAGCGCGTCGTCGGCATCGTCACCGGCCGCGACCTGCGCTTCGAAACCCGCATGGACGCCCCGGTCAGCGAGATCATGACCCCGGCCGAGCGCCTGATCACCGTGCGCGAAGGCGCCACCTTGGCCGAGGGCAAGGCGCTGATGCACAAGCACAAGCTCGAGCGCGTGCTGGTGGTGAGCGACGACTTCGAGCTGCGCGGCCTGATGACCGTCAAGGACATCACCAAGCAGACCAACTTCCCCAATGCGGCGCGTGACGCGCACGGCAAGCTGCGCGTCGGTGCGGCCGTCGGCGTGGGCGAGGGCACCGAGGAGCGGGTCGAGCTGCTGGTCAAGGCCGGCGTCGATGCGCTGATCGTCGACACCGCCCACGGCCACAGCGCCGGCGTGATCGAGCGCGTGCGCTGGGTCAAGCAAAACTTCCCGCAGGTCGACGTGATCGGCGGCAACATCGCCACCGGCGCGGCCGCGCTGGCACTGGTCGAGGCCGGCGCCGATGGCGTCAAGGTCGGCATCGGCCCGGGCTCGATCTGCACCACGCGGATCGTCGCCGGCGTCGGTGTGCCGCAGGTCACCGCGATCGACTACGTGGCCACGGCGCTGAAGGGCACCGGCGTGCCGCTGATCGCCGACGGTGGTATCCGCTACTCGGGCGACATCGCAAAGGCCATCGCTGCCGGTGCCAGCACCGTGATGATGGGTGGCATGTTCGCCGGCACGGAAGAAGCACCGGGCGAGGTCATCCTGTTCCAGGGCCGCTCCTACAAGAGCTACCGCGGCATGGGTTCGATCGGCGCGATGAAGGCCGGCTCCGCCGACCGCTACTTCCAGGAAAACGACGAGACGACGAACCCGAACGCGGACAAGCTGGTGCCCGAGGGCATCGAAGGCCGCGTGCCGTACAAGGGCTCGATGGTCGCGATCGTCTACCAGATGGCCGGCGGCCTGCGGGCTTCGATGGGCTATTGCGGCTGCGCCAGCATCGACCAGATGCAGGACCGCGCCGAGTTCGTCGAGATCACCTCGGCGGGCATTCGCGAGAGCCATGTCCACGATGTTCAAATCACGAAGGAAGCGCCCAACTACCGGGCGGATTGAACGTCAGCGACATATGCAACGGGGCTTCGGCCCCGTTACTTGTTTTCTGAGGAATTGGCAGTGAGCAGTAGCACCGAGACAACAGCAGTACAGAGCCCGCCATCGAAGCGCGCCGCTGGCATGGGCTTCATCATGATCGCCGTGCTGATCGACATGATCTCGATCGGCCTGATCATCCCGGTGCTGCCGCCGCTGGTGGGCACCTTCACCACCAGCGAATCGGCCCACACGCTGGCGCAGCTGGCGGTGACGCTGGCCTTCTGCATCGCCAACTTCCTCAGCTCGCCGATCCTCGGCGGCCTGTCCGACCGCTACGGCCGCCGCAAGGTGATGCTGATCGGCTTCTCGGGCCTGGCCCTGTCCTTCTTCGTCACGGCGATGGCTACGGCCTTGTGGATGCTCGTCGTCGTGCGCCTGTTCAGCGGGGCGATGCAGTCCAACATCGCCATCGCCAATGCCTACGTGGCCGACATCACGCCGCCCGAACAGCGCACGCAGCGCTACGGCCAACTGGGCGCCGCCTTCGGCATGGGCTTCATCCTCGGGCCGGTGCTCGGTGGCCTGTTGGGCCACATCAACCTGCACCTGCCCTTTTTCGTCGCCGGTACGCTGGCCATCACCAACTGGCTCTACGGCTTCTTCGTGCTGCCCGAATCGCTGGCGCCCGAACTGCGCCGGCCCTTCGACTGGCGGCGCGCCAATCCGTTTGGCGTTCTGGCGCGCGTGAAGGCGCTGCGCGGCGTGGGTCCGCTGATGTACGTGCTGATGTTCAGCGGCCTCGCGCAAACGATCGTGCAGAGCTGCTGGGTGCTCTACACCGGCCATCGCCTCGGCTGGGGGCCGCTGGAGAACGGCCTCTCGCTGCTCGCCGTCGGCGCGATGTCGGTGTTGATGCAGGGCGTGCTGCTGAAGCCGCTGATGAAGCGTGTCTCGGTCAGCCGGGTCGTCACGCTCAGCCTGGCGGTTTCGATCTTCACCAATGCCGGCATCGGCATGGCCACGCAGGCCTGGATGGTCTACGCGCTGATCGCCATCGGTGGCCTGGCCTCGGCCGTCGGCCCGGCGCTGCAGAGCCAGATCTCCAAGGCCGCCAGCGCCAGCAGCCAGGGCGAGACCATGGGTGCCGTCGCCGCGCTGAACAGCCTGATGGCCGTCATCGCGCCGCCGATCGGCCTGGGCCTGATGTACCTCGTCGCCGACCTGCCCAAGACCGACCTGCGCATCGGCGCGCCCTTCTTCTTCATCGCGCTGCTGCAGCTCCTGTCGCTGTACTTCGCAGCGCGCTACTTCGCCGGCCAGCCCGATGACGAGCCGCCGGCCGCCGCCGTCTCCTCCGCTTCCTCCGCCTCCTGACGATAGCCCGCCATGCAACACGACAAAGTCCTGATCCTCGACTTCGGCTCCCAAGTCACCCAGCTGATCGCGCGCCGCGTGCGCGAGGCCGCGGTCTACTGCGAGATCCATCCGAACGATGTGTCGGATGAGTTCGTCAAGAGCTTCGCGCCCAAGGCCATCATCCTGTCGGGCTCGCACGCGTCCACCTACGAAGACCACGAACTGCGCGCGCCGCAGGCCGTGTGGGACGCCGGCGTGCCGGTGCTGGGCATCTGCTACGGCATGCAGACGATGGCGGTCCAGCTCGGCGGCAAGGTCGAGTGGAGCGACCACCGCGAGTTCGGCTACGCCGAGGTCCGTGCCCACGGCCACACGTCTCTGCTGAAGGACATCGCCGACTTCACCACCGCCGAAGGCCACGGCATGCTGAAGGTCTGGATGAGCCACGGCGACAAGGTCACGGCCTTGCCCGAGGGCTTCAAGCTGATGGCCTCCACGCCGAGCTGCCCGATCGCCGGCATGGCGAACGAGGAGAAGGGCTACTACGCCGTGCAGTTCCACCCCGAGGTCACGCACACGCTGCAGGGCCAGGCGTTGCTGCACCGCTTCGTCCGCGAGATCGCCGGCTGCAAGGGCGACTGGATCATGGGCGACTACATCGAAGAAGCGGTCGCGAAGATCCGCGAGCAGGTCGGCGATGAAGAGGTGATCCTGGGCCTGTCCGGCGGCGTCGATTCCAGCGTGGCCGCGGCGCTGATCCACCGCGCCATCGGCGACCAGCTCACCTGCGTCTTCGTCGACCACGGCCTGCTGCGCCTGAACGAAGGCGACATGGTGATGGAGATGTTCGAGGGCAAGCTGCACGCCAAGGTGATCCGCGTGCAGGCTGAAGACCTGTTCTTGGGCCAGCTCGCCGGCGTGACCGATCCGGAGAAGAAGCGCAAGATCATCGGCGGTCTGTTCGTCGACGTGTTCAAGGCCGAGGCCGAGAAGCTGAAGGCCGGCAACCAGGGCCACAAGGGCGCGACGTTCCTCGCCCAAGGCACCATCTACCCCGACGTGGTCGAGAGCGGCGGCACCAAGACCAAGAAGGCCACGACGATCAAGAGCCACCACAACGTCGGCGGCCTGCCCGAGCAACTGGGCCTGAAGCTGCTGGAGCCGCTGCGCGAACTGTTCAAGGACGAGGTCCGCGCACTGGGTGTGGCCCTGGGCCTGCCGCCTGAGATGGTCTACCGCCACCCGTTCCCCGGCCCGGGCCTGGGCGTGCGCATCCTCGGCGAGGTGAAGAAGGACTACGCCGACCTGCTGCGCCGCGCCGACGCGATCTTCATCGAGGAGCTGCGCAACCACCGCGACGAAGCCACCGGCAAGACCTGGTACGAACTGACCTCCCAGGCCTTCACCGTCTTCCTGCCGGTGAAGAGCGTCGGCGTGATGGGCGACGGCCGCACCTACGACTACGTCGTCGCGCTGCGCGCCGTGCAGACCAGCGACTTCATGACCGCCGACTGGGCCGAACTGCCCTACGCGCTGCTGAAGAAGACCTCGGGCCGCATCATCAACGAGGTCCGCGGCATCAACCGCGTGACCTACGACGTGTCGAGCAAGCCGCCTGCGACGATCGAGTGGGAATAAAGTCCCTCCCCATTGGTGCAACCGCGGCATAGCCGCGTCCGGATCATCGGGAAACAAGACAGAAGCGTGACGGCAAGAGAATGTCGAGTTTCCAGTCTTAGTGTTCCGAGTTCACCCGATGCCGAAGTTGTCCCTCCCGCGTTTGACGATCGGCTGGTCGGCGTTCTGGCTTCTTGCTTTCCTGCTTGCGCAGTCCCCGGCGAGCGCGGCGGATCGTGTCATCGTGCTGGATTCCGGCGAGGCGCAACTGACCTTGATCGATCCGGTGACGCACAAGGTCGTCGGGACCGAGCCGACCGGCAAGGAGCCGCATCACCTGATGATCACGCCCGACGGTCGCTCGCTGATCGTCGCGGACTCGATCTCCAACGACCTGATGTTCCTCGACCCGCACACCGGCGCCGTGCAGCGGCGTGTCGAGGGCATCGAGGATCCTTACCAGCTGGGCTTCTCGCCGGACCGCAAGTGGTTCGTCACCGCAGGCCTGCGGCTGGACCGGGTCGACGTCTATCGCTACGACGGCCAGCAGATGGTCCTGGCCAAGCGGATCGCGCTGGCCAAGACGCCGAGCCACATCAACTTCGATTCCAGCAGCCGCTACGCGTTCGTCACCTTGCAGGACACCGGGGAAGTGGCGGCGATCGACCTGGCTACCCAGACGGTGCAGTGGAAGCTGAAGGTGGGCAATACCCCGGCCGGCCTGTGGATGACGCCCGGCGATCGCTTCCTGCTCGTCGGCATGACGGGCGAGGACGACGTGGCCGTGGTCGACTGGCATCGGCAGGCGCTCGTGAAGCGCATCCCCACGGGGCGCGGTGCCCACAACTTTCGTGACCTCGATGACGGTCACCACGTCGCCGTCACCAATCGCGTCGAGAGCACGATCAGCATCCTCGACTACGACACGCTGGCCAAGGTGGCCGACATCACCGGCCTGCGGCCCGGGCCCGACGACATGCAGTTGAGCGCCGACCATCGCTATCTCTGGGTGACGTTCCGCTTTGCCCGGCACGTCGGCATCATCGACATGAACACGCGCAAGCTCGTCGACACCATCGCCGTCGGCCGCTCGCCGCACGGCCTGTTCTTTGCCAACGCGGCGCCGGTGCACGCGCCCAATCCGGACTGAGACAGCGCCCATCTCCGGCATGCAGTTGCTCCAGGAAGTTCTTGCGCAAGTCGATGCCGGCGTGTCGGCGCTGCAGACGCTGCTCTACGTCGACGTCGTCCAGCCGCTGCTGTACCGCTTCGGCCTGATGGGCTACGACGAGGAGACCTACGACGCGCTGTACTGGGTGATCGTCGGGGCGCTCCAGATCTGCGTCAGCTATGCCGTGCTGCGACCGCTGGAGGCGCTTCGTCCCGTCGAGTCCTGGCCCGATCGCAAGGCGCTGCGGTCCGACGTGATCTACACCTGGATCGCCAAGCTCAGCTTGCTGAACCTCGTGTTCTTCCTGGCGCTTCAGCCCGTCTTCACCCACTGGCAGAGCCTGATGGCCATCTACGGCGTGCCAGGGCTGGACGTCGATGGTCTGTGGCCGGGTGTCACCGACCAGCCGATGGTGTCCTTCCTGATCTATCTGGTGGTGCTGGACTTCTGCGGCTACTGGTACCACCGCTGGCAGCACCGCTTCGGCGTCTGGTGGGAGCTTCACGCCGTCCATCACAGCCAGCAGCAGATGTCCTTGTGGACGGACGACCGCAACCACCTGCTGGACGACATGCTCCAGGCCGCGTTCTTTGCCGCGATCTCGCTGCTCATCGGCGTTCCGCCCTCCCAGTTCGTGGTGCTGGTCGCGGTCGGGAACTTCCTTCAGAGCGTCCAGCACGTGAACGCGCGGCTGCACTTCGGTCCGCTGCTGGAGCGGCTGATCGTCAGCCCGGCCTTCCATCGCCGCCATCATGCGATCGGCTACGGCCACGAGGGCACGCGCTACGGCTGCAACTTCGGCGTCCTCTTCCCGTGGTGGGACATGATGCTCGGCACCGCGTCATGGAACCGCACCGTCGAGCCTACGGGCATTCGCGACCAGTTGCCGCCGCCACAGGGCAGCGCGCGCTCCTATGGCGAGGGTCTGCTGGCCCAGCAGTGGACTGCCTTCGAGCGCATCGCCGCCCGGGTCTTCGGATCGAGGGCCTGAGGCTGCCGTCCTGATCAGCCCATCAGCCGGCGTACGCGCCGCCGCAGGTCGATGAGCTGCTTCTCGCGCGAGCGGTCGATGCGCTTGGCGTCGATCAAGGTCAGCCCGCCGCAGGCCGAGAGCGTGTGCAGGCCCTCGCGGTAGGTGTCGGAGACGAGGTCACCGGTCAGGCGCGTCGGGCGCCTCTCGATCTCGATCCGGCCCTCGTCGAGCTGCGTGAAGCGCAGCAGGCGCACCGCGCTGCCGTAGCCGCCGACGCCGTCCTGCACGGGCAGGGTCAGGAAGCCCTCGCCATCGACGAAAGGCTTGCCCGCCGGCCTGGCACCGCCGTGGTCGACATGGATCGGATTGCCGCGGACCGGCTGCCAGGGACCGGTCAGCGACGGCGCCCAGGCGGCGTGCAGTTCCTTCTGGTCACGCTGCTTGGGGCCGACGAGGGCATAGAACATCCACCAGCGGTCCTGGTGGAACACCACGGAGGCGTCGGCGATCGGCTGGTCGGCGATCAGCACGCATTCCTTGGTCCAGCTGTCCAGGTCCGCGCCGGGGCGGTACAGGGCGACCTCCTTAGCCTGGTTGCTCTCCGGGATCATGAACAGCTCGCCGCCGTGCTCGAGCAGGTACGGGTAGGAGAGGTGGAAGGGCCGCGACAGGGCGAGGCTCTTGCCGCGCCACTTGAAGCCGTCGAGGTCGAGTTCGTGACGCTCGATGACCCCGTGCTTGGTCCGGTAGTCGAAGGCCTCGACGAAGACGTGCAAGACCTGACCCCTGACGAGGCCAAACGGGTCGGCCAGGTAGCGCCAGGGGCCGGCATCCGGCAGCCAGGTGATGCGGGACTTCAGCGCGGCCAGGGCCGCCGCGTCCAGTTTCTCGATCGGGGAGGGGACGATGCCGACGCGCCAGAAATCCGTGCGCGGCCGTTTAAACATGCGTCGGCGCGAGTTCCAGGTCGAGGGGGGCGGGGCTGGCGGACGAGCGCCGGGCGATGGCCTCGGCGTAGAAATCCATCACCGAGGCGACGGCGGCGGAACGATCGAAACGCTTCAGTTCGTAGGTCACGGCTTGGCGCAGTTGCTTGGGGCAGGACCGGAGGACGTCCAGCGCGGATCTTATGGCAGCGCCCAGGGCCTCGGCATCGCCGATGGGCGTGAGCGTGCCGGGTTGGCCGGCCAGCAATTCGGTGAGCCCTTGCGTGCGCGTCGCGACGATGGGCAGCCCGGCCCGCATCGCCTCCAGCACGGACAGCGGGAAGGCCTCTTCCCGGGAGGGCGACACGTAGAGGTCCATCGCGGCCAGCGCGGCGTCGACATCGCTGCGGAAGCCGAGCAGGCGGATGCGCGGGTCGCCCTCGGCCAGCTTCTCCAGCTGCTCGCGCTGCTCGCCTTCGCCCAGGATCGCCAGCACGGCGTCGGCGGGTGCGAAGTGCTTGAACGCCAACACCAGCAGGTCCATGCCCTTGCTGGCGTGCAGCCGGCCGGCCGTGCCGACGAGCAGTTGATCCGCTTGCAGGCCGAGTTCGGCGCGAAGGCCCGGGCCCACCGGCGCCGCCGTGCGCTCGGGCGCCCAGTTGTGGATCACGCGCGAAACGCCGCCAAACCCGCTCAGCTGCGACTGCTGAGCCTGGTTGACGCAGACCAGTGCGTCGAGGCGCTGGTGCTGGTGCGCCTTGAATCCGACGTGCAGCGTGCCGAGGCGGGCCACGTCCGGCACGGTGGCCACGGCCTTGCACGCCGGGCCCAGATGCCCATGGCAGACGTCGGGCGACAGGCGCTTGACGATGTGCCTGAGCCGCGCCCCGCGCAGAATCGGCAGGGCCAGGCCGTGATAGCGGACCTCCGGGCGCACGAAGCGGGTCATCGCCGAGCCCTGGGTGCCGACGATGTGCACCTCGTGGCCCAGATCGGCCTGGGCGTGCGCCAGGTCGATGCAGTGCTGTTCGCCTCCGGCGAGCTTGGACGAGAAGACGACGTGAACAATGCGCAGGCGTTCGGGGAGGGTACTCATGGGGATGGAAAAGGGTCAGGGCCTATCGCTGGGTCGACGTTGGAGAATTCCCGTCTCGCAAGAAAAATTCGCACTTCGTTACATTGACGGCCGAACTACGGGGACAGGCATGAGCAGAGGGAAACGGGAGGCAGGCTATCTGCCCAATCTTTCAAGCCCCTATCAAGGGAAAACCAGGGGCATTCCCCGGTGAGGGAGCAGGCGTCGATCCTCCTGGTCGAGGACGACCGGACGATCCGGACCGAGCTGGAACTGCACTGGCAACGCCTCGGTGGCTGGCGGGTGCAGACCTGCGCGAGGCTCTCCGAGCTGCCCGAGGCCCTGGCCCGCAGCGCCCCCGACGTCATCGTGCTGGACCGCCAGCTGCCGGACGGCAACGCGCTGGACTGGCTGGACGGCTGGCGCCAGAAGGACCCGCACACCTCGGTGATCATCCTGACCGCCATGGACCGGGTGATGGACCGCGTGGAGGGCCTGCGCCGCGGGGCCGACGACTACCTCGTCAAGCCTTTCGCGCCAGAGGAGCTGGATGCGCGCATCGTGTCGCTGCTGCGCCGCACCGGTGCCACGCAGGGCACGCGGCTGCAGTTCGGCCCGCTGCTGTGGCTGCAGGAACAGGGTGAGGTTCGCGTGGACGGCGTGGTCCTGGAACTGCACCCGCGCGAGCTCGAAGTGCTGGGGCTGCTGATCCGCCGCGCACCGCGCCTCGTGCCCCGGCGCGTCCTCGTCGATGCTTTGGCGGAGCGGAACCTGGAGCTCACCGACGCCGCGGTGGACGTCTACATTTCCCGGCTGCGGCGCAAGCTCGCCGGGCGCGGAGTGGAGATCGTTACCGCGCGCGGCTTCGGCTACCGGCTCGACATGAGCACTGCGGGCGACAACGAAACGGGTGGCGACGATGGCGACTGAGGTGAAGCGATGGTTGCAGCGCGAGCTGCAGATCAAGCTGCTGCTGCCGGTGCTGCTGATCGTCGTGGTCGGCGGCGTGCTGGCGCTGTTGAACGCCGGGACGATGGTCGAGAAGACCTATGACCGCTGGCTGCTGGACTCCGCACGCGCGCTCTCCAAGCAGGTCCGCTTCGAAGGCGACCAGGCGGTGCTGGACCTGCAGAGCCAGGCGGAGTCGATGCTGAACTTCGACGTGCTGGACAAGATCTACTTCTCGGTCAGCCAGTCCGGCCGCAGGGTCAGCGGCCGTGCCGGCATGCCGACGAGCGGCAGCAATGAACGCCAGTACCGGCTGGGTGGGCGGGCGTTCAACGCGGAGTTCGATGGCCAGCCGGTGCGCATCGCCTGGGTGGCGCTGCCCGCGCCGGGCGGCGGCATCGTGGACGTCATGGTTGCCGAGACGCTCAACAAGCGCTCGCTGGCGAACAGCCGGCTGCTCTGGTGGTATGCGGCCATCGGCGGCCTGCTGGTGGCGGCGGCCATGGCCATCGTCGTCGTGCTGCGCGGGACCCTGCGGCCGCTGGAGGACATGGCCTCGCGCTGGAGCGTGAGGGCGCATGCCTCGCTGGACCCGATGCCGACGAACGATGTGCCGCGCGAGCTGCTGCCCTTCGCCCATGCCCTGAACAGCCTGCTCGGCCGGGTGCGCGGACTGCTGGAGCGCGAGCGCCAGTTCGCGGGCACCGCGGCGCATCAGCTGCGCACCCCGCTGGCCGGCCTCCAGCTGGGCCTGCATCGCGCCAGCCAGGCGACCGACATCGAATCCGCGCGCCGCATCCTGCAGGAGCTGGGGCCCGCCACCGAGCGCATGGGCCGCATGATCCAGCAACTGCTGGCCCTGAGCCGCCTGGACCCGGAGATCGGCGCCGGCCTGGACTTCGACCAACTCGACCTGGTGGACCTCGCCCGCGACGTGGGCGAGTCCTTCCTCGACGCCGCGGACGCGAAGGGCGTGCAACTGGAACTGGTCGAGCCCGCCGGCGGTGCGGTGAGCGTCCGCGGCCACCGGGAACTGCTGGGCGAGGCGCTGGGCAACCTGCTCGACAACGCGATCAAGTACACGCCCCGGGGCGGCCGCGTGCTGCTGGAGGTCGATGCCAACCCACCACGACTGAGCGTGGCCGATGACGGCCCGGGCATCGCCGAGTCGTTCCAGCCGGTGATGTTCGACCGGTTCTCACGCGGCAGTGCGGGCGGGGCCGAGCCCACCGAGGGCAGCGGCCTCGGGCTGGCGATCGTGCGGGAGATCGCGGCGCTGCACGGCGCAAGCGTGCAGTTCGAGCGCGGCTCCTTGGGCGGGGCCTGCTTCGTCATCCAGTTCGGCGGCCGCTAGGGTCAGCGGTTCGCCAGCGCCTCGTCCACGCTGGCAAGCCTGACCCGCGTGGTGAGCCCGTTCAGCGCGATGCGGTGCAGGATCTCGGAGACGGTCGTGCTGGCGTCGGTCAGCACGGTCACGTCGCGATAGTCGTCGGCGCGGCGGGAGATCGCGGTGTGCGTGACGCAGTTCTGCGTCATCATGCCGCAGACGATCAGCGCATCGACGCCGAGCGCCTGCAGCGTGTCGTGCAGCGTGGTCTCGGCGAACGCATCGGCGTGCTGCTTCGTGATGACCGGCGAGTCGGCCACGATGGCACGGATCTCGTCGTGCAGTTGCACGCCGACGGTGTCGGGCTGGAAGAAGGGCGCGGGGCCGCGCGCCACGTGCTGGACGAAGACCACGGGCAGGCCCTTGTCGCGCGCCAGCCCTGCAGCTCGGCTGGCAGCGGCCAGCGTCTCCCTGGCGTTCCAGAGCGGAAAGGCGCCGCCCTCGAAGTAGTCGTTCTGGATGTCGATGACGATCAGTGCGGGTCGGCCCATGGTTGCTCCTGGCAAGTCGATGCCGGGATTGTTCGTTTCCGCAGGCATCTGAACGACTGGCCTGAATAACCGATATCGATAAGATCGGGCCAAGCTTGACCTTTCGCTTGTCATTCGTTCCCGTGCCTGCACGTCCTCCCAAAACACTGGTCGCCATCGTCGCCTTCGACGGCATCAGCCCCTTCCACCTGTCCGTGCCCTGTATCGTGTTCGGCGACGCGATGGGTGGCGCTTCGCCCTTCGAGGTCGTGGTGTGCGCCTCCGAGCCGGCGCCCTTGCGGACCACGGCGAACTTCAGCCTGTCCGACCTCGCGCCCCTGTCGGTGCTGAAGCGCGCCGATGCCATCGTGGTGCCGAGCTGGCGAGACGTGCAGGAGCGCCCCCCGGAGCGCCTGCTCAAAGCGCTGCGCGAAGCCCATGCACGCGGCGCGCAGATCGTGGGGCTGTGCTTCGGTGCCCATGTGCTGGCCGAGGCCGGGCTGCTGGATGGCCGCCGCGCCACCACGCACTGGGAGTACGCCCAGGCCATGGCGGCGCGCTTTCCGGCCGTCGATGTCGATCCCGACGTGCTGTACGTGGAGGACGGCCAGGTCCTGACCTCCGCGGGCACGGCCGCCGGCATCGATGCCTGCCTGCATCTGATCCGACGGCGCCTCGGCGCGCAGGCGGCCAACCGGCTGGCGCGGCGGCTCGTCGTGCCACCGCACCGCGAAGGCGGGCAGGCGCAGTTCATCGAGCAACCGCTGCCCGATACCGCGGGCGGCGCGCGCCTGGCCCTGCTGATCGACGAGGTACGCAAGCGGCTCGAGCAGCCCCACACGCTGGACAGCCTCGCGGCGCAGGCCTGCATGAGCCGGCGCAGCTTCACGCGGCAATTCAAGTCGCTGACGGGAAGCACCGTGCAGTCCTGGCTGCTGGCCGAGCGGCTGGCGCTGTCGCAGCGCCTGCTGGAGCGCACCGACCAGTCGGTGGAGCGCGTCGCCGAGATGGCGGGCTTCGGCTCGGTGGTGTCGCTGCGACACCATTTCCGGCAGCGCTTCGGCGTGAGCCCGACGGCCTGGCGGCGCAGCTTCGCGGCGCCGGTGCACGCCGAGGCGTGACGGATTTCACGCGCCGGTTTCCGTGTAGGCAATTTGCCTAGGGCAATTGCCTGTAACCCCGGCACGCGACTGCCGGATTCGCCTTCTGCCGGCGAAACCCCCTCTCCGGAAAACTAGCGTCATCGCAACGGGCACCCGCCCAGCAACGTGAAACCAAGGGGAGACGACGATGACGAACTTCAAGCGCACTCTGCTGATCGCCGCACTGCTGACGCCGGGCCTGTCGATGGCCGTGACCGCGAGCAACACCTTCCAGGTGACGGCCACCGTGATCAGCTCCTGCACCGTCTCGGGCACGACCCTGAACTTCGGCAACACCATCGACTCGCTGGCCACGCCGACCCCGGTGGATGCCACCTCGACGCTGACGGTCACCTGCTCGAACACCACGCCCTACACCGTCGCGCTGAACGCCGGCACGAACGCCGGTGGTGCCTCCAACTTCAGCACCCGCAAGATGAAGAGCGGCAGCAACACGCTGAGCTACCAGCTCTACACCGACACCGGCCGCTCGACCGTCTGGGGCGACGGCACCGCCAGCAGCAGCACCTCCGCCGGCACCGGCACCGGCAGCGCGCAGACGCTGAGCATCTACGGCCGCCTGCCCTCGATCGCCAACGCCGTGCCGGGTGCCTACACCGACACCGTCACTGTCACCGTCACCTACTAAACCACAGAGGCCGCACCATGAACTTCCGCAACCTGCCCATGCGCGCCAAGCTGATGCTGGCGTTCGCCCTGCTGGCCGCCGTCGTGCTGCTGGTCTCGCTGCTGGCGCTCAAGTCGCTCGGCCGCTCCAACGACCGTTTCGCCGACTACCTGCAAGGCGTCGGCCAGCGCGAGCACCTGGCGATGGACATCCGCGCCGCCGCGCAGCGTCGCGCCATCGCGGCTCGCAACCTCGTGCTGCTGGGCAACTCGCCCGAACGCGAGGCCGAGAAGGCTGTGGTCACGCAGGCCCACCAGGACGTGCAGGACACGATCACCCATCTGCGCCAGGCGCTGGCCAAGGCGGGTGACCTGGGCGACCGCGACCGCGAGCTGGTTGCCGAGATCGAGCGCGTCGAAGGCCTGTACGGCCCGGTCGCGCTGGACATCGTCGGCAAGGTGCTGGGCGGCCAGCAGGAAGCTGCGGTCGCGAAGATGAACGCCGAGTGCCGCCCGCTGCTGGCTTCGCTGCTGAAGGCCACCGCCGCCTTCATCGACTACGAGGAACGCCAGGCCGAGCAGCGCACCGCCGCGGCTACCGCGGGTTACCAGCAGGACCGCCTGGTGATGATGATCGCCAGCGGCGCCGCCGTGCTGGCCGCCATCGCGATGGGCTGGCTGCTGAGCAACGCCGTCACCCGCCCGCTGAACCGCGCCGTGCAACTGGCCCGCGCCGTGGCCGCCGGTGACCTGCGCTCCACCATCGAGGTCGACCGCCAGGACGAAACCGGCCAGCTGCTGGAAGCGCTCAAGGGCATGAACGACAGCCTGTCCACGATGGTGAGCCAGGTGCGCGATTCGGCCGACGGCATCGCCAACGCTTCCAAGGAGATCGCCACCGGCAACGTCGACCTGTCCAGCCGCACCGAGCAGCAGGCCTCGGCGCTGCAGCAGACGGCCGCCTCGATGCACCAGATGACCGGCACGGTCCAGCAGGCCGCCGACAACTCCCGCCAGGCCAGCGAGCTGGCCCGCTCGGCGGCCGAGGTGGCCGGCCGCGGCGGCCAGGTGGTCGAGCGCGTCGTCAGCACGATGGGCGAGATCGCCGAGTCCAGCGAGCGCATCGCCGACATCATCGGCGTGATCGACGGCATCGCCTTCCAGACCAACATCCTGGCGCTGAACGCCGCCGTGGAAGCGGCCCGTGCCGGCGAACAGGGCCGTGGCTTCGCGGTCGTGGCCGGCGAGGTGCGCATCCTGGCCCAGCGCAGCGCCGAGGCCTCGAAGGAGATCCGCAAGCTGATCCAGGCCAGCACGGCCAAGGTGCAGGCCGGCAGCGCGCTGGTCGGCGAGGCCGGCAGCACGATGAACGACATCGTCGGCCAGGTGCGCCGCGTGACCGACCTGATCGGCGAGATCCAGGCCTCGGCCGGCGAGCAGAGCAGCGGTATCGGCCAGGTCAACCAGGCCGTCGCGGCGATCGACCGCGGCACGCAGCAGAACGCCGCGCTGGTCGAGGAGAGCGCCGCCGCCACCGAGAGCCTGCGCCAGCAAGCCGCGGCGCTGATGCAGACCATCGCAGTGTTCAAGACCGGCACGGCGGCTTACGCCTGAGTCAGTTACTGCCCTGATCGCGCCATACTCCGCGCGATGCAGGCTCTTGAACAAGTTCTCGTCCTCTTCCTGACCGCCGTCGCGCTGGCTGCCGCCGCGCGGCGGCTTGGCGCTCCGTATCCCGTGTTCCTCGCCATCGGCGGCGCGCTGCTGGCGCTGATCCCCGGCGCCCCCAGCCTGAGCCTGCCGCCCGAACTGGTGCTGGCGCTGTTCGTGGCACCCATCCTGGTCGATGCCGGCTACGACGCCTCGATGCGCGACCTGCGCGACAACTGGCTGCCGCTGGCAAGCCTGGTGATCGTGGCGGTGGGCCTCACGACGGCGGCCGTGGCCGCGGTGGTCCACGCGATGGTGCCGACCGTGCCCTGGGCCGCCGCCATCGCACTGGGCGCCATCGTGGCCCCGCCCGATGCGGTGGCCGCCACGGCGGTGCTGCGACCGTTGCGCCCGCCGCAGCGCATCCTGGGCATCCTCGAAGGCGAGAGCCTGCTGAACGATGCCAGCGCGCTGCTGATCTACCGCGGGGCCGTCGGTGCCGTGGCTGCGGACGGCTTCTTGATGCAGGCCATGGCGCCGAGCTTCCTGCTGGCCGTGCTGGGCAGCCTGGTCGCCGGTCCGGCGCTCGGCTGGCTGGCGCAGCGCCTGCTGGAGCGGGTGCAGCACATTCCCACGGCCATCATCCTGCAGTTCATCGGCACCTTCAGCGTCTGGCAGCTGTCCGAGCATCTGGGGCTGTCGGGCGTGCTCACCACCGTCTGCTTCGCGATGACCTTGGCGCGCCTGGCCCCGGCGCGCGTGCCGGCGCGCGTCCGCATCCCGACCAACGCGGTGTGGGCCACGGTGGTGTTCGCGCTGAACATCTTCGCCTTCATCTTCATCGGCCTGCAGCTGCGCCCGATCCTGGTGGAGCTGGCGCCGGAGATGCGCCAGCAGTACCTCGGCGTCGCCGCCGCTGTGCTGGCTACCGTCATCGCCGTGCGCGTCGCCTGGCACATGACGTTCAACGCGGTGCTGAGGCTGTGCGACAACCGCCATGGCTTCCGCCCGCCGCGGCCGATGCTGCAGCCGACCGTGGGCAGCGGGCTGGTGATCTCCTGGGCCGGCATGCGCGGCATCGTCACGCTGGCTGCCGCGCTGGCGCTGCCGGCCGACTTCCCGGGCCGCGGGCTGATCGTGCTGACGGCCTTCCTCGTCGTGCTGGGCACCTTGCTGATCCACGGCCTCACGCTGAAGCCGCTGCTGCGCGCGCTGAAGCTGCACGACGGCGACCCGGTGGCGCGCGAGGAGGAAGAGGCCCGCCAGCGGATGCTGGAGGCCGCCTTCGCGCAGTTGCCTGCCGGCGAGCCGGGCAGTTCCCCGGTGATGGAGCTGGTGCGCAAGAACCTCAAGATGCACCTGGGCCGCCCGCTGCATGGCGCGGACAGCCCCTTCGCCCGCTTCGGCGCGGAGTACGACAGCCACTACACCGCCGCGCTGCAGGCCGCCCGCCAGGTGCTGCTGGCGATGCGCGATGCTGGCAGCATCGGCGACGACGCCTTCCACACGCTGGAGAACGACCTCGACTGGCTGGAGGTCTCGGACCCGCTCAGGGCCGCGAATGCGGATGCGCTGGAGTAGCTTCCAACCGGAAGGCTGACATCGCGCCCGCCAGGCGCACGCTCATCTCGGCCATGCTCTCGGTCGCGGCGGTGGACTCCTCGACCAGGGCCGCGTTCTGCTGCGTCATCGTGTCGAGCTGCGAGATCGCCACGCCGACTTCCGAGACGCCGCGCGCCTGCTCGTGGCTGGCCGTCGAGATCTCCTGGATCAGGCCGTTGACCGACTGCACCTGCTGCACGATCCGCTCGATCGCCGAGGCCGCCTGACGCACGCGTTCCGAGCCCGAGGCGGCGTCGGCGACGCTGACGTCGATCAGGCCCTTGATGTCCTTGGCCGCGGCCGCCGAGCGGTGGGCCAGCGCGCGCACCTCGCCGGCCACGACGGCGAAGCCGCGTCCCTGCGGGCCGGCGCGAGCCGCCTCGATGGCGGCGTTCAGCGCGAGGATGTTGGTCTGGAACGCGATGCCGTCGATCACGGTGGCGATCTCGGCGATGCGCTGAGCACCGGTCTGGATGCCGTTCATCGTGTCGACGACCTCTCGCATCGCCTCGCCGCCGTGCAGGGCGGCCTCGGCCGCACCGGTGGCGATCCGCGAGACCTCGGCGGCGCTGTCTGCGTTCTGCTGCACGGTCGAGGTCAGCTGTTCCATCGAGGCGGCGGTCTGCTGCAGGCTGCCCGCCTGCTCCTCGGTGCGCTGGCTGAGGTTGACGTTGCCGATGGCGATCTGCGAGGACGCGGTGCCGACCGCATCGACGCCGGACCGCACCTCGTTGACGATGCTGCGCAGCCGCGCCACCATCGTCTGCATCGATCGCAGCATCTGGCCCAGCTCATCGCGCCGCTGCGAGGCGACGTCGACCGTCAGGTCTCCCGCCGCGATGGCTGTCGACATCTCCACGGCCTCCCGCAGCGGGCGGACGATCGAGCGCACCACGGCCGCCGCGAAGGCCAGGCCGGCCAGGGCCGCCAGCACCGTCAAGGCCAGCTGTGTGCGGCTCGCGCGGCGCTCGGCGGCCTGCACCTCCGCCAGCGCCTGTTCGCGCTGGGCCTGTTGCAGCTGCCCGAAGTCCTCCAGCGATTTCAGGTAGTGCTCGACCGCAGGGTTGAGCTCGCTGTCGACGAAGGCCTGCGCCTGGCCGGCCGCATCGGCGCCCGCCCGGTTGTCGAAGTGCTTGCTCTTGTCGACCGCGGCCAGCACCGTCACGCGCTGGCGTGCGATCTCGTCGAGCTGCTTGCGGTCGGCCTCCGACGTCGCCTTCTCGACGACGCGCTTCTGCATCGCGGCGATCGCCGCGATGGCCTCCGCGCTCTTGCGCTCGAAGTTGCGCTCCAGCACCGGATCCTGGCTGACGGCCATCGCGATCACGCGCTGGACATTGGTCTCGACCAGGCGCCGCCACTGGATCGAATCGACGATGCGGCCGTCGTAGTCCTGCAGGCGGGCCATCGCCTCGTCCGCGGCGCGGGCCTGCATGCGCTGGGTGACGAAGGCGCTGGTCGCCAGTCCCGCGACGAGCGCCAGGGTCAGTCCCCAGAGCTTGCTGGAGACGGAGATGTCATCGAGTAATTTCATCGGGATGCCTCTTGTCTGTGGGAAGGGAGCCTCGGGATCGAGGCGGGTTCGCAGTCGGAAACGGTGAGTCCGTAGGGCTTGAAGGTCGCTGCGGTGCGGCCGCTGCGGCACATCTCGTTGATGGCCGCGGCGAAGCGTGCGGAGAATCCGGGCGGGATCCGGCCCGGCACGAAGCCGTAGACGTAGTCGAACTCCTTGATCAACTCGACCGCCTGCAGATCCTTCCGATTTGCCTCGGGCAGTTGATGGCGCGCGGCGACGTCGTTGAGCAGGGCCAGGCCATGGGGGCCGTAGCGGCCGGCAAGCAGCTTGCGCACGACGACATGCTGGTCCGGCTCGATCTCGATGCGTGCGCTGGGCATCGCCGCGGCCACCTCGCGCAAGGTCCTGCTGGCTTGCGAGGGGCCGAAGGTGGCGATCGTGCGGCCGGCCACGTCGCGGCCCGGGCACGGGTTCTGGCCGGCGCGGGCGAACAGCACGTAGCGGCCCCGGACGACATCCGGGCTCAGCTCGAAGCCGGCCCGGCGCTCCAGCGAATCGGCCACCGGAAAGATGCCGTCCACCTCGCCGGCTTCGGCGGCCCCCACCGCCCGCCGCCATGGCATCAGGCTCACCTGGCAGTCCTGCCCGGCCTCGGCGCAGGCTGTCAGCAGCAGTTCGACCATCGGGCCGGCGGGCTGCCCGTCCGCGCTGGCGAAGGAGTAGGGCGGGAACTGCCGCGTGACCAGGCGCAGCGGTCGAGGCGGGGCCGCCTCAGCCGTCAGGCACAGCGCTATCGGAAGGGCCGCCAGCAGGCGGAGCAGAAGAGCGAGCATGAGGAGACTCCTGGCAATGCATGGCCGGCTCAGGCAGTGGGGGTCAGGGACCCGAGCGCCGGATAGTCCGTGTAGCCTTCGGCGCCCTCGCCGTAGTAGTGCGCCCGGTCGGCCTCGGCCAGCGGTGCGCCCAGGCGCAGCCGCTCCACCAGGTCCGGGTTGCCGATGAAGGGCCGGCCGAAGGAGACCAGGTCGGCATGGCCGGAAGCGACCGCATCGATGGCCATCTGGCGGTCATAGCTGTTGTTGGCGATGTAGCGGCCACCGAAGGCGCGGTGCAGCGCCTTGAAGTCGAAGCCGCTGGCCTCGTTGGCGCCGCGCGTCTGGCCCTCCACGCAGTGCAGGTAGGCCAGACCCAGCTCGCCCAGGTGCTCGGCGTAGCGGCCGTAAGTGGCCTGCGGGTCGCTGTCCAGCGGGATCGCGCCGGCCGAGCGGGTCAGCGGCGACAGCCGCACGCCGACGCGATGCGGGCCCCAGATCTCGGCCACCGCCTCCACCACTTCGAGCGGGAAGCGCAGGCGGTTCTCGAGCGAGCCGCCGTAGCGGTCGCTGCGCAGATTGGTGCTGTCGCGGACGAACTGCTCCAGCAGGTAGCCGTTGGCCGAATGCACTTCGACGCCATCGAAGCCGGCTTCCAGCGCGCATTGCGCGGCGTGCTTGTAGTCCTGCAGGATCAGCGGGATCTCGTCGGTGCGCAGCGCCCGCGGCATCGACGGCGGCGCCTGCGTGCGCGATTCGAGGTAGACCAGCTCGCCGGCCTGGATCGCGGAGGGGGCCACTGGCGGCTCGCCGCCGTGCAGGTCGGCGTGCGAGACGCGGCCCACGTGCCAGAGCTGGTTGACGATCTTGCCGCCGGCGGCGTGGACGGCGTCGGTGATCTTGCGCCAGGCGGCGACCTGCGCCTCGGTGAAGATCCCCGGCGTGAAGGCGTAGCCGCGGGCCTGCGCGGAGATGTTGGTGGCCTCGGAAATGATCAGGCCCGCCGAGGCACGCTGGCGGTAGTAGTCGATGGCCAGCGGCGAAGGCACGCCGTCCGCGCCGGCGCGCGAGCGGGTCAGCGGCGCCATGACGATGCGGTTGGTGACGCGGATGGCGCCGACCGTGGTGGGGGAGAACAGGTTGGGCGATGAAGAGACGGTGCTCATGGTGATGACTCCTGGATGATGAAGATGCGGGAACGTTTCAGGCATGCTGCGGCTCGACCCGGACGGCTCCGGGCTCGCGGGTGAAAAGACAGCTCAGTGCCTCAGAGGCCGCCGACGGCCAGGTACTTCAGGCTCAGGTATTCCTCGATGCCGTGGGTCGAGCCTTCGCGGCCGATGCCGCTGTCCTTGACGCCGCCGAAGGGCGCCTCGGCCGTGGTGATGACGCCGGCGTTGACCCCCACCATGCCGCTCTGGATCGCGCGGCCCACGCGGAAGGTGCGCGCCAGGTCCCGCGTGTAGAAGTAGGCGGCCAGGCCGAACTCGGTGGCGTTCGCGGCATCGATGGCTTCCTGCTCGTCCTTGAAGCGGAACAGTGCGGCGACCGGGCCGAAGGTTTCCTCGCTGGCGATCAGCATGTCCGGCGTGGCGTCGGCGATCACGGTCGGCTCGTAGAAGGTGGCGCCCAGCGCATGCCGCTTGCCGCCCAGCAGCACCTGGCCGCCCTTGCGCCGCGCGTCCTCGACGTGCGATTCGACCTTCTTCACGGCGGCCAGGTTGATCAGCGGGCCCTGCTCGACACCTTCGTCGAAACCGTTGCCCACCTTCAGCTGGCGCACCCGCTCGGTGAAGCGGCGGGCGAACTCGTCGTAGATGCCGTCCTGCACGTAGAAGCGGTTGGTGCAGACGCAGGTCTGGCCGCTGTTGCGGAACTTGCTGCCGATGGCGTTTTGCACCGCGAGGTCCAGGTCGGCGTCGTCGAAGATGATCGTCGGCGCATTGCCGCCCAGCTCCAGCGAGAGCTTCTTCATCGTCTCGGCCGACTGCTTGTAGAGCAGCTTGCCGACGCGGGTGGAGCCGGTGAAGGTCAGCTTGCGCACCAGCGGGTTGCGGCTCAGCTCGCCGCCCACCACGGCGCCGTCGCCCGTCACCACGTTGACAACGCCCGCGGGGATGCCGGCCAGTTCCGCCAGCACGCCGTAGAGCAGGCCGCAATAGGGCGTGAACTCGGAGGGCTTGATGACGATCGTGCAGCCCGCGGCCAGCGCCGGCGCGACCTTGCGGGACAGCATCGAGAACGGGAAGTTCCAGGGCGAGATGGCAGCGACCACGCCCACCGGTTCCCGCGTGACCAGGATCTGCCGATCCTTCCAGGGCGAGGGCACGATCTCCCCGTTGATGCGCCGGGCTTCTTCGGCGAACCACTGGATGTAGTCGGCGCCGAGCTTGATCTCGTTGCGCGCCTCGGCCAGCGGCTTGCCTTGCTCCAGCGTCAGCATCGCGGCGAGGGCGTCGATGTTGTCGCGGACGATCGCGGCCATGCGGTGCAGCTTCTCGGCCCGCTCGGCCGCGGTGGTCATCGACCAGTCGACGAAGGCCGCCTGTGCGGCATCGATGGCGCGGCGGGTTTCGGCAACGCCGACCCAGGGGATCACGCCGATGCGGGCCTCGTTGGCGGGGTTCTCGACGTCGAAGCTGCTGCCGTCATCGGCCTGCACCCAGCGACCGCCGATCAGGTTGGCCTCTTTCAGCCAGCCGGCGGTCTTGATGGATTCCAGCGTGTGGGTCGTCGTCATGTTCAGTGCTCCAGATGGGTTGCCGCGAGTGGTTTCGCGTCTGGATTCCAGTTTGGTGGCGCACTGACTGTTTGTCCAATATATGGAGGTTGCCTCTTCAGTATCGAAAAAATATGATGAGCCATGGAACTCCGACACCTGCGCTACTTCCTGGCCGTCGCCGAGGAACTGCACTTCACCCGCGCGGCGGCCCGACTCGGCATCCAGCAGCCGCCGCTGAGCCAGCAGATCCGGCAGCTCGAGGATGAGCTGGGCACCAAGCTGTTCCGCCGCCTGACGCGGGGTGTCGAGCTGACCGAGTCCGGCGTCTTCCTGCTGAAGGAGGCGCGCCTGATCCTCAACCAGGTGGAGCACACCAAGGCCGCCGTCCAGGGCCTGGCGCGCGGCACCAGCGGGCACATCCGGGTCGGCTTCAGCAATGCGAGCTACTTCAATCCGGTCGTGTCCCAGATCATTTGCGACTTCCGCGAGCGCTACCCGAACGTCGTGCTGACGCCGTTCCAGAGCGTGACGGCGGAGCTGGTCCACGCGCTGCACGAGGCCCGGGTGGACGTCGCCTTCCTGCGGGCGCCGTTCGACGATGACGGGCTGGCCTCCGAGCTGATCGTCGAGGAGCCGCTGGTGGCCGTGGTGCCGGAGGGCCACCCGCTGGCCGCACAGCGCGACACCGGCCTCGCGGCCCTGGCCAAGGATCCGTTCCTGCTGTTCCCGCGTGCGACCAGCCCGGGCTTCTACGACTCCATCATCAGCGCCTGCCAGCAGGCGGGCTTCAGCCCGAAGCTGGGCCAGGAGGCGCCGGACATTCCCTCGCTCGTGCACCTGGTGGGCGCCGGCTTCGGCGTGTCCGTCGTGCCCCAGGCGCTCTCGCAGATCAGCGCGCAGGGCGTGGTCTACCTGCCGATCAGCGGCGAGCGGCCGATGGCCTGGACCCGCCTCGGCTCACGGCGGAACGAGACGTCCGAAGCGGTCAAGAACTTCATCTCGACCGCGCGGCGCCACCGGATCGTCGGCTCGGTCGTGGCGCGCTGAAGCGGGAGCGGCGCTTGTTCTACGCGAGCCCGGTCGCGGCGCCCAGCTTGACCCGTTTCGCAAGCTCCGCGGCGCTCTCCTTGCGCTCGCTGTAGCGGTTCAGCAGGTAGGGGCCTCGGTCGCGCGTCAACAGCGTGAACTTCATCAGCTCCTCCATCACGTCGACGACCCGGTCGTAGAAGGCGGAGGGCTTCATCCGCCCGTCCTCCGTGAACTCGGCATAAGCTTGGGCAACCGAAGACTGGTTCGGGATGGTCAGCATCCGCATCCAGCGGCCCAGCACGCGCATCTGGTTCACGGCGTTGAAGGACTGCGAGCCGCCGGACACCTGCATCACCGCCAGCGTCTTGCCCTGGGTGGGGCGGACGGAGCCGGTGGACAGCGGAATCCAGTCGATCTGCGCCTTCATGATGCCGGTCATGGCGCCGTGCCGTTCCGGCGAGCACCACACCATGCCTTCCGACCAGGTGGCCAGCTCGCGCAGTTCCTGGACCTTGGGATGGGTGTCAGGCGCATCGTCCGGCAGCGGCAGGCCGGACGGGTTGAAGATCCGCACCTCCGCGCCCATGGCCTCCAGCAGTCGCGCGGCCTCGAAGCTCAGCAGACGGCTGTACGAACGCTCGCGCAGCGAGCCGTAGAGCAGCAGGATGCGTGGCGGGTGCTCGGAGGCGGCGGGCGCGGTCAGCTGCTCCTGGCTGGGGACATCCAGCAGCTCCGTGTCGAGGGCCGGGAATGTGGCGTCGGGGAAGAGTCGTTCAGACATGGTGTGCGGGAGTCGATGACGATGGCGGGGCGGGCGACAGGAGCCGATGCACGCCGACCGCGAGAGCCGCGCCGACGAACTCCGCGATGACGAAGCCCGGCGCGCTGGCGGGAGCGATGCCGGCGAAGCTGTCGCTGAACATGCGGCCGACCACGGCGGCCGGGTTGGCGAAGGACGTGGAGGCCGTGAACCAGTAGGCCGCGCCGATGTAGGCCGCCACCATCGCGGACACGCGCGCAGCGGGCGCGCGCAGGATGACCAGCAGCAGGCCGAAGGTGGCGACGCCTTCTGCGATCCATTGGCCCGTGCCACTGCGCACCTGGGTCGAGAACTGCAGCAGGCTCATGTCGAACATCGCGTGTGCGAGCCAGGCGCCGAGCACGGCGCCGGACAGCTGGGCCACGACATAGGGCAGCAGTGCCGCCGTGGCCAGCTCGCCGCGCCAGGCCATGACGGTGCTGACCGCCGGATTGAAGTGGGCGCCGCTGACGGGGCCGAAGACCTCGATGAGGACGTACAGCCCGCCGACCGTGGCGAGCGTGCTGGCCAGCAGCGCGAGACCCGCGTTGCCACCAGACAGGCGCTCGGCCATGATGCCGGAGCCGATGACGACGGCCAGCAGCAGCGCCGTGCCGAGCGCTTCGGCGAAGAGCTTGCGGGGCAGGTCCATCGCGTCAGCTGCGGGCGATCTCGCCCAGGGCTCGCTGCAGGTCCGCTCTATCCATCAAGGCGAGCGGCAGTTGGAGCAACTGCAGCATGCGGTAGCCGATCGCCTGGCGCGTCAGCTCGAAGGCGCGGCGCCTGCCGTCATCGCCGCCTTCGGCATCGGACGGGTCGGGGTAGCCCCAGTGAGCCTTCACCGGTTGGCCCGCGCCGCCGAGGAAGACGGGGCATGACTCCGCCGCGGCGCTGTCGCAGACGGTGATGACGATGTCCAGCAGTGGCGCGGTGGGCGCCGTGAACTCGTCCCAGCTCTTGCTGCGATAGCCGGTGGTGTCCACGCCGGCGCCGTGCAGCGCTTCAAGAGCCAGCGGGTTGATGCGACCGCTGGGTGCGCTGCCCGCGCTGAAGGCGCGGACGTTCTTGCCGAGCCGCTTCGCCCAGTGATTGAGCATGGCTTCGCCAAGGACGCTGCGGGCGGAGTTGTGGGTGCAGAGGATGAGCACGTTGATGGTCATGACGGGGAGTTTCAGCAGCCGCAGGACGCGGCCTTGCCGTCCACGGCGCAAGGAGCACCCTGGCAGCAGTTCTCGGTGAGGTAGCCCAGCAGGCCGTTCATGCGCTCGTAGTTGGCGCGGTAGATGAGGTTGCGGCTGGCGCGCTCCTGGTTCACGAGGCCGGAGGCGAGCAGCTCCTTCAGGTGGAACGAGAGCGTCGCCGCGGGAACGGCCAGTGCTTCCTGGATCGCGCCGGGTGTCAGGCCCGGATCGCCGACGACGACCAGCGCCCGGAAGATCTGCAGCCGCAAGGGTTGGGCGAGGGCGCCCAGGGCGCGAATGACGTCAGGTTCTTCCATATTTCGAGAATAATGGAAATATTGACGATGAGCAATCGCGCGACCTCGGCATCGGGCCGGCGCTACCATTGCCCTTCCATCCGGGAGGCCCCATGAAATTCCAGGATCTTCTTGCCACCGACGCGCTGATTCCCTCGCTACCGGAGGCGGTCAGCCGCATCCTGGGTGAGTTGCAGAAGGACGAGCCCGATCCGCGCCGCATCGTCCCGCTTGTGGCCGGCGAAGTGGGCCTGGCGGTGCGCGTCCTGCGCCTGGTGAACTCGGCGCGCTACAGCGCCGGCGGGGAGCGCATCGGCTCGATCGAGACGGCCACGGCCATGCTCGGCGTGTCGGCCGTGCGGCAGCTGGTGCAGGCGGCTGCCGTCGGTGGCGCCTTCCGGCAGGTTCCCGGCGTGGACATGGTCGATTTCTGGCGCTACAGCCTGGACGTCGCCAAGATCGCGCAGTCGCTGGCCGAAGAGGTGCGGCTGGACAAGGGGACGGCCTTCACCGCGGGGCTTCTGCACGGCGTGGGTGACCTGATCATGAACATGGCCATGCCCGATCGCCCCAGCCTGCAGCCGGCCTTCACGACCGACGACGGCCGCCATGCGGCGCAGATGGCCGACCTGGGCTACGCCTGGCCGGACGTCGGCGCGGCTTTTGCGGCGCGTTGGCGGTTTCCGGCGGCCATCGTCGAGGCGGTGCGCCATCAATGCAACCCGCAGGATGGCGAGTCGGACAAGACTCTGTCCAGCCTGCTGTACCTGGCCCGCTGGAGCGCCCGCGCGCATGAGCTGGACATCGAGGGCACGGCGCTGTTCGAGTCCTTCCCGCAGGGCGTGGCCGATGCGATCGGGCTGCAGGACGCCGCGCGCCTGCGCGACGAGGACGTGATCGCCTGGACGCAGGCGGACGAGGCGCGCGACTTCTCCTGAGCGGCAGCTCCCTTCCGGCGGGTTCGGTCCGCTCGCTCATTTGAGAATAATTGTTATTTACAATGAGCGGATGTCGAACGCAAACCTGATCAAGCTCTGGGTCTGGCCCGTGGCGCTTGCCCTGCTCACCGCCAGCGGGCTCATCAGCGCCCTGGTGTCGGATGGCTGGGGCGATGCCTGGTCGTGGCTCGCGCTGGGCCTGCCCGTGGCGGTGACGGCCTGGTTCGGCCTGCGGACGCGTTCCTCCTCCTCTCATTCCCGATAAGACCCCATGAAGAAGTCGATCACTCCGGTGGCGCTGGCCGCCGCGCTGAGCTGCCTCAGCCTGTCCGCCGCCCGCGCGCAGCAGGCCTCCGACACGAAGGCCGAGCCGTCCAAGCTGGAGACCGTCGTCGTCAACGCCAGCGCCGATGCCTCCAAGGACGGCCTGATCAAGCCCTACGCCGGCGGCCAGGTGGCCCGCGGCGGCCGCGCCGGCATCCTCGGCACCAAGGACAACCTCGACACGCCGTTCTCGATCACTGCGTACACGAACGAGCTGATCCAGGACCGCCAGGCCAAGAGCGTCGCCGACGTGCTGCAGAACGACGCCGGCGTGCGCGTGGCCCGCGGCTACGGCAACTTCCAGGAGTCCTACTTCATCCGCGGCTTCCTGCTGAGCTCGGACGACGTGGCCTACAACGGCCTGTTCAGCCTGCTGCCGCGCCAGTACATCGCGACCGAGCTGTTCGAGCGCGTGGAAGTGCTGCGCGGCGCCTCGTCCTTCCTGCTGGGCTCGAGCCCGGGCAGCGACGGCATCGGCGGCTCGGTGAACCTGGTGCCCAAGCGTGCCGCGAGCCAGGACCTGAGTCGTGTCACCGTCAGCACGGCCAGCGGCGGCCAGACCGGCGTTTCCGCCGACGTCTCGCGCCGCTTCGGCCCCGACAAGTCCACCGGCATCCGCATCAACGCGGCCTACAGCGACGGCGGCACGGCGGTGCACGACGAGCATGCGAAGCTGGGCCTGCTCGACGTGGCGCTGGATTGGCACAGCCGCGACGTGCGCCTATCCGCCGACCTCGGCTACCAGGACAACCAGCTCAAGCGCACCCGCACGAACGTGGCGCTGCAGGGCCTGACCGCGATTCCCAAGCTGCCCGACAGCGACGCCAACTTCGCCCAGCCCTGGTCGTACTCGAACGAGCGCGACACTTTCGGCACCCTGCGCGGCGAATACGACATCAACGACGCGGTGACCGCCTGGGTCGCCTATGGCGCGCGCCGTAGCTCCGAGGCGAACTCGCTGGCCAACCTGACGGTGACGTCCGCGAACGGCGACGGCAATACCTCGCGCTTCGACAACACCCGCGAGGATGCGGTGGACACCGGCGAGCTGGGCCTGCGCGGCAAGTTCAAGACCGGCAGCATCGGCCATGAATGGGTGGCGACCGCCTCCTCGTTCCAGCTGCGCAAGAAGACGGCCTACGTCTGGGACTACTACAACACGCAGTCGACCAATCTGTACTCACCGACCTACCTGGACCAGCAGCCGGCGTTCCGCGCGCCGTATGACTTCACCACGAACCCGACCGGCGCCTTCTACGGCGGCGACCTCGCCAACCCTGCGCTGACCGGCGTGACCCGCCTCACCAGCTACGCGATCGGCGACACGCTGTCGATGCTGCAGGACAGCCTGCTCGTCACCCTCGGCGCGCGGCACCAGAGGCTGCATGTCGAAGGCTTCGGCTACCAACTGGCCGCGCCCTACGATGAAAGCCGCACGAGCCCGGTGGTCGGCGCCGTCTTCAAGGCCGGCAAGCAGCTGTCCTTCTACGGCAACTACATCGAGGGCCTGAGCCAGGGCGACACGGTGCAACCGACCAATGGCGGCGCCGCCTTCCAGCTCGCGCCCTACGTTTCGCGCCAGAAGGAGATCGGTGTCAAGTACGACGCCGGCCGCATCGGCTTCGACGCCGCGCTGTTCACGACCAACAAGCCGCGCCCGGTGCAGAGCACGACCGTCGCCCAGGGCTACGACCGCCACACCGGCCTGGAGCTGAACGTGTTCGGCGAAGCGACCCGCGACCTGAAGATCCTCGGCGGCCTGACCCTGCTGGACACGACGCAACACGACACCGGCTCCGCGCTGACCGAAGGCAAGCGCACCTTGGGTGCCGCGAAGACGCTGGCGAACCTGGGCCTGGAGTGGAGCGTGCCTTCCGTCGACGGCCTGGCGCTCGATGGCCGCGTCGTCTACACCGGCGGCGTCTATGCGGACAGCGCGAACACGCTGGCCGTGCCCTCGTGGACGCGCTTCGACCTCGGTGCCCGCTACAACTTCGAAGTGCAGCGCACGCTGATGACGGCGCGCCTGCGCATCGAGAACGCGGCCGACCGCAAGTACTGGGCGTCCGCCGGCGGCTACCCGGAGCAGGGCTACCTGGTGATCGGCGCGCCGCGCACGATCAAGCTGAGCCTCAGCGCCGACTTCTGACGTGCTGTCCCAAGGAGCTCTGAAGACCTGGTCCTGGCTGCACAAGTGGAGCAGCCTGGTCTGCACCGTCTTCATGCTGCTGCTGTGCCTGACCGGCCTGCCGCTGATCTTCCATCACGAGATCGACCACGCGCTCGGCGAGGAGATCGAGGCTCCGGCGATCAATGGCGGCGCCGCCTTCCAGCTCGCGCCCTACGTTTCGCGCCAGAAGGAGATCGGTGTCAAGTACGACGCCGGCCGCATCGGCTTCGACGCCGCGCTGTTCACGACCAACAAGCCGCGCCCGGTGCAGAGCACGACCGTCGCCCAGGGCTACGACCGCCACACCGGCCTGGAGCTGAACGTGTTCGGCGAAGCGACCCGCGACCTGAAGATCCTCGGCGGCCTGACCCTGCTGGACACGACGCAACACGACACCGGCTCCGCGCTGACCGAAGGCAAGCGCACCTTGGGTGCCGCGAAGACGCTGGCGAACCTGGGCCTGGAGTGGAGCGTGCCTTCCGTCGACGGCCTGGCGCTCGATGGCCGCGTCGTCTACACCGGCGGCGTCTATGCGGACAGCGCGAACACGCTGGCCGTGCCCTCGTGGACGCGCTTCGACCTCGGTGCCCGCTACAACTTCGAAGTGCAGCGCACGCTGATGACGGCGCGCCTGCGCATCGAGAACGCGGCCGACCGCAAGTACTGGGCGTCCGCCGGCGGCTACCCGGAGCAGGGCTACCTGGTGATCGGCGCGCCGCGCACGATCAAGCTGAGCCTCAGCGCCGACTTCTGACGTGCTGTCCCAAGGAGCTCTGAAGACCTGGTCCTGGCTGCACAAGTGGAGCAGCCTGGTCTGCACCGTCTTCATGCTGCTGCTGTGCCTGACCGGCCTGCCGCTGATCTTCCATCACGAGATCGACCACGCGCTCGGCGAGGAGATCGAGGCTCCGGCGATGCCCGGCGTGACGCAGCACGCCCCGCTCGACGAGGTGATGAAGGCCGCGCGTGCCCGCTACCCGGATCGCATCGTCCAGTTCGCCTCGCAACCCGAGGATGACCCGAACCTCTGGTCGATCACGCTGACGCCCACACCCGAGCCGACGAACGACTTCAAGTCGATCGCCGTCGATGCGCGCACGGCGCAGGTGCTGGGCGAGTTCCGCGTCGGCGAAGGTTTCATGGACCTGATGCTGCGCCTGCATGTCGATCTGTTCGTCGGGCTTCCGGGCAAGCTGTTCCTCGGGTTGATGGGCTTGCTGCTGCTGGTCGCGATCGTCAGCGGCGTGGTGCTGTACGCGCCCTTCATGCGCAAGCTGGACTTCGGCGCGGTGCGGCGCGACCGCTCCACGCGCACCAAGTGGCTGGACCTGCACAACCTGCTGGGCATCACGACCCTGGTCTGGGCCTTCGTCGTCGGCGCCACCGGGATGATCAACACCTGGGCCGAGCTGATGGTCCAGTATTGGCAGAACGAGCAGCTCACCACCTTGCTGTCGCAGTACAAGGGGGCGCCGCTGGTGCCCGAGAGCGCGCGCGGCCCGGTGCAGAAGACGCTGGACGTGGCGCTGGCCCGGGAGCCCGGCCGACGCGTGGCCTTCATCGCCTTCCCCGGCACCAGTTTCTCCAGCCCGCACCACAACACCTTCTTCCTGCGCGGCGACCAGCCGCTGACGGCCAAACTGCTGCAGCCAGTGCTGGTGGATGCCGCCACGGGAGAGTTCACCGCCGCGCCCGCGCTGCCCTGGTACCTCAGCGCGCTACTGGTCTCGCAGCCGCTGCACTTCGGCGACTACGGCGGCCTGCCGATGAAGGTGACCTGGGCGCTGCTGGACCTGATCACGATCATTGTGCTGGGTAGCGGGCTGTATCTCTGGCTGAAGAAGCACCGCTAGACTGACGCTAACGAATCACTTCAGCGGAGCGAGAGCATTGTGCGCGCAGCCTTGAGCATCCTGGGCCTGGTCATTGTGCTGGCCATCGTCATGTTCAACATGAAGCACCAGGCGCAGCAGATCGCCGCCAGCCGGCCCGCGGCGTCGGCCGCATCGCAGGCGGGTCAAGCGGGTGCCGGCGGCCTGCCGAACCCTCAGGCGATCGGCCAGCAGGTCAACGATGCCGTGATGCAGGGCGCCTCCCGCGCGTCGGACGCTCAGCCCTGATCGACCAGGGTCCGCGCCAGCGTGCGGATCGTCAGCGGCGCGCAGCCCTCGGCGTGGTTGCTGATCGTGACGAAGCACTTGTGACCGGCGGCGGCCGTGCCGCGGATCACGCGAGCGAGCTGCCGGTGGGTGTCGGGATCGGGGTCGACGATACGGTCGAACTCGCCGTAGCGCTTCTCCGCGTCCTCGTAGCCGTAGGGGCCGTGCATGCGGTGCAGATTCCAGCGGCACACCAGCGGGCCCGGCCACAGCGCGCGCAGCATCGGCAGCTGGGCCTCCAGCGGGGGCAGCTTCGGGTGCAGGCCCAGGCAGTAGGTGGCGCCGGCGGCGCGCAGCAGCGCGGCGAAGTCGGGTGTCAGGAACTCCGGGTCGCGCACCTCGACGGCGACGATCCCGTCCGGCGCCCGGTCGCGCAGCGAGGGCAGGGCCTGCAACATGGCCTCCAGGCGGCCCAGCACCTCGGGCATGCGATCACGCAGCGCGTCGGGCAGCGGGCTCAGCTGGAACACCAGCGCGCCGATCTTCGCGCCCAAGCCTTCCAGCGCAGGCGCGATGAACTCCTGCACCGCCAGCTCGGGGTTCAGGAAGGCCTCGTTGGCGCGCCGGCTGCGGCCGTCCTCGTCGCGCACCAGCGCGTCGCTGACCAGGCTGGGCGCCTTCACGGTGAAGCGGAAGTCCGCCGGCACCTGGGCTGCGTAGTTCTGGTACTGCGCGGCGGTGAGCGGCCGGTAGAAGCTGCGGTCGATGCTGACGGCGCGCAGCAGCGGCTGCTGCGAGTAGGCCGATAGGCCGCGCTTGGACAGCATCTGCTCGGAGTAGGGCCGGTCCCACACGTGGCCGGCCCAGCCGGGATAGCTCCAGGTCGAGCCGCCCAGGTGGACCTGCGGCGGCAGTGCGGCAGCGAGGCGGATCTGCTCTTCGTCGGGAGGATGGGGCTGGACGCCCATGCCGCGCGGTTTGCGCGTTAGCAGTGGCGGCGTGCCCTCGGGAAACAAGGTGTCCTGCATGCCTAAAGATACACTGGCGAGCCGCTCATTTTCTCCATGACAGAAGATCCTTCCCCCGCCGACGAATACGCGATGCGACTCGCGCTGGACCAGGCGCAGAACGCCCGGCTCGTCGGCGAGGTGCCGGTGGGCGCGGTGCTGATGCGCGCCGGTCAGGTGATCGCCACCGGCTACAACCGGCCGATCACGACGCACGACCCGACCGCGCATGCCGAGATCGTTGCGCTGCGCCACGGAGCGACCCTGCTGGGCAACTACCGGCTGCCCGAGTGCGAGCTCTACGTAACCTTGGAGCCCTGCGCGATGTGCGCGATGGCGATGATGCATGCGCGGCTCAAGCGCGTCGTGTTCGCGGCACCCGATCCGAAGACCGGCGTGGCCGGCTCGGTGATCGACCTGTTCGCGCAGAAGGCGCTGAACCACCACACCTGCGTCGAGGGCGGGCTGATGGCCGAGGCCTCGGCGACCTTGCTGCGCGAGTTCTTCGCCGAGCGGCGCGAGCTGGCGCGGCAGCGGCGCGACGCGCGCCGTGCGGCAAGTCCTGACCCCCAGGCTAACTTTGACCCCATCCCGGCCGGCGAAGCCATCCACCTCGACGAAGATCCGAAGCCATGACGACGACCCTGACCCTCTACACCCCCGCCGGCGTGCTCGCCCAGGCCCAGCCGCTGAAGCGTGCGGCCAAGCGCCTCGGCAAGCTCGGCTTTGAGGTCGCGGTCGACGAGGGCGCGCTGGCCAAGCACCAGCGCTTCGCCGGCGACGACGAGGCCCGGCTAGCCGCGATCCACCGCGTTGCCAAGGCCGCGCCGGACATCGCACTGGCCACGCGCGGCGGCTACGGCCTGACGCGCCTGCTGGACCGGCTCGACTGGAAGCTGATCGCGCACAGCATCGAGCACGGCACGCGCTGGGTCGGCCACAGCGACCTGACCTCGCTGCAGCTGGGCCTGCTGGCCCAGGCCAAGGGCGCGGTGACCTGGGCCGGCCCGATGGCCGCGGCCGACTTCGGCCGCAGCGAGGAGGAGGGCGGTGTCGACGACGTGACGCAGGACTGCTTCACCGAGGCGATGAGCGGCGCGCTGGAGGCGGTGGGCTTCCGCACCGAGGCCGGCTTCGATGGCCTGGGCGCCAAGGGCATGCTGTGGGGCGGCAACCTGTGCGTCGTCAACTCGCTGCTGGGCACCAAGCACCTGCCCAAGGTCAAGGGCGGCATCCTGTTCCTGGAAGACGTCAACGAGCATCCCTACCGGGTCGAACGCAACCTGCTGCAGCTCGCGCAGGCCGGCATCCTCGATGCGCAGAAGGCCGTGGTGCTGGGTGAGTTCAGCGCCTGGAAGAAGTCGCCGCTGGATCGCGGCTATGGCCTGAAGCAGGCGATCGAGGCCGTGCGCGCGGTGACGAAGACGCCGATCCTGACCGGCCTGCCCTTCGGCCATGTGCGCACGATGGTGACGATGCCGGTGGGCGCCAAGGTGGAGCTGCTGGTGAGCGGCCGCGATGCCTTCATCGGCTGGGACCTGGGTCACCATCACGGCCACCACGATCACGATCATCACCACGGTCACTGACCGACCGTGCGCCAGCTGCTCTCGCTGCTGCTGTTGCTGGCGCTCGCCGCCTGCAACAACAGCCCGCATCCACTCGGCTCGGAGAAGGAGAACACGCTGTTCATGGCCTTCACCGAGCGCTCGCCGCGCTACCTGGATCCGACCTCGTCCTACTCGGCGCCGGAGAGCAGCTTCACCTACGAGATCTACGAGCCGCTGTACGGCTACCACTACCTGAAGCGGCCCTACACGCTGGTGCCGCGCGGCGCGAGCGAGGTCGTGAAGCCCTACTACCTCGATGCTGCCGGCAAGCGCCTGCCCGAGGACGCGCCGGTGGAGCAGATCGCCCAGAGCGTCTACGACATCCCGATCCGCCAGGGCGTGATGTATGCGCCGCACCCGGCCTTCGCGAAGGATGCGCAGGGGCACTACCTTTATCACCACCTGAGCCGTGCCGAGCTGGGCGACAAGCGCTCGCCCTTCGACTTCCCGGTGCAGGGCACGCGCGAGCTGGTCGCGGAGGACTACGTCTACGCGCTGAAGCGGCACGCCTCGCCGCGCGTCGAGGCGCCGATCTACGGCCTGTTCGCCGAACACGTGATCGGCCTGCAGGCCTATGGCGAGCTGCTGCGCCAGGAGAGCGCGAAGCAGCTGGCCGGCCTGCCCGAGACCCTGGCGGACAAGCCCTTCCTGGATCTGCGCCAATGGCCGCTCGAAGGCGCGCAGGCGCTGGACGCGCATCGCCTCCGCATCAGGATCAAAGGCAAATATCCGCAGTGGTCGTACTGGATGGCCATGACCTTCCTCGCGCCGCTGCCGTGGGAGGCCGATGCCTTCTATGCCCAGCCCGGCATGAGCGACAACAGCCTGTCGCTGAACCAGTGGCCGGTCGGCACCGGGCCCTTCATGATGAAGGTCTATTTGCAGGACCGGCAGCACGTGATGGTGCGCAACCCGAACTACCGCAAGGACGACCTTTACCCCTGCGAAGGCGAGCCCGAGGACGGTCCGGCCGGGCGGCTGGCGGACTGCGGCAAGCCGCTGCCCTTCATCGACAAGGTGGTGATGGACAACGTCAAGGAGCGCGAGCCGATCAAGGAGCTGTTCAAGCAGGGCTGGATCGACCTGCCCGAGGTGGATCGTGCCGACTGGGGCGTCGAGTTCCTCGTCGACAAGAACGATTCCGACGAGGTGCACAAGCGCTTCGACGAGCGCGGCTACCAGTTCCCGATGCGGGTGGACATCACCAACTGGTACCTCGGCTTCAACTGGCTGGACCCGGTGGTGGGCCGCGGCGACACGCCGGCGCAGCAGGAGCGCAACCGCAAGCTGCGCCAGGCGCTCTCCATCGCGATCGATTGGGAGGAAGGCTATGGCCGCATCTTCCGCAACAAGGGTGGCGATGCGGCGCACGGGCCGGTACCGCCGGGCGTGTTCGGCTCGCGCGAGGGCACGGTCGAAGGCATTGACGCGGTCACGCATCACGTGGTCGACGGCCACATCGTGCGCCGGTCGATCGAGGATGCGAAGCGGTTGATGGTCGAGGCCGGCTACCCCGATGGCCGTGACGCGCAGACCGGCAAGCCGCTGGTGCTCAGCTACGACTTCAACCGCGTCGTCACGCCCGAGTTCAAGGCCGAGAACGACTGGATGGTCAAGCAGTTCGCCAAGCTGGGCGTCCAGCTGGAGATCCGCGCGACGGACTTCAACCAATTCCAGGACAAGGTGCTGAAGGGCAAGCACCAGGTCTTCTGGTGGGGCTGGTTCGCCGACTATCCGGATGCCGAGAACTTCCTGTTCCTGCTCTACGGCCCGAATGCCAAGTCACTGCATGAGGGCGAGAACGTGGCGAACTACGAGAACCCCGAGTACGACCGACTCTACCGGCAGATGCAGACGCTGGAAGAAGGGCCGGAGAAGCAGCGGGTGATCGACCAGATGGTGAAGATCGTGCAGCAGGACGCGCCCTGGGCTTTCGGCTATTGGTCCTACTCGGGCCTGGCCTTCCAGAGCTGGCTGCACAACGGCAAGCCGGGCGTGGTGGTGCGCGACGTGCTGCGCTACTACCGGATTGACCCGGCCGAGCGCACGCGCAAGGTGCACGCCTGGAACGATCCCGTCTGGTGGCCGCTGCTGGTGCTGGTGGGCGGCGCGGCCTTCATCGCATGGCAGACGCGGCGCAGCTTCATGGCCCGCGAGCGCGCCACCGCGCCGGGGTACTCGGCATCATGATCCGCCATCTGCTGCGCCGTTTCGGCTATGGCCTGCTGGTGCTGGTCGGCGTCAACCTGTTCACCTTTTTCCTGTTCTTCTCGGTGAACACGCCGGACGACATGGCGCGCCTGAACATCGGCGGCAAGCGGGTGACGCAGGAACAGATCGAGCGCTGGAAGACCGAGCGCGGCTACGACAAGCCGCTCTACTGGGACGCCTCGGCCGACGGCGCGCGCAAGCTGACCCACACGATCCTCTGGGAGCGCTCGGCCTCGCTGATGGTGGGCGACTTCGGCCGTTCCGATGCACGCCAGGCCGTCAACATCGGTCATGAGGTGAAGGTGCGCATGGGCGTGAGCCTGCAGCTGGCCGTGCCGGTGTTCGTGCTGCAGCTGCTGGTCAGCGTGAGCTTCTCGCTGCTGCTGGTGTTCTTCCGCAACTCGGCGATCGACTTCTGGGGCGTGGTGCTGTGCGTGCTGATGCTGTCGATCTCCAGCCTGTTCTACATCATCGTCGGCCAGTTCTTCTTCTCGCGCGTGCTGCGGCTGGTGCCGATCAACGGCTATGAGCCGGGGCTGGATGCGGCGAAGTTCCTGGTGCTCCCGGTGCTGCTCTCGCTGCTCTCGCGGCTGGGCACCGAGGCGCGGCTGTACCGGGCGATGTTCCTGGAGGAGATCGGCAAGGACTACGTGCGCACCGCACGGGCCAAGGGCCTCAGCGAGCAGGTGGTGCTGTTCCGCCATGTGCTGCGCAACGCGCTGATTCCGATCATCACCAGCGCCGGCAGCTACCTGCCTTACGTCTTCCTCGGCTCGCTGGTGTTCGAGAGCTTCTTCGGCATCCCGGGCCTGGGAGCCTTCATCATCGATGCGATCGCGGGCCAGGATTTCGCGATCGTGCGGACGATGGTCTTCCTCGGCGCGGTGCTGTACATCGCGTCGAACGCGCTGATGGACGTGGCCTACACCTGGGCGGATCCGCGGGTGAGGCTGTCATGAAGCTCGTCTTCTTGTGGACCGACATCGCGCTGTGGGCGATGTTCGCCGCGCTTGTCGCCTATGTGCTGCGCATCCGCAGCCAGCCGAACCTGCGCGCCACCTGGGAGCGCGTGCTGCGCGATCCGGTGGCGGTGAGTGCCGGCGTGGTGATGGCGGCCTTCCTGCTGGTGACGATGGTGGACAGCATCCACTTCCGCCAGGCGCTGCCCGGCGGTGTCTACGACACCCGCACCGAGTCGCTGCTCGACGTGGCGATGAGCCGCCAGATCGCGGCGCGCGAGAGCAGCTATTCCGCGCCGCTGGCTTGGCGGGGCTACAACAAGGCGCCGACGGCCGACGGCGCGCGCGACTATCCGAAGCTGCAGTTCGGCGGTGCTCAGCTGCAGGACCCGGCGCGTGACTGGGCCGGCGACGTGCTCGGGCGGGCGGGGCAGGGGCTGGCGCTGGGTCTCGTTGCCGCGGTGCTGCTGTTCGCACTGTTTGCGGCTCGGCTGGCCCGCGCGCATGGTGGTTGGCGCGGTGGCGCGCGCGACCTGCTGGTTGATCGCACGCACTACCCGCTGCGGGCGGCCTGGCTGACCTTGGCGGCGATGGCGCTCGTGGTCGGCCCGGTGCTGATGCTGATGCCGCACTACCACATGCTGGGCACCGACCGCACCGGCAACGACGTGCTCTACCAGGCGCTGAAGAGCGTGCGCACCGCCTTCGTCATCGGGGCGCTGTCGACGCTGGCAACCCTGCCGCTGGCGCTGGTGCTGGGCGTGCTGGCCGGCTACTTCAAGGGCTGGGTGGACGAAGCGATCCAGTACCTCTACACCCTGCTGAGCTCGGTGCCCAACGTGCTGCTGATCGCGGCCTGCGTGCTGATGGTGCAGGTCTTCCTCGACAAGAATCCTGAGGCCTTCGAGACCGCGGCCGAGCGCTCGGACCTGAAGATGTTCCTGCTGTGCCTGATCCTCGGCCTGACCGGCTGGGCGGGCCTATGCCGCCTGGTGCGCGCCGAGACGATGAAGCTGCGCGAGCTGGACTACGTGCAGGCGGCCACGGCCTTCGGCGTGAGCGACGCGCGCATCATGGCGCGCCACATCGTGCCCAACGTGATGCACCTGGTGCTGATCACGGCGGTGCTGAGCTTCTCGGACCTGATCCTGTACGAGGCGGTGCTGACCTATGTGGGCGTGGGCGTCGACCCGACGCTGATGAGCTTCGGCGGCATGATCAACCTGGCGCGGGCGGAGATGTCGCGCGACCCGGTCGTGTGGTGGAGCTTCGCCGCCGCCTTCGGCAGCATGGTGGCCCTGGTGCTGGCGGCCAATCTGTTCGCCGACGGCGTGCGCGATGCCTTCGACCCGCGCTCGCGCAGCCAGCGGCCACATCTTCGCTTGGTGAAGAAGGTGCGTGCCTGATGCTGAGCATCGAAGACCTGAGGCTGGCCATCGATGCCGACGCGGGGCTGGTGCGCGCGATCGACGGCATGCGGCTCACGATCTCGCGCGGCGAGACCTTCGCGCTGGTCGGCGAGTCGGGCTGCGGCAAGAGCATGACGGCGCTGGCCCTGATGCGCCTGCTGCCGGACGGCACCCGCATTGAGTCCGGCAGCGTGCGGCTCGACGAGACGGACCTGCTGGCGCTGCCCGAGGCGCGGATGCGCGACGTGCGCGGCGGCCGCATCGGCATGATCTTCCAGGAGCCCTCCACCAGCCTGAACCCGGTGATGAAGGTGGGCGCGCAGATCGTCGAGGCGATCGAGGCGCACACGCCGCTGCGTGGGCGCGCCGCCCGGGCCAAGGCCATCGAATGGCTGCGTCGTGTCGGCATTCCCGAGCCGGAGCGCCGCATCGACGACTATCCGTTCCGCATGAGCGGCGGCCAGAAGCAGCGCGTGATGATCGCGATGACCCTGGCCGCTGAGCCCGACTACCTGATCGCCGACGAGCCAACGACGGCGCTGGACGTGACCATCCAGGCCCAGATCCTCGACCTGCTGCGCGAACTGCAGCGCGAGCGCCGGCTAGGGTTGCTGCTGATCACGCACGACCTGGCCGTGGTCAGCGGCATGGCCCAGCAGGTGGCGCTGATGTACGCGGGGCAGATCGTCGAGGTGGCGCCCGCGGCGGATTTCTTCGCGGCGCCCAGGCATCCCTATGCGCGGCTGCTGCTGCAGGCGCTGCCGGACACCGCGCGACGTGGCCAGCCGCTGGCGGCAATCGCCGGCACCGTGCCGCCGCTGTGGACCGAGTTTGTGGGCTGCCGCTTCGCGCCGCGTTGCGATCGGGCGATGGTGCATTGCGCCGGGACGCTGCCCGAGCTGGAGGAGGTCGCGCCGGGGCATCCGGTGCGTTGCCTGCTGTACAGCGATCCGCGCGAGGCGCTGCCGGCTGACGTTGTCGATGTGAGGGAAGCGCCAGCGCCTCTCGCGCGACCCGATGCACTGCAGCCGTTGCTGGACGTGCGCGACCTGCATGTGCGCTTCCCGCTGCAGCACCATCGTGGTGGCGCGGCCTGGTTCCACGCGGTGCGCGGCGTCTCGTTCTCGATCGCGCCCGGCCGCACGCTGGCCCTCGTCGGCGAATCCGGCTGCGGCAAGACGACGACCGGCAAGGCCATCGTGCAACTGCTGCGGCGCCAGGCGGAGGTTGAGGGTCAGGCCTTGCTGGACGGAAGCCAGGATCTCTTTCTGGCGCGTGGCGCGGAACTGCAGGCCGCGCGCCGCAGCGTCCAGATCATCTTCCAGGATCCGTTCGCCTCACTGAACCCGCGGATGCGCGTCGGCGACGTGCTGGAGGAAGGCCTGCTGGCGCTTCGCCCGGACCTGGATGCCGGGGCGCGCCAGCGGACGCTGGCGATGCTGGTCGACCAAGTCGGCCTGCGCCGTGACGCGCTCGACCGCTGGCCGCACGAGTTCTCCGGCGGCCAGCGCCAACGGATCGCCATCGCCCGCGCGCTGGCCGTCGAGCCTCGTCTGATCGTCTGCGACGAGCCGACCTCGGCGCTCGATGTTTCCGTGCAGGCGCAGATCCTGAACCTGCTGCGGGAACTGCAGCGCGAGCACGGGCTGTCCTACCTGTTCATCACGCACAACATTGGTGTCGTCGAGTACATCGCGGACGAGGTGGCGGTGATGCAGGCAGGGCGGATTGTCGAGACAGGCGACACGGGCACTTTGCTCTCTACGCCAGGCGAGGACTACACGCGCGAACTGCTTTCCGCGACACCGCGCGTACGGTGGTCGCACTGATATGACTTCTACCTGACGAGGGTGTCAGCCTAGGGTGAAATACCAGTTGCCATTGAGCAACGATTGTGAAAGCTGTACAAAACTTTATCTTTCACATAATGATGTCATGTGTCTGTTTGTTAAGTATAAAAATCCATTAAAAACAATTAGATAGCATAGAACATTGCTGAATTTTTTCTCCTATAACAAGAGATTGCTGGGTGATTCCCTATCGGGTGAAAGAGTGTCTCGAACTGAAACTTCGCGCCCGACTCCGCAGTACTGCAGGTGGCTGAACGTCATCTGTTCTTGGGGCTGCGGAGCGTGGTGAAACCAACAGTTCATCTCTTCTCTGGAGAAATTTGATGTTCAAGATGACCAAGATCAGCGCCGCGGCGCTGATTGTTTTAGGGGCTTCGTCTGCCTTCGCGCAGGAAGACAGCCAGCAGCTGGAGAAAGTTGTCGTCACCGGCAGCATGATCCCCCGCACATCCGCCGAGACCACCGAAGCCATCACCGTCCTTTCGGCGAAGAGCCTGAAGGACATGGGCATCACGACGGTTGAGCAGGCGCTCCAGCAGATCGCTTCCAATCAATCGACCGTGCTGACTGCAAGCACCGTGTCCACTTGGGGCACCGGCGGCGGTTCCTTCGCCAGTCTGCGCGGCCTGGGTGCCTCCCGGACGCTGGTGCTCCTGGATGGTCAGCGCCTCGTGGCCAACGCCCAGACGGGCGGTGGAGTCGACCTGAACAGCATCCCCTTTGCGGCCGTCGATCGCATCGAAGTGCTGCGCGAAGGCGCATCGTCGGTGTACGGCGCCGACGCGGTCGCCGGCGTGATCAACTTCATCACGAAGAAGGACTTCAAGGGCGGTCAGATGAACCTGACCGGCTCCAGCCCGCAGCATTCCGGCGGCGGCGACTACAGTGGCGACATTGCCTACGGCATCGGCGACCTGGCTTCCGATGGCTACAACCTGATGGGTACGCTGAGCTACACGAAGCAGAAGGAACTGCGCGCGCTGCAACGAGGCTTTGCGCAGCGAGGCGGTGGCGACAATGCTTACTACACGGCGCCGGCCAGCTACCGAGATAGCACCGGCAATCTCTTCTCCGTCGACTATCCGGACTGCGGCAAGAGCAGCGGCGTCAATACGTCGTACCTGAATACCGCCAACGGCTACTGCGGCTACCAGTACACCAATGCGACGGACCTGCTCCCGACGTCGAGCGTTACGTCCGGCATGCTCCAGCTGACGAAGGCGCTTGACGCTGACAACACGTTGAAGCTGCAGTACTTCGCGACCCGGTCGAAGGTCCAGACCTGGGGTGGCGCGTACTCGTACGACGTGAACATGAGCCCGACCTTCAATTCGGCTTATTTCCCGACGGCAGCTCGTTCCACGCCCAACACCGCGTTCTTCAGCACGCCGGCCACGGCGACGCCGAACCTGAACAGCGACATCGATGTCCTCTGGACCGATCCGGATAACAACCGCTACCAGGGCGACCGCGCGACCGAGCAGCGCTTCCTGGCGAACCTGACCGGCTCGCATGGTGACTGGGATTACCAGGCCAACCTCAACTACAGCCAGAACGTCAGCACCGTGTTCCTGGCTGGCGGCTACCCGGACACGGACCTGCTGATGGAGACGGATCCGGCGAGCGGCAACCAGTACCTGAACCGTCTGATCAACCCGTTCGGCCCGCAGACCGCCGCAGGCCAGGCCGTCATCGACAACGCCTACAAGAGTGGCAACCTCGCCACGGCGCGACTGCGGATGTGGGACGTGAACGCGTCGGCCAGCCGTCCGGTGGGCGACTGGTTCAACGCCGGTGCGGCGACGCTGGCTGTGGGTGTCGGCTTCCGCGGCGAGCGGATCCGCAGCGCCACGACCGATCTGGCCGCGGAACTGTCGCCGGAAACGGGCTACTACCCGGCGAGCGTCACGGGCCAGCGCACCTCGCAGGCGCTGTATGGCGAACTGAACGTGCCGGTGACGAAGCAGCTGGAATTCACGCTGTCGGATCGTGAAGACCACTACAGCGACTTCGGCAGCACGAACAACGCCAAGGCGGCATTCCGCTTCCAGCCGTCCAAGATGGTGACGTTCCGCGGCACCGCCTCCACGGGTTTCCGTGCGCCAACGCTCGTCAACTTGTATTCGCCGCAGGTTCTCGGCGCTTCCACCAACTTCGCCGGCTCGGTCTGCGACCAGTTTGCGGGTATCTGCAATGCCCAGGGCATGCAGGTGACGGGGGGCAATCCGAATCTGAAGCCTGAGAAGTCGAAGAACTACGATCTCGGTATCGTTCTGGCGCCGCTGCCCAACCTGGGCATCACGCTGGACTACTACCACGTGACGATCAGCGACCAGATCACGACGCTGACGACCTCGACGATTTACAAGAACTACAACACCTTCAGCAACCTGTATCACCCGAATGCCAGCGGATCGCTGTCGATCGCCGGTGACCACAGCTGCGATGCCGGCATTTCGGCGCCGACCTGCGGCTACATCCTCCGTACGATCCAGAACTCGGGCGGCGTGAAGACGAGCGGTGTGGACATCAGCGTGAACTACACGCTCAACACGTCCTACGGCCGCTTCCGTACGGGCCTGGAGGGTACCTGGACGACGCAGTACAAGCTCCAGGCCTACGAAGGCGCGGCATGGCAGAGCATCCGCAACGACTACAGCGCGGGCTACCTGCCGGTGCTGGGTTGGCAGGATCTGCTGACGCTGGACTGGAGCAAGGGTGACTGGACGGCCGGCATCTCGAACCACTATCAAGGCGGCTACAAGGACCAGAACGGTGGACGCGTGGGCAGCTATTCGATCTGGAACGCTTACGGCTCCTGGAAGGCCACCAAGAACGTCACGCTGCTGGCTGGTGTTCGCAACCTGTTCGACACCGATCCGCCGTTCTCGAACCAGACCGACAACTGGCAAGAGGGCTACAACCCGGTGTTCGCCGACCCGACGGGCCGCGCGTTCTACGCGAAGGTGACGGTCGATTTCTAAGCGTGGGCTGAACTAGGCCGCTGATGCGGTGGTGGCTGGATAAGCTGCCACCGCGTTTTTGCATTTGACAGGAGGTTATGACCCGATAGCCCGGGTTAGCCCCATAGCAGTGCGGGCCGTCCTTTCATGTAAAATTCGGCCCGCGTCTGAGTGAAAGTCAATGTACTTTTTGACAGCGACATTGACCGGATCTGGCGTCAAGCCCGTGGCCAAAAGCCAGCGGGCATTTTTGTTGAATTGGGTACTCAACGTGCCCTGAGTTTTCGAGTTCTTGTTCTCCTGCAGCCGCAGGCCTGTTTCTTGCGTAGCCTACAAGGCCGACACTTGGAGCAGCTCCGGCGTGCATTTGCTGGCAAGCAGCAGCTCCTTGACTCAGGTTCTCGGCGGACCCAGTGCATTTGCTGTGTGGGTCGCCTCCCCCGCATATCTTGATGAAGAGATTGGCAGTCTTATGAAGGAGCGCGCATGAATTTTGCGCAGGAGAAGAACGGCTCGTCGCGAGCCACAGGTTTTGGTGTCGTGGTACTCATCCACGTCATCATCATCTGGGGTCTGGCGAGCGGTCTGGCCCGCAAGGCGTTCGAGAAGGTCGCTGGACCGATCGAAACCAAGGTGATCGAAGAACAGGTCAAGCCGCCGCCGCCGCCCGAGAAGGTTGTGCCGCCGCCGCCGGACCTGAAGGCCCCGCCGCCCCCGTTTGTGCCGCCGCCCGAGTTCGTGGTCACGGCACCGCCGCCGCCGACACCTGTCGCGGCCACGACGTCCACCCCGCCGCCGGCCGCGCCGATTCGCGCGACGCCCCCGCCGGCTGCACCTGCGCCTCCGGCCGCGGCTCCCGCTCCGGCTGGACCGCAGAAGGCTACTGCGGCTTGCACGAAGATGGGCAAGCCGGACGTCCCTTCGATGAGCTGGTCTGGCGAAGCCTCGTATAAGGTCACCGCTACGGTGAAGGCCGGTCGCGTGGTGCCTGATTCGATCAAGATCGCTGCGACCCGTTCGGGTGTCGATCGCAAGGCTCAGCGGGCCATGGCGGCTGCCATCACGTCAGCAATGACCGATACCTACGAATGCCCTGGTGATCACGAGATCGAACAGGAATTCGTGTTCAAGATCGGCGATTGACAGAGGCTGGGTCCTCGTCCGCTGTCTAATTAGTTTTTTCCGTGCACCGGGCCAGAGCCTTCGCCAGGCCCCGCTTCCCTGAACCCAACACCGATTCTTTCGCAGGAGTTGACTCCATGATTTCTCGCCTCTCCAGCCTCCTGGCTGCCCTCGCATTCGCCGTGACCCTGGGTGCTTCGCCCCTGGCCCAGGCTCAAGATTCCGCCGCGTCCGCTCCTGCTGCCGTTGAAGCTCCTGCCTCTGACGCTGCTGCCCCGGCCGCTGCTGCCGCCCCGGCCGCTCACAAGGAAGACAACCCGTACGGCCTGATGGCCATGATCAACCACGGCGACATGGTCTCGAAGACCGTTCTGGCGCTGCTGGCCATCATGTCCATGGGCAGCTGGTACATCCTGATCACCAAGCTCTACGACACGCAGAAGCTGTCGTCGGAAGCCAAGGACGTCCGCGTTTCCTTCTTCAAGAAGGCATCGCTGGCCGAAGGCATCAAGGGCCTGAAGGAAGGCAGCGCCTTCCGCTTCATCGCCCAGTCGGGCATCGAGGCTTCGGAGCACCATGAAGGCGCCCTGACCGAGAACATCGACCACGCCAGCTGGGTGTCGATGAACGTCGACCGCGCCGTCGGCGAAGTCAACACGAAGGTGCAATCGGGCCTGAGCTTCCTGGCAACCGTCGGTTCGACCTCGCCGTTCATCGGCCTGTTCGGCACGGTGTGGGGCATTCTGCAAGCGCTGACCGCCATTGGCGTTGCCGGCCAGGCATCGATCGACAAGGTCGCCGGCCCCGTCGGTGAAGCGCTGATCATGACCGCCATCGGTCTGGGCGTCGCCGTTCCGGCCGTGCTGGGCTACAACTGGCTGGTCAACCGCAACAAGGGCGTGATGGGCGAAGTCCGCGCCTTCGCCGCCGACCTGCACGGCGTGCTGATGGGCAACCGTAACGTCGCCAAGCGCTAATCGCGCTCGGTAACGGAGAACCACCATGGCAATGAACGTCGGATCTTCTTCCGGCGATGATGAAGTTGTTTCGACGATCAACACCACGCCCCTCGTGGACGTGATGTTGGTCCTGCTGATCATCTTCCTCATCACCATCCCTGTGGTGACGCAATCGGTGGCGCTGAATCTCCCGAAGGAGACCAACGTCCCCCGAGTCACCAAACCGGAGAACGTCGAGCTGGCGGTGACCAAGGATGGCGACATCTACTGGAACACCGCACTGGTGCCCGACGTCGAAGCGCTGGTCAAGCGGCTGGGCAAGGTTGCCGTGCTGAACCCGCAACCCGAAGTGCACATCCGCGGCGACAAGGCTGCGCGCTACGAGTCGGTCGGCAAGGTCGTGTTTGCTTGTCAGCGTGCTGGCATCATGAAGGTCAGCTTTGTCACCGAGCCGCCGGCGCGCGGTGAGTAACAAGGCGAGGAGAGCCAAGCATGGGAATGAATGTAGGTAGCTCGTCCGGTGGCGATGAGCCGGAGGTGATGCTCGATGTCAACACCACGCCGCTGATCGACGTGATGTTGGTGCTGCTGGTGATGCTGATCATCACGATCCCGATCCAGTTGCACTCGGTGAACTTGGACATGCCGCCGCCGAGCAACAACAAGCCGCTGGTCGACCCTGTCGTCCACGAAGTCTTCATCGACTTCGACGGCACGTTGTCCTGGGATGGCGTCGCTCTGGCCGGCCTGCCGGACATCGAGGCGAAGCTGCAGGAAGTTGCCAACGAGCCGGACCAGTCCGAAGTCCACATCAAGCCGAACAAGCTGGTGGACTATGGCTCGGTCGCCGCGGTGATGGCTGCGGCTCAGCGCCTGGGCGTCAAGAAGATGGGCATGGTCGGCAACGAGCAGTTCGTCAAGTAAGCGTTGAAGTGACCGCCCAAGTGGTTGCTTTTGGCGATTGAAGACAAGAAGACGCGCCTCCCGCAAGGGCGGCGCGTCTTTCTTTACCTTGCAGGAGATTAAGAGATGAAACTGAAGAAGACACTGGCTGGTGCGGCAATCGGTGCTGCAGCATTCGTGCTCGGCGTCGCACCGAACGGTGAAGTCGGCTTCACGCAGGCGCAGGCTCAGGCAGACACGGTGCGCCCGGAAGTCGGCAAGCACCTGAAGGATGCGCAGACGCTGTTCAAGGCCGGCAAGTACAAGGAAGCGCTGGCCAAGGTGCGCGACGCCGAAGGCGTCTCCGGCCGTACCGCCGCCGAGAACAACGCGATCGAAGGCATGCGCGTGGCCGCTGCCTCCGGCGCAGGTGATGCCGACCAGATGGTCAAGGGCTTCGAAGCACTGAGCGCCTCGGGCAAGCTCAACGCCGCCGACAAGCTGCGCATGGAGGAGTCGATCGCCGGCACCTACCTGCGCAACAAGGACAACGCCAAGGCCCTGGTCTGGGCGCAGCGCTACTTCAAGGAAGGCGGCACCAGCGCCTCGATGAAGCAGGTGCTCACCAGCGCGCAATACCTGTCGGGCGACATGACCGCTGTCATCCGCGACACGCAGGACGAGATCGCCGCCGACGAGAAGGCCGGCCGTGCACCGTCCAAGGACAAGCTGAACCTGCTGCTCGGCGCCGCCCAGAAGAAGGGCGACTCTGCCGCCGAAGGCGTGGCGATGGAGAAGCTGCTCAACTACTACCCGAGCAAGGAACTGTGGGCGCAGGTGCTCGGCACGCTGCCGCAGAAGAAGAGCTTCTCCGACCGCTTCACGCTGGACCTGTACCGCCTGAAGCTGGCCACCGGCAACATGAAGGACGCCAACGACTACATGGAGATGGCGCAGCTCGCCGCCCAGGCCGGCTATCCCGACGAAGGCAAGCTGGTTGTCGACAAGGGCATCGCCGCTGGCGTGCTGGGTCAGGGCGCTGAGGGCGCACGCCACAAGCGTCTGGCCGACCTGATGACGAAGAAGATTGCCGAAGCCAAGGCTGCTCAGCCTGAGGCCGAGAAGGCCGCCAATGACGCCCGCAGCGGCGATGCACTGGTGCAATTGGGTCTGGCCGCCGCCTTCCGCGGCGACGCCGCCAAGGGCGCCAAGATGATCCAGGCCGGCATCGACAAGGATCAGCTGAAGCGTCCGGATGACGCCAAGCTGTACCTGGGCCTGGCGCTCAACATGGCCGGCGATACCGCCAAGGCGCAGGCCGCCTGGCGTGGCGTCAAGGGCAGCGATGGTGCAGCCGACATCGCCCGCATCTGGATCGTCCAGTCGCGCAGCAAGAAGTGAACTTCTCGCGCTGAAAGTGCGAAGGGCCCCGCGAGGGGCCCTTTCTGCTTTCTGGAGCTGCCGCGCTTATTTCGGTGCCAGGCGGATCGCGCCGTCGAGGCGGATGACTTCGCCATTCAGCATCTCGTTCGTGACGATGGCCTGGACCAGCTTTGCGTAGTCCGCCGGCGTGCCCAGGCGCGAAGGGAAGGGCACGTTCGCAGCCAGTGCGTCCTGCACCTCCTTGGGCATGCCGAACAGCATCGGCGTGCCGAAGATGCCGGGAGCGATCGTCATGTTGCGGATGCCGTTGCGGGCCAGGTCGCGAGCGATCGGCAGCGTCATGCCGACGACGCCACCCTTGGACGCCGCATAGGCCGCCTGGCCGATCTGGCCGTCGTAGGCCGCCACCGAAGCGGTCGAGATCAGCACGCCGCGTTCGCCGGTGCTCTCGGGTTCGTTCTTCGCCATCGCCTCGGCCGCGAGGCGAATCATGTTGAAGCTGCCGATCAGGTTGACGTTGATGACCTTGCTGAAGGTCGCCAGCGGGTGCGCGCCATCCTTGCCCACCGTCTTCACGGCCGGTGCGATGCCGGCGCAGTTGACCAGGCCCATCAGCTTGCCCAGCGACACGGCCTTGGCGACGACGGCCTGACCGTCGGCCTCCTGGCTGACGTCCGCCTTGACGAAGGCGCCGCCGATCTCCTGCGCGATCGCAGCACCGCGCTCTTCCGCCAGATCGGCGATGACGACGGTGGCGCCGTTGGTGGCCAGCATCCGCGCCGTGCCTTCACCCAGCCCCGAAGCGCCGCCGGTGACGATGAATACCTTGCCTGCGATGTCCATGCTTCAGTCTCCTTGGTTCACGAGTTACGTTGACGTAAACGTCAATTGTCGGGCAATGAAAAGCCGCGTGAACGCGGCTCGAAGAATGAGTTTGCTGCGCCGCCTCAGGCCAGCGCGGCCAGCGCGCGCTGCGTGATGTCTTCGACCGTGCCGAGGCCTTCGATGCGGCGGTACTTCGGCGCGTGCGTGTCGCCGCTGGCGGCCCACTGCGAGTAGTAGTCGACCAGAGGACGCGTCTGCGCCTGGTAGACGTCGAGGCGTGTCTTGACGGTCTCTTCCTTGTCATCCGCGCGCTGGATCAGTTCCTCGCCGGTGACGTCGTCCTTGCCTTCGACCTTGGGCGGATTGAACTTCGTGTGGTACGTACGGCCGGAGGCGACATGGACGCGGCGGCCGCTCATGCGCTCGATGATCGCGCTGCTGGGCACGTCGATCTCCAGCACGAAGTCCAGATTCACGCCGGCGGACTTCATCGCATCGGCCTGCGGGATCGTGCGCGGGAAGCCGTCGAACAGGAAACCCTTGGCGCAATCGGGCTGGGCGATGCGTTCCTTGACGAGGCCGATGATGATGTCATCGCTGACGAGAGCACCCGAGTCCATGACCTTCTTCGCCGCCAGGCCCATTTCGGTACCGGCCTTGATTGCGGCGCGCAGCATGTCACCTGTCGAGATCTGCGGAATGCCGAACTTTTGGCAGATGAAGGCAGCCTGAGTGCCCTTACCGGCGCCGGGAGCGCCCAGAAGAATCAGTCGCACGGAATGTGTCTCCTCAATTTAAAAAAGGGCTAGATGCGCCCTTTGTGAACTGCGGGCGAGGATAGCACGCGCACTCAATCACGAAACTTACGCCGCCGGCGTCGATCAGTCGCCTTGTGCTTCGATCAAGCGGCGCACGCGCGCCAGGTCTTCCGGCGTGTCAACGCCCGGGCCCGGCTTCTCGTCGCTGACATGAACGGCGATCCGCTCGCCGTGCCACAGCACGCGCAGTTGCTCCAGCGATTCGATCTGCTCCAGCGGGCTGGCCGCCAGCGTCGGGAAGCGGCGCAGGAAACCGGCGTGATAGGCATAGAGGCCCACATGCCGCAGCGCGCTGCCGGGCTTGGGTGTCGGTGCCGCCGGGCTGCTGCCATCGCGCCACCAGGGCAGCGGCGCGCGCGAGAAGTAGAGGGCCAGGCCTTGCGCATCGGTGACGAGCTTGACGACGTTCGGGTTCGCGAACTCGGCCGCATCGTCCAGCGCATGGGCCACGGTGCTCATCACGCACTGGGGCCGCTCGCGCAGCAGGCGCACGCAGGCATCGATCATCGAGGGCGCGATCAACGGCTCGTCGCCCTGCACGTTGACGACGAGATCGGTGCCGTCCAGCCCCAGCAGTTCGCAGGCTTCGGCCAGACGGTCGCTGCCCGAGGCATGGTCGGCCCGGGTCATCACCGCCTCGACCTGATGCATCTCGCAGGCCTGCCGCACCTCGTGCGAATCGGTGGCGACGACGATTCGAGCCGCCTGCGACAGCGCCGCGCGCTGCGCGACGCGCACGATCATCGGCAGGCCGCCGATGTCGGCCAGTGGCTTGTCGGGCAGCCGCGTGGACGCCAAACGCGCCGGGATGATGACGGTGAAGCTCATCGGCCTTCGGTCTCTGGATCGATCGTCCGCGCCTCGTTGGCCAGCATCACCGGAATGCCGTCACGTACCGGGAAGGCGAGCCGGTCGGCATGGCAGATCAGCTCGCGGCTGGTTTCGGTGCGCACGTGTTCCAGCGGGCCCTTGCACAAGGGGCAGACCAGCATTTCCAGCAGTCGGGTGTCCATGATTCTTCGGTCTAGGTCGGCAGCAGCCGGGCGAGGTGTTCGGCCAGTTGCTGCTCGAAAGCATGTTCGGGCTGGAAGTCTAGCGTGACGACCCAGACGCGGTTCGTGCCGCAACGCGCTGGATCGATCTTGACCGCGTCCTTCTCGGTCAGCACGACGTCGGGCATGCTGGCCGGCCAGGGCAGGTCGGCGAAGTCGTGGTGATCGGGCAGTGCCAGCGTTTCGATGGCGAGCCCTTGCTCGCGCAGCATGGCGAAGAAGCGCTGCGGCTGGGCCATGCCGGCGAGGGCCAGCACCGGCCGCCCACGCAGTGCATGGAGCGCGTCGAGCGTTGCCGGCTCGCCGGTCCACCAGTGGTCCAGGCGCACTGCACCACTGAGCCTGCGTCGTGCCAGCGCGCCGGGCAGGGCCGTGCTGGGTCGGGCCGCGTTATAGAGCACGATCTCATCGGCGAGCAGTTCATCCCGCGGCGACTGCCGCAGCGGGCCGGCCGGCAGCAGGCGGCCGTTGCCGATACCGCGCTCGTCGAACACCAGAACGGCCAGCGAGCGAGGCAATCGCCAGTGCTGCAGGCCGTCGTCGCTGACCAGCACTTGCGTGTCGGGGCTTGCCGCCAGCAAAGCCCGGGCGGCGGCTACCCGATCGCGGCCCACCGCCACTGGCACGCCGCTGCGCAGATGGATCAGCAGCGGCTCGTCGCCCGCCTCACGTGCGCTGGAGGCGCGTGATACCAGCCGCACCTCGTCACCCTCGCGCCCGTAGCCGCGCGAGATCACCCCGGCCCGGATGCCGCGCGCCTTCAGCATCGTTAGCAGACTCAAGGTCGTCGGCGTCTTGCCGGCACCGCCGACGATCCAGTTGCCCACCACGATTACCGGCACCGGCAGACGCTCGGTCTTCAGCCAGCCCCACCGGTAGAAGAGCCGGCGTAGCGCCAGCAAGCCGCCGTACAGCGCCGACAGTGGCCGCAGCAATTGCGACAGCGGCCCGCCCGCGATCCACTCGCGCTGCAGGCGATCTGCCAGTGTCATCAGCGTCCCGTGCTGGTCTGCGCGGCGAAGGTCAGGTGCGACAGGCCGGCGCGGCGCGCCGCGTCCATCACGTTGACGACCGATTGATGCGCGCTCGCGGCGTCGGCGGAAACGACGATCATCGTCTCCGGCCGGCCGTTCGCGGCCTGGGTCAACGCGGCGCTGAGCAGTTCGACCGAGCGGCCTTCCACTGCGTTGCCATTGACGACGTAGCGCCCGTCCGCCGACACGGCCACGACGATCTCCGCCGGGCGTTCCTTCAACTGGTCCGCGTCGGCCACCGGCAGCGACACCTGCAGCTCGGTGAACTTCGAATAGGTGGTGGAGAGCATCAGGAAGATCAGGATCACCAACAGGACGTCGATGAACGGGATCAGGTTGATCTCCGGCTCCTCGCTGCGGCGGTGGCGGAACTTCATGTGGCGAGGTAACGAACCAGCTGGCTCAGCAGGCGGTCGCTGGACTGTTCGAGCTCCAGCACGTACTCCTCTACCTTGCCGCGGAAGTAGCGATAGAACATCAGCGTGGGGATCGCGATCATCAGGCCGAAGGCGGTGTTGTACAGCGCGATCGAGATGCCGTGCGCAAGCAGCGTCGGGTTGCTGCCGCCCGGGGCCTGGCTGCCGAAGATCTCGATCATGCCGACCACGGTGCCCAGCAGGCCCAGCAGCGGCGCGGCGGTGGCGATCGTGCCCAGCGTGTTCAGGTAGCGCTCCAGCTGGTGGATGGCGCGGCGGCCGGCCAGCTCGAAGACCTGGCGCAGCTTCTCTTCATTCATGTTCGGCTCGGCCGTCACGGCGCGCAGGCCCGCTGCCAGCACCTGGCCCAGCAGCGAGTTCTCGGCCAGGCGGTTGACCATGTCGGGCGTCGGCATCTGTTGGGTGGTCACGCCCAGCACTTCGTCGAGCAGCCTGACCGGCGCGATGCGGCTGGCGCGCAGGCTGGAGAAGCGCTCGATCACCAAGGCAAGGGCAACGACCGAACAGAGGAGCAAGGGCCAGATCGGCCAGCCGGCGGCTTGTATGATCGAAAGCAAGGATGGCTCCCCTCGTCGTGTTGGTGGAATCGCGGCGCCGGGCGCGCCTCCGGCACCCGGGATTTGCGCGCGATTATGGCCCGAAGCCGGGGCCTCAAAAGCCAAGGCTTGCCCGGGCACCAGCGCGGGCTTTGCGCCCGGGAAACAATCCACTTCCGCTGTGGATAACTTTGTGGGCAAGCGGGGTCTGCGCGAGCGCGGAGCCCGAAAAATCAGCGGCTTGAACACTTTGCCTCTTTCTTGAGCAGGACAAAACGACTTGAAAAACAAGCGCTTGTATGCGTGTGACGGCACCGTGACAGGCAAGACCGGCCGCCAGCCCAGTATTGGCGCGGCTGTGGAGTTCTCGGCCCGCATGGGCATTGGGTTTGCGCATGGTTGAGCCCTGGCAACGCCCATCGCAGCAGGGTCTGCAGCGTGTGGTCTGGAGCGTTTCGGGCCTGCTGACGGCGGTGTCCGACAGCCTCGCCGCGCGCTTCGCGTCGGTCACTGTCAGCGGCGAGATCTCCGGCTTCACGCGTGCTGGCAGCGGTCACTGCTACTTCAGCCTGAAGGACGCCGACGGCCAGCAGGCCACGCTGCGCTGCGCAATGTTCCGCCGTGCGGCGAGCATGCTCGACTTCAGCCCGGGCGACGGCGCGCTGGTCGAGTTGCGCGGCAAGCTGGCACTGTACGAGCCGCGGGGCGAACTGCAGTTCATCGTCGAGGCGATGCGCCGCGCTGGCGCCGGTGCGCTGTACGAACAGTTCTTGCGCCTGAAGGCGAAGCTGGAAGGCGAGGGCCTGTTCGACGCGCAGCGCAAGCGGCCCTTGCCCGCGTTTCCGCGCCGGCTTGGCGTCATCACTTCCACGGCCGGCGCTGCGCTGCACGACGTGCTGACCGCCCTGGCACGCCGTGCGCCGCATGTCGAGGTGTTCGTGTACCCGAGCCTCGTGCAGGGCGAGCAGGCGCCCGCCGCGCTTGTGCAGGCGCTGCAGACAGCCAATGCGCGGGCCGAGGTCGATGCGCTGCTGCTGGTGCGCGGCGGCGGTTCGCTGGAAGACCTCTGGGCCTTCAACGACGAGCGCGTCGTGCGCGCCGTGGCCGGCTCGGCACTGCCGGTGATCTGCGGTGTCGGCCACGAGACCGACGTGACGCTCAGCGACCTGGCCGCGGACCTGCGCGCCCCGACACCCACGGCCGCCGCTGAACTGGCCGCGCCTTCGCGCGCCTCGCAGCTCGAACTGCTAGACGTGCTCGAGCGAGGCCTGCAGCGCCGCGTCTACGGCGTGCTCGACACGATGGCCCAGCGCCTCGATCGCGCCGGCATGCGCCTTGCCCGCCCGAGCGAGACCTTGGCGCGGGAACGGCGCCGGTTGGCCTTGCTGGGGCAGTCGCTGGGTCAGGTCTTGCCCAGGCGGCAGCTGTTGCAGCAGCAGCGCCTGGGCAACCTGGCGCAGCGCGGCGCGCGGGCGGTGCCTGCGGCCTTGCGGACGCAGCAGCACCGGCTCGATGCGCTGGCCGCACGCCTCGCGGCGCTCGATCCACGCTCCGTCCTGTCTCGCGGTTACGCCTGGCTCGACGACGGGCGCGGCCGCGCGCTCAGCTCGATCGACCAGCTCCAGACCCATGCCGAGGTCACCGCCGTGCTGGCTGATGGCCAGGCTCGCATGCAGGTGCTGAGCAAGCTGCCTACAATCGTCGGCGGCACGAATTCCACCCCCCCTCAGAGGAAATGACATGGAACACACCCTTCCCGCACTGCCCTACCCGAAGGACGCCCTGGCTCCGCACTACAGCCAGGAAACGCTGGAGTACCACCACGGCAAGCACCACAACGCCTACGTGGTGAACCTGAACAACCTTCAGAAGGGCACCGAATTCGAGTCGATGACGCTGGAGGAGATCGTCAAGAAGTCCAGCGGCGGCATCTACAACAACGCTGCCCAGATCTGGAACCACACCTTCTTCTGGAACTGCATGAAGCCGCAAGGCGGCGGCGCTCCCACCGGCGCGCTGGCTGACGCGATCAATGCCAAGTGGGGCAGCTTCGACGCCTTCAAGGAAGCCTTCACCAAGAGCGCCGTCGGCAACTTCGGTTCCGGCTGGACCTGGCTGGTGAAAAAGGCCGACGGCAGCGTCGACATTGTCAACACCGGCGCCGCTGGCACACCGCTGACCACCGCCGACAAGGCGCTGCTGACGGTCGACGTCTGGGAACACGCCTACTACATCGACTACCGCAACCTGCGTCCGAAGTTCCTCGAGGCCTTCCTGACCCACCTGGTGAACTGGGACTTCGCACAGGCAAACTTCGCCTGATAAGACTGATCTGGATACAAGCATGAGCGCTCAGCAACCGACCATCATCTACACCCTGACGGACGAGGCACCGCTTCTGGCGACCGCCTCTTTCCTGCCCATCATCCGCGCCTTCGCGGCGCCCGCTGGCGTTCATGTCGAGACCAGCGACATCTCCGTCGCTGGTCGCATCCTGGGCCAGTTCCCGGAATGCCTGACCGAAGAGCAGCGCGTTCCGGACCGTCTGGCCGAACTCGGCAAGCTCACGCTGAAGGCCGAGGCGAACATCATCAAGCTGCCCAACATCAGCGCGTCCGTCGCGCAGCTGAAGGCAGCGATCAAGGAATTGCAGGACAAGGGCTACAAGATCCCCGCTTACCCGGAGAAGCCCGAGACGGACGAGGACAAGGATGTCCGCGCTCGCTACAACAAGTGCATCGGTTCCGCCGTGAACCCGGTGCTGCGCGAAGGCAACTCGGATCGCCGCGCGCCCAAGGCCGTCAAGGAATACGCCCGCAAGAACCCGCACAGCATGGCCGAGTGGAGCCAGGCTTCGCGCTCGCACGTCTCGCACATGCACGCCGGCGACTTCTATCACGGCGAAAAGTCGATGACGATGGACCGCCCCCGCAACGTCAAGATGGAACTGCTGACCAAGAGCGGCAAGACCATCGTGCTGAAGGCCAAGGTGGCGCTTCAGGACCGCGAGGTCGTCGACTCGATGTTCATGAGCAAGAAGGCGCTGCTCGACTTCTACGAGAAGGAAATCGAAGACGCGCACAAGACCGGCGTGATGTTCTCGCTGCACGTCAAGGCGACGATGATGAAGGTCTCGCACCCGATCGTCTTCGGCCACTGCGTCAAGATCTTCTACCGCGATGCCTTCGAGAAGCACGGCAAGCTGTTCGACGAGCTGGGCATCAACGTCAACAACGGCATGGTCGATCTCTACAACAAGATCGCCACGCTGCCGCAGAGCAAGCAGGACGAGATCAAGCGCGACCTGCACGCCTGCCAGGAGCATCGCCCCGAGCTGGCCATGGTCGACTCGGCCAAGGGCATCACCAACTTCCACTCGCCCAACGACGTCATCGTCGACGCCTCGATGCCCGCGATGATCCGCGCCGGCGGCAAGATGTACGGTGCCGACGGTCGCCTGAAGGAAGTGAAGGCCGTGATGCCGGAGTCGACCTTCGCCCGCATCTATCAGGAGATCATCAACTTCTGCAAGTGGCACGGCGCCTTCGATCCGAAGACCATGGGCACGGTGCCCAACGTCGGCCTGATGGCCCAGCAAGCCGAGGAATACGGCTCGCACGACAAGACCTTCGAGATCTCCGAAGACGGCACGGCCAACATCACCGACCTGGACACCGGCGAAGTGCTGATGAGCCAGGAAGTGGAGCAGGGCGACATCTGGCGCATGTGCCAGGTCAAGGACGCCGCGATCCGCGACTGGGTCAAGCTGGCCGTCACGCGTGCCCGCAACTCCGGCATGCCGGTGGTCTTCTGGCTCGACGCCTACCGCCCGCACGAGGCGCAGCTGATCACCAAGGTCCGCATGTACCTGCACGAGCATGACACGACCGGCCTGGACATCCAGATCATGAGCCAGGTGCGCGCGATGCGTTACACGCTGGAGCGCGTGATCCGTGGCCTGGACACGATCAGCGCCACCGGCAACATCCTGCGCGACTACCTGACCGACCTGTTCCCGATCATGGAACTGGGCACCTCGGCCAAGATGCTGTCCATCGTTCCGCTGATGGCCGGCGGCGGCATGTACGAAACCGGCGCCGGCGGTTCAGCTCCCAAGCACGTGCAGCAGTTGGTCGAGGAAAACCACCTGCGCTGGGATTCGCTGGGCGAATTCCTGGCACTTGCGGTGAGCCTGGAAGACCTGGGCCGCAAGAACAAGAACGCCCGCGCGGCGCTCCTGGCGACCACGCTGGACGCGGCCACGGGCAAGCTGCTGGACAACAACCGCAACCCGAGCCCCAAGACCGGCCAGCTCGACAACCGCGGCAGCCAGTTCTACCTGTCGCTGTACTGGGCCCAGGCGCTGGCCGCGCAGACCGAGGACGCCGAGCTGGCGGCCAAGTTCGCGCCGCTGGCCAAGGCCCTGGCTGACAACGAGTCCAAGATCGTCGCCGAGCTGGCGGCGGTGCAGGGCCAGCCGGCCGACATCGGCGGTTACTACAAGCCTGACATGGAGAAGCTGGAGCGCGTGATGCGCCCGAGCGCGACCTTCAACGCGGCCTTGGCCACGGTGGCTGCCTGATCATCGAGCGCTGATCCGCTTGAGCTCAAAGCCGGCGCTGATGCGCCGGCTTTTTTCCAGAATTTTCGAAATTCATTCCGGAGACGATTTCCCATGTACCAGCACATCGCGGTTCCCGAGCAGGGGGCCAGGATCACGGTCAACGCCGACAACTCGCTGAACGTGCCGGACGAGCCGATCGTCCCGTTCATCGAAGGCGACGGCGTTGGTGCGGATGTCACGCCGGTGATGCTGAAGGTGGTCGATGCGGCGGTGGCCAAGGCCTATGGCGGCAAGCGCAGGATCCACTGGATGGAGGTCTATGCCGGCGAGAAGGCGACCGGCCTGTACGGCCCCGATGTCTCGCTGCCGGACGAGACGGTCGCCGCGCTGAAGGAGTTCGTCGTCTCGATCAAGGGCCCGCTGACCACGCCGGTGGGCGGCGGCATCCGTTCGCTGAACGTGACCCTGCGTCAGAGCCTGGATCTCTACGTCTGCCTGCGCCCGGTGCAGTACTTCAAGGGCGTGCCCTCGCCGCTGAAGGAGCCCCAGAAGACGAGCATGGTCGTCTTCCGCGAGAACTCGGAGGACATCTACGCCGGCATCGAGTTCGCGGCCGAGAGCGAGCAGGCGAAGAAGCTGATCAAGTTCCTGCAGGACGAGATGGGCGCGCGCAAGATCCGCTTCCCCGAAACCTCGGCGATCGGCGTCAAGCCGGTTTCGCGCGAGGGCACGGAGCGCCTGGTGCGCAAGGCCATCCAGTACGCGATCGACCATGACAAGCCCAGCGTGACCCTGGTGCACAAGGGCAACATCATGAAGTTCACCGAGGGTGCGTTCCGCGACTGGGGCTATGCGCTGGCGCAGAAGGAATTCGGCGCCGAGCTGATCGACGGCGGCCCCTGGTGCCGGCTGACGAACCCGAAGACCGGCCGCACGATCACGATCAAGGACTCGATCGCCGACGCCTTCCTGCAGCAGATCCTGATGCGCCCGGCCGAGTACTCCGTCGTCGCCACGCTGAACCTGAATGGCGACTACATCTCCGACGCGCTGGCCGCGCAGGTCGGCGGCATGGGCATCGCGCCAGGCGCCAATATGTCGGAGTCGGTCGCCTGCTTCGAGGCCACGCACGGGACGGCACCGCGCTACGCCGGCAAGGACTACGTCAACCCGGGCTCCTCGATCCTGAGTGCCGAGATGATGCTGCGTCACCTGGGCTGGACCGAGGCGGCCGCGCTGATCATTTCCTCGCTGGAGGCGGCCATCGCCAGCAAGAAGGTCACCTACGACTTCGCCCGGCTGATGGACGGTGCGACGCAGGTGTCGTGCAGCGGCTTCGGCCAGGTCATGATCGACAACATGTAAGGCCCGGCAGGTCGAGGAGCGCGTGACGATGGGCAACGAGATCCACCAGGCGGCTCGTGAGGGCTATGCCGTCGACGCTAAGAGTTATGCGCGTGGCCGGCCGGAATACCCGGCAGAACTCGCCGGATGGCTGGCGGATGAACTCGGCGTGCTGCCGGGCAGCCATGTCGTCGATCTCGGCGCGGGCACCGGCAAGTTCACCAAGCGCTTGCTGGCCAACGGCGCGACGGTGACGGCTGTCGAGCCCGTGGATGCGATGCGCGCCGAACTGGCAGCCGGGCTGCCCGGTGTCGCGGCACTGGTCGGCGCGGCGGCCTCGATGCCGCTGCAGACCGCCATTGCCGACGTGGTCGTCTGCGCGCAGGCGTTCCACTGGTTCGCCGGCGAGGTGGAGCTGAAGGAGATCCACCGGGTGCTGAGGCCGGGCGGCCGCCTGGGCCTGGTCTGGAACGTGCGGGACGAGTCGGTCGACTGGGTGGCGGAACTGACCCGGATCATCACGCCCTACGAGGGCGACGCGCCGCGTTTCTACAAAGGCGACTGGCGCCGGCCGTTCGACGCGAGCCCGTATTTCGATCTGCCGGCGCCGAGCAGTTTCGTGAACGCCCATGTCGGCACGCCGGAAGAGGTGATCGTGGACCGGATTCTGTCGGTCAGCTTCATCGCCACCCTGGAGCCTGAAGAGAAGGCCAAGGTGGCGCGCCGCCTGCGTCGGCTGGTGGCCGAGCATCCGGCGCTAAGCGGGCACGAGACGGTCGCGTTTCCCTACCGGACCGAAGCCTATTGCTGCAGCCGGCGCTGATGAAGGGAAGGGCGGACCCGAGTAAAGAAGCCCGCGGTTGGCGGGCTTCGCGTCGTTCAGTGAGCGACTTCCGCACCTAGCGGAGCGGCGGCTCGGCTGGCCGGGGTGCTGACTTCCATCGGCGTGATGTTCTGCGCCAACTGGCCCTTGGGGCCTTGCACCAGTTCGAAACTCACCTGGCTGCCTTGGCGAAGGGTCCGGAACCCTTCCATCTGGATCGCCGAGAAATGCGCAAATACATCTTCTCCCCCTGCCTCCGGTTCAATGAAGCCAAAACCCTTGGCATCGTTGAACCACTTCACTGTCCCTAAAGCCATAACGCCTCCGTCCCGGTGTCTTTATGCACCAGCGGCATTTTGTGAATTTTGTCAATCCCGTGTCAATTCGGTAGCTGCCCGGTTGGGGCAGACCCGGAGTGTCGACCGATCCCACAAAAAAATTGAAATCGGCAACGCGGGCGGTGCTTGCAATTCGACACAGCGGCGCAAGATGGAATCAGGTCGTGGCGTGCCGCCCGTCACGGAGCCGGAACCCCCGGCCGTCAGCGGGTTTGATGCGCTCTCTATAGAATCGGTCCATGCCAGATATCCCCTCTCAACCTCCACTGCCGCCCGACCAGAAGCCGGGTGGGGAAGACGGCGACGGGGTCACCACCGTCGAGCGCGTTCCGCAGAAAACCGAACCCCCGCGCCTTTACCAGGTGCTGCTGTTGAATGACGATTTCACGCCGATGGAATTCGTCGTTATGGTGTTGCAAGAATATTTTCGCCATGACCTGGATACGGCGACCCAGATCATGCTCAAAATCCACCACGAAGGGCGTGGGGTCTGCGGCGTCTTCACGAAGGACGTTGCGGCGACGAAGGTCGAATTGGTGCTGGCCGCCGCTCGGCGAGCCGGCCATCCTTTGCAGTGCATTATGGAGGCCGCATGATTGCGCAAGAGCTTGAAGTCAGCCTGCACATGGCGTTCGTTGAAGCGCGCCAGCAGCGACACGAATTCATCACCGTCGAGCACTTGCTGATGGCCCTGCTGGACAACCCGTCCGCTGCAGAAGTCCTGCGCGCCTGCTCGGCGAACCTGGACGACCTGCGCAAGTCGCTCGCCCAGTTCATCAAGGAAAACACGCCCACCGTGGGCGGCACCGATGAGGTGGATACCCAGCCGACGCTGGGCTTCCAGCGCGTGATCCAGCGCGCCATCATGCACGTGCAGTCCACCGGCAGCGGCAAGAAGGAAGTGACCGGCGCCAACGTGCTGGTCGCGATCTTCGGCGAGAAGGACTCCCACGCCGTCTACTACCTGCACCAGCAGGGCGTGACGCGGCTGGACGTGGTCAATTTCATCGCGCACGGCATCAAGAAGAGCGAACCGCCGGAACCGCCGAAGGGTGGTGCCGAGGGCGGCGCTGGCAACGAGGCCGAGCGCGAGGAAGCGGAAGGCCAGGGCGGCAAGGGTTCGCCGCTGGAGCAGTTCACGCAGAACCTCAACCAGATGGCCAAGGACGGCAAGATCGATCCGCTGATCGGCCGCGAGTTGGAAGTCGAGCGGGTCGTGCAGGTGCTGTGCCGCCGCCGCAAGAACAATCCGCTGCTGGTCGGCGAGGCCGGCGTAGGCAAGACGGCGATCGCCGAAGGCCTGGCCTGGCGCATCACCGAGGGCGACGTGCCCGAGGTGCTGGCCGAGGCCGTGGTCTATTCGCTGGACATGGGCGCGCTGCTGGCGGGCACCAAGTATCGCGGTGACTTCGAGCAGCGCCTGAAGGCGGTGCTCAAGCAGCTGAAGGACCAGCCCAACGCCATCCTCTTCATCGACGAGATCCACACGCTGATCGGTGCCGGCGCTGCCTCGGGCGGTACGCTGGACGCCAGCAACCTGCTGAAGCCGGCACTGAGTTCCGGTGCGATGAAGTGCATCGGCGCCACCACCTTCACCGAGTACCGCGGCATCTTCGAGAAGGATGCAGCGCTGTCACGCCGGTTCCAGAAGGTGGACGTGGCCGAGCCTTCGGTCGAGCAGACGATCGAGATCCTGAAGGGCCTCAAGTCGCGCTTCGAGGAGCACCACAGCGTCAAGTACGCGCTGGGCGCTCTGCAGGCTGCGGCCGAGCTGTCGGCCAAGTACATCAATGACCGCCATCTGCCGGACAAGGCGATCGACGTCATCGACGAGGCCGGCGCTGCCCAGCGCATCCTGCCGAAGAACAAGCAGAAGAAGACCATCACGCGCGCCGAGGTCGAGGACATCGTCGCCAAGATCGCGCGCATCCCGCCCGCGTCCGTGTCGACCGATGACCGCGGCAAGCTGAAGAGCCTGGACCGCGACCTGAAGAGCGTGGTGTTCGGCCAGGAGCCTGCCATCGATGCGCTGGCCGCCGCCATCAAGATGGCGCGCTCGGGCCTGGGCAAGCCGGACAAGCCGATCGGCTCCTTCCTGTTCAGCGGCCCGACCGGCGTCGGCAAGACCGAAGTCGCGAAGCAGCTCGCCTACATCCTGGGCATCGAGCTGATCCGCTTCGATATGTCCGAGTACATGGAGCGCCACGCCGTGAGCCGCCTGATCGGCGCGCCTCCGGGCTACGTCGGTTTCGACCAGGGCGGCCTGTTGACCGAGGCGGTGACGAAGAAGCCGCACGCGGTGCTGCTGCTCGACGAGATCGAGAAGGCGCACCCGGACGTCTTCAACGTGCTGCTGCAGGTGATGGACCACGGCGCGCTGACGGACAACAACGGCCGCAAGTCGGACTTCCGCAACATCATCATCATCATGACGACCAATGCGGGCGCCGAGACGATGAACAAGTCCACCATCGGCTTCACCACCCAGCGCCAGCAGGGTGACGAGATGGCCGACATCAAGCGCCTGTTCACGCCCGAGTTCCGCAACCGCCTGGACGCGATCGTGTCCTTCCGCGCGCTGGACGAGGAAATCATCATGCGCGTGGTCGACAAGTTCCTGCTGCAACTGGAAAGCCAACTGCAGGAAAAGAAGGTCGAGGTCACGTTCAGCGATGCGCTGCGCAAGCACCTGGCGAAGAAGGGATTCGATCCGCTGATGGGCGCCCGCCCGATGCAGCGGCTGATCCAGGACACGATCCGCCGCGCGCTGGCCGACGAACTGCTGTTCGGCCGCCTGGTCGACGGTGGCCGCCTGAGCGTCGACGTGGACGACAAGGGCGAGGTCGTGCTGGACATCCAGCCGAACAAGGCCAACAACAAGCCGAAGGCGGAGCCCGCTACTGCGAGTTGATTGGCGAGTTGATTGATGGGCTGATCAGCCCTGCTGAAAGAAGTCCGAGAGCAGCCGGTACAGAGCCGGCTGCTCTTTTTTCATCTCGGCCGGCGCGACGAAGAAGGCTTCGACCGCGACGGCGAAGAACTCTTCTGGCGCCTCGACGCCGTAGGGATCGATCAGCGTGTCCTCGCCGGCGTCGACCCGGTCGCAGAACTCGTTCCACTCCGCTTCGAGCACGTCGAGCCACTGCTCGCGGGCTTCGGCGCTCGGCAGCGGGGGCACGCCGTCGGCCCAGCCATCGCGCATGTCGATCACGTGCGCGAACTCGTGGATGACGACGTTGAACACGGCGGACTCGTCGGCGAATTCGTCCGGCGCCGCGGCGGCCCAGGTCAGCATCAGCGGCCCGCCCTCCATGGCCTCGCCGACCAGCGCCTCCTCGTACTGGTGGACGATGCCGTCCTCGTCCATCACCTCGCGCGGCGCCAACACCTCGTCCTCGTGCATCACGATGCCGACGAAGCCGTCGTACCACGCGAGGCCCAGCTTCAAGACGGGCAGGCAGGCCTGCGCGGCGACGGCCAGCGCGATCTCGTCCGTGACCTCGAAGCCGCCGACGCCATGGAATTCCTTGCTCGCCAGGAACAGCGAGCAGAGCCGGCGCAACTCGGTGAGGTCCTCCGCGCTGCGCCGCGCAAGGAACGGGTAGCGCAGCAGCGTCAGTTCCCACAGTGCATCGGGGATCGCATGGCGCTCCAACGCCTTGGCTTCACGCCAGCGCTTCCAGAGCCCGCCGATCATGCGAGGTCGATCCGGCGCAGGCCGGCGTGGCGCAGGCGCAAGACGTCGCCGCGCGGTGGCGTGGCCTCGAAGTCCCAGTCGGACAGGACATAACGCCGAAATCCATCGCCAAGATCGTGGACCGCCGGCCGGTGTGTATGGCCATGGATCATCGTCTTGCATCCGGTCGCGGTGAGCCACTGCCGGCAGGCCTCGGCATCCAGGTCGGCCCAGAGTTCCTGCTTGGCCTGGTTCGCCATGCTGGCGGCGCGCATCTGCCGGCCGATCTCACGGCGTTCCGCCAGCGGCTTCGCCAGCAGCGCGGCCTGCCAGGCGGGGTCGCGCACTTGGGCGCGGAAGGCCTGGTAGGGCTTGTCCTCCAGGCACAGCGCGTCGCCATGCGTCAGCAGCACGCGCTGGCCGCAGGCGTTCAGCACCGTCGGATCGTTCAGGCGCGCCATGCCACAGTCGGCCAGCATCGCGTCGCCGACGAGGAAGTCCCGGTTGCCGGGCATGAAGAAGAGCTTGCAGCGCTCGGAAGCGGCGCGCAGTAGCGTGACGCAACGGGCCTCGAACGGGTCGAAGCGTCCGTCGTCGCCGACCCAGACCTCGAAGATGTCGCCCAGCAAAAAAACCGCCTCGGCGGCGGTTTCTTCAAGGTGGCTCGCCAGTGCGGCGAAGGTGGCTGGCGTGTCCGCCGACAGGTGCAGGTCCGACAGGAAGTCGATCCGGCGCCAGTCGGCCGGCAGTGTCAGCTCGGCAATCTCAACTTGCAAGTTCAGGCGGCGAGCTCGGTGGCGCGTTCGATGACGACGTCCTCGTTCGGCACGTCGCTGTGGCCCATCTGGCGGCCGGTCGCGACCTTCTCGATCGAGTCGACGATGTCCTGGCCTTCGACGACCTTGCCGAACACGGCGTAGCCCCAGCCGTCCGAGCTCTCGGCCTTGTTGAGGAAGCCGTTGTTCTTCGTGTTGATGAAGAACTGGCTGGAGGCCGAGTGGGGGGCGCTGGTGCGGGCCATCGCCAGGGTGTACTTGTCGTTGGTCAGGCCGTTGGCCGATTCGTTCTGGATCGGCGCGTCGGTGGCCTTCTGCTTCATGCCGGATTCCATGCCGCCGCCCTGGATCATGAAGCCCTTGATCACGCGGTGGAAGATCGTGCCGTCGTAGTGGCCCTTCTTCACGTAGCTCAGGAAGTTCTCGGTCGTGGCCGGGGCTTTCGCGTCGTCAAGCTCGATGACGATGCGGCCATGGTTCGTTTGCAGTTCGACTTTCTTGCTCATTTCTTGGACTCCACAATGGCCTTGGTGATGATGACGGGCGTCTGCGGCACGTTCTGGAACATGCCCGTGTCCGTCACGGGCACGGCGCGGATCTTGTCGACCACCTCCATGCCCTCGATGACTTGGCCGAACACCGCATAGCCGTTGCCGTCGCGCGCGTTGTCGGCGTCGAGGAATGCGTTGTCGACCGTGTTGATGAAGAACTGCGCGGTGGCGGAGTTCGGATCGCCGGTACGCGCCATCGCGACGCTGCCGCGCACGTTGTGCAGGCCGTTGCGCGACTCCAGCGGGATCGGCGCCTTGGTGGGCTTCTGCTCCATCTTGGTGGTGAAGCCGCCGCCCTGGATCATGAAGTTGGCGATCACGCGGTGGAACACCGTGCCGTTGTACTGGCCGGACTTCACGTACTGGAGGAAGTTGGCCACCGACTTCGGCGCCTTTTCGGCGTCGAGCTGGATGCGGATATCGCCCATCGAGGTCGTCAGCTTGACGGTCTGGGCCTGGGCGGCAAAGGCCAGCAGAAGGGCGGCGAGGCCGCCGAGGGTGCGCTTGATCGTCACGTTAATCATCGCTTTGTGCATGGATGGCATGGGGTGTCGGGTCCTGGATGCGGGACGGATTGTCCCTCAGCGGCCGCTCGTGCTGGCCTTGATCAGATCCTGCGTGCGCTTGAGCTTCAGCGCCAGTGCGTCGCTCGGGGCAATCTGCGCGCCCTGCGCGCGCTGGTAGGCGCGCTGTGCGAGGCGCAGCATCAGGTCGCCCATGTTTTCCTGGGCCTGCGCGTTGTCGGGCTGCAGGCGCAGCGCCTGTTCGAGGTCGGCCTGGGCCTGGTCCAGATCGCCCGTGCCGGCGTGAATGACGGCCAGGTTGTTGAACGGATCGGACAGGTCCGGGAAATCCTGCGTCAGCGCGGTGAAGATGCGCGCCGCATCCTCGCGTTCGCCGGTTTCCATCTTCATCACGCCGAGGGCGAAGCGCAGCTTCAGCTCGTCGGGTGTGGCCTTGAGTGCCTGCTCGATGGTGGCGATCGCCTGCGGGCGCTGGCCGGCCAGCCACAGCTTCTGGGCGGTGTCGAGTTCGTTGGCGGCGCGGGCCGCCAGGCCTGCGCCCAGCAGCAGTGCCAGGATCGCCAGCTTGAGAAACTTGCGGGTTTGCATCGGTTTGAGTGGGGTCTTGGGTGCGCGGCGGGGCCCGATGGGGCGGGCTTTTCCTGGGATCAGGCGGGCATCGCCGCGGGACCCTGCCGGTATACTGCGGGCCATTCTACGGTGCCCCTGCACGCCGCGCTGCCTGATGCCGGGCGCAGCTGATGCCGGTCACGGGCCGGCCCAATTCCATGTCTCTTCGCCTCTACAACACGCTGGCCCGCGCGGTCCAGCCTTTCACTCCGATCGACCCTGGCAACGTGCGCATGTACGTCTGCGGCATCACGGTCTACGACCTGTGCCACATGGGTCACCTGCGGATGAACATGGCCTTCGACGTGATCAACCGCTGGCTGCGTGCCAGCGGCTACAAGGTCACCTACGTCCGCAACATCACCGACATCGACGACAAGATCATCCGGCGGGCCGTCGAGCGCGGCATCACGATCCGCCAACTGACCGACGAGATGGCGACCGCGATGCACGAGGACTTCGCTGCCGTCGGCCTGATGCTGCCGGACCACGAGCCGCGCGCAACCGAATACGTGCCGCAGATGCTCTCGCTGATCGATCGCCTGGAGCAGCGCGGCTTGGCTTATCGCGCGACCGACGGTGACGTCAACTACGCCGTGCGCAAGTTCGACGGCTACGGCAAGCTGAGCGGCAAGAGCCTGGACGATCTGCGTGCCGGCGAGCGCGTGGCGGTGAACGAGGACGGCAAGCAGGATCCGCTGGACTTCGTGCTCTGGAAGGCCGCCAAGCCCGAGGAGCCCGCCGACGCCAAATACGCCAGCGACTACGGCCCTGGCCGGCCCGGCTGGCACATCGAGTGCTCGGCGATGAGCTGCGCGCTGCTGGGCGAGAGCTTCGATATCCACGGTGGTGGCGCCGACCTGCAGTTCCCGCACCACGAGAACGAGATCGCGCAGAGCCAGGGCGCCGGCTATCCGTTTGCCACCTATTGGCTGCACAACGGCTTCCTGAACGTCGACGGCGAGAAGATGTCCAAGAGCCTGGGCAACTTCTTCACCATCCGCGACGTGCTGAAGAGCTACGACGGCGAGACGCTGCGCTACTTCATGCTGCGCACGCACTACCGCAGCCCGTTCAACTTCAGCGACGCCAACCTCGACGACGCACGCAACTCGCTGCGCCGGCTGTACACGGCGCTGGATGCCGTCGAGGCTGCGCCGGCCGCCGCCGCGATCGATTGGAACCAGCCCCAGCCCGCTGCCTTCAAGGCCGCGATGGATGAGGACTTCAACACCCCTGGCGCCGTTGCCGTGCTGTTCGAGCTGGCCAACCAGGTCAACAAGAGCCGCGACCCGCAGGACGCCGCGCTGCTGAAGCAGCTCGGCGGCGTGCTGGGCATCCTGCAGCAGGCCCCGCGCCAGTACCTGCAGGCCGGCTCCGGCCTGGACGAAGTTGCCATCGAGGCACAGATCGCCGCCCGCGCCGCCGCCAAGGCCGCCCGTGACTTCGCCGGTGCCGACCGCATCCGCGCCGAGTTGCTGGCTGCCGGCATCGTCCTGAAGGACACGGCCGCAGGTACCACCTGGGTGAAGGCCTGAGCGTGGCGCGCGCGAAGGTGCCCGGGGCCGCCCCGGACGTCACGCCCGAGTATTGGGACGAGGCCTGCCGCCATCTGGTGAAGCGGGACCGCGTGATGAAGAAGCTCATCCCGCAGTTCGGCGAGGCGCGGCTGAAGCTGCGCAGCGATCCGTTCACCACCCTGGCCCGTTCGGTGATCGGCCAGCAGATCTCGGTCAAGTCCGCGCAGGCGATGTGGGAGCGCTTCCTGGCGCTGACCACCACACCCGGCTCGCGCATCCTGCCCGCTGCCGTGCTGGCGCAACCGGTCGAGGCGCTGCGCGCGATCGGCCTGGCCGCGCGCAAGACCGAGTACGTGCGCGACCTGGCTCGGCACTTCGAAGAGGGCAACGTCCACGTCAAGCAATGGGCGCAGATGGAGGACGAGGCCATCGTCGAGGAACTGGTTGCGATCCGCGGCATCGGCCGCTGGACGGCCGACATGTTCCTGATCTTCCACCTGATGCGGCCCAATGTGCTGCCGCTGGAAGACCCCAATCTGATCCAGGGCATCAGCGAAAATTACTTCTCGGGCGAGCCCGTGTCCCGCGCCGAGGCGCGCGAGCTGGGCGAGGCCTGGGCCCCCTATCGGTCAGTGGCCACATGGTACATTTGGCGGAGTCTGGATCCAGTCCAACCGCTCCCCGCCGAGAAGTGAGCCCCTGCCGCCGCTCCATGAGACCGGCCCCAGGAACTTCCGCAACGAACGCAAAAGCAGGATGAGCAAGAAACACTTCCTCGAATTCGAGCAGCCGATCGCCGAGCTCGAAACCAAGATCGAAGAACTGCGCTACGTGCAGAGCGAATCAGCCGTCGACATCTCCGAAGAGATCGACCGCCTCAGCAAGAAGAGCCTGCAGCTCACGAAGGACGTCTACGCCAACGTCGCGCCCTGGCAGGTCTACCAGATCGCCCGCCACCCGCAGCGCCCGCAGACCCTCGACTACTGCAGCGAGGTCTTCACCGAATTCCAGGAACTGCACGGCGACCGCCATTTCGCGGACGACGCAGCCATCGTCGGCGGCCTCGCCCGCTTCAACGGCCAGGCCTGCATGGTCGTCGGCCACCAGCGTGGCGGCGATTCCAAGGAGCGCACCAAGCGCAACTTCGGCATGCCCCGCCCCGAGGGCTACCGCAAGGCGCTGCGCCTGATGAAGCTGGCCGAGAAGTTTGGCCTGCCCGTCTTCACCTTCATCGACACCATGGGTGCCTATCCCGGCATCGGCGCCGAGGAGCGCGGTCAGTCGGAAGCCATCGGCCGCAACATCCTCGAGATGGCGCAGCTCGAAGTGCCCATCATCGCCACCGTTATCGGCGAAGGCGGCTCCGGCGGTGCGCTGGCCATCGGCGTGGCCGACCAGGTGCTGATGCTGCAATTCGCTGCCTACTCGGTGATCTCGCCGGAAGGCTGCGCATCCATCCTCTGGAAGAGCAGCGAGCGCGCGGCCGACGCCGCCGATGCGCTGGGCATCACTGCCCACCGCCTGAAGGCGCTGGGCCTGATCGACAAGATCGTCAATGAGCCGGTCGGCGGCGCCCACCGCGACCAGAAGCAGATGGCCTCGAACCTGAAGCGCGCGCTCAGCGACGCGCTGCGCCAGGTCAGCGACCTGAAGCCGCAGGAACTGGTCGATCGCCGTTACTCCCGCATCCAGGCCTATGGCCGATTCGGCGACACCAAGAACCGCTGACCGACCCCGCCTTGCCGTCGCCTACAGCGGCGGGCGCGATTCCACGGCGCTGCTGCATGCGGTGGCCGGGCAAGCGAAAGAAGCCAGCATCGAGGTGCTGGCTTTTCACATTCATCACGGCCTAAGCACGCATGCGGACGCCTGGGCGGCCCATTCGGAGCGCCAGTGTGCTGCCTGGGGTGTCACCCTGCGCACGCATCGCCTGAGCGGCGGGCCGGCCGTGGGCGAAAGCATCGAAGCCTGGGCGCGCGAGGCGCGCCATGCCGCGCTGGCCGAACTGTGCGCCGAGCACGGCGTCGATCTATTGCTTCTGGCCCATCACCGTCGCGACCAAGCCGAGACGCTGCTGCTGCAGGCCCTGCGCGGCGCCGGTGCGGCCGGCTTGGCCGCGATGCCGAAGATGCAATGGCGCGACGGCATCTGCTGGGCCCGGCCCTGGCTGGACCGGCCGCGCGAGTCGATCGAGGCCTACGTTGCCGCGCACGGCCTGGAGTACATCGAGGACGACAGCAACGCTGATCCACGCTTCGCCCGCAATCGCCTGCGGCTGGCCGTATGGCCGTCGCTGGGCGAAGCGTTCCCGCAGGCAGAGGCCGCCCTGGCGCAGAGTGCGAACTGGGCGCAGCAGGCGCTGGCCCTGCAGCAGGAGATGGCCGCCGTCGATCTGGCCGGCCGCGTCGATGAGCGCGGCCTCGCGCTGCACGAACTGCAATTGCTCTCACCCGCCCGCGCCGCCAACGCGCTGCGCGCTTGGCTCCACCAGGCGACCGGTCAAGTCGCGCCGGCCAGCCTCGTTCAACGCATCCAGGCCGGGGAGGGCGGCAGCGGCTCCGCCTGGCCCTGTGCCGGCGGCCTGCTGCGCCTGTACCGCGGCAGGCTCAGTTGGCAGCCGGCGGCCGAAAGCCCGGCTCCCGGCCCTTCGCAAATGGTGAATCTCGGCTTGCCCGGAAGCTATGTGCAGCCGGGCTGGGCAGGGACTTGGGAGGTCGCCGCCGTGCCCTCCGGCGGCGTGTCACCAATCCACCTGCAAGACCTGACCCTGCGAGCACGCCAAGGGGGTGAACAGTTCCAGCGTGCCCGGGGAAGCGCGCTGCGAAGCCTCAAGAAGGCGTATCAGGAAGCCGGCGTTCCAGGCTGGGCGCGCAGCGGTCCTTTGCTGTTTTCCGGCGCCGAGCTGGTGTTCGTCGCGGGCCTCGGCATCGACGCGCGCATGCTCGCCGCGCCGGGCGAGCCGCAGCTGAGCCTGCGCTGGCTCCCCGTAGAATCCCGAGTTCCGTTCACCGATCCCTGATTCATCCCCTATGGCCTTGATCGTTCACAAATACGGCGGCACGTCGATGGGCTCCACCGACCGCATCCGCAACGTCGCCAAGCGCGTGGCGAAATGGGCGCGTGCCGGCCACCAGATGGTCGTCGTGCCCTCGGCCATGAGCGGCGAGACGAACCGCCTGCTGGGCCTGGCCAAGGAACTGCAGCCGAGCTCGATCACCGCAGAGGCGATGCGTGAACTGGACATGATTGCCGCCACCGGCGAGCAGGTCTCGGTCGGCCTGCTGGCCCTGGCCCTGCAAGCCGAGGGCATGGAAGCCGTCAGCTACACCGGCTGGCAGGTGCCCGTGCAGACCGACTCCTCGTACACCAAGGCCCGCATCGAGAGCATCGACGACGCCCGCGTGCGCGCCGACCTGGCTGCCGGCAAGGTCGTCGTCATCGCCGGCTTCCAGGGCATCGACGAAGACCAGAACATCACCACCTTGGGCCGCGGCGGCTCCGACACCTCGGCCGTGGCCATCGCCGCGGCGATGAAGGCCGACGAGTGCCTGATCTACACCGACGTGGACGGCGTCTACACGACCGATCCGCGCATCGTCCCCGAGGCACGCCGCCTGCACACGATCAGCTTCGAGGAAATGCTGGAGATGGCGTCGCTCGGCTCCAAGATCCTGCAGATCCGCTCGGTCGAGTTCGCCGGCAAGTACCGCGTGCCGCTGCGCGTGCTGTCCAGCTTCACCGCCTGGGACATCGACATCGACGAGGAGGCCAAGTCCGGCACCCTGATCAGTTTTGAAGAGGACGAGAAAATGGAACAAGCCGTCGTATCCGGCATTGCCTTCAACCGCGACGAAGCCAAGGTGACGCTGCTGGGCGTGCCCGACAAGCCCGGCATCGCCTTCCAGATCCTGGGCCCGGTGGCCGAGGCCAACATCGACATCGACGTCATCATCCAGAACGTCTCGCAGGACGGCAAGACGGACTTCTCGTTCACCGTGCACCGCAACGACTACGCGCGCACGATGGAACTGCTGGAGAAGAGCGTCGGCCCGGCCACGAACGCGGCCAAGGTCGTCGGCGACCCGAAGATCTGCAAGGTGTCCATCGTCGGCATCGGCATGAAGTCGCACGTGGGCGTGGCCTCGAAGATGTTCCGCGCGCTGAGCGAGGAAGGCATCAACATCCAGATGATCTCCACCAGCGAGATCAAGACCAGCGTCGTCATCGACGAGAAGTACATGGAGCTCGCCGTGCGCGCGCTGCACAAGGCTTTCGATCTAGACCAGGCACCCGCCTGAGCGCTTTTTTCGTAGAGGTCGCAAATTCTTGATATAGAATGCGTGGCTCTGCTGGAGTCGTGACCGAGTGGCCGAAGGTGCTCCCCTGCTAAGGGAGTATTTGCCTAAAAAGCGAATCGAGGGTTCGAATCCCTCCGACTCCTCCAAGTTCAAGAAACCCCGTAAATCTCTGATTTACGGGGTTTTTTCTTGCCCGCAGCACAACCGTTTCGGGATCGGAAACGGAGTCTTTCGTGATCAGCGGATTCCGTTCGGCAGAGGCCCGCGTCAACATGCCGCCTATGTCAAAACTGGTGTCGATGCGCGTGCTCGTTGCCGTCGTTGAAGAGCGCGGGCTTGCTGCAGCGGCTCGGTCGCTCGACATGAGGCCTTCCGCAGCGATGCGAGCCCTCGACGAGCTTGAAGCGCGCCTAGGGGTGAGCCTGCTGGATCGCACGCCCGGTGCCGAACGGGTGACCGACGTCGGCTTGCGATTCGCCGAAGAGTACCGCCGCATCCTGGACGACCTTCGCGACGTCGAACTGACGATGCCTCGTCTCTATGACCCCGCCGGGTCGGCGCGGTCTCGTCGAAGGTAGATCTCCATGGACCGCATGCAGGGGATGACGGCCTTCGTGGCCGTCGCCGAGGAGAGGAATTTCGCCGCCGCTGCCAGGCGAATGGGCATGTCACCGGCCAGCGTCACGCGCGCAATCGCAGGCCTGGAGGAGCACCTGGGATTGAAGCTGGTCTTCCGGACCACGCGCAGCGTCCGCCTGACCGAGGCCGGGGACCGCTACCTCGACGACGTGCGCGTGATCCTCGCCAAGATCAACGAGGCGAACGAGTCGGCCGCCAGCGCGCAGCAGGTGATGCGCGGGCACTTGAATGTCACGGCGCCGGTGCTGTTCGGCGCTCTGCATGTGGTTCCGTGCGTTGCCCGCTACCTCGATCAGTTCCCGGAGATGACGGTGTCCGGCTACTTTCTCGATCGCGTCGTGGATCTGGTCGAGGAAGGCATCGATGTCGCCGTGCGTATCGGCGGCAGGCCGGGCCTGGCCATGCAGGGCATCGCAGTGGGTGGCACGCGCCGGGTGCTCTGCGCCTCGCCCGCCTATCTGGCGGCGCGTGGAACGCCGCAGCACCCCGCGGAGCTCGAACACCACGACATCATTGCCGCCCAGGGCATCTCGCCCGTGGACGACTGGAGCTTCCGCTCGGAGTCGATGGACCTGACGGTCCGGGTCGCGCCGAAGCTGACCGTCTCCAGCAATGACGCAGCGCTGACGGCCGCGACGCTGGGCCTGGGCATCACGCGGCTGTTCCATTACCAGATTGCCGCTCTCGTCGCCGAGCGCCGATTGCAGATCGTGCTGCCCGAGCACGAAGGCGCGGCATGGCCCATCCACGTGGTCTACGACGTCGACGGCGCGTCCGCCAAGGTCCGCGCTTTTGTCGAACTGCTGGTCGCGCACCTGTCGCACCCGGGTGCCGACGCGTGACCGCGCTACATCTGCACGAGCAGAACCGCGTCGGACGAGGCCCACGAGACGCAGGGGCAGAAGGAGTGCGCGCGCTGGGCTTCGGTGAGGCAGTTGTCCCGGTGCAGCGGCCGGCCGCCCGTGTAGCTCGCGATGCAGGCACCGCATTCACCCCGCTTGCAGTCCGAAGGTATCCATGCGCCAGCGGCTTCCATCGCTTCCAGCAGCGTGGTGCCCGGCTCGACCTCGAGATCCAGCGCCGACTCCGTCATCGTGACCCGAACCGTCCCGTCGCTTGCGGACCAGGCCGGGCCGAAGCTCTCGAAGTGGACGCGCGGTCTCGCCAAGCCGCTGCCTTCGGCGGACAGGCGGACCTCGTCGATCAGCGATCCCGGGCCGCAGACGTACAGATGCGTGCCGACGTGGTCCCGGTGGTGCGCCACGAGGGCTTGAACGTCCAGCCGCTGCGCAGGCTCCTCGCGCGTGAAGTACAGCGTGCATCGGCCCGCGTGATCGCGCAGCAGCGCGTCATGGAAGGCCATGTCGCCACGACTCATGGCGGCGTAGTGCAGCTCATAGGACATGCCGGCCTGCTTCAGCCGCGAGGCGATGCCAAGCATCGGCGTGATGCCGATGCCACCGGCGATCAGCACATGGTGCAGGCCCGCGGAGGCGATGCCGAATTCGTTGATCGGTGCAGACACCTCCAGTTCGTCGCCGATCGACAGCGCGTCGTTCAGGAAGACGGAGCCGCCGCGCCCGAATGCGTTGCGCTTGACCGCGATTTCGTAGCAGGTACCGTCGCCGCCATCGGAAACCAGCGAGTACTTCCTGAAGGCGGCGGCTTCGCCCAGCGGCAGGCCGACTTCGATGTGGGCGCCGGGTTTGAAGCTCGGCAACGGACTGCCATCGGGGTTTTGCAGCCGGATCAGCCGGATGTTCGGCGTGAGCATCTCGACATGGGTTACGCGCAGCAGCATCGGTCAGTGTCCTGCGGGAAGGAATGGGGAGGCGTCGACGAACTCGCTCTGGAGCTGGTCGGGAAGCGGGCTGTCGATCCATCGGTCGACCGTGAATTCCCAGAAGCGACCGGTGCCGCCGGTGACATCGTCGGGATCGGGCTGGTCCCAGAACATCTCGACGGTGCCGGTCAGCTGCAGCATCCGGCGCCGCGCATAGTCCGGGAACGTCAGCCCGGCTCGGGGATTCAGCAAGAAGTTGCCGAAGCTGTTGAACATGCTGTTCCCGTTGTAGTCGGGGATTCGCAGCACGCCGTTCGGCTGGATCTTGACGAACCCGATCGGGCCGCCACGGTGCGAACAATCGGCGCCGTGGACGTCGTGCGCGGAGGCGAGGAAGAAGGTGTCCGCGTGCGTGATCAATTCGATCTGCGCCGGCGCCAGTGCCGTGCCACGCTGCGCCGTTGGCAGCGGCGGCTGCTGTCCGGGCGCCTCCAGGCTCAGGGTTCGACGCTGGATGTACCGCGGGCAGATCGGCACGGACTCGGTGACCTGGACGATCAGTTCCTCGCCTTGCAGGTGAGCGTCGCCATTGACCTTCAGGCGCTTGCGCGTCTGCAGGTCCAGCAGCAGCAATCCAATGCGATCGTCGCGCCGGAGGTTGTCCCAGAGCGGGTCGTGCGGCTGTTTCGCGACCTTGGAGAGATCGACGCTCAGGCTCGCCGCGTCGTCGCTTGGGTTCAGGAATCCCGCCTCGCCGATCAGGACCGAGGCCCAGACCTGGCCCTCGGCATCCACGCTGGCGGCGTAAAGCATCTTCTGCTGGCGCACGAAGGGCAATGCGCCGCGCACGATTCGCTGGTCGACATTCGCGCCATTCCTGGCCGCGATATCGGCTTCCTGCGCATTGCGTTGCGCGATCAGTTCGCCTTCATGAAATTTCGCTGTTCTCATCTCTGATCCAGAAGTTCTTCAATGGATGACATCTCTCTGATGACGGTGTTCGTGGCCGTCGGCGACCGTCTGAGCTTTGCGGGCGCGGCCCGGCAGCTCGACCTCTCGGCGGCGGCCGTGACGCGGGCGATCCAGACGCTGGAGCAACGACGTGGCACGCCGCTGCTCGTCCGCAGTTCCCGTCGCGTCACCCTCAGCGAGGCGGGCGGGCGCTACCTCGAGGACGCCCGCACCATCCTTCGCCTCTTGGCGGATGCCGAGGCCCGAGCGGTCGGCGTCAACGCGGCGCCGCAGGGCCTTCTGCGCGTGACGGCGCCCGTGATGTTCGGGCGCCTGTTCATCGTTCCCGGCATCGCGGACTACCTGCAGCGCTACCCGGAGATGGCGGTCTCCGCGACCTTCGTCGACCGGAACGTCAACCTGATCGACGAGGGTTTCGACATCGCCGTGCGGATCGGGCAACTTCCGGATTCCGGCATGAAGGCACTCAAGGTCGGGCAGGTCGGCCGATGGGCATTCGCGTCACCTGAATATCTTGAGAAATACGGAATCCCCCAACACCCGCTGGACCTTCACCAGCACCGAATCATCGCGACGGATGTTTCCTCATCGCAGTCGATACTGAGATTCGGATCGCGTGAATCTCCGATTTCCGTCAAACTGAAATCGGTATTCGGCGTGACCGGCAGCGATGCCGCGATCGCGGCGGCATTGCAGGGCGTGGGAATCATCCATCTACCGGTTTATCAGGTGAAGGATCAAGTGGCCAACGGTGCGCTCGTTCCGATACTCCGGGAGTATTCCGGGGAGTCCTTGCCGATACACCTGCTCCATCGCGAAAGCCGGTTCGGCTCGTCGAAAGTCCGCAATTTCATCGATCTGATCGCGGACCGGCTGCGGGCAGAACCGTCCTTGCATTGAAAGGTCGGCCCCAGGGTTCAGAAGGTCAGGACTGTGAAGCCGTCCGCGATCAGTTCGCCGATGCTCGGCAGGCCCGACGTCCCCGGCACGCTATTGCCGGAAACCAGGTCGAATCCATTCTTGATCGCGGCCTCGCGCGCGCCGAAAACATCGGCACAACCACTCGAAACCCCTTTGACCTTGTCTTCGACGGCCTTGAAGAGCGCGTTCACCGGATGGTCGGGATTCTTCACGACGCCAGCCCAGCGGGTGCCGGTGCCTTGGAAATAAACCGCCACTTCGGTATTGCGCTGCTTGAAGTCGTAAGCGGTTGCCAGGCCGTTGAACAGGCGGCCCAGAGCTTCTTCACCGGCGTTGGCATCCGAGAGAATGAAAATAGCGACCTTCATTTTTAATTCCTTTTGAATTTGAGATATTTCGACAATCGATTCAATTTCGACTGACGATTCAAATTCTAGGAATAACGACCTCTTTCGAATACCAGCCGCTCCGAAACTCATCGTTTCGCCGGGCGAGGGTCGGGCGCTGGCAGCGCGTCCACCCGCCAGCCGGCTTCGGCTTCCCGCACGACCGCGCCGACCCAGTCCACGAAGGCCCGCACGGTGGGCGACAGGTGGCGGTTCTTGGGATAGAGAACCGACAGCGGTACGGCGGGCGAGGGCACATCGGTCAGCACGCGGCGCAGGCGCCCGCTGATCAGGTGCGGCAGCACCATGTAGCTGCCGGCCCGGATCAGGCCCAGGCCTTCGAGGGCGCAGGCGACATAGGCATCGGTGTCGTTGATGACGAGGCGCTCGGCCACGCGGACGAAGCGGTCCTCGCCATCGACGACGAAGTGCCAGTCCAGCGTTCGCGCGGTCCGGCTGGACAGGTAGCCGACGGCGTGATGGTTTGCCAGGTCTTCCAGCGAGGTCGGCGTGCCGTGCTCCGCGAGGTACTGCGGCGATGCACAGGTCACCCAGTCGAAGGCGCCGATCCGCCGGGCCACCAGTGTTGGCGAGTCCTCGGGCGTACCCGCTCGAATGACGCAGTCGATGCCCTCCTGCACCAGCTCAACCGTCCGGTCCGCCACCGTCAGCGTCAGTTCGACGTCGGGAAACCGCGACTGGAACTGGTGGATCGCCGGCAGAACCACGAGCCGGGCAAGCGACAGGGTCATGTCCACGCGCAGCCGCCCGCGCGGCCGGCCGGCGCTCCCGGGGAAGCCGGACTCGACGGCCTCGATCTCCGCCAGCAGGCGCCGGCAGTGGTCGTAGTAGAGCGTGCCGTCCGGGGTCAGGCTGATGTGGCGCGTGGTCCGCTGCAGGAGGCGCACGCCCAGGAAAGCCTCCAGTTCCTTCACCGCGCGGGTGACCCGCGACGGCGGCAGCGAGAGGCTCTCGGCGGCGCGGCCGAAGCTGTGCATCTCGACGACGCGGGCAAAGATCTGCATCGACTTCAGGCGGTCCAACGGTAGGCCTCTGCTTGATTGATTTTTTCGAAGGCGGCAACAAGACGCCAGCTATTCATCAGGTGATAGGCCATTTTCTCGCTGAATTCTTCTAAATCAGGCAAGAAATTTCGCCAGATTCAGGACTGGATCGGCTTGCGCACGAAGCTCAGACTGCGACCCGTCTTCCACGTCGAGTACGTCGCATGAACCCCCTCAAGAAGCATCCCCTGGCGATCGCCACGGCCACCGTCGCCCTTGTCACCGCCGGCAGCCTCCTCTGGCCACAGGGCCCCGAGGCCCACGCCGAAGCGGCCGCCCCTTCGCCCACCGTCAAGGTCCGGCCGGCCGCGCTGCGCGCGGTGTCCGACTCGCAGGACTACACCGGGCGCCTGGAGGCGGTGGATGTCGTCGATGTCCGGCCCCGGGTTCCGGGCACCTTGCTCGCAGTGCACTTCAAGGACGGGCAGCACGTCCGCCAGGGCGACCTGCTGTTCACCATCGACCCGGCGCCGTTCGAGACCCAGGTGCGCCAGGCGCAGGCCGACCTGGCCGGCGTCGAGGAACGGCAGCGGCTGGCGGACCTCGAACTGGCGCGGGGCCGGCGGCTGCTGGAGGCGAACTCCATCGCGCGCCGGGAGTTCGATACCCTGGACAACGCCGCGCGCCAGTCTGCCGCTGCGCTCCGAGGCGCCCAGGCGGCGCTGGCCCGCGCGCAACTGCAGCTCGGCTACACGCAGGTCCGCGCGCCGATCGCCGGCCGGCTCTCGCGTGCCGAGATCACCGCCGGCAATGTGGTCGGTGCCGGCGGCGACGCCGCGCCGCTGACCCGCATCGTGTCCGACGGCAAGCTCTACGCGTCCTTCAACGTGGACGAGCAGAGCTACCTGCGCTTGATCGCCCCCTCACTGCGCGCCGGCGCGCGGCCGCTGGTGAAGGTCGGCCTGGCGAGCGATGACGGCTATCCCTACGCGGCCACCATCGAGGCGCTCGACAACCAGATGGACACCCGCTCGGGCACCGTGCGCGTGCGCGCCCGCATCGACCAGGTGAGCCCCGAGATGCTGCCGGGCCTTCAGGCGCGCATCCGCCTGCAGGGCGGCACCTCGTACGAGGCCGTGATGGTCGACGACGCCGTCGTCGGTACGGACCAGGACCGCAAGTACGTGCTGGTCGTCAACGCGGAGAACAAGGTCGAGCGGCATCTGGTCGAGCTCGGCGCACTGCAGGGCGGGCAGCGCGTGCTGCGCAGCGGCGTGACGCCGGGCGCCCGGGTCATCGTGGATGGCGCCTTCCTCGCACCGCCGGGTACCGCCGTGACCGCGATTGCCGCTGACACACCCAAGGAGTCGACAAAGGCCGCCGTCAAGGCCGCCGCAGGAGACCGGTCATGAACCTTTCCAAGTTCTTCATCGACCGGCCCATCTTCGCCTGCGTGCTGTCCGCGCTGATCCTGCTGGCGGGCATCGTCGCGGCGCTGCACATGCCGGTGTCCGAGTACCCGCAGGTGATTCCGCCCTCGGTCGTCGTCCATGCGCAATACCCCGGCGCGAACGCCAAGACCATCGCGGAGACCGTGGCGGCACCGCTGGAGCAGTCCATCAACGGCGTGGAGAACATGCTCTACATGGACTCCAAGGCCAGCGGCGACGGCCACCTGTACCTGACGGTGACCTTCAAGCTCGGCACCGATCCCGACAAGGCGCAGCAGTTCGTGCAGACGCGGGTGTCCCAGGCGCAGGCCCGGCTGCCGGAGGACGTGCAGCGCCTGGGCGTCACGGCCGTCAAGAACTCGCCGGTGATCACCATCGCGGTTCACATGGTGTCGCCCAAGGGCACCTACGACAACAACTACATCAGCAACTACGCGATCCTGCATGTGAAGGACCGACTGGCCCGCATCGCCGGGGTGGGCGATGTGGTGATCTGGGGGCCGGGCGGCTATGCGATGCGCGTGTGGCTCGACCCCGCCGCACTGGCCGAGCGGGGCCTGAGTGCCAACGATGTCGCCGACGCCATCCGGCGCCAGAACATGCAGGCCGCGGTCGGGTCCATCGGCAGCTCGCCGACGACGCCCGACACCGCCTTCCAGCTCAACGTCAACGCCGACGGCCGGCTCAAGTCGCCCGAGGATTTCAAGAACATCGTCATCAAGTCCGACGCTCGCGGCGCGATCACGCGGCTGGGTGACGTGGCGCGCGTGGAACTCGGCGCGGAGGACTACGGCATCCGCGCGACCTTGGACAACGCGCCCGCCGTTGCGGTGGCCGTGCAGGAGGCGCCCGGTGCGAACTCGCTGCAGATCTCCCGCGAGGTGCACCGCACGATGGAGGAACTGGCCAAGGACTTCCCCGAGGACGTGGTCTATCGCGTCGTCTACGAGCCCAGCCGCGCGATCCAGACCGGCATCGACGCGGTCTTCGAGACCCTGCTGGAATCCGTGGCCCTCGTGGTGCTGGTCGTGTTCGTCTTCCTGCAGACCTGGCGTGCCTCGCTGATCCCGCTGCTGGCGGTGCCCATCTCGATCGTCGGCACCTTCAGCTTCCTGCTGCTGGCGGGCTACTCGATCAACACCTTGTCGCTGTTCGGCCTGGTGGTCGCCATCGGCATCGTGGTGGACGATGCCATCGTGGTGGTCGAGAACGTCGAGCGCAACATCGCCCGTGGCCTGAGCCCTCGCGAGGCCACCTACCAGGCGATGCGCGAGGTCAGCGGCCCCATCGTCGCCATCGCGCTGACGCTGTCCGCGGTCTTCCTGCCGCTGGCCTTCCTCAGCGGCCTGACCGGCGAGTTCTACAAGCAGTTCGCGGTCACGATCGCCATCTCCACGCTGATCTCGGCGGTGAATTCGCTGACGCTGTCGCCGGCTCTTTCGGCGCTGCTGCTGAAGGCTCACGGCGACAAGCCCGACGCGGTCACGCGCCTCACGCAGAAGCTGTTCGGCCGCGGCTTCGCGCGCTTCAACCGCAGCTTCGATCGCGCCTCGGAGGGCTACGGCGGCAGCATCGGCCGACTGCTCAAACACAAGGGCGCCTTGCTGCTCGTCTACGCCGGCCTGCTGGCGGCCACCGCGTGGCTCACCGGCCACGTGCCGGGCGGCTTCGTGCCCGCGCAGGACAAGGAGTACCTCGTGAGCCTGGCCCAGCTGCCCGAAGGCTCCACGCTGGATCGCACCGAGGCCACGATGACCCGCATGAACGAGATCGCGCTCAAGCATCCCGCCGTGATGGGCACTTCGAGCTACAGCGGCCTCTCGATCAACGGCGTGACCAAGAGCTCCAGCACCGCGCTGACCTTCGTCCTGCTCAAGCCCTTCAAGGACCGGCCGGGCATCAGCGCCGACCAGGTGGCGGCCGACCTGCGCCGCGAGTACGGCAATATCGGCCACGCCTTCACCGGCGTGTTCCCCCCGCCGCCGGTGTACGGCCTGGGCACGACGGGTGGCTTCAAGCTGCAGATCGAGGACCGCGCCGACCTCGGCTACGAGGCGCTCTACCAGGCGACGCAGGCCTTCATCAAGAAGGCGTCCGAGGCGCCGGAGCTGAGCCCGCTGTACTCGACCTACACGGTCAACGTGCCTCAGCTGAAGCTGGACATCGACCGTGCCAAGGCGCAGCAGCTCGGCGTGGATACGCCGGCGGTGTTCGGCACCTTGCAGGCCTTCCTCGGCTCCTACTACGTCAACGACTTCAACTTCCTCGGTCGCGTCTACCAGGTGCGGATGCAGGCCGACAGCCGCTTCCGCGCCAAGCCCGATGACATCGGCCAGCTGCACGTGCGCAGTGAGTCCGGGCAGATGATTCCGATCGCCTCGCTGGCGACCGTGAGCCAGGCCTACGGCCCGGACCAGGTCCAGCGCTACAACGGCTTCACCGCGGCCGACGTGAACGGCGGTCCTGCGCCCGGTTACTCGTCGGACCAGGCGATGACAGCGATCCAGCGCATCGCGGCCGAGACCTTGCCGCCGGGCATGAGCTACGAGTGGACCGACCTGACCTACCAGCAGATCATCGCGGGCAATAGCGCCGTCTGGATTCTGCCGCTGTGCGTGCTGCTGGTGTTCTTCGTGCTGGCCGCGCAGTACGAGAGCCTGACCCTGCCGCTGGCCATCATCCTGATCATCCCGATGAGCGCGTTCTCGGCGCTGCTGGGCGTGTGGCTGACGAAGGGCGACAACAACATCTTCACGCAGATCGGCCTGATCGTGCTGGTGGGCCTGGCGTCTAAGAACGCGATCCTGATCGTCGAATTCGCACGCGAGCTGGAGATGGCCGGCATGTCCACGCTGAAGGCGGTGATCGAAGCCTGCCGTCTGCGCCTGCGCCCGATCCTGATGACCTCTCTGGCCTTCGTGATGGGCGTCATCCCGCTGGTCTTCTCGGCCGGCGCGGGCGCGGAGATGCGCCAGGCCATGGGCATCTCCGTGTTCTTCGGGATGCTGGGCGTGACCTTGTTCGGGCTGTTCCTGACGCCGCTGTTCTACGTGGTCGTCCGCGCGCTCGGCGGCGGCAAGCCGCTGCGCTCCGCCGCACTGCATGACGCACCGGCGATCGTTCCCCACCACCTTGAACTGAATCAGCCGGAGGCCCGCGCATGAACCGCCATCTGTCCCTGCGCGCCGTCGCTCTTGCGGTGGGCGTCATGATCCTTTCTGCATGCTCCGTCGTGCCGGTCGAACAAAGGCCCGCGTTCGAGCTGCCCGCCCGTTTCGCCGAAGCCGGGCAGCTGATGCCCACCGAGGAACCCGGCCGGTGGCAACCCGCGGAACCCGCCGACCGGCAGGCGCCGTCTCCCTGGTGGACGGTGTTCGGCGACCCGGTGCTGGTGGGTCTCGAAGAAGAGGCGTTGCAGGCCAACCCCGACGTCGCCATCGCGATGGCGCGGCTGCAGCAGGCGCGTGCGCTGACGGCCCGCAGCGAGTCGGCGCGGATGCCGGCGATCGATGCCGGCTTCGGTCCCACCCGCCAACGCAGTTCCGGCGATGGTGCGCCGGGAACCGCACAGACGCTGTGGCGCGCGCAAGCCTCGGTCGCCTACGAGGCCGACCTCTTCGGCCGGGTCTCCGCCAGCGTCGCCGCCGCGCAGGCCGACGCGGCCCAGCAGCAGGCGCTGGCGCACCAGATGCTGCTGCTCGTGCAGGTCGACGTGGCGCGCACCTATTTCAGCCTGCGACAACTGGAAGGCGAGCGCCGCCTGCTGCGCGAGACGGTGGCGCTGCGGGAAGAGGCCGCCGGGCTGCTGGAGCGCAAGCTGGGCCTGGGCGCGGTCGCCAGCTACGTGCTCGACCAGGCCAGGACGGAGCTGTTCTCTGCCCGCGCGGAGCAAGTGGCGGTCGAGCAGCAACAGGCCCTGGCCGCACATGCGTTGGCCACGCTGCTGGGCAAGTCGCCGGCGGCGCTTGCACTGCAGGTCGCACCGCTCACACCGGTGACGGTGCAACTGCCGCCAGGCCTGCCTTCGGCCCTGCTGGAACGACGCCCCGACATCGCGGCCGCGGAGCGGGCCATGGCCGCCGAGAACGCGCGCATCGGCGCGGCGAAGGCAGCCTTCTTCCCGTCGCTGTCGCTGACCGGCGCTTTCGGCTACGAGTCGACCGAGCTGGGTCACCTGACGAACTGGTCGCAGCGCACATTCCTGCTGGGGCCGCTGGTGGGCACGGCCCTGAGCCTGCCGCTGTTCGATGGCGGGCGCCGCCAGGCCGAGCTGGACCGCGCTCGCGGCCTCTACGAGGAACGTGTGGGCGCCTATCGGAAGACGGTGCTGCAGGCCTTCCGCGAGGTCGAGGACTCGCTCGTCTCCTTGAGGACCGTGGATGAGCGCCTCGTCCATCAGCGCGGCGCGGAGCAGGCCTCCTCCAGCGTCGCCCGATCCGCCAGGTCGCGGTTCGACGAAGGCGATGTCGACTACCTCGTGGTCGTCGACGCGGAGCGCACTTTGCAGCGCAGCCGTCTGTCGCTGATCCAGTCGGAAGGCGAACGCGCGCGGTCCACCGTCGACCTGGTACGCGCGCTTGGCGGCGGCTGGGCCGTTCCGCCCGCCGAGAGGGTCGGCACCCGCGACTGATCCGGGCGCCCGCCCGATGTTCATCTCACCTGGAGAGTTCTTTGATGTCCATCTCGGACCTGTTCAAACCCTTGCCCTTGCTGCACGGCCCGGCCATGCGGAACCGGCTCATGCTCGCGCCGCTCACCAACCAGCAGAGCGACACGGACGGCTCCGCCTCCGAGTTCGATCACGACTGGATCGAGCAGCTGGCGCAAGGCGGTTACGCGCTGATCCATACCTGCGCGACGACCGTCGAGGCCGGTGGCATCGCCTTCGCCCGCCAACTGGGCATTCACAGCGACTCCCACCTGGCCGGGCTGGCCCGCATCGCCAGCACGATCCGCGAGGGCGGTGGCCTGTCTTCGGTGCAACTGCACCATGCCGGGCATCGCGCGAATCGTCTGTTGGGCGGTATCCCCTCGCCGGCGTCCGGTGCCACCTTGCCCGGTGTCCGCGCGCTGAGGACCGAAGAGGTCGAGCGGATCCGCGACAGCTTCATCGCCGCCGCGAAGCGGGCAGGGCGGGCGGGCTTCGACGGCGTGGCACTGCATGGCGCCTTCGGCTGGATCCTGTCGGAGTTCATGTCGCCGGCCCTGAACGACCGGACGGACCGGTATGGCGGCAGCGTGGAGAACCGCGCCCGCCTGACGCTGGAGGTGATGGAGGGCATCCGCCGCGCCTGCGGCCCCGACTTCCAGATCGGATGGCGCCTGTCGGTGGAGCGCTACGGGCTGCGCCTGGAGGAGCTGCGCGACATCGCCGCCCACATCCTCGACCGCGAGCTGATCGACTACCTCGATCTGGCGCTCTGGGATTCTGCGCAGATCGTGCGCGAGGGCGCCCTCCAGGGCCGGACCATGCTGAGCGTCTTCACCAGCATCCCGCGCAAGGGCGTGCGCATCGGCGCGGCTGGCCGGGTGATGAGCGCCGAGCGTGCCGCGCAACTGCTGGAAGAGGGCTGCGACTTCGTCCTGATCGGCCGCGCCGCCATCCTGCAGCGGGACTTCCCGCATCGGGTGCGAGCCGACCCGCGCTACGACAGCCCGCAACTGCCGGTGACCGCGCAGTTCCTGCGCGCGGGCGGACTGAGCGAACGCTTCATCGACCACATGCGCGGCTGGCCGCAGTTCGTACAGCCCCACAGCCTTTGAATGTCATTTCTTTCCAGGAGCAAGCCATGAGCGATACCCCTTTTGAAAACCAGCCCGCCGGCTACGTGCCACCCAAGGTCTGGACGCCGAAGCCGGCCCACGGCCACGCGTTCGCCAGCATCAACAGCGCCGTCTCCGGCGCCCGGTTCGAGAAGGAGCTGCCGGTCGGCAAGCACCCGCTGCAGCTTTATTCGCAGGGCACACCCAACGGACAGAAGATCACCATCCTGCTGGAGGAGTTGCTCGTGGCCGGCCACGCTGGCGCCGAGTACGACGCCTGGCTGATCAACGTCTTCGAGGGCGACCAGTTCGGCAGCGGCTTCGTCGGCATCAATCCGAATTCCAAGATTCCCGCGTTGGTCGACCGATCGATGGATCCGGCCATCAGCATCTTCGAAAGCGGTTCGATCCTCGTCTACCTGGCGGAGAAGTTTGGCGCATTCCTGCCGACCGATCTGCGAGCCCGCACGAAGACCTTCAACTGGCTGATGTGGCAGATGGGCGCGGCACCCTTCGTCGGCGGCGGGCTCGGGCACTTCTTCGCCTACGCGCCGTTCAAGATCGAGTACGCGATCGACCGCTATGCGATGGAGACCAAGCGCCAGCTGCATGTGCTGGACACCCATCTGGCCTCTCACGAGTACCTGGCCGGCGACGAGTACACGATCGCCGACATGGCTGTGTGGCCCTGGTATCCCACCAGCCTGTTCACCGTGTACGGCACCCATGAATTCCTCGCGGTCGAGGACTACCGGCATCTGATGCGTTGGCAGAAGTCGATCGCCGCGCGGCCCGCCGTCGCGCGCGGGCGGGTCGTCAACCGGATCAATGGCAAGCCCGGCGAGTGCCTGCGTGAACGCCATTCGGCGGCGGACTTCGATTCGCTGACCTGATGCCCTCTCTCTACTTCCTCATCGAACCTTGTGACTCTTATGAAGCTGTATTTCTCCCCTGGCTCCTGTGGACTGGCCTCGCAAATCGCCCTGCGCGAGGCGGCGCAGGAATTCGACCTGATCAAGGTCGACTTCAAGACTAAGCTCACCGCTGAAGGCAACTATTTCGAGGTCACGCCGAAGGGCATGGTCCCGGCGCTGAAGCTCGACAGCGGTGAAGTGCTGACCGAAGGTGCCGTCATCCTGCAGTGGATTGCCGACCACCACCCCGCGAGCCATCTCATCCCTGCGCACGGAACGATGGCCCGCTACGAGGCCATGCAATGGTTGAACTACATCGCGACCGATCTGCACAAGGGCATGGCGGTGATGTTCTCGCCCTACGTGGACGAAGCGTCGAAGTCCCGCTTCGCGGAGGGCAACCTGTCCGAACGCTTCGCGTACATCAACGCGCATCTGGCCGAGCGCCCGTTCCTGCTGGGCGAGCAGTTCTCGGTGGCCGACGCGTATCTGTACAACGTGCTGTGCTGGCCGGTGCGCGTGGGCATCGACCTGTCGAAGTACGACGCCATCCAGGCCTTCATGGCCCGCATGGCGCAACGTCCCAGCGTGCGGGCATCGCGGAAGGCCGAAGGGCTGCCGGTTCGCTAGGCGCGCTCGCAACGGCATGGCGCCGCTTCCACACCCTGACCCCATCGACGAACACGAACAGTTCCCCGGGCTCCATCGCGATCCACGGTTCGTCGTGGGTCAGCGGCTCGGTCGCCAGCAGGGCCATGCGGTCGCCTGGGCCGTTGGCATCGCTGAGGTCCAGGCTCAGGTCCGTGTCGACCAGGCGCACGCGGGTGAAGGGATGGCGGCGCGTCAGCCAGTGCAGCCGCGTGCTGCAGTGGGCGTAGATCGCGTGGCCGTCGGTCAGCAGGAAGTTGAACGTGCCATGCGCGCTCAGCTGCGCGGCCAGCTCGCTCAGCACCGGGGCCAGGTCTTGCCAGCGAGGCCGTGACGGCCCGGGGAAGCAGCTGTCGAGCTGCTGCATCAGCCAGCAGAAGGCCGCTTCGCTGTCGGTGCTGCCGACCGGCTGGTGCCGCGCATCGAGCGCCGGTGCGAAGGACTTCAGGTCGCCGTTGTGGCAGAAGGCCCATTGCACCCCGCGCCACTGGCGCTGGAACGGATGGCAGTTGGACAGCTGGACCGGCCCCTGCGTGGCCTTGCGGATGTGGGCGAGCACCGAGGTGGCGCGGATCGGATGTTCGCGCAGGAAGGCGGCCAGCGGCGAGCGGCTGGCCGGCGCATCGTCGATGAAGACGCGGCAGCCGCTTTCGCCGTGGAAGGCAATGCCCCAGCCGTCGGCGTGGTCGCCGGTGTTGCCGCCGCGCGAGGAGAAGCCGGTGAACGAGAAGGTCACCGCGCTCGGGGCGTTGCTGTTCAGGGCGAAGAGTTGGCACATGGCAGGCGGGCTCAGCTCGCGAACAGCGGCAGCGGGGTGCTGCTGCGCCGGGATGCGACCGCGAGGGACTCCCTCAGCTCGGTGCTCGTGCAGACCTGGTCGACGCCGCGCGCCACCACGCATTCGCGGGCGAGGTGTTCGGCCTCGCTGGCCCGGCGTGCGAGCAGGCTGCGCAGCTGCCAACGGGCCAGTGCCACCTGGCAGGCGGCGGCGCGTGTCGCGCACAGGGCGCCGCGTGCTGCGGGCGCCGCATTGCAGATGAACAGCCAGAGTGCGTCCAGCCGCTCCAGCGCCTCGCTCGCCCGTGCATCGTCGGGGCTGGCCGTGCCCAGGCTGCGCCGCACCGCCTGCACGGCGGCCAAGGTGGCCATGGGATTGGCGGGCCGGTGCCCGCTGCCGCGCAGGCCCGCGCAGCCGGCGGGCTCCAATGCGGCAGCAAAAGGCCGCTGCCGCATCGCTGATTCATGGGCCGCCGCGGCGCCGGCTTGCTGACCGGACAGCAGCGCATGCGCCTGCGTGCCCCGCGGCAAGCCCGCGCCGGACGCCAGCACGCTCCATGCGGCCGGGCTGGCGGCGTAGAGGCCCTCCACGCTGCTGGCGCCGCCATTGGCATAGCCGCAGATGCGCAGGCCGCCGTGGCCCGCCTCCATGCCGCAGAGATCCGCGCCGGCTTCGGCCGCCATCAGCAAGGTCTGGGCGCTGGCGATCACCACGGTGCTGGCCGCGATCCGCCAGGGTGTCTCGTCCTCGCCCGCCACGCCGGCCGCGCCGCGCACCGCACCCGATGCATCCAGCAGCAGCTCCAGCGCGGTGTGCCCGGGGCGCCAGCCGATGAGCCGGCAGCCGGGGCTCTGCGCATCCGAGAGCCAGGGGTTCCAGGCGGCGGCGTCCTGCATCGGCGCCTGCAGCCCGTCGAGTTCCAGGCCGTCGAGCACCAATACATGGGCGCTCTCGGAGGCCGCGGCGCAGGCCGCCTGGATGCCGGCACAACCCGCGCCGATCACCAGCACATCGCATGCGTCCGACAAGGTAGATGTTGGTCTTGTGATGCTGCCCATGGATCTCGTGGCCCTTTCCTCTCAGGCTGGACGAGACGATAGGGCGCCGGCCCCCGGCGGCGAACGAACGAAATCAAGTTTGCAAATTCGGGCGCTGCATCGAGCGCGGGAGCGAGCTACCGGCCCAGGTGCTCCACCTGCGGCAACCAGCCCGACACCCAAGGCCGCACGGCGCCCCAGGCCGCGACGCCGATCAGCCCGGCGATCGTCACGCAGACCATGGCCGTGGCCAGGCGCGAGATCAGCTGCCGGTTGCGCGTCTTCAGCACGAAGGAGAGGCTGAACACGATGCTGGTGAACGAGGCCAGCACGGCGCCGGTGCCGGCCGCCGTGGGCGACAGGCTGCCCTGCGAAGCCAGCGTCGCTGCAGCGGCCACCGCGCTGGCGCTGGACATCAGGCCGCCGACCACGCTGACGAAGTAGAAGCCCACGTCACCGAACTCGCGCTGCGTCACGCCGCCCAGCACGTGCAGCAGCAGGAACACCACGCCGTACTTCAGCGCCTGGGGCAGCGAGAAGGGCAGGTCCAGCTCCAGCTTCACGGCGCTCTCCTCATCGCTGGGCGGGCGCAGCCGGCGGTAGCTCAGCAGCACGAAGACCGAACTCGTCAGCAGCATCAGGCCGAAGGCCATCAGCGAGCCGACCAGGGCCAGTGGCGCGAGGATCATCAGCAGCCCTGCGTTGCGGACCAGCATCGCGGTCGTCGCCAGCAGGATGCCGCGGAAGGCGGTCTCGATGAAGGCCGCGCCGGCCTTCTGCACCCGCGAGGACAACTCGATCACCGTGAAGTTGCTGTTCACCAGGCCACCCAGGAAGCCCGACAGCTCGGTACCGCGCGTGCCGTAGAGCTTCCACAGCGTGTAGTTCACGAAGCCGATGCCGGCGATCAGGATCACCGTGATCCAGGCGGCGCGCGGCTCGATCAGGCCCCAGGGGCCGACGGCGCCGATGGGCAGCGCCGGATAGATCACGATGGCGAGGATCGCCAGCAGCAGCGCCGAGCGGATCTCGCCTTCGGTGAGCCCCATCGAGAAGCCGGCCAGCCGCTCCTTCCAGGCCAGCAGCGCGGTGGCGATCACCATCACCGCGGCCGGAGAGATCGTGTGGCCCTGGCCGCACAGCACGCCGGCCATGCAGGTCACCAGCATGGCGGCCGAGGTGGTCAGCTCCGTGCCATGGCCGGCGCGCAAGGTCTGCAGGTTCAGCAGCACGGCCAGCACGCCGACCAGGCAGAGGATGACCAGCGAGTAGGCCGTGCCGAGCGAGCCGCCCATTGCGCCCAGCAGGCAGATGAAGCCGAAGGTGCGCAGGCCCGCTTCCTTGCCGCGCCGCTCGCGCTCCATGCCGATCAGCAATCCGAGCGCGAGGCTCAGGGCCAGGCGCACGAGGATCTGCAGGTAAGGCCATTCCGCGTTCGGCAGCGCCACGATGGTTTCAGGCATCCGTTCGATTCCTTCCGTTGTCAGCCCCTGAGTCTATGAGCGTGCAGGGGCCGTCGCGCGCGCCAATCTAAGGACCGGCGCCACCCGCAGCTACGAAGCATTCCTCACACCCTTATTCGGGATGGCGGTTTAAGCAACATCAGTTTGCTTCTTTGGGTTTCGTAAAGCCGCTCGATAAGGTCCCGGACCTGTTCATCCAAGACCACCAAGAGGGACCGCGCTACATGACTTCGAAGAACGCTCCGACCGTCTTCCTGGCTGCCTTGCTGGCCGCAACCGCCCAGGCCGAGCCGGCCTCGTCATCGACAACGACGGCCACCGCGGCGCTGGACAGCGTCATCGTGACCGGCACGCGAACGACCGGCACCAAGGTCAGCGAGAGCGTGTCGCCGATCTCCATCGTCAGCGCCGACGACCTGATGCAGACCGGCCAGCGCAACGTGATCGACGCGCTGGCGCGCCTGGAGCCGAGCTTCGTGGCCCGCGCGCTGGGCGGCGACTACGCCAACATCGTCCGCTCCGCCACCTTGCGCGGGCAGGGCCCGAACCAGACGCTGGTGCTGGTCAACGGCAAGCGCCGCCACACGACGGCCTTCATCTCCACCAGCGGCGGCCTGACCTCCGGCGCCGCCGCGGTGGACCTGGACCAGATCCCCGTCTCTGCCATCGAACGCATCGAGGTGCTGCGCGATGGCGCCGCCGCGCAGTACGGCTCGGACGCCATCGCCGGCGTCATCAACATCATCCTGAAGAACTCGCAGACCGAGGGCACGCTGGACGTCTCCTACGGCCAGTTCCACAAGAGCGACATCAACCCGAACGGCCTGGGCAACGGCCGCACGCGCAGCGTGTCGGCGTCGAAGGGCTTCCGTCTCGATGGCGACGGCTTCCTCGACATCAGCGCCGAATGGCGCGACAAGCTGCACACCAACCAGACCGGCCCCGAGCTGCGCACGACGACGATCGACAAGTACGCGAGCCGCATCATCGGCGACGCGGCCTACGACCTCGGCGCGCTGGGCTTCAATGCCGGCAAGACCCTGGCCAACGGCATCGAGGCCTACGCCTTCGGCACCTTCGCCACCCGCCGCGCGGACTCGTACCAGAACCAGCGCCTGCCGAACAACCCGGCGTTCGCGACCCTGGTCGCCGCCGGCATCTACACGCAGGGCTTCGAGCCGCGCGAGACCACGTCGGAGCAGGACCGCTCGATCACCGCGGGCGTGCGAGGCCGCTTCGCCGGCGATGGGCGCTGGGACGCGAGCCTCACCACCGGCGGCGACCGGATCGATCTCGGCGTCGACAACACCATCAACGTCGATCTGTTCAACGACACCGGCAGCAGCCCGACCCGCGCCAGCATCGGCCGCTTCTCGAACCGCCAGACCACGGCCAACCTCGACTTCAGCAAGCCCTTCGACGTGGGCCTCGCGCGGCCGCTGCAACTGGCCGGCGGACTGGAGGCCCGGCAGGAGCAGTACGGCATCGGGGCCGGCGATTTCGCCTCGCACTACGAGGGCGGTACTCAGGCCTTCGTCGGCCTGACCGAGCACGACGCCGGCACGCACGACCGCAACGTCTTCGGCGCCTACTTCGACGCCGAACTGCGGCCGGCGCAAGGCCTGCAACTCGGCGCCGCGCTGCGCACCGAGCACTACAACGACTTCGGCGACACCACCACCGGCAAGCTCAGCGCGCGCTGGGATGCCAGCCCGGCCTTCGCGTTGCGCGGCACGGTCAGCACCGGCTACCGCGCGCCGAACCTGGCCGAGCAGTACTTCTCGTCCACCCTGGTCACGCCGGTCTTCACCTATGTGCAGCTGCCGGCCAACTCGGCGGCCGCCAAGCTCGCCGGCGCGCAGAACCTGAAGCCGGAGAAGTCCGACAACATCAGCCTGGGCCTGGTCGCGCACCCGGCCAAGGACGTGGAGCTGACGGCCGACGCCTACCAGATCCGCATCAAGGACCGCATCGTGCTGAAGACCGGCATCAGCGGCGCGCCGGCCGCCGCGGCGATCGCGGCAGCGGGCATCGTGGCCCAGCCGGGCACATCGGCCTTCTATGCGAACTACTTCGCCAACGGCATCGACACCACCAGCCGCGGTCTGGACCTGTCCGCGCAGACGCGCAGCGACTTCGGCGCCGCCGGCTTCGTCAAATGGTCGCTGGCCGGCAACTTCCAGCACCTGAAGATCGACAAGGCCGACCCGAGCTTCAGCCTCGGTGTGCTGAGCCCGCTGACCGACTCGACTCCGAAGCACAAGCTGGTCGCGACGGCCGACTACACGCTGCGGGACTTCACCGGGACGCTACGCGTCACTCACTACGGCCGCACCTCGCAATGGACGCAGGACGGCCTGACCGGTGGCGCGCCGTGGCACGAGGAAGTCGTCAAGCCGGCCTTCATCGTCGACCTGGAAGTGGGCTACGAATTCAGCGACGGCCTGCGCCTGGCGGTCGGCGCCAACAACATCGCCAACAAGCGGCCCGAGCAGGTGCCGCTGGCCACCGCGCTGCCGACCGGCGGGCAGCTCTACCCCGCCTTCTCGCCCTACGGCATCAACGGCGCCTTCTACTACGCCAACGCCAGCTGGCGCTTCTGAGGCCATGGCGCGCATCCGCAACTCGATCGCACTGGTCGCGGGGCTGCTGCTGGCGGCGGTCGCCATGGCTGTGGACCCGGCCGGGCCGGTCGTGTCCAAGACCGCCCGCGCGTTGCATGAGCAGTTGCTGACGCTGGACAGCCATCTCGACACGCCGATGAACTTCGAGCTGCAGGGCTGGGACATCCTGCAGCGGCACGACGCCTTGCAGGACGGCAGCCAGGTCGACCTGCCGCGCCTGATCGAAGGTGGGCTGGACGGCGGCTTCTGGGCCATCTACACGCCGCAGGGCCCGCGCACGGCGGCCGGCGTGCAGGCGGCGCGCGATGCGGCATTCGCTCCGCTCGTGGCCATCCGTGAACTGGTGGCGGCGCACCCGCGCCAGTTCGAGCTGGCGCTGAAGGCCGACGACGCGGCCCGCATCGCCGCCGGCGGCAAGCGCGTCGTCTTCCTCAGCATCGAGAACGGCTTTCCGGTCGAGGGTGACCCGGGCCTGCTGCAGACCTTCCAGCGCCTGGGCGTGCGCCTCGCCGGCCCGGTGCACCTCTGCAACAACGGCCTGGCCGATTCGTCCACCGATCCCCAGGGCCCCGAGTGGCACGGCCTCAGCGAGCAGGGCCGCCGCTTCGTGGCCGAGGCGAATCGCCTGGGCATCGTGCTGGATGCCTCCCATGCGTCCGACGAGGTGTTGGACCAGTTGATCGAACTGTCGAGGACACCGGTGCTGCTCTCGCACTCTGGCCTGAAGGCGGTGTTCGATCACCCGCGCAACATCGACGACGCGCGCCTGCGCCGCCTGGCGGCTAGCGGCGGCGTGATCCAGATCAATTTCCTGTCCGACTACCTGATCGCGACGCCGCACGATCCGGCTCGCGACCAGGCCCTGCAAGCCCTGTGGGCCGATGCGCGCACGGGGCCGCCCACGCTGGCCGCGCGCCAGGCACTGATCGCCCGCAAGGCCGAAATCGAGCGCCGCTGGCCGGTGCCCCGCGCCAGCTTCGAGGACGCGTTCGCCCACCTGCTGCACGCGATCCGCGTGGCTGGTATCGAGCACGTCGGCATCGGCGCCGACTTCGATGGCGGCGGCGGCGTGACCGGCTTCGAGGACGCCCGCGACTACCCCAAGATCACCGCCCGCCTGCTGGCCGAGGGCTTCGGCCCGGCCGAGATCCAGCAGGTCTGGAGCGGCAACCTGCTGCGCGTGCTGCGCGCGGCTGAAACCTATGCGCAGGGCCTCCAGGCCCGGCCTGTCGGCGCCGCCAGCGCGCCGAGTTCTCCCTGAATGAAAACTCGACACCTCCCTCCCACATGAACCCCACAAGAAAATCCATCGCCCTGGCCGTGATCGGCCTGCTCGGCGGCGCTTCCGCAATCTCCGCACACGCGGCCACGGCCGTGCCGGACACCGAAGGCGTGACGCAGCTCGACGTCGTCGTCACCACCGGCACGCGCGGCCAGCCGCGCACGATCGCCGACAGCCCCTCGCCGATCGACGTCATCGGCGGCGAGCAGATCCAGAAGCTCGGCGGCAACACGACGCTGCGCGATGCGCTGTCGACCCTGCTGCCCTCGTTCGTGACCACCACGCAGTCCAGCCTCTCGGCCGACAGCATTGCGCGGCCCGCCGGCCTGCGCGGCCTGAGCGGCGCCCACGTGCTGGTGCTGGTCAACGGCAAGCGGCGCCACAACAGCGCCATCGTGAGCCTCGCGCCGAACAACCAGAGCAACGGCTCCAACCCGGTCGACATCGATCTGATCCCGATCAGCGCCATCGACCATATCGAGGTGCTGCGCGACGGCGCCGCCGCGCAGTACGGCTCCGACGCGATCGCCGGCGTGATCAACATCATCCTGAAGAGCAACAGCCACGGCGGCAGCAGCGACACCACGCTGGGCACGCACCACCACTACGACAACGGCGGCCAGGACAACGGCAACTCCGTCCAGCAGACCCTGGACTGGGGCCTGGAGCTGCCAGGCCAGGGCTTCCTGAACCTGGCGCTCGATGCCAAGTACCAGCAGGCCACGGTGCGCAACGCCGCGGCCACCGGCGCCTTCTACTACCCCGTCAACGGCCAGCCCGACCCGCGCGAGGCCACGGTCAACAAGAACGTCTACGCCGGTGGCCTGCCGGAGATCAAGGCGCTGAACCTGTCGTACAACGCCGAGCTGCCGCACGACGACACGCTCAGCTTCTATAGCTTCGGCACCTTCAGTGCGCGAGACGGCCGGGTCGGCCAGAACTTCCGCCGGCCCAATTCGCTGAACATCATTCCCTCGATCTACCCCGACGGCACGGCGCCGGTCTACACGCTCGACGAGCGCGATTTCCAGCTCGCCGGCGGCGCACGCGTGGAGGCGGCCGGCTGGTCCTGGGATCTCAGCACGACGTACGGGGAAGACCGCGTGCAGAACGGCTCCGACCACACCTTGAACGCCTCGCTGGGCCCCAGCAGCCCGACCAGCTTCGACACCTTCCTCGGCCGCTTCACGCAGTGGACCAACAACCTCGACGCCACGCGCAGCATCGACGTCGGCCTGAAGAAGCCGCTGCAGGCCTCCTGGGGCCTGGAGCACCGCCAGGAGAAGTACGACACCTTCTCCGGCGATCCGCGCTCCTACGAGTTCGGCGGCTACACCTTCCCCGACGGCCCGCTGGCCGGCCAGCTCGCCACCACCGGCGCGCAGGGCGCGATCACGGTCACGCCCAGCGACGAGGCCCATCTGAAGCGCAACAGCTACGCCGCCTATGCAGACCTGGGCCTGAACCCGGCGGCCAACTGGTTCGTCGGCCTGGCCCTGCGCGCCGAGCACTACGACGACGGCTCGGGCAACACCACCAGTGGCAAGCTCACCACGCGCTACGAAGTGACGCCGGCGCTGTCGCTGCGCGCCACGCTCAGCAACGGCTTCCGCGCGCCGGCGCTGACGCAGTCCGGCTTCGCGCAGACCTCCAACCAGTACAACATCGTCAACGGCGTCAGCCAGTTCGTGCAGTCGAAGTCGGTGCAGGTCAGCTCTGCGATCGGCCAGGCGCTGGGCGCCACGACGCTGAAGCCGGAGAAGTCCAACAACCTGAGCCTGGGCCTGAGCTTCTCGCCCAGCAAGCAGGCGAACGTGACCGTGGACGCCTACCGCATCGAGCTGAACGACCGCATCGCGCAGACGGGCTTCCTGTCCGGCGCGGCCGTCAACGCGCTGCTGGTGAAGAACGGCTTCCAGTCGGGCCAGTCGATCAAGTACTTCGCCAACGCGATCGACACGCGCACGACCGGCATCGACATCGTCGGCGACTACACGCAGGACCTGAAGAGCGCCGGCACGCTGCGCTGGACCCTGGGCTACAACTACAACAAGACCGTCATCACCCACATCCACGACAACCCCTCGCAGCTCGCCGGCCTGGGCCTCACGCTGTTCGACCGCGCGGCGCAGGGCGCGATCACGAACTCGACGCCACGCTCCAAGCTGATCCTCGGCGCGAACTGGCGTCTGTCGGACTGGGACGTGTCAGTCCGGGAAACGCGTTATGGCGGCAACCAGCTGCTCAACGTCAACCCGATCTACGACCAGTCCTATGCCGCCCGCTGGCTGACCGACCTGGAAGTGGGCTACCACCTGAGCCGCGCGGCCACGCTGTCGGTCGGTGCGAACAACCTGTTCAACACCTACCCCAGCCGCAACACGGTGGCCGACACCAACGGCTTCCCGCCGTACTCGAGCATCTCGCCGTTCGGCTTGTATGGGGCGTTCTATTACACCCGGTTGAGCTTGCAGTTCTGATGGCGATGCCCGGGTGGCTTGTGTAGGTTGGAGTGAGCGCAGCGAACTCCAACGCCGGAATGTTGGAGTTCGCGATGCTCACTCCAACCTACGGGGGCACGAGCTTGGTCGATCAACGCCACGCCGCCCACAACAGCGACAGCCCCGAACACAGCATCAGCCCGTCGATCAGGACCGAGAACACCGCCGGGCTCATGCGTACCACCAGCGACTTGCCGGCGAAGGTGCCGGCCATCAGCGAGGAGCCGACCAGCAGGCCCTGCAGCAAGGTGGAAGCGGGCAGGGCGCCGAGCTGGCGGAAGGCGGTGACCTTGCTGAGGTACAGCGCCAGCGCACTGGCCGCTTCGGTGGCGAGGAAGGCGCCGCCCGAGAGACCGTAGGCGCTGAACACCGGCACGCTGAGCGGGCCGGTGGACAGCACGAGGCCGGTGAGGAAGCCGATGAGCGCACCAGCCACGGCGAGCTCACCCAGCCGCAGGCGGCGCCCGACGCCGCCGCGCCAGCGCCGCAGCGCCAGCATGGCCAGGAAGAACAGGCCCAGCATCGAATCGATGACACCCGCCGGCAGCGACAGCAAGGTGCGCGCGCCGAGCGCGGCGGCCGGGGCGCCGGGGATCGCATAGGCCGCGACGGCCTTCCAGTCCACCTGCCGCCACCAGGCCGCGACCCGTGCGAGGTTGGCCAGGATGGCCGCGACCGCCATGATGGGCACGGCCTGCTTGGGGCCGTAGCAGTAGACCAGCACGGGCAGCAGCATCAGCGACGAGCCGGTGCCGATGATGCCGCTGACGCAGCCGGCGACGAGCCCGACGGCCCAGACGAAGACGTAGGCCAGCATCAGCGCTTGACTCGACGCTGCTCGATGATCTCGAACAGCCCCATGCCAGCCAGCATCGCCGCGACGAAGACCAGCGCCTTCAGCTCGCCCGCACCCAGGGCGACAAGACCTGGCCCCGGGCAGAAGCCCGCCACGCCCCAGCCGATGCCGAACAGCAGGCTGCCCGCGAGCAGGCGGCGATCGATGCGGCGCTCCGTCGGCAGCTGCATCTCCGCGCCGAGCAGCGATTGCTTGCGGCGACGTGCCCAGGCGAAGGCGGGCAGGCCCACGGCGATGGCGCCGGCCATCACGAAGGCGAGCGAGGGATCCCAGTGGCCGGCCAGGTCCAGGAAGCCCAGCACCTTGGCCGGGTTGAACATGCCGGAGACGATGAGGCCGAGTCCGAAGACCAGGCCGGAGAGAAGAGCGGCGAGGGCTTGCATGGGTTCAGGCCTGCAGCAGGTGGCGGAGCACGAACACCGTCACGAAGCCCGCCGCCATGAAGGCGAGCGTGGCGGCCAGCGAGCGCGGCGACAGGCGCGACAGGCCGCAGACGCCGTGCCCGCTGGTGCAGCCCGAGCCGTAGCGCGTGCCCACGCCGACGAGCAGCCCGGCCAGCACCAGCGCGCCCCAGCCGGCATCGATTTGCGGCCGCGGCATTGCGGCCACGAGCAGGTACGCGCCAGGCGCCGCGAGCAGCCCCAGCAGGAAGGCCGCGCGCCACGCGGTGTCGCCCTTGATGGGGCGCAGCAGCCCGCCCAGCACGCCGCTGATGCCGGCGATGCGTCCGTCGAGCAGCACCAGCAGCGCCGCCGCGAGACCGATCAGCGCGCCGCCAGCGAGGGCGGCCCAGGGGGTGAAGGCATTCCAGTCGAGAGTCATCCCCGCATTCTGGCGCGAGACGCTCTGGACTCAGGCGGCCTTCAGCACCGGCCTGCCCAGCGCCGGGGCGATCAGCCGCGCGGCGTCCTCGATGATCTGCGCGTACTCCTCCGAGCGGAAGTCGTAGGGCAGCTCCAGGCGCAGCTCGCTGACCTGGGGCAGCACCGGGTCGCGCGAGAGCGTGTCGAGGATCTCGTCGGCGCTGCCCACCAGGTCCGGCGCGAACAAGGTGCGGCGCTCGCCCTGCGGGGCCAGGGTGCGCGCATGCCGGCCGGCCGCGAACTCGCGGTAGCGCTTGCGCGTGGCGGCATCGGCGCCGTCGGTCGGCAGGATGACGCGGCCCAGCGCGATGCGCGGCGCGCGCTCGGCCTGCCAGCTGCTGCGGAACAGGTCGAGCTGCTGCGTCTGCGCGGTGAAGAAGTCGTCGCTCTGCTCGGCGCGGCAGATGTTGCCGATCAAGAGGTTGAAGCCGTTGCGGCCGGCCCACTCGGCCGAGTAGAGCGAGCCGCCGCCGTACCAGAGCCGGTCGGTCAGACCCGGTGCTGCCGGATGCAGGCGCGCGCGCTGGCGGCCGGCGGGCGATTCGATCCAGGCGTCGTCGCCGAGGAAGTCGCCGCGCAGGCTGTCGCGCAGGCGTGAGACGCGCCGGTGCGAGAAATCGATCGTGCTCGGGTGGGCATCGAGCAGCCGGTCGCCCAGCAGCGCGCCGTGCGGCGGTGGCCCGGTGCTGACGCCCACCTGGAGGCGCCCGCCGGAGAGCACGTCCACGGTGGCCAGGTCCTCGGCCAGCCGGAACGGGTTCTCGTAACCCATCTGGATCACCGCGGCGCCGAGGCCGATGTGGCGCGTGCGCTGCGTGGCGGCGGCAAGGAAGGTGGAGGCGGACGAGACGCCGCGCTCCAGGTGCCGCTGGCGCACCCAGGCGCTGTCGAAGCCCAGCGTCTCGGCGCGGGTGAAGAGCTTCAGCGTGGCTTCCAGGCCGGTGGCCGGATCGCTGTCCACGTAGTTACCGGGGATCAGCAAGGCGAGGTGTTGAATGCTCATGATCAGAACTTCGGCAGGCCCGGGGGATTGGTCTCGGCCTGGCTCACCGCTTCCTCGCTGATGCCCCAGCGCGCCAGCGTCTGCGCGTACTTGCCGTTGTGGATCAGCGTGTTGGTGGCCACGGTCAGCGCCGCGGCCAGGCCGCTGCCCTTGCGTGTGGCCACGGCCACGTCGGCCTTCAGCGGCCAGCCGGCGTTGACGGTGCCCACCGCCCGCGTCTTGCCTTCCTTGGCGGCCAGGTAGGCCAGCGGTCCGTAGGGGTTGAAGTGCGCATCGGCGCGGCCCGATTCGAGCGCCAGCTTCGCGGCCACGATGTCGTCGAAGTACAGCAGCTCGGCGGGCTTGCGGCCTGCGGCCACATTGAGCTTGTTCCATTCGAGCAGGATGCGTTCCTGGATCGTGCCGGAGCTGGTGATGATCCGCAGGCCGGCGATATCCTTGGGCTCCTTGATCGACTGGATCGGGCTGTCCTTGCGCACGAAGAAGCCGTGCAGGCCCAGGCGGTAGGTGGAGAAGTCGAACTTCAGCTTGCGCTCCTCGGTGACGCCGACGTTGGAGATCACCGCGTCGTACTTGCCCGAGGCCAGGCCCAGCGGCCAGTCCGGCCAGGCTACCGAGACGAGATCGAGCTGCAGCCCCAGCGCCTCGGCCAATTGATGCGCCTGGTCGGCATCGGAGCCGACGATGGTCTTTGCGTCCGTCGCGTAGGTCGAGGCCGGCGGCACGGCGGCGGTGATGGCCACGGTCAAGGTGCCGGGCTTCACCAGCTTCAGGTCCTTGGGCAGGGCGCGGATGGCGGCCGGGTCGCGCTCGGCATGGATGCGGCCGGCCTGGGCGGGGCTCAGGTCGATCTGGCCGATCTGGGCTTGCGTGGCATTGGCCAGCAGGGCCAGCGCGGCGATGGCAATCAGTTTCATGGCGGGGGTTCTCATTGCTTGGGCAGTCCAGGGGGATTGGTGCGGGACAGGGCGATCGCCTCGGACTCCAGGTTCCAGCGCGTCAGCGCCTTCGTGTAGTTGCCGTTGTGGATCTGTGCGTTGAGGGCGGCGGTGACGGCTTCAGCAAGACCTGACCCCTTGCGCGCCGCGGCGGCGATCTCGGCCGTCAGCGGCCAGCCGCCGGAGAAGGTGCCGACCAGCCGCGTCTTGCCGTCGCGGGCCTCGAAGGCGGCCCAGCCGTTCGGCGCGAAATGCGCGTCCGCCCGGCCGGACAGCAGCGCCAGGCGCAGCACGACCGGATCGTCGAAGTACAGGATCTCCAGCGGCTTCAGGCCGGCCGCCACGTTCTGCTGATTCCAGCGCAGCAGGATCTGCTCCTGGTTCGTGGCCGAGCCGACGATCACGCGCAGGCCGGCCAGGTCCTTGGGCGCCTTGATGGCCTTGATCGGGCTGTCGGCCCGGACGTAGACGCCCAGCTGGTCGTTGCGGTAGGTGGAGAAGTCGAACTTCTCCTTGCGCTCCTCGGTCACGGTCACGTTCGAGACGACCAGGTCGTACTTGCCCGAGGCCAGGCCCAGCGGCCAGTCCGCCCAGGCCACCGACACCAGTTCCAGCTTGCGGCCCAGGCTGTCGGCGATCAGCTGGGCGATGTCCGGAGAGCTGCCGACCGGCGTGCGGTTGTCGGTGGCGTAGTCGCCGAAGGGCAGCACGCCCACGGTGGTGGCAACCAGCAGCACGCCGTCCTTGGCGAACCTGGCCTTGGGCGTCAGCAGCTTCAGCGCCTCGGGCACCGGCTGCGCGCGGGGGCGGTCGGCCTGGGCGGGGCTCAGGTCCACCGGCGGTGGGGCCGCTGCGGCAGCGGCCAACGGAACGGCCAGGCACAGCAGCAGGAGTTTGCGAAGAGTCATGTGGATGTCGATGAAGGATGAAGGAAGGCTCAGAGCACCTTGTCCAGGAAGGCGGCCGTGCGCGGATGGCGCGGCGCGGAGAAGACCTGCTCCGGCGAGCCGGACTCCAGGATCCGGCCGCTCTCCATGAAGACGACCGTGTCGGCCACCTCGCGGGCGAAGCCGATCTCGTGGGTGACGATCACCAGGGTCGTGCCGGAGCGGGCCAGTTCCTTGATCACGTCCAGCACCTCGCCGACCAGCTCGGGGTCCAGGGCCGAGGTCGGCTCGTCGAACAGCAGCACCTTGGGCTTCAGCGCCAGCGCGCGGGCGATCGCCACGCGCTGCTGCTGGCCACCGGAGAGCTGGCGCGGATAGGACGCGGCCTTGTCGGCCAGGCCCACGCGGGCCAGCAGCTCGCGGGCCTGCGCCTCGGCCTCCTCACGCTTGAGGCCGCGCACGGCGATCGGCGCTTCGACCAGGTTCTCCAGCACGGTCAGGTGCGGGAACAGGTTGAAGTTCTGGAACACCATGCCCACGTCGACGCGGCGATGCAGCACCTCGGTCTCGGCCAGCTCGTAGAGCGTGTCGCCCTGCTGGCGGTAGCCGATCAATTCGCCGTCGACGGCGATGAAGCCGCGGTCCACCCGTTCCAGGTGGTTGATGCTGCGCAGCAGCGTCGACTTGCCGGAGCCCGAGGGGCCGAGGATCACCGTCACCGCGCCGGCCGGCACGGTGAGCGACACATCGTCCAGCACGCGCAGCAGGCCGTAGTGCTTGGTCACGCCGTGCACCGAAACCTCGCCGCGGCTCACGCGGTGCGCGGCCCAGCTCGGCGCGCCGGAGGCGATCGGCACGACCGGGGCCGCGCTCTGCACCTGCTCGCGCTTCAGCCGCTTGAAGAAGGAGCCCGGCACGTTGCGCAGCGCACCGCGCGAGTAGTGCCGCTCGATGCGCTGCTGCACCAGGGTCAGCACCGTCAGGATCACCAGGTACCAGACGGTGGCGACCATCAGCAGCGGGATCACCTCCAGGTTGCGCCGGTAGATGATCTGGATCGTGTAGAAAAGCTCGGGCAGGGCCAGGATGTAGACGACCGAGGTGCCCTTGGCCAAGCCGATGATCGCGTTGAAACCGTTGGGCAGGATCGAGCGCATTGCCTGCGGCAGCACGATGCGGAAGGCCTGGCGGCTGCGCGAGAGACCCAGCGCCGCCGCCGCTTCGAGCTGCCCCTGGTCGACCGACAGGATGCCGCCGCGGATGATCTCCGCCGCATAGGCGGACTGGTTCAGGGTCAGGCCGATCACGGCCGCCGCGAAGGGGCCCAGCAGCTGCGTGGTCGGGTAGGAGAACCAGGTCCAGCCGGTGAGCGGTACGCCGACGGTGATCGTCTCGTACAGATAGCCCAGGTTGTTGATCAGCAGCAGCAGCACGATCGGCGGGATCGAGCGGAACAGCCACACATAGCTGAACGACAGGCCCGACAGCAGCGGCGAGCGCGACACCCGCGCTAGCGCCAGCAGGGTGCCGATCGAGAAGCCCAGCACGCCGGCCAGCACGGTCAGCAGCAAGGTGCGGCCCAGGCCGACCAGCACGGCCTCGTCGAAGAACCACTGCGCGAAGACGCCCCAGCCCCAGCGCTCGTTGGTGAACACCGATTCGGCCACCAGCGCGATCACCAGCAGCGCGAAGACGGTGCCGGCCGTGCGCCAGGGGTAGCGCGCGGGCACGACTCTCAGCCGCGAGTAGTCCGTTGGCTGCGAACTTTGGGGCGGACTCTGCGGCGCGGCCGCGGTGCTGCGCTCGATGGGCAGCGTGGCAACGGAGGTGTTCATCGCAGGCTCAATTCAGCGGGTTGGGATGCGGCGATCCGAGCGACAGGGGCCGCGGAAGCCAGATGCTTCTCGAAGGGCAGGGCGCGCAGCGCCTCGCGGTTGGCGTCGGGAGAGAACAGCGCCGTGTAGCCCTCGCGCAGGTACAGCGCCTCGGCCTCGGGCTGGCGGAAGCCCGTGGTCAGGTAGAAGCGCCGGTAGCCCTGGCGCAGCGCCTGCGCTTCCAGCTCGGCCAGGATGCGGGTCGCCAGGCCCTGGCGGCGCAGGCGCTTGTCGGCCCACACGCGCTTGACCTCGGCGGTGTGCGGATCGGGGTGATGCTTGAAGGCGCCGCCGGCGACGGCCACGCCGTCGCGCAGCAGCAGCACGAAGCTACCACCGCGGGCGGGGGTGAACAGCTCGTCCGGGTAGCGCGCCATCTCGCGCTCGGCCGATTCGCCGATTTGCCGGAACAGCTCGCCGTAGCGGCTCTCGTATTCGAAACTCAGCTCGTCGACCAGCGGCCGGGCGCGCGGATCGCCGGGAACCGTGTAGACGAATTCTTCATTGCCGATGATGGCCATGGGTGTCCTCCTCCCTCCGTTGTGCTCAAGCGCTTAAGCGAGATAGCGTTCGGCCAGCCGTGCCCAGTAGGTCGCGGCGGGGGCCAGGATCGCGTCGTTGAAGTCGTACTTGGGGCTGTGCAGCGAGGCGCTCTCGCCGTTGCCGATGAACAAGTAACTGCCCGGTTTCTCCTGCAGCATGTAGGCGAAGTCTTCGCTGGCGGTGCGCGGGCGGAAGTTGGCGTCCACCTTGCCCGAGCCCAGCGTTTCCTGCGCCACCGTACGGGCGAAGTCGGTCTCCTCGTCGTGGTTGATGACGGCGGGGTAGCCCCATTGGTAGACCACCTCGGCCGTGGCGCCGAAGCTCTCCGCCTGCGCCTTGGCCAGTGCCGGCACGCGCTGGCGCAGCAGTTCGCGCACTTCGGGTTTGAAGGAGCGGGCGGTGAGTTTCAGCTCCACGCTGTCCGGGATCACGTTGGCCGCGAAGCCGCCGTGGATCGCGCCGATGGTGACCACGCCCATGTCCAGCGGATTGACGTTGCGCGACACGATGCTCTGCAGCGCCGTGATCAGGTGCGCGCTGACGACGATCGGGTCCACCGTCTCCTGCGGCTGCGCGCCGTGGCCGCCCTTGCCGCGCACGGTGATGGTGGCCTGGTCCACCGAGGCCATGGCCGGGCCGTTGACGCAGCCGAGGTGCCCCGCGTCCACGCAGGGCCAGTTGTGCAGGCCGAACACGGCGTCCACCGGAAACCGTTCGAACAGCCCGTCGGCGATCATCTTCTTGGCGCCGCCGCCCATCTCCTCGGCCGGCTGGAAGATCAGCTGCAAGGTGCCGTCGAACTCGCCGTGCTTGGCCAGGTAGTGCGCGGCGGCCAGCAGCGCGGCCGTGTGGCCGTCGTGGCCGCAGGCATGCATCACGCCCTCGTTCACGCTGGCGTAGGGCAGGCCGGTGGCCTCGGCGATCGGCAGCGCGTCCATGTCGGCGCGCAGGCCCAGGCGCTTCGTTCCGTTGCCCCGGCGCAGCGTGCCCACAACGCCGGTCTGGGCAACGCCGGTCGTCACCTCGTAGCCCCAGGCGGTCAGGCGCTCGGCCACCAGGGCGGCGGTGCGATGTTCCTTGAAGGCCAGCTCGGGGTGGCGATGGATGTCCTGCCGGATCGCGATGAACTCGTCGATGCCGGCCGTGATCACGGCGCCGATGCGCTCGCTGGCCTCGCGGGCCAGGGTCTGCGCCAGGCTGGGGGCCTGGTTCAGCGCGCGGGTGTCGTCGCTACCCATTTAAGCAGCCTTGGCGACGGCGGGCTTGTCGCCGGCGTTCGCGTAGCGGCTTTCCTTGCGCGGCAGGCCCAGGTGGTCGCGCAGGGTGGCGCCGGGCAGCTCGCGGCTGTAGCGGCCGCGGGCCTCTAGCACCGGGATCACGAAGTCGATGAAGTCCTGCAGGCCCTGCGCCTGCACCGCGAAGCCGAGGATGAAGCCGTCCACCGCGCCTTCGTCCACCCAGCGGATGATCTCGTCGGCGATGCGCTCGCCGCTGCCGACGAACTGCGAGGCCGGCGTTGCCGATTCCAGCGCGACCTGGCGCAGGGTCAGGCCCTTCTCCTTCGCCGTGGCCTTGATGCGGTCGGTAGTGGACTGGAAGCTGTTCTTGCCAAGATCGCCCAGCTCGGGGAAGGGCCCGTCCAGCGGGTACTGGCTGAAGTCGTGGTGATCGAAGAAGCGGCCCAGGTAGGCGAGGGCATCCTCGATGCTCAGCAGCTCACGGATCTGCTGGTGCTTGGCCTGCGCCTCTTCATCGGTGGCGGCGACGACCGGGCCGATGCCGGGGAAGATCTTCACTTCGTCGGCCGCGCGGCCGTGCGCCACCGCGCTGTTGCGCACCTGGGTGCGGAACTGGCGCGTGTCGTCCAGGTTGGGCGAGTGGGTGAAGACAGCGTCCGCGTACTTGCCGGCCAGCGAGATGCCGGCGTCGGACGAGCCGGCCTGGAAGATCACCGGCTGGCCCTGCGGCGAGCGGCCGATGTTCAGCGGGCCGGCCACCTTGAAGAAGCGGCCGACGTGGTCCAGCGTGTGCAGCTTGTTGGCGTCGAAGAACTGGCCGGTCTCGCGGTTGCGGACGATCGCGTCTTCGTCCCAGCTGTCCCACAGGCCCTGGGTGACCTGCAGGTACTCGTCGGCGATCTCGTAGCGCAGCGCGTGGTTCGGATGCTCGCGGTTGTAGTTCTTGGCCGAGCCTTCCAGCGGCGTGGTGACGACGTTCCAGCCGGCGCGCCCGCCGCTGATCAGGTCCAGCGAGGCGAACTGCCGGGCCACGGTGAAGGGGTCGCTGTAGCTGGTGCTGACGGTGCCGGCCAGGCCGATCTTGGTCGTGCTGGTCGCCAGCGCCGACAGGATGGTCAGCGGCTCGAAGCGGTTGAGGAAATGCGGGATCGATTTCTCGTTGATGTAGAGGCCGTCGGCCACGAAGGCGAAGGCGATGCCGGCGGCCTCGGCCTTCCTCGTGGTCTCGACGATGAAGCCGAGGTTGACGCTCGCGTCGGCCGGGCCGGACGGATGGCGCCAGGAGTTCATGTGGCCGCCGGCGCCGTGCAGCATGATGCCGAAGGGGATGTGCTTTGTGGTCATGGCTTGCTTCTTCCTTGGGTGGGTTCAGTTCACGGTGGCGGGAACGAGCGCTCCGGCCAGCAGTTCGATCGATGCGAGGCGAGCGGCGTAGTCGGCCACCGGCATCTCGACGAGGAATTCGTCCACGCCGTGGCGCTGGTGCAGTTCGTCGAGCTCGGCGCGGACCTGCTCGGCGGTGCCGGCGATGACGTGTGGCGTCAGCACCTCGGTGCGGTAGTCCGCCACGCCGGCAGCGCGGGCGAACTCGGCGGCGGCTTCCTGCGTCGGCAGGTTGACGCTCTGGCCGGTGGACAGGTGCAGCTTGATCATCTGCTTGGGGCCGGCCAGGCGCCGGGCCTCTTCCTGCGTGTCGGCCACGAAGGCGAACAGGGCCAGCAGCGGCGAGCGGCCGGTCGCCTCGCGATAGGCCTGCAGCGAACGCGTGACGTTGGCGGGATCGCCGTTGAAGTGGCCGGCGTAGCAGAAGTCCCAGCCCAGGCGGGCCGCGGTGAGCGCACTGCCGGGGCTGCCGCCGAGCAGGATGCGCGCGGGCGGCACCGGCGGCACGGGTCGCGCCAGCGCGCCGTGCAGCGGGTGGTCGTGCGGCAGCGTGTCGTCGAGGAAGTGGCCCAGCTCGTCCAGTTGCTCGTCGAAGGCGGCGGGCTTGGTCTTGTCGTGGCGCGACTGCAGCGCGCGGGTCGTGGCCGGCAGGCCGCCCGGCGCCTTGCCCACGCCCAGGTCCACGCGGCCCGGCGCCAGCGAGGCCAGCACCTTGAAGGTCTCAGCCACCTTGAAGGGGCTGTAGTGCTGCAGCATCACGCCGCCGGAGCCGACGCGGATGCTGCTGGTGCGGGCCAACAGGTGGGCGATCAGGATCTCCGGCGCGACGCCGGCGAGCTGGTCATTGCCGTGGTGCTCGTTGAGCCAGAAGCGGTGGTAGCCCAGCGCCTCGGCGCGCTGTGCCAGCTGCGTCGTGCGGTGCAGGGCCTCGGCGGCGGTGGAGCCGGCGGGGATCAGGCTCTTCTCGAGCAGGGAGAGCTTGTAGCTCATGGCAGCCGGGTCGCAGCCCGGTGCGCGATCGAAACGTTGACTTGCATGGAGGCCCTGGAGCAGTGAAGTTGCGGGCCATTCTGTTGAGCACGAACCCCGGTGTGAAGCTCGTTCTTCTCATCTGCTTATGCGCCCCGCATTGGGGGCGTGCGACGCATATCGATAGGCGGATTTCGCGCTCGAACCGGGCGGGAATTTCAACTAGCCTTGATCACGTTTTCAACAAGTAACTGGAAGGTGTATTCGTGAGTCGTGATCGATTGCTCTTGCTGCAGCCGGGCTTTGCCGATGCCAAGCACCCTGGAGAGAAGTTCGTCTGCCCGCATGGGCTGGCGATCGAAGGCCTGCTTGCCGCCGCGCCCGAGCTAGCGGACCGGCTCGATGTGCAGCGGCTCGCCTTCCAGCGGCCGCGCCCGGTCGTGATCGAGGCGCTGGATGAAGACCACCAGGGCCTGCCGGTGCTGATCCTCGGCGACGAGCATCCCGCGCCCGACGATGCGTCGGCGCTCGGCGAGCGGCGCTACGTCAACGACCCGAAGCGCATCCTGGCCTTGCTTGCCGAGCGGCATGGATTCCCCAAGGTTCATTGAGCCTTAGCTGTTCCTCGTTTCCTGCATAAGCAAGCTCCGAACGAGACGTTCACGCGCGCGGACGCGGTTCATAAGCTGGAGTCTTCTTGTCCAGGAGACCCCGTCATGTTCGCCGTTCTCGCCCCCAATTCAGCCGCAGTCCTTTCCCCCGAACTTCAACAGGCGCTCGACGAAGCGCGCCGCGCCGCGCGTCTGGACGGCGTGCCCTTCGCGGGCAGCCTGCCGCCCAAGACGGCGTGGGCGCTGGTGCAGGCCGGCGCAGCCCGGCTGGTCGATGTGCGCTCCGTCGAGGAGTACCGCTTCGTCGGCCACGTGCCCGGCACCTTGAACGTGCCCTGGGCCACCGGCACCAGCCTCACGCGCAACCCGCGCTTCACGCGCGAGCTGGAAGCCAAGCTGGCCGACAAGGAACTGCCGGTGCTGCTGCTGTGCCGCAGCGGCAAACGCTCGGCGCTGGCGGCCGAGGCCGCGACCCGTGCGGGCCTGCCGCAGGTGTTCAACGTGCTGGAAGGCTTCGAGGGCGAGATCGACGCCTACGGCCAGCGCGGCCACGGCGACGGCTGGCGCTTCCATGGCCTGCCGTGGCAGCAGGACTGACCTTTTCCCTTTCTCCGTTTTCTCTTCAACCCAGGAGTCTCCATGGCCGAAAGCCTTGAACCCCAGCAGGCATTGAGCGACAACGCTGCCCGTCAGCTTGCCAATGCCACCAAGACCGTCCCCCAGCTTTCCGCCATCAGCCCGCGCTGGCTCGTGCACCTGCTGCAATGGCTGCCGGTCGAAGCCGGCATCTACCGTCTCAACCAAGTCAAGAACGCCAAGGACATCCGCGTGTCCTGCGCGGCACGCGACGAGAGCGAGCTGCCGCAGACCTTCGTCGACTACGACGAGAAGCCGCGCGAGTATTTCCTCAACGCGGTGTCCACCGTGCTGGACGTGCACACCCGCGTGTCCGACCTCTACAGCAGCCCGCACGACCAGATCAAGGAGCAACTGCGCCTGACCATCGAGATCATCAAGGAGCGCCAGGAAAGCGAGCTGATCAACAACCCCGACTACGGCCTGCTCGCCAATGTCGCGCCCGACCAGATCGTCTACCCGCTGACCGGCGCGCCGACGCCGGACGACCTGGACGAGCTGCTGACCAAGGTCTGGAAGGAGCCGGCCTTCTTCCTCACGCACCCGCTGGTGATCGCCGCCTTCGGCCGCGAGTGCACCCGCCGTGGCGTGCCGCCGCCGACGGTGAGCCTGTTCGGCTCGCAGTTCCTCACCTGGCGCGGCGTGCCGCTGATTCCCTCGGACAAGGTGCCGGTGGCCGACGGCAAGAGCAAGATCCTGCTGATCCGCGTCGGCGAGAAGCGCCAGGGCGTGGTGGGCCTGTTCCAGCCGGGCCTGGCGGGCGAGCAGAGCCCGGGCCTGTCGGTGCGCTTCATGGGCATCAGCCGCAACGCGATCGCCAGCTACCTGATCTCGCTGTACTGCTCGCTGGCCGTGCAGAGCGAGGACGCGCTGGCGCTGTTGGATGACGTGGAGATCGGCAAGTACCATGAGTATCCAGACAGTTACAAGTGAGGCGCAGGGCCTGCTGGACATCGCCACGCTGAGCCGCCTGGCCGGTGAGTTCTTCGCTGAGCTGCCCGGCGGTGGGAGCAATCCGGCGCTGGCACCGGCGATCGAAGCCGCACCGGCGGGGCAGGGCCATGCCGCGCAGGCGCCACGCCAGGGCGGCGCGGCCCAGGGCGTGCCGCAGGCCTATGCGGCGGCGCTGCCGTTGCCCAGCGCCTCGGCGCCCACCCGGCCTGCGCCGGGCGGCTACTACTTCATCGACGAGGCGAAGGCGCCGCAGCAGGCCACGGCTGCGCCGGATCCGGTGATCGAGGACCGCGTGACGCCGCAGGCCTTCGGCCTGCCGGGGCAGGACAGCTTGAAGGCGCTGCTGACCGACTTCCGCGAACTGAACGGGGCGCGCGATGCCAGCGGCGGCTACTACTTCGTGCAGCCCGAGCAGCAGCGGGCCTACGAGGCCCGCGCCGGCGAGCCGCAGACGAAGCCGCGCTCGGTGCCGGGCGGCTTCGACGTCGACGCGGTGCGGCGCGATTTCCCGATCCTGCAGGAGCGGGTGAACGGCCGGCAGCTCGTGTGGCTGGACAACGCGGCCACCACGCAGAAGCCGCAGCAGGTGATCGACCGGCTGGCCCACTTCTACCAGCACGAGAACTCCAACATCCATCGCGCCGCGCACGAGCTGGCGGCGCGGGCCACAGATGCCTACGAGGGTGCGCGCGATACCGTCGCGCGCTTCCTGGGCGCGGCCAGCAGCGAGGAGATCATCTTCGTGCGCGGCGCGACCGAGGGCATCAACCTGGTGGCCAAGAGCTGGGGCGCGAAGCACATCGGCGCGGGGGACGAGATCATCGTGTCCCACCTGGAGCATCACGCCAACATCGTGCCCTGGCAGCAACTGGCGGCCGAGAAGGGCGCCCGGCTGCGCGTGATTCCGGTGGACGACACGGGCCAGGTCCTGCTCGACGAGTACCGCAAGCTGCTGAACCCGCGAACGAAGCTGGTGGCGGTGACGCAGGTCTCCAATGCGCTCGGCACCATCGTGCCGGTGCACGAGATCGTGGCGCTGGCCAAGGCCGTGGGCGCGCGCACCTTGGTGGACGGCGCGCAGTCCGTCTCGCACCTGCGGGTCAACGTGCAGGCGCTGGGCGCGGACTTCTTCGTGTTCTCCGGCCACAAGGTGTTCGCGCCGACCGGCATCGGCGTCGTCTACGGCCGCCGCGATGTGCTGGAGGAGACGCCGCCCTGGCAGGGCGGCGGCAACATGATTGCCGACGTCACCTTCGAGCGCACGGTCTACCAGCCGCCGCCCGCGCGCTTCGAGGCCGGCACCGGCAATATCGCCGACGCGGTGGGCCTCGGCGCGGCGCTGGACTACCTGCAGAAGCTGGGCCTGGAAAACGTGGCGAAGTACGAGCACGACCTGCTGGAGTACGCGACGCACCAGCTCGCCCCGATCCCGGGCCTGCGCCTGATCGGCACCGCCTTGCAGAAGACCAGCGTGCTGTCCTTCGTGCTGCAGGGCTACCAGACCGAGCAGATCGGCAAGGCGCTGAACGACGAAGGCATCGCGGTGCGCTCCGGCCACCACTGCGCGCAGCCGATCCTGCGGCGCTTCGGCCTGGAGGCCACGGTGCGGCCGTCGCTGGCCTTCTACAACACCTGCGACGAGATCGACCACCTCGCGGCCGTGGTGAAGCGCCTGGCTCACCGGCGCTGAGCACGCGGTAAAAAAGGAGCCCCCTCGGAGACATCTCGGAGGGGGCTCAAATCACCCGTGAAGGTGAGGAGACAAACTTCCTGCTCCGTTGCCGGAGCCCATGACCTGAACGATATCTGCCGGGCCCTGCCGCGGCAACGAAGCGTTCCGTCGATGTTTATGCAAGTTTCATTCGGCCTTCATTCGGCGTTCATGACCACTTCGGCGTTGCGGCCGGCGGGCACGTCGTTGCCGATGGACTTCGCATAGGCTTGCAGCGGGGTCAGCTTGGCCTTCGGGGCTTCGATGGCGACGCTGTCGTAGCGTTGTTGCTCACCGACTTGAGCGGCGGCTGCCAGCGCGTCTTGCTTCGTCGCGCCGTTGTTGATCAGGTATTGGGCGTAGGAGCCGGCGACGAGCACGGTGCGCGTCGGGGTGGCCGGTGCGGCGACGGTCGTGTCGCCCAGCACGGTGCGGCGGTATTGGTCGTAGCCCGATGCATTCGCCGACGAGGCACCCAGCAGGGTGGCGGTGGAGATCAGGGCAGCGGCGATGGTGAAAACGGTCTTCATGATCAGGTCCTTTCGGGTGTTGCTTCGGACTCCGCACTCGCTTCGTCCATGGGATGAACTGTAGGACTGAAGGACTAGGGTAAATACTAGGTATTGCTGAATAGATCGTTCAACAAATCCGAAAGACGGGCCGTGCAGCCGTGTAGGCACATTGCCTGCCGACGGTCGCGGCCTTCGCGTACTTTCACTGCCGGCATCCGCTGCTGTCCGGCGTCTCCGCTCGGCGAGATCATGCAAATGACACAAGCAGGAGACCCAGCCGATGAACGTCTTTCTTGTTGAGGATTCCGAAGCCATCCGCCTTCTGCTGGCGGCCCGAGTTCGTCACCAGCCGGGCCTGAACCTGGCGGGCGAGGCTGATACCGAGGAGCGGGCCTACGCGATGATCATGGCGACCCGGCCGGATGTGGTGATCACCGACCTGTCGCTGGCCGTGGAAGGCTCGGGCAGCCGCCTGATCACCGCGCTGCGCGCCAGCGGCTACACCGGCTTCATCGCCGTGCTGAGCGGCCAGGACGCCGCGATCTACCGCGCGCCCTGCCTCAAGCTGGGGGCCGATGCCTTCTACGACAAGGCCTTCGGCGTCGAGACGCTGTTCGAGGATCTCGCCGCCACGCTCGCTGCAGCTTGATCACTGCAGCTTGACGACCAGCACCACCTGCCCGCCGAGGCCGCTGCCCAGCGGCCCGGCGAGGCTCCATTCCACACGCCCGGTGCCGCCGGCCGCCGGCTGCACGCTGACCGTGCAGACCAGCTGGGCGCTCGGCATCGCGCCGCAGCTGGCAGACTGGAACACCGTGTAGGCCGGCGTCGCGTCGGTGATCTTGATGCCGCTCAGCGCATCGCTGCTGAGGTTGGCGAAGGCGATCGTGTAGGTGATCACGTCGCCGCTGCGCGCGGCCGCGCGGTCCACCGTCTTCACGAGCTGCAGGCCGGCGGCCGTCGGCGGGCCGATGGTCGTCACGTCCGTGCGCTGCTGATCGCGCGTGAGCGCGGTGTTGGCGTAGGCGAAGCTGGCCGTGAGCGCGAAGGGCTGCTTGCTGCCGTCGGGTGCGCCGGCGGGCGCGTTGATGCGGACGATCACGCACAGCTTCTGGTCGGCCGTCATCGGGATCGATGCCGGCAGCACGTCGTCGGTGGGATCGATGCGGCCGTTGCAGTCCAGATCGCGGTGGACCGTGTAGCTCCAGCCGGCCGGCAACGCCGCGGCGGCGGCGAGGCTGACGCTGCCGCCGCTGCCGGCGGTGAAGGTGTGCGGGTACAACGCGAAGCTGCCGGCCAGGATGGTCTGCTGGCCGTCCGGCTGCAGCACATTGGCCGGCACCTGGCCGAGGTTGGCGCCGGTGTAGCTGCTACCTGAGGCGGGCGTGAAGGCCAGGGTGCCGTCGGCCGCGGTGAAGCTGCCGCCGGTCGTGCCCGGCGCGCCGGAGACGACGACCCAGCCCGCATCGGCCGCGGCCATGCCGATCTTCAGCACGCCGCTGGCGGTGGACGGAATCCACAGCAGGTAGGCGCCGGCATCGCCGGTGGTCGCGCGGTCCAGCACGGTGCCGCCGGCATCGGCGATCTGCAGGGCCACGCCGGGCAGCGTCGCCTCGGCGCCGTCGCGCAGGCCGTTGTTGGGCGTGCCGCCGCCGGCGCCGCTGTCCTTGAACACGAGGCCGGCCACGCGGCTGCCGTGGAACAGGCCGAAGCGCTGGCCGGGCACGTCCGCTGCGGACAGCGTGAAGCTGCGAGTGAGGCTCGACTGTTCGGTGCCGAGCCAGCCGGCGGGCATGGCCGGCGTCAGGTCCGTGGCCGAGGCATTGCCGTTGACGACGACCGTATAGGCCGCCGCCGCCACGCTGGCGAAGGAGAAGGCGCCGCTGGACGGCGTGATCGCCACCACGGCCAGCGCGGGCCCGGCCGGCTGCGTGGCCGGCACGAGCTTGGCGTACAGCGTGAGGCCGGTGCCGCTCTCGCCGCCGTCCAGGGCGGCGTTGTGGTTGGCGTCCTCGTAGACCGTGCCCGAGACGGCGCAGCTCCACACCGCGCCCTGGGCGGAGATGTCGGTCTCGCCGAGGCGGATGCCCAGCAGGTTCAGCAGCGGGTTGACGAGGCCGGTGACGAGGTTGCCGACCGGCCCGGTCAGCGCCAGCTGCAGCACCGGCTTCAGCAGGCCGATCACCGAATTGGCCACGCTGGTCAGCAGGCCGGGGCCGAGGCTCAGCTCCAGGTTGGCGATCAGCGATGACAGCAGGGTCGTGACGAAGCCCGCATTGGCGTAGACGGTGCCCGTGGGGCTGGCCGGCATCAGCGTCAAGGTGCTGCTGCCCAGTGCGCTGCCGACGGCCGAGGCGCGGGCCAGCAGGTCCACGTTCAGCGCGCCGACCTTCAGCGCGCCGATGGTGCCGAAGCCGAGGTCGCTGGCCGGGTTGATCGCACGGCTGCGGTTCCAGTAGAGCGAGTCGGCAATGCTGCCCAGGTACAGGGCCGCCACGCCGGGCGTGGCCTGCACCGTGACCGCGCCGCTGACGGCGTTCAGCGCGCTGATGACGCCGTCGGTGCGGGCCACCTCCACGTAGACGTCCAGGTGCCCCACGTTGGCCGAGATGCCGCCGCCCAGCAGCGCCGTGAGCACCGAGACGTCGAGGTTCAGCGAGATCAGGTCTACGCCGAGCTTCACCCGCAGCGCGGCCGAATGGAAAGTGCTGCCGACACCGCCGCAGACGATCACCGGCGGCTCGATCACCTGCGCCTGCAGGGTGACGCTGCCCAGCAGCGAGCCCAGGCCGATGCTGCTGCCCGACAAGGTGATCGCGTTGGGCGTGCTCAGCACGTTGCGGCTGTTGTAGAGCTGGATCACGCCGGTGACCAGCTCCAGCGCGTTGACCCGCGTCGTGCCCAGGATGCCGTTGCTCTGCAGCAGCTGGCCGAGCTGGATCGGCGTGCTGAGGCCCGACAGCGGCAGCTTCAGCGAGTTCAGCGTGGCGGCGAGCTGCGTCTTGCCCTCGGCGGTGGCGCCCGTGGTGGCGGCGGTGAGGATGTCCAGCACGGTGACGTTGCTGGTCAGCGTGGCGGCCGGCGTGGAGGCGTTGAGCTGCCCCTGCAGCGCGCTGACGGTACGCAGCAGGCTCAGGTCACCGGTGGCCAGCGAGTTCCAGTCGGCCACGCCCAGGGTCAGCGTGGAGTTCGTCAGGCTGCCCAGCAGTGCGTTCAAGAGCGCGCCGCGGGTCGAGTCCACGCTGAGCAGCCGCGGCCCGGCCGAGACGCAGCCCTGGCCGCTGCAGGCCGCGCGGGCGGGCAGTGCGCAAAGCAGGAGCGCGAACAGCAGGGCGCTTGCCAACAACCGGATCGCAGGGCGTAGGTTCATGAGCTGAGGCGCGAGAACAGGTTCTCGTCGAATTTGAATCGCATCCGCAGGTAAACGCCACGCTGCGTGCTGTTGTCGGCCGAGAGATCGCGGTCGCGGACGCCGCTGAGGTTGTAACCGAGCGACACCCACATGTTGTCCTTGACGCGGTAGCCCGCTTCGGCGCCGATCAGCAGCTGGCGGCTGCGCAGGCGCAGGTCGCCCATCAGGCCGAGGTTCATGCCGACGTCGAAGCGCTCGCCGATGTCGCGCGTGATGCGGCCGGACATCAGCTGCGCCACCGTGCGCGTGGCCACGCCGGCGACGGTCTCGGTCAGGTGCTTGACGGCGTAGCGGCCGCTCAGCTCGGTGGCGCGATCGAGCTGGCGCTCGGCGTGCACGCTGACGATGTGGGCCTGGCGCGCATCGGCATCGCCCAGGGTGCCGCGCTCGTCCTTGTACTCGTAGCGGCCCAGCGCGTTCATGTCGTTCGTGCGGTAGGCGGCGCCGAGTTGCAGGCGCTCCTGCCAGCGGTCCGTGCCTGCGCCGTGCTGCAAGGTGGCGGCCAGCACGTTCTTGGCCAGCATGGTCCAGCGCTCGCCCAGCTTCACGGCCAGGCCCAAGGTGGACAGCAGGCCGGTGCTGCCGGCGCCTTCGCGCAGCTCCAGGCGAGCCGTGCCCTTCCACAGCGGGTCGGCGGTGTACTCGACGGCGCCGGTGACGGCGGCGCTGCTGTTGTCGTTCTCCGCGCTCTGCAGCGTCTTCACGCGCTCCAGGCTGGCGTTGAAGCGCAGACCTTCGGTGGGCTGCCATTGGTTGCGCAGGCCGATCGCGGCCTCGGTCTCGCGGCCGTCGAAGGCCTCGCGGCCGCGGTACTCGCTGAACACCCGGCCTTCGCCACCGCCCAGCGCCGTCGTGCCCATGTCCATGCCCACCAGCGTGGCGTTGCGGCGCTGCGTGGCGTCCAGTGCGTAGGGGCCGGTCAGAGAGGAGACCAGCTCGTGGCGCATGTAGAGGCGGCCGCGGCCGGCGAGCTGGTAGTCGCCGCCGACGGCCAGCAGGTGCTTGTCGGCATCGCGCACGTCCTGCTCGGCCTCGACGAAGGCGGTGGCCATCGGCAGGCCCGGCACGACGGCGCTGACCTTGGCGCGCACGGTGGCGGTGCTGCCGTCGGCCGCCGCATCTGCCTGCGCGCCTGCGTTCTCGCCGAGCTGCTGCACGTAGCGCGCGCCCAGCTCGACCTTGACGCCGTTCTCCAGGCTGCGCTCCACGCCCACCAGCACGCCCGCGCGCTTGGCGCCGGTGCTGACGTCGCCGGACAGCAGGGCCTCGCCGCTGACGCGGGTGCGCTCGTCGACCATGTAGGTGGCCTGCGCGCCGGCTTCGCTGCGGCCGCTGTTGATGGTGGCCGAGCGGTTGTCGAAGCCGACGTCGCTGCGCACTGCGTGGGCGTTGACCTTCAGCGCCTGGCCGTCGTGCTTGAACTCGACGCGCTGCGCATTGCCTTCGTGCGCGGCGGTGCCGTCCGCCTGCTCGCCGCGCTCGATGCGGGCCACCTCGGCGCTGACGGTGGTGTGCTCGGCCACCTGGTAGCGCACGTTGGCGCTGCCCATCTGCATCGTTGCCAGCGGGTTCCAGTCGCGCACGTAGGCGCCGCCCAGTTGCAGCGCCTCGGTGGCCTGCCACTGCGCATCGGCGCCTGCCACCCAGAAGGCCGGGCCGCCCTGCTCGACCTCGTAGGTGACGCGGATCGACAGCGGGTTCATGTTCGCGTCCAGGCTCGCCACCGGCGCGCGCAACAGCAGGCGGCCGCTCTGCGGCTCGATGTCGTAGTCGGCGAAGCGGGTCAGCGTCGTCGTGCCCAGCACCAGCGAGGGCTGGTTGCGGTCGCGCACGAGGATCTCGACCGTCTCGCTGTTGGTGGCCATGTTGCCGGCCAGCGCGAAGGGGCCCGAGGTGCCGTTGGCCGGCAGCTCGACCAGCATCTGCCGCGTGCTGTCGTGCGAGGCCCAGGCGTTGGCCGTCAGGCCGTCCACCTGCAGGTGTTCCTTCAGGCCGTTGAGGCTGCGCTGGTAGCTGCCGAGCTGGCGGGCCGGGTCGTCGGACTGGGTCGTGAAGTCGCCGTACAGCAGCGAGGACTGGCCGCGGTCCACGCGCACATAGAGCCGGCCGGTGGACTGTGCGTCGAAGCCCTTCTCGGAGGCGTCGCCGTAGACCGGGTAGAAGGCATCGGGCTGGATGTCGCGGAACAGGCTCGTGTCGCGGCTCTTGTCGGAGTCGTAGGCCACGGTCAGCAGCGCGTCGCCGCGGACCTTGCCCTTCAGGAACACGGCACCGCGGACGTCAGTCTTGGAATCGCTGGCGACATTGTTGAGTTGCTGCTCGAAGCCGTCGCTGCTGTCGGCCGACTGCACCTGGCCGGCCTTCAGGCGGCGCAGGTCGAAGGCGGCGTCGACGATGCCCACGGCCATCAGCGGGCGCAGCGCGGCGACCACCGGCAGGCGGGCCTCGGCCGTGACGCCGTCGCTGCCGGCGCGCAGGCGGGCTTCGCCGGGCACGTCGGGCGCCTGCCACTGCAGCAGCGCCTCGCCGCCGTCGACGAAGGTCTGCAGCTCGGGCGTCTTCGGGTCCAAGTCTTCGGCGGACCAGCGGCCCGGGCCCAGGTTCAGCGTGACCGGCAGGCGCGCATCGACCGGCAGGCCCTGCGTGTCCAGCAGGCGCAGGCGCACGGGCACCGTGCTGCCGGCATCGGCCTTGGCGGGCGTCTCGATGACGATGCGGGCCAGTGCGCCGGCCAGGCGCAGGGTCAGCTCGCGGGTGGCGCGCAGGGTGCCGAAGGCGTCGTGCTCCTGCAGCAGCAGGCGGTTTTCGCCGGCGCGCAGCGGCAGGCCGATGTAGCGGCGGGTCTCGATCTGCTCGTCGGGCGACTGCGTGCGCTCGCCGATGCGGTCGTCGCCGACCGACTCGCCGTTGAGCTTCAGCGTCAGCACGGCGCCGAGGTGGCCCGCGACGGTCAGCGACGAGGTGGCGGCGGTGACGAGCTGGCCTTCGGTGGCGCCGATGAAGCGGGGCAGGGTGGCGTCTTCGGCGGCCGCGGGGGCTTCAGCGGCAGCGACCGGGGCGGACGCCGCGGCCTGCGGTGCGGCAGCCTTGACGGCGGCGCCGATCGTGCCGCTGGCCGGCAGCGCGCGCAGGTCTTGCGGCGCGGCGGTGGGCGTGGCGGTGAGCGCGGTGCGCAGCGAGGCGGCCATCTCGGCATCGGCGCCGCGGGCGGCCTGGCGGCGGGCGGCGATCTGGGCGTCCAGCGCCGCGCCGCAGCCGGCCAGCGCGAAGTCGGCGCGCTGCAGTTCGCCGGCGCGCGGGTCGACGAAGCGGCTGGCGCCGTCGCCGGCGTGGCGCTGCGTGGTGGCCAGCGGCGTGGTGCCGGCCGGCAGGGTGATCGGGTCCAGCTTCAGCACATGGGTGCGCGGCGTGAGGCCGTAGAGGCTGAAGCGGCCGGCGCCGTCGGTCGTCACCGAGGTGCCGTCTTCCATCCACAGGCGCACGCCGGGGATGCCGGCCTCGCTCTCGTCCTGCAGGCCGTTGGCATTGCAGTCGGCGTAGACGGTGCCCAGCACGATCGCGCGGTCGGAGAACACGCCGGCCTCGACCTTGACCTTGGTGCGCGCCACATTGCTCAGCACGGCGTCCGGCGCCTCGGCCGAGGCCTGGCTGCGCTCGACGCCGTCGCCCTGCAGCGCAGCGGTGCCGATGCGGGCGCGGTAGCGCAGCGTGTGCTCGGCGGCCACCGGCAGCGCGGCGGCGATCGGCCACACCAGCGTCGGGCCCACGCCGCCGACGGGGTCAAGTGTTGCCTTGCCGTCCAGCCTGGCGCTGCCGGGCACGTAGCGGAAGCCGCGCGGCAGGCGCTCCTGCAGGCGGGCGTTGGCCAAGTCGGCCTGGCCGACGTTCTTGACCGACACGGCGTACTCGACCGTCTCGGCGATCTCGGCCGTCGTGCGCGAGACGCTGCTCTGCACCAGCAGGCCGCGCGGCAGCGGGTCGACCGGCACGTTGATGACGGCGCTGCCCGATTCCGCGGTGACGCGGAAGGTGCCGCCGTAGGACGCGGTCGGGTCGATGGCGTAGCCGGAGTCCCAGCCGTCCTTGCCATCGGCCGTGTCGCCGGACGGGTAGGTGTGCGTGGCCGGCGTCTTGACCAGCAGGCGGTACAGGCTCGAGCGCAGCACCGGGAAGCTGTAGCCGCCGTCGGCATCGGTGACGACGGTGCTGGGCATCGGGGTCGTGCCGTCGGCGTCGAACACGTCGGCCGCGCCGCCGGCGTTGCCGCCATTGCCTTCGCCGCTGACGTCGATCAGCTGCACGGTGACGCCGGCGATCGGCTTGCCGGTGACGGCATCGAAGACGAAGGCGCGTACGTCCATCCGCAGGGTCGCGGTGAGCGTCTTGCCGTTGCAGGCCGGGGCGGTGGCGGTGATGACGTCGCCGGCCATCACGTCGAACCAGTCGCTGGTCGAGCGCACGGTGGCGCTCCAGTAGCGGCTGGAGAGCGGCAACTGCAGGGCGAAGATGCCGGTGTTCGGGCCGGTCTCGATGGCCGTGTAGTCGGCCGCGTAGCCGGACTTGGCGGCGCTGAGGTGCACCGTCAGCGTGTCCAGCTTCAGCGGATCCTTGTTGCAGGCGCTGGCGGCCACTTGCGGCAGCAGGCGGTTGCCGGCGCGCGTCGTCAGGGTCTTCTGGCGGTAGTCGGTGTTGCCGTAGAAGCTCAGCGAAGGAAAGGCCGCCGGTGCCATCGCCTGCACGAGGTTCGAGCCGCTCTCGTGCTGCCGGCCGTCCATGCTGCTGAGGTAGACCATCGACGCTTGCGAGTCGATCGTCAGCAGGCTCGCATCGTCCGCCGCGGCCGGCACGGCCGCCGTCGCCAGCGCGAGGGCGGCGGCGAGGCTCAGCAGCGGGCGAAGCGGGCGGATGGACATGATGGGATGTCGAGTCGCTGTTCTTGGGCAAGGCTCCGCCCGCCGCGGCCCGCGGGCCGCGCGTCAGGGGGAAGGACTGTGGAGGCGGAGGGAGGCGCTGGTTCAGGGATCGATGCGGACGCCGAAGCGCAGCACCACGGTGGCACCCGGGGCCAGGGTCGTCACGGTCGTCTGCACCGTGCCCCGCGCACCCGGCGCCGGGGCGGTGACCGTGCCGGCGGTGGCCGAGGCCGGCACCGTGGCGCTGTAGGTCGTGTAGGCCGGCGTCGAGTCGCTGACGACCAGGTTCGTCACCGCCACCGGGCCGACGTTCGTCGCCGTGATCTCGTAGCGCAGGCAGCCGCCGGGGGCTGCGCCGCTGGAGATCGCGACCGGCGAGAAGGCCGTGTCGGCGGTGCCGTCGCAGCCGGCGTCCAGCGCCTGCGTCTTCACCAGCGTGACCTGCGAGACCACGACCGTGCTGGTGTCGGTGACGGACACCGCGCCCGGCGCGGCCATCGCGCCGACGATGCCGCCGGTGGCGATGCTCAGCGTGGTGATGTTGGTCGTGCCGCTGGTGGCCGCGGCCGGGGCCGTCACCTTGACGAACAGCCGCGCGCTCTTGCCCGGGGCCAGGCCGGCGGTGGTGTTGGCGCCGTTGGTGCCGCCGGTGAGCTGCGACAGGTCGGTGACGACCGGGTCGCTGGCGTCGAGCACGCCGTCATTGTTCTTGTCCCAGTAGACGACCGAGGTGAAGCCGCTGGAGGAATCGACGGTGGCCGCGGTGGCGGTGCCGATCGCGCCGTCCGCCTCGGTCACGTTGCCGGCGTTGTACAGCGTGTGAACGTAGACGGTGGTGCCGCCGGGCGTCAGCTGCGCCGTGTGGTTCGGCGAGATCGTCAGGCTGCGCACGGTGCCGATGATGACGGCGTTGTGCAGCGTGTCGCTGGCGTTGGTGGTGGCCGACTGCGCGCGGAAGTACAGCTGCGTGGTGCCGGCGCTGACGTTGGCCGGCACGGTCACGTCGGCATACACCGTCTTGTTGGCGCCGCTGTTGATGAGGCCGCTGTTGTCCAGCACGGCGCCGTTGGCATCGTGGAAGACGACGCTCCAGCCGGCGGGCAGAGTGGTGGTCGCGAAGCTCGAATCGGTGCTGGCGCGCAGCGCGAAGGTGTCGGCCACGCCGCTGCCGTTGGCGAGGACCAGGGTGATGCGCGTCGTGCCGCCGGCGGCCACCGGCGTCGTCGTCACCGGCAGGGCTTCCGGGCCCGGGCCGTAGCCCGGGGCGGCGGCGCCGGCGCCGTTGTTGGTCAGGTCGACCGTGTTGGCGGAGATCGTGCCCAGCGTGTTGAGGGCGCTGGCCGACTTCGTCGCGTCGGTGCTGGAGGTGGCCTTGGCCGTCACCGTGTAGGGGCCGCCGGTGGCGCCCGGAGGCAGGATGGCGCGCACGACGATGTTCAGCGAGGCGCCGGCGGCGATGGGGCCGGTGTCGGGCACGCCGTTGCCGTTGCGGTCGACGATCGGGGTCACGCCGTCGGCCTGGAAGAACTGGAAGGTCGTGCCGGCCGGGAAGGTCGAGCCGAGCGTGCTGAGGTCGAAGCTGTCGGTGGCGTTGCCGGCGTTGGTGACGGTGTTGGTGAAGTTCACCACGCCGCCCTGCGGCACGGTGGTGACCGTCGCGCCGGTCATGCCGACCTGCGCGCCGGCCAGCACCGTGTACTGCACGGTGTTCGTGTTGCTGGCGGGCACGGCGGCGGCGCCGTCGTTGTAGCTGAAGCTGGCGGTGGCGGCCGTGGCGGCGTTGGCGCCGGCGGGCAGGCCGCTGTTGACCGAGACCTTGTAGCTCAGTGTGCCGCTGCCGCCTGGCGGGATCGAGGCGATCACCGCGGTGACGCGGTTGGCCGCGCTGACGTTCTCATCAAAGACGATGCCGCCCTGGTTGTCGGTGGCATCGGCATCGCTCAGCACGGTGGCGCCCGAACCGCTCCAGCGCGCGCTGTTGGCGATGTACGTCATGCCGGCCGGCACCAGCTCGGTGAGGGTCAGGTTGGTGGCCGTGGTGTTGCCGGTGTTCGTGTAGGTGATCGTGATCGTGCGGTTGGCGGTGGACGGCGAGGGGCCGGCGGCCACGTCCAGCACCTGCGTGACGTTGAGGACGGCCTGCGAGGTGATCGTCGTCGTGTCGGTGACGCTGCCGGTGGTGGCCGGCGCGAAGCCGCTGGTGGCGGTGGCCGTCAGCGTGTTGCTGGCACCGGCGACGGCGGTGGCGGGCACGATGCCGGCGACGACGAAGCGGAAGCTCTGGCCGGCGGCGAGCTGGCCGGTCGTGGTGATGGGCACCGCGTTGTCGGGCACGCCGTCACCGTTCGCGTCGGCGTAGAACACCGCGGCGGCGAAGCTGAAGCCGCCGGTGTTGCTGCTCGTCAGCGCGAAGCTGTCGGTGCCGTTGCCGGTGTTGACCAAGGTGTGCGGGTAGTAGACCTGGCCGCCGATCGAGATCGTCTTGGCGCCGTTGGCCGCGACGCTGAGGCTCGCGACCTGCTGGACCGTCGTGACGACGGTGTTGGAAGTGACGGTGCGCACGACGGACGAGCCGTCGGAGTAGGTGGCGGCGGCCTGGTTGCCGATGACGGTGCCGGCGGGCGCCGCGGCGTTCACGGACATCGCGGTCATCGCGACGACGAAGCCGACCAGCACGGGGACCAGGAAGGTGGACCAGCCGGAGTCGAGACGTTGGAGCAGGGCGTTCATGGTGATGCGTTCCACGGAGGCGGGGCGGGCGGGGCGGGGAATCAGGAGCGGCCGGCGACCGGCGCCAGCTGCATGCGGGCGCGCACGGCGCGTTCGCTGCCGGCGGGCAGGGTGCCGAGGTTCCAGCGCAGGAAGCGGTACTCGGAGGCGGGCACCTCCTGCATCTCGCGGCGGCCGTCCGGCAGACGCACCTCGCGACGCAGCGGCAGCGGCTCGAAGTGCTTGCCGTCGAGGCTGGCGCTGTCCACCGGCGTGGTGCTCAGCGCGCCGGGCAGGTAGCTCACGCCACCCTCGGGCACCGGCAGGGTCAGCTGCACCTTGGTCAGCGCCTTGGCCGTACCGTTGACGTAGCGGGCCTCGTACTCGATGACGTCACCCGGGCGGATCTGCTGCTGCAGCGGCTGCAGCGTCTCGCGGGTGGCGCCGCCTTCGGTCACGCTGCGAACCTGCCAGGCCTGCAACCGCACTTCGGGCTGCGCGCTGGTGGCGGCAAACGCGCCGGTGATGCCGAACATCAAGGCCAGCATCCAGCCGACGGCGACCGTGATCGAGAGCTTGTTCATTCGCTATTCCCCCTGGTTGATCGATGCCTGTCGTCAGACGACGGGCGACGATGGGAAGAATAGGAATTCGGGCTTCCGCCCGGCACCGGCAAATATCGATCGATAGCGGTGCAGCAATGTCGGCTAGGTGATGGCGGTGGATTGCCTACACGCGACGGGGTTTGCGGGGGTTGTGTGATGGAGTTGGCGGTTGGGGAGGGGTGGGGTGCTTACTTGGGGGATGGCGGGGCGGCCGACGTCAGGGGCGTGAATGGCGCGCGTGGATGCGGGCCGTGGGCGTTGCGCCACACGCATTCAGGAGCCGGTGGAGATGCGCCTCGACGTTCGCATCTGCCATCTCGGTAGATGACGATAGATGGTGCCGGTATCGGTATGTCTCTGGACCATGGTTGTCCACCGGGTCAACCACGAGGCCGGAAAGCCGGTCAGGCTGTCAAACTGACGGCGCCGCTTTTGGCGGCCTTGATATCGCCATGTAGAGACACGTGACATAGCGAAAATCCAAGACCGGCGCGGCCCTCGGCCGAGGGAGTCCTGCCTTGATAAGCGGACGTCGCGCCTCCATACACGGACGGGGCTGTCTCGTCATAGTACGTTCGCCCTCTCAAGTACAACCTCTTAGATCGACTTGTTAGAAATTGGCGAAGCGCTTATTACGCTCGGGTTCTCAAAATTGGACATCGCGATGCTTATGCTGTGCCCAGCCGCTGCCGTACTGGGATCGTTTGTTCACATGTTTATGGTTGAAAACGATTTCTCGCAGATGCCAAAGCTAAACGAAGAACGAGGTGTCGTTAATCGGATCGAAAAATCCGTGTTTTCTTTGGCATCGTGGTTTTCAGTCTTTAATCAAAAGCGGTGGTATTGGATCTGGGGGCGAGTCACGGTGGGTGTGGCGGTCGGGATGCTCGTTGCACTCTATTTTGTTGGGGCGATAAATCCTGGTGCGGCAAATTCGGCCAAAGTATTGGCATTGTCTGTTTTGGCTGGGTATCTCGCGCCGAAGCTTTTCATCGCTCAAGAAAGAGCTGTCAGTCAGGCGTTAGATAAGAAGTTGCCGCCAATAGTTGATGAGGCAATTGAACGTGTCAACAAGTCGAAAGAGAGCTAACCCGCAGTTGCAGCCGACGCCTAACGGCGCGGCTGAATGCAATCGTTAGGTATCTCGAATGAATGTTGGTCACAAAATAGCCAGCGTTGATGGTCTCCATCGGGTGCTGGTTTTTCGCGGAGAAGATGGAACCTACGGGTATGCAGGGTTCAAGAACGCCGGCAGCCTAGATACTCCCCCGTGGAAGGAAGCCGGTAGTAGACACTCAAGGTTCGGCTCCGGTGCAACCGCAATGCAGGAAGCAAAGAGTCGCATCGCTTGGCTGAAGCGAGAAATTGATTGGCCAGCCAAAGATCTCGATCTCCGTTCAGCTGAGCAATACATTCCAGGCTGGGTTAAGTGCCCGCTGTGCCACGTCCGCTTCTCACTGGCGGATTCAAATCGCTGGGGTAGAAGCAGGCACCTAACATGTGGTCAAAGAATTCTTGTACAGACCTGAATGCGCAAAGTGGTACGCCACCAGATGCCCAACCCCTCGTTACAGCGACGCCGAGTTGGGCGATTAAACGTAGTCGTTGGGCATTACAAACGCACCGCCCCGCTTCGCGGGAAACTGTAAGGAGGCAGAATGACATCGACAGACGTAGCTGCATGGGTGCAGGCCATAGGCAGCATCGCTGCGGTCATAGCTGCATTCTTGATCTCATCCAGGCAATTTCGAGACGCGACAACGCTCCAAGAGGGTAATACTCGCGCCGAGCGGAGGCGTCGCTACGAAACATTGACTGCATTGATCGCCGCGGCGCTTGAGGATTTCGACGACACGCTAAGGGCGCTACGCGGGTCAGAGCCGCAGAAGTGGTTTGACGAGAACAGCACGAAGGAGCTCATGGAAGAGTTCTACCAAGCGTTTCTTCAAATTTCTCCACTCGACATGCCATCACCGACGGCGGTGAAGGCTCTGATCACGATGCGTGATCGATTCAAGACAGCAGCGTGGAATGCCAACGCGGCGCTGGATCATGGCACTGGCGCTTTCAAAGAGTACATGGACTGCGTCTCTGCGATGGAACACAACCTCACTGAAGTTCGCGGAGAGCAGACAAAGCTACTCGCAGAGCTTGCACAAGCGTAACCCGCTGGCTAACCCTGCTATCGAGAAGACGGCTTCTGGCGTGCTTCGCGCGCTTCTAGTCGCCGCTCATATATCGAACGTTGTGCGGCACCGGGTGAGCAGGTCGCGAACTAGGTTTGTACTCTTCGAACCAGTCGACAAGCGGCTCGCCGCATATCTTGAACGGAGCACAACCACCATGGGACTGCTGACCTTCAGCATCAATCTCACTCTTGATGGCTGCATTGACCACCAGGAGGGGATCGCCGACGACGAGACGCATGCCTTCTTCACTCGCCTGATGGATGAGCATGGCGCGATGCTGTGGGGACGCGTCACCTACGAGATGATGGAGAGCTACTGGCCGGCGGTCGCACGCGGCGACGTGGAGGCCGCGCCGGCCATGCACGACTGGGCGATCAAGCTGGAGGCCAAGCCGAAGTACGTGGTGTCTTTGACGCGGAAGGACTTCCCGTGGACCAACAGTCACCACATCGCTGGAGACCTGCGCTCGGGTGTGCAGAAGCTCAAGGACGAGACTCCGGCCGGCGTGCTCCTCGGTAGCGGCAAGCTCGCGGCCGAACTGGACCGGCTGGATCTGATCGACGAATACCAGCTGCTCGTCCACCCCAGGATCGCGGGTCACGGCCCGACCCTGTACGCGATTGGGCTGCCCGGCACGCGGCGACTTGAGTTGCTCTCGGCGAAGCCGTTGCGCTGCGGCGCGGTCGCTATGCATTACCGGCGAGCGGTTTAGCTCAGAGTTGAGTCATGCTGGTCAACGAGCCACTCCGTACCGCAAAAGGCCTCGCCGAGCGGGTCCTCAAGGTCAACCATGCGGGCGAGCACGGCGCGGTGAATATCTATGCCGGCCAGCTTCTGGTCGCCCGGCTGACTGCCCCTGGCCTTTTGGAAGAGCTTGCAGAGTTCCAATCGCACGAACGCAGGCACCGTTCCATCTTTCAGGCGGAGCTTCAGCGGCGCGGTGTTCGGCGCTGCCGTAGCTACCACCTGTGCGGCGTCGGCGGCTTCGTGCTCGGGGTTCTCACTGCGCTCTTCGGGCGCGGTGCAATCGCCGCGACAACTGTCGCAGTCGAGCGGGTCGTGCTTCGCCATCTGGAGCGTCAGCTTCACGAGCTTCGTGGCGTTGACGAGGCCGCGGTCGATGCCATCAGGTCCATCGTGATCGAAGAGCAGCAGCACCATGACCGCGCGATCGTCCACGCGCAAGCAAGCTGCATCTGGGCCCGCGTGCTTACACCCGTCGTTGCTGCATCAACGGAGACCGTCATCTGGTTTGGCATGCGTCTGTGAGGCATCCCAACTGAGCGACAGTCATGCTTCGGCCTTCGCCGGCAGCGGCCGCGGCCCATGCCGCAAGGTCAGCAGCGTCCCCAGCGTCATCGCCACCAGCGCAAACGCCGGGCCGCCCAGTGCGCCGATGCGGTCCACCATCAGCCCGCCGCCGACGGCGCCGCTGGCGATGGCGATCTGGAAGCCGGCGACGAGGAGGCCGCCGGCGCCTTCGGCCTGGTCGGGCGCGGCGCGCACGATCCAGGTCTGGAAACCGACCGGGAAGGCGCCGAAGGCCATGCCCCACAGCGGCACGGCCACCATCGTGACCACGGGCCACTGGCCGGCCGCCAGCAGGCAGGCCGCCAGCGCAGCGATCAGTGCGCCGCCGGAGGCGATCGCGAGGCGCTCGCTGCGACCGGCGAGCCAGCCGGCGATGAAGTTGCCGAAGAAGCCGCCGATGCCGTAGCCCAGCAGCACGCCCGACACGGCGCCCGGCGACAGGTGCGCCACGTGCTCCATCAGCGGGCGGATGTATGTGAAGCCGGCGAAATGCCCCGAGATCAGCAGCAGCACGGCCAGCAGCGCGACGCGCACCGGCGGCCGGCGCAGCAGTTCGCCCAGCACGCGCAGGTTCGGCTCGCCCTGCGGCGGCAGGGCCGGCAGGGTGGCGAACTGCACCAGGCAGCCGACGATGCTCACCGCACCGGCCGCGATGAAGGCGCTGCGCCAGCCCCATACCTCGCCCATCCAGGCGCCCAGCGGCGCGGCGCACACGGTGGCGACCGACACGCCCGAGAGGATCAGCGACATCGCCCGCGCGAACAGCGCCTCCGGCACCAGCCGCATCGCCAGCGCCGCCGACATCGACCAGAAGCCGCCCAGCGCGATGCCCAGCAGCACGCGCGCCGTCAGCAGCGCCGGCAGGCTTGCCGCGGTGGCGGCCATCACGTTGGACAGCACCAGCAGCAGGCTCAGCGCCAGCATCACCAGGCGCCGGTCGAGCCGGCGCGTCAGTAGCGGCAGCGAGGGCGCGGCAATCGCGCCCACCAGGGCCGTCGCCGTGACGGCCTGGCCGGCCGCGCCGTCGCTGACGCCGAGATCGGTGGACATCGCCGTCAGCAGACTGGCCGGCAGGAATTCGGCCATCACGAGGCCGAACACGCCCAGCGTCAGCGAGGCGACGGCGGGCCAACGGGTCGGCATGGCGGCCGAGGCCGTGATTGCGATGCCGGCGGGGCAGTCGGCGCAGGAGCTTGAAGACAGCACGGGCATATCCCTTCGATGACAGGAGCCGGGATGCTAGGGCTAGGATCTCGGCGTTTGAATGCCGGAGAAGCTGAGATGCTTGACTTTTCGTCCGAACGTTTGCGCAGCGGTGAGGGGCCCGATCTGCTGACGCGGATCCTCTTGGACCTGCGGCTCGACGGCGTCGAGTACGGCCGCTGCGTGATGCAGGCGCCGTGGGCGGTGGCCTTTCCGGCGCAGCGCTCGGCGCGCTTCCATTTCGTCGGCAGCGGTGGCGCCTGGCTGCGCTCGCCGACGACCGACTGGCTGCAGTTGCACGCCGGCGATGCGGTGCTGCTGCCGCGCGGCAGCCTGCACGTGCTGGCCAGCGCGCCGGACGTGCCGCCGGTCGAGATCGACTCGCTGTCGAGAGTCGCCGTGGCCGACAACATCTACCTCGTCGGCGGTCCGTCGGCCGAGCCCTCGGGCGTGCCGGCGGACGTGATGTTCTGCGGCGCGCTGCGCTTCAACCTCGACCCGCTGCATCCGCTGATCTCGATGATGCCGGAGCTGATGCTGGCCCGCGAGCTGGCGGCCAAGGATGCCACGGTGCCGACCCTGCTCGACGCGATGGAGCGCGAGGTGGCGCTCGACCGGGTCGGCGCCTGCGGCATCCTCGCGCGGCTGGCCGACGCGCTGGCGGCGAGCATCATCCGCGCCTGGGTGGAGGGCAGCTGCGGCAGCACGGCGGGCTGGGTCGCCGCGGTGCGCTGCCCGAAGATCGGCAAGGTGGTGGCCGCCGTCCATGCGGACCCCGAGCGCGACTGGACCGTGCCGGAGCTGGCGGACGTGATGGGCGTGTCCCGCTCGACCTTCGCCGATGCCTTCACCCGCACGATGGGCGAGAGCCCGGCGCGCTACGTGGCCAAGGTCAAGATGTTCCAGGCGCGCCGCTGGATCGCGCAGGACGGCATGCGCATCGCCGTGGCCGCGGACCGGCTCGGCTACGAATCCGAAGCCTCGTTCAGCCGCGCGTTCAAGCGGATCATCGGCCACGCGCCGAGCGCGGCGCGGGCGGCCTGAGGCCGGGTCTAAAGAAGACATCCGCAGCTCCTTATTCGCTCTGCTTCGTTCCCGCGCGGCGCCGCCGCTGCCAGCATGGCGGGATGACCGCATCCCTTGTGGCGGGCCTGCCCCGCATCGACGGCGCCGCCGTGCGCCAGCTTTGGCGCGATGGCCGCGAGATCGCGCTGCTCGACGTCCGCGACGAGCACGCCCATGCCCAGGGCCACCCGCTGTTCGCCGCGCAGCTGGAGCTGGCCGACCTGGCCGACGAAGCACCCTGGCGGCTGCCGCGCCGTGGAGTGCCCATCGTGCTGCTGGACGACGATGGCCGCGACGACGGCCCGGCCGCCGCGATGCTCGGCCCGCTGCGTGCACTGGGCCACGTGGAGCTGGCCCTGCTGGACGGCGGCATCGCCGGCTGGACGGCCGGCGGCGGCGAACTGTTCGCCGATGTGAACTCGCCCAGCAAGGCCTTCGGCGAGCTGGTCGAGCACGAGCGCGGCACGCCCTCGCTGCCGGCCGAATCACTCTGGGCGCTGCAGTCCGCCGGCGCCGACCTGGTGGTACTCGATGCACGCCGCTTCGACGAATACCGCACGATGGCGATCCCCGGCGGCATCAGCGTGCCCGGTGGCGAGCTGCTGCTGCGCGCCCGCGCGCTGGCACCGGACCCGCGAACCCGCATCGTCGTCAACTGCGCCGGCCGCACGCGCAGCCTGATCGGCGCGCAGACCTTGATCAACGGCGGTCTGCCCAACCCGGTGGCCGCGCTGCGCAACGGCACGATCGGCTGGACCCTGGCCGGCCTGCCGCTGGCGCGCGGGCTGGAGCAGCGCTTCGATGCCGAACAGCGCGAAGGCCTCGCGCAGGCGCAGCAGGCGGCCCGCACGCTGGCGCGCCGCGCCGGTGCCGTCGAGCTGACGGCCGCCGAGCTGGCCCGCTGGCAGGCCGACGGTACTCGGACGCTGTACCGCTGGGACGTGCGCGATGCCGCCGAATACGCGGCTGGCCATCTGCCGGGCTTCGGCCATGCGCCGGGCGGGCAGCTGGTGCAGGAGACCGACGCCTTCGCCGCCGTGCGCGGCGCCCGCATTGCGCTGGTCGACGGCGGCCCGCGCCACGACGGCGTGCGCGCGCCGATCACCGCGCACTGGCTGGCGCAGATGGGCTGGGAGGTCGGCTGGCTGGCCGAGGCTGAGTCCGCCGATTTCAGCGAGACCGGCGCCTGGGCGCCGGCCCAGCGCCGCCGCGCCACGCGCCGCTACCAGCGTCCCTACGAAGGCACCGCCGCCAGCGCCGAGACCATGCAGGCCTATCTCGACTGGGAGTACGGCCTGGTCGCGCAACTGGCCCGCGACGGCACGCACCGCTTCCACGTCTTGCAACCCTGATCGAAAGCCCCCGATGACGAATCCGTTCCGCCGCCGCCTGCTGCTGGCCGGCGCCACCTTTGCTGCTGCCACCACCACGGGCTTGGCCCGCGCCGCCGATCCCGAGAAGCTGCGCATCGGCTACCAGAAGTCGTCCACGCTGACGATCCTCTTGAAGTCGCGTGGCGAGCTGGAGCGCACGCTGGCGCCGCTGGGCGTGGCCGTGTCCTGGCACGAGTTCACCTCGGGCCTGCCGCTGCTGGAGGCGCTGAACGTCGGCGCGATCGACCTCAGCGCCGACGTGGCCGACGCCGTGCCGCCGTTCGCGCTGGCCGCCGGCGCCAGCCTCACCTACTACGCGCTGGAGGCGCCGTCGCCGACCGCGCAGGCCATCGTCGTGCGCAAGGATTCACCGATCACCTCGGTGGCGCAGTTGAAGGGCAAGCGCGTGGCTTTCGCCAAGGGCGCCGGCGCGCACTTCCTGCTGCTGGAGGCGCTGGCGCGCGAGGGCCTGTCGATCCGCGACGTCGAGCCGGCCTACCTGAGCCCGGCCGATGGCCGCGCCGCGTTCGAGAACGGCAGCGTCGCCGCCTGGGTGGTCTGGGATCCCTTCCTCGCCGCGGTGCAGCGCCAGGCCGGCGCGCGCATCCTGACCGATGGCGCAGGCCTCTCGGCTTACCGGCGCTTCTACCTCGCCGGCTCGCCCTACGCGGCACGCCGCCCGGATGTGCTGACCGCCGTCTACGGCGAGCTGCAGCGCGCCGGCGAATGGGTGCGCAAGAACCCCGGCCCGGCCGCGCAGTGGCATGCGCCGCTGATCGGGCTGGACGCCGCCACGGTGGAGGCCGCCAACCAGCGCCGCAGCTACCGCGTGCAGCCGGTCGACGCCGAGGCGCTGGCCGAGCAGCAGCGCATCGCCGACGCGTTTACGCAGGCGCAGGTCCTGCCGCGCAAGGTGGTGGTGGCCGACTCGCCGGTGTGGAAGCCGGCCCGCCTCGGCTGAGGCGAGCCGCTGAAGGGGTCAGGCCTTGCCCAGCGCCTGATCCAGGTCGGCCAGCAGGTCGTCGATGTGCTCGATGCCGACCGAGAGCCGCACCGTGTCCTCGCCGACACCAGCCTTGTCCAGCTCGGCGGGCGAGAGTTGCCGGTGCGTGGTCGAGGCCGGATGCGTGGCCAGCGATTTCGCGTCGCCGATGTTGACGAGGCGGGTGAACAGCTGCAGCGCATCGAGGAAGCGCGCGCCGGCCTCGCGGCCGCTGCCCTGCGATGTCTTCAGCCCGAAGGTCAGGATGCCCGAGGCCTTGCCGGACAGGTACTTGCGGGCCAGCGCGTGGTCCGGGTGGCTCTCCAGGCCCGCGTAGTTGACCCAGGCCACCTTGGCGTGCCGGCTCAGGTGTTCGGCGATCGCCTGTGCGTTGGCGTTGATGCGGTCCAGGCGCAGCGCCAGGGTCTCGATGCCCTGCAGGATCTGCCAGGCGTTGAACGGCGAGATCGCCGCGCCGATATTGCGCAGCGGCACCACGCGCGCACGGCCGATGTAGGCAGCCGGGCCCAGCGCCTCGGTGTAGACGACACCGTGGTAGCTGACGTCCGGCTCGTTCAGGCGCTTGAAGCGTTCCTTGTGCTGCGCCCAGGGGAACTGGCCGGAGTCGACGATGGCGCCGCCGACGCTGGTGCCGTGGCCGCCGAGGTACTTGGTGAGCGAGTGCACGACGATGTCGGCGCCGTGCTCGATCGGGCGCGACAGGTAGGGCGTGGGCACCGTGTTGTCGACGATCAGCGGGATGCCGTTGCGGTGCGCGATGGCGGCGATGGCCGCGATGTCGGTCACGTTGCCGGCAGGGTTGCCGAGCGACTCGACGAAGATGGCCTTGGTGCGCGCGTCGATCAGCGGCTCGAACGAGGCCGGGTCGCGGTGGTCGGCGAAGCGGGTCGCGATGCCGTACTGCGGCAGCGTGTGGGCGAACAGGTTGTAGGTGCCGCCGTACAGCGCGGTGGACGAGACGATGTTGTCGCCGGCTTCGGCGATCGTCAGGATCGAGTAGGTGACGGCCGCCTGGCCCGAGGCCAGCGCCAGCGCGGCGATGCCTCCCTCCAGCGCCGCGACACGCTGCTCCAGCACGTCCTGCGTCGGATTCATGATCCGCGTGTAGATGTTGCCGGGCACCTTCAGGTCGAACAGGTCGGCGCCGTGCTGCGCGCTGTCGAAGGCGTAGGCCACGGTCTGGTACAGCGGCACGGCGGCCGAGCGGGTGACCGGGTCGGGCGAGTAGCCGCCGTGCACGGACAGGGTCTCGAAGCGCCAGTGCTTCTGGCGGTCTTGCTGGCTCATGGTGTGTTCCCTTTCATCAGGCACGTTCGAAGGCGTAGCGGCCGGCCGCGGCGATCTCGGCCAGCGGGCGGCGGGTGCTGGGCTGCTCGCGGGCCTGCAGCGCGGGCGGCAGCCCGGCCGCGTCGCCGGGGCGGCCGATCGCGATGACGGCCTCCACGTGAACGTCTGTCGGGATGTCCAGCGCCTGGCGCAAGGCGAGCCGGTCGAAGCCGCCGATGCCGTGCGCGTTCCAGCCCGCGGCCTGCGCTTGCAATGCCAGGTACCCCCAAGGCGGCACCGGTGTCCAGGCTGTGCGTGGGAATGTCGGCCAGGGCATCGCTGCCCGGCGGCTGCCAGCGCGTGGCCGACAGCACGGCGATCAGCGCCGAGGCGCGGTGTGCCCAGCCGCGGTTGAACTCGTTGAGCGCATTGAAGATCAGCTCGTAGCCGCGCGTGCCCGGCAGGCCGTAGACGAAGCGCCAGGGCTGGGCATTGAACGAGGAGGGCGCCCAGCGCGCCGCCTCGATGAAGCTCAGCAGCGTGGCCTCGTCGATCGTCTCGCCGGTGAAGGCGCGGCGGCTCCAGCGGGCCGGGAATTGCGGGTGGATGTCGTGCTCGGTGGCACGTGCGGTGCTCGTGGTCATTGCGGGTTCCCTGAGTGGTTGGCGGTGCGGATGCTGGCCTGGGTCACCTGGCCGCCCGGCGGCACGTCCTGGGTGACCCAGACGTTGCCGCCGATCGTTGCGCCGCGGCCCAAGGTGATGCGGCCGAGGATGGTGGCGCCGGCGTAGATGACGACCTCGTCCTCGACGATCGGGTGCCGCGGCTGGCCCTTGCGCAACTGCCCCGCCTCGTCGGTGGGGAAGCTGCGTGCGCCCAGGGTGACGGCCTGGTAGATGCGCACGCGGCGGCCGATCACGGCGGTCTCGCCGATGACGACGCCGGTGCCGTGGTCGATGAACAGGCCCGGCCCGATGCGGGCGCCGGGGTGGATGTCGATGCCGGTGCGCGCGTGGGCCTGCTCCGCGATGATCCGCGCCAGCAGCGGCACGCCCAGGCCGTGCAGCGCATGGGCCAGGCGGTGGTGGATCATGGCCTCGATGCCGGGGTAGCACAGCAGCACCTCGTCCACGCTGCGCGCGGCGGGGTCGCCCTCGTAGGCGGCGAGCACGTCTTCGTCCAGCAGGCGGCGCACCTGCGGCAGCGCGCGGGAGAACTCGCGGATGACGGCGTTGGTGCGCGTCGCCAGCAGCACCTCGTCGCGCGCCGCGCCGGCCTCGCGCGCGGCCAGGCGCAGCTCCAGCAGCACCTGGCCCTGCAGGCACTGCAGAGCCGTGTCCAGCGTGTAGCCGACGTAATAGTCCTCGGCGCCGGGCCGCAGGTCGGGCGGGCCCAGGCGCAGCGGGAACAGCGCGCCGCGCAGGCCGTCGATCACGTCGCGCAGCAGGTCCGCCGAGGGCAGCTCGCGGCCGCGAGCCTCGTGCGGGCGGTGGCGCTCGCGCCAGGACTGGCGCGCTTCGCGCAGTTCGGCGACGACTCGTTCGAGCGGCAGGTCGGCGTGGTCGGGCGCTTCCGTCAGCGCGGCGGAGGGAGTGAGTTGCAGGATCGGCATGAAGAAGCTGGGATGGGCGTGGCCCTGCAGCTTCCGCCGGCCCGCGCCGACCGCCAACGAACGATTTCGAGGATGCTCATGCGTCGCATGAGCATGCCGGCCCAGACCGCCCGGTCAGCCGGCTTGCAGGTGCACGTTGCAAGCCGCGCGGTAGCGCGGCTCGTTGTCGGCCACGTGTTCGGCCAGCAGCGCGCAGGCCGCCTCGATGTCCTTGCCGGCCAGGGCGTCCACCAGCACCTGGTGGCTCTTCACCGCGTTGTCGATCGGCGAGCGGTTGCGCAGCGCGCGCAGCTGCGAGCGCAGCACCGCGTAGCCGGCCTTCAGGTACTCGTTCGGGCAGAAGGACAGGAACTGGCTGTGGAAATCCATGTCGATGCGGGCCAGGCCTTTCAGGTCACGCACCTTCTCGGCGGCCTTCATCTCGGTCACGCAGCGCACCATCTCCTTGAGCAGGCCCTTGGGATCGGCGGTCGCGGCCTCGCGCAGCGCGGCGATCTCGATCATCGAGCGGTAGCGGCACAGCTGTGACACCTGCTCGGGCTGCAGCTCGAACACGAAGGTGCCGCGCTGCGGGCTGATCTCCACCAGGCCCTCGCTTTTGAGCCGCAGCAGCGCCTCGCGCACCGGCGTCTTGCTGACGCCGAGCTGCTGCGCGAGCTGCGCTTCCGAGACCTGCGAGCCGAGTTCCAGCTCGCCGTCAATGATGGCCGAGCGGATCTGCTCGATGGCCAGGTCGGTCAGCAACTGGGGGCGCTGAAGCGTCAGCGAGCGGGGAGGGGTGGTCGTGGTCACGGCGCGAGTGTACCGGGATATCCCGAAGTTTCGTATCTGATATCTCAGATACTATGCCGCCACACAACGATAACGGAGACAGATTTCCCATGAGGCTTCTGCAGCGGTTGAGCGAGCACTTCCTGGTGCTCGGCCTGGGTGCGATGGTGTTGATGGTGTTCGGGAACGTGGTCCTGCGTTACGGCTTCTCGTCCGGCATCACCTTCTCGGAAGAGGTGTCGCGCTTCCTCTTCGTCTGGATCACCTTCCTCGGCGCGATCCTGGCCTTCGCCCAGCGCGCGCACATCGCGATGGAGACGGTGACCGGCCGCCTGCCCAAGCCCGTGAAGCGGCTCGTGGCCATCGTGTCCGCGCTGCTGATGCTGCTGTGCTGCGCGCTGATGGTGATGGGCGGCTGGAGCCAGGCCGTCATCAACATGAACAACTACGCGCCGGTCTCCGGCATTCCGCGCGGCGCGATCTACGCGGCCGCGGTGGTGGCCGGCATCTGCCTGGGCCTCCTGATCCTGCGCGACCTGTGGCGGCTGCTGCGCGGTGCCTCGCTGGAAGCCTTCGAGCAGCGCTCGGCAACGGAATGAGGGCGCAGCGATGACCGTCTTTGTCTTCATCTTCTCCCTGCTCGGCGCCATGTCGCTGGGCATGCCGATCGCCTTCGCGCTGATGGTCTGCGGCGTCGCGCTGATGTGGCAGGTCAACATCTTCGACGCGCAGGTGCTGGCGCAGAACCTGGTGGACGGCGCCGACAGCTACCCGCTGCTGGCCGTGCCCTTCTTCCTGCTGGCGGGCGAGCTGATGAACGGCGGCGGCCTGTCGCGCCGCATCGTCGACGCGCTGCTGGCCGTGGTGGGCCATGTGCGCGGCGGCCTCGGCTACGTGGCGGTGATCGCGGCGCTGGTGCTGGCGAGCCTGTCCGGCTCCGCCATCGCCGACACCGCGGCGCTGGCCGCGCTGCTGATCCCGATGATGCGCAACGCGGGCTACAACGTGCCGCGCTCGGCCGGACTGCTGGCGGCCGGCGGCATCATCGCGCCGGTGATCCCGCCGTCGATCGGCCTGGTGCTGTTCGGCGCGGTGGCGGGCGTGTCGGTGAGCAAGCTGTTCATCGCCGGCATCATCCCGGGCCTGGCGATGGCCGCCTCGCTGATCTTCACCTGGTGGTGGCTGTGCCGCAGCGACGCGCCGCCGGTGCTGGCGCGCAAGTCGCCGCGCGAGGCGCTGGCCGCCCTGCGCCAGGCCGGCTGGGCGCTGGTGCTGCCGCTGATCATCATCGTGGGCGTCAAGTTCGGCGTGTTCACGCCGACCGAGGCCGGCGTGGTGGCGGTGGTCGCCGCCGCGGTGATCGGTCGCTTTGCCTACGGCGAGCTGACGGCGAAGAAGCTCTACGACTGCATGCTGGCCGCGGCCAAGACCTCGGCGGTTGTGATGTTCCTCGTCGCCGCCGCGCTGATCTCGGCCTGGCTGATCACGGTGGCGAACATCCCGGACCAGCTGATCGCGCTGCTGCAGCCCTTCATCGACCGGCCGGTGCTGCTGATGGTGCTGATGCAGCTGATCGTGCTGATCGTCGGCACCGCGCTGGACTTCACGCCGACCATCCTGATCCTCACCCCGGTGCTGATGCCGCTGGTCAAGGAGGCGCACATCGACCCGGTGTACTTCGGCGTGCTGTTCGTGATGAACAACGCGATCGGCCTGCTGACGCCGCCGGTGGGCAATGTGCTGAACGTCGTCTGCTCGGTCGGCAAGGTGCCTATGGACGACGTCATCAAGGGCGTGATGCCTTTCCTGTACGCCGAGGTGGTGGTGCTGCTGCTGATGAGCGTGTTCCCGCAGCTGATGCTGGCGCCGCTGCGCTGGATTCACTAAGACAACAAGTAACCGAACGGAGACAAGACATGCGATTCATGAAACTGACCGTGGCACTGGGCGTTGCGTTGCTCACCACCCTGGCCGGCGCGCAGAGCGTGGCCAAGTTCGGCTACGGCGCCGCCGAGGACCACCCGCAAGGCCTGGGCGCCAAGAAGTTCGCCGAGCTGGTGAAGGCCAAGACCAACGGCCGCATCACCGTCAACACCTTCGGCAGCGGCAAGCTGGGCTCGGACCCGGCGCTGCAGTCGCAGGTGCAGGGCGGCACGCTGGAAATCATGACCGGCCCGACCTCCAACCTCGTCGGCCTGATCAAGGAATTCGCGCTGTTCGACCTGCCCTATGTCGTGCCCGACTACAAGGCGGCCGATGCGCTGCTGGACGGCCCGGTGGGCCAGGCGCTGTTCGCCAAGCTGGAGACGGTGGGCCTCGTGGGCCTGGGCTACTGCGAGAACGGCTTCCGCAACATGACCAACTCCAAGCACCCGATCACGAAGCTGGAGGACCTGAACGGCCTGAAGGTGCGCGTGATCCAGAACCCGGTGTTCATCGAGACCTTCAAGGCGCTGGGCGCGAACCCGCTGCCGATGCCCTTCACCGAGCTGTACGGCGCGCTGGAGTCCCGCGCGGTGGACGCGCAGGAGAATCCGCTGGGCCTGATCGACGCCTCCAAGTTCTACGAGGTGCAGAAGTACCTGTCGATGACCGGCCACGTGTACTCGCCCTTCATCGTGATCGGCAGCAAGAAGTGGTTCGACAAGCTCGCGCCGGCCGACCAAGTGGCCGTGAAGCAGGCGGGTGTCGAGTCCTGCAGCTACCAGCGCGGCCTGGCCCGCGAGCAGGCCAAGCAGCTGGTGGCCGGCCTGAAGGCCAAGGGCCTGCAGATCAACGACATCGCGCCGGTCGAGATCGAGCGCATCCGTGCCGCCGTGAAGCCGGTGGCGGCCAAGTTCGCCAAGGACATCGGCGTGGACCTGAGCCAGGGCGTGCCGGCCTTCGTCAACAAGTGATGAACGCTCCCGCAAGACTGGTCGTCGCCCTCGACGGCGGCTATGCCTCCTACGACCAGGAGGAGGCGCTGTTCGGCGCTGCCCACGCCCGCTTCGAGCTGCGGCCCTGCGCCGGCAGCGAGGCCGCGGCACTGGAGGCGGTGCGCGGCGCCGACATCGTGATGGTGCGCGAATCGCCCGTCTCGCGCGCGGTGATCGATGCGATGGACCGCTGCAAGGGCGTCGTGCGCTACGGCATCGGCGTGGACAACATCGATCTGCAGGCCGCCCGCGAGCGCCAGATCCGCGTCGCCAACGTGCCGGACTACGGCATCGAGGAGGTCAGCACCCACGCCGTGGCGCTGCTGCTGGCGGTGGCCCGCCAGGTGCGCCAGCGCGACCAGCATGTGCGCGCCGGCCAGTGGAACGCACCGCGCGAGCAGCCGATGTACCGGCTGCGCGGCCGCACGCTGGGCCTGATCGGCTATGGCCGCATCGCGCGCCAGGTGCAGGAGAAGCTGGCCGGCTTCGGCTTCGAGCGGGTGCTGGTGCACGACCCGTTTGCCGTGCTGCCGGCCGATGTCACCGCGGCCAGCGTCGAGGAGATCTGCGCGCAGAGCGACGCGATCTCGCTGCACGCGCCGTTGACCGCGCAGACCCGCCACCTGATCGACGCGCCGCGCCTGGCGCTGGTGCGGCCCACGGCCATCCTCGTCAACACCGCCCGCGGCGGCCTCGTCGACCTGGACGCGCTGCACGAGGCGCTCGTTGCCAAGCGTCTTCTGGGCGCGGGCCTGGACGTGTTCGAGCCCGAACCGCCGGCGCACACGCATCCGGTCTTCGCGCTGCCCAACGTGGTCGTCTCCGACCACATCGGCTGGTACAGCGAGGAGGCGATGCGCGAGCTGCAGCGCAAGGCGGCCGAGGAGGTCGTGCGCATGCTCGCCGGAGAAACACCCAAGCACTGGCTGAACGCCTGAGGAAACCGAAGATGAAAGAAGAACTTGAACAACTGGTGGCCGGCTTCTCGGCCGTGGCCATCGCCTCGATCGCCGATGCCGTCGACAAGCTGACCGGCAAGCAGGGCTACATGCACTCCTCGATCAAGCCGCGCATCAACGACAAGCGCATCTGCGGCCCGGCCGCCACCGTGTTGGAAAGCGCCACCGACGAGTTCTTGCCGCCACAGCACGCGCTGGACCTGATCGACGAGGCTCCGGCCGGCAGCGTGATCGTGATCTCGATCGAGGGCGGTCAGTCGGAAGTGGCCGTCTGGGGCGGGCTGATGACGGCCGGCGCCGTGGCCAACGGCCATGCCGGCGCGGTGCTCGACGGTGGCGTGCGCGACCTGGCCGAGATCCGCCGCGACTACGGCTTCCCGGTCTATGCCCGCGAGGTCAGCCCTGGCACGACCCTGGGCCGCTACAAGACAGTGGCCTCGCAGGTGCCGGTGCGGGTGGGCGGCGTGGTCGTGCATCCGGGCGACCTCGTCGTCGGCGACGTGGACGGTGTCGTCGTCGTGCCGATCGCCAAGGCGGCCGAGATCCTCGCGATGTCGCAGGAGATCGACCAGCGCGAGCTGGAGCAGGCCAAGCTGATCATTGCCGAGAAGTCGCTGCGCAAGGGCCTGGCGAAATATGGCCGCATCTGAGGAAGCGGCGGCAGCGGGAGGCTTCGACATCGTCTCGCTGGGCGAGCCGATGGTGGAGTTCAACCAGACCGGCGCCGACCAGGGGCGCCTGTACCTGCAGGGCTTCGGCGGCGACACCTCCAACTTCGCCGTCGCCGCGGCCCGGCAGGGCGCGCGCGTCGCCTACGTCAGCGCGCTCGGCGCCGACCCCTACGGCGCGATGCTGCGCGCGCTGTGGGACCGAGAGGGCGTGGACCACGCCAGCGTGGCGAGCGACCCGCAGGCCTTCACCGCGATCTACTTCGTCACTCACGACGAGCGCGGCCACCAGTTCAGCTTCTTCCGCAGCGGCAGCGCCGCGAGCCGGATGACGCCGGCCCTGTTGCCGCGCGAGCGGATCGAGGCGGCCAAGGTGCTGCACCTGTCCGGCATCACGCTGGCGATCTCGGCCTCGGCCTGCGACACGGCCTATGCGGCCATCGACATCGCCCGCGCCGCCGGCGTGCAGGTCTCGTTCGACACCAATCTGCGGCTGAAGCTCTGGCCGGTCGAGCGCGCCCGTGCGGTGATGACCGACGTGATCCGCCGCTGCGACATCTGCCTGCCGAGCTTCGACGACATCGTCGCGATCACCGGCCTCACCGATCCCGATGCGCTGGTCGACCGCTGCCTGGCGCTGGGCGCCAAGACCATCGCGCTGAAGTTGGGCGAGCAGGGCGCGCTGGTGGCCGATGCCACGCAGCGCCACCGCATTCCCGCCTTCCCGTGCCGGCCGGTCGACGCCACCGGCGCCGGCGACACCTTCGGCGGCGCCTTCGTCGCGCGGCTCGTGGCCGGCGACACGCTGGAAGCCGCCGGCCGCTACGCCGCGGCGGCGGCGGCCCTGTCGACCGAGGGCTACGGCGCGGTCGAACCGATTCCCACTGCGGCGCGGGTCAGCGCCGCCCTACTTCAATAGGACCCCAACGAGGAGACAACGCGATGAAGAAGACGAGCAAGCAACACCTGACCCTGGCCCTGACTGCGGCACTTACCGCGGCCCTGGCCACCGGCAGCGCGATGGCCGCGCCCAAGCTGGAAGTCGTGGCCGAATGGAACCGCATTTCCTACGACCTCGGCGACCCGGCCGCCGAGAAGGCCTACGACGAACAGCAGATCTACAAGAAGGTGCTGATGCAGGGCACCAAGGTCGACTCCAAGGGCAACATCTACGTCTCCACCGCGCGCTGGGGCGGGCCGGAGGTGCCGGCCACGCTGAGCAAGCTGGTCCGCAAGGGCAAGGAATGGAAGCTGCAGCCCTTCCCGAGCAACGAGCTGAACGACGTCAAGAACCCCAAGGGCCTGAAGGCGGTGCTGGGCTTCGAGATCGACCGCAACGACGTGATGTGGATCCTCGACCAGGGCCACGTGGCCGGCGCGCCCTCGGCCCCCGGTGACGAGAAGCTGATCGGCTGGGACCTGAAGGCCGGCAAGGAAGTGGCGCGCTACGAGTTCAGCGACGCCGACTCCGACAAGAAGTGTTCCTTCCTGAACGATGTGACGATCGACAACGACGCACAGGTGGCCTACATCAGCGACTCGGGCATCTTCTGCAGCCCGCTGAAGGGCGGCCTGATCGTCTACGACATCAAGTCCAACAAGGCCAAGCGCGTGCTGTCGGCGCCGGAATGGGTCAACGACGAGAACTACACCTTCCAGATCCACGGCCGCGACGTGCTGAAGCACAAGGACGGCAAGCCCAACCCGATGAAGACCGGCGCCGACGGCATCGCGCTGTCCGGCGACAAGAAGACGCTGTACTGGACCAACCTCACTGGCAACCGCCTGCTGTCGCTGCCCACCGCGCTGATCCGCGACTTCGGCAAGAGCGAGGACGAGATCAAGAAGGCGGTGCAGGTGGTGGCCACCCTGCCGTCCAACACCGACGGCATCACCGGCGACCGCCAGGGCAACCTCTACATGAGCGCGCTGACCTTGAATGGCATCACCCGGCGCGACGCGAAGACCGGCGAGATCAAGCCCTTCGTCACCCACGACGACATCTCCTGGCCCGACACCCTGGCCTGGGGCCCGAAGGGCTCGCTGTACTTCGTCAGCAACCACCTGCACCTGTGGGTGGACGGCGACATGGACTTCGACCATCCGGCGGTGCCCAACTTCCGCATCTACAAGGTGCAGGTCGGTGCCAAGCCCTACACCGACAAGTAAGCGGATGGTGACTTCGACGATGCGAAGAGTCCTGGTCACCGGCGGCACCAGCGGCATCGGCCTCGCCATCGCGCAGGCCTTTGCCACCGACGGAGCGGAGGTGCATGCCACCGGCGCGACCGAGGCGGAGGTGGATGCTGCACGCGACGTGGAAGCTGGTGTCCGCTTCCAGCGCCTGGACGTGCGCGACGAGGCGGCCGTGAAGACCTGCATCGGCGCGCTCGGCGAGCTGGACGTGCTGGTCAACTGCGCCGGCGCGATCCGGCGCGGCGGGGCCGAGCACGACCCCGCCGTGTTCGCCGAGATCATCGATATCAACCTCAACGGCAGCATGCGCACCTGCGCCGCCGCCCGCGAGGGCCTGAAGGCCCGCCACGGCTGCATCGTCAACACCGCCTCGATGCTGAGCTTCTTCGGCGGCGGCCTGGTGCCGGGCTACAGCGCCAGCAAGGGCGGCATCGCGCAGCTCACCAAGAGCCTGGCGATCGCCTATGCGGCCGACGGCATCCGCGTGAACGCCATCGCGCCGGGCTACATCGCCACGCCGCTGACGCAGGCGCTGCAGGACGACCCCGCCCGCTCGGACCCCATCCTGGCCCGCACGCCGATGGGCCGCTGGGGCACGCCGGCCGATGTGGCCGGCCCGGTGCTGTTCCTGGCCAGCCCGGCCGCCGCCTTCGTCACCGGCGCTGTGCTGCCGGTGGACGGCGGCTACCTGATCGCATGAGGTTTCCACGATGATCGTCCAGCTCCCCGGCATCCAGCGCGAGATCGCCATGCCCGCCATCCCCGACGACGAGCGCGTCTGGGTGCCGCAGGCGCCCAACGTCTGGTTCCGCCCGCTGCTGCTGAACACCGTTACCGGCAGCTGGTGCAACCTGCTGCGCGTGCGGCGCAGCGGCGTGCTGTCGCGGCACATCCATCCGTCCTGGGTGACCGGCTACGTGATCCGCGGCGCCTGGCGCTACCTGGAGCACGACTGGGTGGCGCGTGAGGGCTCCTTCGTCTACGAGCCACCCGGCGAGATCCACACGCTGGTCGTCGACGAGGCGGCCGACGGCGCGCAGGAAATGATCACGCTGTTCAACATCCACGGCGCCATGGTCTACGTGGACGAAGACGGCCGGCAGACCGGCTACGAAGACGTGTTCAGCAAGATTGCAATGTGCCGGCGGCACTACGAGGCCGTGGGCCTGGGCGCCGCGGCGGTGGACGAACTGATCCGCTAAGGCCAGTCAGCCCGGTCAGGCAGCCGCCCCGCTGCGGCGCGCCTTGAAGCGCGAGACGCTGACGATCGCGCCGAATGCCGCGAAGCCGCAGGCGAGTTCCAGGCAGGCGATCGTCGGCTGCTCGGGCACCAGTGCGAAGACCACCGCGACCAGCGCCGAGCCCAGGCACCAGCCCGAGATGCGCGCGAGCGCCAGCATGCCGCCCGCGGCGCCGGCGCGGTTGGCCGGGCCTGCCGTCATCAAGGTGGTGTTGTTGGGCGTCTGGAAGAAGCCGAAGCCGATGCCGCACAGCGCCATGCGCCAGGCCACGTCGATGAACGAGGGCTGGGCCGGCATCACCGCGAGCAGTGCCAGTCCGGTGGCCAGGCAGGCCAGGCCGAGGCTGCCGAGCAGCGCGGCCGGATGCTTGGCTGCGAGCTTGCCGGCGATCGGCGCGGCCACCACGACGAGCAGCGGCCACGGGGTGACCAGCAGGCCGGTCTCGACCGGCGAGCGGTGCTGCACCGTCTGGAACAGGAAGGGCAGCGAGACGTAGGCGAGGATCTGGGCCGAGTACGAGCACACCGAGGTCAGTACCGACAGCGAGAACAGCGGGATGCGCATCAGGTCCAGCGGCACCAGCGGCGTGGTCCGCCGCGACTGCTGCGCGATCAGCAGCCCCAGCGCCGCCAGCCCGCCGACGATCTCGAACACGGCGGTCTGCACGTGGACGCCCAGCGTGTCCACGCCGACGACCAGCAGGCCCAGCGCCAGGGCGGTGAGCAGCGCGCCGCCGATGTCGAAGCGGCGCGGCTGGGGCTGATTCGGCGGCGCATACCGCACCAGCACGAAGGCCGCCACCGCGCAGATCGGCACGTTGATCAGGAACAGCCAAGGCCACTGCGCGACCGACAGGATCGCCGCAGCCACCGAGGGCCCGGCCGCGCCGCAGAAGGCCACCGTGAGCGCCACCATGGCCAGGCCCGAGGCTATCTTCGCCGGCGGCTGGATGCTGCGGATGATGGCCGGCGCCAGCGCCGCCGTCAGCGCGCCGGACGCGCCCTGCAGCAGCCGGAAACCCACCAGCCACGACAGCGTGGGCGCCAGCGCGCAGCCCAGCGAGGTCAGCCCGAAGGCCACGAGCCCGATACCGTAGACCAGCTTCAGCCCGCGGATCTCGCCCAGCGCCGCCGCCGGCAGCAGGCACAGCGCCGTGCCGAGCTGGAACGCGTTGACGACCCAGACGGTGGCCGACTCCGTCGAGTTCAGCTCCCGCGCGATCGTCGGCAGCGCGATATTGGCGATGGCGCTGTCCAGGCTGGCCATGGCCACGCCGGCGAGCAACGCGAACATGACCCAGCGGCGCGCGGCGTCGCTGATGCCGGATGAGGTGGGAAGCGGGGCGGCGGAAGCGTTCACGTGGTGCAGCGAGGAGTAGCGAGGGGATGGGGCCGGAATGCGCGATTGTCGGGACATCCGGCACCGCGCGCTGGCCAGGGCGCTTCTGCTGTGCGCTCCCCGAGCTATTCGATGCCCAGGTCCAGCTTCGACAGCTGCGCGCGGCTGTGCTCGTTCATGCCGACCAGGTCCACGGTGCTGCCGTGCTTGCGCAGCCGCTGGCAGACCTTGTCCAGCGCGTTGACGGCCGTGATGTCCCAGAAGTGCGCGGCGCTGAGATCGATCAGGACCGGCTTGGCCTCGATGTCCCGCACATCGAAGGCGTCGACCAGCATGTCGGCCGAGGCGAAGAAGATCTGGCCGGAGACGCGGTAAGTCAGTAGCTCCTCGCCCGACTTCGTGACGGAGAAGAGGCGCGAGACCTTGAAGGTGAAGAACACGCCGCTCAGCAGCACGCCGGCCGAGACGCCGGCGGCCAGGTTGTCGGTGAGCACGGTCACCACCACGGTCGCCACCATCACGACGCTGGACAGCTTCGGGTGCTTCAACAGCGCGCGGGCGGAGCCCCAGTCGAAGGTCGAGGCCGAGACCATCACCATGATGGCGACCAGCGCGGCTACCGGCACCTGCGACACCCAGGGCTTGAGCAGGACCATCAGCACCAGCAGGAAGGCACCGGCGAATAGCGTGGACAGCCGGCCGCGGCCGCCGTAGCGGACATTGCTGACCGTCTGGCCGATCATGCCGCAGCCGGCGATGCCGCCGAACAGGCTGGCCACGATGTTGGCGAGGCCCAGGCCGCCGCACTCGCGGTTCTTCGAACTGGGCGTGTCGGTGAGTTCATCCACGACGCTCGCGGTCATCATCGATTCAAGCAGCCCGACCATGGCAATCGCCACGGCCGGCAGGGCGATCAGCTTCAGGGTCTCGAACGCCATGGGCACCTGCGGCATGCCGAAGCTGGGCAGGCCGTCCGGCAGCAGGCCCAGGTCCGCCACGGTCTTCAGGGGCAGGTGCAGCGCCTGCGCCACCAGCGTCAGCACCACGATGCAGACCAGCGGCGAGGGCACCAGCGTCGTCAGCCGGGGCAGCCCGTAGATGATGACCAGGCCGGCGCCGACCATCGCCCAGGTGGCGCCGTTCGCGCCGACGAGGTGCGGCATCTGGGCCGAGAAGATCAGGATGGCCAGCGCGTTGACGAAGCCGGTGCGCACCGAGCCGGACACGAAGCGCATCAGCACGCCCAGGCGCAGCCACCCGAACAGGATCTGCACGGCGCCGGCCAGGATGCCCGCCGCGAACAGGTACTGGACGCCATGCTGGTGCACCAGCGGCGCGGCCACCAGCGCTACCGACCCCGCCGCCGCGGAGACCATCGCCGGACGCCCGCCGGCGAAGGCGATGATGAGGCTGATCGCGAAGGAGGCGTACAGGCCCACGGCCGGGTCGACACCCGCGACGAACGAGAACGCGATGACCTCGGGAATGAGGGCGAAGGTGGCGACCGCGCCGGCCATCAGCTCGCGCGGAATGCTTGGCGCCCATTCGGCACGGAAAGGGTGGGGATGTCGGGACATGAGGCTGCCGGCCCTGCGCGCGGCGAGGCCTCTGAACGGGGGGCGGCAGTGTAGCCCGCGAGTTTCGTTGCGTTCGTGCCAATGTTGGCGCCTGCTGCCGATACCTGCCCGGGATCGCGCGGGATGCGTCCTAGTATTGGTGCAACTGCAGCAAAGAGGAGTGGGAATGGCTTTCTTCAACAATCTCAAGATCGGCCGGCGCCTGGCCCTGGGCTTCTTCATCTTGCTCGCCTTGCTGATCCTGGTCGGCGGGACGGCGATCTCCCGGCTCGGCGTCGTCAACGCCGCGACCTCGGACCTGTCGACGAACTGGCTCTTCGGTACGCGCGCGCTGGGCGAGTACGAGGCGTCCCTCTCCACCGTGCGCCGCGGCGAGGCGTTGATCGTGATGGCCAAGTCGCCGGCGGACGTCGAACAGCAGATGCAGCGGATCGCCGGAGCCAAGGACAAGGCGGCCGCCGCCTGGAAGCGCTATGCCGGCACGATCACCGCGGGCGACGAGCAGCGGCTGGCGCAGGCCATCCAGGATGCCCAGGCCGCCTACTACACGGCGCTGGACAAGAACCTCGCCACCGCACGTTCGGGTGACCGCGCGAAGACCGAGGAGATCTACCGCGCCGAGACCCGCACCACCTTCGACGCGACCATCGCCGCGGTGGATGCCGATGTGGCCTTCCAGACCAAGGGCGCCGACGCCGCCTACCAGCTGTCGCAGGACACCTACGGCCGGACGCTGACCCTGGTGATCGGCCTGGTCGTGCTGGCCGTCTTGATCACCGTGGCCTTCGCCTGGGTGCTGACCAATTCCATCGTGCGGCCGATCCGCCGCGCCGTCGAAGTGGCCGAGACGGTCGCGGCCGGTGACCTCAGCTCCGTGGTGGTCGTCACCACCACCGATGAGGCCGGGCAATTGCTGGCAGCACTGCGCAGGATGAATGAGTCGCTGGTCGGCATCGTCAGCCAGGTGCGCAACAGCTCCGACTCGATCGCCACCGGCTCGACGCAGATCGCCACCGGCAATGCCGACTTGAGCCAGCGCACCGAGGAGCAGGCCAGCAACCTGCAGCAGACCGCGGCGTCGATGGAGCAGCTCACCGCCACCGTGAAGCAGAACGCCGACACGGCACGCCAGGCGACGCAGCTCGTCGGCGGCGCCGCCACGGCGGCCGGCGAGGGCGGCGAGGTGATGGACCGCGTGGTCGCGACGATGGGCGAGATCAACGACAGCTCCCGCAAGATCGCCGACATCATCGGCACGATCGACGGCATCGCCTTCCAGACCAATATCCTCGCGCTGAACGCAGCCGTCGAGGCGGCCCGTGCGGGCGAGCAGGGCCGCGGTTTCGCCGTCGTCGCCGGCGAGGTGCGCGCCCTGGCGCAGCGCAGCGCGCAGGCCGCCAAGGAGATCAAGGCGCTGATTTCCGCCAGCGTCGAGAAGGTCGAGGCCGGCTCCTCGCTGGTCGACCAGGCCGGCACGACGATGGGCGAGATCGTGTCGCAGGTGAAGCGCGTCAGCGACCTGATCGGCGAGATCAGCGCATCAAGCGAAGAGCAGAGCCGCGGCATCTCGCAGATCGGCGACGCCGTCACCCAGCTCGACCAGGTCACCCAGCAGAACGCCGCGCTGGTCGAGGAGAGCGCCGCGGCCGCGGAGAGCCTGAAGCACCAGGCGCAGCAACTCGCGACGACGGTGGCAGGGTTCAAGCTGGATGCGAGCAGCCCGACACGGCCCTTGCCGACGGCGCCCAGCGCGCCGCTGAAGCGGCCCGCACCGGCACCGGCGAAACCGGCCCTGCGGAGCGCACCTGCCAAGGCCCCCGCCAAGCCGGTGATCCGCTCGGGCGCCAAGCCCCAGGCGCCTCGGCCTGCACCCGCCGCCGCGCCGGCGATGGCGAAACCCGCCGACGACGGCGACTGGACCAGCTTCTAGCCGTAATCGACGTTCGCCAGAGGGCCTGGCCCGCGCTGGATCGCGTCCGGCGCAGGCTATCCTTCCGCCCTCATGAAAAACGAGATCACGCCCGGCCTCCTGGTTCTGCACGGCAACCGCGCAGAACTGCTGGGCGAGGCCCTGATCGAATGGCTGGCCAGTCATCCGCTGGCGCCGCTGGAGGAGGAGGTCTTCCTCGTCCAGAGCAACGGCGTGGCCGAGTGGCTGAAGATGAGCATCGCCGCGCGGCGCGGGGTCTGTGCGGCGACCAAGGTGGAGCTGCCGGCGCGCTTCCTGTGGCGGGCCTATCGTCAGGTGCTGGGGCGCGACGCGGTGCCGGCCACTTCCGGCTTCGACAAGCTGCCGCTGACCTGGCGGCTGATGCAGTTGCTGCCCGAGCTGCTGGATCGGCCGGTGTTCGCGCCGCTGGCCGGCTTCCTGAGGGCCGACGGCGGCGAGGACCTTTCGCGCCGGCTGCAACTGGCCGAACGCCTGGCCGACCTGTACGACCAGTACCAGGTCTATCGCGGCGACTGGCTGCAGCGCTGGGCGGAGGGGCATGACGATCTGTCGGCGACCACCGAGCTGCCATCGGACCAGCGCTGGCAGTCCGCCCTGTGGCGTGAACTGCTGAGCCGTCAGGACGGCCCGACCCGCCCCGAACTGCACCGCCGCTTCCTCGCCGCGCTGGCCGGCGGCGAGCGGCCGAAGGCGCCGCTGGCCCGCCGCGTCGTGCTGTTCGGCATGACCCACGTGCCGCTGCAGACCTTGGAGGCGCTGGCGGCCCTGTCGACGCGGTGCCAGGTCTTGCTCGCCGTGCCGAATCCCTGCCGCTACCACTGGGCCGACATCATCGATGGCCGCGAGCTGCTGCGCCTGGCGCGCCGCCGCCATCCGCTGCGTCAGGGCGTTGACCTGGCCGCGCTGGGCCTGGACGCGATGCATGCCCACGCGCATCCGCTGCTGGCTGCCTGGGGTCGCCAGGGCCGCGACTTCGTGCGCCAGCTCGACGCCTTCGACGATGCGCTGCAGGCGCAGCAGCACTTCGCGCTGAACAAGGTCGACCTGTTCGACGACGGCCCGGGCGAGACCTTGCTGCAGCAGGTGCAGGCGCGCATCCGCGACCTGGTTCCGTTGCGCGAGCACGAGGGCACGCCGCCGCCCGACGAGGACCGCTCGATCGTCTTCCACATCGGCCACAGCCCGCAGCGCGAGCTGGAGATCCTGCACGACCAGTTGCTGCGCCTGCTGGCCGAGCCGCCGCCACCGGGCAAGGCGCCGCTGCACCCGCGCGACATCGTCGTGATGGTGCCCGACGTCGATGTCTTCGCCCCGGCCATCGCCGCCGTGTTCGGTCAGTACGGGCGCGGCGATCCGCGCCACATCCCCTTCGACATCGCGGACCGCACCGAGCGTGGCAACAACCCGCTGTTGGTCGCCGTCGAGTGGCTGCTGCAGTTGCCGCTGCGCCGCTGCACCTTCGGTGAACTGCGCGACCTGCTGGACGTGCCCGCGCTGGCGCAGCGCTTCGGCCTCGCGCCGGACGAGCTGCCGCTGCTGGGCCGCTGGATCGCCGGCGCTGGCATCCGCTGGGGGCTCGATCCCGCGCACCGCGAGAGCCTGGGCCTGGAGGCCTGCGGCGAGCAGAACACCTGGCTGTGGGGCCTGCGCCGGATGCTGCTGGGATACGCCAACGGCGGCGGCGCGGCGCTGCAGGGCATCGAGCCCTATGGCGAGGTTGGCGGTCTGGACGCGGGCCTGGCCGGCAGCCTGGCGGAGCTGCTGGAGCGGCTGTCGGCCTGGCGCCTGGCACTGGCCGAGGCGGCCACGCCGGTGCAGTGGGCCGAGCGGCTGCGCGCGCTGCTGCAGGACTTCTTCGAGCTGGCCGACGAGCGTGATCGCCTGACCCTCGCCGCGCTGGAGGCGGGCCTGAACGCCTGGCTGCAGGCCTGCGCCACGGCCGGCTTCGCGCAGCCGGTGGACCTGGCCGTCGCCCGCGAGGCCTGGCTCGGCAATGTGGACGAGCCGGCGCTCACCAAACGCTTCCGCGCCGGCGGCGTCACCTTCTGCACCCTGATGCCGATGCGCTCGGTGCCCTTCGAGCTGGTGTGCCTGCTGGGCATGAACGATGGCGACTACCCGCGCCGCGGCGTGCGCAGCGATTTCGACCTGATGACCTTGCCCGGCGTGGCCCGCCCCGGCGACCGCTCGCGCCGCGATGACGACCGCCAGCTGATGCTGGAGGCGCTGCTGTCCGCGCGCCGCATGCTCTACGTCAGCTGGGCCGGCCGCAGCCCGCGCGACAACGCGGAGCAGCCGCCCTCGGTGCTGGTCTCACAGCTGCGCGACTACCTGGCCGCCGGCTGGGGCGCCGAGACGGTGGTGCGCCGCACGCAGGAGCATCCGTTGCAGCCCTTCAGCCGCCGCTATTTCGAGGCGGGCGAAGCGGCCTTGTTCACCTACGCCGGCGAATGGCGCGCCGCCCACGCGAGCCCGCTCGAACGTGTGGACGTCGCACCGCGCCCCTACGAGCCCGACCCGGATCAGCCGCTGAAGCTCGACGTGCTGGCCGCCTTCCTGAAGAACCCCGTCAAGGCCTTCTTCCGCCAGCGCCTGGACGTGGTGTTCCGCGAGGGCGAGGCGCCGGACGACAACGACGAATCCTTCGGCCTCGATGGCCTGGGCCACTACGGCCTGCTCGGCGCGGTGCTGGACGCCGCGCTGCAGGAAACCGAGGCCGTGCCGGACCTGCCCGCGCTGGTCGCCGGCATCCGGCGTACCGGCCAGTTGCCGATGGCCGAGTTCGGCCGCCGCACGGCCGAGTTGCTGGTGGACGAGGCCGGCCCGATGCTGCTGCGCTGGGCCGAGCTGCAGCGCATGTATCTGGACGAGGCGCCGAGCGCGCCGCTGCGCTTCGAAGCCGCCGGCCTGCAGCTCGACGACTGGCTCGACGGCGTGCGCGCCGCGCCCGGCGACATGGGCCGCCACGCCTGGTTCGAGCTTACGGCCAGCAAGCTCTGCGGCGAGCAGCGCAAGCCCGCGCCGCGGCCCGACAAGCTGATCGACGGCTGGGTCCGCATGCTGGCCGCCAGCGCCTGTGGCATCGAGGTGCAGGGCGTGCTGGTCGGCCGCGACGCGATGCTGACCCTGCAGCCGCTGCCGCAGGACGCGGCCGAGGCGTTGCTCGCCACGCTGATCGAATGCTGGCGCGAGGGCATGGACGCGCCGCTGCCGCTGGCCCCGCGCACCGCCTTCGCCTATTTGCAGGATCCGAAGAAGGCGCAGGACGCCTACGAGGGCGGCATGCTGCGCGGCGAAAACGAGGAGCCCTGTCTGGCGCGCAGTTTCCCCGACTACGAATCGCTGCTGGCCGATGGTCGCTTCGAGACCCTGGCGCCGCGCGTCTACGGCCCGCTACTGGACTGGATCGGGCAGGGCGGTGTCGAGGTCCTTGCCCATGCCTTCGCATCCGAGGAGGCCACTGGTGACGACTGAATCTCTCGATGCACTGAGCTTCCCGCTGTGGGGCAGCCGGCTGATCGAGGCCAGCGCCGGCACCGGCAAGACCTGGACCATCGCCGCGCTCTACCTGCGCCTGGTGCTGGGCCACGGTGGCGAGGCGGCGGGATTCACCCGGCCGCTGGCGCCATCTGAGATCCTGGTGATGACCTTCACCCGCGCGGCCACGCGCGAGCTCTCGGACCGCATCCGCGCCCGGCTGCTGGAGGCCGCGCAGGTGTTCCGCGGCGATGCCGAACCGGCGCCACATGACGCGCTGCTGCGCGGCCTGCTCGATGGTTTCGCCGCCGGCCCCGCGCGCAGCGCCGCCGCGTGGCGTTTGGCTATGGCGGCCGAGAGCATGGACGATGCCGCCGTGTTCACGATCGACGCCTGGTGCCAGCGCATGCTGCGTGAGCACGCGTTCGACAGCGGCTCGCTGTTCGACGAGGAGCTGATCGGCAACGAGCAGGCCATGCTCGACGAGGCCACGCGCGACTACTGGCGCCAGCAGGTCTATCCGCTGGCCGGCGCGACGCTGGATGCCGTGCTGTCGGTGTGGGCCAACGTCGGCAAGCTCGGCCAGGACGCGCGCGCGCTGCTGCCGCACCTGTCGACCCATGCGCCGCATGACGAGCCGCTCGCCGCGCTGGTCGAGCGTGTCGGCGGCGAGCGCCAGCGCGCGCTGGCCGCGCTGAAGGAGGGCTGGACCGCACGCGTGCGCGCACTGGCCGAGTGGTTCGATCCGCTGTACGCGCTGCCCGCCAAGGCCAATCCGATCAACAAGGTCAAGCTGAAGTCCAACCACTTCAGCGGCTGGCTGGCCAAGCTCGGCGCCTGGGCCGCCGATCCGCTGCTGGAGCGGCCGGACCTGAGCGACTCGGCCTGCAAGCGCCTGCTGCCCCCGGGCATGGCCGAGATCATCAAGGACGGCTTCGACGTTTCCTTGCCCGATCACTTCGAGGCCTTCGCCAATCTGTGCGAGGGGCTCGACGCGCTGCCTCCGTTGGCCGAGCCGCTGCGCCTGCACGCCGCCCACGCGATCGCCGAGCGGCTGTCCCTGCTCAAGTCGCAGAGCGGCGCCTTCGGCTTCGCCGACATGCTCGAACGCCTGGAGCGCGCACTCGATCCCGAGCGTTCCGGCGACAAAGCCGCACGCCTGCGCGAGCGCATGCTGGCGCAGTACCCCGTCGCGCTGATCGACGAGTTCCAGGACACCTCGCCGCTGCAGACGCGCATCTTCGACCGGCTCTACCGCATTGCCGATCACACGAGCAGCAGCGCCCGCGAGCGCACGCTGCTGCTGATCGGCGACCCGAAGCAATCGATCTATGGTTTCCGCGGCGCGGACATCCATGCCTACCTGCAGGTGCGGCTGGCCACCGAGGGCCGGCACTACCAGCTGGGCACCAACTACCGCTCGACGCGGGCGCTGGTCGAGGCCGTCAACGCCGTGTTCTGCCGCCCGGAGCAGCGCGCGGGCGAGGGCGCCTTCATGTTCCGCGACGCGGAGTTGAACCCGCTGCCCTTCGAGCCGGTCGCCGCGCAGGGGCGCGGCGAGCAGTGGGTCACCGCGGCCGGCCCGCAGGCCGCCCTGCAGTGGGCGCTGGCGCCGGAACTGCAGGACACGCGCACGAGCCTGCGCCGCCTGGCCGAGACCAGCGCCGAGCGCATCGTGACCTTGCTGAACGACGAGCGCGCCGGCTTCGTCAAGGACGCTAACGGCATATTCAAGCGGCTTCGGCCCGCCGACATCGCGATCCTCGTGCGCACCGGCCGCGAGGCCGCCGCGGTGCGCCGCGAGCTGCGCCGGCGCGGCGTGACCTCGGTCTACCTGTCCGACAAGGACTCCGTCTTCGCCAGCGCCGAGGCGCGCGACCTGCTGCTGCTGCTTCGTGCCGCCGCTTCGCCGCTGGACGTGCGCCTGGCCCGCGCCGCGCTCGCCACCGCCACGCTGGGGCTGCGGCTGGACGAGCTGCAGCAGCTCGCGGTGGACGACGAGGCCTTCGACCGCCGCAGCGAGCAGTTCAAGGTCCTGCATGCGATCTGGCAGACGCAGGGCGTGCTGAGCATGCTGCGGCGCGCGCTGCACCTGCTGGACCTGCCCGAGCGCTGGCTGGGCAGCGCGCAGGCTGGTGATGGCGAGCGGCGCCTCACCAACGTGCTGCACCTGGCCGAGCTGCTGCAGGACGCCAGCACGCGGCTGGACGGCGAGCAGGCGCTGATCCGCTGGATGACGACGCAGCGCGAGCAGCCCGGCGCCGGCGGCGACGAGCAGATCGTGCGGCTGGAGAGCGACGCGGACCTCGTCAAGGTCATCACCGTCCACAAGTCCAAGGGCCTCGAATACCCACTGGTGTTCCTGCCCTTCGCCACCAGCTTCCGCGGCATCGACAAGGGACCGCGCACGACCCTGGTGAGCACGGCCGACGCCGCAGGCCATCGCACCCTGCACCTGACGCTCAATGAAGAGCTGATCGCCGCCGCCGACAAGGAGCGCCAGCGCGAAGACCTGCGCCTGCTCTACGTCGCGCTGACCCGCGCGCGCCATGCCGTCTGGATCGGCCTGGCCGCGCAGAAGCCCCGCGCCGACAGCCAGGATTGCAGCGCCTGGCGCAGCGCGCTCGGCTATGTGCTGGGCGGCCCCGAGAAGACGAGCGCCGAACAGCTGATGGCCGATGCCCATGACCTGGTCGGCGCGAACGCAGCGACGATGCGCACCGAGCTGCTGCCGCTGCGCGCGGCGCTGACCCCACTGCGCCCGCAGGACGAGACCCAGCCGCTGCGCGAGCCGCAGGCCTATCGCGGCCAGTTCGAGCGGCGCTGGTCGGTGCACAGTTTCTCGGCGCTGGTGCGCGAGCTGGACGGCCCCGTTAGCGCCGCTGCCGCGCGTGACGACGAGGATCTGCTCGCGCCCGTGGCCCCGGCCTTGCGCCGCCCGGCCCGGCCCGCCGAGCCGGCCGATCAGGCCTGGCACCGCTTTCCGCGCGGCGCCGGGCCGGGCAACTTCCTGCACGACCAGTTCGAATGGCTGGCCGGCGAGGGCTTCGGCCTCGCTGGCTCGCCCGCGCTGCAGGAACAGTTGCTGGCCCGCTGCGAGCGCCAGGGCCAGGCCGAGCGTGCACAAGATGTGGTGGACTGGCTCGTCGCCGCCACGCAGGCGCCGCTGCAGCCGCTGAGTGTCACGCTCGACACGGCGGGCACACCGCTGGCCGAGATGGAGTTCTGGCTGCCCGCCACCGGCCTGCAGGCCGAGGCGATCGACGCGCTGTGCCGCCATCACCTGCTCAGCGGCCGGCCGCGCCGCGAGCTGCCCGAGCGCGAACTGCGCGGCATGCTGATGGGCTTCGCCGACCTCGTCTTCGAACACGAGGGCCGCTACTACGTGCTCGACTACAAGTCCAACGCGCTGGGCGACGACGATGCCGCCTACGACACCGAGGCGCTGGAAGCCGCGATGGCCGAGCACCGCTACGACGTGCAGGCCGCCATCTATCTGCTGGCGCTGCACCGCCTGCTGCGCCTGCGGCTGGGTGAACGCTATATGCCGGAAGAACACCTCGGCGGCGCGCTGTACTTCTTCATTCGCGGCATCGCCGGCCCCAGCGGCGGCTGCTACGCGATCGAGGCGCCGCTGGCCTTGCTGGCGCGGCTCGACGCAATGATCGTCGACGAGGAGGCCGCGGCATGACGACGACCCCGATGCTCGACACGCTGGCCGACTGGGCTCACCGCGGCTGGCTGCGCCGTCTCGACGCGGCCTTCGCGGCCTTCTTGCACGATCTTGACCCTGAGGCAAGGCCGGCCGTGCTGCTTGCCGCCGCGATGCTGGCCCATGTGGAGAGCCAGGGCCATGCCTGCCTGCTGGTGGACGAGTTCGTGGCCGACCCGGCCGGCGCGACCAGTTGGGCGCCGGACGCGGCCGAGGCACTGCGGGGCCAGGTCTTGTCCGTGGCCGCGGAAGTGGACGAGTTGCTTGCCGCGCTGCGCGTCAGCCCCCTGGTGGGCGATGGCAGCGACGATTCGAGCCCGCTGGTGCTGAGCGGCACCCGCCTCTATCTGCGCCGCTACTGGCGCTTCGAGCAGCAGGTGGCGGCCCAGGTGCTGGCGCGTGTGGAAGGCGGCGCGACGGCGGTCGACGTACCGCGCGCTCGCCAGTGGCTGGACCTGCTATTCCCGCCTCAGCCCGACCGTGAAGACGATTTCGATTGGCAGAAGTTCGCCTGCGCCGTCGCGCTGCGCGCCTCGTTCTCGATCATCACCGGCGGCCCCGGCACCGGCAAGACCTACACGGCTGCTCGCCTGCTGGCGCTGCTGTTCGCGATGGACCGCCGGCCCGACAAGCTGCGCGTCGCGCTGGCTGCGCCGACCGGCAAGGCCGCCGCGCGGCTGAAGCAGTCGATCGAAAGCGCGCTGCTGCCGTTGCAGGCCTCGATCGGCGACCGGCTGGACCTCGCCGAACTGGTCTCGCATATCCACGGTGCCAAGACCTTGCACTCGCTGCTGGGCGCGCGGCCCGATACGCGCACCTTCCGCGCCGATGCCGCCAACCCGCTCGAAGTCGACGTGCTGATCGTCGACGAGGCTTCGATGGTGCACCTGGAGATGATGGCCGCGCTGCTGCAGGCGCTGCCCCGCCACGCGCGGCTGATCCTGCTGGGCGACAAGGACCAGCTCGCATCGGTCGAGGCCGGCGCCGTGCTGGGCGACCTGTGCCGTGACGCCGAGGCGGGGCGTTATGACGATCGCACCGCCGACTACGCGCTGGCCGCCACCGGCCAGGCGATCCCCGCGGACTTCATCGGCGGTGCTCCGGGCCTGGCCCAGCAGACGGTGATGCTGCGCGAGAGCCGTCGCTTCAAGGGGCCGATCGGCCAACTGGCGCTCGCCGTCAATGCTGGGCGGCTCCAGCCCGCCGCCGCCCTGCTGCGCAGCGGAGACGGGCCGGAGCTGCACGTCGCCCAGCCGGCTACGCCGGCGCGCGTCGTGCGCCTGGCGCTGGAAGGCCGCGAAGGCGCGCCGGGCGGCTATGCGACATACCTGCGCGAGATCGCCGCACGGCCGGCCTTCCATGGCGACGAAACGGCCGACCGCGAGGCCTTCGACGCCTGGGTCGTGCGCGTGCTGCTGGCTTTCGAGCGCTTCCGCCTGCTCTGCGCGGTGCGCGAGGGCGAGTGGGGCACCGAGGGCCTGAACACCGCCGTCGAGCGCGCGCTGACGGCGGCCGGCCTGCTGGAACGCCCCGGCCATGCGGCCTGGTACGAAGGCCGGCCGGTGATGGTGACGCGCAACGACGCCGGCGTCGGCGTGTTCAACGGCGACATCGGTATCGTGCTGCGCCCGTTGCGTGCGGACGGGCCCTTGCGCGCCTACTTTCTCGACGGCGCTGTGCCGCGCTCCGTCAGCGTCAGCCGGCTCGCTCAGGTCGAGACGGCGTTCGCGATGACGGTTCACAAGTCGCAGGGCTCCGAGTTCGAACACACGGTGCTGGTGCTGCCGCCCGAGGGCAGCCGCGTGCTGAGCCGCGAGCTGGTCTACACCGGCATCACCCGCGCCCGCCTGGCCTTCACCCTGGCCAGCGGCGCGCCGGGCCGCTTCGCGCAGGCGCTGTCGCAGCGCACACGGCGTGCCAGCGGGCTGCTGGACCTGCTGTCCGAGTAATTTGAAAGCTATCCCGACATGAACGAGATCATCTGCCCGCACTGCCACAAGGCCTTCAAGATCGACGAGGCGGGCTATGCCGACATCCTCAAGCAGGTCCGCGACAGCGACTTCGACAAGCAGTTGCACGAGCGGCTCGAGCTGGCCGAGCAGGAGAAGCGCAACGCCGTCGAACTTGCCCGGGCCAAGCTCGCCGGCGAGCTGCAAAAGGCCGCCGCCACCAAGGACGCCGAGATCCAGGAACTGAAAGCCCGGCTCGATGCCGGTGAGGTCGCGCGCAAGCTCGCCGTGACCGAAGCGCTGAGCGCCGTCGAGAAGCAGCGCGATGCGCTCGCGAGCGAGCTGGCGCAGGCGAAGAACGACCGGCAGGCCGCGGCCCAGCAGGCCGAGCTGGCAAAGAGGCTGGCGATCAACGAGGCCGTCAGCGCGGTCGAGAAGGAGCGCGACGAGCTGAAGGGTGGCCTGGAGCGGGTGGCGCTGGAGAAGCAGCTCGCCGAGAAGTCGCTGAAGGACAAGTACGAGACGCAGATCAGGGATCGCGACGACGCGATCGAGCGGCTGCGCGACATGAAGGCCCGCCTGTCGACCAAGATGGTCGGCGAGACGCTGGAGCAGCACTGCGAGACCGAGTTCAACCGCATCCGCGCCACGGCCTTTCCGCGCGCCTACTTCGAGAAGGACAACGACGCGCGCACCGGCAGCAAGGGCGACTACATCTTCCGCGACTCGGACGAGGCGGGCACCGAGATCGTCTCGATCATGTTCGAGATGAAGAACGAGAGCGACCGCACCGCGACGAAGAACCGCAACGAGGATTTCCTGAAGGAACTCGACAAGGACCGCAGCGAGAAGGGCTGCGAATACGCGGTGCTGGTGTCACTGCTGGAGCCCGACAGCGAGCTCTACAACACCGGCATCGTGGACGTGTTCCACCGCTACCCGAAGATGTACGTGGTGCGCCCGCAGTTCTTCATCCCGATCATCACGCTGCTGCGCAACGCGGCGATGAACTCGCTGAAGTACAAGTCGGAGCTGGCGCTGGTGAAGGCGCAGAACATCGACATCACCAACTTCGAAGCGGAGCTGGAGACCTTCAAGACCGCATTCGCGAAGAACTACGACCTGGCCTCCCGGCGCTTCCAGACGGCGATCGACGAGATCGACAAGTCGATCGATCACCTGCAGAAGACGAAGGAAGCCCTGCTCGGCACCGACCGCAACCTGCGCCTGGCCAACGACAAGGCACAGGACGTGACGATCAAGAAGCTGAATCGCGGCAATCCGACGATGGCGGCCAAGTTCGCGGAGCTGAAGAACCGCGGTCCGGCCGAGGAGTGACGACGCTTACATCCCCGCGTAATTTGGTCCGCCGCCGCCCTCGGGGGTGACCCAAACGATGTTCTGCGTCGGGTCCTTGATGTCGCAGGTCTTGCAGTGCACGCAGTTCTGCGCGTTGATCTGCAGGCGCTCGCTGTTGTCGGCCTCGTTCTTGACGAACTCGTAGACGCCGGCCGGGCAGTAGCGGCTCTCGGGGCCGGCGTACTTTGCGAGGTTGATCTTCACCGGCACCGAAGGATCCTTCAGCGTCAGGTGGGCGGGCTGGTTCTCGGCGTGGTTGGTGTTCGAGACGAACACGGACGAGAGGCGGTCGAAGGTGAGCTTGCCGTCCGGCTTCGGGTAGTCGATCTTGGGCATCTCCGCCGCGGGGCGCAGGTACAGGTGATCGGCCTGGGCGCGGTGGATGGTCCACGGCGGGCTCTTGATGCCCAGCTTGGGCAGCAGCCACTGCTCGATGCCGGTCATCAGCGAGCCGACGGTGTTGCCCTTCTTGAACCACTGCTTGAAGTTGCGCGAGCGGTCCAGCTCGGCACGCAGCCAGCTCTGCTCGAATGCGGCGGGATAACTCGTCAGCTCATCGTGCTGGCGGCCGGCCTGAACGGCGTCGAACGCGGCCTCGGCCGCGAGCATGCCGGTCTTGATCGCGGCATGGCTGCCCTTGATGCGCGAGGCGTTCAGGTACCCGGCATCGCAGCCGATCAGCGCGCCGCCGGGGAACACCGTCTTGGGCAGGCTCAGCAGGCCGCCGGCCGTGATCGCGCGGGCGCCGTAGCTGATGCGCTTGCCGCCTTCGAGGTGGGCGCGGATGCTGGGGTGCGTCTTCCAGCGCTGCATTTCCTCGAACGGCGACAGCCAGGGGTTCTTGTAGTCCAGGCCGATGACGAAGCCCAAGGTCACCTTGTTGCCTTCGAGGTGGTACAGGAAGCCGCCGCCGTAGGTGTCGTTGTCCATCGGCCAGCCTGCGGTGTGCACGACGAGGCCGGGCTTGGCTTTGTCGGCCGGCACTTCCCACAGCTCCTTGACGCCGATCGCGTAGCTCTGCGGATCCTTGCCTTCGTCGAGCTTGAAGCGGGCGATCAGCTGCTTGCCCAGGTGGCCGCGCGCACCCTCGGCGAAGATCGTGTATTTGCCGCACAGCTCCATGCCGAGCTGGAACTCGTCGGTCGGCTCGCCTTCCTTGTTGAGGCCCATATTGCCGGTGGCCACACCGCGGACATTGCCCTGCTCGTCGTACAGCACCTCGGCGGCGGTGAAGCCCGGGAAGATCTCGACGCCCAGCGCCTCGGCCTGCTCGCCCAGCCATTTGGTGACGGTGCCCAGCGCGACGACGTAGTTGCCGTGGTTGTGCAGGCACTCGGGGATCAGCCATTGCGGCGTGGCGGTGGCGCCGTCCTTCGTGAGGAACAGCACCTCGTCGGCCGTCACCGGCTGGTTCAGCGGTGCGCCGAGTTCCTTCCAGTTCGGGAACAGCTCGGTGATGGCGATCGGGTCCATCACCGCGCCCGAGAGGATGTGCGCGCCCGGCTCCGAGCCCTTCTCCAGCACGACGACCGAGATCTCCTTCCCGGCCTTCGCGGCGAGCTGCTTCAGCCGGATCGCGGCGGACAGGCCGCCGGGGCCCGCGCCGACGATGACGACGTCGTAGTCCATGCTGTCGCGGGGACCAAATTGGGCGAGGAGTTCGGCGGAGGTCATGGGGATCCTTGTTGTCGATGTCATCGGGGCAGTGCTCCCCCTGAGTGCCGCTGGGGCGGGGCGAATTCTACTGGGGCGCCGAGGGCCGCATGCTATCGTTCCCAGGCATTCCGGAGGAGCGATTCCATGAGCTACAGCATTGACCTCGAAGGCCGCGTGGCCCTCGTCACCGGGGCCTCCAGCGGCCTCGGCGCGCAGTTCGCCAAGACCCTGGCCCGCGCCGGCGCCTGCGTCGTGCTGGCGGGCCGGCGCGTCGAGCGCCTGAAGACCTTGCGCAACGAGATCGAGGCCCAGGGCAGCAGCGCCCACGTCGTCGAGCTGGACGTGACGGACCTGGACAGCATCAAGGCCGCCGTCGCCCATGCGGAGACCGAGGTCGGCACGCTGGACATCCTGATCAACAACTCCGGCGTCAGCACGACGCAGCGGCTCGTCGACGTCAGCGCCGACGACTACGACTTCGTGATGGACACGAACGTGCGCGGCGCCTTCTTCGTCGCGCAGGAGGTCGGCAAGCGGATGCTGGCGCGCTCCCGCGGCGCGGCGCCCGGCACCTTCACCGGCGGGCGCATCGTCAACATCGCATCGATGGCCGGCCTGCGCGTGCTGAGCCAGATCGGCGTCTACGCGATGAGCAAGGCCGCGGTGATCCACATGACGCGGGCGATGGCGCTCGAATGGGGCAAGTTCGGCATCAATGTCAACGCGATCTGCCCCGGCTACATCACGACCGAGATCAACCAGCACCATTGGGGCACGGAGCAGGGCAAGAAGCTCGTGGATCTGCTGCCACGCAAGCGCGTCGGCCAGCCGCAGGACCTGGACACCGCGCTGATGATGCTGTGCGCCAACGAGAGCCATTTCATCAACGGCGCGGTGCTGCAGGCCGACGACGGCTTCGGAGTCTGAGCGGATGAGCCTGTGTACCCTGAGCGCGCTGGAGGCGCGCGTGCTGGCGGTCCTCGTCGAGAAGCAGGCCACGGTGCCCGACAGCTATCCGCTGTCGCTGAATGCGCTGACGATGGGCTGCAACCAGAAGACCTCGCGCGACGTGCAGATGAATGCCAGCGAGGCCGACGTGCTGGAGGCGCTGGACGAACTGAAGGCGATGCACCTGGTCAACACGGTCAGCGGCAGCCGCGTCGTGCGCTTCGAGCACAACGGCGCGCGCGGCTTAGGCGTGCCCGGCGCGGGCCTGGCCATCCTGACCCTGCTGATGCTGCGCGGCCCGCTGACCACGGCCGAGATCAAGATGCACACCGAGCGGCTGCACCGTTTCGCGGACCTGTCCTCGGTCGAAGGCTTTCTCGACGAGCTGGCCGGGCGCAGCCCGCCGTTTGTCGTCAAGCTGCCGCGTGCGGCCGGTGCGCGCGAGCCGCGCTGGGCGCATCTGCTGTGCGGGGAGGTCGTGGTGCCCGAGGGTTCCGCGGCGGCTGCCGGTGCCGCCGCGCTGCCGCGCGACGAGGAGATCGCCTTCCTGCGCGCCGAGCAGCAGCGGCTGAACGGCGAACTGGAGGCGCTGAAGGCGCTGGTGCAGCGAATTGCCGGCGAATTGGGGATGAACGAGCCCTCACGTGAATAAAGCCCGTCCTCTCATCCAAATGGAGGTTTGTGGCGTCAGGTCGGGTCGCTAGCATCGGGGTATCAACTGCCGGCTTGTGCCGGCCCGCCGATGGATCGAGGTGATGTGATGTACGCCTGCCTGCCGAATTCAGTTTCCACCCGGGTACGCCGCCTGCTCGCCAGTGCCGCCTTCCTGGGCGCCTGCCTGGTGGCGGCGCCGTCGACGGCGGCTCCCTCGCCCGACACGAGCGCGCGGCAGGGCACGGCGATCGTCATCGGCGGCGCGCTGCGCTTCGACAACCATGCGGTGTGGAAGCGCGTCGTCGACGAGGCGGGCGGCAAGGGCGCGCGCTTCGCGGTCTTCGGCACCGCTTCGGGCACTCCGGAGCTGAGCGCCGAGGAGATCGTCAATGCGCTGAACGCCCAGGGCGCCTACGCGGAATTCATCCCTGTCGCACCACGGCTTGCCGGCGCCAACCTGCAGCGCAACCTGAACGACGCGGCGCTGATCAACAAGGTGCGCAGTTCGCAGGGCATCTTCTTTTCCGGCGGCGCGCAGGAACTGATCGTCGACACCCTGCAGCCGGGCGGCCAGCAGAGCGCGATGTTGCAGGCGATCTGGGAGGTCTACCGCCGCGGCGGCGTCGTTGCCGGCAGCAGCGCGGGTGCGGCGGTGATGAGCACGACGATGTTCCGCGATGCACCCGATCCGCTGATGGTGCTGAAGGGCCAGCTGCGCGACGGGCGCGAGATGGACCAGGGCCTGGGCTTTGTCGGCCCGAACCTGTTCGTCGACCAGCATTTCCTCAAGCGCGGCCGCATCGGTCGGATGCTGCCGCTGATGGTGGCCAAGGACTACAAGCTGGGCGTCGGCATCGAGGAGAACAGCGCCATCGTGCTGCACGGCATGGAGATGGAAGTGATCGGCGCCAAGGGCGCGCTGCTGGTCGACCTGAACGGCGCCACCAGCGATCCGGCACTCGGCGCCTTCAACCTGCGCGGCGCGCAGCTGAGCTTCCTCGACCACGGCGACCGCTACAACCTGAGAACCGCGACGGCCATACCCTCAGCGGCCAAGAACCGCATGGTCAAGATGGATCCGCCGACCGGCGACGACGGCGCGGCGCTGGCCAACACGCCGCACTACCTGGACATCCTCGGCGACAACACGATCACCAACGCGATGGCTCGGCTGCTCTACGGCCAGCGCGTCGAGGTGCTGGGCCTGGCCTTCAATGCCGGCGCCCCTGCTTCGAGCCTGAACCCGGACCTCGGCTTCGAGTTCCGGCTCTACAAGGGCGAGGGCAGCGTCGGCTATGCCAACGTCGTCGCCCGCGGCGACGACAACTACTTCTACACGCTGCTGAAACTGCGGCTGGACGTGACGCCGGTCGTCGTCAAGCGGCCGCTCTATACGCCGCTGACTCCGCTGAACTGAGGCTCAGGCCTGCAGCGCAAGCAGCTGCTGCTTCAGCGCTGCGTTCTCGGCGCTCAGTTCGGCCACGGTGCGGCGCAGGCGCTGCAATTCCTCCTGCTCCGATTCGGGCGAGGCTTGCACCTCGCTAACGATAGCAGGCGCGGGAGCCTCATCGGCGGCTTCCTTCTTCGTCGACGGCTTCTTCTCCTCGCGCACCCGCTTCGCCGCCTCGCGCAACTCCTTCTTGCCGCCGGCCGCTGCGGCGGCCTGCTGCTCGGCGGGCAGCGTCGCCACCACGGCGGCGGCATTGATCGAGATCTCGCCCTGCTTGACCGCCTCGACCAGCTCCGGCGCGGCGCTTTTCTGGATCTTCTCGATCGCGATCACGGTGGCGCTGCTGATGCGCGCGGCCTTGGCAATGGACTCCCGCGTGTTCAGCTTCTCGGGCGGGGGCAGGGCGGCCTCCGGCGTGTCGACCGGCGCGATCGGCTTCTGCCGCCCGGCGAGGATCTCCTTCTTGCGCAGCGCCAGCACGCCGCGCTGGAAGTCCGACACGCTGCGTCGACCCAGGTGCTGGTCGATCATCCACAGGTGCACGTCTTCCATCGACTGGAAGCGCGTGTTCTGCACCGTCTGGAAGGGCAGGCCGTGCTTCTGGCAGATGCCGTGGCGGTTGTGGCCGTCCACCAGGATGTCGCCCCACAGCACCAGGGCGTCGCGGCAGCCTTCGGCCAGGATGCTGCGCTCCAGCGCCGCATGTTCGGCGGGCGTCAGGGGATCGATGTAGGCACGCAGTTCTTCGAGGACCGTGATGTTCATGAAAAGCCAGGGGGATACCGCAAAGGGGCGGCATTATCCTGGATCCGGCAGTCGAACGCGTCCGAGGGGCTGGCGAGGCGAAGCGCAGGCAAGGCGCGACGACGAAGTGGGCTCCTGCCCACGAGGAGAAGCAACGCAGCATGAGGTTCGTAGCGCCAGACCAGCGGGGGCGTAGCGCTGTTGCGTGGCAGGTGAGTCGTGTAGATCGGAGTATTCGTCGTGTTCGCAAGTCCTTGCTGATCATGACAAGCGGTCAACTGCCGGATCTAGGATCGCGTCCTGACCGCCCGCACAATCCCGCCGGCAACGAAACCAGGAGCGATCCGAACATGAGCACGACGACCATCACCGGTGACTTCGAGGTCAAGATGAGCCCGCAAGCGCAGGAGGGCGGGGCGGACGCACCCGGCCGCATGCTGCTGGACAAGCGCTACCGCGGGCCGCTGGAGGCCACGAGCGTCGGCCAGATGCTGGCGGTGCGCACGGCCGTCGAAGGCTCGGCCGGCTATGTGGCGATCGAAACCGTCACCGGCACCTTGGCCGGCCGGCAGGGCAGCTTCTCGCTGCAGCACAGCGGGACGATGGATCGCGGCAGGCCCAGCCTGTCGGTGACCGTGATCCCGGACAGTGGAACTAACGAGTTACGTGGGCTGACCGGGCGGATGGCGATCCGCATCGAGAGCGGACGGCATTTCTATGAATTCGACTACGCGCTCGACGGCACGTCGATTGCCTGACCGAGCCGTTCGCCTGACCGGAGGCTGACTCCAAAAGAGTATCCAATCGTTTCGCCGGGTGCACCGGCCCCCGGTCGAGCGCGTTGAACAGACCAGAAGGAGCTTGTGCCATGAAAAAACTCTTGATGTCCTCCCTGATCGGCCTTGCCGCCCTCGGTGCCTCCGTACCGGCAGCCCAGGCCGCCGACGTCGGTGTCTCGATCTCGGTCGGCGAACCGGGCTTCTACGGCCGCATCGATCTCGGCAATGCGCCGCGCCCGCAGCTGATCTACAGCCAGCCGGTCTGGGTCGAGCGCGGTCCGCAGCGGATGGAGCCGATCTACCTGCGCGTTCCGGTCGGCTACGAACGCAACTGGGGCCGTTACTGCCACCGCTACGACGCCTGCGGCCGCCCGGTCTACTTCGTGCGCGACAACTGGTATCGCAACGTCTACGCCCCGCACTACCGCGATCACTACTATCGCGACAGCTGGCACGAAGCGCGCCGCGACCGCGACCATGACGGCGTGCCCGACTACCGCGACCGCGATGGCGGCCATCGCCGTGACCGCGACAACGACGGCATCCCCGATCGCCGCGACCGCCACGATCACGACGACCACCGTCATTGATCCGCCGCTGTACCGCCCCGCGCGGCGGTACAGCGCAGTGGCGGCGCCGCACTCTTGTGCCTGGGCGCCGCGCCGCATGCCGCCTACGCTGGCGGCATGGAAAACACCTGGACCGAACTCCTCCCGCTGGCGAGCTACTGCTTCCTGATGTCCAGCACGCCGGGGCCCAACAACGTGATGTTGACGGCCGCCGGCGCCCGCCATGGCTACCGCAGCACCTTGCCGCACCTGGTCGGCATCAACGCTGGCGTAGCGCTGCAGACCTTCCTGATGTGCATCGGCCTCGGGCAGGTGTTCGTCGCCTGGCCCTGGCTGCACCACGTGCTGCGGATCGCCGGTTCGCTGTACCTGCTGGTGCTGGCCTGGCAACTGCTCGGCGCCGCGCCGGTCACCTCGGCACGTGAAGGGCAGCCGCTGTCCTTCGTCCACGGCGTGATGTTCCAGGCGGTCAATCCGAAGAGCTGGGTCAAGGCGCTGACGCTTGCCTCGGTGTTCATGCCCGCCGGCATGGCCTTGCTACCGGCGGCGGCGCTGGTGGCGGTGCTGGGCTGGATCATCGGCTTCCCGTGCTCGTCGATGTGGGTGCTGTTCGGCGTGGGCATCCGCCGCTGGTTGGCGAATCCGCTGCGCTGGCGCCTGTTCAACGCGATGATGGGTGGCAGCCTGTTCGTGATGGCCGTGCTGCTGTTGCGCGAGGCCTGACCTAGAGTGCCTGCACCATGACATCCGATGAACGATTCCTGGCCCTCGCACGCGAACTGGACTGCGACTTCAGCGGCGAGATCCGCATCGGCGGCAACTACGCGCCGATCGCGCAAGACGGCCGGCAGCTCTTCGTCAGCGGGCAGATCCCGCGCGTGGGTGACCGCGTGCTGCACGTCGGCGTGGCGGGCGCCGATATAGGCCTCGATGAAGCGAGGCGGGCGGCGGCCATCTGCGCGATGCGCGGTCTCGCGCTGCTGCAGCGCCGGGCCGGCTCGCTGGATGCGATCGGCGGCATCATGAGGATCACCGTGTTCGTCCGCAGCGCGCCGGAGTTCACCCAGCAGAGCGAGGTTGCCGACGGCGCCTCCGACGCGATCGCCCGCGTGCTCGGGCCGCGCGGCGCGCACAGCCGCACCTCGGTCGGCGTGCTGCAGTTGCCCAAAGGCGCGGTGACCGAGGTCGACATGATCGCGAGCCTCGGCCTTGCCTAAGATCCGCCGATGTTCCCGCTCGACCGCCAATCACCCACGCCGCTGACCGATCAAGTCGAGGCGCGCCTTTGCGAGCTGATGGCCAGCGGCCGCCTGCCGGCAGGCGCGCGGTTGCCGTCGATCCGCCAACTGGCTTCGACCTTGGCCGTCAGCCCGCAGACCATCGTCACCGCCTACGACCGCCTGGCTGCGCGCGGCCACATCGATTCGCGCGGTACCGCAGGTTTCTTCGTCCGCGCGGCGGCGGCGCCGTCGGACGAGGCCGCCGCCCAGTTGCTCGAAGCCGGCGAGGAGCAGGAACCGGTCTGGCTGGCACAGCAGGCCAACGACCAGCGCGCGGGCCGGTTGCTGGCCAGCAGCGGCGCCTTGCCGGCGGCCTGGCTTCAGGATGCGATCCCGGCCGCCGCGGTGCAGCGGGCGCTGGCCAACAGCGCCGCGGGCTTGGCCTCGCGCTGCCCGCCGCAGGGCCTGCCGGAGCTGCGCGAGCGGATAGCGCTGCTGATGCGGGCCCAGGGCATGCCGGTGGACGCCGGCCGCATCCTCACGACTTACGGCGCCACGCAGGCGATCGACCTGATCTGTCGCGCCTTCCTGCAGCCGGGCGACACGGTGCTGGTCGAGGACCCGGGCTACTTCCTGATGTTCGGCCGGCTGCGCCAGCAGGGCCTGCGTGTCGTGCCGATCACGCGGCGCGTCGACGGCATCGACCTGGCCGAACTGGAGGCCGCCTGCCACGAGCACCGGCCGCGCCTGCTGTTCGTGCAGTCGGTGCTGCACAACCCGACCGGCTGGGGCAGCAGCCCCGGCAACCTGCACCGCCTGCTGACCCTGGCGCAGCAGCACGGCTTCCTGATCGCCGAGGACGACGTGCACGGGCACTTCCATCCGGGCCAGGCGACGACGCGGCTGGCCGCGCTGGCCGGCTTCGAGCGGGTGATCTACTTCTCGTCCTTCGCCAAGGCCCTGAGCCCGGCGCTGCGGCTAGGCTATGTGGCGGCCGACCATGCGCTGCTGCGGCCGCTGTTGCGCGAAAAGATCCTCACCGTGCTGACGACGCCGGCGCTGAACGAATACGTGATGGCCGAGGCGCTGGCCACCGGCCGCTGGCGCAAGCACCTCGAGCGCCTGCAGCGCAAGCTGGTGACGGCGCGCAACGTCTGCATCCGCCAGCTCGGCGAGGCCGGCATCGCCTTCGATGCGCCGGGCGAGGGCGGGCTCTTCCTCTGGGGCCGGCTGCCCTCGGCCACTGATGCGGACCTGCTGGTGCAGGACGCCCTGCGCCACGGCTACGTGCTTGCCCGTGGCGCCAGCTTCAGCGCCGATGGCAGTCGGCCGAGTCCGCACATCCGCTTCAACGTCGTGCTGGCCCAGCACCTGGGCCTGGCCGCCTACTTGCGCGAGCGGCTTTTCGCGCAGGGTGAGGCGAGGGCAGTCCTCGAAGGGGCGCTTAAGATTTCCGGATGAATCGTTTCACGCTGGCCGTCCGCCCGCAGCCCGAGGACATCGACGGGCTCAATCACACGAACAACGCGGTCTACGTGCGCTGGTGCGAGCGCATCGGCTGGGCCCATTCCGAGGCGCTGGGCCTGAGCCTGGCGGACTATCACCGGATGGACCGCGCGATGGCGATCCGCCGCGCCGAGTACGACTACCTGCTGCCCACGCTGCTCGGTGAAGACCTGACCCTCACCACCTGGCTGACGCCCGGCGACGGCAAGCTGCAGATGGAGCGTTTCTTCGAGCTGAAGCGCGACGGCGATGGCGCGCTGATCATGCGCGGGCGCTGGGATCTGGTCTGCATCGAGATCGCCAGCGGCCGGCCGCGCCGCATGCCGCCGGAGTTCGTGGCGGCTTACGTTGCGGCTGCGGGAGAATCGGGCCATGACTAGCAACACCGATCGCCCTGAGCGTCCAGAAGGCTTCAAGCGCGTCAGCGCCGCCTTGGCCGAGCGCCAGCACCCGCGCGAGCCGCTGTGGCTCGAGGCCACCGCCCGCACCTCGCAGGAGGCCGCCGACGCGCTGGGCGTCAGCCTCGGCCAGATCGCCAAGTCGGTCGTGTTCCGCCGCAAGGCCGACGACACGGCGGTGATGGTGATCGCCTCGGGCGACCTGCGCGTCGACGAGAAGAAGCTCAAGGAGCACACCGGGCCGCTGGGCCGTGCCGATGCCGACTACGTCAAGGCGCGCACCGGTTTCTCGATCGGCGGGGTCTCGCCGCTGGGCTTCGCGCCGGCGGAAGGGCAGGGGCCGCTGGTCTTCATCGACCGCGAGCTGTTCCGCTTCGACGTGATCTGGGCTGCCGCCGGCCATCCGAACGGCGTGTTCCCGATGAGCCCGGATCAGCTCGTTGCGCTGACCGGCGCGCCGGTGATCGATGCGATGCAAGTGCCAGCGCCATGATCGCGTCGCCCTGCACCAACGTCTGCCGCATTCATGCCAAGACCGGTTGGTGCGAAGGCTGCGCGCGCACCATCGACGAGATCGTCGTCTGGAGCAATGCGCCCGACACGCTGAAGCAGCAGATTCTTGACAGCCTGCCGGCCCGCCGAGAGATCCTCGTCGAGCAGCACGCCGTCTTCACCGCCGCCGAACACCACGACATGCCCTGATGAAAACCATCACCTTCTACTTCGACCCGGTCTCGCCCTACGCCTACCTCGCCTTCGAGCACCTGCCCGAAGCGCTGCAGGGCCTCAGCTACGAGGTCGAATACCGGCCCATCCTGTTCGCCGCGCTGCTGCACGCGATCGGCCAGAAAGGCCCGGCCGAGATCGAGACCAAGCGCCAGTGGACCTTCCGCCAGGTCGCCTGGCAGGCCGACCAGCTCGGCATCCCGCTGCAAGTGCCGGCCGAGCACCCGTTCAATCCGCTGCCGCTGCTGCGCCTGCTGTGGGCCGCGCCGCAGATGCCCGGCGCCACGCCGAACCGGCTCCAGTGCGAGCAGGTGTTCCGTTATGCCTGGCAGGCCGGCGGCGCCAGCGCCACCGATCCGCAGCGTCTGCAGGCCTTGAAGGACGCGCTGGCGCCCAAGCAGGACCCGGCCGGCGAACCGGTCAAGGATCTGCTGCGCAACGAGACCGAGCGCGTGCTCAAACGTGGCGTCTTCGGCGTGCCGACCTTCGAGCTCGATGGCCGCCTGTTCTGGGGCCTCGATGCGCTGCCGATGCTGGCCGGCCAGCTGCGCGGAGACGACTGGTTCGCCGGCAAGGCCTGGGACCAGGCCGGTGCTTCGCGGCCAGGCGTGGTCCGTCGAGGCTAAGAGTTAGCCGCAGCGGGCGTACCGCGATCGCGTCACGCCCGCTGGCCGGGTCGCAAGCGGCCGGCCTACACTGCCCGCCCATGAAGCTGCGCGTGCTCATCGTCGATGACGACCCTGCGGTGCGGGAGCCCTTCGCCGCGGCCGTGGAGGCGAGCGACGACATGCAGGTGATCGGCCTGGCGGCTACGCTGGCGGAAGGTCGGCACCTGCTGCACAACGCGCGGCCCGACGTGATGCTGGTGGACCTCGGCCTGCCCGATGGCGACGGCAGCGAGCTGATCAAGGAAGCCCAGCGCGCGCTGCCCGACTGCGAGGCCATGGTCGTCACCGTGTTCGGCGATGAGGCCCATGTGCTGGCCGCGATCGAGGCCGGCGCCACCGGCTACCTGCTGAAGGACGCGACGCCCGCCGAGATCGTCGACCAGTTGCGCGTGCTTAAAGCCGGTGGCAGCCCGATCAATGCGGTGATCGCGCGCCAGATGCTGCGCCGCTCCGCTGCCTGGGCGCAGGCCGAGCGCAGCAGCCAGGAGTCCGCCGATGGCAATGCGGCGGACGACGCCGGCCTGCTGTCGCCGCGCGAGCGCGAGGTGCTGCAGCTTTGCGCCAAGGGCTACAGCTACGAGGAGATCGCGCCGCTGCTGAACGTCTCGCGCCACACGGTGACGAGCTTCGTCAAGCGCATCTACCGCAAGCTGCAGGTGCATTCACGAACCGAAGCGGTGTATGAAGCGCGGCGCATGGGCCTGCTGCGCGATTGAGGCGCTGCTGCTGGCCGCGGCGCTGCTGGGCCCGGCGCGGGCGGCGCCGGCCGAGCACCTGATGCAGGCACAGCGCTGCCTGGTGGACGTCACCGCCCCCGAGGCCGCCTCGCTGCCGGCCGATGTCGATGCCTGCTGGCAGCCGGTCGCGCTGCCCGATGTGTTCCGCCGCCCGGTGCAGGATCGGAACGCCGACGCGGTGCGGCAGGTCGCCTGGTACCGCTTCGCCTGGACGGTGCCAACCGACCTGCCGGCCGACACGCCGCTAGTCGTCTACGTGCCGCGCGTCGTGGCGCTACCGGTGGAGCTGTGGTGGCAGCGGCAGGAAGGGGGTTGGGTCGAGGTGTTCGACAACCAGACCGGCTTCATGGAGCAGTTCAACCGGCCGCTGTTGATGGCCCTGCCGCCCGGCGCGGCACGCGAGCCGCAGGTGCGTGTGACGCTGCGCGTGCCGAGCCGGGCGGGCCGCTACCACTCGCTGTCCACCGTCTGGATCGGCACCGAGGCCGCCCTGCGTGACCGACACGCGCTGCGCACGATGCTGCAGCAGACGCTGCCGGCCGCGTCCAGCCTGGCGCTGGCGCTGCTGGGCCTGCTGTCCTTCCTCGTGTGGCTGGGGCGGCGCGGCGAGCGCGGCTGGCTCGACTTCGCGGTGGTCGCACTGATCTGGCCGCTGCGCAATGCGCACCTGTTCATCAACCTGCCCGTCGACGACGATCTGTTCGACTGGTTCTGGTGGATGACGGTCGCGGCCGTCGGCTGGCTGATGCTGGCGACCTACCGCTTCGCCTTCCGCTTCGCCGAGGCGCAGCACAGCGGCCCGGCCTGGCAGCGGCGGCTTGAGCCGGTGCTGTGGGTGCTGGTCGTTGCCGGCTCGGTGGCCGGGATGCCGCTGCCGCTGCTGGAGGTGCCGATGCAGGCGATCTACATCGTCAACCTCGTCGTCGCGCTGGCGGTGACCTTGGTGCTGAGCCAACTGGCCTGGCATGGCAACCGCGAGCTGCGCGTGATGGTCGTCGCGCTGTGGCTGTGCCTCGCCTTCGCGGCACAGGACCTTCTGCTGTTGTCCAACCGCATCGGGCCGGAGGCGATCTACCTGCTGCCCTATGGCGCGCTGCTGGTGCTGGCGAGCTTTCTGTACGCGGCGCTGCGCCGCTTCACCGGCGCGCTGACGCAGGCGGAATCGGCCAGCCATGTGCTGGCCGAACGGCTGGCCGAGCGCGAGCGCGAGCTGGCGCTGCGTCACGAGCAACTGCGCGCTGCCGAGCGCGAACAGGCGCTGCTGCTGGAACGCCAGCGCCTGATGCGCGACATGCACGACGGCGTCGGCTCCCACCTGATCGCGCTGCTGCGCCTGGCCGAGAGCGGATCGGCCAGCGGGCCGGCGATGGCCGAGCTGCTGCGCGGCGCGATCGAGGACCTGCGCCTGACCATCGATTCGCTGGAGCCGCTGGAACACGACCTGGCGACCCTGCTGGCCACCCTGCGCCAGCGGGTCGGCCGGCGCCTGGACGGTGCCGGGCTGCGGCTCGAATGGGCGATGGACGACCTGCCGCCGCTGCCCTGGCTGGAACCCACGCAGGCGCTGCAGGTGCTGCGCGTGATCCAGGAGGCGATGAGCAATGCGATCAAGCATGCGCGGGCGCGCACCTTGCGCCTGTCGGCCCGGCGGCTCGATGAGGACGACGGGCGCATCGAAGTCTGCGTGGCCGATGACGGCTGCGGCTTCGACCCCGCCGAGGCGCCGGCCGGCCACGGCCTGGCCAGCATGCGCCAGCGCGCCGCCACGCTGGGTGGCGAACTGCTGCTCGACACGGCGCCCGGCCGCGGCGTGCGGCTGCGCCTGCTGCTGCCCGGGACTAACCCTTGATGCCCTGAGTTTTCCCGCATTGCGAAAGCGGGGCTGCGGGTTCGACCCGAGTTTGTCAGCTTAGATTCAGCGTCACGTCAGAAGGCTGTCAGAGGCCGACCGGATAGTGCGGGCACGGGAACCGCCGGGCGGCGGCTCTCCGTTCACGAATCAAAAGCGGAGACAACATCCATGGCAACTGCAAGCGCAGTCTCCACCAACACGCCGATGACGAGCGAAGAGAAGAAGGTCATCTTCGCCTCTTCGCTCGGCACCGTGTTCGAGTGGTACGACTTCTATCTCTACGGCACCCTGGCCGCGATCATCGGCAAGCAGTTCTTCACGCCGCTGGACCCGGCCTCGCGCGACATCTTCTCGCTGCTGGCCTTCGCCGCCGGCTTCCTGGTGCGCCCCTTCGGCGCGCTGGTGTTCGGCCGCCTCGGCGACATGATCGGCCGCAAGTACACCTTCCTGGTGACCATCCTGATCATGGGCCTGTCGACCTTCCTGGTCGGCGTGCTGCCCACCTTCGAGTCCATCGGCTGGGCCGCGCCGATCATCCTGATCGGCCTGCGCATGCTGCAGGGCCTGGCGCTCGGCGGCGAGTACGGCGGCGCGGCCACCTACGTGGCCGAGCACGCGCCGCACGGCAAGCGTGGCGCCTTCACCGCGTGGATTCAGACCACGGCGACCCTGGGCCTGTTCCTGTCGATCCTGGTGATCGTCGGCACGCGCACCGTGGTCGGCGAGGCCGAGTTCGCCAAGTGGGGCTGGCGCATCCCGTTCGTCGTCTCGGTGCTGCTGCTGGCGATCAGCGTGTGGATCCGCCTGAGCATGAACGAGTCGCCCGCCTTCCAGAAGATGAAGGCCGAGGGCAAGACCTCCAAGGCGCCGCTGTCCGAGTCCTTCGGCCAGTGGAAGAACCTGAAGATCGTGATCCTGGCACTGGTCGGCCTGACGATGGGCCAGGCGGTCGTCTGGTACACGGGCCAGTTCTACGCGCTGTTCTTCCTGACCGGCCCGCTGAAGGTCGACGGCAACACGGCGAACATCATGATCGCCATCGCGCTGGCCATCGGCACGCCCTTCTTCATCCTGTTCGGTTCGCTGTCGGACAAGATCGGCCGCAAGCCCATCATCATGGCCGGCTGCCTGATCGCCGCGCTGACCTACATGCCGCTGTTCGGCGCACTGACCAAGGCGGCCAACCCCGACCTGGCCGCGGCGCAGACCACGTCCAAGGTCGTCGTGACCGCCGATCCGGCCGAGTGCAGCTTCCAGTTCAACCCGACCGGCACGGCCAAGTTCACCAGCTCATGCGACGTCGCCAAGCAGGCGCTCGCCGCCGGCTCGGTCAGCTATGACACGGTGGATGCCCCGGGCAGCACGGCCAAGATCACGATCGGCGACAAGACGATCGATGCCTACTCCGCCAAGGATCCGGCTGCCAAGGACAAGGAAGCCGCGTTCAAGAAGGACCTGGCCGCCGCGCTGAAGGAGCACGGCTACCCGACCGGCAAGGCCGACGAGACCAAGATGAACAAGCCGATGATGGTCCTCATCCTCGTCGTGCTGGTCATCTACGTGACGATGGTCTACGGCCCGATCGCCGCGATGCTGGTGGAGATGTTCCCGACCCGCATCCGCTACACCTCGATGAGCCTGCCGTACCACATCGGCAACGGCTGGTTCGGCGGCCTGCTGCCCGCCACCGCGGTGGCCATCGTGGCGCAGACCGGCAATATGTACAACGGCCTCTGGTACCCGATCATCTTCGCCGCGATCACCTTCGTCGTCGGCATGCTGTTCGTCAAGGAAACCAAGGACGTCAACATCTACGCGGCCGACTGAGTCGCACCGATCGGCTGACGCTGAACCAAGCGGCCTGCGGGCCGCTTTTTTCATGGCCGCGGCCCTACAGTTGCCCGATGGCGGACTTGAACAACAGCGTGTCGTGGATGGCGGTGTCGGCGCAGGCCGTCGTGATCGGCTTGTCGATCGCGGCGCCGGTCGGCCCGATCGGATTGCTGACGATCCAGCGCAGCCTGGAGCGAGGGCGCGCGGCGGGCCTCGCCACGGGCCTGGGCGCGGCGGTGGCCGATGCGCTGTACGGCGCGCTGGGCGCCTACGGTGTCAGCAGCGTGATCGCGGCGATGAACAGCGCCCGCGTGCCGCTGAGCCTGGCGGGCGCGGCCTTCCTGCTCTGGATGGCCTGGGGGCTGTGGCGCAGCGAGCCGGGCGAGCCTGGCGAGTGGATGGCCGAGACGGCGGGCGGGCAGAGCCTGTGGGGCTACTTCGGCGGCACGATGCTGCTGACCTTGTCCAACCCGGCGACGATCTTTTCCTTCATGGCCGTGTTCGGCGCGCTCTCGGCACGCGCGGCCGAGGCGCCGCCGTGGCTGCTGGTGCTCGGCGTGTTCGTCGGCTCGGCGCTGTGGTGGCTGATGCTCAGCGCAATGGTGAGCCGCCTGCGCGAGCGCTTCGACCGCCGCTGGCGCCTACGCGTGCAGCGTGCCAGTGCGCTGCTGCTGACCGCGTTCGCCGCCTGGCAGCTGTGGGGACTGCGGGCCTGAACGGGCGGTGCTGTCCAGCACGCTGACGCGGTTGCGCCCGTCGCGCTTGGAGGCGTAGAGCGCCTGGTCGGCGCGCTCGAAGAAGGCGCCGGCGCCTTCGCCGCGCTGCATCTGCGTCAGGCCCAGGGAGATCGTGACGCGCGCGATGCACTCGTTCTGCTCGCCGCGCCGGATGCGGCCCAGGGCCACCTTCTGCCGCATCTGGTCGGCCAGTGCCTGCGCCTGCGCGAGCGTGGCGCAAGGCAGCAGCAGCGCGAACTCCTCGCCACCGATGCGCGCCGGCAGCGCGCCCTCCGGTGCGGCGACGCTCTTCAGCGTCTGCGCCACGGCGCGCAGCACCTGGTCGCCGAACACATGGCCGAAGCTGTCGTTGATCGCCTTGAAGTGATCGATGTCGCCCAGCATCAGCCAGGGCAGTTGCGCCGGCGTCTGCGGGGCGGCGGCGATGCACGCATCCAGCTGCTGCTCGAAGGCGCGGCGGTTGGCCAGGCCGGTGAGCGCATCGACGAAGGCTTCGTTGCGGGCGCGCTGCACCTCGTCGCGCAGCCGGCGGATCTCGCCCTGGCTGGCGTCGAGCTGCACCTGCAGCCGGTCCATCACCTGGCGGATCTCGCGCGTGTTGGCGACCACCTCCTGCAGCAGATCCGCCGGCGCGGGCTGTTGTTCTTCCTGCTGCACCTGATCCAACAACTGCTCGACCCAGCCGCCCAGCGAGGCATCGATCCGCGCCGCGTCCTCGCCGGCCTGGGCGGCCGAGGCCGCCATCGATTCGATCACCTGCGTGACGCCGTCGCTCAGCTGGCGCGCCGCCTCGTTGTCGGGCTCGGCCACGTGCTTGCGGAAGAGTGCCCAGGTCTGCGCGTCGTCCAGCGCGGCGCCGTGCTGGGTCAGCTCCTGCATGCGGCGGTTCAGGTCGGGATTGGTACCGCTGACGTACTCGTACCAGATCGCGTAGCTGACCGGGTGCAGCGCGGTGTTCTGGCGCGTCATCAGCGGCAGGGCGGCACGCAGGTGCTCAGCGCTGCGGGCCTTGCTGTCGAGGTACCTCATCTCCGTCTCTCCTATCAACGACGTCTCGGGCTCTTGTTGCCCGTTGCATCCTTGACGGCCGGTGCATGGGCTTGCGAAGGAACGCAGCGTAGTGCCTCGCAGCAGCGCTTGCCAGGGCATGTGCCGTGCCCGCCACGCGTCCGAGCGGGCTTCCGTCAACTAATGCATGAATAAAGCGGGTGCATGGGGCCGGGTCTTGCCTCGGCCCGCCAGTCGCGGTGTGCGGGTTTGTCCGGGCGTGGCATGCTGCGCCGCAGCGGAAGAATGCCGCCGATTCACAAACAGAACGTCGGATGGGAGGGTCGGAGCAATGTTGCGTCGAACAGTGGCGTTGGCCTTGGCTGCATGGCTCTTGGCCGCCGGCCCCGCAGGGGCCCAGATCCGCATCGGCCAGAGCGCCGCGTTCACCGGTCCCGCCGCGGCCAGCGTGCAGGAGGGCACCGAGGGTGCGCGGCTCTATCTCGACGCCGTCAATGCGCAGGGCGGCATCAAGGGCCAGCGCATCGAGCTGATCTCGATGGATGACCGCTACGACGCGCAAGTCGCCGTGGTGAACACCCGCAGCCTGATCGACCAGGGCGTGCTGGCAATGTTCCTGAGCCGCGGCACGGCGCCCACCCAGGCCATGCTGCCGCTGCTGGCCGAGCACAAGCTCGCGCTGGTGGCGCCCGGCACCGGTGCGCGCCAGTTGCGCGAGCCCTTCAATCCGTATGTCTTCAACCTGCGCGCCAGCTTCCAGCGCGAGGCCGAGCGGGCGATCCGCCACCTGGCCGGCATCGGCGTCAAGCGGCTCACGATCGTGCAGGCGTCCGACGACTTCGGCAGCGATGCCGGCACCGGCGCGCTGAAGGCGCTGGAGGCGCTGAACATGCGGGCCAGCGCGGTGCTGCGCTTCGATCCGCGCAAGCCCGAGCTGACGCCGCTGATGCAGCAGCTCGCCCGCGCGGATATGGAAGCCGTGCTGCTGATCGGGCCGGCCTATGCGGTGGTGGAGGGCGTGACGGCGCTGCGCGCAGCGGGCTCCAAGGCCCATGTGGCGACCTTGTCGAACAACGCCTCGGCCGACTTCGTCAAGGCGCTTGGCGACAACGCGCGCGGCGTCATCGTCACCCAGCTCTTCCCCTACGAGCGCTCGCAGACCACGCCGCTGGTGCGCGAAGCGCAGACGCTGGCCCGCGCACGCGGCCGCAGCGGCGAGCTGAGCCCGGCGGCGATCGAGGGCTTCGCCGCCGCGAAGCTGCTGGTCGAGGGGTTGCGTCGTGCGGGCAAGGACCTGAGCCGCGATGGCTTGCTGAAAGCTCTGGACAGCCTGCGCCAGGTCGACCTCGGCGGTCTGGAACTGAGCATCGGCCCGTCCAATCACGCCGGCCTCGATTTCACCGACATCTCCATCATCGGCGCCGACGGCAAATTCTGGCGCTGACCACGGGCCCCGGCCCTGCTGCCTAGAATCGGCAGCGATGTCGTATCCGCAAGAGAAGCCCCTGTGGCCCGGCCTGGCGCTCGCCTCGCTCGGCGCCGTCTGTTTCGCCGGCAAGGCCATCATCGTCAAGCTCGCCTACCGCCATGGCGTCGACGCGGTGACCTTGATCATGTTCCGCATGCTGTTCGCGCTGCCATTGTTCCTGGCGCTCTCCGCCTGGGCCGGCCGCGGCAAGCCGCCGCTGACGCGGCGCGACTGGATGGTGGTGGCGGGCCTCGGCTTCTCCGGTTACTACCTGGCCAGTTACCTGGACTTCGCGGGCCTGGCCTATGTGTCGGCGAGCTTCGAGCGGCTGATCCTGTACCTGAACCCGACCATCGTGCTCTTCCTCGGCGCGCTGCTGTTCGGTCGCCGCGTGACGGCGCGCCAGCTGGTGGCGCTCGCCGTCAGTTACTCGGGCGTGCTGCTCGTGTTCGGGCACGAGCTGCGCTTCCAGGGCAGCAACGTCTGGCTCGGCGCGGCGCTGGTGTTCGGCAGCGCGATCAGCTATGCGCTCTATCTCGTCTACAGCGGCGAAGAGGTGAAGCGCCTGGGCGCGCCGCGGCTGACGGGCCTGGCGACGACGGTGGCCTGCGGCTTCTGTATCGGCCAGTTCCTGCTGGTGCGTCCGCTCTCGGCGGCGCTGACGGTGCAGGCACCGGTGATCTGGTTGTCGATCCTGAACGCGGTGCTGTGCACCTTCGCGCCGGTCGTGATGGTGATGATGGCGATCGAGCGCATCGGCGCGACGATGGCGGCGCAGACGGGCATGATCGGCCCGATGTCGACGATCCTGATGGGCGTCGTCATCCTCGACGAGCCGTTCACCGGCTGGGTGGCGGCGGGAACGGTCCTGGTGATGGGCGGCGTCTGGCTGCTGACCAAATGGCGATAGAAAGAAGAGAAGCACGATGGATCTTGGATTGAACGGACGCTGGGCGCTGGTCTGCGCCGCCAGCAAGGGCCTGGGCCGCGGCTGTGCCGAGGCCTTGGTGCGCGAGGGCGCGAACGTGGTCATCACCGCCCGCGGCGCGGACGAATTGCAACGCACGGCCGAGGCCCTGCGGGCGCTGAACCCCGCCGCCGAGGTGCGCGCGGTGGCCGGCGACATCGCCACGCCCGAGGGCCGCGCCGCGGCGCTCGCGGCCTGCCCGCAGGTGGACATCCTCGTCAACAACGCCGGCGGCCCGCCGCCCGGCGACTTCCGCGACTGGGGCCGCGAGCAATGGATCGCCGCGCTGGACGCCAACATGCTGGCGCCGATCGAGCTGATCAAGGCCACCGTGGACGACATGGCCGCGCGCGACTTCGGCCGCGTCGTCAACATCACCTCGGGCGCGGTCAAGGCACCGATCGACGTACTGGGCCTGTCCAACGGCGCGCGCTCGGGCCTCACCGGCTTCGTGGCCGGCGTCGCACGCCAGCCGCGCCTGGCCGGGCGCAACGTGACGATCAACAACCTGCTGCCCGGCGCCTTCGACACCGAGCGCCTGCGCAAGGGCTGGGCCGCCGGCGCTGCACGCACCGGCCAGACCGTCGATGAGATCATGGACAAGCGCCGCGCGACGATCCCGGCCCAGCGCTTCGGCACTGCCGAGGAGTTCGGCCAGATCTGCGCGATGCTGTGCAGCGCACAGGCCGGCTACCTGACCGGGCAGAACATCCTGCTCGACGGCGGCGCCTACGCCGGCACCTTTTGAAGCACTTTCTTACCTCCTAGACCGACCCGTTCGCGTTCAAACTGGAGCTTGTATTTCATTGCCAAGGAAGGACCGATCATGATGACAAGCAAGAACCTGAGAATCATCGCCTGCGCAAGCGCCGTGCTGGTGCTGACCGCCTGTGCCGACATGTCGCCGCGCGACAAGGGCACGGCCCAGGGCGCAGGCATCGGCGCGCTGGGCGGCGCAGCGCTCGGCGCCCTGGTGGGCGGCGGCAACGGTGCGACCAAGGGCGCCGTGATCGGCGGCATCGCCGGCGCCATCGGCGGCAACATCTGGTCGAAGAAGCAGGAAGAACGCCAGCGCGCGCTGGAGCAGCAGACCCAGGGCACCGGCGTCGAAGTCACCCGCACGGCAGACAACCAGCTGAAGCTCAACATCCCGAGCGACATCTCCTTCGACGTCGGCCGCGCCGACATCAAGCCCAACCTTCGCGGCGTGCTCGACGACTTCGCCTACGGCCTGAAGGACGACGCAGCAGCCCGCGTTCGCATCGTCGGCCACACCGACAACACCGGCACCGATGCGATCAACGACCCGCTGTCGGAGCGGCGCGCGGAGAGCGTGCGGAACTACCTGGTGGATCGCGGCGTGAGCGGCGGGCGTATCGACACCGCGGGGCGTGGTGAGCGCGAGCCGATTGCGGACAACTCGACCGAGGCGGGGCGGGCGAAGAACCGGCGGGTGGAGATCTACATTCGCGAGCCGGAGCAGAAGGGCTGATCCGGGGGATCAATCGTCACGTGCGGGACCAGGCAACTGCGTAAAGAGCGCTTACCCAAAGAATGAGGCCGGCGATGAGATCGCCGATCGGCCCCGCGCCACTCCAGGCCTGCAGCGCTGGTGACAGCAGCGCTACGACCGTGAGCGCCGCCGCAGTGACGAAGTGCGGTGCGTAGCTGAAGAGTCGCGCCAGTGGAATGAAGTGGGCGCCGATCACGAACATCGCAGCCGGGATGGCCCATTCCGGATGCCCGAGATTGACCAGCACGTTGCTGACGATGACGATGAGGACCCACTGACCCGCATTGACGAGGTGGAACAGTCTGGAACGCCTCGCATCTGCAGGGGATGCCGGCTCAGCGAGCAGAGCCGGTCGATTGAACGTGTAGACGCGGTAGACGTAGGTCAACAAGCCGCCGGTCAGTAGCGCCACGAGCGCGTATGCCGCCAGCGGAGCGTCGAGAGTGAAGCGCGCCCACAGCGCGATCCATGCGCCGCCGAAGACGGTGAAGAACATGGCGCCGATGGCACGTTTGGCACGCGATGCGATTGCGGGTGAGGAATTCATGGCGTTGTGATTGGCGCGCGTTGGACAACGTGACGTACAGCGTCGGGTAGAGCGACAAGTGCTTCGCGCAGAAAAGCTGGATGCAGATTGACTCCTTCGAGTTCCGTGAGCTGAAACCAGCAGAACTCAAGAGCCTTGCCGCTTTCCGTGCCTTTGTGCGAGACGGTCTTGTCGTGCAGGCGTGATTCGGGCTGAAGAGCAGATCGAAAGTACAGCCCGACTTCGTGCTGCGGTGTGCCGTCGTACTCGAAGAAGTTCTCAACCACGAAGAGAAGCTCGCCGCCCTCGATGTGCTCATTGGCTTCTTCCAGCATCTCACGTGCGACTGCAGACGCCGCAGACTCGCCCAGTTCGACTCGACCGCCGGGCAAAGCCCAGACGGGCTCGTCTTCCAAACGGTGCAGAAGTGCGTACCCGTCTTCGATGATCACCGCAGCGGCGCGTAGATTGAATCTGTGACCGCCCGTGCGGAAGCTGACCATGCGCTCCCGTGACTCGGCCGGGTTGTCAGCGCTCATCGGACGTCAAAGTCAAATGTTGCGGCGAACTGGTTTTCGACAAAGACGCCGATCTTGTAGTGCCGTGGCGGATCAGGGCCACAGCAGCAAAGAACCGAAAGGTCGCATCGTTCGCGCCGCCGAGATCGTGGGCAAGACAAACGCGGTTAGCTAACCGACTGGGCATCGCAAGGATATCAGCCGGAATAGCAGCGGTACGAAACGCTGACAACTGAGCCACCAGACGCGTGAACTTGGACGCTGTCGCTTTCACTGGCGTACACCTCGATCAGGTTGGGGTCATTCTTCGCATAGTCGCCAAAAAGGTGGCGTGCAATGGAAACCGGCTGACGAATCTTGAAGGGCAGGAGACGGTTCCATCTCGGACTGCTGACCTCTGCGTATGTGAGCATCAGTCTTGATGGGTCGTTCGAGAAATCAACAATTCCAAGCTCCAGTCCGTCAAAGTACAGGATCCTTCTTGTGGCTGTGTAGCCTTCCCATCGTTCCACCTCCGACACAGTCTCTCGAATGAGAGGCGCCATTGTTCGGATCTCTCTTGCGTCTTTGGGAAGCTTCATGCCGAAGCGGCCGTCGATGCAATGGACGGCTTCGACGAGCACCGACTGTCCGAAAGCATTGAAGCATATCGAGAACGCTGCTAGCGCTGCGAGTACATGATTCATTCGCCCAATGCTCGACGTTGAAGCTGATCCGCGCATGGACGTTTGTCGAAAGACATCGGATCGAGCGACCTCTTAGGCGTCACCCCAAAGCTGCAATCGAGTTTCTAAAAATTGCCTCTTCTGGGTTTTTAACGGCTGACAGGATGTTCTCGGCAACCTTCTCGATTAGCTTCGCACCCCAAAATGGATCCGCAGTGTCGTAGTAAATTACACGAATATGTTGAAGATCGAACGGGACGTCTTCTTCTTTGGCCGAAACAAGGACGACAGGCTTCTTCAGCGCGTGTGCGAGTCCGAGTTCGTAGTAAACATTTGGATTTCGGGTCGTGAGTTCGGCGACAAGTACGCGGGCAGCATTAATGCCGCTCCAGACTTGGTCCATGATTTTCCCAGTGGCGAAGATGTCTGCGTCGGCCCGAACCGGGCGGAGGCCCGCCTTCTCGATAGCCGGCCGGTAGATGAGATCATAATAGCCGCCGAGAGGCGCAGCAAAGGGCTGCATAACAAAACACGAATCACTTGAACTAACCGAAACGGTCCGTTCAAGCTTTTTCATTCGCTCTGTCGTTGCACCGGCCGGCAGGGTCGTCGACGAGAAGTCGATCACTCTTGTTTTATCGCCGTGCGGCGATAGCAATTGAGCGGCTTCGAGTGATTCAATGAAGACTTGCTTGAACTCTGCGAAGCTTTCGGCAGGCACTTTGTATTTTTCTGCTAGCGCATTTTGAAAAAACTGGTCGTCGGGAATGTTTTCTCCGCGGTAATGCTGATATACATCTGAAACGACTGGCGCCAACAATATGGCCTCGCGATACCCTTCAAGCGGATCGCTTGATGACTGCGGCCTTAGAATCTTGCGTGCAATAGCGCTCGGTTGTATTTGACTCGGTTGAGGTTGCTCGAGTAGACCATACTTAACGCCCGATGCAATTTCGACGCCAAATGCTCCTGCTGCACTTCGAAGGCCTAAAATCTTAGCGGCTTCGTCACGGGTGCATGGCTTTCCAGCGTTCTGCTCGAGGATTGCCGATGCGATGCGTAGCGCTCTCGGCAGTGAGTGCTTCGGAAATGCTACGCGCTCACCGCGTCTTGGTGGAGCGCTGCTAGCAGCTTTGCGCTTTGTGCGCGGAGCTAGTTTCGATTTGATTGCAGAGGTGGCAGGTACAGGCTTCTTCGTGGCCATATATGATCCCTTGAATAGCGGGAGACACCAATTGCGGAGACTGATGACGCTTAGCTATTTCATGCAAACACACCGCTAGGCGTCGGTTGGAACTTAAGGCAATGCATTTATCCCTTAATGGGGTATTCACTTTGCCGTCTTCGACGATTGCAGAAACTTGGCTAACTCCAGCAACGACTCGGCAAGCTTTGGATCGAATGATGATGGGTCTAAAGTTGAAAAAGTGGAAGTGCGATCAATATTCCAATGCTGGAAGACTTCTTTCAGTTCTTCCCACTTCGTCTTCTCGCCGAACGCGCGAAGATAGAATTCGCCAAATCGAATGGCGTGCATTCGATCCGAGCACTTAAGTGCCTCGCTGGCGTAAGACTTTCCTAGGGAAAAAGCATACTTCGCGCACGCTCCGAGTAGACCGATTACGACGAGCGCCTTGAGAGCAACGAGCACTAGACTCTCAGTCGCTATTGAAGTCTGCTGGCTTGCGATCGACAAGTTCCAAAGTGCAAAACCAATGCCGACCACAAGCGAGAGAAAGCCTAGCGCATACCAGACGTAGCCAAGCCGACGATCTCTTGATTCAATTCGCCCAAGAGAATCAATGGCGACACGTATGTAGTCCGCCGCGTTACTCTGAATCTTTTCTGCTGCCTCGGTGGCCGCCTTTTCTTGCGCAGCGCGCCTACCGATAAAAGAAGATATGGCGGCTTCAACCTTGGGAACAATCTGATCGAGATCTTTGTTGGGTTGAATTATTCCGTGAATGTCCTGCAGCGAAAGCGGAATCGCCGTGTCGTCAATGATGATTGGCACGATGAGCATCCGCCCGGACTCAAGCGAATATGCACGGGCAGCACCGACTTCGGCAAGCAGATACTGTGAGCGCGGAGTGCTCTGCGATACTACCACTACAAAAATTTCGGAGGTGCGCAGGCCTTGATCAAGCGTGGTTCGCCAGTCCGTGCCGGCGGAGAGTGCTTCTACGTCATAGGTGAGAGTATGCCCAGCCGACTTTAGTCGTTGAGCAAGTTCCATCGCAAATGACTGGTCATCGCGCTGGTAGGAGATATATATCTTCGCCATGGTCTGCCGATAAGCCTAAATATTCTTCCCAGTCGTATCGCCGAAAATAGGTTAAAACTTCTGACGGGCATAGCGACTTTAGATGATCGCCTGTTGCTTGAATGCGCCGTTTTTATTGAAAAACGGGCGATAGTACTTGTTAGACGCGGCCTCGCCCTTGGGCATCGACTCCTCCTTTACGAAAGTGCCACAAAGGACCCGGACTTGCATTTCCCTTTCGTCAGTTGCGAGTCGGGAGCTGCTGAACTTGTGCCAAGCGAACCTAATCCACCCTAGCGTTGGCTCGGTCGCAACCACACACCAATCACCGGCTGAGAAGATGAACTGCTTCGCTGCTTGATGCCCCGAAGTGTCCAGATCGTAGAAGGCATCTGGCCCAAAAAGCGATCGGTGATCGCGGTTCTTGCAATTGTTCAGATAGTGCGGCATTTGCGGTGGGCAGATCTGTTAGTAAGAAGCCCGTCCGTCGTACGGACGCGGCTGTCGCGCCTCACTGTCGGTGCAGGTCGAACAGCAACGCGGTCCATGGCACTTCCAGGGCCTTGATCCATTTGTCTTTCCTCCCATTCGGATACTGCCGGCAAGGGTACTAAACATTTCGACACAGGTGGTGCGGGTTGCAACTGATTCTGCAACTCAAGCTGGCCGACGCCCAAAGCAGGGGCCGCAAACTGCCGCTACTGCACTTGACCGAAGGAAAGGATTCAGCCTTAGCCTATCTGTCTCGCCACCCAATCCGCGACCGCTGCCACGCTGCGGAACTCATCCACCGAGCGGGCCTGAACGCCTGGGTGGCGTTGGTTCCACAACCTCGCCAGTGCCCCGCCGGGTCCGATTTCCAGCACGCAGGTGGCTCGCCGTGCTTGGATCTGATCCATGCAGGTGGCCCAGCGCACGGTACGTGCGATCTGCGCAGCCAGTGCGTCGGCGGCTTGAGGCGCATTCCAGAGTCGCTCGCCGCAGGCGTTGCTGAACAGCGGTAGGGTCGGGGCACGCAGCGTCAGGTCAGCCAATAGCGTGGCGAAGGCATCGGCAGCCGGCTGCATTGCGGGTGTGTGGGAAGACACCTCGACGCGCAGCGGCGTGCAGTGCGCGCCGGAGACCTCGGCTTGGGCCCGCATGGCCGCCAGCGACGCGTGTGGGCCGCCGAGGACGACGGTGTCGAAGCCGTTTTCGATGGCGACGTGGCAGCCGGTTGTCGTGCAGAGGGCTGCGATGGCATCGGGAGCGAGTCCGGTCACGGCCACGAGACCGCCGGGCGGGCAGCGGTCCATCGCGGCGGCGCGTTGTACCGCCAGCGCCTGTGCAGTTGAAGGCTCGAACACGCCGGCCACCGCGAACGCTGCCAGCTCGCCGACGCTGTAGCCGGCAACTGCCTCCGGGCGTGGCAGCAGCGGAGCCAGGTCTTGCCAGGCGGCCAGTGCGAGCCCGGTCAGCAATGGCTGCGCGTTGGCATTGCGTGCGGCCCACGCCGGGTCTTCGAGCGCCTTGCGCCAGCCGGGCATGTCGGCGACGCGCCGTTCGTCCAACCAGGGCAGCATCTGCGGGTGCTGCATGCCCTGGCCGCTGAACACCACGGCCAAGCCCATCAGCCGATACCCAGGCGAACCAACAGGCAGGCGGCGGCCAGCGTGTCGGCGGCGCCGCCGGGGGAGAGTCGGCGGTGCACGAACTCGCGGCCAATCGCCTCGGCGGTCTCGATGCGGCCATCGGCAAGGAAGCGCCGCGCTTGCGCCTGGGCGAAGCGCAGGCCTTCGAGGCCGCCGCGGCGGGCGAGGTTGCTGTCATCGAGCACGGCGATGATGCGGAACAGCGCGTGCAGGCGGGAGGGGCCCTCGCGCAGCGCGGGCAGCGCGGTCTCGAACAGCACGGGGAAGCCCAGGGCGGCTTCTTCCGAGGCGCTGCGCAGGCCGTAGCGGCGCGCGGCGATGCCTCCGGGCAGAGTGGAGCGACGCTCGCTGCTGCGCGCGCGCAGCGCCTCGCCCCAGAGCCCGAGCAGCGCGGCGCGCGGATCCTGAGCATTGGCGCCGATGGCGGCGCAGAGCAGGCCCAGCATGAAGATCGCGCCGCGATGCGTGTTGATGCCGCCGGTGGCGGCCAGCATGCGCTGTTCGGCCTCGATGCCGCAGCGTTCCAGCGCTTCGAAGGGGGCGTGCTCGCGGCCCAGCGTGGCGATGCGGACGAAGTAACTGCGCAGTGAGAACAGGCTGCGCATGAAGGTGTGGGCGTCCATGTCCTCATGGCTGCCGCGGCTCGTGAGCGTGACCAGGCCGGGCTTGGGCGCCAGGGCCAGCTCGTCGTGCAGGGCGAGCGTGGCGGCGCGGCCGATCTGCTGCGGGCTCAGCCTCCGCCGGGCGACGAGCGACGCAGCGCCGATCATGCGGGCTCCAAGGCCTCGCACAGCAGGCTGCCGTGCAGCGTCTTGACCAGCAGGTGCCGGGCCGCGCCGGCGCGCCAGGCCAGCCATTCGCGCCAGGCCACAGCCCGGCCGTCGGGGAACACCAGCTCGCCGTCCAGGCGTGGGCCTTGCGCGGGAGCGGAGGCCAGCAGCGCTGCCGCTTCGTCGGCCTGCGCCTCGTCGGCGGCGGCGAGCCATAGGTCCAGGTCGGAGCCGTCGCGCAGGTGGTCGGGCAGGCCGGTCAGCAGGCGCCAGCCGTGGCTGCCGTAGATGCGGGCCGTGATGCCCAGTGACTTCAGCGCGGCGTGCAGCGGGCGCAGCCGGGGCAGGGCGGAGGCTTCGGGGAACTCGTCGAACCAGGCGATCTGCGTGCGCGGTACCGCCAACGCGATACGACGGCGGCCCCAGCGCTGCGGCGCGGGAAGGCCCAGGGCCACCTGATCGGATTGCTGTTGCTGCTGGCGCGTCACCACCAGCGGCAGCCGCCGCGCGGCCCAGTGGGTGAGGCACGCGCGGGCCTGTTCGTCCCAGTCGCGGGCCATCACGGCCTGCCAGCCGGCATCGCTCAGCAGCGCCAGTTGGTGGCGGTGCAGCCGGGTCGTCATGGCGCGGCGAGCACGCGCTCGATCACGTCGGCGGCCATCGTGCGCCCGCCGCGTTGGCGGCCGTCGATTGCTCGTTGGTCTCCGGTCGGCGCCTCGGCCAGCGCCTCGCGCAGGGCTTGCCGCAGGTCGCCGCGCCAGAGCTGGCGCACGCCGCCCATCGCGACGTAGTTGGCCACGCCCGGCGCGAACACCGGGTTGGACTGCGACAGCTCGGTCAGCAGGGCCTCCGGCAGCTTGGTGACGCGGGCCATCGCCGGGATGCGCATGACGCGGATCTCGGCCTCGGGCAGTGCGTCGCAGGCATCGGCGATCAGGCCCGAGGTGATGAAGCCGCCCGACAGCGCCTGGTCGTAGACGAGACCCAGCACGCGGTGGCCGCGGCGGCGCGCCAGGTCGATGCTCAGGCCCAGGTGAGCCATCGCGCGATTGATGCCCAGCAGCTCGTCGCGGCGGCGCAGTTGCTGGCCCTGGGTGTCGACCAGCAGCAGGATCGGCCGGCGCGGATGATGCGCGATCGTGTCCAGCACGTGGCGGGCTTGGGCCAGGGCCAGGCGCACGCCGATCGGCGCGTGGTTGGTGGTGCCGATGACGGCCAGCGGCGCGTCGTCGAACGTCACATGGCCGTGCAGCAGGTCGCCGTCCTGCGCGATGCCGTGGGCGGGGCCGAACAGCGTGGTGGCGAGGGTGTTCCAGTCCATGGTGTTCAGGACCTCGTCAGTTCGCCGGGATCGAGCTCGGGCACGCGCTGTGGCGCCGGCACGCCGAGCCGGGTCCACAAGGCGATCGCCTCGTCGCCCTCGACCGGCGCATCCAGCAGGTGCAGGCGTTCGGAGAGCAACTGGTGCTCGTCTTCCAGGCTCGCGAGCGTCACCGGTGCGGCGGCGTTCAGCGAAGCGATGGCCGCGGCGCGGAAGGCGGCGAGTTCGTCGGCCACCAGTAGGTCGCAGTCGCCGCTCAGCCAACGGTGCTTGCCGCCGGTGGTGCGCCAGACGAGCGCACGGTCGCGCGAGTCGAATTCGTCGACGCCGTGCGAGGCCTCGATCACCTCGGGCCCGGACATGGCGAGCCGGCCGATGTCGCTCATCACGATGCGGTCCGCGCAGCGGGCCACGATGCCCATGCCGCCGAAGCAGCCGTTGGCGCCGCCGATCAGCACGATCGTCGGCACGCCGGCCGCGCGCAGGTCCAGCAGCGCCCGCATCACCTCGGAGACGGCGATCAGGCCGGCATTGGCCTCGTGCAGCCGCACGCCGCCGGATTCGGCCAGCAGCAGCACGGCATCGGGCCGCTCGCGCAGCGCGCGCCGGAACAGGCCGACCAGCTTGGCGCCATGCACCTCGCCGACGCCGCCGCCCATGAACTCGCCCTCTTGCGCGGCGACGAAGATCGTGCGGCCGGCCAGCGTCGCGCGGCCGACGGCCACGCCGTCGTCGAAGGCCGAGGGCACGCCCAGCTCGGCCAGGTGCGGGCTGGCGACGCGCTCGGAAGGCGGCAGCCATTCGTGGAAGCTGCCTTCGTCCAGCAGCCGCGCGATCCGCTCGCGCGCCGAGCATTCCGAATAGCTGATGTTCATCGCTTGATCTCCGCCACCGCCTGGTCCAGCCGCAGGCTGACGACGGCGGGCGTGGCGCCCATGTCATTGATCGAGATGCGGACGCCGGCCAGTTGGTGGCGCTGCTGGAAGTCGTCGACGACGGCGCTCCAGATCGCGCCGAAGCCACGCGCCGAGGTCTCGATGTGGACGCTGCAGCCATCGCTGCCGGCGGCCGGCTCCAGCAGCACCTCCAGGTTGCCAGAGCCGACGACGCCGACCAGCACGGTCTTGAAGTCACCGGCTGGATACTTGCCGGCAAACTGGTAGTCGAGGGCTTCGAGTCCCGGACTCATCGTGTGTTCTCCATTACCAGTGGCGAAAACGCCCCGGCGGTTGATACAGCCCGCCGGAAGCGCGCACCAGCTCGCGCATGCTGCGCGCGGCCAGCAGGTTGCGGGTGGCGTCGCGCGGGTCGATGCCGAGGTCCTGCGGCCGGCGGATCACGCCGCGCTCGCGCAGCTTCTCCACCATCGCGCGGTCGCGCGCCAGGCCCACGGCGGTGTAGCCGGCCACGCCGCGGATCGCCTGTTCGCGCTCCTCGTCCGTGCGGCACAGCAGCAGGTTGGCGATGCCTTCCTCGGTGAGGATGTGGGTCACGTCCTCGCCGTAGATCATGATCGGTGGCAGGTCCATGCCGGCCTGCTTCTGCAGGGTCCAGGCGTCCAGCGTCTCGACGAAGGCGGGCTGCATGTGCTCGCGGAAGGTCTCCACCATCTGCACCACCAGCTTCTGCCCGCGCGGCGTGCCGGCGGCGCCAGCGCGGCCGTCGCGCGCCTCGCGGCCGGCCTTCAGCCAGGCGGGGCTGGCGTGGCGGCGGCCGCGTGCGTCGGCCCCCATGTTCGGCGCGCCGCCGAAGCCGGCGATGCGGCCCTGCGTGGCGGTGGAACTGTTGCCGTCCAGGTCGATCTGCAAGGTGGAGCCGATGAACAGGTCGCAGGCGTAGTGGCCGGCGGCCTGGCAGAAGGCGCGGTTGCTGCGCAGGCTGCCGTCGCGGCCGGTGAAGAAGACATCGGGCCGGGCGCGGATGTAGTCCTCCATGCCCAGCTCGGAGCCGAAGGAGTGGATCGATTCGACCCAGCCGGCCTCGATCGCCGGGATCAGCGCCGGGTGCGGGTTCAGTGCCCAGTGCCGGCAGATCTTGCCCTTGAGGCCCAGCGACTCGCCGTAGGTGGGCAGCAGCAGCTCAATCGCCGCGGTGTCGAAGCCGATGCCGTGGTTCAGCCGCTGCACGCCGTACTCGGCGTAGATGCCCTTGATCGCCATCATGGCCATCAGCACCTGGATCTCGCTGATCTGCGCGGGGTCGCGGGTGAACAGCGGCTCGATCACGTTGGGCTTGGGCGCGAGGACGACGAAGTCCACCCAGCCACCCGGGATGTCGATGCGGGGCAGGGTGCCGGGCTCCATCATCTCGTTGACCTGTGCGATCACGATGCCGCCGGAGAAGGCCGTGGCCTCGACGATGGCCGGCGTGTCCTCGGTGTTGGGGCCGGTATAGAGGTTGCCGTCCGCATCGGCCGCCTGCGCGGCGACCAGGGCCACCTGCGGGGTCAGGTCGACGAAGTAGCGCGCGAACAGTTCGAGGTAGGTGTGGATCGCGCCGATCTCGATGCGGCCGGACGAGACCAGCTGCGCCAGCCGCGTGCCCTGCGGGCCGGAGAAGCTGAAGTCCAGCCGCTTGGCGATGCCGGCCTCGAACAGGTCCAGATGCTCCGGCAGCGCCAGCACCGACTGCACCATGTGCAGGCCGTGCACGCGCTGCGGGTCCAACTGCATCAGCGTGCGGGCGAGGAAGTCGGCCTGCTTCTGGTTGTTGCCTTCCAGGCAGACGCGGTCGCCGGGCTCCAGCACGGCGCTGAGCAGCGCGGCGGCGGCGGCCGTGGCGACGCGCTTGCCGTCGAGCTGGCCCGGCAGCGCTTCGCCCGCGCGGGCCAGCCGCGCGCTGCGGCGTTCGGCCCGGGTGTTCCAGTTCTCTCGGTTCATGGCTGCACGGTATCGGCGGGCCCACGGACGATCAATCAAGCGGCGGCGGCGATCGTTTCATCGCGTGAAACGATCGGCCGGGTCGCTTCGGAGCACGGCGGACCTACGGGAACACGCCGAGTTCCGGCCCGGCCGTTGCGTTCGACAATCGCGCACTGCTACTCATCGCTACCTTTCCATGATCCTGCTTCGTCGATTGCTACTCGGGCTGCTGGTGTTGGTACTGCTGCTCGCCATCGCGCTCTACCTGGGCTTGCGCGGCAGCCTGCCGACCTACGACGGTCAGCTCAAATCAGGCGTTAGCGCGCCGGTCAAGGTCGAGCGGGACGAGCGCGGTTACGCGACGATCACCGCCGGCAACCGGGTGGACGCGGCGCGCGCGCTGGGCTTCACCCACGCGCAGGAGCGCTTCTTCCAGATGGACCTGCTGCGCCGCAACGCGGCGGGCGAGCTGTCGGCGCTGGTCGGCGCCAAGGCCCTGCCGCTGGACAAGTCGCGCCGCATCAACCGCTTCCGCCATCGCGCGGAGCTGGCGCTGGCCGCGTCCTCGCCCGAGGAGCAGAAGCTGCTGCTGGCCTATGCCGAGGGCGTCAACGAAGGCCTGGCGCAGCTGAGCGTGCGGCCGTTCGAATACGGCCTGTTGCGCCAGGCGCCGAAGCCCTGGCGGCCGGAAGATTCGCTGCTGGCGGTGCTCTCGATGTACCTGGACCTGCAGGGCGCGCAGGGGCGCGACGAACTGGCCATGGGCGCGCTGAAGGACGCCGTGCCGGCCGAGTGGTACGCGTTCTTCACGCAGCTGGGCGGCGACTGGCAGCAGGCGGTCGACGGCAGCGTGATCGAACCGGTGGCGATCCCCAAGACGCCCTGGCCCGAGGCCTTGAAGCCCGCTGAAGCCGCGGCCAAGGTGGCCTGCAGCGATTGCAGCTTGCAGGACAGCCGCGACATCGGCAGCAACAACTTCGTCGTCGCCGGCGCGCTGACGCCGCACGGCGGCGCCATCGTGGCCGACGACATGCACCTGGGCACGCGCCTGCCGGGCATCTGGTTCAAGGCCCGCCTGGTCTGGACCGACGAACTGGGCAAGCGTCGCCAGGTGACCGGCCTGAGCCTGCCCGGCACGCCGGCGATCACCGCCGGCAGCAATGGCAGCATCGCCTGGGGCTTCACCAACAGCACGGCCGACTGGACCGACGTGATCGCGCTGAAGCTCGACGCCACCGGCACGCGCTACATGACGCCCGAAGGCGAGAAGCCGCTCACCGTGGCCAAGGAGCACATCGAGGTTGCCGGCGGCGAGGCGGTCGACATGGAGGTGAAGGAGACGATCTGGGGCCCGGTGATGGCCGCGCCCTTCGACCACTACGCGCTGCGCTGGGTCGCGTTCGACACGGCGGCGCTGAACCTGAAGTCGGTGGCGCTGGAGCGCGCCGCCTCGGCCGACGAGGCGCTGACCCTGGCGGTGGGCGTCGGCATCCCGGCGCAGAACCTGGTCGTCGGCGATGCCAAGGGCCACATCGGCTGGACCATCATCGGCGCGATCCCGAAGCGGCACTACGCGGACGGCGTGGACATGAACGTGCCGCAGGACTGGAGCACCGGCGCCAACGGCTGGAACGGCTACATGAGCGCCGACGACCACCCGCCGCGCATCGACGACCCCGCCGATGGGCGCCTCTGGAGCGCCAATGCGCGCCAGGTCGGCGGCGAGGCGCTGGCCCTGCTGGGCACCGGCGGCTACGACCTGGGCGCCCGCGGCCAGCAGATCCGCAACGACCTGCGCGCGCTGCCCAAGCTCGACGAGACGGCCGTGCACGGCGTGCAGCTGGACTACCGCGCCGTGTTCCTGCAGCGCTGGCGCAAGCTGCTGCTGGACGAGGTGCTGACGCCCGACTTCATCGCCAAGAACGGCCTGGCCGAGTACCGCGACGCGGTGGACAAGAGCGCCGATGAAGCGCGGCCCGATGCGGTCGGCTACGCGCTGGTGCGCCAGTTCCGCGACGACGTGCTGGAGGAGCTGTTCGCGCCGATGGCCGCGCTGATGGAAAAGCACCAGCTGAAGATGCGCGACCTGAAGGTGGTGCCCGAGACAGCCGGCTGGATGCTGATCCAGGCGGGCCGTGCGGACGCCGTGTCCGGCGGCAACTGGCATGCGCTGTTCGAGCGCGCGGTGCTGAAGAGCCGTGACCAGGCGATCCAGCGCGCCGGCAGCGTCACCGCCTACACCTGGGGCTCGCAGAACAAGCTCGCCTTCGCCCACCCGCTGTCGGCGGCGGTGCCGGGCCTTGCCGCGCTGCTGGACATGCCGGCCACGCCGATGTTTGGTGACCGCCACATGCCGCGCGTGGCGCTGCCGGGGCACGGCCAGTCGGAGCGCATGGTGGTGTCGCCAGGGCACGAGGACAAGGGCATCCTGACCATCCCGGCCGGCCAGTCCGGCCACCCGCTGTCGCCGTTCTACAAGGCCGATCACGAGTACTGGCTGGAGGCCAAGCCGCTGCCCTTCCTGCCCGGCGACACGCGCCATACGCTGATGCTGGAGCCTTGAAAAGAGGGACTGACGCGAATCGGCGGGAATGCCGATTGCCACGCTAACTTTTCAGGTCGACGGCATCGGCCCGGCGGTAATATCGCGGCACACAGAGGCGGCAAGCCCGGTGCGGCGCAGGCTGTAGAGCACGCCGCGATTGCCATCCGCGGCAGGCCCTGCCCCGGAGGGGGAAGGTGGTCCGGGCCAGGCAAGGCACGACCATGGATGCTGCAGTCTGCACCCTTCTTCGACCCGGCGAATCCGCTGAATCGGCGGCCTTGGCCGAACCCGAGCCTTCTTCGGGCATGCCCTATCTGCTGCAGGTCGTGCAGGCGCTGTCGCTGGCGCGCGACATGCCGACGATCCAGCGCATCGTCCGCCATGCCGCACGGCGGCTGACCGGCTGCGACGGCGCCACCTTCGTGCTGCGCGACGACGGCTGCTGCTTCTACGCCGACGAGGAAGCCATCGCACCGCTGTGGAAGGGACTGCGCTTCCCGCTGGAGGCCTGCATCAGTGGCTGGTCCATGCTGAATCGCCAGCCCGCGGTGATCGCCGACATCTATGCCGACCCGCGCATCCCGCACGAGGCCTACCGCCCGACCTTCGTCCGCAGCCTGGTGATGGTGCCGATCCGCACCCGCGAGCCGATCGGCGCGATCGGCAACTACTGGGCCTCGTCGCACCAGGCCAGCGCCGAGGAGGTGCAGTTGCTGCAGGCCTTGGCCGACTGCACCTCAGTTGCGATCGAGAACGTGCGGCTCTACGAGAGCCTGGAGCAGCGCGTGGAGGAGCGCACGCAGGCGCTGAGCCAGGCTGTCGACGAGATCCGCAAGCTCTCGCTGACCGACGAATTGACCGGCCTGCACAACCGCCGCGGCTTCCACCTGCTGGCCGGGCAGTCGCTGCGCCAGGCTGCGCGCCTGGGCCTGGGCTGCAGCGTGCTGTTCGTCGACCTGGACGGGCTGAAGCGGGTCAACGACGAGCTGGGCCACGAGGCCGGCGACGCGATGATCGTCGATGCCGCAACCGTGCTGCGCCGGACCTTCCGCGAGTCCGACATCATTGCCCGCCTGGGCGGCGACGAGTTCTGCGTGCTGGCCGTGGACAGCCGCGCGGACGATGCGGTGGACCTGCGTCTGCAGCGGGCGATGGAAGCCTTCGGCTCGCAGGCGCCGTACGGGCTGTCGGCCAGCATCGGCGTCGTGCACAGCACGGCCGGCGATGCCGAGGGGCTGCTGGAGCACCTGCTGGCCGAGGCCGATGCGCGCATGTACGAGCGCAAGCGCACCAAGCGGGGCAGCCGCGAGTCGACGCTGTCGATGCCGCTCTGAGTGAGGTACGGCGGATTCAGGTCTTGCGCGCGGGGACCAGGATCCCCGCCACGATCAGCGCGAACGCCAGCCCGTGGTACAGCTGCGGCCCCTCGCCCAGCAGCGCGGCCGACAACAGTGCCGCGAACACCGGCGCCAGGTTGCTGAAGAAGGCGGCCAGCGCCGGCCCGGCCTCGGCCACGCCGATGCCCCAGCAGCGGTAGGCGATCAGCGAGGGGCCGATCGCCACATAAGCCAGCGCGAGCGCAAGACCTGGCCCCCAGGCGATCGGCTGCGAGCCGTCCAGCAGGAACTCCAGCCCCGCCATGCCGGTGGCCAGCGGCGCGCCGAACAGGATCTGCGCCATCAGCAGCTCATCGCGGTTCCATCCGGTCTTCTTCATCGAGGCCGGCGGGCGGGCCAGCATCCAGCTGTAGATCGACCAGCAGAACACGGCGGCCAGCATCAGCAGGTCACCGCTCACGAAATGCACGCGCGCCAGTGCCGCCGCATCGCCGCGCGAGATCACCACCGCCACGCCTGCCAGCGACAGCACGGCGCCCAGCAGCTCGCGCCGCGTCGGCCGCACGCGGAAGGCCAGCGCGCCGACGGCCAGCATCCACACCGGCATGCTGGCCGCGATCAGCGTCACGTTCAGCGGCGTGGAGCTGTGCAGCGCCTGGTACTGCAGCGCGTTGTAGCTGCCCACGCCCAGCAGGCCGGCCAGCGCGAGGTAGCGCCAGTGGCGCAGCAGCTCTTGCGGCCGGGCGAACAGGCCGCGCGCCAATGGCGCCAGCAGCAGGCCCGCCAGCAGCCAGCGCATCGCGTTCAGCGCCAGCGGCGGCACCGTGCCCACCATCAGCCGGCCGGCCACCGCATTGCCGGCCCACAGCAGCGGGGGCAGGGTCAGCAGCAGGGCGAGGCGGGGCGTCAGCGTGTTCATGCAGCGGTGAGCAGGAGCTGGCAAAGGCTGGCAGGATACCGGCATCGCGACAGCAAGGAAGACACTCCCATGAGCACCGAGAAAGCCATACGGATCGAGGCGCAGGGCGCGCCCGAGCAGATGAAGCTGATGGACGTCGAGGTTGGCGAACCCGGGCCGGGCGAGATACGCATCCGCCACCGCGCCTGCGGCCTGAACTACATCGACGTCTACCAGCGCGACGGCACCTATCCGATGCAGGTGCCGCTGTCGCTGGGCATGGAGGCGGCGGGCGTCGTCGAGGCGGTGGGCGAGGGTGTCGCGCACCTGCAGCCGGGCGACCGCGCGGCCTACGCGAGCCAGCCGCCCGGCGCCTACTCGACCGCGCGTGTGATGCCGGCGAAGGCCGTCGTGCGCCTGCCCGACGAGATCACCTTCGAGACCGGCGCCGCGATGATGCTCAAGGGCCTCACCGCGCAATACCTGCTGCGCCGCACCTTGCCGCAGGGCGGGCTGCAGCCGGGCGACTTCGTGCTGTTCCATGCGGCGGCAGGCGGCGTCGGCCTGATCGCCTGCCAGTGGGCCAAGGCGCTGGGCCTGCAACTGATTGGCACGGCCGGCTCGGACGAGAAGTGCGCGCTGGCCAAGGAGGCCGGCGCGGCCCACGTGATCAACTATCGCAGCGACAAGGACTTCGCGGCCCGCGTCAAGGAGATCACCGGCGGCAAGGGCGTGAAGGTCGTCTACGACTCGGTCGGCGCCGACACCTTCGAGGGCTCGCTGAACAGCCTGTCGCCGTTCGGCCTGCTGGCCTCGTTCGGCAATGCCTCGGGCGTGGTGCCGCCGGTGCCGATCGGCACCCTGGCGGCCAAGGGCTCGATCTACCTGACCCGGCCGACGCTGTTCACGCACCTGGCCTCGCGCGAGGCCGCGCAGGCGATGGCGGACGAGCTGTTCGCCGTCGTGCTCGGCGGGCAGGTGCAGATCCGCGTGGAGCAGCGTTATCCGCTGGCCGACGTGGCCCAGGCCCACCGCGAACTGGAATCGCGCAAGACGGTGGGCTCCAGCGTTCTGGTGGTCTAGGCCGTCGCTTCGGCGGCGGCGGGTGCCGCCACCGGCACGCGGCGCAGCGCGACCTCGAAGCTGAAGCAGGAGCCGGTGCCGGGCTGGCTTTCGACGTTGATGCTGCCACCCATCAGGGCGACCAGGCGCTTGACGATCGTGAGGCCAAGGCCCGTGCCGCCGTAGCGGCGCGTGATGCTGCCGTCGGCCTGGGTGAAGGGATCGAAGACCTGGGCGATCTGCTCGGGTGTCATGCCGATGCCGGTGTCCTGGACGTTGAAGCGCAGGCGCAGCGCGTCGGCGGATGCGGCTGCGCGCGATTCGGCACCCACCACCTCGACCTCGACGAGCACCTCACCCTTCTCGGTGAACTTGAGCGCGTTGCCGACCAGGTTGATCAGCACCTGGCGCAGGCGCAGCGCGTCGCCCAGCGCGCGCTGCGGCACGCCGTGCAGCAGCCGCGCATGCAGGTCGATGCCCTTCTCGTGCGCCTGCAGCAGCAGCGGGTGCAGCGCCTCGCGCAAGGTGTCGTGCAGCGAGAACGGATGCTCCTCGATGACGACGCGGCCGGCCTCGATCTTGGCGATGTCCAGCAGGTCGTTGATGATCACCATCAGGCCCTTGGCCGAGTTGTGCGCCAGCTCGATGAACTTGCGCTGGCGCTCGTTCAGCTCGGTCTGCAGCACCAGCTCGGTGAGGCCCAGCACGCCGTTCATCGGCGTGCGGATCTCGTGGCTCATGTTGGCGAGGAAGCTGCTCTTGGCCTGGCTGGCGGCCTCGGCGGCGACGCGCGCCGCCTCCAGCGCGGCCTGGCTGGCCTTCAGGTCGGCAATGTCGCGGGCATTGAGCTGCATCACCTGGTCGCCGGTGACGGGGTCGCGCATCGGCCGTGCGTCGATCGAATGCCAGCGCGCGCCGCCGGTGGTGCGCAGCTCCAGCTCCGCGCGATGGCTTTCGCCGCGCTGGACCAGGGCGAAGACCTTCTGCGCATCGGCCGGGTCGGCGAACAGCATCTCGAACTCGCGCTGGCCGGGCTGCGGCTCCAGCTTGCCGAAGGTCAGCGCCGCGGCGGGGTTGCGCATCAGCGCGCTGCCGTCCTTCAGCGAGAACACGGCGATGCGCATCGAGGTGTGCTGCAGCGCCTCGACGCCGCGCAGCATCGACTTGTCGGAGCCGCTGGCGAGCGAATCGGCGGCGAACAGCATCATCTGCTGGCGGTCCGGCGAGCGGATGCCGCGCGAGACCAGCATCACCGTGGTCGGCTGGCCCTTGGGGTAGAGCGTCCACTGCTCGCGGACGATCTTGCCCTGGCTGTGGTCGGCGGCGGTGACGGCCAGGCGGTCGCGCACGGCGGCGCTGGCGTCCGAGAATTCGGTGGACAGGAATTCCTCGGCCGTTTCGGCGCGCCAGAAGCTCAGGGCGGCGGCATTGGCCCACAGGTTGCGCCGGCGCACCGGGTCGTAGACCCACATCGGCACGTCGAGCCAGTCATAGTGGCTCAGGCTGGAGAAGTCGAGCATCGTTGTTGTTCGGGCCGCGGTTCCCAACGTGCGGCTCCCTCTGCGCGGGATTTTCCCCCGCGCAGACCCCAGAGCCGATCGGGACCTAACGCCGAATCGTGACGGATTCCCTGAGTGCGCGCCTGATCAAGACTTGCGCACGCGGCGCAGCTCGTCCCAGATCAGCAGGATCGCGCCGACGGTGATGCCGCTGTCGGCCACATTGAACGACGGAAAGTACCAGGCGTCCCAGTGGACCTGGATGAAATCGACGACGTAGCCGTGGATCAGGCGGTCGATCACATTGCCCAGCGCGCCGCCCAGGATCAGGCTCAGCGCCAGCGAAAACACGGCCTGATGGCCGTGGCGCTTGAGCATCACGCCGATGAAGCCGGTCGCCATCAGGCCCAGGCCGACGAAGAACCAGCGCTGCCAGCCGGCGGCGCCGGCCAGGAAGCTGAACGCCGCGCCGGTGTTGTGCACCCGCACGACGTTGAAGAAGCTGGTGACGGTGACGGAGTCGCCGAAATTGAAGGCGCGCAGGATCAGCACCTTGGTGAGCTGGTCCAGCACGATGACGAGCAGCGCGATGCCGAACCACAGGGCCAGGCGGTTCGAGGACGAAGACGAGGACTTGGACGATGCCATGCAGCGAGATGGATGAACGAAAGACGGGTGGCCGCTAATGTAGCGCTTGTCCTACGCAGGCCCGGGCGCTCGCGGCTTGCGGGGTGCTTCCGGGAGGAGTAGAACTGTTTCTGCTTCCCTAACGGCCGATTTGCACGGACCGCAATGAGTTCGGTGCCGCGGCCCAGAAAGGAGAACGATATGCGCAAGCGCATCTATTGGCTGCTGCCCGACCTGGGCAGCGCGCAGCGGACGATGAACGAGCTGCTGCTGGCCCGGGTTTCCGAGCGCCACATCCACTTCGCGGCCGCCGACGGCGCCGACATGAGCGGCCTGCATGCCGCCAACATCCTGCAGACCTCGGACCTGGTCGAGTCGGCGCAGACGGGCCTGCTGATCGGCGCGGGCGTCGGCGCGGCGGGCGGCGTGGCCGGGGCCTACGAGCTGGCCTCGACGGCCGCGCCGGCCGCCGTGGTCATCGCGCTGGCCGGGCTCGGGGCGGTACTGGGCACCTGGGCGTCCAGCATGATCGGCAGCTCGACGCCGAGCCGCCGTCTGCGGCGCTTCCAGCAGGCGATGGCCGAGGGCCAGTACCTGCTGATGGTGGACACGCCGCGCAGCCGCATCGAGGAGATCGAGGCGCTGTTGGAGGCCACGCATCCCGAGGCCCATTTCGAAGGCCTCGAGCCTCACGTGCCGGCGTTCCCGTAAGCCGCGCAGGCTCCTTGACCTCAGGCGATGTTGCGAACCTCGCCTGCGCCGTACAGATTGCTGTCGCAGCGTCCGCAGATCGTCGGGTGCGCCGGGTTCGCGCCGACGTCGCTGCGGTAGTGCCAGCAGCGCTCGCACTTCGCGGCTTCGATCGCGTAGGGCAGGACGCTGAACGCATCGCCCAGGCTCGGATCCAGCTCGACACTGGCTTCCGACGTGATGAAGACGAACTTCAGGTCCTCGCCCAGCGACTGCAGCAGCGCCAGATCCTGAGCGTCCTTGACGATGATCTTCACGCCGGCCTGCAGCGAGGCACCGACGCTGCCTTCGCTGCGCAGCATCTCGATCTGCTTGTTCGACTCGTCGCGGATCGCGTGGATGCGGTCCCACTTGGCGATCAGCTCGGACTGCGGGTTGGCGAACTGCCAGTAGGTCTCGGTGAAGATCGTTTCGCCGCCCTCGATCACGCGCCAAGCTTCCTCGGCCGTGAAGCTGAGGAAGGGCGCCATCCAGCGCAGCATCGCCTGGGTGATGTGCCACAGGGCCGTCTGCGCCGAGCGGCGCGCCGCGCTCTTCGGTGCCGTCGTGTAGAGGCGGTCCTTCAGCACGTCGAGGTAAAAGGCGCCGAGGTCTTCGGAGCAGTAGACCTGCAGCTTGGCCACGACGGGGTGGAACTCGTACTTCGCGTAGTGGGCCAGGATGTCGGCCTGCAGCTCGGCGGCGCGGGCCAGCGCGTAGCGGTCCACCTCCAGCAACTGGTCCAGCGGCACGGCGTCGGTGGTGGCGTCGAAGTCGCTGGTGTTGGCCAGCAGGAAGCGCAGCGTGTTGCGGATACGGCGGTAGCCGTCGACCACGCGGGCGAGGATCTTGTCGTCGCCGGCGATGTCGCCCGAGTAGTCGGAGGCGGCCACCCACAGGCGGATGATCTCGGCGCCCAGCTTCTTGCTGGTGTCCTGCGGGTCAACGCCGTTGCCCTTGGACTTGCTCATCTTGTGGCCCTTGCTGTCCACGGTGAAGCCGTGGGTCAGCAGGCCCTTGTAGGGCGCGCGGCCGTTCAGCGCGCAGGAGATCAGCAGCGAGGAGTGGAACCAGCCGCGGTGCTGGTCGTGGCCTTCGAGGTAGAGGTCGGCCTCGGGGCCGGTCTCGTGCGCCGCGCCAGCGTGGCTGCCCTTCAGCACGTGCTGGAAGGTGGAGCCGGAGTCGAACCAGACGTCCAGGATGTCCTGGCCCTTCGTGTATTGAGCCGCCTCGGCGCCCAGCCACTCGGCCGGGTCCAGTTTGGCCCAGGCCTCGATGCCGTTCTTCTCGACCAGTTGCGCCGCGCGTTCGATGAACTCGAGCGTGTTCGGGTGGGCCTCGCCGGTGTCGCGATGCAGAAACACGGGCAGCGGGACGCCCCAGGAGCGCTGGCGCGAGATGCACCAGTCGGGCCGGCCGGCGATCATGTCGCGCAGGCGCACGCGGCCGTTCTCGGGGAAGAAGCTGGTCTGCTCGATGGCGGCCAGTGCGGTCTGGCGCAGCGTGCCGGGGGCCTTGTCGACGGTGAACACGCCGTCGCCCTCATCCATGCGGACGAACCACTGCGCCGCGGCGCGGTAGATCACCGGCGACTTGTGGCGCCAGCAGTGCGGGTAGCTGTGCGTGATCTTGCTGTGCGCGAGCAGGCGGCCGGCGTCTTCCAGCGCCTGCGCGATCACCGGGTTGGCCTTCCAGATGTGCTGGCCGGCGAACAGCGGCAGCTCCGGCGCGTAGACGCCGTTGCCCTGCACGGGGTTCAGGATGTCGTCGAAGGCCATGCCGTGCGAGACGCAGCTCTGGAAGTCGTCCAGGCCGTAGGCCGGCGCGGAGTGGACGAGGCCGGTGCCGTCCTCGGCGGTGGCGTAGTCGGCGAGGTAGACAGGGCTCTCGCGGTCGTAGCCGGCGTCGACATGAGCCAGCGGATGCTTGAACTTCAGCATCTCCAGTTTCTTGCCCGGCGTCGTCGCCAGCACGCGGCCCTGGCCTTCCATGCCCCAGCGCACGAGGCACTTCTCGACCAGCGCCTCGGCCACCAGGAAGATGCCCTTGGGCGTGTCCACCAGCGCGTAGGGCAGCTCGGGGTTGAGGTTCAGCGCCTGGTTGGCCGGGATGGTCCAGGGCGTGGTCGTCCAGATGACGGCGAAGGCGTCCTTGTCCAACGCCGGCAGGCCGAAGGCGGCGGCCAGCTTCGCGGGCTCGGCCGCCAGGAAGGCGACGTCGACGGCCGGGCTCTGCTTGTCGGCGTACTCGATCTCGAATTCGGCCAGCGACGAGCCGCAGTCGAAGCACCAGTAGACCGGCTTCAGGCCGCGGTAGACGTAGCCGCGCTCGAACAGGCGCTTGAGCACGCGGATCTCGCCGGCCTCGTTGGCGAAGTCCATCGTGCGGTAGGGGTGGTCCCAGTCGCCGAGCACGCCCAGGCGCTTGAAGTCGGCCATCTGCTGGGCGATCTGCTCGGTGGCGTAGGCGCGGCTCTTGGCCTGCACCTCGTCGCGCGGCAGGCCACGGCCGAAGGTCTTCTCGATCTGGTTCTCGATCGGCAGGCCGTGGCAGTCCCAGCCGGGGATGTAGGCGGCGTCGTAGCCTTCGAGTTGGCGCGCCTTGACGATCATGTCCTTCAGGATCTTGTTGACCGCGTGGCCCATGTGGATCTGGCCGTTGGCGTAGGGCGGGCCGTCGTGCAGCACGAACTTCGGCTTGCCGCAGCGCGCGTCGCGCAGCTTCTTGTAGATGCCCTGGTCTTCCCATGCCTTGACCCAGCCCGGCTCGCGCTTGGGCAGGTCGCCGCGCATCGGGAAGGGCGTGTCGGGCAGATTCAGGGTCGAGCGGTAGTCAACGGGATTGGTGGAATCGGTCATGGTGCGTTCGGGCAAGGCGGGAGACGCCACGGGACGTGGCCGTTAGCGGGCGGAGCGAAGGGCGCGGTGCGCGCCGGCCAGCGTCAAATTCGATCGCGGGTGGTCTGCCTGCGCATGGCCGCGTGAGTCGCGAGCCAGCTGCGCGCATCCTCCACGTCCTGGCGGATCGCGTCCGTCAGGGCATCGAGCCCGTCGAATCGGGCTTCGTCACGGAGTTTGTGCAGCAGTTCCACCCGGACGAGTTTACCGTAGGCCCCATCGACGCCCAGTTCGGCAGGCCATTGCAGGCAATGCACTTCGAGCAGCATGCGGCCCGCGTCCTCGACCGTCGGCCGGTTACCGAGCGAGGCGACGCCGTCGACCGGGCCGTCCGCCAGGCCATGGGTGCGCACGGCGAAGATGCCCTTGGCGGCCGGCTTGTCGTGGTCGAAGCGCAGGTTCAAGGTACGAAAGCCCAAGCTGCGGCCGAGCTTGGCGCCATGCACCACGTGGCCGGAGATCGAGTAGGGTCGGCCCAGCAGGCGGGCGGCGCCCTCCATGTCGCCACGGCCCAGCGCCTCGCGCACGGCCGAGCTGCTGACGCGCAGGCCGTGCACCTCGTAGCTCATCATCCGGGCGACGTCGAAGCCGCGAGCCCGGCCGGCGGCATCGAGCGTCGCGTAGTCGCCCTGGCGCTTGGCGCCGAAACGGAAGTCATCGCCGACGAGGATGTACTTCGCGCCCAGGCCTTCATCGAGCACCTGGCTGATGAAGTCCTGCGCGCTCAGCGAGGCCAGGTGCTCGTCGAAACGCAGGATCACGACCTGGTCGATGCCGCAGCGCTCCAGCTCGGCCAGCTTGTCGCGCAGCGAGGCGATGCGCGTCGGCGCCAGCTCGGGCTTGCCGGCCTTGGCGGCGAAGAAGTCGCGCGGATGCGGCTCGAAGGTCATCACGCAGGACGGCAGGCCGCGGTGCTGGGCCTCGGAGCGCAGCAGCGCCAGCATCGCCTGGTGGCCGCGATGGACGCCGTCGAAGTTGCCGATGGTCAGCGCGCAGGCGGGGGCGATGCCGGGATGGTGGAAACCGCGGAAGACTTGCATCGGGTGTCGGATCAGGCTGAGACTTCGGCGGGACTGGCGACCCAGGTCCACTCACCGGACTTCAGCGTTTCGGGCAGTTGCAGCGCGCCGAAGCTCGGGCGGTGCAGGCTCTCGCAGCGGTTGCCGATGGCGGCGATCATGCGCTTGACCTGGTGGTACTTGCCCTCGATCAAGGTCAGGCGGATGCCGTGCGTGCCGAAGGCTTCGGCACCTTCCGCCTTGGTGAACTCGGTGTAGCCCGGCTTGTCGTCGGGCTCGCGCAATTCGACGCCGGCCTTCAGCTTCTCAACCATCTCGGGCGTCACCGGGTGCTTACACGTCGCCTCATAGACCTTGGGCACGTGGTGCTTGGGGCTGGTGAGCTTGTGGATCAGCGCGCCGTCGTCGGTGAGCAGCAGCAGGCCGGTAGTGTCTTCGTCGAGCCGGCCGATGGGCTGCACGCCGCGCTCGCGCAGCGGGCCGGGCAGCAGGCTCAGCACGCTCGGGTGGTGCTTGGGCTTTTGCGAGCACTCGTAGCCGGCAGGCTTGTTCAGCAGGATCAGCGCCTTGTCGAAGAAGGGCCAGGTCTTGCCGCTGACCTCGAAGACCAGGCCGTCGGTCTCGAACTGGGCATCGGGATCGTCGACGAGTTCGCCGCCGACCTTCACTTCATCGTTGTAGATCAGCCCCGCGCAGAGCCGGCGGGTGCCGAAGCCTTGGGAGAACAGGATTTGGGACAGGCGCAACTTCATCGCGCGCATTATCCCGTCGCGGCTCTGACCGCGCGCAGCACGGCCATGGCCGTGACCTCGGCGGCCAGCGCGCCCAGCACGGTGAGCTGGCCGGGCAGGCCCGAGCCGCCGGTCGCGAGGCTGAAGATCACGTCGCCGTCGAACGGGGTGTGGACCGGGTTGATCGTGCGCGCGAGGCCGTCGTGCGCCATCTGCGCCAGCTTCTTTGCTTGCGCCTTGCTGAGCCGCGCATCGGTGGCGACGATGCCCAAGGTCGTGGACATGCCGGTCAGTAGCTGGGCGGGCAGGGCGCCACGCAGCATCGCCTGGGCCGAGTTGAGCGGCTGGCCATCGTCGCCACGCGCGCCGGCGATGACGCTGCCGTTGGCCGGATCGATCACGTCGCCCACCGCGTTGACCGCGACGAGGGCCGCGACCGTGATCCCGCCGACCTTGACCGAGGCGCTGGCTATGCCACCCTTCATCGCCTTGTCCGGACCGAACAGCTTGCCGACGGTGGCACCAGCACCGGCGCCGATGCTGCCCTCGGCCGGCACTGCGCCCGATGCTGCTTCGCAGGCGGCATAACCCGCAGCTTCATCGGGGTAGACGGCCGGATCACCGAGCCAGAGATCGAACAGCACCGCGGCCGGCACGATCGGCACGCGTACCTTGCCGCCCACCGGCAGCCCGTGTCCGCGCTCGGCCAGCCAGCGCATCACGCCGCCGGCGGCAGCGAGGCCGAAGGCGCTGCCGCCGGTGAGCAGGATCGCGTGAACCTGCTCGACGGTGTTCTCGGGCGCCAGCAGATCGGTCTCGCGCGTGCCGGGTGCGGCGCCGCGCACGTCCACGCCGGCGGTGGCGCCTTGCTCGCAGAGCAGCACGGTGCAGCCGGTCGGTCGCCTGGCGTCGGTGAAGTGGCCGACCTTCAGGCCGGCGATGTCGCAGATCGAGCCTGGGGGCAGGGTGCTCACTTGGCTCCCATCGGCTTCAGTCCGCCGCAGTCGGCACCGAGCCAGCGAGCCTCGGAGGTGGCGTCGATCGAATCGGTCTTGCCGTCGCGGGTGTGGCTGATGTGGGTCTTGGCGATGAAGCCGTCGCCGCCCGACCGCAGCGTGACGTCGCTGGTGCCCTCGGAGACGGGATCGGTGCAACTGAACTTCGTGTGGATCTGGTCGCCGCTGCGCTGCACGTCGTGCGTGCAGTTGGCGCGGCCCGCGACGGGCGGCTCGTTGCGCTTGGCCTGCTCTTCGCTGACGCACATCTTCACGGTAATGACGCCGCCGCCGCCGCCGAAGTCCATGCTGACCCCGCGCTTGGCCATCATCTCTTCCATCATCTTGCGCTGCTCGGCAGGCATTGCGGCCATCTGCTGCTGCGCCTTCTCCATCTGCGCCTGGCGCTTGGGATCGAGCTGCGGCTGCTGCCTGACCTCCCAGAGGCCGGGCTTCATGTTCTGCGCCTGGGCGCTGGCCGCGGCCAGCAGGCTAACGATGAGAATCAGCTGACGCATGGGGCCTCCGAAAAACAAGGCCCGCCGGGCACAGCGCTCGGCGGGCTTTGACTGTAGCGAGCTTTGCGCTCAGGCGAACACGCCGGCGGTCTCCTGCATCCCCGCGCTGACGACGCCGAGCTGGTGCAAGCCGTCGCCGAACTGCATCTCCATCGTGGTCAGGCGCTTGAAGTAGTGGCTGCCGACGTACTCGTCCGTCACGCCGATGCCGCCGTGCAGCTGCGTGCATTGCTGGCCGACGAAGCGGGCCGAGTTCGACAGCTGCAGCTTGGCCTGCGCCAGCGCATAGCGGCGCGCGGCGGGTGCCTCGCCGAGCTTCAGCGTCGCGAAGTAGCTCATCGAGCGGGCCAGTTCCAGCTGCATCTTGACGTCGGCGATGCGGTGGCGCAGCGCCTGGAAGCTGGCGATGGCGACGCCGAACTGCTTGCGTGTGTTCAGGTACTCGGCGGTGATCGCCGTGTACTGGTCCATCGCGCCGACGCCCTCGGCGCACAATGCGGCGATGCCGACGTCGACCGCCAGCTCCAGCACGGCGAGGCCCTGCTCGGGGCCGACCAGCAGCGTGGCGGGGCTGTCGGTGAAGCTCACGTCCGCGGCGCGCGAACCGTCCTGCAGGCTGTAGGCGCGGGTGCTGACGCCGGCTGCGGCGCGCTCCACGAGGTAGAGCGCGATGCGGCCATCAGAGAGCGCCGGCACGATGAAGGCATCGGCCTTGTCGCCGGCCGGCACCAGGCTCTTCTTGCCGCTGAGCTTGCCGTCTGCGAAGCGGGCGGCGCACTTGGCCAGGTCGTAGCGCGCGCCGCGCTCCTGGTGGGCCAGCACGACCATGGCCTCACCGCCGGCGATCTTCGGCAGCCAGGCGGCCTGCACCTCGGCTGACGCGCGCGCCAGCACCGTCGGCGCGATCAGGCCGGCCTGGGCGAAGGGCTCCATCACGATGCCGCGGCCCAGCTCCTCCATCACGACCATGGCCTCGACCGGACCGAAGCCCAGGCCGCCGTGTTCCTCGGCCACCAGCATGGCCGTCAGGCCCAGGCCCACGAGGCCGTCCCAGGCCTCCTGCGAGAAACCACCGGCCTTGACGATGGCGTGGCGGCGGGCGAAGTCGTAGTCCTTGTCGACCCAGCGGCGGACGGCGTCGCGCAGCGATTGCTGGTCTTCGGTGAAATCGAAATCCATATGATGTCTCCTCAGCCCAGAACGGTTTGCGCGACGATGTTGCGCTGCACTTCGTTGGAGCCACCGTAGATGGTGGTCTTGCGGTAATTGAAGTAGTGGCTCGCGAGCGGCGCGCAATACGCGGCGCCGACCTGGTCGCCCTGCCAGCCGGCTTCCATCGCTTCCGGGATGAAGGGCAGGCTGTAGGGGCCGCCGGCCAGCATCATCAGCTCGGTGTAGCGCTGCTGGATCTCGCTGCCGCGGATCTTCAACAGGCCGGCGACGTCGAGCGACTGCTTGCCGCTCTTCTCGGCGGACAGCACGCGCAGCACCATCATCTCCAGCGCCACGATGTCCACCTCCAGCAGCGCGATCTGATCGCGGAAGCGGCTGTCCTCATAGACACCCTCGGCCTTGGCGATGCGCTTGAGCCGCTCCAGTTCGCGCTTGGCGCGGTTGACGTCGGCGATGTTGGTGCGCTCGTGAGCGAGCAGGTACTTGGCGTAGGTCCAGCCCTTGTTCTCCTCGCCGACGAGGTTCTCGGCGGGCACTTCGACGTTGTCGAAGAACACCTCGTTCACCTCGTGCTCGCCGTCGAGCATGATGATCGGCCGCACGGTGACGCCCGGTGACTTCATGTCGATCAGCAGGAAGGAGATGCCGGCCTGGGGCTTCACGCTCGGGTCGGTGCGCACGAGGCAGAAGATCCAGTCGCCGTACTGGCCCAGCGTGGTCCAGGTCTTCTGGCCGTTGACGATGTACTTGTCGCCGACGCGTTCAGCACGCGTCTTGACCGAGGCCAGGTCCGAGCCCGAGCCCGGCTCGCTGTAGCCCTGGCTCCACCAGACTTCGCCGCTCATGATGCCGGGAAGGTGGCGCTGCTGCTGCTCGGGCGAGCCGAAGGCCATGATCACCGGCGCCACCATCACGGGGCCGAACGGGACCACCCGCGGCGCGCCGGCCAGCGCGCATTCCTCTTCGAACAGATGGCGCTGCACCGCGTTCCAGCCCGGGCCGCCGAACTGCTTGGGCCAGGCCCAGCCGTGCCAGCCCTTCTTGCCGAGGATGCGCGCCCAGCGCTGCATATCGTCGCGGTTCAGGCGCAGCGCGTTGTGCACCTTGTGGCTGATGTCCTTGGGCAGGTTCTCGGCCACCCACTGGCGGATCTCGTTGCGGAAGGCGATTTCTTCCGGCGTGAAATTCAGGTCCATGCTTTGTCTCCTACGAGTCGCGGAGTTTTAGCACGACCGTGCTTTTCAGGCCTGTCCCGGCAGGGACAAAGTAGTTTTTTACCTGACAACGAAAAAGCGGCCCGTGGGCCGCTTCGTGAGGGGTGGCGAGCGGATTCGCTCAGGCCTTGCGCTGCTGGCGGCGCGTCCACGCCAAGCCGGCCAGGGCCATACCGGCCAGGGCAAGAGATCCAGGCTCCGGCACCTTGCCAGTGGTAGCCGGGGCGGTGCCGCACTGGGTACTTATGCCGGTGCAGGATGTGCCGGCGACGGCATAGAGCTTGAAGAAGTCGTTGCCGGCGTCTACCGTGCCGGTGGTCGCATTGACTGCAGTCTGCGTAAAGCCGGAGTTGTACGCGCTGACCAGCCACCAGCTGGAACCCAGGCCCGTCTGGTTGACAGAGTTGTACGGATTGCTGGTGTCCTTGGTCAGATCGCCGTAATTGCCGACCAACTGCCAGCCAGACATCGAAGTGACCGACTGGCCCGCCAGGGCGGTCGGAGCGCCGGTACCGACCCAGCGGAACAGCGAGAGGTCAATCTGCGGATTGACGCCGGCGACGTCGGTGGATTGCAGTGTGGAGCCGGATGGGCAGGAGCCATCAGCCGACGGTGTTACTGTGGTGCTGCCCGACTTGCAGATGCCGTTGGACGCCCAGCCGAGGCCAATGCTGCTCAGCGAGACGCTGGAGCTGAATTTCAGCAGGATGGCTTCAGTGGTGCCGGAATTGTCGAGCGCGTGGTTCGGCGAGCTACCGTTGTCTGCGCCCGAGGTCATGCCATCGCCGTTACTGCCGTAGTTGGTCACGGTGCCGTTGGCCCAGTTTCCAGTCACCACGCCGCTTGAGTTGTTAGTGGCGTAGACGCCGCTGACGGACACCGTGGTCGAGGAGCCGGAACTGGTGATGCCGGTCATCGTGCTGGATGTGAAAGTCCAACTCGGGTCGACGGCGAATGCGCTGCCCGATGCGGCCAAGCAGGCGACAAGACCGATTGCCTGCAGTAGGCGGGAATGAGTCGATTTCATCGATGTGTCCTTTTGGGCGCCCCTCGGCTGCCTAAATCGTTATATTCAAATTCCAATAAGCAAATTTGGTGCCAATTGGAAAATAACATCCAAATTCAACAGTTTGCGTACCGCATGTGATTTGTGCGTTGGCCCGATTGTAAGAAGGCTCGACAATTTAGGGACCACCTCCCCCGCGACTGAGGGTGCCGGCGAGCTAGATAGTTATTTGAGCGTACTCATCAAGGCCTGCGCGTCCTGGGTACCGTTGAAGTTCTTATTTTTCAGCGCAGCCTGAAGTTCGTCCCGCGCTTCGGCGGAGCGGCCGGTCTGGGCCAGCACCACGGCCAGACGGTAACGCAGATCTGGGTTCTCGGGTGCGCGCAATCGGGCGTCGCGCAGCAGTTGCAGCGCCCGGTCCTTGTTGCCGGCCTTGAAATAAGCCCAGCCTGCGGTGTCTACGACCACCGGATTGCGTGGGTCCAGCGCCAGCGCTTTTTCGGCGATCGCCACTGCACCCGCATCCTGCTGCTGGATCAGCACGTTGGCGAGGTTGTTCATCGCGTCTACGTCACTTGGTCGCGCGGCGATCACTGCTTCATAGCTACGGCGCGCGGCGCTGAAATTGCCTGCCCGGGCATAGGCGTCACCCAAGGCTTTCTGCACAACGATGTCCTTCGCGTGCGTCTTGAGCCAGCCATTGGCGAGGTCGATAGCCGCCTTCCCGCCATCCTGCAGCGACAAGGCATTGAACAGGCGCAGCAGTGAGGCCTCGCTCCGGTCAAGGTCGTGCGCATGGCGCAGTGCATCGATGGCCACTGAAGATTGCCCGCGCGCCATGGCCACGTCTGCAAGCAGGCCCCAGCCGACGCCGGCCTTCGGGAACTGCTGCATCACCTCGCGCGCGCGGCGTTCCGCTTTGGCCGTATCGCCCTGCAACAGTTCTACCGTGCTCATTAGCGCCATCGCCGGTAGGTTGTTGGGATCGCCAGTTAGCGCCTTGTCCAGGCTGTAGGCGGCACCGGGGATGTCACGGGCGTCAAGCTGGGACCGGGCAATCCGTTCCAATTGGGGGGCGTCGTAAGCAGCCCTGCGCGCCGCATTGTTCAGCGTCGAGCGGGCACCGGCGGCATCACCGCCGGCTAGCTGGGCCTGGGCATAGGTCCGCAGTGCGTCAACGTCGTCGGGCAACTTGCTCAGCAGAACCTTGGCGGCATCTAGCGCAGCGGCCGGTGTGCCGCGCTTCAGTTGCCAGGCGACCAGCGCGAAATTCGGGCGAGTCTGCGTCTGACTGCTGGCGTCGACAGCGCTCTGCAGATAAGCCAGCGCCTCGTTGCTGCGGCCCCACAGTTCATACAGTGTGGCCAGCTCGAAGAGGATGTCGACGGAGCGCTCGTTGCCTTTGAGCGCAGCGCGGAGGCGCTTGTCGGCGGCGTCGAAGTTGCGCGTTAGCGCGTCGACGTGGGCCAAGCCGAGCAGGGCCGGCTGATTCTGCGAGTCCAGCTTCAGCGCTGCGTCGTAGCCCGCGCGTGCGCCGGCGAAATCGCCCGCGCGTTGGCGCGCCCCGGCCTGGACAACGAGAATGATCGGATTCTTCGGGTCGGCCTTGGCGAGTCCGTCCGCCACCTGCAGCGCGCGTGGCAACTGGCCGGATCGCTGGTAGATGTCTACCAGTGCCATGCCGGCGTAGGTCTGCTTTGGATCGGCCTTGAAGGCGCGTTCCAACTCGGCCTGCGCGGTGCCGCTCTTCCCGCTGCGCATCAAGCTGATGCCAAGCGCGGTGCGGAACTTCGAGTCGTCACGGCTCTGCAGCGCGTCCTGCAGCAGTTGCGAGGCCTTGGCGTAGCGTCCTTGCGCCATCTGCGCGGTGGCCAGCATCAACAGGGCCTGGCCGTCGCCGGCATTGGTTTTCAGATAGTCCTCCAGCAGCTCGATGGCGCGTGGGACGTTGGGCTCGCTGATCGCGATCTGAGCCAGCAGCTTGGTCAGTGGGCTGCCCGGCTGCTGCCGCGTGGCGAGCTCGAGGTAGCCCTTGGCCTTCTCGTATTCGTGCAGGTCGAAGTGCGCCAAGCCGTTGAGCATCAAAATCTGCAGCCGATAGCGGATGAATTCGACCGGCACCGGATCCAGCAGCTCAGTGACGCGCTTGAGCGCCGCTTTGGTGACCGCGTCATTGCCGCTACGCGACGCTAGTTGCGCGCGCAGGTAGGTGCAGCGCGGATCGTTGGGAACTTGCCTCTGAAGCTCGTCGAGCTCGGCCTGCAAGTCCTTGTCGCGGTTCAAATCGAACAGGATGCCGGCCCGGGCCAGGCGCGCTTCGACGTTGCCGGCATTGAGCTGGATGCTGCGCTCGTACAGCGGCAAGGCCTCATTGATCCGGCCCTGCACATGAAGAACCGATGCCTTCTGGTAATAGACATTGCTCGAGTCGGGGGCGAGCTTGAGCGCCTGACCCGCTGCGGCCATCGCCTCAGGGAACTGGTGCGCACGGACGCGCAGCGGAACCTCCGCCAGCCAGGTTTCGGCATCGTATGCGTCGATGGCCCGTGCATCGAGCACAGACTGCATGGCGGTCCGGGTGTCGCCGATGTCCGAGGCCGCCGAGGAGCGTACCAGCAGGAGCTTGAGCTTGATGCCCGAGGGCAGACCGGTAGGGCTCAGGCGCGTGTCGTCGAAGACACGGGAATGCTTGCCCTGGGCAATCAATGTCTGTGCTAACGGCACCACGACCTCGGCCCGATCCACGCCTAAGCGAAGCGCTTCGCCGAATTCGGTCTCGGCCGCGACCACCTGGCTGTCTGCCAGCAGCGCCTTGCCCAGCAGCAGATGGACCGAGAGCTGGCTCTTGTCCACCTGCAGCGAGTTCTTCAGCTGGATGATGGCGCCGGCGTAGTCCTTGCGGTCGAAGCGCTGCAAGGCGTCTTCGTAGAAGCGGGCGGCCTTGGCATCGTTGGTCTGGGCGAAGCTGGCGGCCGATGCGGCAAGCAGCAGGGCCAGCAGTGCGTGGCGCGGGAATCGGTTCGTCATGGGCGGAATGATCGGCAGGAACTGCGAATCTGGGCGGCAGGCGCCGGACTCGGCGATTCTTGCAGATGCGGGTCAATCCCTAGCGCTTGCGCTCCCGCAAATGGGTGCCGGGCGTGATCAGTACCGCAGTTCCAGCGTCATCACGTCGTTGTCGCGGCGCATCTGGAAGCGGGTGAGGAAGCTGTTGCCGAGCAGCACCATGCTCATCTGGCCGGGCACGACGATGGCGTCGACGTTGCGGACCTCGACGTCGCCGATCCGCACACTGGCCAGGGTCAGCATCATGGCCGGCACGATGCCATTGGCCGTTTGCGTCTGGGTGCGGCGACCGTCCCGGTAGGGCAGGTTCAGGCGCTCGGCCTCGGCCTGGCTCAGCGCGACCAGGGTCGCGCCGGTGTCGACGAGGAACTCCGTCGTGCGGCCGTTGATGCTGCCGGTGGTCGTGAAATGCCCGCCGCTACCGGAGCTCAGCACGATCTGCCGTCCGCTCGACCCGGAGGCCGCTCCGTTGCCGACGCGGCCCGGCGAGGCGCCCAACTGCAGGCTCTGGCGATGGCCGGCGATCTCGATGACCGCGGCCCCCGCGCTCATCGAGACCAGTGTCACGCCGCGCACCTGCTGGCCGACGCTGACCGTGCGTGGCTCGCCGTTGATCAGCAGCAGCGCCGCCTTGTCGCCGAGGCTGCCGTTGAAGGAGACCACCTGGCCCCATGCCGCGGCTGCCGACAGCGCGGCAAGCAACAGGGCGGCGAGGCGTGGGGCGGTCTTCATGACATCAGGCGCGCTGGTTGTCGAAGCTCAGCGGCACGTCGTGGAACTCCTTGCGGATCAGCGCCATCGTCTGCTGGATGTCGTCGATGCTCTTGCCGGTGAGGCGCACCTTGCCGTCCTGGAAGGAGGCCTGCACCTTGATCTTGCTGTTCTTGACGGCCGCGGTGATCTTCTTGGCCAGTTCGGCCTCGATGCCGTCCTTGATCTTGTAGACCTGCTTGACCTTGTCGCCGCCCATCTTCTCGATCTTGTCGTTCTTGTCGAGGAAAGTGATGACGACATCCTGCTTGGTGAGCTTCGCGTACAGCACCTGCTCGATCTGCTCGAGCTGGAAGTCGCTGTCGCCGATGGTCTCGATCGTCTTGTCCTTCTCCTTGAGCTCCACCTTGGCGCTGGTGCCCTTGAAGTCGAAGCGGGTGCCGATCTCCTTGACGCTGTTCTCAACGCCATTCTTGATCTTGACCATATTGGGTTCGAGGACCGTGTCGATGCTGGGCATGATTCGTTTATTTACCAGTTACGGGCGGGAACTCCACCCTGATCGTTAAAATTTTGCCATGCAGGATCATGCTCTCACCCCCTCGGATACGCGCCTAACGCTGGAACACGACGTCAATCTGAAGCCCTACAACAGCTTCGGCTTGCCTGCCGTGGCCCGCACACTGGTGCGCATTCGCGAGGCGGCCGACGTGCGCCGCGTCGTCGACCATCCGAAACTCGGCCGCGCGCCGAAGTTCGTGCTGGGCGGCGGCAGCAACATCGTGCTGACGCAGGATGTCGAGGCCGTCGTTCTGAAAGTGGAGGTGCCGGGTCTGCGCCTGCTGGAAGAACGCGAGGACGCCTGGATTGTGGAGGCAGGCGCCGGCGTCGTGTGGCACGAATTGGTGGCATGGACGATCGAGAACGGCTACCCGGGTCTGGAAAACCTGGCGCTGATCCCCGGCACCGTCGGCGCCGCGCCGGTGCAGAACATCGGTGCCTACGGCATCGAGCTGAAGGACCGCGTCGAAGCGGTCGAGGTCGTCGACCTGATCACCGGCCGTCCAGCCTTGCTGCCGGCCTCGGTCTGCAAGTTCGGCTACCGCGACAGCGTGTTCAAGCAAACCGGCTTCGGTGGCCTGGCCGGCAAGAGCGTGATCACCGCGGTGCGGCTGCGCTGCCCCAAGCCCTGGCAACCGGTGCTCGGCTACCTGGAACTGGAGCGCAAGATTGCGGAAAGCGGCAACCAAGCGCCGAGTGCCCGCCAGATCTTCGACTGGATCTGCGAGATCCGCCGCGCTAAGCTGCCCGACCCCGCCCACATCGGCAACGCCGGCAGCTTCTTCAAGAACCCCGTGGTGACCGAGGAACAGTGTCGCGACATCATCGGACGCGACCCCGGCATCGTCCACTACCCGATGCCAGACGGCACGATCAAGCTGGCCGCCGGCTGGATGATCGACGCCTGCGGTTGGAAGGGCAAGGCGGTCGGCGGCGCGGCCGTCTATGAGAAGCAGGCCCTGGTGCTGGTGAACCGCGGCGAGGCGCGCGGCGCCGAGGTGGTGACCTTGGCCCGCGCGATCCAGGAGAGCGTGTACGGCCGCTTCGGCATCCGGCTGGAGCCGGAGCCGGTCGTCGTCTGAGCCTTATTCGCTCTTGAGCTTCGGCAGGCTGTTCGCCTCGCCCGCGGCCAGCAGGCCGGCCTCGGTGTAGATGCCCAGCTTGGCGCGGGTGTCGACGATGTCGAGGTTGCGCATCGTCAGCTGGCCGATGCGGTCGGCCGGGCTGAACGGGGCGTCTTCCACCTTTTCCATCGACAGGCGTTCCGGCGCGTAGGTGAGGTTGGGGCTCTTCGTGTCGAGCAGCGAGTAGTCGTTGCCGCGGCGCAGTTCCAGGGCTACTTCGCCGGTGATCGCGCGGGCGACCCAGCGCTGGGCCGTCTCGCGCAGCATGATGGCTTGCGGGTCGAACCAGCGGCCTTGGTAGAGCAGGCGGCCGAGCTTCAGGCCGTTGATGCGGTACTGCTCGATCGTGTCCTCGTTGTGGATGCCGGTGACCAGGCGCTCGTAGGCGATGTGCAGCAGTGCCATGCCCGGGGCTTCGTAGATGCCGCGGCTCTTGGCCTCGATGATGCGGTTCTCGATCTGGTCGCTCATGCCCAGGCCGTGGCGGCCGCCGATGGCGTTCGCTTCCAGCAGCAGCGCCACCGGGTCGCGGTACTCGACGCCGTTCAGTGCGACGGGCAAGCCTTCCTCGAAGCGCACGGTGACGGTCTCGGCCTTCACGGCGACGTCCTCGCGCCAGAAGGCCACGCCCATGATCGGGTTGACGATCTTGATGCCGCTGTTCAGGAACTCCAGGTCCTTCGCTTCGTGCGTGGCGCCCAGCATGTTCGAGTCGGTCGAGTAGGCCTTCTCGGCGCTCATCTTGTAGCCGAAGCCGGCCTTGGTGAGGAAGGCGCTCATCTCGGCGCGACCACCCAGCTCGTCGATGAAGGCCTGGTCCAGCCAGGGCTTGTAGATCTTCAGCGCCGGGTTGGTCAGCAGGCCGTAGCGGTAGAAGCGCTCGATGTCGTTGCCCTTGAAGGTCGAGCCGTCGCCCCAGATGTTGACGTCGTCGGCCTTCATCGCGGCCACCAGCATCGTGCCGGTCACGGCGCGGCCCAGCGGCGTGGTGTTGAAGTAGGTCACGCCGCCGGTGCTGATGTGGAAGGCGCCGGCCTGCAGCGCGGCGATGCCTTCATGGGCCAGCTGCGCGCGACAGTCGACCAGCACGGCTTTCTCGGCGCCGTATTCCATGGCCTTGCGCGGGATCGCGTCGTAGTCCGGTTCGTCCGGCTGGCCGAGGTTGGCCGTGTAGGCGTAGGGAATCGCGCCCTTCTGGCGCATCCAGTGCAGCGCGGCGCTGGTGTCGAGGCCACCGGAGAAGGCGATGCCGACCTTCTGGCCGGCGGGGATGTGCTGAAGAATCGTGGACATGGCGGATGGTTCTGCGGTGGATGCGCCGAGCGCGGGGAATCCCGCATTTTCTTTCAAATTCGCACCGATCCCGGCCCGATGTCGCTGCCGGGACTGCAACGGCCTCGGATTACGATAAAAGACCGTTCGCAGAATTCGAACGAGCACGGAGACAGACAACGATGACTTCGCCCCTGAGCCCACAACTGATCGCCCAGCGCAGCCACTGGCCGCGCCGCCTGCCGCGCGACCTCGTCGTGCCCCGCACCTCGCTGTTCTTCAACTTGGAAGTCAGCGCCCAGCGTTTTCCCGACAAGGCCGCGGCGATCTACTGCGGCCGCACGATCACCTACGTGCAGTTGCACGCGCAGGCCCTCGCGCTGGCCGGCTGGCTGCAGAGCGTGGGCGTGGGCAAGGGCGATCGCGTCGCGCTCTTTATGCAGAACTGCCCGCAGTTCATTGCGGCCTTCTACGCGGTGAACCGGGCTGATGCGGTCGTCGTGCCGGTCAACCCGATGAACAAGGCCGAGGAGTTCGGCCACTACATCACCGACCCGGCGACCAAGGTCGTGATCTGCAGTGCCGATCTGGCCGGCATCGTCGCGCAGGCGAACGAGGCGCTGCCGGCGGCGCAGCGCCTCGGCGCCCTGCTGGTCACGCGCTATGCGGACGAGGTGTCGCCCGAGGCCGGCCTGCCAGAGCCGATGCGCCAGTGGGTGACGGCCAATCCCCCGCTGCCGGCCGGTGCCGTCCGTTGGGACGATGCGCTGGCCGCCGGCAAGCAGCCCGGCCCGCACACCGCCGGTCCTGACGACATGGCGCTGCTGCCCTACACCTCGGGCACGACCGGCTTGCCCAAGGGCTGCATCCACACGAACGCGACGCTGATGTCCAACGTCGTGGGCGGCGGGCCCTGGGGCTATGCATCGGCCGAGTCGGTGGGCTTGTCGGTGGTGCCGATGTTCCACATCACCGGGATGATGTACGGCGTGCTGGGCTCGATGTACCTGGGCATGACCGTCGTGATCCTGCCGCGCTGGGACCGCGAACTGGCCGGCAACGCGATCTCGCGCTACGGCATCACGCACTGGACCTGCATCCCGACGATGATCATCGACCTGTTCGGCAGCCCCAACTTCAAGAGCTTCGACCTGGGCCGGCTGCGCAACCTGAACGGAGGCGGCGCGGCGATGCCGGCGGCCGTGGCCGAGCGGCTGAAGGCCGAGTACGGCCTGACCTTCGCCGAAGGCTACGGCCTCACCGAGACGGCCGCGCCCTCGCATGGCAACCCGCCCGAGCGGGCCAAGCTGCAGTGCCTGGGCATTCCGATCTACGGCGTCGATTCGCGCATCATCGATCCGGTGACCCTGAAGGAAATGCCGATCGGCGAGGTCGGCGAGATCGTCACCCACGGCCCGATGGTCTTCAAGGGCTACTGGCAGCAGCCGGAGGCGACCGAGGCCGCCTTCATCGAGATGGACGGCAAGCCCTTCTTCCGCACCGGTGACCTCGGCCGCATGGACGAGGAGGGCTACTTCTTCATCACCGACCGGCTCAAGCGGATGATCAATGCGAGCGGTTTCAAGGTCTGGCCTTCGGAGGTGGAGATGCTGCTGTACAAGCATCCGGCCGTGCAGGAGGCTTGCATCATCTCGGCCAAGGACGCTTACCGCGGCGAGACGGTGAAGGCCGTCGTCGTGCTGCGCACCGAGGCCAAGGGCAAGACCACGGCCGAGGACATCACCGGCTGGGCCAAGGAGCACATGGCGGCCTACAAGGTGCCCAAGCTCGTCGAGTTTGCCGACAGCCTGCCCAAGTCCGGCTCGGGCAAGGTCATGTGGCGCCTGCTGCAGGAGAAGGAAGAGCAGCAGGCGGCGACGTCAAAAGCCTGAACCGGGCTGCGCAATGAAGGCCGCTTCCTCGGGTGTCGACGCGCGGCCCAGCGCCGCGTTGCGGTGCGGGAAGCGGCCGAAGCGCTCGACCACGGCGAGGTGGCGGCGCGCGTAGTTCAGCGGGTCGGCCATGCGCGGATCGATGGCGGCCAGCGCCTCGAACTCGCGCACGCAGCGCTGCTGCATCGCCAGATCCTCGGCGTGTTCCAGCGGCATCAAGGCGAACCAGCGCTCCAGCGGGTTCAGCTTCGCAGCGCTCCCGTCGTCCAGCAGCGCCAGTGCGATCCGCAGCGCCTGCGCGTCACCGGCGAAGGCCCGCGCCTGGCCGCGGAAGCTGTTGCGGGTGAACTGGTCCAGCACGACGATCGCGGCCAGCGCGCCCAGTGGGCGCGGCAGCCAGTCGGGCAGGCCGTCGGTCAAGGCGGCATCGATCAGCGGGCCGAAGCGGGTGCGGATCTCGGCGTCGAAGGTCTCGTCCTTGATGAACCACTGCCGGCGCACCTGACCGTCGTTCGCGCTGCCCAGCGCGCCGAACCAGAAGTTCAGCACCTGCTGCACGCCAGCGGGCTCCAGCAGCCGTTGCCAGCGGCGGTGCCGCTGCATGTGCGCCTGCACATAGCTGCAGGCCGGCACGACCTGCAGGCCCTGCGGCGCCGCCCATTGCAGCGCATGCTCGACCATTCGGCCGGCCAGCCCGCGCCCGCGCAGTGCGGGGTGAGTGCCGGTGTGGGTGAAGACCAGGCGCTCGCCCTGGCGCAGGTATTCGACGTCCAGGCCGTGGCCATCGATCTCGGCCGTGAACACACCGGCTCGCTCGTCGTGGCTGATCTTCAGGTCGTCGTCCATGCTCAGCGTCCGAGTTGCTGCCAGAGGAAGCTGTATTCGAGGGCCTGCATCGTCGCGCGCTGCTCGTTGTCGGCCGCGCCGCCGTGGCCGCCCTCGATGTTCTCGTAGTACAGCAGGTCGTGCCCCTGCGACTCCAGCAGCGCGGCCATCTTGCGGGCATGGCCCGGGTGGACGCGGTCGTCACGGGTGGAGGTGGTGAACAGCACCTTCGGGTACTTCACGCCGCCCTTGGCGTTCTGGTAGGGGCTGTACTTGGAGATCCAGGCCCATTCGGCGGGCTGGTCCGGGTCGCCGTACTCGGCCATCCAGGAGGCACCGGCCAGTAGCTTGTGATAGCGGCGCATGTCCAGCAGCGGCACCTGGCAGACGACCGCGTTGAACAGGTCCGGCCGCTGCACGAGTGTGGCGCCGACCAGCAGGCCGCCGTTGCTGCCGCCCATGATGCCGAGGTGCTTCGGCGAGCTGATCTTGCGCTTGATCAGGTCCTGGGCGACGGCGATGAAGTCGTCGTAGCTGCGCTGCTTGTGCGCCTTGACGGCGGCCTGGTGCCAGGCCGGGCCGAACTCGCCCCCACCGCGAATGTTGGCGATGACGAGCACGCCGCCGCGGCCGAGCCAGCCCAGGCCGCGTCCGCCCGAGTAGGCCGGCGCCATCGAGATCTCGAAGCCGCCGTAGCCGTAGAGCAAGGTCGGGTTGGCGCCATCGGCCTTGGCGCCGGCGGGCCAGAGCACGAAGTAGGGCACCTTGGTGCCGTCCTTGGAGGTGGCAAAGCGCTGCTCGACCTTCATGCCCGTCGCGTCGAACTGCGGCTCGCGGGACTTCAGCTTCTCGCGCGTGTCGTCCGCGCCGGCGCGGGCGAGGTAGAGCGTGTCCGGCGTCAGGAAGTCGGCGTAGTTGACGAGGTAGCGGTCGGCCAGTTCGTCCTGCGCCAGCTCGCTGTCGTAGAGGCTGGCCAGGCTCAGCTTGCCGGGGAAGGGCGCGGCGATCTTGCGGTGCGCGGGCTTGACACTGGCGAAGCTCCACTGCTCGAGCCGGCTGGCCACGTTCTCGCTGACGTTCAGGATCAACTGGTCGCGCGTCAGCGCGTAGTCGTCCAGCGAGCGGGTCTTCGTCGGCGTGAACAGCACGGTGAACTTGCGCTCGCCGCGTAGGTAGGCGGCAGCATCAGCCAGCAGCAGCGAGCCGGAGGGGTAGCGCTTCTTGCCGATCGTCCAGTCGCTGCGCGGATGCAGCAGCAGGCGCTGACCCCAGAACTGCGCGTGCATGTCGCTCGGCATGTCCAGGCGCTGCAGCGTCGTGCCGTCGGCACCGAGCAGGAAGCGCTCGCTGTTGTAGAAGTCCAGCGCGCGGCTGAAGATCGTGCGCTCGGCGCCCGGTGTGCGGTCGACCTGGACGCTCACCGAGACGTCCGCGGCTTTGCCTTCGAACACCGTCTTCGCCTCGCTCAGCGGCGTGCCGCGCTGCCAGAGCTTGATGACGCGTGGATAGCCGGAGTCGGTCATCGAGCCGGGGCCGAAATCGGTGCCGACGTAGATATGGTCGGCGTCCAGCCACTCCACTTCGGACTTTGCCTCGGGCAGCACGAAGCCCTTGCCGCCCTTGTCGTCCACGAAGGTCTTGGTCACCGAGTCGAACTCGCGCACGAAGTGCGCATCCGCGCCGCCACGCGACAGCGAGACCAGGCAGCGCCGGTAGTCCGGCGCCAGGCAGTTCGCGCCGTGGAAGACCCAGCTCTCCTGCTCGGCGGCGCCGAGCGCGTCGAGATCCAGCACCGTTTCCCAGGCGGGCTCGGGCTTGCGGTACTCGACCAAGGTCGCGCGTCGCCACAGGCCGCGCTTGTGGTTCTCGTCCTGCCAGAGGTTGTAGAACCAGGGGCCGCGGCGCGAGACGACGGGGATGCGGTCACGCGCGTTCAGCACCTTCAGCAGATCCTGGCGCAGCGGCGCGTAGTCGGTGCCGCCCTGCAGCACGCGGGTGCTCGTGGTGTTGTGCTGGCGGACCCAGTCGAGCGCGCGCTCGCCCTGCACGTCTTCGAGCCAGAGATAGGGGTCGGGGGTGCTGTCGGGCATCGAGGCGGCTTTCGACGAAGGGAGCAGGAGGCTGAGCGTGGCGGCCAGCGTGGCGAGGATCGCGTGCGTGTTCATGCCTGGGCGGTCTTCAGCGCGATCGGCAGGATTTCCACGGAGGCCTTGTCCGTGGTGACGTAGATGCCGCCGTCCTGCACATTGATCTGCAACTGCATGCTGCGTTCGGCCAGCGCCGCCAGCGCCTGCGACTGCGCGGCCGGAATCTGCCACACGGCCAGACGCGGCTGGCGGGTCAGCTTGTTCTCGATGCCCGACCACCAGACCGGCGTGCTCGACGCGAAGCCGTAGACGCTGACCCGGCCGGCGCGGCCGTGCGCCTTCTGCAGCCGGCGCTCGTCGGGCTGGCCGAGATCGATCCAGTGCAGGATCTCGCCGGTCAGGTCGCGCTCCCAGATCTCGGGCTCGTCCACGTCCGACAGGCCCTTGCACAGCTCCAGCTTGCCGTTGAGGTCGTCGGCCGGCACGTTCAGCGCGAAGGCCAGGATGCGGATCATCATCCGCTCGTCGGTCTCGGACGGATGGCGGGCGATCGTCAGGTTGTATTCTCCGTAGACGTTGCGGTCCATGTCGGCGATCTGCAGCAGGGCTTTGTGGATGGTGGCGTTCAGGGCCATGGCGTAGGAGTGGCTGGGCAAAGCGGGCAATTATCGGGCCGGGTATGCAGGAGGGTCTGTCGCGGGTGCTCGTGGCATCATTCGCGCCTCGGCGCCGCCCTCGCGGTGCGATCCAAGCAAGCTATCGCCATGAAACGACTCCTGATTTCCCTCGCCGCCGCTGCGGTGCTGCTGCCGGCCGTCGCCCAGACGACCAACCCGAATGCCAAGGTCGACCCGAAGAACAACAAGGTCGCCAACCCGGTCGTCGAGAAGCCCAAGGCCAAGCCGCAGCTGAACCGCGACCAACTGCGCGACTGCATGGACCGCAGCGATGCCAACGCCAAGGAAGCCGAGGCGATCAAGGTCTTGCAGAGCAACTACAAGACCCACGCCGCTGCGCTGCAGGAGGAGAAGGACGGCATCCAGAAGCAGGACGAGGCCAACGCCGCCGCGCTCACCGCAGCCAAGGCTGAGAAGGCGACGATCGAGAAGTCCTACGAGGATCTGAAGGCCGAGGCGCCGAAGCTGAAGAAGGAAGAGCTGGACGTCAAAAACAAGGAATACCAGGACCGCGTCGCCGCCTTCGACAAGACCGTCACCACCGTCAACGATGCGATCAAGGCCCTGGGCGCACGCCGCGAGGTCTTCGGTACCAAGGTCGACGGACTGAACGCCGAATACAAGACGATGGACGAGCGCACTGAGGCGCACCTGGACAATGTCGACGCCTGGAAGAACGAGTGCAGCCGCAAGACCTTCGACGAAGCCGACGAGGCCGCGATCAAGAAGGAACGCGCTGCGGCAGGCAAGTAATCGATCTGCGCAAAAGACGAAGGGGCCGCGAGGCCCCTTTTTCATGCTCGGCCGACTGCTGGCGTCAGACCAGGCCCTGCTTGCTGGCCAGCACCGCGGCTTCGGCGCGGCTCGACACATTGAGCTTCTTGTAGATGCTCTTGATGTGGTCGTTCACCGTGAACCACTTGATGCCCATCAGGTTGGCGATTTCCTTGATGGTGAAGCCCTTGCTGAGGTAGGTCAGCACTTCGTTCTCGCGCGGTGTCAGGCGTTCCCACTCGGGCGGCGGATCGAGCACCACGCCGCTGCGGCCCGGCGCGAACTGCGCGTTGGACTGCAGCGCGCCGAAGCCGGACTGCAGCGGCATCGGGCCGCTGTCACCCGTGGAGCCGGGGCGGAAGTGCGTCAGCAGCCGGCGTGCGATGGCGGGGGAGAGCGGCGGCTGGCCGCGGACGATGCGTTGCAGTTCCTCGACCAGCACTTCGAAGCGGTCTTCCTTCAGCAGGTAGCCGTCGGCGCCGCATTGCAGGGCGGGGAAGAGGTGGTCGTCGTCGGAGTAGAGCGTGGTGACGATCTTGGTGGCCGGCGTGCCGGCGACCTCGCCGAGGAATTCCATGCCGCTGCCGTCGGGCAGTTCCAGGTCGACCAGCATCAGCTTGAAGATGCCGTCCGGTCCTTCTTCGGCGAGCTTGGCGACGTGCCGGCGGGCGGTTTCCAGATCGCCGGCTTCCGTGATCTCCATGGCGTCGCTGAAGCTTTCGCGGACGACGCGGCAGAGGAAACTGCGGGCGACCGGGTTGTCTTCGATGATGAGTACTTTGACTGCCATGATCTGCGTTCCTTTGTCAGTCAATACTAGCCCACAAAGCCTGGTCGGCGGCTGCCGACCGGACCCCTGGCCCCCCCGAGCCGCGTGCCGTGTTCCGCAAAATGCTAGGGATTGCTAAGCACCACCTTGCCTACCACCTGCCGGCTGGCCATCCGTTCGAAGGCCTGGGGCAACTGGTCCATCGGCAGCACCACATCGAGCACCGGCTTGATCTTGCCTTCGCCGTACCACTGCGCCAACTGGCCCAGCATCTGTGCGTTGTTTTTCGGTTCTCGCCGGGCGAATTCGCCCCAGAACACGCCGACCAGTGAGGCGCCCTTGAGCAGCGCCAGGTTCAGTGGCAGCGCCGGGATCTGGCCCTGGGCGAAGCCGATCACGAGATAGCGGCCGCGCCAGGCGATCGAGCGGAACGCGGCTTCGGCCAGGTCACCGCCGACCGGGTCGTAGATCACGTCCGGCCCCTTGCCGTCGGTCAGGGCCTTGAGCTCGTCGCGGAAATTGCCCTGGCCGTAGTTGATGGACGCATCGGCGCCGATCTCGATGCAGCGGCGGCATTTCTCGTCCGAGGACGCGGCAGCGATCACGCGGGCGCCGGCCGCCTTGGCGATCTGGATCGCGGCGGTGCCGACGCCGCCGGCCGCGCCGAGGATCAGCACCGTCTCACCGGCCTTCAGCGCCGCGCGGTCCAGCAGCGCGTGGTGGCTGGTGGCGTAGGTGCAGATGAAGGCCGAGGCATCTTCGAAGCTGAAGCCCGGCGGCAGCGGCATTGCCAGCGCGGCGGGAATGCAGGCGTGGCTGCCGAAACCGCCGGTACCGGCGAAGGCAGCCACCGCGTCGCCAACCTTCAAGCCCTTGACGCCCTCGCCGACGGCATCGACGACGCCGGCGAACTCCGTGCCCGGCACGAAGGGCAGCGGCGGCTTCATCTGGTACTTGTTCTGGATGATCAGCAGGTCGGGGAAGTTCAGGCTCGCGGCCTTGATCGCGACGCGCACCTGGCCAGCGGCAGGCTCGGGCATCGGCAATTCCTTCCACTGCAGCGCCTCGACGCCGATCGGGTTCTCGCAAAGCCAGGCGTTCATCGTTTCGTCTCCTTGAATGGGTCGCCGGGATCATAGGCAAGGGTGATTTCGTCAGGGGTCGCACGGGTGACGCGGTGCCTACAATGGCCGGATGCGAATCCTGATTGCCAACGACGATGGGTGCCTTGCCCCGGGGCTGCATGCCCTGGTCAAGGCGTGTGAGGGTCTGGGCGAGATCGACGTGATCGCCCCGGAGCAGAACGCCAGCGGCACCTCGAATTCGCTGACCTTGAGCCGGCCGCTGTCGGTGTACACGGCCGCCAACGGATTCCGCTACGTCAATGGCACGCCCTCGGACTCGGTCCACGTGGCGCTGACCGGCCTGCTGGACTACAAGCCCGACCTGGTGCTGTCCGGCATCAACAACGGCGCCAATATGGGTGACGACACGCTGTACTCCGGCACCGTCGCGGCGGCGACCGAGGGTTATTTGTTCGGCATCCCGTCGATCGCCTTCTCGCAGGCGGAGAAGGGCTGGGTCGAACTGGAGGCCGCGGCGGCCGCGGCACGGAAGATCGTCGAAGAGGTGATCGCCGGCGGCCTGGGCCACCCCTTCCTGTTGAACGTCAACATCCCGAATCGTGCGGATGCGGCGAGCCTGCCGCGCCGCATCACGCGCCTGGGCCGCCGCCATGCCAGCGAGGCGGTGATCCGCCAGAAGAGCCCGCGCGGCGAGACGATCTACTGGATCGGCCCGGCCGGCGATGCGCGCGAGGCCGGCGAGGGTACCGATTTCCATGCCACCGCCAACGGCCAGATCTCGATCACGCCGCTGCAGGTCGACCTGACCGATCACGCCGGCGTGCCCGCCTGGCGTGCGCGCCTGGGCCTGGATGGATGAGCAGCGACCCTAACGCCAAGTCTCGACGGTTCCCGCTGCCGCTGGACAAGCTCGGCGCCGGTGCTGCGCCGAAGGTTCGCGAAGTGCTGATGCCGCAGCGTCATCTGCGCGAGGCCGCGGCCGACGCGGCGCGCCAGCAATCGCCCCGCGGGCTGGGCATGGATTCCGACAGCGTGCGTCGGCGCATGGTGCAGCGGCTCCAGCAGGAAGGCCTGAACGACGAGCGCGTGCTGCAGGCGCTGGCGACGGTGCCGCGGCACGAATTCGTCGACAGCGCGCTGGCGATCCAGGCCTATGAAGACACCAGCCTACCGATCGGCCATGGCCAGACGATCTCCAAGCCCTCGGTCGTCGGCCGCATGATCGCGATGCTGTTCGGCGGCGCCACGGCGCGGCAGACCGGGCAACTCGGCAAGGTGCTCGAGATCGGCACCGGATGCGGCTACCAGGCCGCCGTGCTGGCGCTGCTTGCGCGGCAGGTCGTGTCGATCGAGCGGCTGAAGCCCTTGCACGACAAGGCGCGGCTGAACCTCGGCGCCGTCCGGGCTGCATCCGTTCGCTTGATCTACGGCGATGGCCGCCTCGGCCACCCGCCCGCCGCGCCGTTCGACAGCATCATCGCGGCCGCCGGCGGCGAAGACATTCCCCCGGCCTGGCTGGCGCAACTCGCACCAGGCGGCCGGCTGGTGGCGCCGACGGTGGCGCCCGGCGGCCGCGGGCAACTGCTGGTCGTCGTCGATCATCAGGTCGAAGCCGGCGCGAGCCGCTTTGTTCGGACCGAGCACGAGGCCGTTCTTTTCGTCCCTCTAAAATCGGGCGTCATGTGAGGCTTGGCCTCAACCGGTGACGGCCATCACACACAGTAGTCACAGCGACGCATGCACCCACAGAACACCCGATCCTTCCGCCCCCTCCAGGTCTTGCTGACGGTCGCCCTGATCGCGGGCCTGAGCGCCTGTTCCGTCACGCCACGCCGCGCTGCGCCGGTGGAGGATCGCCCGATCAGCGGCGTCAGGCCGGTGGCACCCAGTGCCTCGGCGCCGACGCAGGCAGCCAGCGCGCCGACCGACGCCAAGCCACTGCCGGGCGCCGAGAACGCCGGCAAGCCGGGCTATTACACGGTCAAATCCGGCGACACGCTGATCCGCATCGCGCTGGACAACGGCCAGAACTGGCGTGACCTCGTCAAGTGGAATGGCCTGGACAAGCCCAATGTGATCGAGGTCGGTCAGGTGCTGCGCGTCGTGCCGCCGGGCGTCGATCCGACGGCCGTGGCCACGCGCCCGGTCACGACCGGCAAGGTCGAGACCCGTCCGCTGGACGGCAAGCCGGTGGCCGGTGCGGCCTCGGCACCTGCGGGCGCATCGGCGCCCATCGCTCCCGCGACGCCGGCACCCGCCGCCACCGCCGCGCGTGACAGCGACGACGAGCCCGCCTGGGGCTGGCCGGTCGGCTCGCCGGTCAGCGCCGGCTTCGACGAGCAGCGCAACAAGGGCCTGGACTTCAACGGCAAGGCCGGCGAGCCGGTGCTGGCGGCCGCAGATGGTCGCGTGATGTATGCGGGTTCCGGCTTGCGCGGCTACGGCAACATGGTCATCATCAAGCACAACAACAGCTACCTCACGGCCTACGCGCACAACCAGACCCTGCTGGTCAAGGAAGACCAGGCCGTGCGCAAGGGCCAGAAGATCGCCGAAATGGGTTCCAGTGACGCAGACCAGGTGATGCTGCACTTCGAGGTGCGCAAGCAAGGCAAGCCGATCGATCCGTCGAAGCTGCTGCCTGCCCGGTAGACGCGCGATGGGCCCAGCCATTTCATCAAGCCATGAAACACGCTGCGCCCAAAACTACGGTCCCTCCCGCGCTGCCACTGGCGGCGCTGATGCCGCCGCCGCTCGCCGATGTGCCGGAAGCCGACGGCGAAGCACCGTCCGCCGAGGGCGCTGACGGCGAGGAGACGCTGCTCGCGCGCAACGGCGCCGCGGTCGTTGAAGACATCGAGGTCGGCAACGCGCTGCAGGCCTATCTGCGCGACATCCGCCGCACGCCGCTGCTGAGCCCGCAGCAGGAGTTCGATACGGCGCAGCGTGCCCGTGCCGGCAGCTTTGAGGCGCGCCAGGCCATGATCGAGCACAACCTGCGCCTGGTCGTCAGCATCGCCAAGAACTACCTCGGCCGCGGCCTGCCGATGAGCGACCTGATCGAGGAAGGCAACCTCGGCCTGATGCACGCGATCGGCAAGTTCGAGCCCGAGCGCGGCTTCCGCTTCTCGACCTACGCGAGCTGGTGGATCCGCCAGAGCATCGAGCGCGCGCTGATGCACCAGGCCAGGCTCGTGCGCCTGCCCGTCCACATCGTGCGCGAGCTGAACCAGGTACTGAAGGCGCGGCGCGCGCTGGAGGCGCTGCAGAGCCGCAACGGCGGCGATGGCCAGGTCCGTGCGGAGGACATCGCCGCCGCGCTGGGCCGACCGCTGGCCGAGGTGGCGGAACTGCTGGCCTATGCCGAGACGCCCAGTTCGCTCGATTCGCCGGTGGATCGCAACACCGAGGGCGGCGAATCGATGATGGATCTGGTGGCGGACGAGCAGGCCGTCGATCCGCTGGGCCTCAGGCTCAGCCATGAACTCGAAACGCTGCTGGACCACGGCCTCGCCGGCCTCAACGAGCGCGAGCGCGAGGTGCTGGCCGGCCGCTACGGCCTGTCGGACCGGGAGCCGGAGACCTTGGACGTGCTGGCGATCCGCCTGGGGCTCACGCGCGAGCGGATCCGGCAGATCCAGATCGAGGCGCTGGCCAAGCTCAAGCGCAACATGATGCGGCACGGCATCGACCGGGATTCGATCTTTTAGCCCCGACGATAATCGGGGGATGACTCAAGTTTCCGAATGGCTGAAGGTCGACGCGATCGACCTGGAGGCCCAGGGCATCGCCCGCAATTCCGAAGGCAAGGTGGTGTTCATCGAGGGCGCTTTGCCCGGCGAAGAGGTCCAGATCACCGTCGGCCGCAAGAAGAACAACTGGGAGCAGGGCCAGCTCGTCGCACTCCGCCGCGAGAGTTCGCAGCGCGTCAGCCGTCCGTCCTGCCCGCATTTCGGCCTGCATGCCGGTGCCTGCGGCGGCTGCAAGATGCAGCATCTGCACCCCGGGGCGCAGGTGGCCGTCAAGCAGCGCGTCGTCGAGGACAACCTCTGGCATCTCGGCAAGGTCAAGGCCGAGACGCTTCTGCGCCCGATCGAAGGCCCCGCCTGGGGCTATCGCTACCGCGCGCGCTTCTCGGTGCGCTACGTGCCGAAGAAGGACAAGGTGCTGATCGGCTTCCACGAGCGCAAGAGCCGCTACGTGGCCGACATGGAGGTCTGCAAGGTCGTGCCGCAGCGCGTCAGCGACCTGCTGATGCCGCTGCGTGAGCTGATCATGAACATGGCCGAGCGCGACCGGCTGCCGCAGATCGAGCTGGCGATGGGCGACCAGGTCATCGCGCTGGTGCTGCGCCACCTCAACCCGCTGCCGGCCGGCGACAAGCAGCGCCTGCGCGACTTCGGCGCCGCGCACGGTGTGCAGTGGTGGCTGCAGCCCAAGGGGCCGGACACGGTCCACCTGCTCGACGAGGGTGGTCCCGAGCTGGCCTATGCGCTGCCGGAGTTCGGCGTCGTGATGCCCTTCAAGCCGACCGACTTCACGCAGGTCAATCCGCACATCAACACCGTGCTGGTGGGCCGCGCGCTGCGCCTGCTGGATGTGCGCCGGGACGAGCGCGTGATCGACTGGTTCTGCGGCCTTGGCAACTTCACGCTGCCGCTGGCGACGAAGGCGCGCGAGGTGCTGGGCATCGAAGGCAGCGAGGTGCTGGTGCAACGCTCGCGCGAGAACGCGCAGCGCAACGGGCTGGCGGCCAACACCAGCTTCGTGGCCCGCAACCTGTTCGAGATGACGCCGGCTCAGCTGGCGCTCGACGGCTCGGCGGAGAAGTGGCTGGTGGACCCGCCGCGCGACGGCGCGTTTGCGCTGGCGAAGGCGGTGGCCGATGCGGTGCAGGATCCCTCGCTGGCGCCCGGCTGGGTGCCGCCGCGGCGGATCGTCTACGTTTCCTGCAACCCCTCCACGCTGGCGCGCGACGCGGGCCTGCTGGTCAATGTGGCCGGCTACCGCTGCACCAAGGCGAGTGCGGTGAACATGTTCCCGCACACCTCGCACGTGGAGTCGATCGCGGTCTTCGAGCGATGAAATGAAAACGGGGCCCGCGGGCCCCGTTTGCTTCTGGTGCCGGATCGATCAGCGGCGGTCGCCACCGAAGATGCCCAGCAGCGACAGCAGACTCTGGAACACGTTGTACAGGTCCAGATACAGGGCCAAAGTGGCGCTGATGTAGTTCGTCTCGCCGCCGTCGATGATGCGCTTCAGGTCGTACAGCATGAAGGCCGAGAAGATCGCCATCGACATCACCAGAATCGTCAGCACCATCGCCGAGGACTGGAAGAAGAAGCTGGCGATGCTGGCGACCATCAGGATCACTGCGCCGATGAACAGGAACTTGCCCATGCCGGACAGGTCGCGCTTGATCACGGTGGCCAGCGAGGCCATCGCGAAGAAGATCGCGGCCGTGCCGCCGAAGGCCATCATGATCAGCTGCGCGCCGTTGCCGAAGCGCAGGACCGAGGTCAGCAGCTGCGACAGCATCAGGCCCATGAAGAACGTGAAGGCCAGCAGGGCGTAGACGCCGGTGCTGCTGTTCTTTGTGCGCTCGACCACGAACATCAGGCCGAAGGCGCCGACGAAGAACAGGATCATGCTCGGGCCCGCGCCCATCGCGGCGAGCAGCCCGGTGGAGACACCCACCCAGGCACCCAGCACCGTCGGGATCATCGACAGCGCGAGCAGCCAATAGGTGTTGCGCAGCACGCGGTTGCGCTCGACGGCGTAGCTGGCTGAATAGCCTTCGCCGTATTGGTTTTGCAGCTTGTCGTACATGGAGAAACTCCTCTCGGAAAACAGCCTTCACTCTAGCAGGCCGGATCATGCAGCTTTGCGTTTGGCTCCAGCAATCGCCGCGCCTGTTGCGGCTAAAGTGAAGCTTCGTTGAAGGATATCAATACCATGAATCAGAAGCCTTACCTCAGTCTTAACGACGTCAAGCGCGTCGCCGCTGCCGCCGAAGCCGAAGCGATCGCGAACAAGTGGAACGTGAGCATCGCCGTTGTCGACGACGGTGGCCACCTGCTGTGGCTGCAGCGTCTGGACGGTGCCGCGCCGATCTCCGCGCAGATCGCGCCCGCCAAGGCGCGCACGGCTGCCCTGGGCCGCCGCGAGTCCAAGCTGTACGAAGAGATGATCAACCAGGGTCGCGTCTCCTTCCTGAGCGCGCCGGGCCTGGAAGGGCTGCTGGAAGGCGGCGTGCCGGTGATCGTCGACGGCCACGTGGTCGGCGCCGTGGGCGTGTCCGGCGTGAAGTCCAGCGAAGACGTGCAGATCGCCAAGGCGGGCATCGCTGCGCTGAGCTAACTGACTATTTCAGTGGGGTCGTGTGGTCGGTAGTAACCCTGGTCGGCTATACTTGATGGGTTTACCCCCAACCACCCGCCCCCAGCGAAACTCGACCCGTTTCCACCTCCGGATTCAGGCTCGCCCTCGGCCCCGTCCCCCTTGACGCGCCGAGTGCCCGAGCAGAGCTGGGTGCGCACATACCGGAGTTCCTCCCCGTGCTGCCCGATCTGCTCCATACCTCCAAAGCGATCCTTGCCCTGGCAGACGGCACGATCTTCCAAGGCACCTCGATCGGCGCTGCCGGTCACACGGTCGGCGAAGTGGTGTTCAACACCGCACTGACCGGCTACCAAGAAATCCTCACCGACCCGAGCTACTGCCGGCAGATCGTGACGCTCACGTATCCGCACATCGGCAATTACGGCGTCAACGAAGAGGACGTCGAGGCGTCGAAGGTCTTTGCCGCTGGCCTGATCATCAAGGAAGCGCCGCTCCTCGATTCCAACTTCCGCAAGACGCGCACGCTGCAGCAGTACCTGCGCGACGAGGGCACCGTCGCCATCGCCGACATCGACACCCGCCGCCTGACCCGCGTGCTGCGCACGACCGGCGCGCAGAACGGCTGCATCCTGGCGCTGCCGGCCGGCGAGGCCGTCACCGAAGCTCACATCGCCGATGCCGTCGCCAAGGCCAAGGCCGCGCCGAGCATGGCCGGTCTGGACCTGGCCAAGGTCGTCAGCCGCACCGAGAGCGTGACCTGGACGCAGACCGAGTGGAAGCTCGTCGGCGGCTACGGCGAGCAGACGGCGCCCAAGTTCCACGTCGTCGCCTACGACTTCGGCGTCAAGAGCAACATCCTGCGCATGCTGGCCGAACGCGGTTGCCGCATCACCGTGGTGCCGGCGCAGACGCCCGCATCGGCGGTATTCGACCTGGAGCCGGATGGCATCTTCCTGTCCAACGGCCCCGGCGATCCGGAGCCTTGCGACTATGCGATCAAGGCCACGGCGCAGCTGATCGAATCGGGCATCCCGGTCTTCGGCATCTGCCTGGGTCACCAGATCATGGCGCTGGCCTCGGGTGCAAAGACCTTCAAGATGAAGTTCGGCCACCATGGCGCGAACCATCCGGTGAAAGACCTCGACAACGGCCGCGTCTCGATCACCAGCCAGAACCACGGCTTCGCGGTCGATGCCGACACCTTGCCGGCCAATCTGCGCGCCACGCACGTCAGCCTGTTCGACGGCACGCTGCAAGGCCTGGCCCGCACCGACAAGCCCGCCTTCTGCTTCCAGGGTCACCCGGAAGCGAGCCCCGGCCCGCACGACATCTCCTACCTGTTCGACCGCTTCATCGGCCTGATGGCGAAGGCATAAGGAACTCACGCCATGGCAAAACGTACTGACATCAAGAGCATCCTGATCATCGGCGCCGGCCCGATCATCATTGGCCAGGCCTGCGAGTTCGACTACTCCGGCGCCCAGGCCTGCAAGGCGCTGCGCGAGGAGGGCTACCGCGTCATCCTCGTCAACAGCAATCCGGCCACGATCATGACGGACCCGGACACGGCCGACGTCACCTACATCGAACCGATCACCTGGCAGGTGGTCGAGAAGATCATCGCCAAGGAGCGCCCTGACGCGGTGCTGCCGACGATGGGCGGCCAGACCGCGCTGAACTGCGCGCTGGACCTGCACAAGCACGGCGTGCTGGACAAGTACAAGGTCGAGATGATCGGTGCGAACGAGCACGCGATCGAGAAGGCCGAGGACCGCCTGAAGTTCAAGGACGCGATGACCAAGATCGGTCTCGGTTCCGCCCGCTCGGGCATTGCGCATTCGATGGAAGAGGCGCTGGCCGTCCAGAAGAAGATCAAGGACGAGATCGGCGGCACCGGCTTCCCGATGGTCATCCGCCCGAGCTTCACCCTGGGCGGCACCGGTGGCGGCATCGCCTACAACCCGGAAGAGTTCGAGGAGATCTGCAAGCGTGGCCTCGACCTCTCGCCGACGAACGAGCTGCTGATCGAAGAATCGCTGATCGGCTGGAAAGAGTACGAGATGGAAGTCGTGCGCGACCGCGCCGACAACTGCATCATCGTCTGCTCGATCGAGAACCTGGACCCGATGGGCGTGCACACCGGTGACTCGATCACCGTCGCTCCGGCCCAGACGCTGACCGACAAGGAATACCAGCTGCTGCGCAACGCCTCGATCGCGATCCTGCGCGAGATCGGCGTGGACACCGGCGGTTCGAACGTGCAGTTCTCGATCAACCCGAAGGACGGCCGAATGGTCGTCATCGAGATGAATCCGCGCGTTTCGCGTTCGTCGGCGCTGGCCTCCAAGGCCACCGGCTTCCCGATCGCCAAGATCGCGGCCAAGCTGGCCGTCGGCTACACGCTCGACGAGCTGCGCAACGAGATCACCGGCGGCATCACGCCGGCCTCGTTCGAGCCCTCGATCGACTACGTCGTCACCAAGATCCCGCGCTTCGCCTTCGAGAAGTTCCCGATGGCCGATTCGCGCCTGACGACGCAGATGAAGTCGGTCGGTGAAGTGATGGCCATGGGCCGCAACTTCCAGGAATCGTTCCAGAAGGCGCTGCGTGGCCTGGAGACCGGCATCGATGGCCTGTCCGAGCGCTCGACCGACCGTGAGGAGATCGTCCAGGAAATCGGCGAACCCGGTCCGGAGCGCATCCTCTTCGTCGCTGACGCCTTCCGCATCGGCATGAGCATGGACGAGGTCTTCGAAGAGACGGCCATCGACCCGTGGTTCCTCGCGCAGATCGAGCAGATCGTGAAGATCGAGCAATCGCTCGCTGGCCGCGACCTGGCCTCGCTGTCGACCGACGAGCTGCGCCTGCTGAAGAAGAAGGGCTTCTCGGACAAGCGCCTGGGCAAGCTGCTGGGCACGAACCAGTTCGAGGTGCGCAAGCTGCGCGTGGCGAAGAATGTGCGTCCGGTCTACAAGCGCGTGGACACTTGCGCGGCCGAGTTCGCCACGCAGACGGCCTACCTCTACTCGACCTACGACGAGGAGTGCGAGGCTGATCCGACGAACAACAAGAAGATCATGGTGTTGGGCGGCGGTCCGAACCGCATCGGCCAGGGCATCGAGTTCGACTACTGCTGTGTGCATGCCGCGCTCGCCATGCGCGAGGACGGCTATGAAACCATCATGGTCAACTGCAACCCCGAGACAGTCTCCACCGACTACGACACCAGCGATCGCCTCTACTTCGAGCCGGTCACGCTGGAAGACGTGCTGGAGATCGTCGACAAGGAAAAGCCGGTCGGCGTGATCGTCCAGTACGGCGGCCAGACGCCGCTGAAGCTGGCGCTCGATCTGGAGAAGGCCGGCGTGCCCATCATCGGCACGACGCCCGATTCCATCGACATCGCCGAGGACCGCGAGCGCTTCCAGAAGCTGCTGCACGAGCTGGGCCTGAAGCAGCCGCCGAACCGCACCGCACGCACCGAAGACCAGGCCGTGGCCCTGGCCAACGAGATCGGCTATCCGCTGGTCGTGCGCCCGAGCTACGTGCTGGGCGGCCGGGCGATGGAAATCGTTCATGGCGACAAGGACCTGGAGCGCTACATGCGCGAGGCTGTGCGCGTCTCCGACAAGTCGCCGGTGCTGCTGGATCACTTCCTGCAGGACGCCGTCGAGGTCGACACTGACGCGATCAGCGACGGCACCGATGTGATGATCGGCGGCATCATGGAACACGTGGAAGCCGCGGGCATCCACTCGGGCGACTCGGCCTGCTCGCTGCCGCCCTACACGCTGTCCAAGGAAATCCAGGACGAACTGCGCCGCCAGACCGCGGCCATGGCCAAGGCGCTGAAGGTCGTCGGCCTGATGAACGTGCAGTTCGCCATCCAGGGCGACGTGACGGGAGGCCTCGACGGCGCCACCGTCTACGTGCTGGAAGTGAACCCGCGTGCCTCGCGCACGGTGCCCTTCGTCTCCAAGGCGACCGGCCAGCAACTGGCCAAGATCGCTGCGCGCTGCATGGCCGGCCAGAAGCTGTCCGCGCAGAAGGACCGCCTGGGCCGCGTGCCGGCCGAGGTGATTCCGCCGTACTTCAGCGTCAAGGAAGCGGTCTTCCCGTTCAACAAGTTCCCTGGCGTGGATCCGATCCTCAGCCCGGAAATGCGTTCGACCGGCGAAGTGATGGGCGCGGCCAAGACCTTCGGCGAGGCGATGCTGAAGAGCCAGCTCGGCGCCGGCTCGCGCCTGCCGCGCCAGGGCAATGTGCTGATCACGGTGAAGAATAGCGACAAGGTTCGCGCGGTCGCCGTCGCCAAGGATCTGCATGCGCTGGGCTTCGGCGTCGTCGCGACCAAGGGCACGGCCGCGGCCATCGCCGAGGCCGGCGTGCCGGTCAAGACGGTGAACAAGGTCAAGGACGGTCGCCCGCACATCGTCGACATGCTCAAGGGCGGCGAGATCCAGCTGGTCTTCACGACGGTGGACGAGACCCGCACGGCCATCGCCGACAGCCGTCACATCCGCCAATCGGCACTGGCCAATCGCGTCACGTACTACACGACGATGGCCGGCTGCGAAGCGGCGGTGGAGGGCATGAAGCACCAGGACGGATTGCTGGTGCAATCCCTGCAAGAGCTGCATGCTGAACTGAACTAAACTCGATCCAACCCATTCCGCCGCCGTGGCCCGGTTTTCCGGGGCTCGGCGGCGGAACTGCTTTTCTTTCAAGGTTTTACTGATATGGCCACGATTCCACTGACCAAGCGCGGCGCTGAAATGCTCAAGGAAGAGCTGCATCGACTGAAGACGGTCGAGCGACACGCCGTGATCCAGGCCATTGCCGAAGCCCGTGCCCAGGGCGATCTTTCCGAGAATGCCGAGTACGAAGCGGCCAAGGACAAGCAGGGCTTCATCGAAGGCCGCATCCTGGAGCTGGAAGGCAAGCTCGCCGCCGCGCAGGTGATCGATCCATCGGCCGTCGATGCCGGCGGCCGCATCGTCTTCGGCTCCACCGTCGATCTGGAAGAGGAGTCCAGCGGCGCGGAAGTCACCTACCAGATCGTCGGTGACGACGAGGCCGATCTGAAGCAGGGCAAGATCTCGATCAGCTCGCCGATTGCCCGCGCACTGATCGGCAAGGAAGCCGGCGATGTGGCCGACGTGATCGCCCCCGGCGGCGTCAAGCGCTACGAGATCGTCGAGGTCAAGTACATCTGACGGCGATGCTGCTGAAGCGTTCGCGTGCCGTGCTGGCCGCTCTTTGGGGCGGCCTCTTGCTTTGCGTGGCCTTCGTGGCCGCGCCCAGCGCCTTCGCGGTGCTGGAGCGCGGGCAGGCCGGCCTTTTCGTCGCCCGCGTGTTCGCGCTCGACGCGAACATCAGCCTGGCCGCGGCCCTGCTGTTGATGATGCTGGAGCGGCGGCTGCGTCGCGACGAGAGCGGGCCGGCCTTCACGGCGGAATTCCTGTTGCCGGCCGGTGCGCTGTTCTGCACGGTGGCCGGCTACTACGCGCTGCAGCCCGCGATGGAGGCGGCGCGCGCAGGGCAGGGCAGCGTCAGTTTCCTGACGCTGCATGCGATCTCGCTGGGGTTTTACGGGCTGAAGGGCCTGCTCGTGCTGGCCCTGGCCTGGCGTACGTCGAAGTAACTGACGTAACGCAGCGCGTCAGTTCGACTGAGCGGCCTTCTTCGCGCTGGTCATCTTGCGCTTGGCGCGCTTGATCTCGCCGCCCTGGGCGACGCGCTGGTTGCCCAGCACATTGACCTTCTTGACCTGCGGCCGGTGGTTGCCGCTCTTCGAGAATTTCACGATCTTGACGACGCGCGGGCCGGGCTTCGCGTCTTCGTCACGCTCGCCGGCTTCCTTCTCGGGGATCGGGCGCCACAGCACCAGCAGCTTGCCGATGTGCTGGATCGGCGCGGCGCTGAGCTGGTCGGCCAGGATGAGCAGCATGCCTTCGCGGGCGGCCCGGTCGTCGGAGAACACGCGGACCTTGATCAGGCCGTGCGCGTTGAGCGCGGCGTCGATCTCCTTGGTCACGGCAGGAGTGAGTCCGTCGCCGCCGATCATCACCACCGGGTTGAGGTGATGCGCGTCGGCGCGCTTGTCCTTGCGCTGGGCAGGAGTCAGTTGAATTGCAGGCATAAGGCCTATTATCGGTGCAGCATGAAAGTTCAGACCAAAAGCAAGAAAGTCAACAAGGCTTGGCTCCACGATCACATCAATGATCCCTATGTGAAGCTGGCGCACAAGGAGGGCTATCGAGCCCGCGCCGCCTACAAGCTGAAGGAGATTGACGAGGAGCTTAAGCTGATCCGTCCGGGCCAGATCGTCGTGGACCTCGGCGCTGCGCCGGGCGCTTGGAGCCAGTACCTGCGCCGACGCTTTGCACCGGCCGGTGCTGGCGTCGGCGAGCTGAACGGCACCATCATCGCGCTGGACCTGCTGGAGCTCGAGCCGATCGAAGGTGTGCAGTTCATCCAGGGTGATTTCCAGGAAGAGGCCATCCTGCATGAGCTGGAGGCAGCGCTTGCCGGTCGGCCGGTGGACCTGGTGGTGTCGGACATGGCGCCCAACCTCAGCGGCATTGAGAACGTCGATGCCGCCCGCATCTCCGGTCTGGTGGAACTCGCGCTCGATTTCGGCCGGCTGCACCTGAAGCCGGATGGTGCGCTGGTCGCGAAGGTTTTCCACGGCAGCGGCTATTCGCAACTGGTCGAAGCCTTCAGGGGGCAGTTCCGCAAGGTCAAGGCGATCAAGCCCAAGGCCTCGCGGGATCGCTCGTCCGAAACATTTCTTGTCGGCATGGGTCTGAAGCCTGGCTTGTCCGATCGGTAATCTCTGGCATTCGCTAAGGCTTAGTCCAAACAGGACGGGCTCTTGACTGCAATAGAATCAACCCCATATGCCGTGCATTGCCCCTCGCAATGCAAGGGTCCGCGGAATCACGCGGCCCAGTAGAGATGAACAAGGAGTCGCGGTGAACAATCAGTGGTTCTCGAAGGTAGCCGTCTGGGTAGTGATTGCGCTGGTGCTGTTCACCGTCTTCAAGCAATTTGGAGATCGGGGTGTGGCCGGTGGCAACGTCCTGGGCTATTCGGACTTCCTCGAAGAGGTGCGCGGCAAGCGCATCAAGCAGGTCACCCTGCAGGAAGGCACGGGCGGCACGGAAATCTCTGCCACCCGCAGCGATGACACCAAGGTCCGCAGCACCGCCCCGTTCTGGGATCGCGGCCTGTATGGCGACCTGATCAACAACAACGTCAAGTTCGACGTCAAGCAGCGCGAGGAGCAGTCCTTCCTGCTGTCGATGTTGATCTCCTGGGGCCCGATGCTGTTGCTGATCGGCGTCTGGGTCTACTTCATGCGCCAGATGCAGGGCGGCGGCAAGGGCGGGGCGTTCAGCTTCGGCAAGAGCAAGGCCCGCATGCTGGACGAGGCCAGCAACAACATCACCTTCGCCGATGTCGCCGGCTGCGACGAGGCCAAAGAGGAAGTCAAGGAACTGGTCGATTTCCTGAAGGACCCGCAGAAGTTCCAGAAACTGGGTGGCCGCATTCCGCGAGGCGTGTTGTTGGTCGGCCCTCCGGGAACCGGTAAGACGCTGCTGGCCAAGTCGATCGCCGGCGAGGCCAAGGTGCCCTTCTTCACGATTTCGGGTTCCGACTTCGTCGAGATGTTCGTTGGTGTCGGCGCTGCCCGTGTGCGTGACATGTTCGAGCAGGCCAAGAAGAGCGCCCCTTGCATCATCTTCATCGACGAAATCGATGCGGTCGGTCGCCATCGTGGCGCAGGCCTCGGCGGCGGTAACGACGAGCGCGAGCAGACGCTGAATCAGATGCTCGTCGAGATGGACGGTTTCGAGACCAATCTGGGCGTCATCGTGGTCGCCGCGACCAACCGTCCCGACATTCTCGACCCCGCGCTGCTCCGCCCGGGCCGTTTCGACCGGCAGGTCTATGTGACCTTGCCGGACATCCGCGGCCGCGAGCAGATCCTGACCGTGCACATGCGCAAGGTGCCGATGGGCCAGGACGTCAATGCCAGCGTGCTGGCGCGCGGCACGCCCGGCATGAGCGGTGCTGACCTGGCCAATCTCGTCAACGAAGCGGCACTGTTCGCCGCGCGCCGCAATGGCCGTGTCGTGGAGATGATCGACTTCGAGCGTGCCAAGGACAAGCTCTACATGGGCCCCGAGCGCAAGAGCATGGTGATGTCCGAGGACGACAAGCGCGCCACGGCCTATCACGAGTCGGGCCACGCCATCGTCGCCGAGATGCTGCAGGGCACCGACCCGGTCCACAAGGTCACGATCATGCCGCGTGGCCGTGCACTGGGCGTCACCTGGCAGTTGCCGGAGCGTGATCAGTACAGCAAGTACTACAAGCAGATGCTCAACGAGATCAGCATCCTGTTTGGCGGCCGTATCGCGGAGGACGTGTTCGTTGGCGAAATCTCGACCGGCGCATCCAATGACTACGAGCGCGCTACCCGTATCGCCCGCGACATGGTCACGCGCTACGGCATGAGCGAGGTGCTGGGCCCGATGGTCTACGCCGAGAACGAGGGTGAGGTCTTCCTCGGTCGCTCGATGACCAAGACGACCAACATCAGTGAGTCCACGCAGCAGAAGGTCGACGGCGAAATGCGCCGCATCCTCGACGAGCAGTACGCGGTGGCGAAGAACATCCTCGAAACCAACCGTGACAAGGTCGAGGCGATGACCGATGCGCTGATGAAGTGGGAAACGATCGACCGCGATCAGATCCTCGACATCATCGCCGGCCGTCCGCCGCGCGGCCCGGGTGAAACCTCGGTGCCGAGCAGCGGTGGCCCGAGCGGCTCGCCGCCGGTCAGTCCCGACGGTGCTCCTGCCGCCGCCTGATCTCCCGCTTTCTTCTCACACCGGGCTCGACCGCAAACGTCGAGCCCGTTTTACTTTCGGACTCCGGTCATGCATTGGCAGACTTCCCGTTTTCGGCTCGATCTGCGCCCCCGCCCGCTGGTGATGGGCATCGTCAACGTGACGCCTGATTCCTTCTCGGACGGCGGCCACCATGGGACCGCCCAGGCGGCGATAGCGCACTGCCACCGGCTGGTCGAGGAGGGGGCCGACATCCTCGACATCGGCGGCGAATCGAGCCGTCCCGGCGCGACGGCGCTCGGTATCGACGAGGAATGGGATCGCATCGCGCCGGTCCTGGCCGAGGCGGTGAAGCTGGGCGTGCCGCTGTCGGTCGACAGCTTCAAGCCCGAGGTGATGCGGCGCGCGCTGGATGCCGGTGCGGACATCATCAACGACATCCACGCGCTGGAGCGCGAGGGCGCGCTGCAGGTGTTGCAGGCGAGCCCGAGCGCCGGCGTCTGCCTGATGCATATGCGCGGCGACTCGGCGACGATGCAGAGCCTCACGCAATACGACGATGTCGTTGCTGACGTGGCTGCCTATCTGGCTGCCCGCGCCGCCGCGTTGCGTGAAGCAGGCATCGCCGCCGAGCGCATCGCACTGGACCCGGGCTACGGTTTCGCCAAGACGACCGAACAGAACCTGGCCCTGCTGTCGCGCCAGTCGGAACTGCTGGGCCTGGGCTATCCGCTGCTGATTGGACTCTCGCGCAAACGCATGGTCGGCGACGTGACCGGTCGCCCGGTGAAGCAGCGCCTGGCCGGCAGCCTGGCGGCCGCGTTGGCCGCCGTGGCGCAGGGCGCGCGCATCGTTCGCGTCCACGATGTGGCGCCGACGGTTGACGCATTGAAGCTTTGGATGGCGGCCGGGGCGCCCGTCGGACTGACGGACAATACCGGCGGCAATTAATCAGGAGGAAGCTCGCAATGAGCCGTACGTATTTTGGAACCGACGGAATCCGTGGCACCGTCGGCCAAGCACCGATCACGCCGGACTTCATGCTGCGCCTGGGCCATGCGGTGGGCCGCGTGCTGCGCAAGCAGGCCGGCGACGGCAGCCGGCCCAGCGTCCTGATCGGCAAGGACACGCGGATCTCGGGCTACATGATCGAATCGGCGCTCGAGGCCGGTTTTGCCTCCGCCGGTGTCGATGTTCTGCTGACCGGTCCGCTGCCCACGCCGGGCGTCGCCTACCTGACCCGTGCACTGCGTCAGGACCTGGGCGTCGTCATCAGTGCCTCGCACAACCCCTTCGCGGACAACGGCATCAAGTTCTTCTCGGCCAAGGGCGAGAAGCTGCCGGATGCCTGGGAGATGGCCGTCGAGCAGTCGCTCGAGGAAGCGCCGGCCTGGGTCGACTCCGCGAGCCTCGGCCGTGCCAAGCGCATCCCGGAAGCGCGTGGCCGCTACATCGAGTTCTGCAAGAACAGTTTCGGCTCCGACCTGACCTTGAAGGGCCTGAAGATCGTCGTCGACGCCGCTAACGGTGCTGCCTACAACGTCGCGCCCGAGGTTTTCCACGAACTCGGTGCCGAGGTGATCTCGATCGGCTGCAAGCCGGATGGCTTCAACATCAACGCCGGTTTCGGCGCGACCTCGCCAGCGGCGCTGGTTGCCGCCGTCAAGGAGCATGGCGCCCACTACGGCGTGGCGCTGGACGGCGATGCCGACCGGCTGCAACTGGTCGACGCCCAAGGCCGCCTCTACAACGGCGACGAACTGCTCTACGTGATGGTGGCCGACCGCCTGGCCCAGGGCCAGCGCGTGCCCGGGGCCGTCGGCACCCTGATGACCAATATGGCCGTCGAGCTGGCGCTGAAATCTCGTGATGTGGAATTCGTCCGTGCCAAGGTCGGTGACCGCTACGTGCTGGAAGAACTGGCCGCCCGCGGCTGGGAGCTTGGCGGCGAGGGCTCCGGCCACCTGCTGGCGTTGGACAAGCACACGACCGGGGACGGCATCGTCAGCGCGCTGCTGATCCTGCAGGCGATCAGCCGTACCGGCCGCAGCCTGTCCGACCAGCTCGCGAGCGTGACGCTGTTCCCGCAGACCTTGATCAACGTGCGCCTGCAGGCCGGTCAGGACTGGAAGAGCAACGCCCGTCTGGCGCAGGAGCAGGCCGAGGTCACGGCCGAACTCGGCCAGCGCGGCCGGGTGCTGATCCGCCCATCCGGCACCGAGCCGCTGCTGCGCGTGATGGTCGAAGCGAGCGACGCCGCGCTGGCACAGCAGTGCGCCCAGCGCCTGGCGGAAGCCGTTAAAAGCTAAGCATTCCGGGGCTGTCACAAAGTTTGTGACAGTTCCCGACGGCCTGGTGGCGTGAGTCACGGTCTTGTCATATTGGGTTTCTACGATGGCATCAGTTGACCATCAACCAACCCAAAGACAGGCTACCGATGAAATTCACCACGCTTCGCCTCGCTGCATCCATCGCCACGAGCCTGGCCCTGCTGCCGATGGCGCAGGCCCAGGACGTGACCGGCGCTGGCGCTTCCTTCCCGGCTCCCGTGTACGCCAAGTGGGCGGATGCCTTCCAGAAGGCTACCGGCGCTCGCATCAACTACCAGTCCGTCGGTTCCGGCGCTGGCATCAAGCAGATCAAGGCCAAGACGGTCGATTTCGGTGCTTCCGATGCCCCGCTGACGGATGAAGAGCTGGCCAAGGACGGCCTGATCCAGTTCCCGACGGTGATCGGCGGTGTCGTGCCCATCGTCAACATCGCCGGCGTCGGCGCTGGCCAGGTCAAGCTGGACGGCAAGGTGCTGGGCGACATCTTCATCGGCAAGATCACCAACTGGAACGACGCCGCGATCAAGGCGCTGAACCCGGGCGTGAACCTGCCGGACGCGATGATCACCGTCGTCCACCGCTCGGACGGCTCGGGCACCAGCTTCCTGTTCACGAACTACCTGTCCAAGACCAACGCTGACTGGAAGAGCAAGGTCGGCGAAGGCACGGCCGTGAACTGGCCCGCCGGTGTCGGCGGCAAGGGCAACGAAGGCGTGTCGGCTTACGTCGGCCGCCTGAAGAACTCGATCGGCTACGTCGAGTACGCCTACGCCAAGCAGAACAAGATGGCCTTCGTGCTGATGAAGAACCAAGCCGGCAACTTCGTCGCCCCGAGCGACGACGCCTTCAAGGCCGCCGCCGCCGGTGCCCAGTGGAACAAGAGCTTCTACCAAGTGCTGACCGAGCAAGCCGGCAAGGACAGCTGGCCGATCACCGGCGCCACCTTCATCCTGATGCACAAGAACCAGGAAAAGCCGGCTGCTGCCGCCAGCACGCTGAAGTTCTTCGACTGGGCCTACGCCACCGGCGACAAGATGGCCGACGACCTGGACTACGTGCCGCTGCCGGCCACGCTGAAGGACCTGATCCACAAGCAGTGGGCCGACAACCTGAAGGACGGTTCCGGCAAGGCGATCGCCTACAAGTAATCGAGCGCAGCCTGCTTTCCTAGGCTGACAATCAAAGCCCGGCACGTTGCAAGGCGCGCCGGGCTTGCTCACGAATCAAACACGCGGAGTCAACTTGGCTGCCATCCTCCCCGCCAATCCTCTCGAGATGCCGGACCGCGCCGAGCGCGTCCAGCCGCTCGGCCCGCCACCGCCGCGCAAGCGGGTCGCCCCCTGGGCCGATACGCTGTTCGCCGCACTCGCGCAGGGCGCCGCCTGGCTGACGTTGCTGATGATGGCTGGCATCATCGTTTCCCTGCTGATCGGCGCCGCGCCGTCGATCCAGAAGTTCGGGCTCGGCTTCCTGGTCTCGACCGAATGGGATCCGGTCAAGGAGAACTTCGGCGGCCTGGCGATGATCTATGGCACGCTGGCCAGCTCCTTCATCGCGCTGCTGATCGCCGTGCCGGTGAGCTTCGGCATCGCGCTGTTCCTGACTGAACTCTCGCCCGGCTGGTTGAAGCGCCCGCTGGGCATCACCGTTGAGCTGCTCGCCGCGGTGCCGTCGATCGTCTACGGCATGTGGGGCCTGATGGTGTTCGGCCCGCTGCTGGCCACCTATGTGCAGCAGCCGCTGCAGGCGCTGCTGGGCGGCGTGCCGGTGATCGGCAGCCTGTTCTCCGGCCCGCCGGTGGGCCTGGGCATCCTGCCGGCCGGCATCATCCTCGCGATCATGATCATCCCCTTCATCGCCTCGGTGATGCGCGACGTGTTCGAGGTGACGCCGCCGATGCTGAAGGAATCTGCCTACGGTCTCGGCTCGACGACCTGGGAAGTGGTTTCGAAGATCGTCCTGCCATACACGAAGACCGGCGTCATCGGCGGCATCATGCTGGGCCTGGGCCGTGCGCTGGGCGAGACGATGGCGGTGACCTTCGTCATCGGCAACGCCAGCCAGCTGAATTCCCTGTCGCTGTTCGAGGCGGGCAATAGCATCACCTCGGTGCTGGCCAATGAATTCGCGGAAGCCGGTGACGGCCTGCATCGCGCCTCGCTGCTGTACCTGGCGCTGATCCTGTTCGTCATCACCTTCGCGGTGCTGGCCTTCTCGAAGCTGCTGCTGAACCGCCTGAAGAAGAACGAAGGAGGCCGCTCGTGAGCGCCGCTGCTGCAAACCGCGTGAAGATGCAGGCCAAGCGCCGTCGCGTCAATGCCGTGGCGCTGACGCTGTCGCTAGGCGCGATGGCCTTCGGCGTGTTCTGGCTGGTCTGGATCCTCTACGAGACCGTGCGCCTCGGCATTGGCGGTCTCAGCCTGGCGATCTTCACCGAGATGACGCCGCCGCCGATGTCGGAAAGCGGTGGCCTCGCCAACGCGATCTTCGGCTCTGCGCTGATGGTGGCGCTGGCCACCGTCGTCGGCACGCCGATCGGCGTGCTGGCCGGCGTGTATCTCGCCGAGTACGGCCAGAAGAACTGGCTCGGCGGCACCGTGCGCTTCATCAACGACATCCTGCTGTCGGCACCGTCCATCGTCATCGGCCTGTTCATCTACGCGCTGGTCGTCCTGCCGATGAAGGGTTACTCGGGCTTCGCCGGCGTGATGTCGCTGGCGCTGATCGTGATCCCGGTCGTGATCCGCACGACCGAGAACATGCTGACGCTGATCCCGAACGCACTGCGCGAAGCGGCCTACGCGCTGGGCACGCCGAAGTGGCGCGTGATCCTGTCGGTGACCTTGAAGTCGGCCCGCGCCGGCGTGATGACCGGCGTGCTGCTGGCCATCGCCCGGATTGCCGGCGAGACCGCACCGCTGCTGTACACCGCGCTGTCCAACCAGTTCTGGAATGCCGACCTGGGTCAGCCGATGGCCAACCTGCCGGTGACCATCTTCAAGTTCGCCATGAGCCCGTACGAGAACTGGCAGAAGCTCGCCTGGGCCGGCGTCTTCATCATCACGATGGGTGTGCTGGCGCTGAATATCGTCGCCCGCTCGCTGTTCAAGAACAAACACTGAAGCCACGATCATGGACGCAAAAGTCGAAATGCCTGTTACCGAGCGCGCCAAGCTGTCGGTGCGCAATCTGAACTTCTACTACGGCAGCTTCCACGCGCTGAAGAACATCAACCTCGACATCCCGCACAACAAGGTCACCGCCTTCATCGGTCCTTCGGGCTGCGGCAAGTCGACCCTGCTGCGCACGCTGAACCGCATGTTCGAGCTCTACCCCGAGCAGCGCGCGGAAGGCCAGATCCTGCTGGATGGCTCGGACATCCTGACCAGCCGCGAAGACGTCTCGCTGATCCGCGCCAAGGTCGGCATGGTGTTCCAGAAGCCGACGCCGTTCCCGATGTCGATCTACGACAACATCGCCTTCGGTGTGCGCCTGTTCGAGACGCTGCCGCGGGTGGAGATGGACGAGCGCGTCGAGTGGGCGCTGAAGAAGGCAGCCCTCTGGACCGAAGTCAAGGACAAGCTCAACCAGAGCGGCTCGGGCCTCTCCGGCGGCCAGCAGCAGCGTCTGTGCATTGCCCGCGGCATCGCGATCAAGCCCGAGGTGCTGCTGCTCGACGAGCCCTGCTCCGCGCTGGACCCGATCTCCACCGGCAAGATCGAGGAACTGATCCACGAGCTGAAGAGCGACTACACGGTCGCCATCGTGACGCACAACATGCAGCAGGCCGCACGCTGCTCGGACTACACCGCCTACATGTACCTGGGTGACCTGATCGAGTTCGGCCCGACGGCCGAGCTGTTCATGAAGCCCAAGCGCAAGGACACGGAAGACTACATCACCGGCCGCTTCGGCTGAGCAGGGGAGCACAACAATGACCGACAAGCATCTCTCCACCCAATTCGATGCCGAGCTGAGCGGCATCTCCACCCGCGTGCTGGAGATGGGCGGCATGGTCGAAGCCCAGGTGGCCCAGGCCGTGCAGGCGCTCACGACCTTCAGCACCGAGGCCGCCAGCATCGTGCTGAAGACCGAGGAAAGAGTCAACGGCATGGAGGTCGAGATCGACCGCGAGCTGCACAGCATCATCGCGCGCCGCCAGCCGACCGCGCGCGACCTGCGCCTGCTGATCGCCATCTCGAAGACCATCGCCAACCTGGAGCGCGTCGGCGACGAGGCGGCCCGCATTGCACGCACCGTGCAGCGCCTGATCGACGCCGGCGTCTCCAGCCGCTTGCCGATCTCCGACCTGACCTTCGAGGCCCAGCTCGCGACCGCTCAGCTGCGCAAGGCGCTCGACGCCTTCGCCCGCCTGGACGTCGACCGCGCGCTGGAAGTGCTGAAGCAGGACGACGAGATCGACAAGGAATTCGACGGCCTGATGCGCAAGCTGATCACCTACATGATGGAAGACCCGCGCACGATCTCCGCGGCCATCGACCTCGTGTTCGTCGCCAAGGCGATCGAGCGCGTCGGTGACCACGCGAAGAACCTGGCCGAAGTGATCATCTACGTGGTCAAGGGCACGGACGTCCGCCACAACACGCCGGAAGCGGCAGAAACGATGGTGCGCTGAGATGGGCATGAGCCGAATCCTCGTTGTCGAAGACGAAGCCGCGATCGCGGAGCTGATCTCGATCAACCTGCGCCACGCTGGCTTCGAGGTGGCCATGGCCGCCACCGCCGTCGCCGCGCAAGACGAGGTCGACCGCGTGCTGCCCGACCTGGTGCTGCTCGACTGGATGCTGCCCGGCCAGTCGGGCCTGGCGCTGGCGCGCCAGTGGCGCAGCGCCTCGCGTACCAAGGAGTTGCCGATCATCATGCTGACGGCCCGCGCGGAGGAAACCGACAAGGTGTCGGGCCTCGACGCCGGTGCGGACGACTACCTGACCAAGCCCTTCTCGACCAATGAGCTGCTGGCCCGCATCCGTGCGGTGCTGCGCCGCAAGGCGCCCGATGCGCTGGACGCTGTCGTCGAGGTGGGTGCTCTGACACTGAATCCGACGACGCACCGCGTGAGCCGCGATGGTGTCGAGCTGAAGCTGGGCCCGACCGAGTTCCGCCTGCTGCATTTCTTGATGACGCATCCGGAGCGCGTGCATGCCCGCTCGCAACTGCTGGATCGCGTCTGGGGCGACCACGTCTTCATCGAAGAGCGCACGGTCGACGTGCACGTCAAACGCCTGCGTGAAGCGCTGGACAAGGTCCAGTGCGCCCGCATGATCGAGACGGTGCGCGGCGCCGGCTATCGGCTGACGCAGCAGCTCAGCGCGATCTCGGCCTGAGGCGGCGTTTCACCTTCTTCTTTCGACATTGCCGATGAAGGAATCGCTGAGCTGGCTCCCGCCACGTATCGTCTATGCCGTGGCCGCTGCGGTGGTGGCGGTGGCTATGGGCGCTTGGGTGGAGGCTGCCTTCGGCCGGCCTTACCTTGCGCTGTTGGCGACGGCGGTGAGTGGCGTGGCTCTTGTCGCCATCGTCGACAGCCTGCGTGGCCATCAGTTGCTGAAGTGGCTGAACAGCGGGCAGGACGGCGCGGCGCCGCGCGACACGGGCCTGTTCGGCGAGCTTGGTTACCGGATCGAGAAGGCCGTTCGCGAACGCGACCGGACGATCACCCGCGAGCGCCTTCAACTCGCGCAATTTCTTTCGGCCATCGAAGCCTCGCCGAACGGCGTGCTGATGCTGGACGAGCAGGACCACATTCACTGGTGTAACCAAGTCGGGGCCGAGCACTTTGCTCTGGATGCCCGGCGTGACCTGCGCCAGCGCATCACCAACTTGGTCCGCTCACCGGGCTTCGTCGGCTATCTGCAGGCGGGTCAATTCACCGAGCCGCTGGTGCTGCCAAACGTGCGTGGCGCGGGCACGTTGTCCGTCGTCGTCAGAGGCTATGGCGACGGCATGAAGTTGGTGCTGTCGCAGGACATCACCGAACGCGAGCGGGCCGACGGGATGCGCCGTGACTTCGTGGCCAACGTCTCGCACGAGATCCGCACGCCGCTGACGGTGCTGTCCGGATTCATCGAGACGATGAGCTCGCTGCCGCTGTCCGAGGCCGAGCGTCGCCGTGTGCTGCAGCTGATGGGCCAGCAGACGCAACGCATGCAGACGCTGGTCAGCGATCTGCTGACGCTGGCACAGCTCGAAGGCGGCCGCCGCCCGGCGGCCGACCACTGGGTTGCGCTGGATGCGCTGCTCAAGCGCGTGGCGTCGGACGCCAATGCGCTGTCCGGCGGCAAGCATGCGATCAGGGTGCAAGCCAGCACGCGCGCCGAACTGGCCGGCGCGGAGCCCGAACTGCTCAGCGCGGTGGCGAACCTGGTGACCAACGCCGTGCGCTACACGCCGGCCGGCGGCGAGATCGACGTGACTTGGCGCCAGCTGCCGGACGGCGTGGGCGAGCTGAGCGTCTGCGATACCGGCGTGGGCATTGCGCGGGAGCACATTCCGCGGCTGACCGAGCGCTTCTACCGCGTGGACGGCAGCCGCTCGCGCGAGACCGGCGGCACGGGCCTGGGTCTGTCCATCGTCAAGCACGTGCTGCAGCGCCACGGCGGGCAGCTGCAGGTCGAAAGCGAGCCGGGCAAGGGCTCGAAGTTCAAGCTGGTCCTGCCGGCGTCCCGCATCCGCCAGGCCAGCGACAACGCCATAGGCGCCGAGGCTGCGAGCAGCATCGCCGTCGGCGTCGCCGCCGCGGCAGACTGATCCAGCAGTGACCGGCGGCGGCTCAGCGCCGGCGCAGTACAACCCAGCTCTGCACGCGATCCGACGGCCGGCGTACGGTGGCGATCTGCTCCCAGCCTTCCGGCACGGTCGTCAGTCCGCTCTGAACCGCGTAACGGCATGCGCTCTGCGCCAGCGGCTCATTCGCCTGCATGTGCCAATGGCCCTGGAACTCCAGCGCCGCCAGTGTGGACAGGGCCTGCCCCGGCGCAGCGACGCACTCCGCCGAGCCTTGCGGCGGCAGGTAGGGGCGCAGGTGCTCGACGAGCGGGCCGTTGCTGCGCACGTAGTTCGCGATCGGCAGCCACAAGGTCATGGCCAGCAGCCAGCACAGCGCCACGCCGCCGGCTGCCATGGCCAGGCTCTTCCAGAATGCATGCCGGTTGCGCGCGGTGCGCCAGCGTACGAGCGCCAGCCAGGCCGCCGTAGCCGCCAGGGCCAGCACCAGCGCGAAGGGGTTGAAGCTGGGCTCGAAGCCGACGTAGAGCCGCCGCACATTGGCGAGCGGCTGCGCCGGCCAGCCGAGCTGCATCGAGACGTAATAGAGCCAGACGAAGATCGCGCAGCCGCTGAAGAAGAACACCGAATACCAGTCGACGGCGGCGGCGATGCCGCGCCTGAGCGTGGGCAGGGCGAACGCCGCCAGCACGGCCATTGGCGGCAGCGTCAGCAGCAGGGCGGCGTCCTGCGCATTCATCAGCAGGCTGGTGGCGATGGGGACCAGCACGATGACCGAAGGCGCGAGGATGTGGCGGCGCTGCCAGTGCTGGCGCCAGCGCCATACCGTCCAGACTGCCAGCGGCCAGGCCGGCCAGCAGAACCAGCCCAGCAGGCTCAGCATCTCGACCGGCAGGGCGGCGCCGTCGCTGAAGTTGACGCGCCAGGCCCAGGCCTTGAAGGCCCAGGCGCTGGCGGCAGACAGCAGGCCGGACGCGAGCAGCCACCAGGCAACATTGCGCACTTGCTCGTAGCTGGAGCGGCGGCACAGCACGGCGCCCAACAAGGTCAGCGCCAGCGAGACGGCCGGGGCGCCGCTGGCCGCCAGCATTGGCAGCGAGGCGATCAGCGCCCAGCGCGACTTGGCCGCGCGGAATGGTGCGGCGGCGAGCCCGTAGAGGTAGAGCGTGACGGACAGCAGTTGCAGCAGTTCGGGCGTCGTCTCGTGCCCAAGCCGCAAGAGGCCCAGCGAGGCGATCAGCGCCAGCAGTGCGCCGTCCGCGAGGGCTCGCGCGTAGTCGATCGAATGCGCCTCGCCACCGAACGCGAAGGCCACCGGCTGTGCCGCCTCGGTGCGGGCCAGATGGAAGCTGCTGTACCAGGTCAGCACCAACACCAGCACCAGCACCAGCGCGTAGGGCAGGCGCGCAGCGAAGGCCGCGTCGAAGAAGGGCATGGCCTTGATCGCGAGCGCGCCGATCCAGTAGGGCAGGGGCGCACCCTCGGCCGGGATGCCGGCGATCGCCGGCTGCCACCACGATGCATGACCCGAGGCAATGCTCGCCATGAAGCCGAAGGCGCTCAGGTCGGCATTGCGCCATGGGTCGCGGCCGAACAGGCCGGGCATCACATAGGCGGCGCAGAAGGCCAGCAGGGCCCAGCGAGGCAGACGCTGCGCGCCACGCTCGGCGACGATGGCGGGGGTCGGGAGATTCACGCGTCTTCTTGGATTGATTGGAGGCCGGACGGCATCATGCCGCACCAGAAACAGGAAAGCCCCGCGGTGCGGGGCTTTTCCTTTGGCAAATCCTGAAAGGATTTACTTCTTGAACTGGGCAAACTTGTTGCGGAACTTCTCGACGCGGCCACCCAGGTTGTCGACCGACTTTTGCGTGCCGGTGTAGAACGGGTGAGATTCGCTGGTCGTTTCCAGCTTCACCAGGGGCATCGTCTTGCCATTGAACTCGACGGTTTCCTTGGTCTGGATGGTCGAACGGCTCACGAACTGGAAACCGTTGGACAGGTCCACGAAGACAACTTCGCGGTAGTTGGGGTGGATGCCTTCCTTCATGGAGCTCTCTCTTTGGCGGTGCCAGCAGTGCCGGGAGCCACGCTGCAACCTGATGCCGCGCACTTTCCTGCTTAGGGAATCGCGGATTATAGCCACAAACGACAACGCCGGGCTAGCCCGGCGTCCTGACGAAGCGCGTGCCTGTTAGCCGCCGCGCCGCATCATGTCGAAGAAGTCGAGGTTGTTCTTCGACGCCTTCATCTTGTCGAGGATGAACTCCATCGCCTCGATCTCGTCCATGTTGTACAGCAGCTTTCGCAGGATCCAGCTCTTTTGCAGGATCTCAGGCTTCAGCAGCAGCTCTTCGCGGCGCGTGCCGGACTTGTTGATCAGGATCGACGGGTAGACGCGCTTCTCGGCCATGCGACGGTCCAGGTGGATCTCGCAGTTGCCGGTGCCCTTGAATTCCTCGTAGATCACTTCGTCCATCTTGGAGCCGGTGTCCACCAGAGCCGTGCCGATGATCGTCAGCGAGCCGCCTTCTTCCACGTTGCGCGCGGCGCCGAAGAAGCGCTTCGGGCGCTGCAGCGCGTTGGCGTCCACGCCGCCGGTCAGCACCTTTCCGGAGCTGGGCAGCACGTTGTTGTAGGCGCGCGCCAGGCGGGTGATCGAGTCCAGCAGGATGATCACGTCCTTCTTCATCTCCACGAGGCGCTTGGCGCGCTCGATCACCATCTCGGCGACCTGCACGTGGCGGGCGGCGGGCTCGTCGAAGGTCGAGCTGATGACCTCGCCGCGCACGGTGCGCAGCATCTCGGTCACTTCTTCAGGACGCTCGTCGACGAGCAGCACGATCAGGTGGCAGTCGGGATGATTGGCGACCAGCGCGTGCGCGATGCTCTTCATCATCTCGGTCTTACCGGTCTTGGGCTGCGCGACGATCAGTGCGCGCTGACCTTTGCCGATGGGCGCGGTCAGGTCGATGATGCGGCCGGTGATGTTCTCGTCGGTACGCACCTCGCGCTCGAGCTTGAACTGCTCCTTGGGGAACAAGGGCGTCAGGTTCTCGAACATGATCTTGTGCTTGCTCTCTTCCGGCGTCGCGTCGTTGACGCGGTCCACCTTCACCAGAGCAAAGTAGCGCTCGCCGTCCTTGGGCACGCGCACTTCGCCTTCGATCATGTCGCCGGTATGGAGATTGAAGCGGCGAATCTGGCTGGGCGACAGGTAGATGTCGTCCGTCGAGGCCATGTAGCTGGCTTCGATCGAGCGCAGGAAGCCGAAGCCGTCGGGCAGGACCTCCAGCACACCGTCACCGAAGACCTGTTCGCCGGCCTTGGCCCGCTTTTTCATGATCGCGAACATCAGTTCCTGCTTGCGCAGGCGGGCGACGTTCTCGATCTCCAGTTCCTCGCCCATCTTGATGAGGGCGGATACGTGGAGTGCTTTGAGTTCGGAAAGATGCATGGGTGAACACCCGTGGTGGGAAGGTCGCAGGCCCTGCCCAGGGTCGGCGATCAGTAGCTACTTCGGCGGGCCGCAAGCGCTCGTGCCAGTCCGCAAAATCGCGCGGCGCACACTGCAGAAAAACGGGGGCTTGGGGGCCGAGTCCGTGCACGTCGATCCGCGGTGGCGGTGCATGCACGTTGGCATTTGGCGCTACCGCGGCGTCCTCCGATTCGGGAGGCGCCGCGACAGCGTTGAGAGGAATTATAGGTGCTGGTCGAGGAAGGCCGTCAACTGGGCCTTCGACAGAGCGCCAACTTTCGTGGCGGCCAGTTGGCCGTCCTTGAACAGCATCAGCGTCGGAATGCCGCGAATGCCGTACTTGGCCGGCACGGCGCGGTTCTCGTCCACGTTCATCTTTGCGACCTGCAGGCGGTCACCGTAGCTGGCCGACACTTCGTCCAGGATCGGGGCAATCATCTTGCAGGGACCGCACCATTCGGCCCAGTAGTCGACCAGCACCGGCTTGCCGGCATTGATCACGTCAGTGTCGAAAGACGCGTCGGAAGTGTGTTTGATCAGTTCGCTGCTCATGGGGTGTCCTTGGACGGGGCGAAGCGTTATGACGAATGGGGGATCGATGTCGATGCGCTTCGACGAGCGCCAGACGGTGCTGGCATGGGATACGGAATGATTCTGACACAAAGCCTTCGCACACGAAGGAGCGGGGCAAAGTGTCATCGGCTTGCAGATGAGGGCTGTGTGCCAGGGTTCAATGGATGTCGCATCGACGCGATGCGACATCTGATGCTGAGAGTGCGCCGAAATTCAGGCTAGAATCTCGGTTTCGTCGGAGCGTAGCGCAGCCTGGTAGCGCATCTGCTTTGGGAGCAGAGGGTCGCGAGTTCGAATCCCGCCGCTCCGACCAATTTATGTGAATGAAATTAACGGGTTACCGCAGAGATGCGGTAACCCGTTTTTCTTTGTCGAGAGTTTTTTAACTTGAGGGCAACCGTGCCTGCGCACGGCAAGCCTAGAGCTGCGGCTGCGCGCGCTGCCCCTTGCCAGCGATGCGCTGGAGTTCTTGGCGATTCAGCACGGTGATCGAGTTGTAGTCCGGCGAAATGACGCCGGATTGATGAAGCCAGGCCAGGCCCTTGTTGGTGGTCTGCCGCGTGACCTGAAGCATGGCTGCCAGGTCGCTCTGCGTCAGCCTGAATCTGAACTTCACTCCCGCGCCTGCGGGTACGCCGTGCTGCGTGGCCAATTGATCGATCGTGGCGGCCAGCCGCTCGTGCAACTGACCTGTCAGGTGATCCAGAAGATTCGAGAGCGAAGCGCGCTGGTTCTTCAACACCATGCGTGCCATGTCTTTCCACAAGCGCGGCTGAGCGTCCAGCAGTCTGACCAGTTGGGGCACTGGCAGACGCACAAGAACGGCGTCCTCCATGGCGCGATAGTGGAAGCGGACATCTTCGGCCCCGGAGTCGAAGAGGGTCATCCCGCCCATCAAGCGGCCGGGCCCGACGATTTCCAGCGGTGAAAGGCTTTCCGTTCCGTCGAGCCCTTCACGGACGCAGGAAACCACCAAGTAGCCGGAGACCACCAGCAGCGATTCCGGGCTGCAATCGGCGCCGCAGACGAAGGACTTGCCGCGCGCGTGGCGTTTCAGCTTGGCGCTTGCCACCAGTTCTGCAATGCCCGCCGCTGACCAGCCGGCAAAGCCCGCTGTCCATCGCAGCGCGCGCTCGATCAGGCTTGCATCCGCGACGGACAAACCTGCTGCGTGATCGCCGAGCCCCGGGTCGCGGGGCGAGGCCTCTGAAGGGCTGTCTTGTTTCACCGAAGCTGTCTGCATGGGTTCCTCCCTGTCATGCCTGACCAAGAGGTCGCGTTCGACTGCCTCTCGTGCGTAGTAGTGTCCCGTAAATGAACAAAATGAACAATAAGATTATTTTGATCAAACAACGGAAGGTCATCGCTTTTAAGAATGACTACCCCCCCATTCGAGTGGGGAACGTAGGGGTGTGCGGCCAACCCGACCGGAGGTTGAACGATTTGGAATGGGGAAGCCATCCCACAGTCGTGGAACCGGAAAGGTAGGAGTGGGGATCTAAATCGCGGCTTTTGCGCGACGCATCGGGTTTGCCCGTCACGGGCTTGAGACAGTCGACCTTCTGCCGCGCGCAATGGCGGAGTGCAATGTCATAAATCGGACAATTGACTTACTGACTTCATCTCGACGGCTATGGGGCCATGGTGTACTGAAAAACGCTCATCGGCCTAGCTGGTGCGGCTCGCGCATTGGCCTGCGGCTTTCGGCCTTGCTGTTCGCCACGGAATTTCATAAAACCAGTGGCGACCCGTGCGCAATTCGAACGACTGCGGTTTTCGAGCGACACCTAGCGTCGATTTAACCGAAGTGGTACACATAAAGAAAATCCCATATTCATGGCGAGCGGTACTAGTAATTCAAACTATTGCCGTGCCAAAGACCCCTTGACTCCAACCTCGCAGACACTGGGCCTTTCGCTTGTCGCCCGCCGCGCGGAAGCGGCGGGGGCTCCGTTGCAGGATGCGCAGGAATCGTTGGAGCCTGTGGCGGTGGGACGCACTCTTCGTCTCGACGTCAAGCTAGCACTTGAGTTGCAGGCCGTGGTGCTGTCGCATGGGGGATGCGCCGCGGCGTCGACGGCATTTGCGAGCGAATTGGCCACTGCGCTCGGTTGTTCGCGTGTATCCGTCGGCTTCGTGAATGGACGGGATGTCCGTCTGCGTGCGGTCTCGCATGGCGGCGACCAGGATCTGGGCGGCCAGGGCTTCGCTCCGCTGACTGCGGCGATGGACGAGGCCATCGAACAAGGCCTGAGCCTCTATCTGCCGGTCGGCGCGACGCCGGTTTCCGCCATCCGTCTCGCCCACAGCCGTGTTCCCCGCCCTGGCGACGGCGCGATCGCCACCGTGCCCATCGTTCATCTGGGCGAAGGCGTCGGCGCGGTCACGCTCGAATGGGCCACGCCGATTTCCGGGCTTGAACAACTGGTCGAGGAACTCGAGCATGTCGTCAGCCTGGTCGGCCCCGTGCTTCATCTCATGCACCTGCGCGACGCGCCGTGGACGTTGCGCGTCAGCCGGCGCCTGCGCCGCGGCTGGCAGCGGCTGAATTCGGCGGACGGCAACAAGTGGCGCATCGGGCTGGTCTCCGGCGTGATCGTGCTGGGACTGCTGACCCTGGTGCCGGTGAGCTACCGCGTCGGCGGCAAGGCGCGTATAGAAGGCGAATCGCAGCGTGCCTTGGTCACGCCGGCCGATGGATTTCTGAAGGCGGTCTCCGTTCGGCCGGGTGATCGCGTCAAGAAGGACCAGTTGCTGGTCGAACTCGCGGACCAGGACCTGCTGCTCGAGCAGCGCAAATGGCAAGGCGAGCAGGCCCAGCAGGACAACGCCTATGCGACGGCGCTGGCCGGCTCCGATCGCGCCGCGATGATGATTGCGCTGGCCAAGGCCGACGAGGCGCGTGCCAACCTGGGCCTGGTCGAAGCGCAGCTGCAGCGGGCGCGGATCACGGCGCCCTTCGACGGCGTCGTGATGGAAGGTGATCTCACCCAAAGCCTGGGCGCACCGGTGCAGCGCGGCAAGGTGTTGATTGTGCTGGCCCCGGGCGACAGCCGTCGCGTGACGATCGAGATCGACGAGCGCGACATCGGCGACGTGCGCGTCGGCCAGCCCGGCCGGCTGTCGCTGTCCGCGCTGCCGTGGGACGCGCTCCCGGTGCGCGTCACCCGCATTGCGCCGATCGCGCATGCCGTGGATGGCGCCAATGTGTTCGACGTCGAGACCGAGGTCACCGGCGACGCCGCTCGGATCCGCCCCGGCCTCGAAGGCATTGCCAAGATCGAAGTCGGGCGGCGTACGCTGGCATGGGCCTGGTTGCACCGTGCCGTCGACTGGCTTCGCATGTCCACGTGGGCGTGGGTCGGCTGAGAAAGGAGGGCGGCAATGGAACAGCCGCTTTTCAGTAACCGCTGGTATCGGGTGCAGGACCTGCGCCCGAGCCTGCGCAGCCACGTCGAATTCAAGCGCCAGATCCAGCGCGGTGAGCCCTGGTACCTGCTGTACGAGCCGGGTAGCGAGCGCATGCAGCGGCTCAACGGCATGGCCTACCAGTTCGTTGGCCGCTGCGACGGGCGGCTGACTGTGCAGCAGATCTGGGCCGAACTGCTGGCGGCGCGGCCCGAGGATTCGATGACGCAGGACGAGGTCGTGCAACTGCTGATCCAACTGCATGAGCGCGGCCTGCTGCAGACCGACGTGACGCCCGACGTCGAATCCATCTTTCACGCGCAGAAGACCCGCCAGGGCCGCGCGCGTCGCCAGGGCGTGAACCCGCTCGCGTTCCGCCTGCCGCTGGGCGACCCGAGCTGGCTGCTCGATCGCTTCCGGCGTGTCACACCGCTGCTGTTCTCCCAGGGGGCGCTGCTGGTCTGGCTGATTGTGGTTGGCGTCGCGCTGCTGGCGGTCGCCTTGCATTGGGGCGAGCTGGCGAGCGATGCGAACAAGGTCCTCAGCTCGCCGCGCTATGTGTTCATGACCTGGCTGATGTACCCGTTCATCAAGGCCGCCCACGAACTCGCGCACGGCCTGGCGATCCGGCGCTGGGGCGGCAGCGTGCGGCAGGCGGGCGTCACGCTCTTCCTACTGTCGCCGGTGCCCTTCGTCAACGCATCGGCCGCGGATGGTTTCCGCCATCGCTACCAACGCGCGATCGTCAGCGCCGCCGGCATCATGGCCGAGCTGCTGTTCGCCGCGCTGGCCATGGGCGTGTGGCTCGCGGTCCAGCCTGGCCTGGTGCGCGACTTGGCCTTCATCGTGATGCTCATCGGCGGCGCGTCCACCTTGCTGACGAATGGCAACCCCTTGCTGCGCTTCGACGGCTATTTCTTCTTCTGCGATGTCTTCGACCTGCGCAACCTCGCCACGCGCAGCGGCCGGTGGTGGCAACTGCTGCTGAGCGCGAAGCTGCTCGGCCGGCGGCCCCAGCACCCGTTCGTCCCGTTACCGGGCGAACTGCCGTGGCTGGTCGCCTATGCACCGCTTTCCTGGCTGTACCGCATGGGCCTGTCGATCGGCATCGCGATGCTGGTCGGGCGCATCTCGACCTTGCTGGGCATCGTGGTCGGCGTGGTCATGCTGGCGTCCGTCGTGCTCGATCCCCTGCGGGCGCTGTGGTCCAGCCTGCGTGACGCCGGCTCCGATGGCAGCGGCCATCCCTTCCTGCGCGGCGCGGCGCTGCTGGCCGTGCTGGTGGCTGCCCTGGTGCTGGTGCCCGTGCCCTTCGGCACGCGCGCCGAAGGCATCGTCTGGCTGCCCGATGGCGCGCAGATCCGCGCCGAGTCGGACGGCTTCATCACCCGTTTCGCCGCGGCCGACGGCCAGCGCGTGAAGGCCGGCGACCTGCTCGTGGTGATGGGCGATGAGCTGCTCGATGCCGCCCGCGCGCATGCCGCCAGCAAGGCCGTCGAGCTGGACGTGCAGTTGTTCGACGCCGTCACCAACGCACCGCTGCGGGCCCCGGCGCTGCGCGAGCAGCTCGCCGTCGCTCAGGCGGAGGTCGCCCGCATCGACGAGAAGATCGCGCACCTGCAGATCCGTGCCGGTGCCGATGGCATCGTCGTGATGCCGCACCAGGCCGAGCTGGTGGGCAGTTTCCACACCCGGGGCGATTCGATCGGCCACCTGCTGACCCACGAGCCGATGGTGGTGCGGGTTGCGCTGCCGCAGCAGGATGCGGCGCTGGTGCGCTCGCAGCTGAAGCAGATCCAGGTGAGGCTGGCCGAGGACGGTCACGTCGATCGCACGGCCCGCCTGCAGCTGGACATGCCCAACGCCGTCAACCGCCTGCCGTCCGCCGCGCTGGGCGACCGCAGCGGCGGACGCATTGCCATCGAAGGTGACGACAAGGACGGACTGAAGACGCGCATGCCCGTCGTGCTGATGGACCTGGCGATCGACACGCCGGCCAATGTGGCGGCCGCCGCCGATCGCCTCGGCGGCCGTGCAGAAGTGCGCTTCGATCACGGCACCTTGCCGCTTGCCGGGCAGGCCCTGCGCGCCTTGCAGCAACTGGTGCTCCAACACTTCAACCCAGGAACCTGACGACGCTTCCGACATGAACCGCTCGATCAACACGGCCAGTCGACCGATCCCCGGCATTCACTGGGGCACCTACCCCCAGCTCGTGAATGCCGAGTTGGCGCTGCGCGATCGTCAACCATCGCTTGCCTGGCTGCCGCTGCCGCCACCGGTGTCGCAAGCGCTGGCCGGGGCGAGCTTGCGTGCCCGCGTCGCCGCCATCCGCACGGCGCTGGATGGCCGCGTCGCGCCGGTCGCGGCAGCCGCGCTGCTCGCCCAGCGCGAGGCCGTCCGCCAGCAGTTCGCCGCCGAGGGCGTGACGCCGCGCGCCGTCGACGCGGCCTGCCTCGTGGTATGCGAAGCGGCGCGGCAGGCGCTCGGGATGGCGGCCTTCGATTGCCAGGTGTTCGCCGCGCTGGCGATGATGGACAACCGCCTGGTTGAAATGGCTACCGGAGAGGGGAAGTCTCTCGCCGCGGCACTGGCGGCCGGCATCGCCGCGCTAGCGGGCATTCCGGTCCACGTGCTGACAGCCAACGACTATCTCGTCGAGCGTGACGCCGCGCGCTTCCGCCCGCTGTACGAACTGCTGGGCGCCAATGTCGATGCCGTCGTCGTCGGCCAGATCCCGGCGGAGCGCCGAGCCGCCTACCAGCACGACGTGGTCTACGTCACGGCCAAGGAGCTGGTGTTCGACTACCTGCGCGACGGCCTGATGCACGACGCGACGCGCCCCGTGCTGCAGCGCCGCGCCGCCTCGCTGGCCGGCTCGCGGCGCGCGGCGCCGATGCTGCGCGGCCTGTGCATGGCCATCGTCGACGAGGCGGACAGCATCCTGATCGACGAGGCGCAGATGCCGCTGATCCTCTCGCGCACCGGCAATGGCGCCGAGCAGCGCGCCTTCCTGTGGCAGGCCTTCATGCTGTCGGGGCGCCTGGAGGAGGGCGTGCACTTCACCCACCATCACGGCGAACAGCGCGTCGCGCTGACCTCGCTCGGCCGGCAACAAGTGCAGACGCTCGCCGCCCGCCTCCCGGAGGTCTGGAAGAACCGCCGCCACCGCGAGGAGACGATCTGCAGTGCGCTGGCCGCGCGCGTCGCCTTCCTGCGCGATCGCGACTACGTCGTCAGCGAGGACGGCAAGATCGTGATCGTCGACAGCGTCACCGGCCGCACCGCGCCGGGCCGCCAGTGGTCGCGCGGCCTGCATGCGCTGGTCTCGCTGAAGGAGGGCTGCGAACCCGAGGCCGAGCCCGAGACCCTGGCGCAGATCACCTTCCAGCGCTTCTTCCGCCGCTATGTGCGCTTCGGCGGCATGAGCGGCACGCTCAGCGAAGCGCGTGGCGAGCTGGCCCGCATCTACGGTGCGCGCGTGATGGCCGTGCCGCCGCGCCGGCCCTGCCTGCGCCGCAGTGCCGGCACGCGCGTCTTCGTCGACGACGCGGCCCGCTGGGCCGCTGTCGTCGAGCGCACGCGGACCTTGCGCGCAGCCGGTCGGCCGGTGCTGATCGGCTGCGAGTCGGTCGACGCCTCGCTGCATCTGTCGCGCCAGTTGCAGGCCGGCGGCATCGAACACGCGGTGCTCAACGCCAGCTCCGACCGGGCCGAGGCCGAGGTGATCGCCGCCGCTGGCGTGCCGGGGCAGGTCACCGTGTCGACCAACATGGCCGGCCGGGGCACCGACATCCACGTCGACCCGCGCGCGCTCGCCGCCGGCGGACTGCATGTGTTGAGCTGCCAGTTCAACCTCTCGCGCCGCCATGACCGGCAACTCGCCGGCCGCGCCGGCCGCCAGGGCGAGCCGGGCAGCGACGAGGCCTGGATCTCGCTCGCGTCACCGCGCCTGCGCGCGGGCGGCGCCTGGAACGCGCTGCTGTTGCGCCTGTGCCGCACATTCGCACGCGACGGACAAACGCAACTGCCCGGCTGGTTGCTGGCGATACTGCTTGGCGCCGGGCAACGCCTCGATGAAGCGCGCCAACGGCGCCGCCGCGCTACGTTATTTCACAAAGACCGCCGACTGGAACGGGCACTATCGTTCAGCGGGGGAGGGGAATGAGGATGCACAGGAAGATCATGACGTGGCCCCCGAACGGACTTGCCTTCAGCTATCGGGTGGCGCTGCTTGCCACCATGACAGCGACGCTTGCACCTGTGCTTGCAACCGCGGCCCCCAGCTCGGCCGCCCCCCGGGCGCTCGCCTGCCTCATCCAGCCCGACAAGGTGGCCGACGTCGGCAGCCCGGTGATCGGCGTCGTCGAATGGATCGAGGTCGAGCGCGGCGACAGCGTGCGCAAGGGTCAGGTCGTGGCCCGCCTGCGTGCCGACGTGGAGCGCGCGAATACCGACGTGGCCCGTTCGCGCGCCGTCTCCGAAGGGGACCTGCGCGGCGCGCTGGCCAGCCTCGAACTCGCCAAGATCAAGCGCGACCGCGCCGTGAACCTGAAGGCGCAGGACTTCGTTTCGCAGGAGGCTGTCGACCAGGCCCAGTCGGAGATGGACATCGCGACCGAGCGCGTCAAGTTCTCGCGGGAGCAACTCGCCACGTCTTCGCGCGAGTTCGCCGCCTCGCAGGCCCAGGTGGCCCAGCGCGTCGTGCGCAGCCCGATGGACGGCGTCGTCATCGAGCGCCACATCAACGCCGGCGAGCGGGTCGAGGAAAAGCCGATGCTGCGCATCGCCGACGTCTCGGTGCTGAGAGTCGACGTGGTCGCGCCCGTCTCGATGTTCGGCACCCTGGACATCGGCCAGGAACTCATCGTGCAGCCCGAACTGCCGGGGGCCGGGCCGCGCCGGGCGCGCATCGTCCAGATCGACAAGGTGCTCGATCCGGCCAGCAACACCTTCCGCCTGCGCCTGAGCCTGCCCAACTCCCACGGCCTGCTGCCCGCCGGGCTGCGCTGCAGCGTCGAGCTGCAGCCCAAGCCCGCCGCAGGCGCGTCGGCGGCACGCTGAGGGCGCGAGCCATGGGCAAGCGCTCGCAGGATCCGCAGGGCTCGACCTTCCCGAGCGTCGCCACGCTCGAGGATCTCGAACCGCGCATCCTCTTCTCCGCGGACCATCCGGCGGCGCTCGTCGCCGCGACGGTGGCCGACGCCGCGAGCGCCCACGTCCGCACGCTGCAGGCGGCAGCAGCTTCCACGCAGACCTCGGTGCAGACGCCGGCCGTGCAGACGAGCCACGAGATCGTCTTCATCGACTCGCGCGTGCCCGATTCCGACGCCTTGGTGGCCGACATCGCCGCCCAGGCCGCCGCCGGCCGCTCGATCGAGGTGATCCGCATCGGCGCCGACCAGGACGGCATCGACGCCATCACCCAGGCGCTGGCCGGTCGCACCGACGTCAGCGCCATCCACGTGATCGCCCACGGCAGCACCGGCAGCACCCAGCTCGGCGATACCACGCTCGACGAGGATTCGCTGCTGCTGCGCGCCGGCGAGATCGCTGGCTGGGGTCAGGCCTTGACCGCCGATGCCGACCTGCTGCTCTACGGCTGCGACACCGGCGCGGGCAGCGCGGGCCAGGCGCTGGTGCAGGGCCTGGCGCAGCTCACCGGCGCCGACGTCGCCGCCTCCGACGACCTCACCGGCTTCAGCGGCCTGGGCGGCAACTGGACGCTGGAGGTGCAGACCGGCCACATCGAGGCCCAGCTTGCCATCGACCCGCAGATGCAGGCGATCTGGAACAACGTGCTGGCCACCTTCACCGTGACCAGCACCGGCAACACCGGCGCCGGCACCTTGCGCCAGGCCATCCTCGATGCCAACGCCAGTTCGGGCCTGGACACCATCGTCTTCAACATCGCCGGGGGCGGCGTACAGACCATCACCCCGACCACGGCGCTGCCCACGATCACCGATCCCGTCATCATCAACGGCTATACGCAGCCGGGCGCCGCGGCCAACACGGCCAGCACCGGCAGCAACGCCGTCATCAACATCGCGCTCAACGGCACGGGTGCCGGGGCCGGCGCCAATGGCCTGACTTTCGGCGCCGGCAGCGCTGGCAGCACGGTCAGTGGCCTGGCCATCGGCGGTTTCAACGGCGCCGGCATCCTGACCAGCGTGGGCGGGCTCACGGTCACCGGCAACTTCATCGGAACCAATGCCGCAGGCTCGGCCGTCAGCGCCAACACGACCGGCGTCTCGGTGGCCGGCACCGGCACCACCGCCATCGGCACCTCGGCCCTGGCGGACCGCAACCTGATCGCGGGCAACACCAACAACGTGGTGAGCAGCGCCACCGGCACGCTCACGATCCAGGGCAACCTGATCGGCACCAGCGCGGCCGGCACCACGGCCATCGCCGGTGCCACCACGACCGCCGACGTGAGCATCTCCGCCGGCACGGCCAACACGGTGGGCGGCGCCAGCGCGGGCCAGGGCAATGTGATCGCCGGCGGCACCAAGGGCGTGGTCATCACCACCACCGGCACGGTGGCCAGCATCCTCGGCAACACCATCTCGCAGACCACTTCCATCGGCATCGACCTGGGCAACGACGGCAGCACCGCCAACGACACCGGTGATCCGGATGTCGGCCCCAACGCGCTGCAGAACTTCCCGGTCCTGACGGCGGCGCAGACCAGTGCCAGTGGCTACGTGGGAGTGCAGGGCACGCTCAACAGCACGGCCAACACCAGCTACCGCATCGAGTTCTACGCCTCGCCGTCGGGCACCACCTCGCAGGAAGGCCGGGTCTACCTGGGCTTCGCCATCGTCACGACGAACGGTTCGGGCAATGCCACGATCGCGGCCACGCTGTCGGGCTCGACCGTGGCGGTGGGCGCGCTGATCAGCGCCACGGCCACGCGCATCAATGGCAGTTCCACCAGCTACTTCGAGACCTCGGAGTTCTCGGCCTACCGGACCACGACCGCGATGAACACGCAGGTCGTGACCACCACGGCCGATTCCGGCGCCGGCTCGCTGCGCGCCGCCATCACCGCGGCCAACTCGAACTCGACGCCCACGCTGATCAGTTTCAACTTCCCGGCCGCGGTGCAGACCATCACGCTGACCACCTTGCTGCCCACCATCACCAAGCCGGTGATCATCGACGGCACCACCGCCACCGCCAGCGTCGCGGCCAACGGCGGCCGGCCGGCCATCGTGATCAACGTGGGCGGCATCGCCGGCGATGGCTTGCGGCTGGGTGCCGGCTCGGGCGGCTCCACCATCCGCGGGCTGGTGATCCTGAACTACGCATCGAACCAAAGCGCCTCGGCCATCCGGATCGTTGCCGGCTCCGACGGCAACACCATCGCCGGCAACTACCTGGGTGCAGTCGGTGCCGACGGCCTGCAGGCGGCCGTGTCGTCTGGCGACGATGCCGTCTGGGTCCAGAGCAACAACAACATCATTGGCGGCAGCACGGCGGCGGACCGTAACGTGATCGGCCTGGACGGCACGGCGAACGGCTTCTACGCCATCCTGCTCGACGCCGGCAACGGCAACCAGATCCTGGGCAACTACGCGGGCCTGAACGCCAGCGGCACGGCCAGCTTCACGGGCCTGCAGTCCGGCATCTGGCTCAACGGCAGCCCGGCCAACACGCTGATCCAGAACAACGTGGTCTCCGGCGCCGGCGACGCGGGCATCGCCGTCAATACCAGCGGTGGGGGCACGCAGGTGCTGAACAACCGTGTCGGCATCAACGCCGCCGGCACCGGCCTTACCAGCACCACCACGCCGACCGGCATCATCGTCTACGCCACCGGCTCCGGTGCGCAGATCATCGGCAACTGGATCGGCAGCACCACGACCGCCGGCATATCGCTGCAGACCGACGGCATCATCGTGCAGGGCAACCGCATCGGCACTGACCTGGCGGGCACGGCCAACTGGGGCGGCAAGCAGAGCGGCATCCGAATCGACGGCAACAACAACCTGATCGGCGGCACCCTGGCGAGCCAGGCCAACATCATTGCCTTCTCCAACCAGCAGGGCACCACCGCCGACGGCATCAGCGTCTCCACCGGCACCGGCAACGCCATCCTGGGCAACAGCATCTACGGCACGAACACCAACGCGGGATCGCTGGGCATCGACCTCGGCGCCAGCGGCGTGACGCCCAACGACACGGGCGACGCCGACACCGGCGCCAACAACCTGCAGAACTTCCCCGTGCTGACCGTGGTCACCACGAACGGTTCCGGCACCCTCACGGTTACCGGCACGCTCAACAGCACGGCCAGCAGCTTCTTCCGCATCGAGGTGTTCGCCAACACCAGCAACACCGTCAGCGGCTACGGCGAAGGCAAGACCCTCCTGGGCTTCATCAATGTGGCGACGGACGCCTCGGGCAACGCCTCGTTCTCGACACCGTTCAGCGTCGCGGTGGCGGCCGGCACCTACATCTCCGCCACGGCCACCAAGGCCACCGACAACACTTACAGCAGCTTCACCGATACCTCGGAGTTCGCCAAGAGCGCGGTGGTCATCTCTACCGTGCAGAACACGCTGGTGGTGGACACGGCCTCCGACACGGTGGACGGCGACACCACCAGCCTTTCCACCTTGCTGGCCACCAAGGGCTCGGACGGCTTTATCTCGCTGCGCGAAGCGCTGCTTGCCATCAACGGCACGCCCGCCACCAGCCTGCCGACGATCGTCAACTTCGGCATCAGCGGCACCGGCGTGCACACCATCACCCTCGGCTCCGCGCTGCCGACGATCACCCAGGCGGTGATCATCGACGGCACGACCGACGACAGCTTCGCCGCCAACGGCAACAAACCCGCCATCGTCATCAACGTCAACGGCGGCACCAACCGCGACGGCCTGCGCCTGGGCAGCGGTAGCGGCGGCTCGACGATCCGCGGGCTGGTGATCAGCAACGCCACCGGCGCCGCCATCTACCTCGACACCGGCTCCAATGGCAACACCATCGTCGGCAACTACCTCGGCGCGCTGGATTCCAACGGCAGCATCGTCTCGGTTTCTGCCGGCAACTACGTGGTCTACGTGGCCAGCGCCAACAACGTGATCGGCGGTACCACGGCAGCGGATCGCAACGTGATCTCGCCGGGCAGCGCCAACTACGGCCTGCTGCTGTTCGGCGCCACCGCCACCGGTAACCTGATCCAGGGCAACTACATCGGCACCGACGCCGCCGGCACCACCCGCGTCACCGTGGCCGCCAATGCGATTTCGATCCAGTCCGGCGCGGCCAACAACACGATCGGCGGCTCCGCGGCAGGCCAGGGCAATGTGGTCGCCACCGGCGCCGCCCAGGCAATGTTCCTGAGCGGCCAGGGCAGCGGCAACGTGATCCAGGGCAATCGAGTCGGCATCTCCGCCACCGGCACCTTGCTGGGCGGGCAGACCACGGCCATCTTCGTCAGCGCGCCCGGCGGCGTGCAGATCCTGGACAACTGGATCGGCGGCGGCACCGGCAGCGGCATCAGCCTCAGCAGCAGTTCGAACGTGGTACGCGGCAACCGCATCGGCACCGACGTCGCCGGCACGGCCAACTGGGGCATGCAGCAGAACGGCATCGTCGTCGCCGGGTCGAACAACACGATCGGCGGTACCAGCGCGGGCCAGGGCAACACCATCGCCAACGCCAACCAGGCGGCGACGACCTTCGACGGCGTCGCCGTGTCCAGCGGTACCGGCAACGCGATCCTGGGCAACAGCATCTACAGCACCGTGGCCGGCACCAGCGGCTTGGGGCTGGACCTGGGCACCACCGGCGTGACGGCCAACGACACGGGTGACGGCGACACCGGCGCGAACAACCTGCAGAACTTCCCGGTGCTGACGCAGGTCACGACCGACGGCAGCGGCAACGTCACGGTCAGCGGCACCCTCAACAGCACGGCCAGCAGCTTCTACCGCATCGAGGTGTTCGCCAACACGACGAAGACCGCCAATGGCTACGGCGAAGGCAAGACCTTCCTGGGCTTCATCAACGTCACCACCGACGCCTCGGGCAACGCCACCTTCTCCAGCACGCTGAGCGCCACGGTGGCGGCCGGCTCCTACATCACGGCCACCGCCACCGCGAGCGTCGCCGGCTTCGCCAGCTTCACCGACACCTCCGAGTTCTCCGCCACCCTGATGGCGATCTCCACCACGCAGACCACGCTGGTCGTCGATACCAACGCCGACACCGTCAACGGCGACACCAGCAGCATCTACGCGCTGCTCGCCAACAAGGGCTCGGACGGCTTCATCTCGCTGCGCGAAGCGATCACGGCCATCAACAACACGCCGGCCGGCAGCCTGCCCACGCTGGTGAACTTCAACATCGCCGGCAACAGCGTGCACACCATTACGCTGACCGGGGCGCTGCCCACCATCACTGCGCCGGTGGTCATCGACGGCACCACCGACACAGGCAGTGTTACGGCCAATGGCGGCCGGCCCGCCATCGTGCTCAACGGCAACGGCGCCGCCATCGATGGCCTGGTGCTGGGTGCCGGTTCCGGCGGCAGCACCGTCCGCGGCCTGGTGATCACCAACCTGACCGGCAACGGCGTCTACATCCTGTCGGGCTCCAACGGCAACACCGTCGCTGGCAACTACTTCGGCAGCGTGGGGGCCAATGGACTGAGCAACGCCCTCGCAGTGGGCAGCGGTATCCGCGTCGAGGGGGCCAGCAACACCATCGGCGGCACCACGGCGGCCAACCGCAACATCGTGGTGGGCATGAGCGCCGATGCCGTCCGGGTCACAGGAGCGAGTGCAGCCAACAACGTGGTGCAGGGCAACTGGGTCAACGTGCTGCCCGACGGCGTGACCTCGGTGTCCAGCACGGGCGACGGCATCGTCGCCGCCTCGGGGGCCACCAACACACGGATCGGCGGCCTCAACGCCGGCGACGGCAACTGGATCGTGCGCACGGCCTTGAGCGCCGCAGGCGCCACGTCGGCCACCGGCACGCTGATCCAGGGCAATCGCATCGGCACCGACCTGGCCGGCACCGCCAACTGGGGCACGACGTCGGCCGGCGTGTACTTCTCCGGTACGTCCACCGGCTCCATGGTGCAAGGCAACATCATTGCCTTCAGCGGGACCAACGGCGGCATCATGATCGACACCGGTGCCACCGGAGTGGCGCTGCTGCAGAACAGCATCTACAGCAGCGCGGGCCTGGGCATCGACCTGGCCCCGACCGGCGTCACTCCCAACGACACGGGCGACGCCGACCCTGGACCCAACAACCTGCAGAACTTCCCGGTGCTGACCGTGGCAAGCACCAACGGCGCGGGCAGCATCACGATCAGCGGCTCCATCAATAGCACGGCCAACAGCTTCTTCCGCATCGAGCTGTTCGCCAACACCAGCAACGACGCCAGCGGCTACGGCGAAGGCCAGACCTACCTGGGCTTCGTCAACGTGAGCACCAACGCCAGCGGCAATGGCACCTTCTCGGTCACGCTGAGTGCCACCGTGGCGGCGGGTGCCTTCATCTCGGCCACGGCCACCAAGACCACCGACAACACCTACAGCAGCTTCACCGACACCTCGGAATTCGCCAAGAGCGTGGTGGCCATCTCCACCGTGCAGAACACGCTGATCGTGGACACGAACGCCGACACGGTGGACGGCGACACCACCAGCCTCTCCACCTTGCTGGCCAGCAAGGGCGCGGACGGCTTCATCTCGCTGCGCGAGGCGATCCTCGCGATCAACAACACGCCGGTCGGCAGCCTGCCCACGAAGATCAACTTCGGCATCGCCGGCACCGGCGTGCACACGATCACGCTGGGCGCGGAGCTGCCGCACATCACCGCGCCGGTGATCCTCGACGGCACGACCGACGACAGCTTCGCGGCCAACGGCAACCGGCCGGCCATCGTGCTGCTGGGCAATGGCAGCGGTGGTAGCTGGACCGGCCTGAACCTCGATACCGGCAGCGCCGGCAGCACCATCCGCGGCCTGGTGATCCAGGGCTTCGACACCGGCATCTACATCGCTTCGGCCAACAACACGATCGCCGGCAACTACGTCGGGCAGCTGGGCACGGACGGCAGCCTCTCGGGCAGCGCCTCCAACGCCTACGGCATCATCGTGCGCAGCTCAGGCAACACCATCGGCGGCGTGGTTGCGGCAGATCGCAATGTGATCAGCGGCAATGGCAGCTCCAACATCACGCTGGACGATGCGGCATCCACCGGCAACCGCATCATCGGCAACTACATCGGCACGAACGCGTCGGGCGTGGCCAGTGGCGGCGGCGGTTTCTACGGCATCTGGCTCGCCGGAGGCGCGGCCAACAACCAGATCGGCGGCACCGCAGCCGGCGCGGGCAACCTGATCGCCGGCAACACCGGCCGGGGCGTCTTCGTCGACAGCACCGCGGGCGCGGGCAACGCGATCCTCAGCAACACCATCTATTCGAACAGCGGGCTGGGCATCGACCTGGGCGGCGCGGGCGTGACGCCCAATGATCCTGGCGACGTCGATGGCCTGCAAAACTTCCCGGTGCTCACCGACGTGCGCACCAACGGCGCGGGCAACGTCACGGTCACGGGCAGCATCAACAGCACGGCCAACACCTACATCCGCATCGAGGTCTACGCCAACACCAGCAACGATCCCAGCGGCCACGGCGAGGGCCAGACCTTGCTGGGCTTCATCAACGTCCTGACCGACGCTTCGGGCAACGCGAGCTTCTCGCAGACGCTGAACGCCACGCTGGCGGCGGGTGCCTTCATCTCGGCCACAGCCACGCGCGCCACCGACAGCAGCTACACGAGCTTCGGCTCCACCTCGGAGTTCGCCGGCAACGTGGTGGCGATCTCGACCGTGCAGAACACGTTGATCGTGGACACGGCGGACGACACGGTGGACGGCGACGTCACCAGCATCTCCACCTTGCTGGCCAGCAAGGGCGCGGACGGCCGCATCTCGCTGCGCGAGGCCATCGAGGCGATCAACAACACGAACAACGCCGGCCTGCCGACGAAGATCAACTTCGGCATCCCCGGCACCGGCCTGCATACGATTTCGCTGTCGGGGAGCAACCTCTCCATCACCGCCCCGGTGATCATCGACGGCACGACCGACGACAGCTTCGCCGCCAACGGCAACCAGCCGGCGATTCAACTCGATGGCGGCGGCGCCGTCGAGAGCGGCCTGGTGCTGAGCGCAGGCTCCAGCGGCAGCACCATCCGCGGCTTGGCGCTCACGGGCTTCTACTACTCCGGCATCTACATCGAGCCGGGCTCCAGCAACAACACCATCGTCGGCAATTACCTGGGCACGATCGGCGCGGGTGGGCAGATCGTCAGCAGCACGGTGCTGAACGCGATCTGGGTCGACAACTCCAGCAACAACCAGATCGGCGGCAGCACGGCGGCCGACCGCAACGTGATCATCGGCGTGCCGCAGAACGCCGTCCTGATCGACGGAGCGGGCTCGGTCGGCAATGTGGTGCAGGGCAACTACATCGGCGTGATGCCGGACGGCCTGACCTCTGTGAGCAGCACCGGCCAAGGCATCCTGGTGTCGAACGGCGCCAGTAACACGCAGATCGGGGGGCTGGGTGCCGGCGAGGGCAACTGGATCGCTCGTACCGACTTCAGCGCCATCGGCATCGTCGCTGCCTCGAACAACCGTGTGCAGGGCAATCGCATCGGTACGGACGCCACCGGCACGGCCAACTGGGGCGTGAGCCAGGCGGCGGGCATGTTCCTGGACACTGGCGCCAGCGACAACCTGATCCAGGGCAATGTGGTGGCCTTCAGCGGCGCCAACGGAGGCATCCTGCTGACCACGGGCGCGGGTGCAGGCAACGCCATCCTCAGCAACCTGATCTACGGCAATGCCGGCCTGGGCATCGACCTTGGCTTCGATGGCGTGACGCCCAACGACCCGGGCGATGTGGACACCGGCCCGAACAACCTGCAGAACTTCCCAGTGCTCACCTCGGTGGCCTATGCGGGCAACCAGTTCACCATCACCGGCACGCTGAACAGCGAGGCCAACAAGACCTACCGCATCGAGTTCTTCGGCATCCCCTACGGCAGCGACGACAGCAGCGGCCACGGCGAGGGCAATGTCTACCTCGGCTTCGTCGAGGTCACCACCGACGGCAGCGGCAATGCCGTCATCAACGCCGTGCTGGCCGCCAACGGGCTGGCCTATGGCGCCTACGTCACGGCAACGGCGACCGAGAAGACCGGCGCCAGCAGCTACGGCTCGACCTCGGAGTTCGGTGCCAACGTGCAGACCGTGAACTCGGCGCCCGTGGTGACCGTGCCGAGCGGCGCCTCCTATACCGAAAACGCCAGCGGCGTGGCGATCGCCCCCGGCGGCACGGCGGTGGACACCGAACTCGCGGCCGCCGGCAACTACGCCGGCGCCACGCTCACCCTGCAGCGCAACGGCGGCGCGAACGCGCAGGACATCTTCGGCAACAGCGGCCTGCTGGGCACGCTGACCGAAGGCGGCAACCTGGTCTACAACGGTGTCACGGTGGGCAGCGTCACCACCAACAGCGGCGGCAGCCTGCTGCTCACCTTCAATGCCAATGCCACACAGGCCGCGGTCAACGGCGTCATTGCCGCCATCACCTACCGCAACAGCAGCGACGCCCCGCCGGCCTCCGTGCAACTGGACTGGAGCTTCAACGACGGCAATACCGGCGCCCAGGGCTCCGGCGGCGCGCTGGCCGGCACGGCCAGCACCACGGTGACGATCACCTCGGTCAACGATGCGCCGAGCGGCGCGGACAAGACCGTGACGACGCTGGAAGACACGGCGTACACGTTCTCGGCTTCTGACTTCGGCTTCAGCGACGTGGACGGCAACAGCCTGCTGGCCGTGAAGATCACGACCATCCCGGGCGCGGGCACCCTGACCCTGAACGGCGTTGCGGTCACGGCAGGTCAGTCGGTCAGCGCGGCCAACATCGCGGCCGGCAACCTGAAGTTCACGCCGGCCGCGAACGCCAACGGCGCGGGCTACGCGAGCTTCACCTTCCAGGTCCAGGACAACGGCGGCACGGCCAATGGCGGCGTCGACACCGATCCCACGCCACGCACGATGACGGTCAACGTCACCTCGGTCAACGATGCGCCGAGCGGCGCGAACAAGACTGTGACGACGCTGGAAGACTCGACCTACACCTTCAGCGCCTCGGACTTCGGTTTCAGCGACGTGGACGGCAACGCCTTGCTGGCCGTGAAGATCACGACGATCCCTGGTGCCGGCAGCCTGACCCTGAACGGTGTGGCGGTTACTGCAGGTCAGACGGTCGCCTTGGCCGACATCACCGCGGGCAAACTGAAGTTCACACCAGCGGCCAACGGCAACGGTTCCGGCTACGCGAGCTTTACCTTCCAGGTGCAGGACGATGGTGGCACAGCCAACGGCGGCGTCGACACCGATCCCACGCCGCGGACGATGACGATCAACGTCACCTCGGTCAACGACGCACCGAGCGGCGCGAACAAGACCGTGACGACTCTCGAAGACACGGCCTACACGTTCAGCGCCTCGGACTTCGATTTCAGCGATGTGGACGGCAATGCCTTGCTGGCCGTGAAGATCACGACCATCCCGGGCGCGGGAAGCCTGACCCTGAACGGTGTCGCAGTCACCGCAGGCCAGGCGATTGCTCTGGCGGACATCACCGCGGGCAACTTGAAGTTCACCCCGGCTGCGAATGCCAATGGCACCGGCTACGCGAGCTTCACCTTCCAGGTCCAAGATGACGGTGGCACGGCGAACGGTGGCATCGACACGGATCCAACGCCGCGCACGATAACGGTCAACGTCACCTCGGTGAACGACGCACCGAGCGGTGCGAACAAGACGGTCACGACGCTGGAAGACACGGCCTATATCTTCGCTGCGTCTGACTTCGGCTTCAGCGACGCGGACGGTAACGCCTTGCTGGCCGTGAAGATCACGACGGTGCCCGGCGCCGGCAGCCTGACCTTGAACGGCGTGGCCGTCACGGCGGGGCAGGCTGTTGCGGTCGCAGACATCACCGCGGGCAACCTCAAGTTCACACCCGCGGCCAACGCCAACGGCGCGGGCTACGCGAGCTTCACCTTCCAGGTGCAGGACGATGGCGGCACGGCCAATGGTGGCGTCGACACCGACCCGACGCCGCGGACGATGACCGTCAATGTCACTTCGGTCAACGACGCGCCGAGCGGTGCGAACAACACGGTCACGACCAACGAGGACACGGCCTACGTCTTCACCGTCGCGGACTTCGGGTTCACCGACGTGGACGGCAACGCCTTGCTGGCTGTGAAGATCACGACGATCCCGGGCGCCGGCAGCCTGACCTTGAACGGCGTGGCCGTCACGGCGGGCCAGGCCATTACGGCGGCCGATATCACGGCGGGCAAGCTGCAGTTCACGCCGGCGGCCAATGCCAACGGTACCAGCTACACGAGCTTCACCTTCCAGGTGCAGGACGACGGCGGCACGGCGAACGGTGGCGTCGACACCGATCCGACGCCGCGCACGATGACGGTGAACGTCACGTCGGTCAATGACGCACCGAGCGGCGCGAACAAGACGGTGACGACCCTCGAAGACACGGCCTACACCTTCTCGACCTCCGACTTCGGCTTCAGCGATGTCGATGGCAACGCGCTGTTGGCCGTGAAGATCACGACGATTCCCGGCGCTGGAAGCCTGACCCTGAACGGCGTGGCTGTGACGGCGGGGCAGACCGTCACCGCGGCTGACATCGCTGCGGGCAACCTGAAGTTCACGCCCGCCGCGAATGCCAATGGCACCGGCTACGCAAGTTTCACCTTCCAGGTGCAAGACGATGGCGGCACGGCCAACGGCGGTATCGATACCGACCCGACGCCGCGGACGATGACGATCAACGTCACCTCAGTGAACGACGCGCCGAGCGGGGCGAACAAGACGGTCACGACCCTCGAAGACACGGCCTACGTCTTTACCGCAGCAGACTTCGGCTTCAGCGACGTGGACGGTAATGCCTTACTGGCTGTGAAGATCACGACCATCCCGGGCGCTGGAATCCTGACCCTGAACGGTGTCGCAGTCACCGCAGGCCAGGCGATCGCTCTGGCGGACATCACCGCCGGCAACTTGAAGTTCACGCCGGCCGCGAATGCCAATGGCACCGGCTATGCGAGCTTCACCTTCCAGGTCCAGGACGACGGTGGCACCGCCAACGGTGGTATCGACACCGACCCCACGCCGCGGACGATGACCATCAACGTCACTTCGGTGAACGACGCGCCGAGCGGCACCAACAAGACGGTGACGACGCTCGAAGACACGGCCTACACCTTCACTGCAGCGGACTTCGGCTTCAACGATGTAGACGGCAACGCGCTGCTGGCTGTGAAGGTCTCCACGCTGCCGGGTGCAGGCAGTCTCACCTTGAACGGCGTGGCCGTCACTGCAGGCCAGTCGATCAGCGTCGCCGACATCACGGCGGGCAACCTGAAGTTCACACCCGCGGCCAATGCCAATGGCACCGGCTACACGAGCTTCACCTTCCAGGTGCAGGACGATGGCGGCACAGCCAATGGCGGTATCGACACCGATCCCACGCCGCGGACGATGACGATCAACGTCACCTCGGTGAACGACGCGCCGAGTGGCACGAACAACACGGTCACGACGCTGGAAGACACGGCGTACACCTTCTCGGCGTCTGACTTCGGCTTCAGCGACGTGGACGGCAACGCGCTGTTGGCTGTGAAGATCACGACGATCCCCGGCGCTGGAAGTCTGACCTTGAACGGCGTGTCCGTGACAGCGGGGCAGGCCATCACCACGGCCGACATCGCTGCTGGGAACCTGAAGTTCACGCCGGCCGCGAATGCCAACGGCAGCGGCTATGCGAGCTTCACGTTCCAGGTGCAGGACGACGGCGGCACGGCCAACGGTGACATCGATACCGACCCGACACCACGGACGATGACGGTCAACGTGACCTCGGTGAACGATGCGCCGACGGGCACGAACAAGACCGTCACCACGCTCGAAGACACGGCCTACACCTTCAGCGCTGCGGACTTCGGTTTCAGCGATACGGACGGCAATGCGCTCCTGGCCGTGAAGATCACGACGCTGCCCGGTGCGGGCGCCGTCACCTTGAACGGCGTGGCCGTCGCGGCGGGGCAGGCGATCAGCGTTGCCGATATCACGGCGGGCAGCCTGAAATTCACACCGGCGGCCAACGCCAACGGTACAGGCTACACGAGCTTCACCTTCCAGGTGCAGGACGACGGCGGTACAGCCAACGGCGGTGTCGACACCGACCCGACGCCGCGCACGATGACGATCAACGTCACCGCGGTCAACGATGCACCGAGCGGCACGAACAACACGGTCACGACCTTGGAGGACACCGCCTACGTCTTCAGCGCGGCCGACTTCGGCTTCAACGACGTGGACGGCAACGCGCTGCTGGCCGTGAAGATCACGACCATCCCCGGCGCGGGCAACCTCACCTTGAACGGCGTGGCCGTCACCGCAGGGCAGGCCATCACGGTCGCCGACATCACTGCAGGCAAGCTGCAGTTCACACCCGCGGTCAACGCCAACGGCACGGGCTACGCGAGCTTCACGTTCCAGGTCCAGGATGACGGCGGTACGGCCAACGGCGGCGTCGACACCGACCCGACGCCGCGCACGATGACCATCGACGTCACCTCGGTCAACGATGCGCCGACGGGCGCCAGCCGGACGGTGGCGACGCAGCAGAACACGGCGCATGTCTTCAGCGTGGCGGACTTCGGCTTCAGCGACGTGGACGGCAACGCGCTGCTGGCCGTGAAGATCACGACGCTGCCCGCCGCTGGCAGCCTCACCTTGAACGGCGTGGCGGTCACCGCGGGGCAATCGATCAGCGCCGCGAACATCGCTGCCGGCGACCTGGTGTTCACGCCCGCGCTCAATGCCAGCGGCACGGGCTATGCGAGCTTCACCTTCCAGGTGCAGGACGATGGCGGTACGGCCAACGGCGGCGTGGACACCGACCCGACGCCGCGCACGATGACGATCAACGTCACCCTGGTCAACAGCGCGCCGAGCGGCACGAGCAACACGGTCACGACCGACGAGGACACGGCCTACGTCTTCAGCGCTGCCGACTTCGGCTTCAGCGACTTCGACGGCAACGACCTGCTGGCCGTGAAGATCACGACGGTGCCCGGTGCCGGCAGCCTCACCTTGAACGGCGTCACGGTCACCGCAGGGCAGTTCGTCAGCGCCGCCGACCTTGCCGCGGGCAAGCTGCAGTTCACGCCGGCAGCCAATGCCAACGGCGCGGGTTACGCGAGCTTCACCTTCCAGGTGCAGGACGATGGCGGCACGGCCAATGGCGGCGTGGATACCGACCCGACCCCGCGCACGATGACGCTGGACGTCACCTCGGTCAACGATGCGCCGAGCGGCACGAACAAGACCGTCACCACGCTGGAGGACACGGCCTATACCTTCACCGTGGCGGACTTCGGCTTCAGCGACGTGGACGGCAACGCGCTGCTGGCCGTGAAGATCATGTCGATCCCGGGCGTGGGCAGCTTGAGCCTCAACGGCGTGGCGGTCACGGCCGGGCAGGCCATCACCGCGGCCGACATCGCCGCGGGCAAGCTGCAGTTCACACCGGCCGCGAACGCCAACGGCACGGGCTATTCGAGCTTCACCTTCCAGGTGCAGGACGATGGCGGCACGGCCAACGGCGGTGTCGACACCGACCCGACGCCGCGCACGATGACGGTTAACGTCACCTCGGTCAACGATGCGCCGAGCGGTGCCAGCAAGACCATCACGACCAACGAGGACACGGCGTACACCTTCACCGCTGCGGACTTCGGCTTCAGCGATGCCGACGGCAACGCCTTGCTGGCCGTGAAAATCACGACCGCGCCCGGTGCCGGCAGCCTGACCCTGAACGGCGTGGCGGTGAGCGCGGGCCATATGGTCAGCGCGGCGGACATCGCCGCCGGCAAGCTGCAGTTCACGCCGGCGGCCAATGCCAACGGCGCCGGCTATGCGAGCTTCACCTTCCAGGTGCAGGACGACGGCGGCACGGCCAACGGCGGTGTCGACACCGATCCGACACCGCGCACGATCACCATCAACGTCACTTCGGTGAACGATGCGCCGAGCGGCACGAACAAGACCGTCACCACGCTCGAAGACACGGCCTACACCTTCACCGCCGCCGACTTCGGCTTCAGCGATGTGGACGGCAACGGCTTGCTGGCCGTCAGGATCACGACGGCCCCCGGCGCCGGCAGCCTGACCCTGAACGGCGTGGCAGTGACCTCCGGCCAGATGGTCAGCGTGGCGGACATCGCTGCGGGCAACTTGAAGTTCACACCGGCGGCCAACGCCAACGGTGCGGGTTACGCCAGCTTCACGTTCCAGGTGCAGGATGACGGCGGCACAGCGAACGGCGGCATCGCCACCGACCCGACGCCGCGCACGATGACCGTCAACGTCACCGCCGTCAACGACGCACCGAGCGGTACCAGCAAGACCATCACGACCAACGAGGACACGGCCTACGTCTTCACCACGGCCGACTTCGGCTTCAGCGACGTCGACGGCAATGCCTTGCTGGCCGTCAAGATCACGACGGTGCCCGGCGCCGGTAGCCTGACCTTGAACGGCGTTGCCGTCACCGCGGGCCAGATGGTCAGCGCAGCAGACATCGTCGCCGGCAACCTGAAGTTCACGCCCACGATCAATGCCAACGGCGCCGGCTACGCGAGCTTCGGCTTCCAGTTGCAGGACGACGGCGGCACGGCCAATGGTGGCGTGGACACCGACCCGACGCCGCGCACGATCACCATCAACGTCACCTCGGTCAACGATGCACCCAGCGGCACGAGCAAGACGGTGACGACCAACGAGAACGCGGCCTACACCTTCATCGCCGACGACTTCGGCTTCGGCGATGCCGACGGAAATGCGCTGCTGGCCGTGAAGATCACGACCGTGCCTGGTGCCGGCAGCCTGAGCCTGAACGGCGTCGCGGTGACGGCGGGCCAGGTGATTAGCCTCGCCGACATCACGGCCGGCAATCTGAAGTTCACGCCCGCGCCCAATGCCAACGGCGCGGTCTACGCGAGCTTCACCTTCCAGGTGCAGGACGATGGCGGCACGGCCAACGGCGGCGTCGACGTCGACCCCACTCCGCGCACGATGACGATCAACGTCACGGCGGTCAACAACGCCCCGTCCGGCACCGACAAGACCGTCAGCACCAACGAGGACACGGCCTACACCTTCAGCGCCGCGGACTTCGGCTACACCGACGTCGACGTGGGCGACATGCTCGGCGCGGTGCGCATCGACACCTTGCCCGCCGCGGGCAGCCTGACCCTGTCGGGCGTGGCCGTGACGGCCGGGCAGGTCATCGCGGCTGCGGACATCGGCAATCTGGTGTTCACGCCGGCGCCTGATGCCAACGGCACCGGCTACGCGAGCTTCACGTTCAGCGTGCGCGATTCGTCCGGCGCCTACGACAGCTCGCCGAAGCGGCTCACCATCAACGTCGTCGCGGTCGACGATGCGCCGACCGGCACGAACGGCACTGTCGTCACCAGCGAAGGCAGCTCGCACACCTTCAGCGCCGCCGACTTCGGCTTCAGCGGCGCCGCGGCCGGCGACACCTTGAGCGCCGTGCGCATCGACACCTTGCCGGCGGCCGGCGTGCTGAGCCTGGGCGGCACGGCCGTCGTGGCCGGGCAGGTCATCAGCGCAGCCGACATCGGCCAACTCACCTTCACCCCGGCGGCCGACGGTAGCGGTGTGCACTACGCGAGCTTCGCCTTCAGCGTGCGCGACCAGGCCGGCCACTATGCAGCGACGCCCAGCACGATCACGGTCGACGTCATGGCCGTCGACGACGGCCCGCACATCACCAGCCCCGGCTCGGTCTCCGTGGCCGAAAACAATCGCCCGGTCACGACGATCGCCGTGAGCGACCCGGACACGCCGGCCGCGTCTCTCGTCTTCTCGATCGCCGGCGGCGCGGATGCCGCGCTGTTCACGATCGATCCGGCGACCGGTGCGCTGAGCTTCATCAACCCGCCCGACTACGAGCACCCGCAGGACTCGCGGGGCCAGAACACCTATGCGGTGACGGTGCAGGTGAGCGACGGCAAGTCGACCGTGCGCCAGGACCTGACCGTGGCTGTGCTCAACGTCAACGACAACCCGCCGGTGATCCACAGCAACGGCGGCGGCGCGACGGCGGTGGTCGGCACGACGGCCGGTCAGCAGGACGTCACCGTCATCGCCGCCACTGATCCCGATGGATCGCTGGATGGCCTGAGCTACGGAATCGTCGGTGGCGCGGATGCGGGCCTGTTCCGCATCGACCCGCAGACCGGCCAGCTCGTGTTCGTGAAGCCGCCGGCCTACCAGCCCGGCGGCAGCAATACCTACCAGGTCACCGTCGCGGTCAGCGACGGCACTTTCGTCCAGCAGCAGTCGCTGGAGATCGTGGTCGGCCCCGGCTCGCCCCAGACGCCGATCGCGCAGACGCCGCTGCCCACCGTGCATCAGCAGCCCGCACCGGAAACAGGAACGCCCAGCTCCGTGCCTATCGAAATTTCTCTCCCGTCGGATAGCACCGGCTCCGGCAGCGGCCCGACCGGGCTTCAGCCCTGGGCCCCTCATGGCTGGCCAACGGCCGATGGAAGTGCTCCGGGCGATGCCGGTTCATGGCGCGGCCCGGGCAGCCTGCGCTTGTCCAGCTTCGAACTCAACGCGCGCACGGCGGCGGTGCGCCTGAGCGAACTGGGCCCCGTGCGGCTGACGCCCTTGCAGGCCTATCTCGCAGCCCTGGCTGCGGAGGACGATCCGGGCCGCGGGTCGTCGGGCCTGCATGCCTCTCCGTCGGTGGATCTGCCGGAGGGCGAGGCGGACATCGCCTTGAACGCCGCGCTCTTGACCAGCCTGGCCACGGCAGCCGGCCTGCTGATCTGGGCCAGCCGCAGCGGCGCGCTGATCACGAGCCTGCTGATGGCTGCGCCGGCCTGGCGCTCCTATGACCTGCTGCCGATCCTGCACAAGCGGAAGAAGAAGGGTGACGAACTCGCGGCGCGCGACAGCCAGGACGACGACGATCCCGATGACGACTCGTCGAGCGGGCCCGAGTCCACCGGCCCGCGAGGCCCCGATGCGCCGCCGGACGACGCCGCGGCGGCGAAGCGCCCCGGCCAGCCCCAACTGGCCGAGGAGGGCGCGCCATGATGCCGCGCCTGCGTTTCTCGCTCAGCCCCGCCTCGCGGGTGGCGATCGGGCTCGTCTCGTTGATGCTGACCCTGCTGCTGATGGCCGACGTGGTGACCGGCGTGCTGCCCAGCCGGCTCGGCGAGGCCAAGCGTGCGCGCGAGGCGACCGCCCAGCTGCTGGCGACCCGCCTGACGACGGCGCTCAATGCCGGCCGGGCCGAGCAGGTCGGCACGTTGATGGCTTCCGCGATGACGCCGGAATCCGCGCTGCAGGGCGGCGCGCTCTTCACGGCCGACGGGCGCCTGCTGGCCCAGCGCGGCAACCACCCCAAGGGCTGGACGCTGGCACCGGCGGAGCCCTCGACGCTCGACAACATCCGCGTGCCCATCATCGCGGACGAGCGGCCCTGGGGCGAGCTGCAGCTGGTGTTCGCGCCGGCCCTGCCGCTGTCGCTGGGCTACTGGCTGCGCGATCCGCTGGTGCAGGCCATCATCTTCGTCACCGTGTTCGCCTTCATCGCTTTCCACCTGTACCTGCGGCGGATGATGCGCTACATGGACCCGAACGCCGCCGTGCCGGAGCGGGTGCGCACGGCCTTCGACACGCTCAGCGAAGGCGTGCTGGTGCTGGACCCCGAGGGCTCCATCATGCTGGCCAACAGGGCCTTCAAGAACATGCTGCCGCCCGGCGTCGGCGCGCTGACGGGGCTCAACGCCTCGTCCTTGGACTGGCTCGTCAACGGCCTGCCGGCGAAGTCCGAACTGCCCTGGACCGAGGCCATGCGCAGCAAGGCGCCGCAGCTCGGGTTGCCGCTGCGCGTGCAGGGCCCGAACGGTGCGAACCTCGACCTGGTGATGAACTGCTCGCCGATCGACGATGGCCGCGGGCGCGTGCGCGGCTGCCTGGCCACCTTCTCCGACGTGACCGAGCTGCACGAGCGCACCGAGGGCCTGCGCGTGGCGCTGGAGGCCCTGAGCGCCTCGCAGCGCGAGATCGAGCAGAAGAACGAGGAGCTGACGCTGCAGGCCACGCGCGATCCGCTGACCGGTTGCCTGAACCGGCGCGCCCTGATGGACCTGGCGGACAAGCGCGTCGCCGAGGCCACGCGGGACGCCACGCCGCTGTGCTGCATCATGTGCGACATCGACCACTTCAAGTCGATCAACGACCAGTTCGGCCATGCGCTGGGCGACCGGGTCATCCAGGCCTCCGTCCGCTCGCTGAACAGCGGCCTGCGCGGCGACGACCTGCTGGGCCGCTACGGCGGCGAGGAGTTCTGCATCCTGCTGCCGCGCACCTCGCTGGAGCAGGCCTTCGAGGTGGCCGAGCGGCTGCGGCACGAGGTCGACACCCACGTCGGCATCGCCCTGCGCCAGCCGGCCCGGCCGAAGGTGACGATGAGCTTCGGCGTGGCCCTGTGGGCGCCCGGCATGGATGGGCCCGCCGCATTGATCGACCTCGCCGACCAGGCGCTCTACCGCTCCAAGCAAGGCGGGCGCAATCGGGTCAGCTGAGGTGGAGGACGCCCCGATCCATCGCCGGCGTGAACTGGTCCTGCTGACCTTGGCCGCGCTGGCCTGCGGCGCGTTCAACCGCTGGGTCGCGTTTCCGACGGCGAGCATGCTGGCGATCACCATCGGCGGCCTCGGCTTCGCGGCCGTGCTGGTGCATGGCCGGTTGGCCGGGGTGCTGGTGGCGCTGGCGGCATGGGCCGGTGCGGCAGCGGGCGCCACGGCTGCGGAAGCGGTCGTTGCCGGCATCGTCGTCGGCGCCTGTGTGTTGCAGTGGTGGCTGGGCGTGGTGCTGCTGCGCTGGCGCGCCGGCCCGTCGCTGACCTTGGCTGAACCGCTGGAAGTGCTGCAGCTCGCGCTCGCTGCTGCTGCGGCCTCGCTGCCCGCCGCGATCATCACGCTGATCGGTGAGGCCCAACTGCCCGGCGACCCGATCGAGTGGTTCGACCTGCTGGCCTGCTGGGTGACGCTCGGTGCCAGCCTGTGCTGCGTGGCGCCGGTCGTGCTGGCGCTGATCGGCCGGCCGCGCAGCGCCTGGCGGTCCCGCCGCATCAATACGGCCCTGCCGCTCGTCGTGGCCGCGGGGCTGCTGAGCTGGATGATTGCCGGCGTGCAGCGCGTCGACGACGAGCGCTTGCGCATCGCCTTCAACAGCGACGTGGCCACCGCCAGCTCGATCCTGAACCTGGAGCTGCACGAACCGCTGCGCGCGCTGGGGGCGATGCGCAGCGTCTTCACCGCCAGCCCCGCACCGCCGCGCGATGCCGTGCGGCGCGCGATGACGCCTTGGCTGGAAGGGCCGGGCCAGATCCAGTCGTTGGGCTTCAACCGCCGCGTGCAGCTGCAGGACATTCCCGCCTTCGAGGCGCAGGTGCGGACTACCGGTCTGCCGGAGTTCCGCGTGTTCGACCGGGACGAGTCCAACACCCAGCGGCTGCCGCCCAAGGGCGAGGTCTATGCGATCACCTACATGGAACCGGCGGAGCGCAGCGGCTCGCGGCTGGGCCTCAACTCGGCGTCGATCCGTGCTGCCGGTGTGGCCATCGAGCGGACGGTGCGCACCGGCGAGCCCGCCGCCACGCCGGCCTTCAAGCTGACCCAGGCCACCGATGCGCAGCAGCAGTTCGGTGTCGTCGCCTACCAGGCCGTGTACGCGGGCGATCCCGTCACCGACGACGAGCGCCGGCGCGATGCCTTCGGCGTGGTACTGGCCACGGTGCGCCTGGACCGCATGCTGGAGCGGACGCTGAAGCGCCTGCCGGCTACGGTGCGGGTCTGCATCGTCGACACGACGCCGCCCGGCGCCGCGCGGCGGCTGGCCGGCCCCGAGGGCTGCGAACTCGGCGAGAGCACGCCGGGCGGACGCACCGAGCCGATCGACTTCGCCGGGCGCGCCTGGCAGTTGCGCGTCGAGCCCGTGATGTCCCACGGCAGCGCCGCGGCATCGGTCGGGCAGAGCGACCTTTTCGCCGTGGCGGGGCTGGTGGCCGTTTCGCTGCTGGCGGCATCGCTGCTGATCGCGAGCGGCCGCACCTTGCGCATCGAGGCCGCGGTGGACGAGGCACGCCGCGCGCGTGCCGCAGCCGACGCCGCCAACGCGGCCAAGAGCGAGTTCCTCGCCAACATGAGCCACGAGATCCGCACGCCGATGAACGCCATCCTCGGCATGGCCCATCTCGCGCTTAGCAGCGGGCTCTCGCAGCGCCAGCACAACTACGTCGCCAAGGCGGAACGCGCCGCGCGCTCGCTGCTGGGCGTGCTGAACGACGTGCTCGACTTCTCGAAGATCGAGGCCGGCAAGCTGGGCATCGAGCACACGCCGTTCACCTTGACCAGCGTGCTCGACACCCTGGCCGACCTGGTGGGCCTGCGCGCGCAGGACAAAGGGCTGGAGCTGCTGTTCTCTCCCGCGCCGGGCTTGCCGGACGCACTGATCGGCGACCCGCTGCGGCTGTCGCAGGTGCTCACGAACCTGCTGTCCAACGCGGTGAAGTTCACCGAGCGCGGCGAGGTCGTCGTGACCATCGAGCTGTGCGAGCAGGACGCGGCCTCGGTGCTGCTGCGCTTCGCGGTACGCGATACCGGCGTGGGCATCGACCCGGCGCAGCACGAGCGCCTGTTCCGTCCCTTCGTGCAGGCCGACGGATCGACCTCGCGCCGCTACGGCGGCACCGGCCTGGGCCTCGCGATCAGCCGCCATCTGATCGAGCTGATGGGCGGCAAGCTGCAGCTCGACAGCGCGCCCGGCCAGGGCGCGACCTTCTCCTTCAGCCTGCGCTTTGCCCTGCCGGCCGCGGACGCTCCGCTGGCGCTCCCGAATACTGCCTGGACGCCGGCGGGCCTGCGCCTGCTGATCGTCGACGACAACGCCGCGGCGCGCGAGATCGCGGCCGGCATGGCGCAGGAGCTGGGGGTCGGCGAGGTCGTGAAGGCGGGCGACGTGGACAGCGCGCTGCGCGAGTCCTCGCAGGCGATCGCCAACGGACGGCCCTTCGACATCGTGCTGGTCGACTGGCGCATGCCCGTCCGCGACGGCATCGACGGCGTGCGCTCGCTGATGCACCTGCACGACGGCCGGCCCACGGCCATCCTGATGACGACGGCCTTCGGCCGCGAGGATCTGCTGGAGCGCCTGGCCGAAGAGCAGTTGCCGCCGATGACCGTGCTGCTGAAGCCGGTGCTGCCCGCCGCGCTGCAGGGCGCGCTGGCGCAGGCCTCGGGGCAGATGGCGGCGCGCGCGGCGCCGGTCGACGACCCCGAAGCGCTGCTGGCCGAGGCGCGCAGCCGCCTGCAGGGCCTGCGCGTGCTGCTGGTCGAGGACAACGACATCAACGCCGAGCTGGCGACCGACGTGCTGCAGCGCGTGGGCATCGAGGTCACCCTGGCGCTCGATGGCCAGAAGGCGCTGGCGGCGCTGGAGCAGGTGCGCGTCGACCTGGTGCTGATGGACTGCCAGATGCCCGTGATGGACGGCTACCAGGCCACCCGGGTGATCCGCGCCGATCGCCGCTTCGACGGACTGCCTGTCATCGCGATGACGGCCAATGCGATGCAGGGCGACCGCGAGGAGGTCCTGCAGGCCGGCATGGACGACCACATCGCCAAGCCCTTCGAGGTGAAGGACCTGTTCGAGACGCTGGTTCGCTGGCGCGATGGGCGACAGGCCTCGTGATCAGGCGGGCAAGCTCGCGCCGGTCAGTCGCTCGCTGAGCGACCACAGGCGTTCGGCCTGGGCCGGATCGATCGCCCACGAGCGCACGCCACCGTCGAAGACCTCGCCCTCGGGGATGGGGCGAGCGACGTCGCCGTTCTCGCAGTAGAGACCGCCAAGCCCCGCGAGCTGCGGGCTCGTCGCGCACCACAGCGAGGTCGCGGCGCCTTGCGAGAGGTTCTTGTAGCGGCCGCCTTCCTCGACGGACTGGCCCTGTGGCGCCACGCCGTACTTGCCATCGGCCGGCAGCCCGAAGGCCGCGAAGTCCTCCGGCGTCAGGTCGCGGACCAGCTCGGTGCGGATCGAGCCGGGATGGACGGCGAAGGCGCGCACGCCGTGCGGCGCGCCGCGGCGGTCCAGGCCCACGGCGAACAGCGCGTTGGCGGTCTTCGACTGGCCGTAGGCCTTCCACTTGTCGTAGGGGCGATGTTCGAAGTCGGGATCGTCGAAGTCGAAGGCCGAGAAGCGGTGGCCCAGCGAACTCAGTGCCACGACGCGGGCCGAGCCGGCGCGCACGAGCGTGGGCCACAGGCGCACGGCCAGCTCGAAATGGCCCAGGTGGTTGGCGGAGAACTGGCTCTCGTGGCCGCGCCCATCGCGGCGCAGCGGCGTGGCCATGATGCCGGCGTTGAGGATCAGCAGGTCCAGCGCCTCGCCGCGTGCGACGAAGTCGTCAGCGAAGCGCGCGATGGAGGCGGGGGCGTGCAGGTCGAGTTCGGCGTGCTCGATGCCCGGCAGGCCGGCGAGCGCAGCGCTTGCCTTCTCCGGGCTGCGCGCCGGCACGACGACACGCGCACCGGCAGCGACGAGCGCCTGCACGGTCTCGAGACCTAGGCCGGTGTAGCCGCCCGTGACGATGGCGCGCTTGCCCGTGAGGTCGATGCTGCGCATGACCTCCTGCGCGGTGGAGGTGGCGGTGAAGCCGGAGGGAAGGGGATGCTGGTGGGGATTCATTCGGGTGGCAGTGAGGAGTGAGAGACTGGCGTTCATGATGTCCTTCCACGCCGCCCGCGACCATGCCGCCTGATCCAGCATCCTTGCTCGATCGTCCAGCCGATGCGGACGACGATCCCTTGTCCCAGGTCGTGGCGCTGCTGCGGCCGCGCACGGCGCTGTCGGCGTCGCTGGAAGCGGGCGGTGCCTGGTGCCTACGCTTTCCGGCCTCGCCGACGACGATCAAGTTCCTGGCCGTGGAGTCCGGCGGCTGCTGGATGCGGCGCGAGGGCGAGCCCGAGCGGCAACTGCGCACCGGCGACTGTTTCCTGATGACGCGCGGTGCGCCCTACGTGCTGGCCAGCGACCTCGCGCTGCCCGAGCGCGATGCGCGCGAGCTGTACGCCGTCGCGCGCGATGGCCGTGCCCGCCAGGGCTCCGGTGACGGCGTGACCGTGCGCGGCGGCCGCTTCGATTTCGAGGCTTCGCATGCCGCGCTGCTGCTGGACATGCTGCCGCCCGTCGTGCACGTGGCGGCGACGTCAGAGGCCGCCGCCGTCATCCGCTGGGCGCTGGTGCAACTGGCCGGGGAGTCGAACGGCGCCAAGGCCGGCACGACCCTGATGCGCAGCCACCTCGCGCAGGTCTTGCTGCTGCAGATCCTGCGCACGCATCTCGCGTCGCAAGACGGGCAGGGCACCGGCTGGATCGCGGCCCTGGCCGACCGGCAGATCGGCCCGGTCGTCGCGCGGCTGCATGGCGATCCGGCCGCGCGCTGGACCCTCGCGGAGCTGGCCGGGCTCGCCGCGATGTCGCGCTCGGGCTTCGCCGCGCGCTTCAAGTCGCTGGTGGGCCTGCCACCGCTCGACTACCTGATGCGCCTGCGCATGCTGCAGGCGGCACGCGCGCTGCGCGAGGGCGGCAGCTCCGTCGCCACGGTGGCCGTCTCGCTCGGCTACGACTCCGACTCGGCCTTCAGTCACGCGTTCAAGCGCGTGATGGGCAGCAGCCCCAGCGCCTGGCGCGCTCGCTCTCAGGCCTGACTTCGCGACCTGACCTTCCGGTCGGTTGGAAGCTCCCTCCAAGCCACCCGCGTTGATCGCCGGGCGGGCCTCCGGTCGAATGGATTCACCCCAACCATTCGAAGGAACTCGCCATGCAAACGAAGCGCACCCGCATGACCCGCGACAACACCGCGGTCCTGCTGATCGACCACCAGGTCGGCCTGATGACCGGCGTACGCGACATCACGGTCAGCGAACTCAAGCACAACGTCGTCGGCCTGGCCCGCGCCGCCAAGGTGCTGGGACTGCCGGTCGTCGCCGTGACCACCGCCCGCGACAGCATGTGGGGGCCGACGGCGCCCGAGCTGCAGCAAGCGCTCGGCGGCGGCGAGATCATGGACCGCTCCTCCGTCAACGCCTGGGACCACGCGCCCTTCGTCGCCGCCGTGAAGGCCACCGGCCGCGACCACCTGATCATCGCGGGCCTGTCTTTCGAGGTATGTGCCTCGCTGCCCGCGATCTCGTCGTCCGAGGAGGGCTTCCAGCCCATCGTCGCGCTCGATGCTTGCGGTACTTTCTCGCTCGCCAAGCGCGAAGCCGGCCTGGCCCGACTGACGGCGCTGGGCATCGAGGTTTCCGACTACGCGACCCTGATGGTCGAGATCATGGGCGACAACGCCGACCCGAAGGCGCTGGACGTCTACGCCGCGCTGGACATGCCCTTCGCCGTGCTTATGGGCCAGGTGGCCGGAGCGCTGGCCAAATGAGCGCCACCGTCGTCCCCATCATCGAGAGCGACATCGCCGCGGCACGCGCGCTGCGGCTGCAGTTCGGCAGGTTCTGGTCGACCGCCGTGGGCACGCCGCGCGAGATCTATGACCAGTTCATCGCCGCGACGCCGATCGCCGAGGGCGTGACCCGCGCCGAGGATCCGGCCAGTCCCGGCCTGTGGTGCCGACCCGCGGAGGCGCAGCCGGGCCGCGCCATCCTCTTCATCCACGGCGGCGGCTACGGGCTCGGGCATGCCGGCGCCTATGCCGGCATGGTGAGCCAACTCGCCGCCCGCACGCGGGTGCCGGCCTTCGCCTTGGAATACCCGCTCGCCCCGGAGGCGACGGTGCCGACGGCACGCGATCTCGCCGCCGAGACGCTGGAACACCTCGCCGCCGACTTCGGTGCGGTCGCGGTCGTCGGCGACTCGGCCGGCGGCGGCCTGTCGTTCGCAACGGTGCTGGAGGCACGGCGCCGCGGCATCCCCGTGGCCGCGCTGGCGACCTTCTCGCCCTGGACCGACCTGAGCCTCAGCGGCGACAGCGCGCGCGAGTTCGCCGTCGCCGATCCGCTGCTGGACGTCGGCTATCTGCGGGCCTCCGCCGCGGCCTACCTGGGCGCGGCCCCGGCCACCGATCCGCGTGCCTCGCCGCTGTTCGATCCCGACCTGCGCCTGCTGCCGCCGACGCTGATCCAGGTCGGCACGGACGAAGTCCTGCTCGACGATTCGCGCCGCATGGCCGAGGCCGCCGCGCGGGCCGGGGCGGAGGTGTCGCTGGAGGTGTGGCAGGGCATGCACCACGTGTTCCAGCTCAACACCGCCGAGCTGGCCAGCGCGCGCCAGGCGCTCGACCGCAGCGCGGCATTCCTCGACCGGCACTGGCCGTCATGAATGCGGGGATAGCATCGAACCTTTGCACAACCGACCCGGTCGGTGCGAGGGCCCCGGTGCTGGATCTCAACGACTTTCGATTCTTCGTGGAAGTGGCCGAGCGGGGCGGCCTGTCGGCAGCCGCGCGTGCGCTGGACAAGCCCGTTTCGACCATCAGCTACCGCATCCAGCAGCTCGAGAAGGAACTCGGCCTGACGCTGTTCGCACGCACCTCGCGCCACATCACGCTGACCGAGAACGGCACCGAGTTCTACGGCCATGCGGTGGCCACGCTGGCCCGCGCGAACGAGGCGGAGCTGGCGATGCGCAGCCGCTCCACCGAGCCCACGGGTACCGTGCGCTTCACGGTGGCGATCGCGACGGCGCAGTTCGCGATGCCGGAAATGATCTCCTCGTTCCTGGCCAAGTATCCGAAGGTCGAACTGGTCCAGCATGCCGGCGACAGCAATGTTGACATCGTCGCGGACCGGCTGGACTTCGCGATCCGCGCCTACTCCGGCGCCTTGCCCGATTCGACGATGGTGCAGCGCGCGCTCGCGAAAGCGCCCTGGCATCTGTTCGCCTCGCCTGGCTACCTGGAGGCCCATGGCGTGCCGGCGGCGCCGGAGGACCTGGCCGGCTGCGCGACGCTGTTCATGAAGCGCGACGGCGTCTCGCCCTCGTGGAGCCTGACGCACGAGACGGACAGCGCGAACACGGTCCAGGTGAGTCTGCGCCCGCGCATCACCGGCTCCTGCATGGTGACCTTGAAGCGCGCGGCCGAGGCCGGCACCGGCATCGTCGCGCTGCCCGCCTACGTCTGCCGCGACGAGGTCGCCGCGGGCCGGCTGCGGCGCGTGCTGCCCGAGTGGATCGCCGCCGACGCGACGATCACCGCGCTGATGCCCACGCGCCGCGGCATGAGCGCGGCGACGCGGGCCTTCATCGACCACATCGCGGAGGCGTTTCCGCACGCGGTCCGCGTCAGCTGAGCTGCTCTGCCAGCGATCGGGTGCGCTCGGTCTGCAGCTCGCCCGTGTGGCGCGTGGTGACCGTCTCGATCAGCGCGATCAGGCATTCCTCCTTCGCCACCGGAAAGTGCTGGACGCCGCGCGGCACGACGTGCAGCGAGCCGGGCCGCAGGTGCACCGCGGGCCGATCGCGGTAGTCGATGCGCAGTTCGCCGGCGAGCACGAGGAACAGCTCGTCCTCCTGCTCGTGCGCATGCCAGACGAACTCGCCCTGCAGCTTGGCGACCTTGACGTACTGATCGTTCACCCGCGCCACCACGCGCGGCGACCAGGGCTCGCGCAACTCGCGGGCGGCGTTCAGCAGATGGACCTGGGTGGGGAAGTTCTCGGGCATGGCATGCGGTGTAGCAAACAGAGGAACCGCCAGTGTTCGCGCGCCGCTCCGGAACGTCCAACGACATTCGGTGATGGGGCCATCGTCCACGACAATGACCCATGCCTCGCGATCTTGACCCCGTGTTGCTGCGTACCTTCGTATGCACCGCCCAGCTCGGCAATGTGACCGCCGCGGCCAACGAACTCAAGCTCACGCAGAGCACCGTCAGCCAGCAGCTCAAACGGCTGGAGGAACAGCTGGGGCTGCGACTGCTGGAGCGGGACCATCGCGGCGCGCGGCTGACGGCAGACGGCGCGCGAGCGCTCACCGAGTTCAACAAGCTGCTGGCCGCGCACGACGAGGCCTGGCGGGCCCTGCGGGGCCACACGCCGCAGCCCTTGCGCCTGGGCCTGCCGCCCGATCTGGCGCGCCGCTGGCTGCCGGACATCCTGGCGCGCTGGCAACCTGTGGAGCAGGGCACGGAGCTGAGCCTGCAGTGCACCCTGTCCATCCGCCTCGTGGCCGCGCTGGAGCGCGGAGAGCTGGACATGGCCGTCGTCCAGGGCACGGTGCCGCCGCAGACCGAATGCCTCGGCGAAGAAGCGCTGGTGTGGGTCGGCGCGGCCGATGGCAATGCGCATCGGCGCAATCCCTTGCCGGTGTCCATGGTGGCCGAGGACTGCGCATTCCGCGTCTACATGCAGGCTTCCCTGCTGGCCCAGGGGCGCGAGGCCCGATTCGTCTACGAAACGGGCGACATCGAGGCCACCACCGCGCTGGTGCGCGCCGACCATGCCGTGACCGTCTGGATGGCCGACACCGTTCCCGCGGACCTGCGCGCCCTGCGCGACGAAGGGCTGCCCGCGCTTCCCAGCGCGCCGCTGCATCTGTTGCGCGGGCCGCGCGTCGACGCGGCGAGCGAGCGCTTGGCTCGCGTGTTGCGGGACGTCTTGAGCCGCTGACCCTTCAGACCTTCAGCGCCGCCAGCCCGCTCATGCCGATGCCCTCGATGAGCTGACCCTGGATCGGCTTCACCACGGCATTGACGTCGGTGGCGCCGAAGGGGTTGCCGACGACGACGCGCTCGGGCCGCTGGCCGGCGGGCGTCTCGACCAGCGTCACCAGCGCCTGCGCCACGTCGTGCGGGTCCGGTGCATCGGCGCCGCTGAACACGCTCTGCAGGAAGGCGACGAAGCCCTTCGGCACGGCGGCTACTTCGCCGTACTCCGGCTCGCGGGCGGCGTCGGCGGGATCCTGGTGCGTGGAGTAGAGATTCGTCGGGTAGGCGCTGGGCTGGACCAGCACCACGTCCACGCCCAGTTGCGACAGCTCGTAGCGGTAGGACTCCGTCATCGCCTCCACCGCGTGCTTGGTGGCGCCGTAGAGGCCCACGAAGGGGATGGTCACGCGGCCGAGGATCGAGCCGATGTTGACGATCAGTCCGGTCTTCGCGCGACGCATCGCGGGCAGGGCCGCGCGGGTCGTGCGCTGGATGCCGAACACGTTGACGTCGAACATGTCGCGGGTCTGCTCGGCGGTGATCGTTTCCGAGATGCCCTGGATCATCAGGCCCGCGTTGTTGATCAGCACGTCGAGCCGGCCGCCGGTCTTTTCGAACACGGCGGCGAATGCCGCGTCGACGCTAGCGTTCTGCTTGACGTCCAGCTCCACGACTTCGATGCCCTTGGCCTGGAGCGCCGCGGCGGCCTCGCGGTTGCGGCCCAGCGAATCGCGCATCGTCGCGAACACGCGGTGCCCGGCGGCGGCCAGGGTGAGAGCGGCGTCCTTGCCGAAGCCGTTGGACGTGCCGGTGATCAGGATGGTCTTTTGCATGATTGCCTCGTGAGGGTGGGGGAAGGAATCGATTCAGGCGGCCGCTGCGGCGGCGGCCTCGCGGCCGGCGATGCGGCGCGTGGCCAGTTCGGAAGCGACGATGGCCAGGGCGAACAGCAGCACGCTGAAGAAGCCGAGCTTGTGCCCGCCGAGCACCTGCAGGCCCGCGGCGCCCAGCACACCGGCGGCGGTGACGCCCAGGTAGGTAGCGGCCGTGTTCAGGCCCAGCACCACCGGCGCGATCTGCGGCGCGATGTTGACGAGGCGGTACTGCTGCGGGCCCATGATTCCCCAGCCCGCGATGCCCCACACGGCGATCGCCAGCACCGAGGACCACAGGTGCGCGCTGGCCCAGGGCACCAGCGCCATGTCCACGACGAGCACCGACAGCATCACCAGCAGCACTTCGCGCGGGCCGAACTTGTCCAGCAGGCGCGACAGCACGATGTTCGTCACCGTGCCGCCGGAGCCCCACAGCACCAGCAGGGCGCCGAACAGCGCGGTGCTGGTCAGCACGCGATCGAACACCACCGAGAAGTAGGTGTAGATCACGAAGTTGCCGGCCATGGCGAGCAGGGTGGTGGCCAGGGTCAGGCCCACGCGGGCATCCGACAGCGGCGCGATGCGGGCGCGGAAACTCACCTTCGCCGGCAGCGGCACCTGCTTGAGCAGCACGGCGATGCCGATGGCCGCCAGCAGGCCGATGACGGAGACGAACACCATGGTCCAGCGCCAGTCGCCCAGGCCGCCGATCACCGTGCCCATCGGCGAGCCCAGCGCCGTGGCGGCGGTGAGGCCGGCGACGATGATCGTCAGCGCCTTGCCCCGGTGCTCGGGCGCCACGATCAGCGCGCCGGTGCCGGTGGCCGTGGGGGCGTACATGGCCGCGCCCAGTCCGGCGAAGACGCGAGTGAGCAGGGCGAGGAAGAAGGTGGGCGCCGCGGCCGTGGCCAGGTTGGCGAGCACGAAGACGGCCAGGCCCGACAGCATCAGCTTCTTGCGCGGCACCGAGGCGGCCAGCGCCGCGATCGTCGGCGACAGCAGCGCATAGGCGATCGCGTATGCCGTCGTCAATTGCCCGGCCAGGCCCGGCGTGATCTGGAAGCTCTCGGAGATCTTGGGCAGCACGCCGGCCACCACGAAGCTGTCGGTGCCGAGGGCGAACATGCCCAGTGCCAGTACGAAGAGACGTTTGTCCATGCTTGCCTCACTTAGATGATGGTGATTCACTAAAAAGTGGGCGAATGCTAAGAGTCGTCATCTAAACCGTCAAGACATAGATGATGACTATTCTCTAAAAGTGGTTATTGATACGACACGTCATCTAAAATGGCGCGGAACAGACGGAGACCGAGATGAAGAAGTCGAAGGCAGAAACCGCGGAGACCCGCAAACGCATCGTCGAGACCGCCGCCAAGACCTTCCGCCGCAAGGGCATCGCGGCGACCGGCGTGGCGGAAATCATGGCCGCCGCGGGCCTGACGCACGGCGGCTTCTACCGGCACTTCGGGTCCAAGGATCAACTGGTGGCCGAGGCACTGTCGGCCACCGACAAGAACATGGTGCGGGACTCCCGCGAGGCCGCCGAGAAGGGGGCCGAGGCGATGCTCGCCGTCTTCCAGGACTACATGACCGAGGCCTACCGCGACAAGGTCGAGGACGGCTGCCCGCTCGCCGCGATGGGCAGCGAACTGGTACGCGCCGACGACAACACGCGCCACGCGGCGACCACCAGCTTCCGCAAGATCGTCGAGGCCGCCGCCCCGTTCATGCGTTCGCCGGACGATGCCGAGGGCATGGACACGGCGCTGAGCCTGCTGACGAACATGGTGGGCGCCCTGACGATCGCGCGGATGGTCGACGACCCCGAGCTGTCCGACCGCATCCTGCAGACCACGCGCCGGCGCATCGCCCAGTCGATCGGCTGAACCGATCGCCTCAGCGGGATCTCAGGCGAGCCTGAAAACCGCGACCGATTGCACCAGCCCGTTGGCCTGGTCACTGAGGCTGCTGGCGGCGGCCGCCATTTCCTCCACCAGTGCCGCGTTCTGCTGCGTGGCCTGGTCCATCTGGGTGACGGCCTCGCCAATCTGCGCCACGCCGGAAGCCTGCTCGTTGCTCGCGGCACTGATCTCGCCCATGATTTCCGTGACACGTTTAATGCCGGTCACCACGTCTGCCATCGTGCTTCCTGCCTTGTCGGCCATGGCGTTCCCCTGCGTCACGCGCTCGACACTGGCGCTGATCAAGGCCTTGATCTCCTTGGCAGCTGCGGCGGAACGCCCGGCAAGTGAGCGCACCTCGGACGCCACCACGGCGAAACCACGTCCTTGCTCTCCTGCGCGTGCCGCCTCGACGGCGGCATTCAAGGCCAGGATGTTGGTCTGGAAGGCAATGCCGTCGATGACGCCGACGATCTCGGCAATCTTCTGCGACGAGGTGTTGATCCCCTTCATGGTCTCCACCACCTGCGCGACCACGGCGCCTCCCTGTTCCGCGACGGAGGACGCGTCGATGGCCAACTGATTGGCCTGCCGCGCGCTTTCGGCATTCTGGTTGACGGTGGCCGTGAGTTCTTCCATGGAGGCCGCGGTCTCTTCCAAGGCGCTGGCCTGGCTCTCCGTGCGGGCCGAGAGGTCATGGTTGCCCTGGGCGATTTCAGCGCTGGCGAGGGACAGCCCATGGGAGCTCTCGCGCACCTTGCGCACCACATCCTGCAGGCTGGTCCGCATCGTCTCCAGACCACCCAGCATGCTGCCATTGCTGTCGAACGCGACCGCTTGGCTGAAATCGCCGGACGAGAACAACTGGATGGCGTCCGTCGCGGCGCTCATGGGGCCGCCGACCTGCCTGCGCAACAAGCGGCTCGCAAACACCATCAATCCGAACAGGCTGGAAATGGCCAGAACGATCAACACCGACAACACGTTCTGCACCCGCTGGGTGTTGACGATGGCCTGAGAGGTGCGCGCCTCCAGCAACACGAAGAACTCGTCGACCGGCTTCAGTATCTTGGCGATCTGCTCGATGTACTCCTTGCTGTGGACCGATTGGATGGCCTGGGCCTTCCCTTCGGGCGTGCCGTCGGCGGCCAGCTTCATCGCTTCTGTTTCGAGGGCAATGAGCCTGTCGGAGAGGCCCTTGGCTTCTTCCAGCTTGGCCAGCTCCTCATTCGAGAAACCCGCTTGCTTCATCAGCTCGATCAAGGAAACGGCGGCACCATCCGGCTGTGGCTTCACGCCCGTCACTTCATAGAAAGGCCAGTAGATGCGCTGCGGTTCGGCCGGCGACGGTGCCTTGCCGTCGAGCATGTCGGCGATGGTGCTGTACTCGTCCCGGTAGAGCGGGTTGCCGGTCACCACGAACATGCGCACGGAGCGTGTCAGATCGTCGGAGCTTTGTCTGAACTGATCGGCCAGCTCGGCCGACAGGCGCTGCGTTCGATGGGTTCTCTCAAGGTCCCTGGACACCCACAGCAAAGCCAGGGTGAACAGCACGCAGGCACCTGCCACAACACTCAGGATCGAAACCAGCTTCGAGAAGTTCATTGAGGTCCCTCTTTACCGTCGAGCAATACTAGCCACGCGGTGCAGAGGGGCCGCGCTCATGGCGCGGCCACCTCATCCTCGAACGTCAAGAGGCGACAATTCCCCGATTTCTCAAGTTGCGCCCCGGCCTCATTCAGTGAGCAGCATGGGCGCTCGACGCCAACGCGGCTTGCCGATCGCCAGCCGCCTCGTCGCTCGCGCGAAAGCGTTCGCGGTACTGGCGCGGTGTGCTCTCCAGCCGGCGCAGAAAGATCATGCGCATGTGGGCGGCGCTGTGGAAGCCGCTGCGGAAGGCGACGGTCTTCAGCGGCAGGTCGGTCTGCTCCAGCAGCTTGCGGGCGAAGTCGACCCGCACCTGCTCGACGAACACCGACGGCGTGACGGTCGCCTCCTTGGCGAACACGCGCGAGAAGGTCCGGCGGCTGACGCCCACCGCATCGGCGATCTGCTCGATCGAAAGCGTCTCGCTGATGTGCTCGGTCACGTAGCGCATCACCTTGGCGACCATCGTGTCTTCCTTCGGGCCGACGGCGAGATACGGGCTGTACTGCGACTGCCCGCCGTCGCGGCGGATGTAGACGATCAGCCGCTTGGCGACGTGCAGCGCCATCTCGTGGCCCCAGTCCTCGGCTAGAAGGGCCAGGCACAGGTCGATGCCCGCGGTCACGCCGGCGGAGGTGAACAGCCGGCCATCGCGCACATAGATCTTGTCGGGTCGCACGCGGGCGCGCGGGAACTGCTCGCACAGGCGCGGGGCGTCGTTCCAGTGTGTCGTGGCCTCATGGCCGTCGAGCAGGCCTGCGTGGGCCAGCAGGAAGGCGCCGTTGCAGACCGAGCCGAAGCGCTTCGCGCCGGCGGCCTGGCGCGCGAGCCAGTCCAGGAAGTCCCGCTCGGGCGCGGGCTGCTCGGGCAGGCGCGGCCCGCCGGCCACCAGCAGCAGGTCGGCCTGCCCGGCATAACTGCGATAGTCGACGGACACATTGAGCTCCATGCCGTTGGCGCAGCGGACCGGCCCGGGGCGCAGGCCCACCAGCGTCAGCTCGTATTGCTGGTCGGGCGGCAGCACGGCGTTCGCTTCCGAGAACACATCGAGCGGGCCGGCGACGTCCAGCGACTGGACGCCATCGAAGACCACGAGCGCAAGTTTCATCGTCACCCTTCCCACCCCTTCAATGCAGTTGTGGCGCTTGGGCCTTGAGCATGCCACCGAACACCTTGCCGGCGATGCGGCGTATCGCGCGCGCTTCCGCCTCGCCCATGCCGGGCAGCGCGATCAGGTAGACCGCCCAGTCCTCCGAGTAGTCCTCGTCCGGCAGCGCCTCCATCGGCATGATCCGCACCGACACGGTCACGCCCATCGGGTGATAGAGGCCGCGCACGGCGCGTTCCAGATTGGCTCGGTACAGCTCCGGGTCGACGAAGTGGAGCTGGCAGGTCTGCGGATGCAGGCTGATGGTCATGTGGCTGTTCATGGGGCGTCCTGACGATGATGCGAGGCATCGACCGGATGCTAGGCACGCAGCGCCCCGCTGTGGGGCCTGTTAGCCCTGGCTGGCCCGCGTCGAACGAACAATGGCCGGAGATCGATCGCCTTGGCCGCGGGCGCACGGCGCGGTGGAGCGGCCTTCTCGTTACTGAGCCGCCCGCGGCCGGATCAACTGCATCAGCCCGCGCGACATCTCGGCCAGGCGCAGGGCGGTCTGCGAGGTCTGCGCGGAACTCACTTCCGTTTCCTGGGCCGCCTGCGCGGTGTGGGCGAGGGCTCCACCGAGCTGTTCGACGGCGGTGGCCTGCTGCTGGGTGGCCAGTTCGATCTCGTGGGCCGCGTCGTTGGTCTTGACGACCATCGCGCCGATGTCGGCGAAGGAGGCGGCGACGGCGGTGAAACGGCTCACACCGGCTTCGACGGCATCGGCCCCGGCTTGCGTCGAGCGCTTCGTGTCCTCGACCGTGGCGCGCACATCGGCGATCTGCGTGCGGATCTCCTTGGCGGAGATCGTCATGCGGTCGGCGAGCCTGCGGATCTCGTCGGCGACCGTGCCGAAGCGCGCCCCGGCTTCTCCTGCGCTCACAGCCTCGATCGACGCGTTGATGGCGAGGATGTTCGTCTGGTCCGCCAGTTCGGAGACGAGATCGAGGATGAGGTCGACCTGCCTGGACCGGCCGCCGAGTTCCTGCATGCGGTCGCCGACGATCTTGGCCTGCTCGCGCATCGTCGCGATGGAAGCGTGGGCGGCCTGCAGCAGTTCGTCCCCCGCGCGGGCCTCCTTGGCGGTCTGGCCCGCAATGCCGACCACGCGTTGGGCGCTCGCGGCAATCTCGCGCGAGCTGCGGGTCATCTCCGACAGCGTCGTCGTGATCTGCGTCATCGACGTGCTGGTTTCCCGCGCGTTGGCCGCCTGCTGGACCGAGGTGGCCTGCAGCTCGTTCGTCGATCGCTGGACCTCGCCGACGGCAAAGCCGATGCGCGCGTGGAGCAGGCGCGCGAGGAAGGCGCCGGCCGCCACGACCAGCAGCAGGCCCAGCACGGTGCCGACGGCTATCGCCGTGCGGACGTCGCTCGACGCAGATTCCACCTCTGCCGCGCGTTCCCGCAGCAGGTCCCGCTCGGTGTTGTTCATGTCGCCCAGCAGGCGGCGCAGGCCATCCATCTGGCGCTTGCCTTCGCCGGTCTGGACGGCGCGCAGCGTCGCCTCCAGGCCCGATTGGCGGCGCATGTCGATGCGCTCGCCGTGCAGTTTCATGATCGCGTCGACGCGGCCGCCGGCTTCGGCGACTCGCTGCTGCTGGTCCGCGCTGTCGGCGACGAGTGCGCGCAATTCGGCCAGCAACTGGGGCGCGGCGGCGCGTGCCGCGAGATAGGGTTCGAGATAGGCCTCGTTGCCGGAGAGCAGGTAGCCGCGCTGACCGGTCTCCGCGTCCTTCATGGCGCTGAGCAGGCCATTGACGCGATCCAGCACTTCGTGGGTGTGCGCGACCTGGTAACTCGTGCGAGCCAGGCTCTGGACGCCGCGGTAGGACAGGCCGCCGACCAGCATCAGGACGAGGAAACTGAGGCCGAAGCCGAGCGCGAGTTTCCTGCCGAAGGACCACGTCGACGAGACCCGCAAAGCGCGGCCTCCCGGCGGAATCTGCTCCGCTGAAACCAATCTGCCGTTATGGGGCATGTTCATGGTTCGATCTCCCTCGAACCAGTCTAAGGCAAAGGCGGTTCCCGCGGCTGCCTAGAATGGCCCGCATGGCATTCTCCGAACCCGTGGATCTCGCCGGCAAATCGCCGCGGGAGCGCATTCTTCTCACGGCGCACGACCTGTTTTATTGCGAAGGGATTCGCGCCACCGGCATCGACCGGGTCATCGCGGAAGCGGGCGTCACGAAGGTCACCTTCTACCGGCACTTCCCGAGCAAGAACAAGCTGATCATCGAGTTTCTCGACTACCGGCACGAGCGCTGGATGACCTGGTTCAAGGGCGCACTGGAGCGCCACGGCGGCCATCGCAGCAAGGGCGTGGCCGCGCTGGTGCCGGCGCTCAATGAATGGTTCTCCGACCCGGGCTACCGCGGCTGCGCCTTCCTGAACAGCGTGGGCGAGGTGGGCCAGGCGATCCCCGAAGTGGTCGAGATCACCCGCAACCACAAGCACGACATGACCGAGGCGATCGAGACGCTGCTGCCCGCGGCGCGCTCGCGCTGGGCCGATGCCAAGGCGCTGGCGCTGGCCGTGGACGGTGCCATCCTGCACGCGCAGTTCGATTCACCGGCCGAGGCGCTGAAGCCGCTGGAGCGGCTGGTGAAGATGATCAAAGAGCCGGCCCCGGCCCGCGCAAAGGCGAGCTGAAACAGGCGTTGGCCCAGGACACGCCCATCTTGGCCGTTCCCGCGCTCATGCGCTCGTTGTGAGCGCTCCTCCCCGCAACTAGTCTCCTTCGTGTGGCAGAAGGCGCCGATCGCGCTGAGCCTGTCCGTCGCCCACATCCGTCCGAAGGAATCATCATCAATACCAGCGCAAGCGCCGCCCCGGCCCAGCAAGCCTGCGGCCCGGCATCGATCCAGCATCTGCCGATCAATCTGTTCGCCGCCGTCATGGGCGTCTCGGGCCTGAGCCTGGCGTGGCGCCAGGCCAGCCACCAGTTCGGCGCCAGCCCGCTGTTCGACGTGGTGATCGGCAGCCTCGCCGTGGCCCTGTTCGTGCTGCTGTGCATCGCGTACGCGGCCAAGGCCTTTCTGCATCCGCAGGCGGTGCACAACGAGTTCCGCCATCCGATCGCGGGCAACTTCTTCGGCACGGTGAACATCGCAGTGCTGCTGATGTCCTCGGTCGTGGCGCCGGTGAGCGCCGCCCTGTCGCAAGCGATGTGGTGCCTGGGCGTGGCGATGACGGTGGCGCTGGCGTTCACCCTGGTGAGCCGGCTGCTGCGCGGCAAGGTGGATGCGGGGCACGCGCTGCCGGCCTGGCTGATCCCGGGCGTGGCGACGCTGGACATCACGGTGGCCGGCGGATCGCTTCCGATGGCCTGGGCGCGGGAGATCAACCTGTTCGCGATGGCCGTGGGCACGATGGTGGCGCTGGTTTTCTTCACGATGATCATGTCGCGCCTGATCCATCACCACGAGAAGCTGGCCAACGAGATGGTGCCCTCGCTGATGATCCTGACCGCGCCGTTCGAAGTAGGCTTTCTGGCGTATACGGCTTTCTTCCAGCGCGTCGACACGTTTGCCGCGATGCTGTTCTACTTCGGCGTGTTCATCTTCTTCGCGCTCGTCTTCAAGGTGTTCAGGCGTGGCATTCCCTTCGCGGCCGGATGGTGGGCTGTGAGTTTTCCGCTCGCGGCGCTGGGCAATGCCGCCCTGCGCTATGCGGAACACGTCCAGTACCTGCCGGTGACCGTCTTCGCGGCGGGCCTGCTGCTGTTCCTGAGCATCGTGATCGCAGTGCTGTTGTTCCGCACCGTGCAGGTCCTTTTCAACGGCAAGCTGCTGAGTCCGCGCTAGAAGTATTTCAATAGTTCATCCTCCGAAGAGGTCACCCACCATGCGCTTGCTCCTGCTGCTGCCGTTCATCGGCCTGCTGGCGGTTCCGCTGTTCAACTCGGAAACCCCCGAGATCGCCGGCTTCCCGTTCTTCTACTGGTACATGTTTGCCTGGGTGCCCATCACCTCGGTCCTGATCTGGCTCGTGTACCGCAACGAGAAGCACGAGACCCTGGAGGACTGAGCATCATGGAAACGACAACAACACCCGAAGTCAACTGGACCGCGCTCTGGGTCTTCATCTTCTTCTTCGCGCTGGTCACGGTGATCGGCTTCCTGGCCTCGAAGTGGCAGCGCGGCGGATCGCACAAGGGCGCCCACCTGGACGAATGGGGCCTGGGCGGCCGCAACTTCGGCACCTGGATCACCTGGTTCCTGGTCGGCGGCGACTTCTACACCGCCTACACCGTGATCGCCGTGCCGGCGCTGGTCTATGCCGTGGGCGCCTACGGCTTCTTCGCGCTGCCGTACACGATCCTCGTCTACCCGATCGTGTTCATGATCATGCCCCGGCTGTGGGGCGAGGCGAAGAAGCATGGCCACGTGACCGCGGCCGACGTCGTGCTCGGCCGCTACGGCTCGCGCGCGCTCGAATCGGCCGTGGCGCTGACCGGCATCGTCGCGACCATGCCCTACATCGCGCTGCAGCTCGTGGGCATGGAGGTCGTCATCAAGGCGCTGGGCCTCACCGGCGAATTCCCGCTGGCCGCCGCCTTCGTGATTCTGGCGCTGTACACCTACGCCGCGGGCCTGCGCGCGCCGGCGCTGATCGCCTTCGTCAAGGACGTGATGATCTACATCGTCGTGCTGGTGGCCGTCGTCATCGTGCCGATGAAGGTGGGTGGCTACGCGAACGTGTTCACCTCGGCCCGCGAAGCCTTTGCATTGAAGGGTGGCGCTACGGGGCTCACACTGCAGCCCGGCCAGATGCTGCCGTTCGCCACCTTGGCTCTGGGCTCGGCGATGGCGGCCTTCATGTACCCGCACACGCTGACCGGCATCTTCGCCGCCAAGGACGCCAACACGATCCGCAAGAACGCGATCTTCCTGCCCGCCTACACGGTGCTGCTGGGCCTGATCGCGCTGCTGGGCTACATGGCCTACGCCGCCAAGATCGCGGTGAAGAGCAACAACGACGTGGTGCCGGCGCTGTTCAACGCGCTGTTTCCCTCGTGGTTCGCCGGCTTCGCGTTCTCGGCCGTGGCGATCGGCGCGCTGGTGCCGGCCGCCGTGATGTCCATCGGCGCGGCCAACCTGTTCACCCGCAACTTCTGGAAGCCCTACGTCAACGACAAGGTGACGCCGGCGCAGGAAGAGAAGGTGGCCAAGTACGCCTCGCTGGTCGTCAAGGTCGGCGCGCTGCTGTGCATCCTGTTCATGCCGACCAAGTTCGCGCTGGACCTGCAGCTGTTGGGCGGCGTGTGGATCCTGCAGACCTTCCCGGCCCTGGTGTTCGGCCTGTTCTGGAAGCGCCTGCAGGCGCCGGCGCTGCTGCTGGGCTGGCTGGCCGGCATCGTCTTCGGCACCTGGACGGCTTTCGCCGACGGTGTGAAGCCGGTGCACTCGCTGCTGATCGGCGGCGACAAGTTCACCGTCTACACCGGCATCCTGGCGCTGGCGGTGAACATCGTCGTGGCGCTGGTGGTGCAGCCCTTCCTCAGCGGCCGACGCGCTCCCACAGGAAAGTGAACGTACGCGCGATGCGCGTGGCGAGCTGTTCGGTCACCACGGGTCCGTGGTGGCCCCCTTCCACGTTTTCGAAGTACTCGACCGCGTAGCCTGCGTCCTCCATCTTCGCGGCCATCTTGCGGGCGTGAGCCGGGTGGACGCGGTCGTCGCGGGTGGTGGAATAGAACATCACCGGCGGCAGCTTCATGCCCGGCTGCAGGCGCTGGTAGGGCGAGTACTGGCTGATGAAGGCCCAATCCTCGGGCACGTCGGGGTTGCCGTACTCCGCCTCCCAGCTCGCGCCCGCCAGCAGCTTGTTGTAGCGCTGCATGTCGACCAGCGGATTGCCGCAGACGACGGCGCCGTACAGCTCCGGGCGGCGCAGCATCGTGGCGGAGACCAGCAGGCCGCCGTTGCTGCGGCCCTCGATGCCGATGTGCCGCGGCGAGGAGATGCGGCGCCGCGCCAGGTCCGCGGCCACCGCCTCGAAATCCTCGAAGGCCTTCACATGGTTCTCGCGCAGCGCCGAGGTGTGCCAGGCCGGCCCGAACTCGCCGCCACCGCGGATGTTGGCCAGCACGAACACGCCGCCACGCTCCAGCCACAGCTTGCCGTAGGCGCCGTGCATGTCTTCGTAGGAGCCCGAGTAGGAGGGCAGCAGCGAGGCCTCGAAGCCGCCGTACGAGAACATCCACACCGGGTTGGCGCCGTCGAACTTCAGCCGTTTGCTGCCCACGACGAAGTAGGGCACGCGCGTGCCGTCCGCCGAACTGGCCCAGTACTGCGTCACCTTGAAGCGCGAGCCGTCGAAGCTGGCCGCCTGGGACTTCAGCTTGCGCGGGTGGCCGCCCTGTGTCCCGATCCCTGCCGACACCTGCCACAGCGACGGCGGCGTCAGGAAGGATTCGTGCTGCACGATCGCGTCGCCCGAGGCGTCGTCGACGGTGAGTACGCGGATGGCGCTGTTGTCCGGGAAGGGGATGGCCGTGCGGTGCCAGCCCTTCGCGTCGCGGCTGTAGCGATCCAGCCGGCCGCGCACCTGGTCCAGCGAGGTCAGCAGGATGCCGTGGCCGGTGGCGTCGACGCCCTGGACGACGGTGTGCCCGTCGGGCAGGAAGACGGCCTGTGGCGCTTCACCTTGCTGCCCTTGCAACTGCGCCGGGTCCACCAGCAGCACCGCGCCCGAGGGCCAGGTCTTGCCCGCGACCGTCCAGTCCGCCTTCAGCCACAGCACCAGCCGGCCCTGGTAGCCGCCGCTGATCGCGGCGGTGGCCGGCAGCGCCAGCGGCACCGGCTTGCCGTCTACCAGCAAGGCGTGCCGGCTGTTCCAGAAGGTCACGCCTTCATCCATGACATCCAGCGGAGCACCGCCGCCATGCATGTCGACGCGCTGCACATGGACCTGCACCGAGTCGGCGCCCGCCTCGTACAGCGGCGCGGCTTCGGCGAGCGGCGTGCCGCGTCGCCAGACCTTCACGAGGCGCGGATAGCCCGAGCGCGTCAGCGAATCGGGCCCGAAGTCGGTCGCGACGAACAGCGAATCGTCATCCCGCCAGCTCACGCGCGACTTGGCCGACGGCAGCCGGAAGCCGCCCGCCACGAAGCTGCGGCTCTCGACGTCGAACTCGCGCACCTCCGCCGCATCGCCGCCGCCCGGCGCAAGCAGGATCAGCGCGCGGCGTTCGTCCGAGCCGCGGAACACGGCGCCGCCGAACGCGAAACCCGTTCCTTCCTCCCGCGACAACGCGTCGATGTCCAGCAGCGTCTCCCAGTGGGTGTTCGGCTTGCTGAACTCGGCCAGGCTCGTTCGCCGGTAGATGCCGCGCGGATGCTCGGCGTCCTGCCACAGGTTGTAGAGCCACTGACCGTGCTGCTGGACTTCCGGCACGCGCGAGGCGGAACTCAGCACCTGCATCGCATCGCGGTAGAGCCCCGCGTACTGAGGCCGCGCCTCCAGGCGCTTCGCCGTGGCCTCGTTGTGCTGCTGCACCCAGGCCATCGAACGGGCGCCGTCGATGTCTTCCAGCCACTGGTAAGGATCGTCCGCGGCGAATGCGGGCTGGGTGGAAAGGACCGCCACGGCGGTGGCGAGGATCAGGCGGCGGAGCAAGGAGATTCGTGGCATCGGCGTGGCTGGTTCTTCTTGAGGCGCCGGAGTATTGCGCCTCGACCTTGCTCCAATCCTCCATGCCGCGCGCTTCGTCGCCGCGGGGCCACAAGGGGCATGACTTCCGGCCCTTGCGGACGGCGGCGCCGGTGCTTCAGTACTGCAGCTTCGGATACCAATCGGTGCCGCGGCCGCCCGGGGTCAGGTCGAGCACGGACCACAGCGAGGCGATGTCCGGCGCGTCGCGCGGATCCTGGCCGGGGTCGGCCATCTCGCGGCGCATGCCGCTGGCCCAGAACAGGCGCAACTGCTCGCCGTCGCGCCGGTAGACGGTCAGGGCCGGGTTCTCGCTGCCGTCGGGGTTAAGGAGTCCGAGGTCGTTCGCGTAGTGGTCGCCGATTGTCTGGATGAAATTCAGGTCACGCCAGCCGCGCTGCTGCGCGAACGCGTACTGGCGCTCGACCGGCGAGCGGCCCAGCACCTTCAGCGCGACACGCTGCTTGATGTCGGCAGCATTGCCGTTGACCGCGCCGAGCCAGTTCGTGCACATCGGGCAGGGCCGTTCGCGCTGCGGGCCGTACATCCAGAAGTAGGCGACCAGCGTGTCCTTGTCGCCGAACAGATCGGCCAGCCCGACCTCGAAGCCTTGCTCGTCCTTGAAACGGTAGTCATTAGCGATCATCGGCCCCGGCGGCAACGCGCGGCGCTGCTCGACGAGCCGCGTCATGTGGCGGCGGAACTCGATCTCCTCGGCCAGCAGCGCGCGCCGTGCGGCCTCGTATTCGGGTGAGGCGCCGGGGAAGGGGATACGGCCGAACTGGGCGAGTTCTGCGGCCGACTTCAGGGCAGCGGTTTCGGGCATGAGAGTCTCCGTGCAACCGTCAGAGCAGAAATTGCGGCAATCGGCGGGCCTGGCCTGCTCCGTGCTGCGGCAGTTCGGCGGAAAGACGCGGCGGCAAGTTCCCCGGTGTGGCGGGCCGCGGGGTTCCACGGACTGGCGCGTCGGCAGGTCTTAGTGGCAGCATTCAGCCGGCCGGCATCCGACAGTGCAGACTTAGTAGGTGCCGGAATGGCTGGAAAACGTGCGGCCGTATGGGGCTGCAGAGAGTCAGGGAAAAGTGACACTGCATCAGCAACTTGAGGCTCACGAGCCAGCCTGAATATGGGAGCACCTGCGAGGTCATGGAGTAAGACCTTTCCCCTACAACACATCAGAACTACAAGAGATGGAACCAACGCTCTACTTCCACCTCGAACTAAAAGACTGGGCGGTCATTTTCGCGACGCTGCTGGGGCCAATTCTTGCTGTCCAGGCACAGAAGGCCGTCGAGGCATTTCGCGAGCGTCAAGTTCGGAAGGCGAGGCTGTTCGAGCAACTCATGGCAACTCGAGCCGCAAGACTCTCGCCGGAGCACGTTCGGGCACTCAACATGATTGACTTAGTGTTCTATGGCAAGAGAACGCTCGGTATTTCGCATCGGTCGGGCAGAGAACAGCGGGTCATCGACGCATGGAAGGAATATTTGGATCACTTGAACACCAAGGCACAGGACGGGCAACTCGCGCTCTGGGGTGCGCAAGGTGATGAGCTTTTCACGAACATCCTGTTCGCCATCGCGCAAGACCTTGGCTATACGTTCGATCGGGTTCAACTGAAGCGTGGTGCATACAGTCCCATTGCGCACGGCGAGATCGAAGAGGAGCAGAACGAGTTGCGCAAGGCGACTCTGTCTCTCGTGACCGGCAAGCACGCGCTCAAGATGAACGTCGTCGGATTCCCCATTGATCAAGAAGCACTACAGGCAAACAAGACCGCAATTCAGAACGTCGGAAAGGCGCTGGAATCAGGCGTGCTACAGGTTGAGGTCGTGGAGCGCGAGTAGTTCTGACCAACTGTTAGGCTTCTGAAGCTCAGTCGGCGCCGGGGCCGACTGTCCAGTGCGTAGGCCATGCATTCGCAGTCATATTGACTGACATTGCGCGTGCCGCGTCCACCTGCCCACGACGAGAAGACCGCTAGCCCGCCGGCTTCTTCTCACTCCACAGTACCCCACCGGTCGCCCAGTCCTGCCGGGCGATGTCGAAGAACAGTACGTCGACGCCGTCGGGGCTGCCGCCCAGTACGCGCACGCAGGCGGCGGTCAGTTCCTGGGCCAGTGCGGCCTTCTGTTCGGTGGTGCGGCCTTCGAAGAGTTCGACGCGGATCGTGGGCATGGTGGGTCTCGTTGGATGAGTTCGGTTGATTCAAATTCAGTCGCGGAAACCGGGTGAGAGCCGGTCCAGGCGGCGCAGCAGCGCCGGCCATTCGGCATCGCCGTCGCGTTCGCTGCCGTCGCCGACCCATTGGCGATAGGTGAGGGCGGCGAGTTCGGGGTCGGCGACCATCACGCGCCCGCCGGTGGCGGCCATCGCGCGCAGTTGGGCCTGGGCCGCGTGTTCGAGGATGTGCATCAGCATGAAGGCCTCGGCCACCGTGTGGCCGACGGTCAGGGTGCCGTGGTTCTCCAGGATCAGGCCGTCCAGCGTGCCGAGATTCGCGACCAGGCGGCGCTGCTCGTCGGCGGGCAGGGCCAGGCCTTCGTAGGCGTGGCGGCCGAGGCGGCCGTGCAGCCGCATCGCCCATTGCGAGGTCGGCTGCAGGCCGCCCGGCAGCATGGCCAGCGCCACGCCCCAGGGCGCGTGCAGATGGATCACGCATTCGAGCTCGGGCCGGGCTGCATGCACGGCGCCGTGGATCGCGAAGCCGCTGGGGTTGACGCGCCGCTTCGTACCGTCCGCCACGCGGCCGTGCAGGTCCACCTCGACGAGGCCGGAGGCGCAGACCTCGTCGAAGCCGAGGCCGAATTCGTTGATCAGGTAACGGCCCGGTTCGCCCGGCACGGCGGCCGAGAGGTGGGTGTAGATCGTGTCGTCCCAGCCGGCGAGGGCGGCCAGGCGGTAGGCGGCGGCGAGGTCGACGCGGACATCGGCGGCGCTGCGGGTCGGGTTCGTCATCGATGCTTCTCAGGAGGACGCAGGCGGCTTGCGCGGCACCATCATCGTGGCGGGGAAGGGCTCGTCCGCGGCCGTGCCGGGTGCAGCGGCGGGGGGCTTACGCGGCAGGATCATCGTGGCCGGGAACTCCTCCACCGGGGTCTCGCGCAAGAGCAGGTCGGGCGTCTCGTCCACCGGGGCGGGGGCGGGTGTGTCGCGCCGGGCACGCTGCCGATCGGCCTGGTGGCGCAGTTCGGCGACCTCGATGCGCATCTGGTCGAACTGCTTGCGCAGCTGTGTGCTGGCCTGCTCGCTCTGCTGGCGGGCCTGCTCCAGCCGTGCGACGCGCTCCGCCGAAGCCTTCAGCTTGCGGCCCCACCAGCCGGCTCCGATGAGCGCCGCCGCCAGCGCCCCGATCAGCACCCCGCCCAAGACCGCCGCGATCGTTTCCATCGAGCCTCCGGTGCCGTCGGCATAACGGCTTAGTTACGTTGACCGCGACTCTACGCCCGCTCCGGGCGGATCGGTGCACTGAACTCAGCGGCCCGCCGGCGGCGGCTTGCGTTCTGCGCCGTTGGCCAGGTTCGTCCACAACTGGCGCACCAGCACCCGGTGTTCCCGCTCGAAGGCGGTGGACACGGCGAGATAGAGCGGCATCGTGCTGTAGGTTCGCGCCAGGGCTTCGATCTTGCCGGGCGCGATCTTGGCGAGGTCCTGCACGGCCTCGTCGGTCAGCAGGATCGCGCCGACGCGGCCGTAGAGCAACTTGGCGATCAGCTGTTCGTCGGTCTTGGCGCGGTCGTCCAGCGGCACGCCGAGCTTGGCCACGTCGGCGCCGTAGGAGGAACCGAACTTCAGGCCCAGCGGCTGTTCTTCCAGGCCGCTGAGGGCCGTACCGTCCCATTCCACGCGGGTGCCGGCGCGGCGGTAGATCCTCACCTGGATACTGCCGACGCCTTGCTCCGCCACCGGCTGGCCCTGGCGCAGCGGGTAGGCCAGCCAGGCCTGCCGCTCGGGCGTGAAGACGCCGATCAGCGCGTCGGCCGTGCCCATGCGCGTGTCCTGCAGGCAACGGGCCCGCGGGGCGACGTAGTGCTCGATGTTCAGCGCCACGTCCCGTGCGGCGGTCAGCACGCGCTGGTGGAACACGCCGACGCCTTCGGGCGTCGTGGCCTGGCCCGATACGCACAATCGCAGGGTGACGGGGATGGGCGCCGCAGTGCCCAAGGTCGGCTGGAGGGCGAGGACCCCCAGCACGAGCGCCGCCGGAATTGCTGGCATGCTGTGTCGTCTCCTCGCTGTTCTGTGGCGAGTCTAACGACGCGGGTGGCTTGCGTCACATGCCTGCGCGGCGGCTTCGCCACAATGGCGGCCGCGACCCGCGGAGGGCGGTGTCGACAGCACAGGCGCAAACGCCGGGGGAAAGACAATGAACGACAAGCCGTTGCAATGGGTCGTGCCGGCCTCCTTTTTCGGGATGGTGCTGGGCCTCACGGGCCTGGGCACCAACTGGCGCGTGGCCGCGAAGCTGTGGGGGCTGCCGGCCTGGGTGGGCGAGGCGGCGATGGCGGTGGCCGTGACCGTGTGGACCGTGCTGGCCCTGCTCTATGCGCTGAAGTGGCTGCGTGCCGGCACGCAGGCGCGCGGCGAGATCGAGCATCCGATCATGTGCTGCTTCGTGGCGCTGGTGCCGGTCACGACGATGCTGGTGGGTATCGCGGTGCTGCCGTACTCGCGGCCCGCGGCGCTGCTGCTGTGCGGCGTGGGTGGCCTGGCCGCGCTGCTGTTCGGCATCTGGCGGCATGGCGGCCTGTGGCGCGGCGGGCGCAGCGTCAGTGCGACGACGCCGGTGCTGTACCTGCCCACGGTGGCGGCGAACCTGGTGTCTGCCATTGCCGCGGCCGCGCTGGGCTGGCCGGAGCTGGGGCAGCTGTTCTTCGGCGCGGGCGTGCTGGCCTGGCTGGCGCTGGAGTCGATCATCATCAATCGCTTGCTGACGGCCGAGGAACTGCCCCAGCCGCTGCGCCCGACCCTGGGCATCCAGGCGGCGCCACCGGCCGTGGCGCTGCTGGCCTACTGCAGCATCACCACCGGCCCGCCGGATCTGGTCGCGCACGGCCTGCTGGGCTATGCGCTGGTGCAGGCCCTGCTCGCGCTGCGCCTGATGCCCTGGATCCGCCAGCCCTTCACGCCGGGCTACTGGGCCTTCACTTTCGCGGCCACGGCGATCGCCACGGCGACGATGCGCTATGCCGACCGCGGCGGCGACTGGGTGTTCGTGAGCCTGGCACCGGTGCTGTTCGTGCTGGCCAACGTGATCGTCGTGGGCCTCGCCATCGCGACGGCGCTGGCGGCGCTGCGCGGGCGGCTGCTGCCGCCGCAGCCCGCGCCGGCGGCTCGGTAATTCGGTAACTCGGTAGTTCGGGCATCCCCCGACGGGAAGGGCCGCTGCGGGCAGGGACAATCCGCCCCTTCGGCCTCTACCGAGGCCCTCCATTTCCCGATGCTTTACCGATGGCAATTCAACATCTGACCGACGAGCAGACCCGTACCTGGAGCCGAGCTCAAAAAGACGAGTGGTGGTTCAAGAACGTCTACCGCGGCGACATGGCGCAGCTGACCTTGCGCTCCGGCCTGACCGGCTTCCTGCTGGGCGCGATCCTCTCCGCCACGGGCCTCTACATCGGCGCCAAGACCGGCATCGCGATCGGCGTGGGCCTGACCTCGGTGATCCTCGCCTTCGCGCTGTTCCGCATGATGCACGCGGCCGGCTGGGCCTCGGACTTCACCGTGCTGGAGAACAATTGCACGCAGTCGATCGCCACGGCGGCGGGCTATGTCGTCACGCCGCTGTACGTCAGCCTGGCGGCCTACATGATGGTCAGCGGCAAGCTGATCCCGTGGTGGCAGCTGATGATCTGGATCTCCGTGATCGCGGTGCTGGGCGTGCTGGTGGCCTTCCCGATGAAGCGGCGCTTCATCAACGAGGACCAGTTGCCCTTCCCCGAAGGCCGCGCCTGCGGCGTGGTGCTGGATTCGCTGTACACCGGCAATGCCGGCGAGGGCATGTACAAGGCGCGGCTGCTGGGCAAGGTGTCCGCCTTTGCCGCGCTGTACCAGGCCGCCGTCAGCGATGGCTGGATGAAGCTGCTGCAGTTCAAGATTCTGCGCATGGACCAGTGGGCCGGCATGAAGGAACCCTGGACCTTCCATGAGCGCCTGGACCAGTACTACTACGAGGCCGCGGTCAAGTTCGACCTGGCGATCCCGAAGATCCTCGGCACCGACATCCGCGTGCTGGGCCTGCGCCTCACGGCCGACGTCGCCATGATGGGCGTGGGCGGCCTGATGGGCATCGCCGTGGCCACCAGCTGCCTGCTGGGCGCCTTCATCAACTTCGTGATCCTCGCGCCGATCATGATTCAGATTGGCGACGTGGCGCCGCGCGTCGGCCCGACCGGCGTGCTGGTGCCCCTGAACCGCGCGGAGATCGTCAACCAGTGGTCGCTGTGGTGGGGTGTGGCGATGATGGTCACCGGCTCGCTGGTGGGCTTGCTGGCCAAGCCCGAGTTGTTCACCTCGATCTTCAAGTCGCTGTCCCGTCGGGACAAGAAGGTGGCCGCCGCTGATGCCGGCCCCGACATCCTGAAGGACATCGAGGTGCCGCTGTGGATCTCCTACGTCGGCGTGCCGGTCTTCGGCCTGCTGGGCGCCTGGATCACGCACGAGTTCTTCGGCGTGCCGCCGCTGCTGGCGCTGATCTCGCTGCCGCTGATCTTCGTGCTGACGGTGATCTGCGCGAACTCGATGGCGCTGACCTCCTGGACGCCGACCGGCGCGCTGTCCAAGATCACGCAGTTCACGATGGGCGCGATCGACCGCAGCAACCCGGCCAGCAACCTGCTGCCGGCCGGCATGACCGGCGAGATCGCCGCCAACGCGTCCAACCTGCTGTCCGACATCAAGCCCGGCTACATGCTGGGCGGCAAGCCGCGCCATCAGGTGATCGGCCACATCATCGGCATCGTCTCGGGCGTGCTGGCCTGCGTACCGCTGTTCTTCCTGCTGTTCCTGCCGGCCGACAGCCATGGCGTGCGCTCGGTCTCCACCCTGGTGTCGGAGCAGTTCCCGATGCCGGCCGCCCTGCAGTGGAAGGGCGTGGCGGACATCATCGCCAAGGGCCTGAAGGGCCTGCCGCTCTCCGCGGTGATTGCCGCGGCCGTGGCCGTGGTCAGCGCTATCGCGCTGGAGGTGGCGCGCATCGTCACCCGCGGCCGCTTCCAGATCTCCGCCGTCTCGGTGGGTCTGGGCGTGGTACTGCCGCCCGAATCGACCCTGGCGATGTGGATCGGCGCGCTGATCTTCTGGCTGCTGTCCAAGCGCTACAAGACCCCTGGCACCATCGGCTGGCGCCGCTGGGTCGACGGCTGCGAGCCGATCTGCGCCGGCCTGATCTCGGGCGCCGCGCTGATGGGCATCGGCAACGCGATCGTCAACGTGCTGCTCGGGTGATAATTCCACGCTGAAGCTGACCGTAGCTCAACTGGATAGAGCAGCTGCCTTCTAAGCAGCAGGTCGGGGGTTCGAGTCCCTCCGGTCAGGCCAAATCAGGATCTCACGACAGATCACAACATCGCAAGCCGCCCAGTGAATCAAGCACTTGGCGGCTTTTTTCATTTCACAACGACTCACGGCTTCTCTTTACATCGCAGGGGAACAAGGGGCACACTTCGGGGAACAAACCGGCTTTCCGGGATCCTGCCCGAACCTGTTCCCCTATGCTCACTGACCCAGCCTGCAAGAACGCCTTGTGCCCACCGGACAAGAAGAGGATCAGGCTCTCGGACTCGGGCGGCCTGTACCTGGAGGTCGCGCCGAACGGCTCCAAGCGCTGGTTCTGGAAGTACTACTTCGCGGACAAGGAGAAGCGGCTGGCGCTGGGCAGCTACCCCGACGTAAGCCTGAAAGCGGCCCGCGGCAAGCGCGATGACGAGCGGAAAGTGCAGCAGGGCGGCGTCGACCCGGCCCAGCGCCGGCAACTGGACAAGCTGGAAGCCAAAGCTGACCAGGCCAACACCTTCGAGACGATCGCCCGGGAGTACCACGGCACCCGGAAGGCAGCCGTCAGTCCTCTCTACTCTGCTCGGTGGTTGGAGCGGATGGAGAAGGACCTGTTCCCCTGGATCGGCAGCTTGCCGCTGTCGGAGATCACGGCTCCGCTGCTGCTCCAGGTGCTGCGGCGGGTAGAGCAGCGCCAGGCGATCGAGACGGCCCACACGCTTCGCCAGACCGCGGGCCAAGTCTTCCGCTACGGTATCGCGACGGGACGCTGCGAGCGCAATCCGGCGCCCGATCTGAACGGCGCGCTGCAGCCGGTGCTGGTCAAGCACATGTCTGCCGTCCTGGAGCCGGAGAAGGCCGGCGCGCTGCTGCGCAGCATGGCGGACTACCCCGGCCAGCCGGCCACCCGGGCGGCGCTGCTGCTGTCGGCGTTCCTGTTCCAGCGGCCGGCGAACATCCGGATGATGGAGTGGGCCGAACTCGACATCGATGGGTGCCTGTGGACGATCCCGGCGGCCAAGATGAAGCGCTCAGTACACGGCAAGACCAATGGGCGACCGCATCTGGTGCCGCTGGCGTCGCAGGCCGTCGCGGTGCTCAAGGACCTGCAGCCGCTGACCGGGCACGGGCTCTTCGTGTTCCCGTCCCTGATCACCGGCGAGCGGCCGATGAGCGAGAACACCGTGAACACGGCCCTGCGGCGCATGGGCTACGGCAAAGAGGAGATGTCTGCCCACGGCTTTCGGTCGATGGCGCGGACGATCATCGCGGAGCAGCTGCCCGGCATCCCGGTTGACGTCATCGAGGCCCAGCTCGCGCACGGCAAGAGTGGTCCGCTGGGCATGGCCTATGACCGGGCGGAGTACATGGAGCAGCGCCGGCGGATGATGCAGACGTGGGCGGACTACCTCGACCAGTTGCGCGCCGGCGCGAAGGTGCTGCCGTTCAAGACGGCATAGGAGTAGTTATGTTGACGGGGACGACTTCACTCGACTTGGTAGCGCTCCACGAGGCCGGCCACGCCGTTGCTCATGTGCGCCTGCAGATCCCGCAGTTGCGCGCCAGCATCATTGAAGCCGGCGACACGGTTGGTAGCGTTCGATCGCAGTGCGAGGTGTGGTCTCGGGACGAAGCGGCGGCAATGGCAATTGCCTACTGCTCTGGGTATGCGGCGCTTGTTGCTGCTGGGCTCGCTGAGACAGAGGCCTCCGCAGGGTGCGACAGCGACTTTCGATGCGTGCAGGATCTTGTCGTCGCATGGCAGTTGGAAGGAGGGCTGGACCAGATCAAATCCGCGGCAGTCTCGATGATGATCAAGCCCGAAAATTCCTCAGCCGTATCGCTGGTAGCGAGGGAACTACTAGCAAATAGGACATTGGATGATGACGTCATTGACCTCTTGGTCGATGTGGCCGACGGCCATTGCAGTCGGGACGCCTTCGACCGATTTCTAGTCGCGCGAGCGTCCCCGCCTTTGGAAGGCTGATGGCGCGCAAAGCCCGGAGCGGCATTGGCAAGCGCCGTACAAGACTATGACCCTGCATCTCGTTCCACCGGCTTCGAAGCCCCCGAAGACCGAGCGCGAGAAGATCCTCGCGAAGCACGCTGCCACGGTGCGGGCCTACATGCTGAAGTGCCCGCGATGCGGTGGAGTGGAGGTGGTGCAGACCACCATCGGCGTGGAAGTCACAGCGCCCGGCAAGACCCGGGGTGGAACCAAGCAGTGGGTGTGCTTCCACTGCATGGCGCGCGGCGAGCGAGTCATCTGCCGCTGAGCCTGTGCCGGACAGCGGTCGGATTCACGACGGTACGACGATTGCACTGAGGTTTCGAGGTCACACAATGGCTGAATGAAATCCATCGCTTTGATCGTCGCTCTCGTCCTGACTTTCTTGCAGCCGGCCATCGCGCAAGTCTCCAAACCAGGCAAGTACTACGTAGTCACGGAGACGTCCAGCGTGCGGCTTGCGCCGGTGGCGAGCGCGAAAGAGACCAACGTGCTTCGAACCCGACAGGCCGTCGATGTGATTGAGGTGAAAGGGCAGTGGGCTCGTATCTCGAAGTACTACGACGGAGCAGTCGAGGGTCAGGCTGGTGATGTCGCCCGCTGGGTACGAGCCGCAGATCTTTCCCCCACGCGACCGCCAGACGAGAAGGCTCGGTCTGATGAGCCCGAAATAGCCAAGCTCCTGGTCGACTCCGACGACTTCTCCCGGTACCGAAAGGCGTTCATCAAGGCATCGCAAGACCTTGTCGCTCGAGGGCAATGCTCCTTGCAGGATTTCAAGGAGATCGGTGGTTGGATGAAGTCGACCAATGCTCCGACTGCTCCGGTCTACTTCATGTACTGCGGAGGCATGACCAAGGCCAACCGCATCTTCCTGAATGCCCGCACCGGCGAGGTGTTCAGGTAGAACCAACTGCAGATCGTCGGGGTGGCCTGCTGCGCGGCGTCCAGGCCCATGCCAGAGCCGGTGCGCAAGTTTGCGCGCTGCTTACGAATCAATGGGTTGCGAGCGGTCTTGGCGGGCCTAGCAGCGTGAACTGCGCGACTTGGGCCCGGCCTGTTGCTGAGCGCTGCGCGGCATGAAGGTCGCGGCGACGGGGCATCGGAGGTGTATCGCTTCGCTCGACGCGAAGGTTCACGATGGACTGCAGGGGTGCGCAGAAATCGTTCCGAAACTGCGCAGAAATCGGCCAGCTATCTGCCTGTCCACCGGGGCTTGAACCTAGCATTGGTGCGGCCTGCAGACCGATCACATGGTCAGAAATGCGCGCGGAAATCGTTTCGAAAATCGTTCGAAGCGGTGCTAATCATCGCCTGCTGCGCGTGCCAACTCCACTTGCTTGGGTAGAGTGTACAGGTAGGTCAGGACGTAGCGGGCCAGCGACTCCATCGCCTTGGCGTCAGCCACGGAGGCCTCCTCTTCGCCATGCACCGCGTCATTTCCGTCAAGTCGAAGTTGGTGAGCCCACTCTTGGATCGCCGGTGTCAACCTGTTCTGTTCCGCCAATTTGTCGATGCGCTTTTCCAGTTTCCACGCGTCGACGTCCGGGGCCAGGTCTTTCAAACCCAACTCCAGCGCACGGCGGAACTGTGCACAAGCCCCATTTGGGCTGGCCGCGACGATCTGACAGCCTTCCTTGAATGCCTTCGCTACGCGGTCGGGAAGATGATCTGGGACGTCGACGTCTTTCACGGACGGATAGGCCATCATCACGTTGCAATTGCCGTCGCCTCGACTGAGGTCCCCCGATGCAGTCACCGGATCCAGATTAAGAGCCGAATGCACGACCGCTACCAGCGGACCTGAGCAGCCTGGGCACGTGAACAGCACGTTGAAAAGGTGGTTGCCTCGGTTTCGTCCGGCTACCGGCGCGAACGCAGCTTTCACGGTGCCGCAATGCGGGCAATCCGTCGTGAAGATGGCCATGAGTCTTCCTGCTGGAAAGTCCGCGGGAGGTTATCACCCTTGCGTGGACACGGCCGGCACGGCAGTCGCGACCTGCGTTGGAGATCTCGACGAATAGACCGGCTCAGATTTGAGCCGGTCTGCCGGGCGGAGCTATCGACTTGCGCACTAGCCTCGACACTAACCAGTGCGGCACTAACCGTGAACTCGTGGCTGGCCGGCTTTGACACAGAGCCATGCAGCACGACGGCGGCGCTCATCATGGGGCAGTTGCCGGGCGTGCGGGACTGGATGAAGAAGCAGTGGGATGAGGTGCCGGCTTAGAAGCCGATGTTATTTGTTTACCTCGTGAGCAAGTTTCGTTAGCCTGCTATACATTTTTGTAAGATCATCTTGCAGGGTCTTCTCAGCCTCGGCGTTGGGTTTATCCATTTTTTCACAAACGATTTTTAGTAGACTGATCCGTCTGTTTATATCGCTTGTCGCCTCAACCTGCCGCCGCAGTTCCATAATCTCTTTAAGGGCTAACATATCAATTTTTGAAAGATCGACATACGAATCATCGTCCGGCGCTTCTTCCGCGCCAGGAAATACCGCCTTGATTTGAATTTCCCACCCCGGAAGGACATTAACTAAATTGCGCAGCGCCGCATCTGACGCGTCATTGAACCGATTTAAATCATCGATCTGCTTATTTGTTGCAAAATTTCCAGAATCCAAGGTCGCTTGAATATCTGCAAGTGAAGCTCTCAACATCTTCTGGTTTAGGAGCGCGGTCGCATAATGTTCGCCGAGGCTCTTGGACATTTCGTTTAAAAGCTTGAGCTGTCTGTCGGCCTTTGCTTGGGCTTGTTGGAAATGGGCTTGCGTTAGTGATGTTATCAACGCTGACGACAGGGCGATTGCGGCACCGGTTATTAACAGGATCAGTTCACGCCGAAATTCGACCTTCTTTTCCTCCGGGCTAACATCTTGCTTATCGGACATAAAACACCTGGTTTTCCTTGTATGCCATTGCTGCCCCATGAGCTTTCAGGTGGCCTGATGCTAGTACGCCAACACAGGGGTTGAAAAGCCCCGGGCGGTGCCGGGACTGGGTTCACATGCTGACCAACTCAGTAGCACCCGGAAGCGTGTCGACATGGTGTGACGCCAGCAAAGAACGCTGGGCGGTCGTCTGCGGCTGGTTTCGGGTGCAAGCACCCTGTAACCTCGTGCTGTGTAACCAGGGCTGTCGGGTGTTAACTTCGGTGTTAACCATCGCCTGTTAACTAGGCCCTGTCAGCGGAGTCTTGGCTGGCACCTGCGGATACCACGGTATCAGGGTTGACGCGTTGCCGCAGCATCAGGAGCCTTTGATGTCGCCGTTCCCCGATGGACAGGCGCTTCCGGGCAGGGCATACCCGTGAGCCAGATCTCAGCCCGTCAACCCTCCGTCAACCTAAACCGTGCGCCCATGGTTCAGAGAATCGGGCGCTCGGGCACTGGCTCATCGGGGCTCAGAGCACTCTGCACACTACGAATGACCTGGGTCGCCACCGGTTCGTCGCCTGTGCCCACAGAGCCGGCGCGGTGGCGACGGCTTTCATACATGCCGCCGACCTCCTTGGCAGCCTGCTCCAGGATCTGCATAGCCAGCACGTAGTTCTTCATCCGTTGCGCCTGGTAGAGAAGGTGCTGCAGGGCGCGCAAGCGGGTAATTCGATTGGCGATCGGGATCTCGATGACCTCATTGCGCATCTGGGTCCGCGTCGCTTCAAACAGTTCCCGCCATTTCGCACTGAGAGCACGGCCAGCACATCGTCCGGGATCGTAGGTCTCGATCTGCTGGCGGGAGACCGTCAACCCGAACTCTTGCTTGACGGCTTCCGCGACTTCGGACGGCGTTTCAAAGCAGGCCAGAGCCTGGACGATAAAGCGCTTCACATCGTCGGAGAGGGCTGCCATCGATTGGATTTCGTCAAGGTTGGGTCAAGGTAGCAGCGCGAGCTCTGGGTACACCCGGAGGCCAGATCAGCCGATGAGGTTGAGCAAGATGCTCTCGGTTTCCTTGCGGTCCATGAACTCGGACTCGGCGAGGTACCGAAACACACTCACTGCCTCGGCCTTGGTGCGCGGTCGGATGCGGGCCAGCGATCGCAAGACAAAGTCCTCGCGCGCGTTGACTTCCGGCTCGTGATCTCCGCAGCTGTCGGCCTCACGGAGGCGATAGAGGTCGTCCCAGTACCGCAGCTCGAACAGGCAGTCGTCCAATGTCTGCGGCAGGAGATCTGCGCGCGAATTGAAGCGGGCGTCCACAGTACTAGCGTCGTAGTCACCGAAGTCACGCTTGCGATGGACGCCCTTCAATGCATCGATGCAGAAGCGCTCGGCCGGGGTCTCGGCGAACAGGCCCTCTACGTTGCCAAAGCGCGCAAGGCCCTCGTGTCGCAGAGCCAGCTTCTCGTTGGTGGACCGAGCCAAGGCCTCAAGGTCAGCGAAGCCGATGCTTTGAAAGGCGGCCATGAGACTGCCGGGGTTCTGTGCAACCAGGTGTTGCGTGTACTTGCGCTCCAGGACGTCAATCGGCGTCTTGATCCGCTTGACGGCTTCCAGGGCATTCGCGATGAAGGCAGGATTGCCGGTCTTGATTACCTCGCGCAGCCACAGCAACGCGTCGAGTTCCGGGTCTCCCGTGACCTCAACCTGTGGTGGGAGTGTGATCTGTGCCAGCGCGGAACTGCTGCTCTGCTGGACTGGCGGGAGCGAGCACAGGCTGCGCAGTGCTTGGTTGTCGCGGAACGCCCCGGAGCGGCTGCAGATGGCCTTTACCGTTCCCAAGGGCAGGCCGGTCTGCCTGGCAACCGCGGCCAGGGAGTTGCCGCGCCGGAGGGCAAGGACCTTCTGATGGTCTGCAACCGGGGGTTTCGTATTAGCCGCTGGAGTCATCGTCTGCATTTCGGTGGCAACCTCGCTGGAAACCTGTCCGTGGAAACCTGTCTGTCAGGTAGCTTTCGGGCGCGTACTTCGCTGCGTACCAGCGGCCTACGTACCAAGCAGGCAGGCCGGTGTGCTGGCCCGATGCGTCAGGTGGGCCGGCCCACCTGAGTCAGCTCGGCGATGTAGGTGTCGGTGATCGCCCGAGCGGCTTGATGGTGGCCGTCCAGCAAGTCCTTGACGGCCTTTGCGCTGAACGGCTCCTCGACGTCGTGCCAGCCGCAGGCGATATCCATCATCACCTCGTGATCGACCCTGGCGCTGCCTTCCAGCGACTCGCGGAACTGCGCGAACTCCTTGCGCCCGCGGTGCTTGAAGTCGAACTTGATCACCAGCGGTGGGCCCTCGGGACGCGGGATCTTGACCTCGGCCGTGAAGGTCGGAGCCGCCTTGATGGATGGTTTGCTCATTGGGGTGCTTTCTGCGAACCGTGCCTGGGCGTGAAGCTCAGGCAGCGGATGTGGTGGATGAAGAAGAAGGGTCAGGGAGAAGGACGCCCGGTGCGCCGCGGTGAGCCGAACACGCCGACCTGCCGCTCGTGCTCTGCTGCGGCACGTAGCTCGGCGTCGATCGCGGCTTCGCTGACCAGGGAGCAGATTGCCTCGGCTCGCTCAATGACCATGGGCGTGGCCCGCCCGGAGCGGAGGCCGCGCTTCAGCCTGGCAGCCTCTCGGAATCCGAGGCCGCTGGCCTTGGCGGTGATGGCCGCGAAGTGACGTCTGGCGTGGGCCCGCCGAGATCTTGGGACCTCGACTGCATCGCCCCACGCAAGGACGCCCAAGGCGATGAGCTTCTTTGCGGCCAGCGAGATTGCCGGCGATGCGTTGTCACGCGGGGCCGGCCTGACGTTCACTTTTCGTCTGCCGTGCTGTAGGCAAAGACGTCGTTGCGCCTGCCTCGCCACATCGAATAGCCATCCGGTGGCATTACGCCGACCTCGTCGGCACTTACAGGCCCACCGCCATAGATGCCTTCGAGGTGCTCCGGTTGAAGTCGTTCCAGTTTCAGTGGGATGTGGTGTTCTGCACCCAGGCCACCGCCGGCGCGGCGGACATAGCGAATCATGAGCATGGTTGGTCTTTCTAAGGTTGAGTGAAGGGAGGGAAAGTGGCCTGAGGGTCAGGCCTTGAGGGAAAACTATCTGGAGGCTGCAGGTCAGCGCTTGCGCTCCGTCTTTGTGAACTTGCCCATCGAGCGGCTTGCGCGGCTATTGGGATCGGCCATCGCGGTCGCGAACATGCCGTCAAACTCCTCCAGCGTGATCGTGCGGCCACCGTTGCTGGTGGTCTGCTGGGTGGCGCGGCCGATCGCTGCGGAGGTGTGGTTGATGATGGTGATCGGGCCATCACCGCCAGCACCAGCAGGCTTCACAGTGCCGCTCTGCCCACCGGTCAGGAGGTAGTCTCGGCCGCCGAAGCTGGCGACCTCGGGCAAGCCTTTCTCGTTGATGCGGTAGATGCTGCTGGCCGACACCGGGCCGCCGATGGCACGCATACCGCCGAACTGGGTGCTGAGCGAGCCGGCGATCGAGTCGCCGAGGCTTGTGCCTGTGCCCGTGCCGCCGAAGATGCTGGCGACACTGCCGGCGATGCCGAGCCAGTTCGTGCCGCTGCCGGATGCGGTGCCGAACAGGCTGGACAGCGACTGCTTCACCTGAATGCGGACGATCTCCGAGATGATCGTGTCGGCCAAGCTCTTGAAGTTGAACTTGCCCGTCGTCACGAAGGAGACGATGGAGTCCTCCAGGCTGCTGAAGGTCTTGGTGTACAGGTCCTCGGTCAGCTTGGCGGTGTTCTGGGCATCGGCCAAGTAGTTGGCCATCGCCTTGCTGGCGCCGTTCTCCCAGCGGCTGTCTGCGGCGAGCTTGTCGTCGACGCCCTGGTTGTAGATGCGCAACTCCTCAGCCTCGGTCTTCTTGCTGAGGTCGACGCGCCGCTCATAGTCCTTCTGCGCCTCATCCGAGATCTTCGCGTCCGGGTTGCCGGTGACGCTGCGGATGGTCTTCTCCATCAGCGCACGCTCGTTCTCCAACTGGCGGCGCTCGTCGGCGTACTTGTCGAGGATCGCGTCGCGGCCTTGGGCCTGCTGACGTGCCGCGTCGCCGAGGCCCGCGTAGGAATTCTCGCGCTGGGCAGCCCGGGCCAAGGTTGCGAGGTAGTCGGCGGCCGATTGGCGTGACTGCTCGAACGCCCGGGAGACCATGGCCTGTGCGGCAGTTTGCTCCGTCGCGAGGTTGATGCCCTTGACTGCGCCCTGGGTCGTGAGGTCGGTGATCTGCTGGCGCAGGTCTTTGATGCGGGACTCGATGCCCTTCGCTTCTGACGGGAGCACGTTCGGCAACAGCAGTTGCTGCTGCTGGTCGGCGATGCTGGCCTCGAGCAGGCGCTTCTGCGCGTCGATGGTCAGGTTGATGAACGCGAGCTTCGCGCCGTAGTACTCCTTGTCACCGACGATGCCGGCTTGCCGATTGGCCTCGAGGATCGCCTCCGAGGCCTCGAACACGGAGAGGCGCGAGTTCTCGGCACGAGTCAGGTCCGCGATCTGCGCGATCTGCTTGGCGATGCTTCCATTCGAGTCGTACTGCCGCTGTCGCGCTGCCTTGCGCTCGTCGATCTTCTCTTGCGAGATGCCGGCCGCCACCCCCTCGTTCTGGATGGCGATGAGGTCGCGCTGCAACTGTTTCGCAGCCGTGAGGTACTGGACGTTCTTGTCGTCCCATTCCTGACCCAGACGCTTCTCCTGCGTCGTCTTGGCGGTTGCCGCTGCCAGGGCCGCCTCTTGGTCGCGGGTGACCGTGAGGATCCTCAGCCGTTCCCGATCGGCTGCCTCTTGGCGCGCGGCGACATCGTCTTGAGGAAGAACCGTGCGGCCCTTCAGCCCGTTGGCTGCCTTCGCTCGCTGAGCGTCGATTTTTGCGAGCTTCGCCTGGAGTTGCGCGATCTCGTCCTCGGGCCGGCCGATGTCAGCGATGGCATCACCCGCGGCCTTGGTCCCGCCCTTGATGGCGCGCCAGGCCCGCTCGACGTATCCCAGGTTCTGGAGGATTTGCGGGGTACGTTGATTCAACGTGTCCGCATAGGCCTGCTGTGCCAACTTGCCCGCCTCGGTTGTCCTCCCTTGCTCGGTGAGGTTGCGGATCTGTTCCAGCGTGGAGCGAGAGAAGGCGTTGGTGAGCTGGTCGAGCTGGCGTGCGGACTCGAGAGGAGTCTTGCCCAACTGCTCGAAGGCCTTGACGGTGTCTTCAGCTGCATCCCCGCCTACCGTCTCCATCCGGAGTGCGGCCTCGGTGAACGACTGCAAGCTCTGGGAGGCGATCACACCGCTGCGCGCCATCTGGTTGAGCACGTCGGCGGCGCGAGCTTGAGTGCCTGCTCCGTTCGCAGCCACGGCCGCGGCCATGAAGGAGAGCTTGACGGCGCTCGTGCCGGCGGCATTGCCGGTGAGGATCAGCGTCTTCCTAAATTCATCGGCCTCTTGGGAGCCCTTGTAGTAGGCGTAGCCAGCCACTCCCAAGGTTGCCGCCAGGGTCCCCAGGGTAGCCGTTACGGGCGTAATCAGTGTCCCCACGGCAGTCAGCGCGCCACGCACGCCACCGAAGGTGCCGGAGAGCTGCGAGCCCTGCTGGATCAGCGCCGTGATGGGCGACTGGCCGGAGGCGATCTGGACGAACAGATCGTTGAGCTGGAAGCTCAACTGCTGGGTCTGGTACGCCGTCAGCTTGGTGGAGTCGGTCAGCGAGGACTGCTGTTTGCCGACGGCAGCGAGACGTGTGATGTACTGCGCCGCCGACTCCGACACGCCGAGCTGCGCCGCCTTGTATTGAAGGATCTCGGTTGCAGACTTGCCGGCCGTGTCGGCTTGTTCCTTCAGCGACTGAATGAACGAGTCCTGCGACTTCGCCAGGGACTGCTTGGCCTGCGCGGCTTCGCGCTGGGCCAGGGCTTCCTTGAGCGCAGCGGCGGCAGATGCCTCCTGCGCTGCCCGCTGGTTCTGCAACTGGAGAATCAGCGGGGCAGCCTGCTCCGCCACGCCGGCCTGGGCGGCACGATAGCGCAGCATATCCTCGACACCCTTGCCGTACAGGGCGACCTGATCGCGGAGCGCATCGACCAACCGCTGGCCGGCCGTCTCTGCCTGCTTCGCCGAGTCCGCCAGGCCTGTGGTCGCGGTGCGCGTCCGCTGCAGAGCCTGGGCTGCCGACAAGGAGTTGGCATCGATGGACTTCATCAGCGTCTCGATGCGGTCCAGTACCGTCTCGGCGCGCTGGCCGGCGCTGCCGAGGTTGTCCAGGTCCTTCCCGGCCGTCTTGACGCTCGTGGTGTCTACCGCGAGGCCAAGCGTGCTGATTTCATTGGTCATGGGGATGCCTTTCGGAGAGGTAGGTCAGGAAGGTCCTGACGGGTAGTAGGTGCGATGGTCTGAGCGGTGACTGAGATCGATCAGCCGTTGATGACGCCGGCCGACTCAGGCACCGGCTGGCGATCCATCTGGTAGTACGCGTCGCTGTAGTTCACGGCGCGCACGGTCGGGTACTGGCCGTCGGCCAGGTCGATCTCCGAGACCAGCCACGCCATAGCCTGACGCCGGGAATCACTGGCAAAGGAGAAGATGGTGCGGATGCCATCAGGTCCCGGCACGGTCACGATGGCCTCGGCGGGCGGCCGCGCGAGGATGACCTGATTCGCCTTGGCGCCGGCGCTCACCGAGATGCTGTCCAGGGTGCCATCACGCTTCATCAGCACGATGCTGTGCGGCTCGCCAACTTCGAAGGCGACGCGCTGGCTCAGCGTCAGCGTCAGCCCTTGCTGCGATATCACCTCGCCGTCATAGGCCTTGAAGCGGGTGTTGTCGACGATGTCGATACGGGCGTTCGGCAGCAGCGCTCGCGCGTCCAGCGTGGTCTTGGTCTCGATGCTCAGCCGTTGGCCCTTCAGCTTGAAGAACTCGCGGTTCGCGCGGAACCAGGCCTGGGCGAAGCTGCGGATGCCGGCGATCTCGAACTTCTTGGGCGAGCGGGCGCTGCCGTCCAGCGGCAGCTTGATGGTCTCGGTCTGCTGGGTGTCGGGGTCGGAGTACTGGAACTCGATGCCGTCATAGTCTCCGTCGGCCACGAACTTGCGCGTGATGGTCTCAGAGTTGGGCTGCTTGTTCCGGTGTGTGAACAGCGCCGTGCTCGCGCTCTGCTGCCGATCCAGGGCGAGGCGGATCCTGCCGTTCTGGCGGTAGCCGGTACAGAAGCCAGCATTGGCGATCGTCTCGACGGTCTCTTCGAAGGCGATGTTGTCGCTGTCGAAGGTGTAGTTGAACTGGCCGACCTCCGGATGCCAGGCGTCGAGCTGCTGCTGCACGGCGTAGATCTGCGCCATGTCCAGATCGGCGTCCAGGTCGCGCGCGCCGATCTTGGGGTCCAGCGCGACGGCCGCGATGATGTCGACCAGGCGAGACGTAGCGCTGATAGTGCCACTGACCAAGCGGCCGGTCGCGTCGAATGCGCCGCTGAAGCCCGTCCCGTCGAACGTGGGCAGCAGTCGCGCCGATAGCGCGTTGAGCTGCCGCGTCTTCACTGCTGTGCTGCGGCTGTTGGCCTCGGTGACCGTTTGAAGAGTCGTGAGATTCCCGAAGTGCAGCCGGGCCTCGGGCGTGACGCTGTAAAGGTCAGCCCAGGCGATCTCATCCTGCACGCGGCCCTGGAAGTCATAGTCGTGCTGACTGGTGCGCCGCATCCGCACGCGAGCCGGGCCGGTCCACGCCGTGGCGTGCTCGATCGTGTCCGCCCGCTCTTCCGAGACCGACCCGCTGAGACTGGCGGTGATGATCTCCACGACGCCGGTCGGCACGAAGGTGCCCGGGTCCAGCCGCTCAATCGAGATCTCGAAGCCCACGGTCTCGGCCGACAGACCGCCGTCGTCCTTGTACAGGCCGTTCTGCGCCACGATGTTGACCCAGACCTCCGTGCGGTTGGCCGCGCGCAGCGTCACCCAGTCGGTGTACTCGGTCACCGGCTGGCCCGGCGCCGGCGCGTCGGCCAAGTCGTCGATGGTGGCCGCCGCGACGATCTCGGACAGGAAGACCGCGCCGCTCAAGATCATGAATCCGTCGGCCACGCCGATCACGGTCCGTGAGCCGGAGTAGTTCCGGGTCACCGTGAACGTGGTTTCTGCAGGACTGCCGCGATCCACCGGAGCGGGCGTCGTGGTCAGGTGACCCAAGTTGTCGATGGCCGCGACGGTGTACGTGCCGTCGTTCGTCGGGTCATCGGTCGACGCCACGGCGATCGAGTCACCGACGCGCAAATCGGCGAACGGATCCTCCCAACCTTCACCACCGACACCGGTCGCATTGAACTTGCCGCCGAAGGCCTGCACGATGGCGGTCGAGATGACCGGGACATCAGCCATCGTGATGATGATCTCGTCGCCCGGGTCGACGATGGCATTGATGTTCGGCTTCTTCGTCTGCTGCGTGATGACGTCGCCGCCCGGATCGGGCGTGAAGGTGTAGGTCTCGCCGCGTGCGAGCTGCAACTGATTCAGCGGCTTGAGGATCAGGCCGTCCACCTCGTTGGAGCGCGCTACCGTCAGCACCTTGTCGATGATGGCCGGGCCGATCTGCAGGTGCGGCGCGTCGCCGCTGTTCGGGCTGGTGAAGGGCCAGTACACCGCCGCGCTCGCGTTGCTGATCGCTTCGATCAGCGACTGACCGTCCTGCACCTGGCTGAGTTCACAGTAGCCGCGGCTAACGCAGTAGTAGCCGTACTCGTACTTCCGGTTCTGGATGTACTTGTAGTAGGTCGGCATCATCAGCGAGGGGATCGCCAGCACGGTGCCGTATATATCCTCGATGCGCTGGCCCACACGCACCTGGTTCTCGCGGTTGCCCAGCGCATTGTTGGGACTCTGCTGCGTGCGGTTGACGTTGGCCGGCATCGTGGCCGGCGTGGCCATGAGAGCTTGGGCCACGGATAGCACGACCAAGATGACCTGAACCCACTCGTAGGGCGATGACCCTGGCGATTGCAGGACGACGTACTCGGGCGCGGCGTTCGCCAGCAGCGCGTCGATGTTGCCGGTGATCTCAGTGTCTGCCGACGGCTCGCCCTCGAAGACATGAACGCCGACCTGCGGCGCGTCGCCGTAGTGGCTCAACAGCCATTCGCCGATGCTCGGCGCTTCGAAGACCTGCTCGGCGCCGGCGATCGGATGTGTGTAGAGGCGGATGGTGGTCATGCGGCCGCCTGGTCCCAGAACTCGATCAGGGCGTAGGCGTCACGGATCGAGGCCAGGTCCTGGTACAGGTTGCCTTCGGCCAAGGCGTGCAGCACGCTGCCTTGCCAGTAGATGCCGCAGTGATGCAGACCGACCTTCTCGCTCTTGCCCAGTAGCACGAGGCACAGGTCCTGCGGTTCCGCAATCGGCGTAAGGCCTTCCGGCCCCTTGTGCAAGGCCAGGCGGAAGGCAGCAGCGATGGCGCGGATGCTGGAGTTGACCGTCTTGTACGTGGTGACGCCGAGGCCGCGCTCGGCTTTCCAGACGTCTGTGACGAGATCCCAGCCTGGCAGCGGCGTGCCGTACTGGCGCGGCAAATAGGTGTTGACGTTCATGTGGATCGTGACTTTCGATGAAGGGTGTGAGCTCGCGTCTCTACGTGCGGGAGAACCTCGGCAAGGCCGCTTTTTTCCTTCGCGTTAGGCTTTCACGCCGATGACCTGGCCATCAGCGCAGCGGTAGGGGCGAAAGCCTTCGTGGCAGGGCGCATAGCCATCTGGCAGTGCACAGAAGTTGCCGCCTCGGACCTTGTGAAGGGTCTTGAGGTCGGAGCAGTCGTCAGGTTCGAAGGGGCGTTGAGCGAGCGGCGGGCCGAAGATGGTCGGGCGGCCGAAGTTGTGAATGAGCATGGATGCCTTTCGAGTTGGAGGGCGACGGAGTCAGCTGGCCTTGCCGCCGGAGCGGCGAGAGACATCGCTGGTCGAAGTTGCCCAGTGCTGGGTCTTTCCATCGAACGCAAGAGCCAGGCGACCGCGGCGGCCCTGCCTGTTCTTGGCGATCTTTGCGAGCATCGGCACGCAGCCGTCGACCTCTTGACCGGAGGGATGGAGCAGGATCACGACATCGGCGTCCTCTTCGATGGCTCCGGACTCCTTCAGGTGATGCAGTTCCGGCTCATCGCCCTCGCTGGCACGGTTCAACTGCGAGAGCAACAGCACAGTGATGCCGAGTTCCTTCGCCAGCACCTTCATGCCGCGGCTGATGGTCTCGATCTGATGGTGTCGATTTCGCCCGTCGCTGCCCGCACCGTTCCCGCAGAGCTGGAGGTAGTCCACGACCAACAGGGACAGGCCTTGCTTGCGCTGGACCTGACGAGCCTTGGCGCGAACATCCAGCAGCGTGAGCGCGGGCTGGTCATCGACGTAGATCGGCAGCTTGAGGGCTCGGTTCGTCGCTTCGGAGATGCGATCCCAGTCGTCATCGGCGAAGTGGCCCGTCGACAGACGACCGAGCGAGATGCGACCAAGGTGAGCCGCGGCCCGGTCCATGAGGGCGCCTGCCGGCATCTCCTGGGAGAGGATTGATCCGGGCTTGCCCGACGCTGCCACGTGCAGCAGGATCTGCGTGGCGAGGCTGGTCTTGCCGACGGACGGCCGTGCGGCCAGCACGATCACGGTGCCGGGCTTCAGGCCGCCACCAAGCGCCTCATCCAGGTGGGGCAGGCCTGTCGGGATGCCGGCGGCTTCGGTGCCATCCTGCAGGGCCTCCCAATGCGTCGAGCGCTCAAGCATCAATTCACCGATCGAACGGGGCTCGCCGCGGCCCTTGACGCGCTTCAGGCCGGCGAGCAGGGTCTGCGCCTGGTCGAGGGCCTCGTCGGCAGTCGCCGCGTCATTGACGCCGTCGCCGATGCTGGCTGCGATCTCTTGGATCCGACGACGCAAGGCCTTGTCAGCCACGATCGCGGCATAGCGGCCGACGTTCGCAGCGCTCGGCACGCACTGAGCCAAGTCATTGAGGTAGGCGAGGCCACCGATGTCATCGGCAATGCCATCGTCCTGCAGGGCCTGGAACACGGTCACGACGTCGGCCGGCTGCCCAGCAGCGATCAAGCGAGTAATGGTCGTGAACACGGCGCGATGAGGCACGTGCCAGAAGGCCGTAGCGTCGATGTGGCCGGCAATACGATTGGCGGCATCGTTGTCGATCAGGAGAGCGCCCAGGACGCTTTGCTCGGCCTCGCAGGACCAGGGCAGGGTGGAATCGGGGGTGCTCATGCTTCGGCGCCTCCGAAGAAGTGGTCCGTGTGCAGGAAGCTGCGGCTGGTCGCCTGGCTCACACGCTGGCCAGCACGTACGGTCTCGTTGCGCACCCATCGCTGCCACGTGGCGCGCCAGTCCGCCATGCGGCCATCCTTACCGGCCTTACCGTGCCAATAGTCCCGGAAGTTCTCGGCTACCGCGTCGGGATCGAGATCAGAACGTTTCTCGACGCAGTAGGTTCGCCAGTCGTCCGGTAAAACCCAGTCCGAGGGCAGTCGAGTGCCTTGAGCAGCAGCGCCAGCGCGCGTCGCCGACGCGTGCTCCTTTCCTTCCTTTCCCTTCCCTTCCTTTCCTACGAGCGGCGTGCCTGTCGCATGTTCGACGCCCTCGGACGCGTCGTCACGCGACGGTGACGAGTCGGTGACGCGTGCATCACGCGTGGTGCACGCGTCAGGCGGCGCGGGCAAAGCTGAGGGCGTCTCGCGGTTGTTGATGATCTGGTGGCGCGTGAAGGTCGGGATGTGCGCGAGTTGCTGTCCGCCGGCCTCATACAGAACGATCAAGCCGCCATTGATGAGCTCCTGTGCCAGTGCCGGCAGGTCGCAGTCGTCGCCTGGCAGGTAGCGCAGCTTCAGCGTGCCCGGCCGCCAGACCATGCGGCCCTCGCGGTCGGCTTCCATCCACGTTGCGATGTAGAGCAACCGAGCCATCGGCGTCAGCCGAACAACGTCCTCGCTGGTGAAGAAGTCCGGCTTGATAGTGCGAATGCGCGCCATCAGTCGGCCCTACCCTTGACCAACGAATACCGCCCGACGCGATGCAGAACGCCGGACTCGGTCTCGACGTGCATCCAAGTGGTCAGGATCCGATGGCCGGCCTTGACCAAGCCAAGCTTGCGTGCTGCCGGGTCATAGATGTCGGCATAGCGGCGAAGCTCGAGGGTGCAGCACGGACCGAGCGTTTGTAGTGCAGCGAGCAGGCGGTCGCATTGGGCCTTGCCGGATAGGCCTGGGAACAGCCGGTTGAGTTCGCGTAGGCCTGCAATGCGTGCCGGATCGATCGGATTCATTGCCCACCTCCGATCTGCGTGAGGAACGCTTCCGCTTCGCCAAAACTCATCAGGTCGCGGAACATCCCCCAGCGACGAACGATGAAGGTGCCATTCGCCCGGGGCACCAGTTCGTAGCCCTTGAGGGCCAGTTGGGCCTGGATAGTCGAAATGGCTTTGCGATCGGCATCCGGCCGGGCAGAATGTCGAGTGTCTGATTGCGTTTGATCACCGAAGCCCTGTGCCGCTGCAACGGCCTGGGCTTCTGTCTTTTCAACGGTCATTCGCGCCTCCTTGGGCTTCGATGAAGGCTCGGGCGTCTTGTGATCGAACGCGCGTGCAGCGCGAGCCCATCCGGATGAGGGTCAACTCGCCGGCTTTTGCCTTGCGGTAGAGGGTCTGGATGCTCAAGCCGCTCGCCGCGGCGAGGGTTTCCAGGCGGAGCAGTGCGTGTGGCAACTGCAGCACTTCGAGCGGCTGGTGGTAGCGACGCCGCGGCGTCGTGGGTGTCGCTGCACTCAAGCGGCGATCTCCAGTACGCGGCGCAGTTCCGCGACAGGCCAAGCCAGACGGCCGTTGATCCGAAGAGCTCGGATCGGACTGCCATTTGCTGCCCAGCCGCGCAGGGTCTCCGGCTTCCGATTCAGGTAGTACGCCGCGGCTGCCGTACCCACGGTGGGCCGAGTGACGGTCTCCAGTGGCGGGTAGTCGGCATCAGCATCGGGCGCTTGGATAGAGCGAGGTGCTTTCATCTGTGGGTCCTCTGCGCGTGGCGCGGGCTGGTTCCAGGAATGAAAAAGCCCGCTGGGCTTGGAGCCGAGCGGGCGGAATAGCCGATGGTTCAAATCGGCATAAGGCGGGCCCTGAGGGAGGTTCAGGGCCTGGAATGCAAAAACCCGCCGAGAGGCGGGTTCGTAGGGGCGAGCTCATCCATCCACTTGTTTGCCGATCTGGTCGGCTTGAGCGCGCGGCGCTGGGATGGAGGCCTTAGGGGCCAGAAGATCAAGCCCTTGCGGGGCAGAAGCAACTGCAAACGTTGATGTGGATCGAATTATGGCGATTGCCGCCGATGCGCGTCAAGTTCTATCGGTTACCGGTGGAACCGACACTCGGAACATCTGACGGAACACCGTCCCCATCAGTTCATCGACGCCGATTTGACTGTCGACACCATCACCTCTTTCGTTGGCCTCGGTGACGAAACTGGACACGATGCTCGCGGCACTTTGCACTCGCGCAGCGGACTCGGCGAGCTCCACGGTCATCTCGTGGAGACCTCGGTCGGCTATTTGCTGGTTCGCGCCTGTCGACTGGCTTCGAGAGCAGCTAGCGCCCGGCTGGCCGCTGCTGCGACTCCATTCAGGAAGCCGTGAAGTTCCGCGTCGCTGACATGAAGCTCAAGGTTGTCGCTCCATACCAACGAGGAGAACATGTCGAGCATGGATGCAGCGTTGTACACATCGGAACACCAGTCATCGCACAGGGGAGTGCCAGCTTGGCCATCGAGGTGCAAAAGATGGGTCAGACATTCGCGCAAGAGATCACACGCGAAGTCAAGCGATCTGTACAAGTCGTCGAAGTGAGGGCGCTCCGAGGAGGTGTAGTCAGGAGAGTATGCGCGGGCAGCCATGGCGGCGATGCCGGCAGCTTGATGCAGCCTCACAGCAATTTCCGAGACGGCGTCTTGGGCCTGAGCAAGGGACTGGCCCAGCCGGATACCTGACCCAACTTCCAGAGGCTGCGTGGCCTTTGGAGGAGCTGGACTGGATGCTGGCTGCAGATCGACTTCGCCTGGCGTCGCAAAGGCCTCGACCGAGCTGGCGAGTGGGTCCCAGTCTGGGCCGACACCGCAGCCGTCCACAGCCAGGCAGAGCATGTCGGCGATTGCCCTCAGGTAGCCCTCGCGATGAGATGGCCCTGCCTCGGCGACTTGGCTGATCAGGTCGGCTTCGATGAGTGCGACGATTGCTCGGTAGTTCCTTGCGTCGCCGTACTCACCGCCGTTGGAGGCCATGAAGGCACTGATGTCCGACTCGGCTCGCGTCTTGATCCGCTGCAGCAGACTCAAGAATGCACCTGCCCCAGTGCGCACAGCAACGGCGTGGGAGTCCGATTCCGCTCGCCCTTGCTTTCCCGCGGCGGTGGCCTTGGAAGCGCGTTCCTTTGCACCAGAAAGTGCGGCTGCGTGGCGCTCGAACTTGAAGTTCGGAACCTCTGGAGGGAGGGGCGCCGTTTTGCGGGTGGTTGTCTTCGTGGTCATAGTGATCTTTCGACGTTGACGGGACGTTCACGTGGATGCAGAGGCTCTTCGCAGTTGCGGCCCGCTTACCCGTCGCGCAGGGCTGCCTGGCCGAAACTCGCCATGTAGTCGGCCTGCTGCGAGTAGTCGACGACTGCTCGCAGGCAACTCATTGCGTGATTCTCGAACGCCTTCCGGGCCTTGCGTTCGGTCGGAATGCGCAGCGGTTCAAAGGGATGAGATGCGCTGTCCAGGCTGGGGCGAGGGCCCTCGACTCTTGTCGAGCACGGTACGTCAGCGGGAACACTGCCGGACCGGCGGAGCGCCTCAAGCAATCGCCGCTGTGATTGGGCCAACTGCCTTTTGGTCAAGCCTCGGAGCCCGTTGTCCGAAAGATCGCGCAGCATCATCCCGATCTGTTCGCCGGTCATGAAGAAGACCTTGCCGGTGGATATCTCCATCGGAGCCTGGGGGCCGAGCATGGCTGTCAGCAGGCCTCGAGGCTTGTCGTCGACCCACATCCCGCGGGCCGCGTAGAACCATTGCAGAACAAGCGTGAAGTTGAAGTACGGGGTTCCCGGAGTAGGGCGGAGGGTAGAGGTCACCATGACTTGCGGATCCTTTCTCGAGGTGCGGGTTGCGGTTGATGGTGGGTGGGTGTTGCCGGGACCGTCCGGCCGTGCTTGCCACGCTGCCGTGCTGCTCCTCCGACTGCGAGGCCGCCGTCAACGCGGATTGACTCGTTCAGAGGCGGGCCTTGGCGGCGAGACGGACTTCGTCACGGCGCTGGCGCTGGGCGGAGGTGAGGGCAGGGGCGCTGCCGACAGCGCGGAGGACGGTGCGGCGTGACGATGCGGGCTGCTTGCGATTGCTCGTCGTCTTCGCGCGACGGGCTGAGCGTGCTTGCTCGATGCTGATGATGATGGCCATGCTGAGCCTCCAAGTAAAAGCCCTGGTCTTCCACCGCCAGAGCCAGCACGCTCTGCCCTTGCGGGTAACGGTGGAAGACCAGGGCCTTCAGAAGAACTCGACCCGGTGCTGCGGGCTTTGAACTGCGGCTTGCGCTGCGGTGACTGAAATATAGCGAGTCGCCATCATTGAGGTCAATTCAAAAGATGGCGAATTGCCATCAATATTTTTTATGGCGATTCGCCACTAAAATAGGGCATGACTACCGATGCCAAGTTCCCTTCGGACGCCGCGGAGAAGTTCGTCGTCAGGTTCCCGGACGGGATGCGCGACCGAATCGCCGATGCTGCGAAGCAGTCCGGCCGATCGATGAATGCCGAGATCATTCAGCGCCTGGAGTCGACCTTCGGCGAGTCCGCGGGTTTGCCCGGCGGCGATGTCCTGGCTAGCCTGCCTGCGCTGAAGGAACTCGACGCGCAGATCGGCACGATGGCAAAGCGGGTGGCGAGGCTCAGTGCCCAGTTGGATCCGAGCGCGGTGACGCCTGCAGGCCGAAGGCCTGCTGCCAAGAAGTCGAAGTAGCCGGTTGTCGGACCGCGGCGGCGGTCATCCAGCTGCATTGCCGGTCTGGTCTGGTCGGGGCAGGGCTTACGCGGGTGGCATCGACTGCAGTGCTGATGGCAGCATTGGGCCCTTCACATTCCCGAAACGGCCCGCAGAGGCCATCACTGGAGGAGGGATTTCAATGGCTTTGATGGACTGTCCTGAGTGCGCGACCAGGGTTTCGGACAAGGCGACCAGTTGCCCGTCTTGCGGCTACCCGATTGCCAAGCCTGCAACGGTCGCGCCGACGAGGCCGATCTTCTATAGCGACGCTGCGCCGCTGGCCCCATCGCCAACCACGGTCACAGTCTCCAAGAGCCGCGGGGTTTACATCATCCTCGGCCTCCTGTTCGGTGGCTGGGGGTTCCACAACTTCTATGCTGGGTACAACGTCGCCGGTGCGATCAAGCTCGTGATCTTCGGAATCGCCTTCGTCCTGGATGCTTCGACTAGGTTCTATTCCGGCTTCTCGGTGGTGGCGTTGGTGATCTTTGCGGTTTGGGCGCTCATTGAGGTCATCTCAGTCAAGGCGGACGCAGGCGGAAATGCCATGACCTGAGTGCAAGCTTGCGGACATTGCACCTACGTCGACCAAGCTTCAAACACGACTTCGAACGGCGTGTCGAGCTGCGCCACCTCTTGCATGTTGCGGAGGCTGATCAGCTTGGGCGTCCGGGGCTGCAGCGCGGCAAGTCGAGCTATTCGGCTGGAAGTTGATCGGCCGGCGGTGGCCGAAGCTGTACGACGTTGGCGGGAGGGCCTGCTGGCGCAGGTTTGGCTTGTTCCAGCCAAGGCTTCGGCCGATCCGACCACCATGGCCCTTTGAAATCAGCACCCTCACGGGTCCGAGTGTCGAAGTAGCGAATGTTGTCCACGGCAAGCCAGTGCGCTGCGGCCACGACGCTACAGCGCTTCATGCCGTGGGAGCCGGACAAGTGCCGGTTCAGTCCAATCGGATAGGCAAAGCCGCGATTCAGTCGGCTCAGCTCTTCGCGTGCGCACAAAGGGCAGTTGGCGCGCCACTGCCCGATGCGCGAGTCCACCGATGGACCGTGATCACGCTCGGCCATGTCAAGAAGACCATCGACCGCCCACCGCAGCCAGGCCGATAGATCCCGGTGATCCTGCACACCACTCCAAGCGACGAGGAACTCCTGTTGCATGTCCGGCATCAACTCGAGGATCGCTGTGTAGGCGAAGTAGAGTTCGCCTCGGAGGCTCACAAGCTTCTCGCGGAGTTGATCTACCTCTCCAGGCCCGCGTGGTGGTGTTCTTCTGCTGGGCATGTGTACGGCCTGGGCTGGTACTGGCTCAGTCAGTAGACCTGGCCAGGAGGCGACGCTCCTGCATGGTCCGCTCGCCCCAATACTTCCGTGGATTGCCACACATGGGGCAACTGCAGGGTGCTGCTGTCGCCAAGGCCATGCCCAGGCTCCGACGCGAATCCGCAGCGTGCCCGCCGAAATGGCCGGCGCGCTTGTGCTTCAGACGGGCGTGGTGATGGCGGCGAATCGCTTTCATGACCTGATTGTGGCCGAGCACTTGACGTCGAGACAAGGCGGCTGCGCGCGTCCGCGGCATGTCAACCGTATGACGATCGCCTCACGCAGAGCGATGCATCGTCAAAGTGGCTATGGTCGCCGGGGAACCTTCACCGCGGAAGTCCTTTGACCCCTTGAGACCCTGAAGGTCAACTTGAATCACCGGCCGAGGTGGCCGGCACTAGCCAAGGGAGATCACATGCAATTCACGAAGATCATCCAATACTTCCGCGGACGAGCCATGAAGCTCGTAGCTGCAGGTCTGCTATCCGCCGGCGCCGGAGCCGCTCAGGCGTACTACTACAGCTATGTCGAAACGCCCGCTGGGCTCTGGATCCTCAACCTCACCACCGCAAACGTCGACTTCTGCTCCAACACGAAGGCATCGACTACCGGGGCTCCAACCGGAAGGTGCGCAAAGATCGGCAACGTGGTGTTCCTTTCGGGAACTTATTCCCTGAAGGCCGTTGGCGACGAACTGATGGTGCTGTACGCAGACACCGGCGATTGGTGGCTGTGCACGCAGATCACCAACGCCACAACTTCCGTGCCCGCAGGAAATTGCACCAAGGTGTCGACGGCGGCAACGTTGCCCTGAACGGCGGTCGCCAAGCGCTGGCGAACTGAGGGTTCGGGTCCGCGCACGTACTAGCTCACGCCATGAGCCATCGTGCGTGGAGCATGGCGCCATGACACAAGTTCCTGAACACATCGGCACGCCAGCCCCTACGCTCAGCACCAACGGAATCTTGGCCCATGTGCCCGGCCAGTATGTGGGCCGGGCGCAAATGTCTCTGCCGGACGCGGCGCTGTTCCCTGACGACGAAGTATCCGCGGAGGTCGATGCCGGGTGGCTCGGCCCCGTGCTGTTGATCTTCAGGAAGTACCGGTACAGCCGGCCGAAGGCAAAGAGCATCACGGTGGCCTGGAGTTGCCGGTACGCTGAACGCTTGGCTCCCGACCTCGAGTTGAACAACGCTACCGCCGGGCCGCGAGATGCCTCTACGTCTCGTGCTTGCCCTTGCCATGCAGGTGCGCCGGCAGCTTGCCTTCCGCCCAGTCGTTGACCGCGTCGAGATTCACCCACAGTTCGGAGCTGCCGTCGGGCTTGCGGGCGTGGATGTCGCGAAGCCACTTGCCGGTGCGGATGCGCGAACTTACCGCATCTGGCGTCTCGCCTGAAAGCTCGCAGTATTTTGAGAGACGGACCCAGTTGAGCATCGACCATCCTTGAAGTCCAAGCCACCTCGCCGGGCGCGGTACGGTTGCGAGGGGCGCTGCATTCTCCTCCGCCAGATGTCTGATGGTCCGGCGGCTTTCAGATCGCGTGACCGGCGCCCTGAGCGCTACCCACGCCGGCCCGGAGGCTGCGATTGTCCAGTCGCGATGTGGCTTGACTCGTGCAGAATGCCGCAGGTATCTGCGCACCTAAGGACCATTCCTTGAATGCATACAAGTTGCAAGGCGGTGTCTTCGTTGAGGTCGACGATCCTCTTGGGCCTCTACCGTTCGACGACCTGCGGAGAGCACTGGACGACGCGGGGTATAAGCCTCAGATCTCCACGGAGTTGGCGTATGGCTCAGGAGCCGAGATCGCGGTCTACGAGCGCATCACAGAGGCGCCACGGTACTACATCGATCTAATGGGCAGCACCCATGCGATCGCGGCCGTGGTGGCGGACGACTTTCCGTCGTTCATTCTGACGCTGAAGGAGCTGCACCCTCTCCTTGCGCTGATGGGGCTCGACCAGGTGAACTCGTTCCACATCAGTGACGCTCTGGAACGCGAGGACGCGGAGCGGGCGTCGCAGGCAAAGACGAGAAGGTAGCTCGCTTGGTGGTCACACAGTGGGGCTGGTGACCGCACACCTTCCCGCACGAATTCGGTGTGATCTACGATCGGAATGCCCGAGAGGCTGCTTCTAGCAGGTTGCTGCTAGCGGTGCTCGTGATTGGCCTTGTCGCCGCCGTCCGCTTCGAGGCGCTTGGCGCCGAGTAGTCCGACGATGGCGCCGAACCCAACTTTCGCGAGGTCAAACAGACCTCGCACCAGTTCCGTCAACAGCGAAGGCGGATCGCGGCCTGCTGCGAGGGTCAGGCATACGCACAGGAGCAGGGAAAGCGCAGTCCCAACCGCCGCGGTTACGAAGATCAGCTTGAACTGAGCGCTGATCGGCGGCCGGCGCATTGACCTCCGATCTAGCTCTTCCTCTGGAATCGCGTCGACCTGTGGGCACACGTAGCGGCCTAGGTTGGGGGCCCATATGGCGGGGCGTCCGGTTCGCACGCATTCAACTGCGATTGCGGCCATGTCACCAATCATGATTGCCTCCTGCTGGAATTGCCGAGCACAAGCTGTGGCCCGGTAGAAGCCCGTCTCCGATAGCGTCCCGGAGCGACAGGTCCTACGTTGGCAATGCTGCACGCCGGGTCCCGAACCGCCCGGTTGCATGGTGCGATGCGTCATTAAGCTTGGTGACGCTATTCGAGCAGCGTCCGCCGATCAAGCCGAGTCCGACCACTCCCCTGCTAGCCCGGCTTCGGGCGATCGCTGTCATGAAGATGCCATCGCCATCGCCATCGCCGCACGCTTTGCGCAGGCGGGGGGCGGGGGAGTTCGGGCAATGCCCAGTGTCGCTGTGGCGGCTCCTGGCTAAGCTGACGCAAAGCAGACGGAACGGGGAGGGGTCGTGACAGTCGGCGAAGGAATCTTCTGGGGCGCAATTGTCCTAGCTCTGGTTGGGCTGTACGCCACCACCAAGGACCGGTGGCGATGGAAACGGATTGCGAAGTGGGGCGTCGGTGTGCCGGCCGTTTTACTGGTGCTGTGCGGCCTGGGTGTCTGGCTAACGAACACCTACGAGGCTCGGGCAAAGCCGCTCTCCACGTTTGGGGGCATAACGCTGGCGTCAACCGAGGGCGACGTGCGGTTCGCGAAGGGCGAGCCGTCCAAAGTCCTCGACGAGGGGCTGTGGGTGTACTACGCCGGCTCCGGCTCGGCCAATCTGGACAGCGCCGGCTACGTGGTCCGCTTCAAGGCTGGCAAGGTCAGGTTCATCCGCTACCTGGCGGCACCGGATCAGATCGTCACTCCTGACTTGCAGGGCTTCGGCATCGGGGCGTCATACGACCATGTCCTTGAGAAGTTGGGGCCGGCCAGCCATGTAGCGACCTCCGACGATGGACTGGTACGCCGGCTCTCATACGAGAAGCTGAAGACCTTCTTCACCTTCGAGAAGGCCCAGATCAAGGACTTCGGTGTCTATGACCCGGCGACCGGCCCCCTTGAGCTCAGCAAGCCAACGAGCGCGCTAGCACCTGCTCAGAGCGAAGCTCCGCCTCCGCAGGTGTCCGAGGCGAAGCCCGTCCTGGACCACTGCGCGCCTAGCTTGTCGAAGGCCGAGAGGATGAAACGGCTCGCCCAGCACGGGACCGTTCGCGAGACCGGCACTGGGACGTTTGAGGCAGGTGAGCGGACGATCAGCTTCGGATACGACGGTGCCTTGGCCTACTGCCGCTGAAGACGATGAGCTTGCACGCCCAGAAGGGCGCAGTTTTGGCCAGAGGCTACGCTGCTGTCGACGTTGCGGAGATGGAGCGCAGCCTTGAGTGCCTGAAGCAGCAGCGCGCTCGGTGACCGCTCAGACCGACGTCCAGCTCGGTGCGAGCTGGGCTCGCTCGCACCGCACTGCGATGTTGTGATGCGTCATGCGACGCCAAAGCGTGGCATCTGCCACGGTCAGGTCGACAGACGCCGTTCGCCCGGGTGGTGCAATTGTTCCTCCTGAACAAGTAAGTGCCGAGGGGCCGCCCTTGAGCCGACTCCCTCGTGAATTCCTCGACATTTCTATCCCTCGGCCGCACGACGCTCGAGGACATGCGCTCGCCCACCGATCAGGAATGGGCCAAATGGTCTCTGATGCCGAGGTTGCCGCTTTGGAAAGCTGTGGCGCTGCTTTGTGGCTTCGAGCCGTCATCGCTGCCGGCCGAGGGTGTTTGGCTTCGCGCGTCATCGGACTCGCCGGCCTCGGATCTGCGGCATCGCTTCGAGGTTGCAGTGGGGCACCAGCAATCGGGCTTGCTTCCCTGCCGCGTGGCGCAGACCGGCTTCCTTTCCGACCTGACGGTTCAGACGACGGACTTCGCCGACTGGGCGGTTCGGGTGGGCTGGCCCCTGCCGGCTGAGTTGTCGCAGCAATGGACGCGAGTTCCGGAGGTGGCGCCGCCGGCAGCAGGCGATTCGGCGGGGCCATGGCCTTGGGGCAGCTACGAGACCGAGCTTCTTCGGATGCTGGCGAGGGCGGCGACCAAGTTCTGGGCAGACTTCGATCCATCTGCGCCAGCATCAGCGGACATGAACAAGGCAGTGATGGCCTGGCTGCAAGAGCAGAAGTTGTCGGACGGCGCTCCCGTCTCCGAGCGTATGGCCAAGGCGATGGCAACGATCCTGCGCGCTCCGGGCCTTCCGTCCGGACCTCGATCGAAATAGTGTGTGACACCGACGCGGCCCTGATCGCTGCGGCGATCTTGGGTTGGTGACACGTGCTTTGAACGGGGCGGTGGCACACATTGCGGCTATTGCTGTCGATGGTTGATCTGCACAGTCGAGTCACTTCAACTCAGAAAGTGATTCGAAATGACACCTCGTCTCGTACCTTCCCTGCCAGCTGGCGCACTGGTCCGACAGGCCCAACTTATCCCCGCCATCGTGCCGTTTTCAGCGGCTACGCTCTGGCGAAAGGTGAGAGCGGGCACCTTTCCCAGGCCTGTCAAGCTGTCCAGCCGCGTGACCGCCTGGCGCACCGACGACGTCCGCGCATGGGTTGAGGCCTGCGGTGAGTGACGTTCCGATGAGACCGAAGCCGCTCGAGCCCCGCGCTCTCGGCGCGTTCATGGAACCCCTCCCTCCTGTTCGGTTGCTCCGCGGCGATGCTGTCGCGCTGGAACCCATCGAGTGGCTCTGGAACGGCTACCTGCCGGCCGGAATGCTGGTGCTGCTGGGCGGTGCACCTGGCTGCGGCAAGACGACGCTGGCGCTGTCGCTGGCCGCCGTCGTGACCACCGCCGGAGTCTGGCCTGACGGTTCGAAGTGCACCGATGCCGGCGACGTGATCATCTGGAGCGGCGAGGATCCGCCGCCCGTCATCGCTGCCCGCCTGGTGGCGGCCGGCGCAGACATGAAGCGTGTGCACTTCGTCTACGGTCTGGCCGGGGAGGGCGCACGGGCCTTCGACCCTGGGCGCGACATGGTAAGCCTCCAGGCCACGCTGCAGGGCCTGGCAGCACCGCGGCTGCTGATCCTCGATCCGATCGTGTCGGCCGTTGCCGGCGACGGGCACAAGAGCAACGAAGTCCGGCGCGCGCTGCAGCCTGTCATCGAACTCGGCCAGCGGCTCGGCTGCACTATCGTCGGCATCACCCACTTCTCCAAGGGCACCGGCGGTCGTGATCCTGTCGAGCGCATCACCGGTAGCCTGGCCTTCGCAGCGCAGGCCAGGCTGGTGCTGGTGGCCGCGAAGGGGAGAGCGGACGGCGAGGAGCGGCGCGTGGTCGTTCGCGCCAAGTCGAATGTCGGGCCCGACGAGGGTGGCTTCGCGTACCAGCTGAAGCGTGTGGACGTCGCCGATGGTGTCGTCGGTCAGTGTGTCGAATGGCTCGGCGCTGTCGATGGCTCGGCCAGGGAAATCCTTTCCGCGCTGGACGGCGCTGACGACGAACGCGACGGCCCGCGGTCGGACATCGAAGCCTTCATTCGCGGCTGCTTCGCCGGCGGGCCGATCACGTCCAAGCAATTCGAGGCAGATGCCCGCGGCGCCGGCTACGAACCGCGCACCGTTCAGAGGATGGCCAAGCGGATGGGCGCCAGTTCCCGCAAGGACGGGATGCGCGGCGGCTGGACCTGGCACCTGGACACCCTGGGCTCGGGCAACTGACGTGAAGGCGTCGAAGACGACACCTGTCGGTGCTGTCGGCTTCGGCGATTTCGTGACGCCTTCGCCGGCCCGACTCCTCACTCTTTCGATCAACCACGCCGACGGCGTGCGGGCTCTGCTGCGCCGCTGGCACAAATGCTTATGCACATGGACGACTTTGACGATCTCGAACTGCGCGCGTTGAGCGCGATCTCATCCCACATCTCCTACATCCACCTGCTCGACGGGGTCCTCGACCAGATCAACGAACTACTGAACCTCTATCAGCCACCAAAGACCGGCAAGATCCGTGTCGAGCGATGGAAGCGGACGAAGGGCGACTACAGCGTGCGCTCGCCGATGGCCGTGAAGTGGATTCAGCATCGCACCACGCGAGACTGGCGTGGCGTGGTGGTGTCCACGTTCAAGGTCTCGCGCTCTGGCAAATCGGCCAGGGCCTTCCATGAACATCACGATCGCGTCGCCGACTACCTGGGCGCTTTGCAGTCCGTCTTGAAGCTGCGGACCGAGGCGTTCACACGCATCGAGACCTTCCGGCGGGGAATGCTGCTGGCAGAGCGGGCGAACCGTCCGAAGGTTCTGGCTATCTCTGCCGTGCTGCAGGCTGACCTCGACGCGGTGCCGCCAGATCTACGCGCTCTGCAGCGTTCTGCGAATCGGAGTCTGGAGAACGAGTAGTGCAAATGCTCGGAGGCAAAGCCCCCCGATCTCTTAAGCGTGTTACTCGGAGGCTTGCCCCCGGAAATCACCGCAACTCTCGCGGTGATCGGGGAGGTGTTGATTCCTGTCCGCGTCGAGCGGCGCTGCTCCTTCAGATCCGGCTGGCCGGTGCGTTGGCCGTCGCCACTTGCACGCCGTCCGCCGGGAGCGTGCGACAGCCTTCGATGATGACGCGCGGCAACTGGGCCACGACCGGGGCGCGCTTGCCGACGATGACCACGCGCTCCAGCTTGACGACTTCCTGCGGTGCGGGCGTGGCGGCCTGTGCCAGTTCGAGAGCCACCGAGCCGAAGATCGCGACGATGCCGACCAGGCCGAGGGCGAAGTACTTGTCGTTGCTGCTCATGATGGGCTCCTTGCTGCGGTGGGTTTGTTGATCCAGTGATTGCAGTTTCGGCGCCGGTGACGGGTATCGCCAGCGGATGGCGATGAATCGCTCAAGGAGGTCGACGCACTGCAACTGAATGCGACGGACTGCGGCGATTGGCTGTCCGGCAATCCTCGCTTGTGTTCAGCTCTTCTTCGCCCCCGCCGACTGGCCGGCGTCACGCACCAGAGTCTCGGCCAACGGTTTTGCGGCCTGATAGTTCCTCAGCAGCGCAGCGGGATCGGTCTTGCCGTTGATCGTGCGCTGAACCTGCCTCAATTCTGCTTCGCCAAAAGGACGGGGCAGGCGAAGCGTTGCCTGTCGCACGGCGACCACCAGCACTGCGATGGCGACTGTATCGTCGGTCATCGTGTCAGGCGTATCGATCAATTGCTGGCCGCGACCGATTAATTCGCCATAGCGCGCGTAGTTGGCACGACCTACGATCATCAAGATGCCTCGGCCGCGGTAGCGCTGGCCATCGCCGCGTACGGTGTTGCCGAGCGACGGACCGAGGCGGCCGGTCGGCTCGTACAAGTCGAATGGCTCACCACCGCGGCTGGTGTTATTGGCATTCGGCTGTTCGACACGCGGTTGCAAGTCGCCGGCCTCTGTCCGCGCGATGGCCAGCGCCAGCGCCAGCCCCTCCGTGTCTCCGCCGAAGAGTCCGGCAAGAGCACGCGACACGATCAGATTGGGCTCCGTGTCTTTCGAGCCGAAGAAGTCATCAACCAGATCGATTTCAGCCCGGAGAATTTCGTCGGACCGCCTCGGCGTTTGCTGCGACTGCTGTACTTGCTGCGTTGGTGGCGCTGGCGCCTCGGCCGAAGATGACGGCGATGAAGCGGGACCTGCCGCTTGCGCGACCGACTGCGGCGTCGAGTCCACGCTGAGGACGCAGCCGGCCCGGAAGCGCTCGCCGCGGTTCACTACGCTGAATACGACAGTGCGCTGGGCGTCACGCAGCGCGACCTGCAGACGGGGTAGTTCAGAGCGCGCCACGTCGATGACGAGCTGTTCCGGCTCACGCGGACGGAACGCTCGGTCCTGCCAGGCGCACTGTCCTGGCTCCAGGCCGGCCGCCGCCGGGCCGGTGCCGATGGCACGCATCCGCATCGTCAGCCGTTGCAGGCCGGCGCGGGCACCGGCCACGGCTTGCAGCTCAGTCATGTCGCCGCGGCAACTCAGTGGGTAGAAGGCCGTGTCGTTCCGCGCGACGCGAAGCTCCTGACCCAACGTCCTTTTCGCCGATGGCGCGGCATCTTCCTGTGTGAGAACCGTGCCGTTGCAGAAGTCCGCGTCGGCGAAATCGCCGACGACGCGGCTACCCTCGAAACCGGTGCGCTTCAGTTCGTTCAGCGCTTGGGCCTGCGGTAGGCCGACGACGCTGGGCGGGCGGGCCTGCTGCACAGAAGCCGAGGCCGGCGCCTCCGCTGCCGTCGGTGCGCTTGCCGACAGATCCGCCGCGGGCGGCGCGGAGCGGCGCCAGGCCTCCGTCGGTGCCGGCAGCCGCTCACCGAGCAGGCGCACGGAACCGTCTGCGGCGGCCACTGCCAGTTGCCGGCCATTCGGGCTCAAGGCCGATACCGGCCGCACGTCGGCATACATCGCGATGGGCCCAAGGCCTGGGTCGGCGTTGATCGGCAGGACGAGGAGGCGGCGGCTCTGCGAATCGTGGACCACGAGTTGCGTGCCGTCGGCATTGAGCTCGGCGCTGGACGTCGGGCCGAGGTTGTTCCAGGTCAACTCCGGGCCGCCGTCGAGCGGCAGCAGGCGCACGCTGCCGTCCACCATGCTGACCAGCAGGGCCTGGCCGTCGGCGCGAAATTGCAGCCAGCTGACCTGGGCCGGGAGGTCGGAGAAGGCGGCGAGGCCGGATTTGCCACCCTTGTCCATCACGAGGATCCGGCGATCGGACGCCACGGCGATCCGGCCGTGCTGCGGGTCCGTGGCGATGGCGTCGATGCTCTGCACGGCGCCGCCGGGCAAGGGCGCCGTGAGTTCCAGCCGCTGCAGGGTGCCGGCGGCGGGCGACACCTCGGAAATGCCGCCGTCCTTTGTCGAGAGCAGCCAGGACGCTTCGCCGAGGCCGGGCATCAGGTTGGGCCACTTGCTCGCGACCGCCGGGCCGAACGGCGTGAACGTGTGCTGGCCGGAGGCGCTGATCACGACGAATTGCAGCGGCTTGCCCTCCAGCGCATACGCGAGCACGGTGCCGGAGTTCGACAGCGACACCTCGCCTGCCTTGTCGAGAATCACCCGGCCGTCGCTCGCGTCGCGGCCCAGCACCGAGACCTCGCGTTGCTGAGGGCCGATGGAGCGGATGACCAGCAGCCGCGTCCCGTTCGAACTGAACTGCAGCCGGCTGATCGGGCCGTACTCGGCGGCCAGCACTTCGTTGTCGGGCGTGCCGTCGCGCCGCAGCATTGCGACGTGGCCGTCCTCGAAGCCGGCCGCGAGCCAGACACCATCCGGGCTGAAGGCCAGCGCCGAAGCCGGGCTGCCGTTCGGCGCCTTGTAGCGGCCGATCTCCGGCAGCGTCGGCACCGTTTGCGGTGCGATCCGGTCGATCAGGCGCTGGCGCAGCGGCGGTAGCTGTACCGCGATGCCGGCCAGCGCCAGCACCAGCGCGCTGATCGGCACCCAGGGCCGCAGGCCCAGCAGCGGCAGGCCCTCGCGGAAGACCTGGCGGCGCAGCCGCTCGGGCACGCGCTGAATGAGCCGTTGCGCGACGCCGCGCTGGATGAAGCCGAGGAAGAGCACGTCGCGGCGCAGCCGGCCCTCGCGGCTGCGGCCGACCCAGGCATCGGTGGACAGGCGCCGCCACCACTGCGCGCGCCAGCGCCGCAGCCGGCTCAGCAGGCCCGGTGCCAGCGCGACGTCGGCCAGCGTGTTGCCCGCGGCATCGACCGGGCGGCCCAGGCTGGCGGCATCGAGCCGGCGGCGCAGCTCGGCGGCCACCGCCTCGGCATGGGCCGGCGCGAGACGCTGCTGCAGCGCCTCGCGCAGCCAGCCGGGCCAGCTGCCTTCGCGGAACCAGGGCAGCGAGGCGAGCGCCGCGGCGCCGGTGACGACATCGTCGCCGGGCTGCAGGAACAGCGGCGCCAGCACCAGCGTGACCGGCCAGGACGGCACCGGGAACGCGGCGCAGCCGCACAGCCACTGGAAGCGCCGCTCGCCGAGGTAGAGCGCCAGCTCGAACAGCAGACCGTCCAGTTCGGCGGCGGGCGGGGCGTCGGCGCGGGCGGTCCAGAGCAGGCCGTGCTGCAGCAGCCGCGGCGGGTAGGTGCTGGGCCAGTCCGGCTCCAGCGTCAGCAGCGCGCGCTGCGAACTGAGCCAGTCCGCGCCGCTGGCGAGGCCGCCCAACTGCAGCGGCAGCACCAGCACGCCGGCCTCGCCCAGCGTCTGCTCGGCCGCGCCCCAGCCGGGCACCGGCTGCGGCGTGAACAGCATCGCCGCGGCGAAGGCCGAGGGCAGCGCCTCCAGCCCTTCGCGCAGCCCGCCGCCGAGCGGGTCGATCAGCTGCGCCGCGTCGGCGAAGACGAGCAGGCGCTGGCCCGCGTTGCGCAGCGCCAGTTCGCCGAAGCGCACGCGCCGCCGCGTGCCGGCGCGGCTCGTCATGCCGTCCAGGCGCAGCGGCTGGCACGAAGCCGGGTTGCCGTTGCTGAAGCGCCAGGCCTGCAGCGCCACGCCCTGGCGATCGAGCGCGCCGACGATGTCGCCGGCGAGCTGGGCCAACTGGTCGTGCGGGCCGCGCTGGTCGATCAGCACCAGGTATTCAGGCGTGCCGCTGCGCGCCCGGTAGCGCGCGCTGAAGGCGCCGCCGCCGCGCACGGTGGCGGCGATGGTCTGCGCCAGGTCCAGCTCCAGCCGGTCGGTGCGGCGTGGCCGGCGCAGCTCGCGCGAGGTCTGCCGCAGCAGCGCCGGCACCTTCTGCAGCAGCCGCATCCGCGGCGCGATCAGCGTGCGCTGCTCGAGCCGGGCATCGGTGCGCAGCGGCTGCAGCGCGAGCCGGCGCAGCATCAGCATGACGACCATCGCCAGCAGGATCAGCATCGCCAGCGCGCCGGCCAGGTTGAGCCAGAAGGCGGCCGGCGCGGCGGGCGGCACGGCGGGCTCGGCCCCGGCGACGGGCAGGTGGCCCGGCGGCTCTGCGGGCGTGTTGTGCTCGACGGGCGGCGGGGCGCTGCCGTCCGGCCCGGATGCGGGCGCCGACGGCGGCGCCGCCACCACCACCGGCGCCTTGCACAGCCCCAGCGGCGCGCAATAGCGCCAGGCGCCGGCGGCGAAGCCCAGCGCGAGCAGCACCAGCAGCGCGGCCAGGCCCCACTTCAGCAGCGGCGGCCAGCGCTGCAGCACCGGCCGCGTGCCCGAGCCGGCGCCGCCGCCGCCGTGCCGACGCGCGCGACGCCAGCCGCTGCGCACGGTGCTGGCCGGCGCCCAGCGCGCCAGCAGCAGCGGGAACTGGCGCTGCTGTTCGGCCGAGCGGCACAGCAGCGGCTTCAGCAAGGCCATGCGCTGGGCCGGGTCGGCGGGCAGGCGGCCCTGGGTCAGCAGCGCCAGCATCAGCTCGTTGGCGCGCACCAGTTCGCGCAGGCCGACCTGGAAGCCGTGCCGCGCCAGGTGGCCAAGGAAGGAGGCCAGCAGGTCGTCGTCGGTGCTGTTGTTGCTGCTGCTGCTGCCGGCCGCTGCTGCGGTCATGTCGGTGCTGCCTTCAGCCGGCGGACCGCCCCTGCGGCCCTTGCCATGCGGCCAGCCGCTCGGCCACGGCGACGCGGTCGTCCACCGTCTTGCACAGCGCGCCCAGGCAGTCGGCGGCGGTCTGCTGCTGGGCTTTCAGCGCCTGGTCGAGCCGTGCGCCGGCGCCGACCATCACGTCCAGCCAGTTCAGCAGCTCGGCGGTCGAGGGCTTCTTGCTCAGGCCCAGCGCGTCCTCGCGCACCGACTGGAAGAAGGCCACCGCATCGCCCAGCAGGCGCGGCCGGCCGCGGTAGGCGGGCAGCCGGGCGGCGGCGATCTGCGCCAGGCGCTCGTCGTCGGGCGGCTCGATGTGGTGGAACACGCAGCGGCGCAGGAAGGCGTCGGGCAGCTGCTTTTCGGAGTTGCTGGTGATCAGCACGATCGGCGCCTTGGCGTCGGGCGCGGCGATGTAGTCGTCTCCCAGCTCGGCGACGCGGAAACGCCGGCGGTCGATCTCGTTGAGCAGGTCGTTCGGGAAGTCGCGCGGGGCCTTGTCGATCTCGTCGATCAGCACCAGCGAGCGTCGCCCTTCCGCGGCGGGCGCCGGCGCGCCGGGCGGCAGCCAGGCCTGCGCGGTGGCGGCATCGTTGGCGAGCAGGATCGCCTGGCCCAGCGCCTGGTAGCGGACGAAGCGGCGCGGGTCGAGCGCGCGGTCGCGTTCGGCTTCGTCGGCGCCGGCCTTGACCTGCGCGAGCGAGAAGCGGCGCACCGCGTCGAAGCTGTAGAGCAGGTCCTGCGCGACGCTGGACGACTTGGTCTCGAACACCAGTGGCTCGCCCAGGCCGAACTCGGCGGCGACGCGCCAGGCCAGCTGCGTCTTGCCGGTGCCGGGCTCGCCGGTCAGCAGCAGCGGCAGGCCCAGGTAGACGGCCACGTCCACCGCATGGCGCAGGCCGTCGTCGGCGATGTACTGGCCGGCCGAGCGCAGCGCGCTGCGGTCGATGGCGGGCAGCCGCTCGTCGAGATCGGTGACCGGCTCGACCGGGCCCTGGCCGCGGAAAAGATTGAGTGGCATGGCGTGGGGTTCCCGTCGGTTGGGTGGTGAGCCTCGGGCTGGCAGCGGCCGCCCGTCAGCCGGCCTGGCGCTGGAGCAGCGGGCCGGCGATGGCCGCGAACTCGCGCATCGTCAGCTCGTCCGGCGCGCCTTCGAACGCGGCGTCGAGTTCGGTGCGATCGATGGCGGCGAACTGCTGCACCTCGTCGAGCATCGCCCAGTCGCGCACCGCTTCCACGCCGAAGCGGCCCAGCGGCACGGGCAGACCGATGCAGACGGCCGTGTCGTCCCAGCGTGTATCGGCGGGCAGTTGCCGCAGGGCCGGGTCTTCACTCCACAGCATCGCGGCCAGCCGCGCCTTTTCGAGCCGCTGGCCGAGGCGGGCGAGGCAGGCGGCCAGCGCCTGCAGCGAGAGGCGTACGAACTCGGGTGGGGCGGTCGGCACGCCGGCCACGAAGAGCCGGTTCATGCCCTCGTCGTTCAGCTGCTGCAGCAGTTCGTCCTCGCTGGCGTAGGGATCTGCGGTGACGCGCTCGATGATCTGGTCGAGGAACCAGCCCTGCAGCGCCGCGTCGTCGCGCAGCCCCATCTGCAGCGTCGGCCATTGCAAGCCGCTGTGGCGCTGCAGGTCCAGCCCCGGCGTGAGCTTGGGCAGCAGCTTGCGCAGGTGGCGCTCGTCGATGCGGTCGATGAAGTAGTCCGGGCAGTCCGGCGCGGCGGCGCGCAGCATCAGCAGCAGCGGGCCGCCCTGCGTGCGCCAGCGCGTCAGCAGCTCGCGCACGCCGCGCTCGGGGATCACTTGGTCGCACAGATAGGGCAGCAGCGCCGGCACGCTGACCGGCGCACGCGCCGCTGGCTGCACGGCGCTGACCGGCTCGGCCAGCACCTCGGCCAGCGCGTTGACGATGGCGAGCCACGCCGCATCGCGTGCCGCGCCGCTGCTGAAGGCCACGGCCGCGCCGTCGCCGGCCGGCAGCGCCTGGAAGCGGCTCAGGTATTCCTGGCTGCCGTCCGGCAGCAGCTTGCGCTTCCAGTCGCAGTCGCGCAGCACCACCGGCACGATGCGGCACAGCCCGCGGCGCTGGCGATCGAGCGCCACCAGCAGCTCGCGCTGGATGCAGAATTCCGAGGCCAGGCAGGACGGCGTCACCAGCAGCACGAACAGCTCGCAGCGCTGCAGCGCCGCGGACAACTTGTCGCTCCAGACATCGCCGGCCTTCAGCCGATCGGCGTCGAAGAACAGGTCGAGCTGCTCACGCTCGACGAGCGGTTGTAGCTGCTGAACGAATGGCAGCACGTCCTCCCGATCAGCGTGCGAATAGGAGATGAACAGCACCCCGCGGCTCGGTGTCGTCGCGACGTGCTTGCTCGGAGTGCGGACCTTGACTTGCAGCATGACTGTTTCAAATCATCGCAGCCAGATCGGAGAAGCGGTCAGGGCTCATCCCCAAGGCGGAGGAATGCGATCTATCGCCGTGCTCGTTGCGACACGCTTCGCGGTCTGCCGTCGTCGGTCACCTCTGCTGGTGAGGCGGCACTTGTCAGGGGACTTCGATGGAGGCTAGTCCGGGGGTAGGGGCGACGCTGTAGGGGAACAAAAAGGGGAACAGCGTTAGATCACATCCAGGAATGCATAATATCGACGAGGCTTCCAGAGGATCTTGTGAACCCCTCCGGTCCAAAACAACAGACCCCAAGCGAGCGATTTGCCTGGGGTCTTTTTTGTCTCTTGCCGCTGAGCCCACGTGTCCTCATTCGCATCGCTTCTCGCAGACGTCCGGTCCTGCACGCTGTGCGCCGAGCATTTGCCGTTGGGTCCGCGACCCGTGGTCCAGCTTCATCCGCAAGCCAGGATCCTGCTTGCGGCCCAGGCGCCGGGTCGCAAGGTGCATGAGACCGGCCTGCCATTCAACGATGCGAGCGGCGACAGGCTGCGCGGCTGGCTCGGACTCTCGCGGGAGAGCTTCTACGACCCTGAACTCCTCGCCATCCTGCCGATGGGCTTCTGCTACCCCGGCAAGGGCAAGTCGGGTGACTTGCCGCCGCGCCCGGAATGCGCGCCGCGCTGGCGGTCGGCGCTTCTGGAACGCCTCACGGACATCCGCCTCACCCTGGTTGTCGGCCAGTACGCGCTTGCTTACCATCTGCCCGAAGAGCGTCAGGGCGTCACGCAAGCGGTGCTGAACTGGCAGAAGTATTGGCCGACGGTGGTGCCGCTGCCGCATCCCAGCCCGACGAACAATGGATGGTTCAGCGCGAACAGGTGGTTCGAGCTTGAGCTTGTGCCGCTGTTGCGAGAACGGATTGCGGAACTCGTCGCCGAGTAACGATCAGCCAACGCAAGACGGACCGCAAACCCGCTGTCGTACGATCGGCTACCGCGCTGGGCGGAACAACCGAGAGATCAAAGAGAACATGGCAGACGTTGACGTTGGGAAATTGTCCTTCGCTGAGCTGGTGGCACTGAAGGCGCAGCTGGACAAGGAGATCGAGGGCAAGCGCGGCGAGGAACTGAAGGTTCTGGCCGATGGCTATGTCAAGAAGCTGCAGCATGCGGGCTTCACCGTCTCCGAAGGCATCGATGCGCTTCGCCCGTACGAAGAGACCAAGCACGCCGGCAAGGGCCGCGGCAGCAATGCGGGCAGCACGGCGGCGGTGCTGTACCAGGATCCGTCCAATCCTTCGAACACCTGGAGCGGCCGTGGCCGCGCGGCCCGCTGGCTGGCCGACTACGAGGCGGCAGGCCGGCATCGCGACGAATTCAAGGTGTCGTCGACCTGACCCTGTCAGGGCGCCGGAACGCTCCGGTGCACCAGACTCCACCAGGCGCCTGATCGAGCGATTTCCGTCGTTCGATCGGGCGCTTGTCTTGGCGGATGCCAAACCGGCCAGGACGGTTACAGATACCTGCTGTCTTCGTCCGCGCCGTGAATTCCGATACCAAGTTTGAATTGCGCGGAGAGCGGGTCCCTGGCATCCTCAGCGAGCCTCACCTGAGGAGCAGGCAGCGAATGGTCAAACATTGGCAGAGCATCGGATGGCGACTGAACGCCATCTTTGTCGTATTGGTTTCTGTCGTCCTCGTAGGCTTTGCGTGGTCGTCCTACCAGGACAGCAAGGCCCGGCTCGAATCCCGCCTTGAATCCGACCTCCAGAATCTCCAGGAGCGTCTGCTGATCAGCCTTGCGGAGCCGATGTGGCGCTTCGACAAGGAGTCGCTGCAGAAGAACATCGAGTCCGAGATGAAGGCGCCGGTCACCCGGATCGTGGTGCGGCAGAGCAAGGACGACAGCGTCTATGCGGAAGCGTCCTCGTTCGCGAATCTCGGATCGACGGAGCTGGTGACGCGTTTCCCGCTGATGTTCAAGACCGAAGGCAAGCTGGTGAGGATCGCGGACGTGGAGGTGGTCAGTTCGCGGGCGGCCATGATCGCGGAACTGCGTGATCTGGTGGTCCGGCGGGTGGCCGAGACGGCGATCCTGGTGGCGTTGCTGGTGCCGACGTTGTCGTACAGCCTGTTCAAGCTGGTGCTCAAGCCGCTGCGCACCCTGCAGCGGGCACTGGACGATGCGGCGCAGGAAGGCGCGGAGGCGGGTCTGTCGCAGCTGACCTCGACCCGGCAGGACGAACTGGGCCACCTGATGCGCAGCTTCAACAAGATCGCGCAGCGCCTGTCCAGCGACCTGAAGCGGCGCATGGCGGCGGAGCAGACGGCCACACAGGCCTATGAGCAGCAGCAGGTGCTGATGCGGGCCCTGGAGCAGAGCCGCCGGGAGGCGGAGCAGGCATCCGAGGCGAAAACGACCTTCCTGGCGAACATGAGCCACGAGATCCGCACGCCGATGAACGCCGTGCTGGGCCTGTCGCACCTGCTCAAGCAGATGGGCCTGGAGCCCAAGCAGCAGCACTACGTCAACCGCATGCAGCAGGCGGGCCAGCACCTGCTGGGTGTCGTCAACGACATCCTGGACTTCTCCAAGGTGGAGGCCGGCAAGCTGAATATCGAAGAAGTCGACATGAACCTGGACGAAGTGCTGGACAACCTGGCCACGGTGATCGCTGCGAAGACGCAGGCCAAGGGCCTGGAGCTGATCTTCGACGTCGCGCCGGACGTGCCCAATGCGCTCATCGGCGACCCGCTGCGACTGGGCCAGATCCTGATCAACTACGCGAGCAACGCGGTCAAGTTCACCGAGCAGGGCGAGATCGTCGTCGCGGCGCGGGTGGTGGAAGACATCGAGGACGACGTGCTGCTGCGCTTCAGCGTGCGCGACACGGGGATCGGCCTGACCCCCGCTCAGATCGATCGCCTGTTCCAGAGCTTCGAGCAGGCCGATACCTCGACCACGCGGCGCTACGGCGGCACGGGCCTGGGCCTGGCGATCAGCAAGCACCTGGCGGAACTGATGGGAGGCCGGGTCGGCGTGAGCAGCGAGGAGGGCAAGGGATCGACCTTCTGGTTCACCGCCCGCCTGAAGAAGCGCGAGGGGGCGGTGACGCGGGTGAATCCGCTGACGGACATCCGCGGCCGCCGCGTCCTCGTCGTGGACGACAACGCCCCGGCGCGTGAAGTGATGAGCGTGATGCTCGAAGCGCTCAGCTTCAAGGTCAGCACCGCCGCATCCGGCATGCAGGCGCTGGAGGAGATCAAGTCGGCCGACGGCGGCGACGAGCCCTTCGACGCGGTGCTGCTGGACTGGCAGATGCCCGGCATGGACGGCATCGAGACGGCACGAGCCATCCGGGCCACCGCGCTGCGGCAGACGCCGCGGCTGATGATGGTGACCGGCCATGGGCATGAGGAACTGGTGAACTCCGCCCGCCAGGCCGGCATGGAGCAGGTCCTGCTCAAGCCGGTCAACCAATCGACCCTTTTCGACAGCGTGATCCAGATGTTCAGCGATGGCCGGGAAACCCGGGAAGAGACGGCGGCGCAGCAGGCCGCGACGGCACCGGAACAGTTGGCTCGCCTGCGCGGCATGCACATCCTGCTGGTGGAGGACAACGAGATCAACCGCGAGGTGGCGGCCGGGCTGATGGACTTCATCGGCGTGCAGGTCGACATGGCCGAGAACGGCGTCGAGGCCTTGCAGCAGGCGCAGCTGCGGCCCTACGACATCGTGCTGATGGACATGCAGATGCCGGTGATGGACGGCGTCACCGCGTCGCGCGAAATCCTGAAGATCGAGCGGCTCCAATCGCTGAAGATCATCGCCATGACCGCCAACGCCGGCGAGGCCGACCAGGAGCGCTGCCGCGAGGCGGGCATGGTCGATTTCGTCGCCAAGCCGATCGACCCGGACGACCTGTGGCGTGCGCTGCTGCGCTGGGCGCCCGACACCTTGGCGGACACCGTGCTGGACGCCGCGCCGGCCGCTGTGGCCAGCCCGGCGGAGCCGGCCCCGCAGGCGCCGGCAGCGCAGCAGGGCCTGGCCGGCGCCACGATCCCGGGCCTGGACATCACGCTCGGCCTGCGGCGCGTGCTCGGCCAGGAGTCGCTGTACCTGTCGTTGCTGCGCAAGTTCGCAACCAGCCAGCGCCAGGCGGCCACCCACATCCGCGAGGCGCTGCAGCACCAGGATCTGGCCACCGCGCAGCGGCTGGCGCACACGCTCAAGGGCGTGTCGGGGAATATCGGGGCGACCGGCGTTCACCGCATGGCTACCGAGATCGACGGCCTGCTGCACGGCGACCCCGCGCAGGTCGACGCGCTGCTCGGCCCGCTGGAGGCCGGCCTGAGCGAACTGGTGGCCGCCCTGCAGGCCCACTTCGCCGTGATGGACGGCGCGCCGCAGGCTGTGGAAGCGAAGGCCGACGCAGGCATGCCAGCGCCCGCTGCCCTGGAGCAGTTGCGCTTGCTGATTGCCGACGACGATCCCGAGGCGAGCGCCTGGCTGCAGCAGCACGACGGGACACTGCGCCGCGTGCTGGGTGAGCATCACGATGGCCTGGTGCGCGCACTGGAAGACTACGACTTCGAAACGGCCCAGGCCTTGCTGCCGGCCGCGCACTGAAGCCCGGAAAAGGAATATTCTCGATAGCGAGGGGAGCGCGTTTCAGCCGAGGAGGGGACTGCAATGCACGAGTCGATCACTTCCGAACCGGATGCCGATCTGCGTCGGCGTGCCCTGGTCGCCGCCGCACTGGCCGCCTCGGCCCTGCCCAGCCTGGCGCAGACGAAGTCACCACCCATCCGGATCGGCCGGACGGACTACACCTCCATCCTCGTGGACATCGAAGAACGGATACTGACCGAGGCCTTCAGGCGTTTCGGCAGCACTTGCGATTTCGTCCGCCTGCCGCTGCTGCGCCTGATCGAGATGGCCAACGACGGCGCAGTCGATGCGGACATCGGTCGTATTTCGGAGGTGGCCCAGCGCTTCCCGAACCTGATCATGGTGCCGACGCCGAACTGCAGGACGGAGGTGGCCGTCTACGGCGCGATGCCGGACTTCGCCACGCGGACCCGCAGCTCCATTGCGGGCATGAGGATCGGCATCGTCCGCGGCGTCTTCGTCCTCGACAAGTACACCCAGGGCATGAACCTCGTCGTGGTGCAGGACCACTTCGCCCTGACGAACATGCTGATGGAACGCCGCATCGATGCCGCCGTGGCGATCTACCTCGATACCGAGATCCAGCTCCGCAAGAAAGCCATTCCAGGCCTGGTGCGCTGGCCCTACTACTGGGCCGCCGAGCCGCTGCACGTCCTGGTCCACAAGCGCCACGCCGAGCTGGTTCCCAAGCTGGACGGGGCGCTCGCCCAGATGACCAAAGAGGGCCTGACGAAGCGCTACTACCTCGAGGGCCTGAAATCCATCGGCCTGGAGCCCTTGCTGCCGCCGGAAGCGGCGCCGGCCTGAACGGCATAGCGGCTGCGGATCGCGGCAAGAACCCCGCGCTGCTCCAGCTCGGTGATCGCCTGGTTGATCCGCCGCAGGTCGGCCTCGTTCAGGCGCTTGCGGCTCAGCATCAGGCTCACCGGTGTTTCGCTGTAGCCGTAGGCTTGCCGGACCAGCGGGAATCCGAGCTGGCGGGCCTGCTCCTGCAGGTCGAGCGCGTCGCCGAGGATCAGCGCCGCTCGGCCGGCACGCAGCATCTCCACACCCTGCCGGCCCGTTGCGTAGCGGACCAGCAGGCCCGCGTCCGCCAGCGCCTGCCGCGAGGCTTCGAACTCCTTGCCCAGCCCATCGGCCTCGACGTGCAGCAGGCGGACCCGCCGCTTCAGCACGTCGTTGAAATCGCGGACGAGTTCCAGCGTCGAATCGTGGACGACCGGTGCCGCCACCATCATGATCTCGCGCCGGTAGGGCTGCGTGTACATCACCTCGCCCAGCTTGTCCGGCACCGGCGTGGCCGAGAAGATGACGTCGAACTGGTCGCTCAGCAGCTGCTCGTAGCGGCGCTTGCGCCGCTCGATGGGCGCGCGCACCCAGGACACCTCGTAGCCGGCCCGCTGGCAGATGGCCACCAGCAGCTCCGCGTCCAGCCCCCGCACCGCCTGCCCTTCGCCCGGGTACAGGTAGGGCGGCCAGGACTCGACCAGCGCGCGCACGACGCGGCGCGTACCCGCTGCCCGTGCGGCTCCGATGCCGGCAGCGGCGAGCCCCAAGACGGCCAGGCGTCTTGCGGCGTCGACGGTGTCGGGTGGTGTTGGCATCTCGCGGCTCATGTTACGGATCGGTAGGGGCCCCGCATCATCTCGCAGCGGGGCTCGTTCCAATTTGTTCACGCGCCGGGGTCAAACCTTGCGGGCGAGGCCAGGGTTCCCGCGAGCCTTGGCCGAATCGATTGCCAGTACCATCCGCCGACATCGCGGACTCCTTGCTGGTGATGAACGAGCTCCTTTCGTGGCAGTCCTGGCCAGTGCCGCATCCGGCCTGGTGGCTGCTCGCCATCGGCTGGCTGGTCCTTGTCGTGCTGCTCGCCTACCAGTGGGCTCGCCACCGGCGCCTGCTGGCCCGGCACGATGCGCAGCAGGAATCCCAGGCCCGCTTCCAGAAGATCTACGAGACCACGCCGGATGCCGTGGGCATCACCAGCGTCGCCACGCGGCGCTACATCGACGTCAATCCCGGCTATCACCGGCTGTTCGGATTCCACCGCGAGGAAGTGCTCGGCAAGACCGTGCTCGACCTGGGCATCTGGCCGAGCGACGCGGAGCGCGCGCGCTTCTGGGAGGAGTTCAACCGCACCGGCAAGGTCGATTCGATGGAGGCCCATGGGCGGCACCGCGACGGGCACGAGGTCGTCGTGCTGGTCTCGGTGCGCCTGCTGATCGAGAGTGGCGAACCCTATCATCTCTTCATCGTGCGCGACATCACCGACTGGCGGCGCCTGCAGCGGGAAGCCGATTCCGCCCGGGCACAGGTCGCGGCCGCGGCGGCGGCCAGTGAGGCCAAGACCGAGTTCCTCTCGCGCATGAGCCATGAACTGCGCACGCCGCTGAACGCGGTGCTCGGCTTCGCGCAGCTGCTGCGCGACACGCCGGCGATCGATGCGGCCGAGGCCGAGCGCGCCCGTGTCGATGCGATCCTGAAGGCCGGCTGGCATCTGCTGACCCTGATTGACGACGTGCTGGACATCGCCCGCATCGAGTCCGGCCACATCCACACCGAGTTGCAGCCGCTGCGCCTGCGTGCGCTGCTGGACGAGGCGACGGCGCTGCTGCGGCCGCAGGCCGAGCAGGCCGGGATCGAACTGACGGTGGACGACGCGGCCGGCGACTGCATGGTGCAGGGCGATCCGCTGCGCCTGCGCCAGTCGCTGATCAACCTGTTGAGCAACGCGGTCAAGTACAACCAACCCGGCGGCCGCGTCAGCGTGAGCGGCACCGCTGAGGCGGGCCGTTATGTGCTGCGCATCGCCGACACCGGCTGCGGCATGAGCGAACTGCAGATGGCCCATCTGTTCGAACCCTTCAACCGCCTGGGCCGCGAGCTGGGCAGCGTCCAGGGCACCGGCATCGGCCTGGTGCTGACGCGCAAGCTGCTCGAGCTGATGGGCGCCGGCCTGCAGCTGGAGAGCCGGCCGGGCGAGGGGACGACCGCCCGCGTCGAGCTGCTGCTAGCCGGGCCGCTGGCGGCTGGCGCCACGGCCGGCCGGATCTCGCCGCGGGCCGCCGATACGCTGCCGCCGGCCCGCGTGCTCTACATCGAGGACAACCTCGTCAACCAGCAGATCGTGCAGGCCGCGCTGCGGCCCTGGGCGCAGCTGGAGCTGCACCTGGCGGAAGACGGCGAAACGGGCCTGCGGCTGGCGGCCGAGCTGCAGCCCGACCTGCTGCTGCTGGACATGCGGCTGCCGGACATCGATGGCATCGAGGTGCTGGCCCGCCTGCGCCGCGATCCCGCGCTGGCGCAGATCAATGTCGTGGCCCTGTCCGCCAGCGCGATGCCCGGCGAGATCGAGCTTGCCAAAGCCGCCGGTGCGATCGAGTACTGGACCAAGCCGATCCGCCTCGATCGCTTCGTCGCCGACCTCCGGCGCGTGCTGGGCTAGACCCTTCATTCCTATTGAGGAAAAACGCCGCCCGGCGTTACAAATATCTAACTTGGTACTTACCCTGAGGAATATTTCGATCGCCCGGAAACCCGCGCCGCCGCTCGATTTCGCCGTTAGCAATCACCCTCAAAACGTCCAGATCAGCAAAGCACGTTTACGTAGCAGACAACTAAGATGATTTGTCGGCCGTCGTGTGGATGCGGTGTGAAGTTGTGCGTGGAATCTCGAAGTTCGGTTTGGGATTGCGGTACGGATGGAACGCCCAACGGCGGCCCCACTGCGGTGGAGTCGGCACATGGGCAAGCGCAGGAATTGGTGGAACCAGCTTCGCAACGGTCTGAGCGGCAAGGCAACGCCGCCACCCGCAGCCGACACCCAGGCTGAGCGGGGCCGCGAGAAGCTCGTCTTCGAGCATCTCGAACCGCGGCTGCTGCTGTCCGACACGCCGATCCCGCTGCCCGTCTTCGCCGCCGCCGGCACCTTATCGATCAGCGCCGCGCACTCGAACGACATCAAGGTCGAGACCATCTTCAGCGGCGGCCAGGCGCAGATCCGCGTCTGGGACAACACGCTGAACACCTCGCTGGGCCAGGTGGCGCTGAACCAGAACGTCAAGGTCAGCATCACCGGCCTGCCGGGCGTCGGCGACAAGGTACAGCTGGACCTCGGCTACGACGACGGCGCCGCCGGCACCACGCCGGTCAACCCCTTCGCGCTGATGGTGGAACTGGACGGCGGCACCGACATCCCGCTCGTCTCCGACGACACGCTGACCGTGCTCAGCTCCGGCCCAGATTTCTACAACCCCGCCGCGCTGTTCCTCAAGAGCACCGACGACATCGTCTTCGCCAGCAACGTCACCGTCTCCGGCGCGCTGAACGTCGACTCGCAGGAAGCGATCACCGCCAACGGCGTCTCGCTGAGCGCCGGCGACATGTACCTGGGCGTCACCAAGGCCGTCACCGACGGCGTCACCCTGCTGGACGGCCTGAACCTGCTCGGCAACGCCAGCGGCGCGATCAACCTGACGAACACCAACCTGACGGCCAGCGACATCGGCCTCGTCGTCAACACCAGCGTCAACGTCAACACGCAGGACAGCAGCTACGCCAGCAACCTGCTGAAGATCGCCTTCATCCAGACGCAGAGCAACGCTGCCATCACCGTCGGCGGCACGAGCCTGCTCAACGCGACCAGCGGCAAGCTGACCCTGGCGGCCAACTCCTCCGTCACCGCCGCAGCGACGACCCAGCCCGACAGCAGCAGCACCCAGGGCGACAAGGACGCTTCGGTCGCCTCGGCCATCGTCAGCAGCAGCGCCGGCATCAGCGTCGGCGGTACGGCGAAGCTGACGGCCAGCGGCAATCTGATCCTCAAGTCCACTAATACGGTGGACGTGCGCACGCTCGCCGACGGTACCGCCGGCTCCAGCAGCGGCTCGGCCGTGGGCGGCACCGTGGCCGTCACCCAGGTCGGTGGCGATACCTCGGTGGACGTGCGCGACAGCGCCGCGTTGCAGGGCAGCAGCATCAGCGCCACCGCGACGACGACCCGCACCGTCCACACCAGCGCCAAGGCCACCGGCGGCGGTGCCACGCAGCCGTCCAGCGGCGGCACGCCCACGCAGGGCCAGCAGCAGCTCAGCAGCAACAAGGCCGCCACCGGCGACGGCAACCTCGACTTCGCCGCTGCGGTGGCCGTCACCCACGTCGGCGGCGACACCACCGCGCGGCTGGCCGGCGGCGGTGTCACCAGCACCGGCGCAGTCACGGTGGGCGCCACCTCGTCCACCGCCAGCCCCAGCGGCAGCCAGGCCACGACCGAGGCCGACGGCACGGCCGCCACCGGCAGCCCCGGCGTCGGCGTGGCCGCTGCATTGAACTTCGCCGACGGCACGACCCGCGCCTCGCTCGGCGGCACTGCCGCGATCACCGCGCCCAGCGCCACCTTCACGGCCAGCACGACGACCGACGCGCTGTTCGGCGCACGCGCCGTGTCCGGCGCCGGCAGCACCAGCGGCGTCGCCGTGGCCGGCTCGCTGGCGATGAACGTCAGCGTGATGACGACCGAGGCCGTGATCGAGGCCGGCAGCAACGCGACCAGCACCGGCGCACTGAGCTTCAACGCCACCAGCAACACCCACAACCAGGCCCGCGCGCTGCCCAAGACCAATGGCGCCACCGGCGAAAGCACCGGCGTCGGTGCCTCGGTGGCGATCAACGTCGTCGACGAGACCACCCGCGCGCAGGCCGACGGCAAGCTCAGCGGCACCAGCCTCGCGCAGGCCGCCAGCGCCACCGGCGACGTGCAGACAGAGGCCCAGGGCGGCGCCAGCGGCGGCACGGCCGTGGCGCCGGTCGTCGCGGTGACGGTGGTCAACACCGGCAGCAAGGTCGGCCTCACCGCCACCGGCGACCTCACGCTCAGCGCCGGCATGACCGGCGATGCGAAGAACGCGCAGAACGTGCTGGCCAAGGGCGCCGGCGATGCCGAGGGGCAGAGCAATGCGGCCGTCGGCGCCTCCGTGGTCGTCACCTATGCCGCGCCGATCGTCGAGCTGGCGCTGGACGGCAAGCTGCAGGCCGGCGCCGCCGTGCTGCTCTCCGGCCGCAACAGCGGCACCACCCGCAGCGAGGCCAAGGCGGCGGCCAAGGGCGCCACCGACAAGGGCCAGAACGCCAGCAGCCAGGGCGACAGCGCCAAGGGCGCCGGCAATGCGGCGGCCAGCAACAACGGCGCCCGCGGCGCGAACGGCACGGCCCCGCCGGCCAACACTGGCGAGGGCCCGGTGACGGTGGCCGCTGCCATCGGCATCCAGGTCACCAACGGCCAGAGCCTCGCCCACATCGGTGATGGCGCCAACATCAAGACGACCGCCGGCACCGTCTCGCTGAAGAACGAGAGCGATCTTGACAGCCAGGTGGATAGCAGCGGCGCCGCCTCCAAGGGCAGCACCAACGTCGGCGCCGCGGTGGCGATCAACGTGGCCCAGGTCACCAGCGATGCGCACGTGGGCGCCGCCACCGTCGACAGCCAGGGCCTGGCGCTGGGCGCCGGCACCGTCAGCGGCGCGCGCAGCGAGGCGACGACCACGGCCACCTCGGGTGCCGCCGGCGGCAACACCGGCGTGGCCGGGTCGCTCGCGATCGGCGTGGGCATCAGCAATTTCAGCGCGACGCTCAATCCGGCGGCCAAGGTCAACGCCCACGCTGGCGCGGTGACGCTGGACGCCGATTCGACCACCGGCGACACCGTCAAGGCCTTGCCCGATGCCGACGGCGTGACGGCCGAGAAGACCGGCGTCGGTGCCTCGGTGGCGATCAACGTCGCCGACCACACGAGCCGCGCCGAGATGCAGGACGGCTCCACCCTCAGCGCCAGCGGCGCGCTGGGCCTGACGAGCAAGACCGATTCCGCCGTCACCACCAGCGCGCAAGGTGGCGCCAAGGGCGGCACGGCGGTGACGCCGGTCGTTGCCGTCACCGTGGCCAACCAGGACAGCATCGCCCGCATCGGCACCGGCACGCAGGCCGTCAACGCCAGCGGCGCCGTCAACGTCGGCAGCACGCTGAAGAGCACGAACACCACCAGCGCCGAAGGCAAGGCCGAGGGCAGCAAGGACGCCGCCGTCGGCGCCGCCGTGGCCGTCAACGTCGAGAACGACAACAGCCTCGCCAGCACCGCGCGCAGCGTGACGAGCAGCGGCGCCATTGGCATCAGCGCCGCCAGCACCGCGGCCAGCACCGCCAGCAGCAAGGCCAGCGCCGTCGGCGGCAAGGAGGACGACAGCAGTTCCTCCAGCGACGACAAGGCGGTGGACGACCAGAACAACGCCGCTCGCGGCAGCGGCGACTCGGCCGCCGGCGCGGCCGGCGCGCGCTCGTCCAGCAGCAGCAAGGCCACGCCCTCCGCGCAGGGCACCGATGGCGGCACCGTCAGCGTGGCGGCGGCCGTGTCCGTCAACGTCGCCCAGGCCACCAGCCGCGCCACGGCCGGCGGCGGCACCTTGACGGCCGGCGGCGCCGTGAGCCTGGACAGCACGGCCGACGACGACGCCAAGGCCAGCGCCGACGGCTCCACCCGCGCCAAGGACGCCAGCAACCCGAACGACACCGGCGTCGGCGCCGCGGTCGCGATCAACGTCGGCATCGTCACCAACGAGGCCCGGCTGCTGGGCGACGCCATCGTCGCCAGCCAGGGCCTCAACGTGCGCGCCGGCATGGCCGCCAGCGGCACGCACACCAACAGCGCCGAGGCCAAGAGCGGCGCCGGCGGCGCCAAGACCAGCGTGGCCGGCGCGCTGGCCGTCAACGTGGCCGTGGACCGCACGACGGCCGAGGTCACGACCGGCGCCAGCGTCAATGCCGGCGCAGGCTCCAGCACGATCAGCGCCGCCACCAAGCATGCCGACAACGCCAGTGCCGCGCCCACCGACACCGGCACGCAGGCCGACGGCAAGGACACCGGCGTTGGCGCGTCCGTCGCCGTCAACGTGCCCGATGTCATTGCCCGCGGCGAGATCGACGACGGCGCAAGCGTCGCTTCCAGCGGCGCGCTAACCGTCAGCGGCAGCGTCGAGAACGCGATCACCACCAGCGCGCAGGGCGGCGCCAAGGGCGGCACGGCTGTGGCGCCGGTCGTCGCCGTCACCGTCGCCAACCAGGACGCCATCGCGCGCATCGGCACCAGCGCGCAACTGCTCACCACCTCCGGCAACGTCAGCGTCGCCAGCAGCCTGAAGTCCACCAACACGACCAAGGCCGAAGGCAAGGCCGAGGGCAGCAAGGACGCGGCCATCGGCGCCGCGGTGGCTGTCAACGTCGAGCTGGATCACAGCGTCTCCAGCATCAAGCGCAGCATCACGACGACCGGCACCATCGCCAGCATTGCCGCGAGCCAGACCGCCAGCACGGCCAGCACCAAGGCCAGCGCCGTCGGCGGCAAGGAGGACGACAGCAGCTCCTCCAGCGACGACAAGGGCGTGGACGACCAGAACAAGTCCGCCCGCGACAGCGGCGACAAGGCCGCCGCGGCCGGCGGCGCGCGCAACTCCGCGTCCTCGAAGGCCACGCCGTCTGCCACGGGCACCGGCGACGGCAGCAGCAGCGGCGGCACCGTCAGCGTGGCGGCGGCCGTCTCGGTCAACATCGCCAGCAGCACGGCCAGCGCCACCGTCGGCACCGGCACGCTGACCTCTACCGGCGCCGTCAACGTCGGCGCCACCAGCGATGCCGATGCGCAGGCCACCGCCGACGGCTCCACCCGCGCCAAGGACAAGGACGATCCGAACGACACCGGCGTCGGTGTCGGCGTGGCAATCAACGTAGGCTCGAACACCAATACCGCGCAAGTCGCCGCGGACAGCGTGATCCGCAGCCAGGGCATCAACGTCACCGCCGGCATGGCCGCGGGCGGCGATTCGAAGAACACCACTGGTGCCAGCGCCAAGAGCGGCGCCGGCGGCGCCAAGACCGGCGTGGCCGGCGCGCTGGCCGTGAACGTGGCGGTGGACCGCACCACGGCCGAGATCGCCGGTGGCGCCGACGTCAATGCCGGCAGCGGGGCCAGCAGCGTCACTGCCAAGACTGTCCATGCCGACAGCGCCAGCGCGGTGCCCACCGACTCCGGCGTGCAGGCCGATGCCAAGGACACCGGCGTCGGCGCGTCCGTCGCCGTCAACGTGGCCGACCACATCGCGCGGGCCGAGGTCGACGACACGGCCAAGCTGTCGAACACCGGCGCGCTGACGGTCTCGTCCGCGCTGCAGAACACCATCGTCACCAACGCCCAGGGCGGCGCCAAGGGCGGCACGGCCGTGGCGCCGGTCGTCGCGGTGACGGTGGCAAACCAGGACAGCATCGCGCGCCTGGGCTCCAGCGCCACCCTGCTGAACGCGGCCGGCGACGTCGCCGTGACCGCGGACCTGCGCTCCACCAACACGACCACGGCCAAGGGCAAGGCCGAGGGCAGCAAGGATGCTTCCGTCGGCGCCTCGGTGGCGGTCAATGTCGAACTCGATCACTCGCGGGCCGACATCGCCCGCTCGATCACCGGCACCGGCACGGTTGGCGTCATGGCCACCAGCCAGGTCGCCACCACCGCCGATGCCGAGGCCAGCTCCGTCGGCGGCGAGCAGGACAAGGACAGCAGCAAGGACGGCGTCAACAAGAAGACCAGCGGCGGCCGCGGTCTCGGCGACAGCGCCGCCGGCGCCGGCGGTGCGCGCGATTCGTCCAGCAGCAGCGCCACACCCTCGGCGGGCGTCGCCAGCACCGACACCAAGAGCGGCGACAGCGGCGGCAGCGACACCGTCAGCGTGGCGGCCGCCGTGGCCGTCGACATCACCGACGCCACCAGCAGCGCCCGCATCAGCGCCGGCACGATCACGACGCCGACCAAGGTCGTCTCCGTCCAGGCCACGGCCAACACCGACGGCCAGGCCACCGCCGACGGCAGCGCCACCACGGCCGACAGCGGCGACGCCGTCGGCGCGGCCGTGGCGATCAATGTCGCGAACACCACCAACGAAGCCATCGTCGCCAGCGGCGTCAGCATCACGGCCGACGGCCTGCTGCTCGGCGCGACGATGACCAACGTCAACGGCGACACGACGCACACGACCCTGGCCAGCGCCAAGAGCGGCGCCGGCGGCGGCGAGATCGGCGTGGCCGGCGCGGTGGCGATCAACATCGTCAACGAGGACACGACGGCGCGCCTGAGCAGCGGCGCCAGCGCGACCTTGGCCGGTGCCGATTCCGGCGGCGCGCTGCAGGCCATTACGCAGTCCACCGCCAGTGACAGCGCCAGCGCCAAGCCCGAGAAGGAAGGCGGCAAGGCGGACGGCAGCGACGTGGGCGTCGGTGCGTCCGTCGGCGTCAGCGTGATCGACCGCAACCTCACGTCCTCGCTGGACGACGGCGCGCAGGTCGGCGGCAATGTCTCTGCCATGGCCGTCACGGCCACCGCGCAGGACACGATCAAGACCGAAACCGAGAACGGCTCCAAGGGACAGACCGGCGTCGGTGTCGCTGCCGCGGTCACGATCGACACCAACGACACCACCGCCTATGCCGGCACGGCCTCGGGCACCCTGGCGGTGGCCGGCGACATGGCCGTGCGCGCCTTCCGCCTCGACAACGTCACCGGCACGGCCAGTGCCGATGCGGCCGGCAAGGACACGGCCGTGGGTGCCTCGGTCGTCGTCACCGTCGTCGACGGCGCGGTCAGCGCCCGGCTGGCGCGCAACGTCGCCGCCGGCGGCGCGGCCGACGTGTCCTCCGGCGCGACCATCCTCGCCACCGGCAATGCCAAGGCCAGCGCCTCGGGCAACGACGCCGGCGGCCGCAGTTCCGACAAGGAAGCGAACAACCAGCTCAACAACAACCCAAACAAGGACAAGCAGCGCGACCTGCCCAAGTCCAACGACCAGGTCGACTCGTCCAACAGCAAGACCAGCAGCGAATCGGGCGGCAGCAAGTCCGAAGGCACCGGCGTGGCCGCGGCCATCGTGGTGCAGGTGCTGGTCACCGACAACACGGCCGGCATCGCCAACGGCGTGAGCCTCAGCGCCGGCGGCGCGCTGACCGTCGACGCGCAGGCCGACTACAACACGATCACCCAGGCCTCGGGCGACGCGATTGACCTGCAGAAGAAGACCAATGTCGGCGCGGCCGTGGGCCTGGCCGTCGTCGACGCCAGCAACGTTGCCAGCGTCGGCAACAACGCGAACCTCAGCGCCGCCTCGGTGGCCATCCATGCCGACCGGCCCGGCGACAGCGGCGACCACCAGTTCCAGACCGTCGGCGTGGCCGCGGCCGGCGGCAAGGACACCTCGGTCGCCGGCTCCGTCGCGATCAACGTCATCACCTTGGACACCACGGCCAGCGTCGGCGCCGGCGCCTCGATCAAGGCCACCGGCGGCAAGCTCGACGTGATCGCCGACCAGAGCACCGCGATCCAGGCGATCGCCGGCGCGGCGGCGCTGTCCACCGGCGGCACCGGCGTCGGCGCGTCGGTGGGCCTGAACATCGTCGTCGAGCACACGACCGCTTCGGTCGGCGCCGGCGCGCAGCTCGCGGCGCGCGACGCGACCACGATCACCGCCACCGGCCAGGTGGTGCCGGCCAAGTTCGATCTGCCCGATCCGCTGCCGGACCTCACCGTCAGCAATCTCTCGATCTCCGGCGGCATCTCGACCGACGGCGGCGCGGGCGCCGGCTCGGCCGCCGTCAACATCTACACGCTGGACACCGTGGCCCGGCTCGACGACGGCGTGAAGATCAATGCCACGGCGATGGGCGTGGCGGCCGGCGCGGCGCAGGACGTGACGGTCGGCGCCAAGAGCAAGACGAACATCGAGGGCGGCGCCGGCGCGGGCGGCATCTCCGTCGGCAACGCCGGCGTCGGCATCGGCCTGGACGTGACCGTGCTGATCGAGAACACCAAGGCCACCTTGGGGTCAGGTGTTGCCATCCAGGCAGCACGCGACGTCGCGGTCAGGGCCGCGAGCGACCAGGACATCACCAGCGTCGCCGCCACGGCGGGCGTCTCTACCGACGGCACCGGCGTGGGCGGCAGCGTCTCGGTCTACATCGTCACCAACGACACCGAGGCCACGACCGCCGGCGGCGCCGGCTCAGCGCTGCAGGCGGGCGGGGCGCTCGCCGTCACGGCCGATGCGCCCTTCGACATCACGCAGATCGCCGGCGCGCTGGCCTACGGCAACTCGGCCGGCGTGGGCATCTCCAGCACCGTGCTGGTCCACAACGACACGGTCAAGGCGCTGGTCGGCCCGCAGACGGCGCTGGCCGCCGGCTCCGCGGCCGGTGCCGACATCGCCGCCACCTCGCACGAGAACCTGGTGACCATCGCCGTCGGCGGCGGGGCCTCCAGCAGCGCGGCGGTGGCCGGCTCGGCCGTGGTCAACGTGCTGAACGAGACCACGCTCGCCGGCGTGGACGACAGCTCCACCTTCAACATGGTTACCGCCGCGGCGGCCGACCAGTCGGGCCTGAAGATCCGCGCCAGCGACCAGACCGACATCGTCTCGGTGGCCGGCTCGGTGGCCGCGTCCAGCAGCGTGGGCGTGGGCCTCGGTGCCACCGTCAACACGATCACCAAGGACACCGAGGCGCGGCTCGGCTCCGGCGTCACCGGCATCACCGACGGCGACATCCAGATCACCTCCACCTCGAAGGAAAACGTCGCCTCGGTGGCGGCCGGCGTGGCGGCCAGCTCCTCGGTGGGCGTGGCGGCGAACGCCAATGTGCAGGTGCTCAATGTGACGACCCGCGCGCTGCTGGGCGACGACCCGAGCGACGCCAAGGCCAATGCCGGCGCGGGCGACGTGCACGCGCAGGGCAGCATCGTGGTCGCGGCCGATGAGAGCAGCGATTTCGACCTGATCACCGGCGCGGTCGCCGCCTCCGGCTCGGCCGGCGTGGGAGCGGCGGTGGGTGTGGTCACCGCGACGAAGAACACGGCGGCGCTGGTGGGCGAGGGCGCCAAGGTCACGGCGGACGGCCTGCGCCCGGGCCTCGCTGTCGAGGACGGCGGCATCGGCGTTGGCTACGTCGCGTCCACGCCGATGGACCCGAACGCGGTGCCCGATGCGGCCAGCGGCGCGCGGCCCACCGCGGCGCAGCTGCAGGTCGGCACGCCGACCTTCAACGCGCCGGACGGCAACGGCAACACCAGCGACGACCAGAGCTTCACCGGCAAGCGCGTCGCCACGCCCAGCGTGCGCAGCGGCTTCCAGGGCCTGGCGGTCACGGCCACCAACCGCGACGACATCAACACCTTCGCGGTCGCCTTGGGCGCCGGCACGGCCGGCATCGGCATCGGCTCGGCCACCAATGTGATCAACACGACGACCAACGCCAATATCGGCGCGGGCGCCGTCGTCAACGCCGACACCTCGGCGGCGACGGCGGGCCAGAGCGTGCTGGTCGGCGCGGGCAATGATTTCTCGCACGTGGCGGTGGCCGGCGGCCTGGGCTTCGGCACCGTCGGCGTGGCGCCGGGCGTGGACGTGACCGTGCTGGGCCATTCGACCAACGCCAGCATCGACGGCGGCGCCTCGGTCAAGGCGCGTGACGACGTGGTCGTGCAAGCTACCAACGAGGACCACCTGCTGCTGATCTCGGCCGGCATCGCGGCCGGCACCGTCGGCGTCGGCGGCGCGGTCAACGTGCTGGTGCTGGACAACGACACCAACGCCAGCATCGGCGCGCTGGCGGTCGTCTCGGCCGGCGGCGACGTCGGCGTGCTGGCCAAGGACACGACCGACACCACGCTGATCGCCGGCGCCTTCGGCGGCGGCACGGTGGGCGTGGGCGCCTCGGTCGGCGTCATGAGCATCACCAAGAGCACCAACGCCGGCATCCTGACCGGCGCCACGGTCGACGCCAAGGCCGCGGGCACCGGCCTGCAGGGCCTGCTGGACGGCAGCGTGGGCAGCTCGGGCATGGGCACGGTGGAGCGCCACGGCGTGATCGTGCAGGGCAGCAGCAGCGAGAACTTCTTCCATCTCGACGTGGCGGCGGGTGCCGGCTACGTGGGCGTGGGCGGCGGCGTCGGCGTGTCGCTGCTGAACTCGGACACGACGGCGATCATCGGCGCCAACACCAAGATCAACAAGAACAACGCCGGCGCCGACGCGCGCCAGGGCGTCTACGTCACAGCGGCCAACAGCGCCAGCGGCACGCACTTCACCGGCGCGGTGGCGGGCGGCTTCGTCGGCGTCGGCGGCGCGGTGCAGGTGGGCAGCCTGAAGAACGACACGGCGGCGCGCATCCTCGGCAATGCGGACGTCAACGCCCGCGGCGATGTGGCCGTCAACGGCATCTCGCGCATCGACCTCGATTCGTTGACGATCTCCGGCGCCGGCGGCTTCGTCGGCGCGGCCGGCGCGGTGACCGTGTGGTCCGTCGGCTCGCCGCTGCAGCGCAGCTACCAGAACGACCAGGGCGCCCAGGCCGATGGCCTGACCAAGACCCAGGGCGATGGCTCCTCCGGCTCCGGTGACGGCGATGCGGCCAAGCAGGCGAGCCTGGCCAAGGGCCAGGTCGGCAGCGTGCTCGGCGGCTTCAGTGGCGGCGCGGCCGGCAGCGGCCAGCAGCGCGTGCACGACCAGGCCGGCGCTGCTGGCACGCGGGTCGGCGGCGCGGGCCCGAGCCAGAGCGAATGGCTGGCCGCGATCAACGCGGCCGATCCGGCCCAGGGCACCGAGGCCACCGTGGCCGGCGGCACCAGCGTGACGGCCGGCGGGTCCATCACGGTCAATGCGCAGCAGTGGAACGACGTGGACTTCCTCGTCGGCGCGATCGGCGGCGGCGCGGGCGGCGTGGGCGCCGGCATCGGCGTGTTCTCCACTGCGTTCAACACCAATGCCAATGCCGGCGGTACCTACACGGCCGGCGGCAAGCTGACGGTCAAGTCGCAACTCGACAGCAACGTCAGCGCGATCTCGTTTGCCGGTGGCGCCGGCTTCGTCGGCCTGGGCGCCGCCGTGTCGGTGCTCAGCGACCAGTCCTTCAACCAGGCCGGGCTGGCGGACGGCGCGCGGGTCAAGGCGGCCTCCGAGGTCGACGTCACCGCCATCGCCAATCGCACGATCCACCTGAACACTGACCAGGGCACGGCCGGCGCCGTGGCCGCGGGCGCCTCGTTCACGCGGCTCACGGCCGGCGGCCAGGTCAGCGCCGACCTGGGGGCTGGCGTCAACATCGGGCAGGACGCGGGCCTGACGGTCGGCGCGCTGCACGTCGACGCGGAAGCGAACTACGACACCTATGCCCACACGCTGGGCTTCTCGATCGGCGCGGTGGGCATCAGCGCGAACTTCGCCTTCGTGACGGTGAACCCGCTGCTGCGCGCCTCGGTCGGCACGCAGTCGCTGATCGCCACGACCGGCGATGCGACGGTGGACGCGATCTCCACCGGCAAGGCCGATGCGAACGTGCTGACGGTGACCGGCGGTGCCGGCGCCACCGGCGTGAGCCTGTCCAAGGCCGTCTTCTCGCCGACGGTGCAGGCGCTGTTCGGCGCCACCGCGCTCTTGAACGCCGGCGGCCTGATCCGCGTGCAGGCGCGCAACAACCACAACGGCACGAGCGCGCTGGCCAACCAGGGCGCCATCGCGACCTCCCGCGCACCGAGCGCCGGCGGCTTCGCCGGCACCGGCGCCGCGCCGGAGGCGGATGCGAATGCGGTGGTGCTGGCCAGCGTGGGCTCCGGTTCGCTGCTTGGCGCCGGCGGCCGGGTCGACGTGCTGGCCTACAACAGCAACGAGGCGCAGGCCAAGGCGCTGGCGCTCTCGGTCGGCGGCGCCACCTTGGGCGTCAGCATCGGCATCGCCCATGCGGACGGCAGCACCAGCGCCGAACTGCTCGGCGGCGTCTCTTCGTCCAGCAACATCCTCGTACGCTCGCAGGCGCGCAACTTGGCCAACGCTGCGGCCGATGCCTCCGGCGGCGGCCTCGGCGGCACCAATGGCGCGAGCAGCACGGCCACCGCCAACGGCGCGGTGCAGACCACCGTCGGCGTGGCCGCGCAGGACGCGACCTTGAAGAGCAGCGGCAGCATCGTCATCGAATCGCGCGGCAGCAACGACGCGACGGCCAACACCTACGGCCTCTCGCTGGGCGTGGGCAGCGCCGTGGGCGTGATGACGGCCAGCGCCGAAAACTCCGGCGCCGTCGGCAGCACGGTGACCGGCAACACGAACCTGGTCTCGGCCGGCGGCGTGCGCATCGGCGCCTACAGCAACCAGGCGGGTGAAGACGCCCGTGCCATCGCCGACGCGGCCGGCGGCGGCCTGGGCCTGGCGGCCAACGGCACCGTCGCCAGCGCCACCAGCAAGGGCGGCGCGCAGGCCCTGGTCGGCAACAACACCTCGATCGCCGGCGGCAGCGGCGCGGTCGTCGTCGAGGGCCTGGCCAGCAACACCGCCTACGCGAAGGGCTCGGCCACCTCGGTGGGCCTGGTGCTGGGCATCGGCGGCGTGATCACGAACGCCTCCACCGGCGGCACGACCGGCGCCGTCAGCGGCGCGGACGTGACGGGCGCCAGCCTCTCGGTGCTGGCCCATGCGGACCAGAACGCCGACGCCGAGTCCACCGCGGCGGCCGGCGGCATCACCGCCGGCGTGACCGGCGCGGGCGCCACCAGCAGCGTCACGCCGACGATCAATGCCGGCATCGGCGACGGCGCGCAGGTCAGCGTCGGCGGGCCGGTCTCGGTCGTCGCCGAGAGCAATGCGGACTCGGACGCGACAGCCACCGGCGTCGCCGTGTCGGCCGGCTTCTCGATGGGCATCTCGGTGGCCGACGCCACCCTGAGCCCGACGATGACGAACCGCATCGGCACCGGCGTGAGCCTGACGGCCAGCGGCGCCGCCGCGGACCTGACGATCGCGACCCACCTGAACAACACGCCGACCAACGTCCCCGGCGGCGCCTCGGCCACCGCCACGGCGGCCTCGGGCGGCGTGACCGCCGGCAGCGGCACCGGCGCCAGCGCGCAGAGCCACTACGACATCCAGCAAAGCTCGGGCAGCGGCGTCACCCTGAACGCCGGGCGCGACCTGAACATCGGCCTGACGCTTGCCAACCATGTGGACGGCACGGCCAACAGCGACACCTTCGGCCTCGTCGCCGCGATCGGCGGTGCCGTCTCCAGCGCGACGCTGGACGGCTCGGCCACCAGCAATTTCGCCAGCGCCAGCGGCACGGTGGGCCGCGACCTGAACGCGCTCGGTACGTCGTCGGGCAACGTCACCTCTACCGCCCGCGCGGCCGGCGGTGGCCTGCTCAGCGGCCAGGTGAACAGCGCCACGGCCAGCTTCACGCCCACGCTGGGTATCAACCTCGGCAGCGGCACGACGCACGTCGGCGGCAACGCCACGGTGCAGATGCTTTCCAGCACCGACACCACGGCCAGCGCCATCGGCAAGCAGGCCGGCGGCGCGGCCATCGGTGCCTCGCTCGCCAGCGCGACGATGAGCCCGACCGTGTTCGCCCGCACCGGCACGCAGGTGCTCGACGCCGGTGGCGCGATCCTCGTCGAGGCGCGCCACAACCACGACGGCACGGCGGCCACCGGCCTCGACACGACGGCCACGGCGCTGGCCTCGGCCGGTAGCGCGCTGCTCAGCGGCACCGGTGCCTCGGCCTCGGCCACCGCCGCCGCGAACGTGGACGCCACCGTCGGCGCCGGCAGCCAGCTCACGGCCGGCGGCTCGGTCAAGGTGTTGGCCGATGCGGCCAACCTCGCCAGTGGCAGCAGCGCGGGCCTCGGCGCCAGCGGGCTGATCGGCTTCGGCGAGTCGAAGAGCAGCGCCATCGTCGGCGGCGGCACCACGGCCGACCTGCGCGGCGGCGGCAACGCGGCCACCTCGGTCAGCGTGATCGCCCAGGGCAAGAACAATGCGACGGCAACGGCCAATGCGGCCGGCGCCGCGGGCCTGGCCGGCGCCAGCGGCGGCAGCGCCACGGCGCGCTCGAACAGCGCCGTCTCGGCGGGCCTCGGCGACACCGGCGTCGCCAGCAGCACCACGGCCGCCAGCGGCGCGGTGCTGGTCGACGCCATCTCCAGCGCCGATGCGCTGGCCCAGGCCCGGGCCTTCTCCTTCGGCATCGGCGGTGCGGTCGGCTTCATGAGCGCCACCAGCGAGGTGGCGCCCGCCGTCACCGCCGAGGTGCGCGGCACCACCAGCGTCAGCGGCAACGGCATCACCGTGCGCGCCCGCCACAACCAGGACGGCGAGGACAGCACGGCCACGGCCGATGCGGCCGGCCTCGGCGGCGGCGTGGCGATCAGCGGTGCCAGCGCCGATGCCACGGCCGCGGCCAACACCAAGGCGCTCAGCGGCAACGCCACCAGCTTCAACTCCGGCAGCAAGGCCGGCGTGCTGGTGCAGGCGCTGGCGAACAACGTCGTCACCGGAACCGGCGATGCCTTCAGCGGCGCCTTGGGCGTGTCGGCCGGCATCGTCAGCGCTTCGGCCCGCTCCGGCGGCATCACCGAGGCGACCAGCGGTGCCGACGTGCTGGGCACGTCGCTGAACGTGCTCGCCACCGCCTACCAGGACGCCGATGCCACGGCCGAAGGCGCGGCCGGCGGCCTGCTCGCCGCCGGCACCGGCGCGGGCGTGACGGTCACCGTGAACCCCGACGTCCGCGCGGGCCTGGGCGACGGCGCGCAGATCGACGTCACCGGCCCGGTCAACGTGGTCGGCAGCGCCAGCGACGATGGCGACGGCACGGCCACCGGCGTGGCCGTGTCGGCGGGTCCATCAATCGGCCTGTCGAAGGCGACGGTGACCTTGACGCCGACGATGAGCCTGAAGATCGGCAGCGGCGTCAGCGTGACGACGCGCTCGGCCAACACGGGCGACATCCTTTTCGAGCTGCAGCACAACGGCGCCAGCAACGAACTGGGCGGCGCCACGGCCACCGCGTTCGCGGCGGGCGGTGGCATCGCGGCCGGCGGCGGCGCCGATGCGGCGGCCACCGTCAACTACAACATCACGCAGACGACCGGCAGCGGCGTCACCCTGAACTCGGCGCGCGGCGTGTCCATCGACACCGAGGTCGGCGGCCATGCCGATGCGACGGCCGATGCGCGCGGATTCGGCGTGGGCGGCCTCGGCGGCGCGGTGTCGAACGCGGCCATCGGCGGCACGATCGATGCCACGCTGGGCGGCGTCAGCGGCACGCAGGCGCTGGACTTCTCGCTCGTCACCAACGCCAACCACCTGGTCAACGCGAACTCGCAGGCCTCGGCACTGGGCCTGCTGGGCGCCGGCCAGGTCAACGCGGCGACGGCCACCTTCAACCCGACGATCAACGCCAACCTCGGCGGCGGCGGGACGCTCAACGTCGGCCGCGACCTGATCGTCAACGCGCTGTCGGCCGCGGACACGACGGCCAACGCGGTCGGCGTGGCGGCGGGTGCCGGCGTCAGCATCGGCGGCTCGATCGCCAGCGCGACGATGAGCCCGACGATCTCGGCCCAGACCGGTGCCGAGACGGCCAACGTGGGCCGCAACATCACCATCCGCGCCGAGCACAACCACGACGGCACGAACGCCACCGGCGCCGACACGCGGGCGATCGCACGCGGCTCCTCGGGCGGCGGCTTGCTGGGCGGCGTCGGTGCGTCCGCCACGGCCACGGCCGGCGCGAACACGACCGCCAGGAGCGGCGCCGGCAGCCTGCTGACGGCGGGCGGCTCGATCAGCATCCATGCCGACGCGGCCAACCTCGCCAACACCGAGTCGAGCGGCCTGTCGCTCTCGGCCCTGGTCTCGGCCGGCAGCAGCAGTGCCACTTCCAACGTGGTGGGCGGCACGACGGCGACGATGGACGGCGGCTCCGCCGGCAGCAGCTTTGTCGACGTGCGCGCGCTGGGCCACAACTATGCGGACGCGAAGTCCAACGCCTCGGGCGGCGCCCTGGGGGCCGGCGTCAACAGCGCGAGCGCCGTAGCCAAGTCGGCCAGCGCGGTGACTTCCGGCGCGGGCAACACCACGTCCGTCAGCACCGTCACCAGCAGCGGCAGCATCAGCCTGCTGGCGCTTTCGGAGGCGGACGCGAATGCGCAGGCGCGCGGCCTCTCCGCCGGCCTGGTCGGCGCGGTGGGCCTGATGTCGGCCAATGCCGAGGTCTCGCCGGACGTCACCAACACGGTCAAGGGCACGACCACGCTGAGCGGCCAGTCGGTCTCGGTGCGCGCGCAGCACGACCAGGGCGGCCAGAGCGCCCGCGCGAAGGCCGACACCGCCGGCATCGGCGGCGGCGTCAGCGTGGCCGGGGCGGCGGCCATCGCCAAGTCCGCCGCCAACACCAAGGCCGAAACCCAGGGCAACGCGACGCTGAACGGCAACGGCGGCGTGGTCACCGTGCAGGCGCTGGCCACCAACAACGCGACGGCCGACGGCACGGCCACCGGCGCCGGCCTCGCCGCCGCCCGCGGCGCGATGGCGGCCACGGCCACCTCCGCCGGCGCCACCAGCGCCACCGCAGGCGGCAAGATCAACGGCGCGGGCCTGGACGTGTCCGCCACGGCGATCCAGACCGCCAGCGCCAACAGTTCCGCCGCGGCCGGCGGCCTGATCGCGGCCAGCACCGGCGCCAGGGCGACCAGCCAGGTGACGCCGACCATCTCGGCCGGCATCGGCGCGGGTGCGCAGATCGACGTGAACGGCGGCGTCAGCGTCGGCGCCAATGCCACCACCTCGTCCACCGGCGTCGCCAGCGGCGTGCAGTTCGCCGGCGGCGTGGGCGTGGGCGGCTCGGTGGCCGATGTGGACATCAACCCGACGATGTCCACCACGGTCGGCAACAACGCCAGCATCACCACACACGGCGCCAAGGGCGACGTGGAGCTGGCGCTGCGCCTGAACAACGGCGACGCCGCGGTGGGCGCCGCCACGGCCACCGCCACGGCCAGCGCCGGCGCCGGCGCCATCTCTGCCTCGGGCAGCGATGCCAGCGCCAACGTCAACGCGACCTTGACCAACAGCACCGGCTCCGGCGTGCAGTTCAACACCGCGGGCAATGTGCGCTTCGACACCCTGTCCGGCCTGACGGCGGTGTCGCTCGGCGACAGCCTCAACCTGGCGCTGGCCGGCGCAGGCGGCGTGGCCAAGTCGGCCTCCAACATCGGCGGCACGACCAACGCCACCACCGGCTCGATCAACGGCACCGTCGGCGGCGACCTGATCGTCAATACCAGCAGCAACTACGTCGCGGTGGCGACGACCAAGGCCGCCAAGGGCGGCCTGCTGGGTTCCTTCGGCACCAACACGGCCAGCGCCGTCGTCACGCCGACGATCAACACCGGCATCGGCAGCGGCGGCAGCATCGCCGCCGGCCGCGACGTGATCATCAACAACCTCTCGACCGGCGATGCCAACGCCGAATCGGACGGCATCAGCGTGGCCGCCGGCGCGTCGGTCTCCGGCTCGGACGCGAGCGCCCGCGTGCGGCCCGACATGGACACCATCGTCGGCGCGGCCGATGTCAGCGCCGGCCGCAACTTCAGCGTGCTGGCCAGCCACAACGCCAACGCCAACGGCGCGGACGGCCACGACGCCACCGCCTTCGCCAACGCCTCCGGCGGCGGCCTGGGCTTCAGCGGCGTCGGCGCGAACTCGCTGGCCCAGTCCTCGGCCGACATGACGACCACCTTGGGCGGCAATGGCGCGGACCTGTCCGCCGCCGGCAGCTTCGGCGTGACGACCCGCTCCGGCAACATGGCCACGGCCAGCGGCTACGGCCTGTCGATCGGCGGCATCGTGGGCCTGGGCAACGTGCGCGCGGACGCCATCGCCGGCGGCACGCTGACCAATGCCCAGAACAACAGCTACTCGAACGACAACCAGCTGACGACGATCGCCGCGGGCACCGGCATCTCCGCCGGCGGCGACGTGACGATCCAGAACACGACGGCCCAGGGCGCGACGAGCCACACCACGGCGCCGGCCGGCGGCCTGATCGGCGCCGCGTCCAACGACTCCAGCGCCGTGCTGGCCCGCAACCTGAACACGCAGGCGCTGGGCCGCGGCATCAGCGCCGGCGGCAACATCCTGATCGGCGCCAGCAGCGCGGGCGGCGCGACCGCCACGGCCGATGCGCTGGCCATCGGCGCGGTGGCGGTGGGCAAGGGCGCGGCCAATGCGCAGGTGACGCCGACGGTGGCGGTCAGCGCCGGCGGTGTGCTGGATGCCGGCGGCCACATCTCCATCCAGGCCGCACACGACGGCACCCAGGGCGCCAGCGCCGACTCGCAGGCGGCCAGCGGCGGCCTCGTCGGCGTGGACGGCGCGCTGGCGACGGCCGGCTCGGCCGGCGTGGTCAGCGCGGCGATCCTGGATGGCGCCTCGGTCAATGCGGATGGCGGCACCTCGGTGCTCTCCGGCGTGGCCGACAAGGCCAATGCCAGCGCGGACGGCCAGGCCTACGGCCTCGCCGCCTTCGGCGCCACCGATGCGCGCGCCGATGCCAACTCGAGCAGCAGTGCCACGGTCGGCAATGCGCAGATCACCGGCGCGGGCCTGACGGTGGAGGCCACCGGCGGCGGCCGCGGCAACGCGGTGGCCGAGGCGACCAGCGGCGGCCTCATCGCCGGCAACGGCGCGGCGCCGGTCGTCAACGTGAATCCGCAGATCAATGCGAGCCTTGCCGGCGGCGCGCGCATCGACGTCGGCGGCAACGTGACGGTGGAAGCCAGCGGCAATGCCGAGGGCGACGGCAATGCGGTCGGCTACGCCGGCGGCGCCGGCGCGGTGAGCATCTCCAAGGCCGACATCAACGTGAACCCGGTCGTCATCGCGCAGCTCGCCAGCGGCGCGCAGGTGAAGGCCGGCGGCAGCGTGACGGTGCAGGCCACGCAGGGCCAGCAGGTCAGCGTCGGCGACACCAGCTTCGGCGCCGGCGGCGTCAACGTGGGCACCAACGTCATCACCTTGAACGGCGCGCACGGCCTGTCCACCGGCGACACGGTGACCTACGACAAGGGCGGCGACGGCAATGCGGCCGTCGGCGGCCTGGTGGACGGCAACAACTACCAGGTGATCGTGCAGAGCGACAGCGCGGTCAAGCTCGGCGCGGTGTTCAACGCCAACGTGGTGGACGCCACGCAGGACGCGATCAAGTTCGGCTCCGAGCACGGCTTCACCAACGGCCAGCGGGTGATCTACCACGCGGCCGGCAACACGCCCATCGCCGGGCTCACCGACGGCGGCACCTACTACGTGCGCGTGATCGACGCGCAGACGATCAAGCTCGCCACCACCCAGGCCGCGGCGCTGGCCGCGCCGAAGAGCTTCGGCAGCGGCGACGTGGACATCGCCGGCGACAAGATCACCCTGGCCGGCCACGGCTTCACGAACAACCAGGCGGTGACCTACCGCACCGCCAGCGCCGAGCAGTTCACCGGCAGCGCGCTCGGCGCGAACAGCACGATCACCATCAGCGGCCACGGCTTCAACACCGGCGACGCCGTCAAGTACACGCTGCGCGACCTGGTGACCGAGAGTCCCAACAAGCCGCCGGTGGCGCTCACCGGCCTGACGGCCGACACCACCTACTACGTGATCCGCGTCGATGCGGACCACATCCGGCTGGCGGCCAGCCCCGCCGATGCCACCAACGGCACGGCCATCACGCTCGGCAACACGGCCGAATCGGCGGCCAGCGGCCACATCCTGACCCGCCTCAACGCGGCGCCGGTGGCCGGCCTCGTCAGCGGCAACACCTACTACGTGAAGGTGATCGACGCCAACAGCTTCCAGCTCTCGCTGACCCCCGGCGGCGCGGCGATCGACCTCACCGGCGTCGGCGGCGGCAAGCACACGATCGGCGTCGAGGGCATCGAGCTGTCAGGCGCGGCCACCAGCGGCCAGCACCAGTTCGAGATCGACCTCACCAGCGCCGGCAGCGGCACCGGCCAGCAGTTGCTGGGCGCCGGCGGCGCGCGCTCGCTGGTGGGCAACGCGATCGACAACGGCGTGTCCAGCGGCGCCACCAGCGGCTCGGTCGGCGCGCTGATCTTCGGCGACAAGGGCTCGACGTCCACGGTGGACGTCGTCACGCAGGTGAAGGCGCTGGTGGGGGACAACGCCAGCATCCAGGCCGGCGGCAACATCCTCTTGAACGCCTTCTCGGCGGCCAACGGCGCGGCCACGGCGGGCAGCTCGGGCGGCGCCTTCATCGCCGTGGGCTACTCGGACGCCTTCGTCAACACGACGCAGACGGTGGCGGCCACGGCCGGCAACGGCGCGCGGCTCAGCAGCAGCGGTGGCTCGGTGACGCTCAGCTCGCTGTCCACGCAGAACGGCACGGTGGACGCCAACTCCAAGGGCGGCGGCTTCATCAACTCCTCGCAGGTCAGCGGCGGCGCGCAGCTCAACCACAACACCACGGCGAGCCTGGGCGACGGCGCCAGCATCACGGCCGCGCACGACGTGACCCTCAGCGCCGAAGCGCGCTTCGACGGCAGCATCAACGGCAAGGCCAGCAGCGGCGGCCTGGGCGCTGATTCCGATGCCGACATGTACTGGAACGTCGGATCCTCGGGCGACCACCAGCAGATCGCCGTCAACGTCGGCAGCAACGCGACGATCAATGCCGGCGACGACATCAACCTCGACGCGACTCTGGGCCGCGCCAAGAGCAACGTCACGGCCAGCGCCTACTCGGCCGCGCTGGGCGCCAACCCCGATGCCCATGCGAACAGCCGCCTGTTCTCCGACGCGACGGTCAACGTCGCCGCCGGCGCCACGGTGCTCTCGCTGGAGAACATCTACGTCCACGCGCTGAACACCGGCATCAGCAGCTACACCTACGGCAATGGCGAGGCCGATGCCGCCGGCGGCGATACCGACGTGGACTCGATCGTCGAAGACCGCCTGCTGGCCGGCGTGAACGCCGCGGCCGGCGCGCTGTTCGACACCCATGCGCTGGATGTGCGCGCCGAGATCGGCAGCATCACCTTCACGACCCGCTACCGCCAGGACGGCGCCTGGATCGACGACGGCGACGTCAACTCGCGCTTCGATCACACGCTGCAGCAGAAGATCAACTTCAACGCCGACGCGCGCCTGTCCAGCGGCCCGAACCCGGTGCTGCTCGTCAATGCGGCGGGCAATGTCGTCACCGCGCAGAACGTGACGGTGCAGAACACCGCCAGCGCAATCATCGTCAACGACATCACCAACGCCAGCGTCGGCACGGCCTACTTCCGCGCCAACGGCGTGTTCGACGCGGGGCTGGGCATCGCCGACTTCGGCTCGATCACCGGCACGCAGTCGACCTTCACCTTCGTCCACACCTACAACCGGATCACGCTGACCAACGAGTCGAACAAGGACCTGCGCATCAACAACATCGCGCCGGTCAACAGCACCGCGGTGCCCACGGTGACCCTGGACGTGGACAACGTCAGCGGCGGCGCGGCCGACCCGACGCCCTTCGAGTTCAACATCAAGCACAGCTACGGCGCCACGCAGATCCTGATCAACAACACGAGCACGACCGGCCAGCCGGACGTGCAGCTGAACGGCGTGATCGACAACCCGCTGGGCAGCACGCAGATCGGCAGCGTCGGCGGCGACATCGTGGCCTTCAGCACCGCCGCGCTGGTGCGCACCAATCTGCTGGCGCTGAGCGCCGGCGGCGCGATCGGCACGAGCGGCCAACGGCTCAACGTGGAGCTGGTGCAGAGCGAAGGCCGGCAGGCGACGATGACCAGCATCTCCGGCGCCAGCACCTACCTCGGCATCCGCGGCCTGCTGCGCGATCCGGCCTTCGACACCTTCACCCTGACCCTGGGCGACATGAAGGCCGGCGGCACCTTGGACCTGCTGCTGCGCGAAGCCAAGCGGCAGGTGACCGTCAACGGCGTGCCGCCGACCTACCAGGTGCAGGTGCACATCAACGCCGCCACCCTGGCCACGGACCTCGGCACGACCAACTGGATCCGCCACTTCCGGCCCGACCAGCCGGGCGGCGCGATCGTCGATTTCCCGGTCGGTTTCTTCGGCACCGGCAACACGGCCATCGCCACGACGACCAGCCTCGGCAAGCTCGACGCCGGTTCCGACCTGAACGTGATCGCCGAAACCCCGGCCCAGCGCATGGACCTGTTCCAGCGCAACACCTGGATCGGCGGCGCCAACGTCACCCTGCGCACCAACGGCGACCTGACCCTGCCCAGCACCGTGCAGGCCGGCAGTGGCAACCTGGCCATCCAGAGCCAGAACAACAGCATCTACGCCGACCACCTGCTGGCCGGCGGCAATGCCACGCTCACCGCCGCGCTGGACATCTCCAACGTGCTGGCGAGCTATGCCCACACCTGGCTGGCGCTGAACCAGGCCAACCTGCTGACCGCGGGCGGCGCGGCCCAGCTCACGGCCGGCCGCGACGTGACCCTGCCGCGCATCCTGCAGGCCGCCGGCAACGCGACGATCCTGGCAGGCGGCAATGTGCTGGCGCCGGCCTCGATCTGGTCGCAGAACGCCGACGTGTCCATCACCTCGACGACCGGCTCGGTGCAGGTCGACCACGTGGTGGCCGGCAGCGACGTGTCCATCACCGCGCGCCAGGGCACGATCAGCAACGTCACCGGTGGCCAGTCGGGCAACCGGCTGAACCTGTTCTCCGACAACCTGATCACCGCCGGCGACGGCATCACCCTGCTGGCCGGCGGCGACATCACGCTGCCGCGCAAGGTGCTCGCGCAGAACGGCGCGATCAGCATCACCTCGACCGGCGGCAGCGTGCTGCTGGCCGAGGTGGAAGCCAGCAACAACGACGTGACGATCACGGCCAGCCAGGGCGCGATCAGCGAGATCGGCAACGATGCCGCGGCCGACATCTCCGGCGTCAACCTGCGGCTCACGGCGGGCAGCGGTATCGGCAGTGCAGCCAACGCGATCGAGATCGACTCATCGCGGCCCAGCCACGGCACGCTCTACGCGCTGGCCGATGGCTCGATCTACCTGACCGAAGTCGCCGGTGACATGAACCTCGACCGCGTGCGCTCCACCACGGCCGACGTGGTCTTGAGCGTGCTGGCCGGCGACCTGCTCGACGACGCGGCCGATCTGGCCGCCGACGTCGAAGGCAACAACCTGACCCTGACCGCCAGCGGCAGCATCGGCAGCTACTACAACGACGTGGAGATCGACAGCCGCTTCTCCGCGGAAGGCGGCTTCGTCACCGCGACAGCGCCCAACGGCATCCAGCTGACCGAGGTGGTGCAGGCGCTCTATGTCGGCACCATCATCAGCAGCCTCGGCCAGGTGCGCCTGACCACGCGCGACAGCGCGGCCAGCGGCGAGGACATCGTCATCAGCGACGGCAAGGTGCAGGCCGGTGGCGCGATCACGCTGAATGCCGGTGACGACCTGACGATCACCGGCACGGTGACGGCCGGCGAGCGGATCTTCCTGGCGGTGGACTATCACAGCGCCGACGCGGCCGGCGGCCACGCGACGGTGACCGGCACCGTCACCGGCGACCGGCCCGAACTCGGCGGCGGCGACCAGGGCGACGTGCTCGACGTCTCCGCGCAGACGCAGGCCTGGACCGTCTACGGCAACGGCGGCGACGACATCATCAGCGGCGGCTCGGGCAACGACGACCTTTACGGCGGCGACGGCACCGACACGATCTCCGGCAACGGCGGCGACGACCTGATCGTCGGCCACGGCACCCTGGATGGCGGCGCCGGCAACGACCGCATCTTCGGCAGCGATGGCGCCGACACGATCCGCGGCGGCAGCGGCAACGACCAGATCTGGGCGCTGGGCGGCGACGACACGATCGACGCCGGCGCGGGCGACGACTTCGTGGACGCCGGCGACGGCAACGACACCGTCTACGGCGGCGCCGGCAGCGACACGCTCTACGGCGGCCGCGGCAACGACCTCATCTTCGGCCACGGCACCAGCGATCCGGACGACAACGCCACCGACCGCATCTACGGCGAGCAGGGCGACGACGAGCTGCACGGCAACGGCGGCGACGACTACATCGACGGTGGCTTCGGCGCCGACCGCATCTACGGCGAGGCCGGCAACGACGAGTTGCACCAGGGCTACGGCCAGGGCGGCACCATCGACGGCGGCGACGGCGACGACCTGCTGGTGGGCTCCGACGACGGCGACGACACGCTGATCGGCGGCGCCGGCAACGACCGGCTGCAGGGCCTGGCCGGCAACGACCACTTGCTCGGCGGCAGCGGCGACGACGTGCTCGAAGGCGGCGCCGGCGACGACGTGCTGGAAGGCGGCACCGGCGCGGACCTGCTGGTGGGCGGCGCGGGCAACGACAAGCTGTACGGCCAGGGCATCGACCCCACCGGCGACGACAACGCGGCCGACTACCTCTACGGCGACTTCGGCACCAACGGCAACGAGGCCGGCTCCGGCCGCGACCAGCTCTTCGGCCAGGGCGGCAACGACCTGCTGTACGGCGAAGGCGGCGACGACCTGATCCAGGGCGTGGCCGGCATCGCGGTCAGCGAGACCGGCGGTGGCACCAGCAACCTGATCGACTTCGGCGGCGGCGGGGACGATGCCTCGTTCAACGGCACGGTCACCGCGACGCCGGCGCCCACGCCGGTGGCGGTGGACGACAGCAGCCCGCGCGCGGTGGGCGTGCTGCCGGACGGCATCGCCGGCACCGGTCGCTGGGGCGACCTGGGCGGCAGCACGCTCGACTCCGACGCGCTGCGCGGGCTCGCAGGCGACGCTGGCCTCTCGCAGCAACCGGCCGTCGTGGCCGGCGCCGCGGGCCAGCAGTACGCGGCCTGGAGCGACAGCCGCAACGGCAACTTCGAGGTCTACGTGGCGCGCTGGGACGGCACGCAGTGGACGATGCTGGGCGGCAGCGCCACGCAGGGCGGCGTGTCGGCCAGCCCGAACGCGGCCTCGACGAAGCCGAGCATCACGCTCGATGGCACAGGTGCGCCCATCGTGTCCTGGACCGAGACGACGGCCGACGGCCGCAGCGACCTCCTCGTCAAGCGCTGGAGCGGCTCGGCCTGGGTGAGCCTGGGCACGGTCTCCGGCACCGGCACGGCGGTGGAGGGCAAGCTGGTCAACACGACCAACGGCCCGGTGCTGGTGTGGACCGACAAGGCGAGCGGCGACCTGCGCGTCTACGCCAAGATCTACACCGGCGGCGCCTGGGTGGCGCTGGGCGCGCAGGCGGCGACCACGGGGACAGGTCTTGCCATCGGCACCGAGTTGCGCGACTTCAGCGTCAGCGCCAACGGCAACAAGGTGGCGATCGCCTACTCGGCGATCCAGCCGAACACGGCGATGCGGGAGGTCTACGTCGCCGAATACACCGGCACCTGGGCGACCACGAACGTCAGCGGCTCGCCCGCGGTGAACACGGCGCTGGGCCAGCCGAGCACCTGGCATGCGCAGCCGAGCGTGGCCTACTTCGGTGGCTCGCTGTTCGTGGCCTGGCAGGCCTTCTCGGATACCGGCGCGACGGTCGTCACGGCTCAGCTCGACGGCGCCACGGTGACCGTGCGCGACGTGATCAAGGACCAGAGCCGGCCCGGCCTGCCGACCTTGGCTGCGGGCGGCAGCTCGCTGCGCCTGGTGTGGGTCAACACGCCGCTGGCCGATGCGGCGAGCGCGCTGTACGAGCGGCAATGGAACGCTACGACGCAGCACTTCGTCGAAGTGCTGCCGGGCGAAGCCAGCAGCGGTGGCATCAGCGCCACCGGCGGCCAGCCGCAGCAACTGGCGCTGGCCGTCGGTGCCGACGGCAAGGCCCTGCTGGCCTGGGCCGACGCCAGCGTCGGCGGCACGGCGAACTCGCCGGAGATCCTCGTGCGCGGCGATGCCGCGCCGGTCTCGCGCACCTTCACGGCGGATGCCAACACCTCGGTGCAGAGCATCCTCGACAGCCAGGTGCTGGGCGCCGGCGACGTCATCATCGTCACCGGCACGCAAGCCTCGGGCTTCACCGTGTCCGCGGCCGATGCCGGCGTGCTGATCTGGGGCACACCGAACAGCCGCATCAACGGCGACGTGGTGATCAACGGCGCAAACGTCAACCTGCAGCGGCTGACCATCGGTGGCGCGCTGACCGTGGCGGCCAACGGCGTCGGCGTGACGGACAGCAGCGTCACAGGCCTCACGAGCCTCACGGCCGGGCAGGGCGCCCAGCTGATGGGCAACAAGCTCAGCGGCGGCGTCAGCATCGCCGCGGGCGTGCAGAACGCCAGCCTGCGCTTCAACACCATCGGCGGCGGCCTGCTGCTGGACAGCGCCACCGGCGTGCAGATCCGCGACAACACGATCAGCGGCGCCACCGCGCTGCGCGTGCTGGCCGGCTCCGCCGCCAGCGGCCGCATCGCCGGCAACACGATCCTTGGCACGGCCACGGGCGTGGACCTGCTGGCCACCTTCGCCGGCCTGATCGAGAACAACCGCATCCAGGGCGGCGCCCTGGGCATCAACTACGCGGCCGGCAACCAACTGGCCGGCAACTGGGTCAGCGGCGCCACCGTGGGCCTGCAGAGTTCGCTGGGTGGCGACCAGGCGCTGGGCTTCGTCGGCGCCTCGCTGGACCGGCCGAACACCTTCGACGGCAATGCCACCGGCGTGAAACTCTCGGGCAGCGCGGTGATGCAGGGCCAGGTGGTCAGCAACAACACCGTCGGCGTCACCGGCGCGGGCCAGCTCGGCGGCGGCACGGCCGACCACATGAACCTGATCCAGGGCAATGTGACCGGCGTCGCCAACTTCACCGGCACGATCCAGTTCAACCGCCTGTCGGCGAACCAGCGCGCGATCGACGCGACCAGCGAGCAGCGCATCCTGCACAACATCTTCGACCGCAACACCGTGGTCGGCGTGCAGATCACCGGCAAGACCGATGTGCGCGTGTTCAACAACACCTTCTATTCGCTGACCGGCGACAACCTGCGCACCGAGGGCGGCAGCAAGGAAGTCGAGGTGCAGAACAACGTGATGTGGGCGGCCGGTGGCTACGACCTCTACATCGCCAACGACAGCCGCTACGGCATCTTCAGCGACTACAACGACCTGTTCACCTCGGGCACCGGCAAGATCGGCTTCTGGGCCACCGACTTCATCGACATCCTCGACTGGCAGATGGACCTGGACCGGCTCGATCTGCACTCGATCGGCACGACGGTGGTCAACCCGAGCTGGGCCGAGCCGCAGTTCATCTCCATCCTCACCAACGATTTCCGACTGCGCGATCCGGTGGCGCTGCAGCGCTACTCCTCGCCCGGCGTGGACATGGGCAACCCGCTGGTCGACAACGGCCGGCCGACGACCGACCAGAACCTGCTCGCCAACCCCGGCTTCGAGGGCTCGCTGGCCGGCTGGGAAGTGAACGCCGGCGCGCAGGCGCTGGTGCCGACCGGCTCTGCGCCGGCCGCCTACGAGGGCAGCAGCTTCTTCTTCGCCGGCGGCGTGGCGGGCGGCTTCGCGCGCCAGACCTTCACCCTGGCGCAGCTGGGCATCACCGCGGCCGAGGCCGACAGCCAGGACCTGCAGCTGCTGTTCGGCAGCCGCGTGCGCCTGGGCGTGGAGACGCCGGTCGACACCGCGCAGGTGCAGCTGATCTTCCGCGACGCGGCCGGCAACGTGATCGCCACCGCGACGGCCAACGCCAGCGGCGCGACCGACCGCTGGGAGCTGATCGGCCAGCGCGCGCAGGTGCCCTACGGCACGCGCTCGGTGGAGTTCGTCGTCAAGACCAACCGGGTCACCGGCGGTAATGCCGACGGCTACTTCGACCAGGCCTTCCTCTACAAGATCAACGAGAACGGCGCGCCGGACCTGGGCGCCTACGGCGGCACGGTGAAGGATCTGCCGGTGGCCGACCGCAGCCCGCGTATCGACCTGCGCTCGCCGGACTTCTACATCGACTGGGAAAAGTTCAAGCCGCTGAACATCACCTGGGAGACCTACGGCAATACCGACGACTCGCCGGTGCGCATCGACGTCTACCAGGACACGCCGGACGGCCCGAAGTGGGTGGCCAACATCGTCGCGGCCACGCCGGACTCCGGCCAGTACACCTGGATCCCCGGCAACAGCGGCATCGACTTCGGCACGCAGGGCCTGCGCATCCAGGTCTCGCTGGTCAACAACGCCGCGGTGCTGGACCGCAGCCAGGAACCGTTCACCGTGCCGGAAGACGGCGCCACCTACTACGTCAACGACGGCTCCACCGCCGGGGACGAGTACACGACGGCCATGGGCAACAACCGCAACACCGGCAAGACCGCCGATGCGCCGAAGCCCTACCTGGCCAACCTGTTCCGCGCCTACGACCTGCAGGCCGGCGCCACGCTCTACGTCGACACCGGCAACTATCCGCAGTTCGAGTCGCTGACCCTGTCGGGCACGGCGTCGCGCGGCTACGGCATCGACGAGGGCTTCGTGATGACCGGCCCGACGCAGGCCGGCCACACCGCCTCGCTGTTCCCGATCGTGCCGAACGAGCGCTCGTGGGCGCTCCTGGACCTGTCCGACACCGACTTCGTCTCGATCAGCCACCTGCAGCTGCGCGACGCGCAGCGCGGCCTGCTGATCTACGGCGGCGCGGAGGCCGTGGACCTCGATTACATCGAGGCCTCCGGCATGGTCTACGAAGGCATCAACGCGAACACCACCTCGCCGCTGTCCACCTGGACGGGCCTGTTCATGCACGACAACGCCGGCACCGGCCTGGTCGGCTACGGCACGCTGGGCGGCATCGACCAGCTCACCAGCACCGGCAACCGCACCGACGGCCTGTACTGGGAATCGGGAAGCCTCGGCTTCCTGACTGGCAGCACGCTCTCGGGCAACTCGCGCTTCGGCGCCTACCTGTACTACACGGGCGCCACGCGCGTCCAGGGCAACCTGTTCCAGGGCAATGGCAACACCGGCCTGAACATGCCGGTGAGCAGCAGCACGCAGGCGCTGATCGGCAGCACCGACCTGAGCCTGGGCCTGGGCAACCGCTTCATCGGCAATGCCAACGGCGGCGCCAGCTTCAGCGGCAATGTGCTGGTGGCCGGCAACGTGGCCTCGGGCAACACCGGCAACGGCAGCTACGGCATCTGGGTCAGCAGCGGCGAGGCGCGCCGCAACGTGATCTACGGCAATGTGAACGGCCTCTACGCGGGCAGCTCCACGGCGGCCGAGAACCGCGTCTACAACAACGCCGGCTACGGCATCTACGCGCCGTCGAGCACGGTGACGGGCAACACCGTCTACAGCAACGACATCGGCCTGTATTCCAACGGCAACGCGGTCGTCCGCTCCAACCTGATCTACGCGAATCGCTCGGTCGGCGTGCAGTTCCAGGGCAGCAGCCCGCAGTTCATCGGCAACACCGTCTACCAGGTGATGGGCGACGCGGTGCAGCTCTACGGCAACGCGAACAACGCGAAGTTCATCGACAACATCCTGTGGGTGGTCGGCGGCGGCGTGGGGCTCAACATCGCTGCCGATTCGCAGAACGGCTTCGTCTCCAACTACAACATCTTCCAGGGTGCCGTCGGCATGTGGCAGGGCACGCAGCGCAGCACGCTGACGGCCTGGCAGCAGGCCAGCTTCGGCGATGCCGACAGCCAGGCCACCGACCCGCTGTTCGTCAACATGCTCGGCGCCGACGGCAGCCTAGGCTACACAGACGCGAGCCACGACGGCCGCGACGACGACTTCCACCTGCAGAGCACCCACGGCAGCTACCACGGCGCCTCGCTCGCGCCGGTGATCGGCACGAACGGCTTGCCGATGCTGCTGAACGGCACCCTGACCAACGACGCGCAGGACTCCCCCGGCATCGACCGCGGCGTGGCCGACCAGCCCTTCGACCAGGAACCCGCACCGCGCGGCGGCTACGTCAACATCGGCGCCGACGGCAACACCCGCCTGGCCTCGCTGAGCCCGGCCGTCTACGTGCGCGTGATGTCGCCCAACGGCGGCGAGACGGTGGCCGAGGGCGAGACGACGACGGTGCGCTGGCGCTCCGACGGCTTCACCGGCCAGGTCAACATCGACATCAGCCGCGACGGCGGCACGACCTGGCTCAGCGTGGCCGCCAACGTGGACAACACCGGCAGCTATGCCTGGATCCCGGTGGCCGGCCAGTTCCCGGGCGGCAACTACATCCTGCGCGTCAGCTCGGTGGCGCAGCCGGCGGTGTCCGACGTGTCGGACGCCACTTTCCGCCTGGCCTCGACCACCTCGGTCTTCTACGTCAACGACGGCTCGCTGGTCGGCGACGAATACGCCACCGCGATCGGCGACGACGCCAACGACGGCCGCAGCCCCGACAAGCCCAAGGCCTCGCTGCAGGCGCTGCTGAACGCCTACGACTTCAAGCCGGGCGACATCATCCTGATCGACTCCGGCGTCTACAACCTCAGCACGAACCTGCTGGTGGACGCGCAGGACAGCGGCGTGACGATCCGCGGCGCGATCACCCACGGCACGGTGCTGAACCGCGGCAACACCAACGGCGGCCAGTACGCCTTCCAGCTCGGCACCAACGCCACCGACGTGACGATCGATCACCTGGTGCTATCCGGCGGCGAGTATGGCTTCGTCGCGCTCGACAACTCGGCCGCGCACCGCTTCACACTGAGCAACACCGAGATCACCGGCAACCGCAGCGGTGGTGTCTGGATCGGCCAGAACGTGCAGGACGGCACCATCGTCGGCAACCTCGTGCATGACAACGGCGGCACCGGCATCTACGGCCAGTACACCCTGCGCCTGGAGATCACGGGCAACCAGGTCTACAACCAGAGCACCGGCATCTACACCTACTCGATCGGCAGCAGCCCGGTGGCCGGCGACGACCCGGTCATCCGCGGCAACCAGGTGCACGACGTGGGCCTGGGCATCCAGGCGATCTACAACGGCCAGATCCTCGACAACCTCGTCTGGGGCGCCAGCGACCGCGGCATCGGCGGCTACCAGATCAGCCTGGTGCAGGGCAACACCGTCTGGGGCAGCAACACCGGCATCGACGTCAACAACACCACGCTGCGCAACAACATCGCCTACGCCAACACGACCGGCCTGAACATGTCCAGCGTGCTGGCCGAAGGCAACCGCAGCTATGACAACGCGCTGGGCGTGTCGATCAACGGCGGCACGATGTTCCGCAACAACATCGTCTACGACAACACCAACGGCGTCGTCCTGCAGGGCGGCTACAGCGCCGACGAGACGCAGGGCTTCATCAACAACACACTGGTGCAGACCGGTGGCACCGCGCTGCGCGTGCAGAACGCCAGCAACGCGCACCTCGCGTCGAACATCATCAACCTGCGCGGCGGCGCCGCCGGCGTGGTCGTCAGCAGCAACTCCGAAGGCGGCTTCCAGAGCGACTACAACTTGTTCGGCCAGGGTGCCGGCAGCGTGCTGTTCAACTGGGAAGGCCGTGACTTCACCAGCCGGCCCGACTGGGTCTACGAGACCGGCTACGACGTCAACAGCCGCATCGCCGAGGCGAGCTTCGTCGACACCGACGGCGCGGACAACATCAGCGGCTGGTCGACTTCCGCAATAGGCGCGGCGCGCATCCTCGACGACGGCGATGCCGGCGTCGTCTTCACCGGCAACTGGACCACGGTCACCACCGGCACCTCGGGCTACCAGGGCGACCGGCGCGAGGCCGGCGGCTATGTCACCGGCACCGGTGCCAACTACGTCACCTACACCTTCACGGGCCTGGTGGACGGCACCTACGTGATCGCCGCGAGCTGGAATGACACCAACGGCGTGGCCGGCAACACCTTGTTCACCGCCTACGACGGCGCGCTCGGCAGCGCCGCGCTGACGCGCAACCTGCGCGTGGGCCAGAACAGCCTGCCCAACGACTACACGGCCAATGGCGCGAAATGGCGCGACGTGATGACGGTCGTCGTCACCGGCGGCACCCTGACCGTGCAGATCAGCGACAACGGCTCCTACGGCAAGATCCTCGCGGACGCGATCAAGCTGCAGCGCATCGTCGGCGATGCCGGCGCGGATGACGACTTCCACCTGCAGGCCGGCAGCGCCGGCGTGGACGGCGGCGACCCGACGCAGGCCTTCGTTCGCGAGCCGGTCAACAACGGGGCGCGTGTCGACCAGGGCGCCTACGGCAACACGCCGGAGGCCACGCAGAGCCCGGCACCGATGGTGCAGGTGATGGGCCCGGCCGGCTACGCCAAGCTCGAGGTGGGCGTGCCCACGACGATCACCTGGCACACCGCCGGCGTGGTCACGACCGAGCCGACCCTGCTGCTCAACGCCGGCACAACAGGCCCGGTCAACGCCGGCAGCCTGGGCAACTGGCTGCGCAACGGCTACATGACGCAGAGCTACGGCAACGGCAGCTATGGCGACCCGGTGGACATCAGCGGCGTCACGAACCCGGCGCCGCAGTCGGTCTACCAGAGCTTCTCGTATGCGAACGGCACGGCCGGCCAAGGCCTGTCGTGGGCGCTGCCGGTGGACGATGGCACCTACACCGTGCGCCTGCACTTCGCCGAGGACTACATCTACAACCAGCCGGGCAACCGCAAGTTCGACATCGTGCTGAACGGCACGACGATGCAGGCGAACTTCGACATCCGCGCCGAGGCCGGCGCGGTGCGCAAGGCCGTGGTGAAGGAATACACGATCACCGTGAGCGGCGGGCAGGGCATCGACCTGGACCTGATCAACCGCGTCGGCGGTGCCGAGATCAGCGGCATCGAGATCCTGCGCAACGTGCCGGCCGGCGATGCCGCCGCCACCGTGGATCTGCAGACCAGCCTGGACAACGGGCTGACCTGGACGACGATCGCCAGCGGTCTCTCGATGGACCGCTTCGGCGACGGCAGCTACCAGTGGACGCCCGAGCAGGCCACGGCCGGCAACACCGCGCTGATCCGCGCGATCGCCCACGCCGCCGGCGGCGCGACGATCGCCAGCGACACCTCGGACGAACCCTTCCTGATTGCCAACGGCGGCACCGCCTACTACATCAACGACGGCTCCACCGCCGGCGACGAGTACACGACGGCGATCGGCGACAACGCCAACAGCGGCAAGGACGCGGCCCATCCGATGGCCAGCCTGACGGCGCTGCTGCGCGCCTACGACCTGAACCCCGGCGACACGATCTACGTGGACACCGGCCACTACACGCTGATCACCAACGTGGTCGTCGGCGCGCAGGACTCGGGCGTGAAGATCGTCGGCGCCACCGTCGGCGCCTCGATCCTGGACCGCAACAACACCGGCGGCGGCCAGTACCCGCTGCAGCTGGCCGGCGCCACCGACGTGACGATCCAGAACCTGAAGCTGACCGGTGGCCAGTACGGCCTCGTCGTCGGCGACAGCTCGGCCTCGCACCGCTTCAACCTGGTGGGCAACGAGGTCTACGGCAACAGCTCCGGCGGTATCTGGATCGGCCAGAACGTGGCCGACGGCCGCGTCACCGGCAACCTGGTGCACGACAACGGCGGCACCGGCATCTACTCGCAGTACACCTACCGGCTCGTCGTCAGCGGCAACGAGGTCTACAACCAGAGCACCGGCATCTACAACTACTCGATCGGCAGCAGCCCGGTGGCCGGCGACGAGACCATCATCCGCAACAACCAGGTGCACGACGTGGGCCTGGGCCTGCAGATCCTGTACGACGGCCAACTGCTGGACAACAGCGTCTGGGCCGCCAGCGACCGCGGCATCGGCGCCTACCAGGCCGGCACGGTCACGGGCAACACCGTCTGGGGCAGCAACACCGGCATCGATACCAACGGCCAGACCATCGGCGCGAACACGCTCTACAGCAACACGCTGGGGATCAACATCAGCAGCGGCACCGCCTCGGGCCTGCGGATCTACGGCAACACGCTGGGCGCCTCGATCAACGGCAGCGCGATGTTCCGCAACAACCTGCTGTGGGACAACGTCAACGCGATCCGCGTCAGCGGCGGCTACAGCGGCGACGAGCAGCAGGGCATCGTCAACAACACGATCCGCCAGCAGGGCGGCCGCGCGATCGACGTGCAGGCCAATGCCAACAACGTGCGCATCGTCAACAACATCTTCGCCACCTCCGCCGGCGCGACCAATATCGTCGTTCCGTCCAACTCACAAAGCGGTTACTTCAGCGACTACAACCTGTTCTCGGGCACCGGCGACAGCGCCAGCGCGCCGATCGGCATCAACTGGCAGGGCCACGATTTCGACACCCTGCTGAACTGGCGCTTCGAGACCGGCAACGACCTGCACAGCCAGATCGGCAACGCCAACTTCGTCAATGCCAACGGCGCGGACGGTGTCTCCGGCTGGTCCGCGGCGCCGGTGGGCGCCTCGAAGATCCTCGACGACGGCGACATCGGCGTGGCCTTCACCGGCAACTGGACGACCGTCACCACGGGCACCTCCGGCTACCAGAGCGATCGGCGCGAGGCCGGCGGCTACGTCACCGGCAGTGGCGCCAACTACGCGACCTACACCTTCACGGGCCTCACCGCGGGCACCTACGTGATCGCGGCCACCTGGAACGAGACCAGCGCCGTGGCCGGCAACACGCTGTTCAGCGCCTACGACGGATTGGCGAGGACCGGCAACCTGGCGCGCAACGTGAGAGTCGGCCAGAACAGCCTGCCGACGGACTACACCGAGGGCGGCGCCAAGTGGCGCGACGTGATGACCATCGTCGTCACCGGCGACACCTTGACCGTGCGCATCAGCGACGGCGGCGCCTACGGCAAGATCCTCGCGGACGCGATCAAGATCCAGCAGATCGTCGGCGACGGCGGCGCGGACAACGACTTCCGCCTCGCCGCCGGCAGCGCCGGCGTGGACGGCGGCGACCCGACCAGCGACTTCGTCAACGAGCCGGTGCACAACGGCGCGCGCATCGACCAGGGCGCCTTCGGCAACACGCCGCAGGCCACGCAGAGCCCCGCGCCGGTGATCCAGGTCAACGGGCCCGACGGCTACGCCAAGCTCGAGGTGGGCACGCCAACGACGATCACCTGGCACACGGCCGACCTGATCGGCACGGAGCCGGCGCTGCTGCTCAATGCCGGCAACACCGGCCCGGTCAGCGCCGGCAGCCTCGGCAACTGGCTGCGCAACAACTACATGACCCAGGCCTACGGCTACACCAGCTACGGCGACCCGGTCGACATCAGCGGCGTGACGAACCCGGCACCGCAGGCGGTGTACCAGAGCATCGCCTACAGCAACGGCACGCCGGGCCAGGGCCTCTCGTGGGCGCTGCCGGTGGACGACGGCCAGTACATCGTGCGCCTGCACTTCGCCGACGACTACATCTATTCGCAGCCCGGCACCCGCAAGTTCGACATCGTGCTGAACGGCACCACGGTGCAGGCGAACTTCGACATCCGCGCCGAGGCCGGCGCGGTGCGCAAGGCGGTGGTGAAGGAGTTCAACGTCGTGGCCAGCGGCGGCCAGGGCATCGACCTGGACCTGATCAACCGCGTCGGCGGCGCCGAGATCAGCGGCATCGAGATCCTGCGGGTCGTGCCCGGCGGCGATCCGCAGGCCACCGTGGACCTGCAGACCAGCCTGGACAACGGCAACACCTGGACCACGATCGCCAGCGGCCTGCACATGGACCGCTTCGGCAACGGCAGCTACACCTGGACGCCCGACCAGGCCTCGGCCGGCAACACCGCGCTGATCCGCGCGGTGGCCCATGCGGCCGACGGCAGCACGGTGGCCAGCGACGTGTCCGACGAGCCCTTCCTGATCGCCAACGGCGGCAATGTGTTCTACGTCAACGATGGCTCCACCGCCGGCGACGAGTACACGACGGCCGTCGGCAACAACCTCAACAGCGGCAAGGACGCGGCCCACCCGATGGCCAGCCTGACGGCGCTGCTGCGCGCCTACGACCTGAACCCCGGCGACACGATCTACGTCGATACCGGCACCTACATGCAGTACACGAACCTGATGCTGCAGGTGCAGGACTCGGGCGTGACGATCCAGGGCCCGACCGGCCTCTCGCATACCGCCACGCTGGACCGTGGCAACGCCAGCTACAGCGCGGCCTACACCGTGCAGTTCGCCGGCGCCGACAACGTGACCCTGCGCAACGTCGCCGTCACCGGCGGCCAGTACGGCATCGTCTTCCTGGACAACGCCGACAGCGACGGCAACACGATCGTCAACGACGAGATCCACGCCGCCACGCAGGACGGCATCTGGATCGGCAGCACCAACGACAACAACACCTTCAGCAACAACATCCTGCGCAACAACGGCAACCGCGGTGCCTACCAGCAGTACGGCAGCGGCAACCTGTGGGACAGCAACGACGTGCGCAACAACCGCGTCGGCTTCGAGATCGATTACACGAACGCGAGCAACGTCGTCAGCAACAACAAGATCCACGACAACTCGCAGTTCGGCGGCTACTTCTACAGCGACACCGGCCTGATCGTGCGGGCCAACGAGGTCTACAACCAGGCCGGCACGGGCCTCTACGGGCTGTACGGGAATCCGTACTTCGAGGCCAACATCGTCCACCACAACGGCACCGGCATCGAGGTGAACCAGGGCGGCTGGGTCAAGGGCAACTCGATCTATGCCAACACCAACGGCGTCATCAGCTACCAGTCGTTGATCGAGGGCAACCGGCTCTACAGCAACTCGGTCGGCCTGGTCGAGAACGGCTACAGCCGCGTCATCAACAACGTCATCTACGCCAACACCAACCAGGGCGTGCGCATCACCGGCGGCCACACGGTGGGCGACGGCGACGGCTTCTTCAACAACACGATCTACCAGCTGGTGGGCGAGGGCGTGCGGCTCACCGGCGGCGCCTCCGACGTGGTGTTCGTCAACAACATCGTCGACGTGCAGGCCGGCTACGGCATGTCGGTGGACGCCGGCAGCGCGACCCGCTTCGTCAGCAACAACAACCTGCTGTACCGCGGCCCGGCGGCCAATGCCTTCATCGGCATCTGGGCCGGCGCCACGCAGGGCACCCTGGCCGGCTGGCAGGCCGCCAGCGGCCAGGACGCCAACTCGGTCAGCGGCGATCCGAAGTTCATCGACATCGACGGCGCCGACAACATCCTCGGCGAGCAGGGCCTGTCCACCGGCAACGGCAGCGACGACAACTTCGAGCTGGCCGCCGGTTCGTCGGCGATCGACGCTGCCAATGCCTACCTCGCGCCGCCCAAGGATCTGGAAGGCCGCGACCGCCGCGACGACCCGTCCAGCCCCAACAAGGGCACTGGCTGGGACCTGTTCGTGCCGACCGATGCCGGCGCCAGCCTGTTCACCGCCGGCGGCACGGCGCAGAACTTCCGCACCGGAGACTACGCGTTGCAGGTCACCTTGCCCTTCGCCTTCACCTTCTACGGCAAGACCTACACGCAGGCCTGGATCAACGTCAATGGCTTCATCCAGTTCGCCGGCCCCGACTCGGCCTACAGCGGCAATGCCAACAGCACCGAGCTGCTGCTGCGCAACGTGCGCATCGCCGCACTGTGGGACGACCTGGATACCGGCCCGACCGGCAAGGACATCTTCATCACGTCCACCGCCACCAGCTACACGATCCGCTGGGCCGCCAAGCTGCAAGGCACGAACACCGACGTCAATGCCGCGCTGACCCTGTTCGCCGACGGCTCGGTGCGCTTCGACTACGGCGCGGGCAACACGGGCCTGACGCCCACGGTGGGCCTGTCCGCCGGCAACGGCGTCAGCTACGTGCTGTCGAGCTACGACGGCCAATCCAGCCTGGCCAGTGCCAACTCGCTGCTGTGGAAGCCCACGCCGGGCCTCGTCTACTACGACATCGGCGCCTACGAGTTCCAGGGCAACTCGGGCGACACCGTCGGCCCGACGGTGACCGGCATCTCGCAGCTGCCGCCGAGCGGCGGCACGACGGCGGCCGCGTTCACGTCCATCCAGGTCGATTTCAGCGAGGCGCTGAACGGCGTCTCCGCGCGCAGCCCGGCCAACTACGAGCTGCGCGGCGCCGGCGCCGACGGCATCTTCGACACCGGCGACGACGTGCTGATCAAGCTGAGCCCGTTCTACAGCTTCCCCGAGACCAGCCTGACCCTGAACTTCGGCGACATCCTGGCCGACGGCAAGTACCGGCTGACGCTGTCCGGCACCAAGGCCATCTTCGACACCGCCGGCAACGCGCTGGACGGCGACGGCAACGGCACGCCGGGCGGCGACTACGTGCGCACCTTCACGATCGACCGCAGCGCCAACCACGCGCCGGTGGCCGCGCCCGCCACGGTGACCGTGGCCGAGAACGGCAGCATCGTCATCACCCTGGCCGCGACCGACGCCGACGGCGACCCGCTGACCTGGAGCATCCCGACCGACGTGCAGCACGGCACCCTGTCCGCGCTGGACCCGAACACGCACCAGCTCATCTACACGCCGGACGCCGGCTACAACGGCATCGACAGCTTCGTGTTCAAGGTGGACGACGGCAAGACCGGCGTCTCCTCGGCCACGATCACGATCAACATCACGCCGGTCAACAGCGCGCCGGTGGCGCAAGACCAGAGCGGCTCGCTCAACGAGAACGGCACGCTGAACCTGCTGCTGGCCGCCACCGATGCCGAGACAGCGCGTGCCAACCTGACGTTCGAACTCGTCACCGGCCCGCAGCACGGCACGATCACGCAGGGCGCCAACGGTGCCTGGGTCTACACGGCGGATGCCGGCTACGTCGGCACCGACAGCTTCACCTGGCGCGCCAAGGACCGCGGCGATCCGGACGGCTCGAACGGCAACGCCGCGACCTCCAACACGGCGACCTTCACGCTCAACGTGCTCCACGTCAACGCCGCGCCGGTGATCACGCCGGTGGCGGACCAGACGGTCAACGAGGGCTCCACCTTGACGGTGCAGCTGACCGCCACCGACCCTGACGGTCCGGGCAAGACCTGGACCCTGCTGAGCGGCCCCGCCGGCGCGACCCTGGATGCCGCCACCGGCCTCTTCAAGTGGACGCCCGCCGACGGCCCCAGCAGCTTCGACGTGCTGGTGCGAGTCAGCGACGGCGGCAGCCCCGAGGCCTACAGCGACCTGAGCTTCAAGATCCTGGTGATGGACGTGGCGCCGGTGCTGGTGTTCACCAAGCCCAACAACGGCAACGGCGTGGCCGGCCAGGCCTACACCTTCACGTACACGGTGACCGACCCGGGCCAGGACACGATCAGCTCGCTGCAGGTCGACTGGGGCGACGGCATCGTCGAGACGATCAACGGCAATCCGAAGAGCCTGACGCACACCTACGCCGACGGCCAGGACGGCGACTACACGATCAAGGTCACGCCGACCGACGAGGACGGCGCGCATCCGCCCAGCACCTTGAGCGTGCACATGGAGTTCAACGATCCGCCGGTCGCCAACGCGCAGAGCGTGACGGCCAGCGAAGGCCAGCCGAAGGACATCCAGCTCAGCGGCTCCGACCCCGAGGGCAGTGCGTTGGTCTACAGCCTTGTCAGCGGGCCGGCGCACGGCACGCTGGGCGCGATCGACCCGGCAACGGGTGTGGTGCGCTACACCTCGGCCGACGACTACAGCGGCGCCGACAGCTTCGTCTTCAAGGTGACCGACGCGGGCGGCAAGTCGTCGACCGCGACGGTGAGCATCACCGTCAGCGCGGTGAACCACGCGCCGGTGATCTCGGACGTGCCGCGGCAGTCGGTCGACGAGGGCCAGGTCTTGACGGTCCACCTGTCCGCCACCGATCCGGACGGCCCGAACCCGGTCACCTGGACCCTGCTCGACGGTCCCGACGGCGCCACCTTGGATGCCGACACCGGCGTGCTGACCTGGCTGGCCAAGGACGGCAACGCGAGCTTCTCGTTCACCGTGCAGGCTGACGACGGCGCGGGCGGCAAGAGCAGCGCGAGCTTCGCGGTCGACGTGCAGGACGTGGCGCCGACCTTGGCCGTCAGCGGTGCGGCGACGTCCAAGACCGGCGAGCCCTATGCGATCAGCTTCTCCGCCACCGATCCCGGCCAGGACACGATCAGCCAATGGACGATCGACTGGGGCGATGGCCAGCAGACCACACTGGCTGGCGATGCAACGACGGCCTCGCACAGCTACGGCGCGGTCGGCAACTTCGCGATCGTCGTCTCGGCCACCAACGAGGACGGCAGCTTCGCCGCCGATCCGCTGAGCCTGGCCGTCACGCAGAGCAACCGGCCGCCGGTGGCCAGCGACGACAGCTACAGCGTCCACGCCGGCAAGCCGCTGGTGATCGCCGCGCCGGGCCTGCTCTCCAACGACAGCGACCCGGACGGCGACGCGCTGAAGCTCAGCGCCGTGGACACGACCGGCACGCAGGGCACGGTCGTCTTCGCCGACGACGGCAGCCTCACCTTCACGCCGCAGGCTGGCTTCGTCGGCAACACGCAGTTCAGCTACACCGTCAGCGACGGCAAGGGCGGCACGGCCGACGCCATCGTCCGCATCAGCGTCACCAACACCGCGCCGGTCGCGGCCAAGGACAGCTTCACCCTGTTCGCCGGCCAGACCTTGAACCTGTCGGCGCCGGGCCTGCTGGCGAACGACAGCGATGCCGATGGCGACCCGCTGTCCATCGCATCCTTCGATGCCGCCGGCACGCAGGGCACGGTGCAGCTGACGGCGGACGGCCACCTGGTGTTCACGCCCACGGCCGACTTCATCGGCACGACCAGCTTCAGCTACGTGCTGAGCGATGGCCTGGGCGGCACCGCGAGCGGGCTGGTGGAGTTGAACGTCATCGCCCAGCCGGCGCTGCACGTGAGCAGCTTCCAGGCCACCGACACCGGCTTCCGCCTGCGCTTCGACAAGGCAGTGGACGCGAGCCTGGTGCAGCTCTACGGCACGGGCGCGCTGGTGCCGGACCTGAGCCTGGTGCTGGGCACGACGGCCGTGAACGGCACCGTGGTGTTCGATGCCGACGGCCAGGGCCTCAGCTTCGTCAAGGCCGGCGGCGTGCTGGCGGCGGGCGACTACACGCTGAAGCTCAATGCCGGCGCGGATGGCTTCGTGAGCCTCGGCGGCCTGAGGCTGGACGGCAATGGCGACGGCACGACGGGCGACAACTACCTCAAGACCTTCAGCGTGGCGGCCTCGTCGGCGCCGATAGTCTCGGTCGAGGACTTCGCCCGTGCGCCTGGCCAGGCGGCCAGCTACGACCCGGCGGCGGGCGGCTTCGCCATCAGCGTGCAGAACGCGAACGGCCTGAACCACCTGAGCTTCGACCTGCGCTACGACCCGACGCTGCTGAACGTGCAGTCGGCCGCGGCGATGACCGGCTTGCCAGCGGGCAGCACCGTCAGCGCGGCGGTGACGCAACCGGGCCTGCTGCATGTCGAGGTGACCTTGGGCACGGCCTACGCCGACAACGCCGTGCACAAGCTGGTGCTGGTGAAGGGCATGGTGCCGCTGTCGGCCGCCTATGGCGCCGCCCAGGTGCTGAGGCTGGAGGGCATCGCGAGCAATGTGGGCGCGGGCCGGGCGGACGATGGCATCCATGTCGTCGCGCAGCTCGGCGATGCCGACGGCGATCACACGCTGACCGCCGCCGACGTGACGCAGCTGCAACGCCTCGCCGCGCGTGCCGACTCGGGGCTCGCCGCGTACACGCTGGTCAACCCGCTGCTGGTGGCCGACGCGAACCGCGACGGCATCGTGACCGCGACCGACTCCGCGATGGTGCTGGCCGCCAGCCGCGGCACGGTGGTGGCGGCGGTGCCGACGGTGGTGACGGTGCCGAACCTCGTCGTGACCCGCGTCACGCCAGAGAACGACGGCTTCAGCCTGCGCTTCGACCGCGCAGTGAACGCCTCGCTGATCGATGCGGCGGACCTGCAGCTGAGCGGCCCCTCGGGCGCGCTGGCTGGCAGCATCTTCATCGATGCCGACGGCAAGGGCCTGCGCTTCGTGTCCTCGGGCGGTGTGCTGTCCGCGGGTGCCTACACGCTGACCTTGAAGTCCGGCGCCAGCGGCTTCGTCGGCCAGGATGGCAAGCAGCTCGACGGCAATGCGGACGGCACCGGCGGCGACGACTTCGTGACGGGCTTCCGCGTGCCGGCGGCCAGCGGCGCCGTCGTGCATCTGGACGACTTGAGCGCAACGGCCGGCAGTACCGGCCAGGCGCTAACGCTGAAGATCGACGGCGCGGCCGGCGCACGCAGCCTGTCTTTCGAACTGGCCTACGACCCCGCCACCTTGCAGATCGACGACGTGGTGCTGGCCGCTGGCCTGCCGCTCGGCGCGCTGCTGAAAGCCGATGCGAGCCAGCCCGGCCGGCTGGTCGTGCAGTTGAGCCTCGGTGCCGGCCTGCCGGATGGCGCGCTGCGCGAGCTGGTGACGATTCACAGCAGCGTGCCCGCCTCGGCGGCTGTCGGCACGGCGCGGCTGCTGAAGCTGCTCGATGCCACGGTCGACGGCCTGGCCGCGCGGACCGACCAGGGCGTGCAGACGGTCACCGCGGCCGCGCCGCTGCGCACCGGCAAGCCGTTCACGGGCGGCGGCACCCTGCGGCCGATGCCGATCACCGCGCCGGTGAAGGTGTCCTCGGGTCTGCCGAGCACCCCGCCGGCACCGACGCTGGCCGTGCCGGCTGCCCTTGCGGCAGCGGCGGCGCCCGCGCCGGTCGTGCGGCTCGGCGCGGCGCTGGACTTCGGTCTCGAAGCACCGCTGGCCAGCAACACCTGGGTGAATGACTGGGTTGCGGGATCACGTCAAACAGTGCCCAATGATTGGAAGCTGACGATCTAGGGACGACGGGTTTTTGGAGTCTTTGAGGAGAAAGCAATGAGCTTATATCGCCTGAGTCTGCTGGCCGCCGCGCTGGCCATCGCCCAAGGGTCGGCATCCGCGGCCACGCTGAGTGGCAGCGCCCCCGCCGTCTCGACGACGGTCGGGGGCACGACCACCGTCTTGCTGACGACGACGCTGTCCGACGCGATCGACCTGCAGGGCGCCAGCCTGTACCTGAACTGGGATGCTGGCCTGCAATTCACCGGCGTTGACGCGTCCGTGGCCGGCGGGGACTTGAACAGCTTCATCGGCCTGTTCGATCCACAGTTCACGGTTGAGAATTCCGGCCCGGGCGCGTACTCGCTGCAACTGGTAGGGCCGCTGAGCCCGATCACTCTGGAGGCTGGCAACGCGACGGTGAGCTTCACCTTTAAGGCTCTCGCCACGGGCACGCAGAACGTCACGATCGACGTGCACGTGACCGATGGCGATTTCAACGACGTTGCGTTCACCCAGCCGCTCGCCACCTCGGTGAACGTGTCGGCCGTGCCGGAGGCGCCGCCCGCCGCGATGCTGGCTGCCGGCCTCGGCGTGCTCGCGCTGCTGGCCCGTCGCCGCCGCCCTTCCTGATCTGACCGCATGCGGAGCTGGCCCAGCGCGGGCAGGGCGCTCCGCCGCACCGGACGATGAACGCCCGTCACGACATTCCCTCTTCGTCATCCCCCGCCGCGGGCGCGCTCGGCGCCGATGCGGCCTGGGCGGCGCTGGCCGGCGCCGAATCGGCCGAGGCGCTGTGCCGCGCCTGGCTGGCCGTGCTGTGCAGCCTGGTGCCCGGCGTCCAGGTGGGCCTGCTGCTGCTCCAGGATGCCGAGGGCTCCTACGTGCCCGCCGCCGCTTGGCCCGAGGGCACCGAGCTGCAGCGCCTGGCCGACGTGGCGCGCGAATGCCTGACGACGCGCCAGGGCGTGCGCCGCCAGCATGCGGATCATCCGACGCAGCTCGCCTACCCGCTGTCCGCCGGCGCGACCTTGCACGGCGCCGTCGTCATAGAACTGCTCGATCCCAGTCCCGAGGCGGCGCGGCTCAGCGCGCGGCTGACGCATTGGGGCGCCGGCTGGATGGCCGACCTGTTCGACCAGCGCGAGCTGGCCGGCGCGCGCAAGCGGCTGGACGAATCGGCCTTCCTGTTCGAGGTGTCGCTGGCGGCGCTGGCCGAGCCGGATTTTCGCCAGGCCGGCCTCACGCTGGTCAACAAGCTGGCCGCGCGTTTCGGCTGCCATCAGGTGCAGCTGGCGCTGGTGAACGGGCCCCAGCTGGAGACCTCGGCCGTCTCGCATTCGGCCTGGTTCGACGAGCGCGCGAACCTCACCGCGCTGGCCCGCGGCGCGATGAGCGAGGCCTTCGACCAGCGCCGGCCGGTCATCTGGCCGGAGCCGGAAGACAGCGCCGAGGGTCAGGTCTTGCGCATGACCCACGCGCGCTACGCCGCCGACTCCGGCAGCGCGGCGCTGGCCTCGATCCCGCTGGCGATCGGCGCGGCGCCACCGTTCGCCGTGCTGCTGTTCGAGCGCGGCACGCCCTTCGTGCCGGCCGAGCTGAAGGGCATGGAACTGCTGGCCGGCGTGCTGGCCCCGGTGCTGGAGCACAAGCATGCGCGCGACGAAGGTCTGCTGGCCCATCTGCGGCGCAGCGCCCGGCATGCGGCGGCGCGGCTCACCGATGCCTCGCATCCAGGCCTGAAACTGGGCGCAGGCGTGCTGGCGCTGGCGCTGCTGATCGCGGCGCTGGTGCCGGTGGAAGACCGGGTCTCCGCGCCGGCCGTCATCGAGGGCGCGGTGCAGCGCGCGGCGGTGGCGCCCTTCGACGGCTTCCTGCGCGATGCGCCGGCCCGGGCCGGCGACACGGTCAAGGCCGGCCAGGTGCTGGCGCGCATGGAAGACCGCGAGCTGCAGCTGGAGAAGGTGCGCTGGGAGACCGAGCTGGAGATGGCCCAGCGCAAGGAGCGCGAGGCGATGGCCCAGGCCGACCGCGTCAACCAGCGCCTCTCGGCCGCGCAGGCGAACCAGGCCCGGGCGAACCTGGACCTCGTGCTGTCCAAGCTGGCCCGCGTGGAACTGACGGCGCCCTTCGACGCGGTGGTCGTCAAGGGCGACCTGTCGCAGCAGCTCGGCGCGCCGTTGGAGATCGGCAAGACCTTGTTCGAGCTGGCGCCGCTGGCGAGCTGGCGCGTGATGCTGAAGGTGGACGAGCGCGACATCGCCCGCGTGCAGGCCGGGCAGGCGGGCGAGCTGGTGCTCACCGGCGCGCCGGGCCAGCGCTGGAAGTTCACGCTCAAGTCGGTGACGCCGGTGTCGGTCGTCGAGGAAGGGCGCAACTACTTCCGGGCGGAAGCCGAGTTGGCCGATCCGGGCAGTGGGGCTGCGCTCAAGCCGAACATGGAAGGCGTGGCCAAGGTCGTCGCCGGCGAGCGCAGCCTGCTGTGGGTCTGGACGCACCGTTTCACCGATTGGGTATCGCTGGCCCTGTGGCAATGGACTCCGTAGCCCCCGCTAGCGCGGAACGCCCGCTCGGCGACGCGTTGTTCTCCGGGAACTGGTACCGCGTTGCCAACCTGAAGCCGCGCTTGCGTGGCCATGTGCGGATCCACCGGCACGTCTACCGCGGCGAGATCTGGTACGTGGTGGAGGACCGGGTGGCCGGCAAGTACCACCGCTTCAATCCCGGCAGCTACCGCGTGATCGGCCTGCTGGACGGCGAGCGCAGCCTGCAGCAGGTGTGGGAGCGGCTCTCGGCCGCGATGGACGAGCACACGCCCAGCCAGGACGAACTGGTGAACCTGTTCGGCCAGCTCTACGCCGCCGACCTGATCCAGTGCGACGTGACACCGGACGTGGCCGAGCTGTTCGAGCGCGGCGGCCGGCAGCGGCGCAGCAAGTGGTTGCAGCGCTTCGCCAACCCGGTGTCCTTGCGCTTCCCGCTGGTCGACCCCGATGCCTGGCTGGGCCGCGTAATTGCCGCGGCCGGGCCGCTGGCGCGGCTGCCGGGCCTGCTGCTGTGGCTGGCCGTCGTGCTGCCCGCCGTGCTGCTGGCGCCCAGTCACTGGAGCGAGCTGACCGGCAACATCAATGAGCGGTTGCTGACCGTGGACAACCTGGTGCTGCTGGCGCTGCTGTTCCCGCTGCTGAAGGCCGCGCACGAGATGGGCCACGGCCTCGCTGCCAAGCGCTTCGGCGGCGAGGTGCACGAGATGGGCGTGATGCTGCTGGTGTTCTTCCCGGTGCCCTATGTGGATGCCAGCAGCTCCAGCGCATTCGCGAGCCGCTGGCCGCGGATGCTGGTCGGCGCGGCGGGCATGCTGACCGAGCTGTTCATCGCCGCGCTGGCCTTCTACCTGTGGCTGGTGCTGGAGCCGGGCTTCGTGCGCTCGCTGGCCTTCAACGTGATCGTGCTGGCGAGCATGACCACCTTGATGTTCAACGCCAATCCGCTGCTGCGCTACGACGGCTACTACATCTTCGCGGACGCGATCGAGAGTCCCAACCTCGGCCAGCGCGCCACCGACTACTGGGCCTGGCTGATGCGCTACCACCTGTTCGGCCAGCACCAGGCCGAGCCGCCGCTGAGCACACCCGGCGAGCGCCGCTGGTTCCTCGTGTACGCGCCGCTGGCGCTGGCTTATCGGCTCTTCGTGCTGTTCAGCATCGCGATCTTCATCGCCAGCCGCTACTTCTTCGTCGGCGTGCTGATCGCGGCCTGGGGCATTTTCGCGAGCCTGCTGATTCCCTGGTTCCGCGGCCTGAAGCGGCTGGCCGGCGACCCGGCACTGGAGCCACAGGCGAACCGCGTGCGGCGCGTGCTGTGGATCGCGGGGTCAAGTCTTGCGCTGCTGCTTTTCGTGGTGCCGCTGCCGCACCACTCGGTCGCGACGGGCGTGGTCTGGCCCAGCGACAACGCGGTGCTGCGCGCCGGCGGCGCCGGCTTCATCGCCAAGCTGCTGCTGCGGCCGGGCGAGCGCGTGCGGCCGGGGCAGACCGTGGCCGAGCTGGTCGACCCGGCGCTGGATGCGCGGCTCGGCGAGCAGCGTGGCCGGCTGGCGCTGGCGCAGGCCAAGTACGACGCGGCCTTCGGGGTTTCGCCGACGCGTGCGGCCCTGCTGGCCGAGGAAATGCGGCGCGAGCAGGCGGCGCTGGCATCGCTGGAGGACGAGGCGGCGAAGCTGGTCGTGCGCGCTGAGGTGGCCGGCACCCTGCTGCTGGCGCGGCCGGACGACCTGCCGGGGCGCTACGTGAAGCGCGGCGAGGTGATCGGCCATGTGGAGACCGGCGAGCCGGCGCGGGTGCGCCTCGTGCTGCCGCAGTGGCAGACGGCCGCCGTGCGCGGGCTGGAAGTGCGGCTACCGCAGCAGGCGGACCGCACCTTCGCGGCCACGCTGGTGCGCAGCGTGCCGGCCGCCGGCCGCGAGCTGCCGAGCCCCGCGCTGGGCACGGCGGCGGGTGGCGACATCCCGCTCGATCCGCACGACACCAAGGGGGTGCAGGCGCTGCAGACCTTGTTCGAGAGCGAGCTGCAACTGGACGCCGGCATGCCCTACCGGCAGATCGGCGCGCGGGTGCTGGTGCGGCTGGAGCATGAATCCGAGCCGCTGGCGGCGCGCTTGTGGGACGGCTTGCGGCGGCTGTTCCTGTCGCACTTCCAGCTATGAGCGCGACGCTTCCACTGGAGATCGGCGAGCAGCTCGCGCACGGCATCTTCCCGGAGCGCCGCGACGTCGACGAGGCGGCTCATGATCGCTTTGCCCGTGGTCTTTTGTGGCGCTTGAAACGGCAGTTATGGCCCGCGGTACCGGCCTTGCGCGGCGTGGCGAAGGCAGCGGGTGCTCTTGAAGCGAGTCTGCTCGAACTGCGCGACGAGGACTTGCGCCGCCGCCTGTTCGCCGCCGCCCCCGCTGCCGTGCAAGCCGGCCGCGCCGCGGGCCTGGCCGAAGTGCTGGCGCTGGTCCGCGAGGGCGCGCGGCGCGCACTGGGCAAGCGGCCCTTCGACACGCAGCTGATGGGCGCTGCGGTGCTGCTGGAAGGGCGGCTGGCAGAGATGCAGACGGGCGAGGGCAAGACCCTGACGGCGGGCCTGGCGGCCGCGATCGCCGGTGCGGCCGGCTTGCCGACCCACGTCGTCACCGTCAACGACTACCTGGCCCGGCGCGATGCCGAGCTGATGCAGCCGCTGTTCTCCTTCTTCGGCCTGAGCGCCGGCGTCGTGTGGGCGAGCCTCGGCGAGGACGCCAAGCGCCTGGCCTACCAGCGCCCGATCACCTACTGCACGAACCAGAGCCTGGTCTTCGACTACCTGCGCGACCGCGTCTCCGCTGGCGGGCGCGTCAGCCCCGCGCAGATGCATGCGCGCTCGCTGCACGGCCAGTTGCCTCGGCCGCTGTTGCTGCGCGGCCTGCATTTCGCGATCGTCGACGAGGCCGACTCCATCCTCATCGACGAGGCGCGCACGCCGCTGATCCTCTCGGAGATCCACGGCAAGCCGCCCGACGACGCCGACTACCGCCAGGCGCTCGCCATCGCCGCGACGCTGAAGTTCGGCGAGCACTTCGGCATCGATGCGGCGCGGCGCAACCTGTACTTCGAGGCGGCGGGCCTGCCGGCGGTGCGCGACGCGGCGGCCGATCTCGGCGGTGTCTGGGGCGTGGCGCGCGGGCGCGAGCACCTGGTCGGCCAGGCGCTGCGCGCACTGCACCTGTTCCATCGTGACCAGCACTACGTCGTCATTGAGGGCAAGGTGCAGATCGTCGACGAGTACACCGGCCGCGTGCTCGACGGCCGCACTTGGGAAGGCGGCCTGCACCAGATGATCGAGGCGAAGGAGGGGCTCGATCTCAGTGAGCCGGCCCGCACCTTGGCGCGCATCACCTTCCAGCGCTTCTTCTGCCGCTACCTTCGCCTGGCTGGCATGACCGGCACCGCCGCCGAGGTGGCGCCGGAGCTGAACGCCGTCTACAAGCTCGACGTCGTGCGCCTGCCCACGCACAAGCCCAGCCGCCGCTTGACGCTGCCACCGCGGCTGCTGCGCGACCAGGCCGCCAAATGGGCGGCGGCGCGTGCGGTGGTGGAAGCTCAGCTCGCGGCGGGCCGGCCGGTGCTGGTGGGCACGCGCTCGGTACGGGCCTCGGAGGCGCTCTCCGCCGTGCTGGGACCGCGCCAGGTCCATCGCGTGCTGAACGCACGCCAGGATGCCGAGGAGGCCGACATCGTCGCCAGCGCCGGCCAGCCGGGCGCGCTGACGGTGGCCACCAACATGGCCGGCCGCGGCACCGACATCCACCTGGGCGAGGGCGTGCATGCCAGCGGCGGGCTGACGGTGCTGCTGACCGAATTCCACGACTCGGCGCGGATCGACCGGCAACTGGTCGGCCGCGGCGCGCGCCAGGGCGACCCGGGCGTGGCGCAGGCCATCGTCGCGCTGGACGACGAGATCTTTCGCGACCACGCCGCAGGCCTGCAGGCGCTGCTGGCGCGCGTATTTGCCGGCCGCGAGGAACTGCCTGCCTGGGCTTCCGAACTGCTTCGCCGCGCCGCGCAGGCTCACGCTGGCCGGCTGCACGCCGCGATGCGCCGCCGCACGCTCAAGGCCGATCGCCAACTCGACAACATGCTCGGATTCGCTGGAAACCAGATATGAAAGTTCCGCCGCTTCTGCTGATCGCTTTGCCGTGCCTTTCGTTCGCGGCACCGGAGCAGTCCAACACCTTCGACTGCCTGATCGAGCCCAACCAGCGCATCGACATCCGCAGCCCCGCGAACACCTTGATCGACAAGATCCTGGTCGACCGTGGCAGCACGGTGAAGGCAGGCGATGTGCTGGTGGTGCTGGACGGCAGCGTCGAGCGCGAGGCGCTGGCGCAGGCGCAGCAGCGCGCCGAGTCCGAGGCGGAGGTGCGCGTCGCTCGCGCCCGCGCCGACTATGCGGCCGACAAGCTGCGCCGGCGCGAGGACCTGCTGTCGCAGAACTACATCTCCTCGCAGGACCGCGACGACTCCGCGGCCGAGCTGCGCGTCGCCCAGGCCGAACTGGCGCTGGCGATGGACAACCGCAGGATGGCTGGTACCGAGATGCAGCGGCTCAACGCCGTGCTGCGCCAGCGCACCCTGCGCGCGCCGTTCAGCGGCGTGGTGACCGAGCGGCTGCAGCAACCGGGCGAGCTGGCCTTCACCGGCGAAGGCTCGGCCAAGCCCATCCTGCGGCTGGCGCAGACGAACCCGCTGCGCGTGGAAGTGGTGCTGCCCGTCGCGATGATGGGCAAGCTCAGCGCCGGCCGCCGGGCCGAGGTCGTGCCCGAGGCGCCGCTGCAGGGCCGCTGGCAGGCACAGATCAAGGTGGTGGACCGCGTGTTCGATTCCGCCAGCGGCTCCTTCGGCGTGCGGTTGGAACTGGCGAACCCGAAGGGTGACATCCCGGCGGGTGTGCGCTGCAAGGTCAGCTTTCCCTGACCCCCCTGGTTTGGTGCTCATTCCGGATCGGTCTTGGGATCGACCCGATGGCCGGATTGTTTCTGGCGTGACACGATCGCGCGCGCCTCGTTGAGGCGAAGAACACAAGACGGAGCAGGGACGGTGATGACGAGAACGATGCATCGGATGGGCTTGCGAATGGCCCTGGTTGCTGCCGTGGCGGCGCTGAGCGCGTGTGGCGGCGGTGGTGGCGGTGGTGGCGATGGGGGCAGCAGCGTCGACGGCGCCGATCTGTCCACGAAGCAATACCTGCCCCTGCAGACGGGCAGCCGCTGGGTCTACCAGTATTCCGACGGCGATGGGGCGCCGGTCATTCAGGAGATCACCGGGACGCGCAGCGTTTCCGGCAACACGGGCGCCGTGATGTCGTCCACCGATCCGGACGATGGCGAGTCGGTGCTCGTCGAGACCGGCAGCGGCATCAGCCAGGTGCCGGGGACCGGTGCCGATCCGCTCACGCTGGCGCTTGGGCCTGTGCAGTTGATGAAGTATCCGATGCACGTCGGCGACAGCTTTACCGCCGCCAAGGCTTCCATCGGTCCGGTCGTGGACTTCGATGGCGACGGCAAGGCGGACAGCGCGTCCGTGACGGCCAGCACCCAGGTCATCGGCGTCGAGTCGATCAGTACGGCCGTGGGCAGCTTCAGCGACGCGCTGCACCTGCGCACGACGGTTGTGGCTTCCGTGCAGTCGACGCTGCTCGGCAGGACCGTCGACATCACCAGCGTCACCGACGATTGGTATGCCTCGCGGATCGGCCTGGTCAGTTCGTCCACCAGCACGAGCAGCGCCGGTGTGGCGGTCGCCTCGTACACCGAGAAGATCCTGGGCTACAAGGTCGGCGGCCAGAGCAGCGATACGGTCGCCCCGACGGCCAGTGTCGCCGGTCTCGACGGCAGCACGCCGTTGGGGCCGCTGACGAAGATCGCCGTCACGTTCAGCAAAGCCATGGATGCCCGCACGCTGGCAAATGCGCTGCAGGTTTTCGACGCCGCTGGGCAACCGGTCGCCGGCAGCATCAGCTCAAGCAGCACGGGACTGCAGTTCACGCCTGCCACGGCCTGGGCCAGCGGCAGCTACACGGCGGTGCTGGCTGTATCGGCGCAAGACCTGCTGGGCAACCCGCTGGCCACCGAGCAGCGCTGGGCCTTCACCATCGATGCGACCGCGCCTTCGCTGCTGCAGAGCACGCCGGCCAACGGTGCTGCGGACGTGCCATTGAGCGGCGCGCTGCAACTGCAGTTCAGCGAGGCCGTCGACCCCGCCACGGTCAACGCGCAGACGATCAGCATCGGCAGCTACAACGTGACGCTGAGTTACCAGGTCAGTGGCAGCATGGTCACGCTGACGCCGGCCGAGCCGATGAGGCGCGGTACCAGCTACTGGCTCTATGTCAACGGCGTCAAGGACCTGGCCGGCAATGCGATCAGCCCCTTGTCGATCGCGTTCAACACCGATCCGGGGCGCTTCGGCGCTGCGGTGAAGCTGCCGCTGCCCACGGCGGATTCCAATGTCGGCGACGTCAATGCGATCGGCGATCTAGATGGGGATGGCCGCGCCGACATCGCCGCCTCCGTACTGCGCTACGACTCAACGCAGGGCGGCTGGGTGTCTGGTGTGCAGACCTACCTCCAGCAGCCGGACGGCAGCCTAGCGTTGGGGCCGAGCGCCGCGTTGCCGACCGGCTACCCGGTGACCTCGGTGGCGATCGCCGATGTCGATGGGGATGGCCGCAACGAATTGCTCGCAGGCATGGGCGAATACGGCGTGCAGGTCTTCCTCCGCGACGGTAGCGGGGCCTGGGTCCCCAGCGCCATCATTCCGGTCTCGGCGAGTCCGCGCATCCAGATGGTGGACCTGAATGGGGATGGCCGTCCCGACCTGGTTGCCTTCGGCAATCGCGATACCGGCATCATCGGCGTCGGTATCGTCGGCACCGTGGAAGTCTGGCTGAACCTGCCCGGCGGCTGGATGTTGAATGACCGACTGGTGGTGGGCGACTTCGGCATGACGGCATCGGACTTGGTCGTCGGCGATCTAAACAGCGATGGGCGGCCCGACATCGCCTTCAGTGGCAGCGGCCTGTCCAGTAGCATTCGCGTCGCGGCCGGTCTTTTGCCGCAGGGCGGTGACGGTCATTTCAGCGCCGTGTCGCAGTGGTTCAGTGCCGGCAACGGAGGAGGCGCCGGGCTGGCGGTCGCTGATTTCAACGGCGATGGCCGGCCGGATGTGGCCCTGTACTCGGGTTACGGGCCAATCTTCTTCTACCTGCAGAATGGCGGAGGCAATCTAGTCGACGCACCGGCGCAACTGGCCACCAATTCCGGTGGTGGACTGAAGGCTTTGGACATCAATGGCGATGGTCTGGCGGACCTCGTCTATGACGATGGCACGTCAATGGTCGTGCGCTTGCAGTTGTCAAGCGGCGGCTTCGCCGACGAGGCGCACTATCCACATGGCTTTCACGGGGGAGGCGCCGATATCGGGGCACTTGCAGTCGGCGACTTCAACAGCGATGGGCGGCCCGACGTCGTCGTCTCCGGTGAGTTGCTGATTCAGCGTCCTGTACCCGTGAACTCGCAGGCAGTGCGATCGGCCCGACCGGCTGCTGCCGGTACGGATCTGCTGGCGAAGCTCAAGCAGGCGTTCAAGGTGCTGGCAGGTGCGTCCCGGGTGCGCTGAGCGTCACGACCGCCTGGTCTGTTCGATCCTCAACTCGGCCAGGATCGCTTCGGTGTCAGCCCCGGGCTTTGGCCCCGGCTGCGGTTCGCGCAGCACGCTGCGCGAGAAGCGCGGCGCAGGCGCCGGCTGCAAGTGCCCGTCGACGGCGACGAAGTTGCCGCGGGCGCGTTGGTGCTCGTGCTCGGCGGCCTCCTGCAGCGTCAGCACCGGAGCGAAGCAGACGTCCGTGCCCTCCAGCAGCCGCTGCCATTCGTCGCGCGTCCTGCTCTTGATCCGCGCGGCGACGCGCTGGCGCAGGACCGGCCACTGGCGCCAGTCGTGCTGGCCGGCGGGGTCGACGTCTTCCAGGTCGAGCCGCTGCAGCAGCTCGTTGTAGAACTGCGGCTCGATCGCGCCGAGCGTGACGTGCTTGCCGTCCGCGCATTCGAAGGCGTCGTAGAACGGCGACTGGTGCAGGAAGAGATTGCGCGCGGGGTCGTCGTTCCAGATGCCGACGCCGCGCATCGAGCGGATCAGTGCGGTGAGCATGCCCACGCCGTCGACGATCGCGGCGTCCACCACCTGGCCGCGTCCGGAATTTCTGGCCTCCAACATCGCGCAGACGATGCCGAAGGCGAGGAACATCGCGCCGCCTCCCATGTCGCCGATGAGGGTCACCGGCAGGCTCGGTGCCGTGCCGGGGCGTGTGCTGACGGCCATGGCGCCGCTCAGCGCGACGTAGTTGATGTCGTGGCCGGCGGCTTGGGACAAGGGCCCGGTCTGGCCCCAGCCGGTGACGCGGCCGTAGACGAGCTTCGGATTGCTGGCCTCGAAGCTCGACGGGCCCAGGCCCAGGCGTTCCATCACGCCGGGGCGGTAGCCTTCGATCAGGGCATCGGCGCCGTCGATCAGCTGGCGAACGGCGGCCAGGGCCTCGGGCTGCTTCAGGTCCAGGCAGATCGAGCGCTTGCCGCGGTTCATCGCATCGCCGGCCTGGACGACGCGCAGCGCCGCCGGCCGCTCGATCACGATCACGTCGGCGCCCATGTCGGCCAGCAGCATGCCGCAGAACGGGCCGGGCCCGAGGCCGGCCATCTCGATCACGCGCAGCCCGTGCAGCGGGCCGTGTTCTTGCTCCATGTCAGTCTCCTTCGTCTCACAGGACAATACTCGAATGAGCAAGGCATTCACGAAGGAATCCGACAGCGGCGATGACGACGACGAGGTCTCGCTGCCTGCGTTGCCGCAGGGCACGCGCAACTACATGACGCCGGCCGGCTACGCGCGGCTGCGGGCCGAGTTCGTCGAGCTGCTGGACGTGGAACGGCCGAAGATCGTCGAGATCGTCTCCTGGGCCGCCAAGAACGGTGATCGCTCGGAGAACGGCGACTACCTGTACGGCAAGAAGCGCCTTCGCGAGATCGACCGCCGCCTGCGCTTTTTGACCAAGCGCCTGGACGTCGCGGAGGTGGCCGACCCGAGCGTCCACCACGGCAAGGATCAGGTCTTCTTCGGCGCGACGGTGACCTACGCGAACTCCAAAGGCGAGGAGCGCACGATCACGATCAAGGGCATCGACGAGAGCGACAGCCTGAAGGGCGAGGTCAGCTGGATCTCGCCGATCGCGCGCGTGCTGCTGAAGGCGCGGGAGGGGGACGAGCTGCAACTGGTGACGCCGGTGGGCGTCGAGAAGATCGAGGTGCTGGAGGTGAACTACCCGGCACCTAAGGCCGACTGAGTCCGGTCAGGGCTTGACCCGCTTCGCGCGCCGCACCGCCGGCGAGCGGTTCAAGGTGCGCAGCACGTCGGCCAGGTGCAGCCGGTCGCGCACCGACAGCAGCAGGTTCATCTCCGCGTCCTTGCCGTTCTGCGGTTCCTCGCCCATCGAGATATGGGTGATGTCCGCTTCGGCGGCGCTGACGGCGGAGGCGACCTGGGCCAGCACGCCCTTGCCGTTGTGCAGCATGACGGAGATGGCGGCCTCGAAGGAGCGGGTCAGCTCTTCCGCCCAGTTCACCGCGATCCAGTGCTCGCTGTCGCGCTGGAACAGGCGCTTGCCGACCGAGCATTCGGCCGTGTGCACGACCAGGCCTTCGCCTCGGCCGAGGTAGCCCTTGACCTCGTCGCCGGGGATCGGCCGGCAGCAGGGGGCGAGACGGACCGAGGCGCCTTCGCTGCCGTCGATCGTTACCGAGCCCTGGGCCGGTGCGTCGTCGGTGGCGAAGCGGCCCATGCTGAGCATCACGGCGTCCGGCCGCTGGCCCTGTTCGGCCAGCATGCGGGCCAGCTTCTTGGCGACGATCGAGGCGATCTTGCGGCCCATGCCGACCTCGACCAGCAACTCGTCCACATGCCGGTTGCCGGCCCAGCGGGCGAGCTGCTGCCAGAGCTGGGCGGCCTCGAAGTCCTCGTCGTTGAGACTCGGCAGCGCCAGGCCCTCCGCGCGCAGCGCCTGGGCCAGCATCTTCTCGCCCAGGCCGCGCGATTCGTCCTGCTCGAGGTTCTTCAGGAAGTGGCGGATCTTCGAGCGTGCGCGGCCGGTGCGCACGAAGCTGAGCCAGGCCGGGTTGGGCCGCGCGCCGGGCGCGGTGATCACCTCGACGACGTCACCGCTGTGCAGCTCGGTGCGTAGCGGCACCGGTTCGCCGTTGACCTGGGCGGCCACCGTGTGGTCGCCGACGTCGGAGTGGATCGCGTAGGCGAAGTCCACCGGCGTCGCACCCTTGGGCAGGGCCATGATCTTGCTCTTGGGCGTGAACACGTAGACGGCGTCGGGGAAGAGATCGATCTTGACGTGTTCGAGGAACTCGTTGGCGTCGCGCGTCTCGTCCTGGATGTCGATCAGCGACTGCAGCCAGTTCGCACCGAGCTGCTGGGCGCTCTGGGCGTTGGGGCCGGTCTTGTACATCCAGTGCGCGGCCACGCCCTTCTCGGCCACCATGTGCATGGCCTCGGTGCGGATCTGGAACTCCACCGGCGTGCCCAGCGGGCTCACCAGCGTGGTGTGCAGCGACTGGTAGCCATTGGGCTTGGGGATCGCGATGTAGTCCTTGAAGCGGCCCGGCTGCGGCTTGTAGAGCTGGTGCAGCACGCCCAGGCTCAGGTAGCAGGTGGGCAGGTCGCCGACGATGATGCGGAAGCCGAAGATGTCGCTGACCTGGGCGAAGCTCAGGTGCTTGTCCTTCATCTTCTTGTAGATCGAATACAGCGTCTTCTCGCGGCCCTGGATCTCGCAGGGCACCTCGAACTCGGTGAAGGCCTTGCGCACGTCCTGCTCGATCCGCGAGACCAGGTCGCGCCGGTTGCCGCGCGCCTTGGCTACGGCCTTCTCCACCGCCCTGTGGCGCCAGGGGTAGTTGAACTTGAACGAGAGCTCCTGCAGTTCGCGGTAGATCTGGTTCAGGCCCAGGCGGTGGGCGATCGGGGCGTAGATGTCGAGCGTCTCGCGGGCGATGCGGCGCTGCTTGACCGGCTGCATCGCGTCCATCGTGCGCATGTTGTGCAGGCGGTCGGCGAGCTTGATCAGGATCACGCGCACGTCGCGCGCCATCGCCAGCAGCATCTTGCGGAAGGATTCGGCCTGCGATTCCTCCTTGGTCGAGAACTGCAGCTTGTCCAGTTTCGTCAGACCGTCGACCAGTTCGGCCGTGGGCGCCTCGAAGCGCTCGATCAGCTCGGCCTTGGTGACGCCGCAGTCCTCGATCGTGTCATGCAGCAGTGCGGCCATGATGGCCTGGGCGTCGAGCCGCCATTCGGCGCAGATGCCGGCCACGGCGATCGGGTGCGTGATGTAGGGCAGGCCGCTGTTGCGCATCTGGCCCAGGTGGGCCTCGTCGGCGAACTTGTAGGCCTCACGGATGCGCTTGACGTCGGCCTTGGGCAGGTAGTTCAAGCGCGGGACCAGCGCGTCGAACGAGGCGGCCTCGGCCACCGTCGGTTCGGCCGGCTCGCTCGCGCGGAAACCCGACAGCCCGGACAAGGCGGCAGGCAGGCGAGCGGCGGCAAATGATCGAAGTCCCATCCCGGAAGGTTAACTGAAATATGCCCCCGGCCCAGGGAGTACCCTGATCCGCCCCCAGAGGGGGCGACGATACTTGCGGCATCGAGCCGCAAGCACATCGTCAGGTGGGCCGGCTTGGGAGCGGCCCGGCGCTCGGCCCAAACGACAACGGGCGCCCGAAGGCGCCCGTGAGCGGGGGGATGAGGCCCGAAGCTGGTACTTAGACCGGCACCTTGCGCAGCATCTCGACACCGACTTCACCGGCGGCGATTTCGCGCAGCGCGGTCACGCCGGGCTTGTTCTTGCTTTCGATCTTGGGGGCGTGGCCCTGGCTCAGCATGCGGGCGCGGTAGGTCGCGGCGAGCACCAGCTGGAAGCGGTTCGGGATCTTGGTCAGGCAGTCTTCGACGGTGATGCGGGCCATTGTGGTGTTCCTTCAGGGCAGATCGAGGGCGCGGAAAACGGCGGAGCGGTTTCGGCGCTGAGCCGCGTATTTTAGCCGTTGTGCGTGGACGATCGATTTCAGATCGAAAAGAGCGGTCTCGAAGACTGCATTGACGACGACGAAATCGAAGTGCCGGGCCTGGGCGACTTCCTCGCGCGCGTTGGACATGCGCTCGGCGATCACGTCCGGCGCGGTGTCGCCGCGGCGGTTCAGGCGCAACATCAGCTCCTCCCAGGACGGCGGCAGGATGAAGATCAGCACCGCGTAGGGGAACAGCTTCTTGATCTGCAGCGCGCCCTGGAAATCGATCTCCAGCACGACGTCGTCGCCGTGCGCCATGCGTTCCTCGATGGCGGCGCGCGAGGTGCCGTAGAGGTTGCCGTGGACCTGCGCCCACTCGAAGAACTCGCCGCGCGCGGCCATCCCGTTGAACTCGTCCGCGCTGATGAACCAGTATTCGCGGCCATGCTGCTCCTGGCCGCGCGGCTGGCGCGAGGTGTGGGAGATCGACACGTCCAGCTTGGCGTCCAGCTCCAGCAGCGCCTTGACGAGGGTGGATTTGCCGGCGCCGCTGGGCGCGGCGACGACGAAGAGATTGCCGGGGTATTCCATGTTCGGTGATTGCTTGTTCTGGGACGGACCCACGGCCCCGATTATCCCTTGCCCCCAGGCACGGCATCGTCGAGCAGCGCGGCCTGCAGTTCGCGGATCCGCTCGTCCTGGTAGTAGCCACCGTATTCGGTGTAGCGCAGGAAGGGGCGGGCGCAGGTCCGGCACTGCCAGGCGTCGCAGCGGTTGTACGGGAAGAAGGCCGGGGCGATCGGGGCGTCGGCGGACCAGTTGCGCGTTCCGCGCGGGTGGTATTCCTCCAGCGTCGGCTCTTCATCATCATCCGTCTGCCGCAGCGTGCCGACCCGCACCAGGCCCGAGGTGTCGAAGCCGCCGGGCAGCGACTCCCAGCCCAGGCAGACGAGGGCTGCACAGGCGGCGCAGGCTTCGCCGGGATTTCGCGCCGCCGCCAGCGCGATCAGGTCCTGCAGATGCAATTGCTTGCGGTTCGGATCGTCCATGGGCTGCATTGTCGGCGCATGCCGCTACAGTGCCGTGGGGATACGCAAAAGGTAGACACAAGGGAGCGGGGGCTCGGATGATCCTCGAACGGCCATGGCTCAGGTGGCTCGTGACCGTGCTGGCCTTCCTGACGGCCGTGGGCACGAACATGCTGCTGCAACCGCAGCTGGAAGGGCGCGCGCCCTTGCTGCCGTTCTTCCCGCCGCTGGTCTTCGTGGGGCTGTTCTGCGGCGCGCGGCCGGCCCTGGTGCTGCTCGCGGCCTCATGCATCGCGATCCTCTACTACTGGATCGAGCCGATCGGCGAGGTCTGGCCGATCCGGCGCGTGTCCGACCTGATCCTGATGGCGGTGTTCCTGGCATCGGGCGCGCTGGTCGCCTTCGTGTCCGCCTGGGTGGGCGAGCTGATGAGGAGCGAGCGGCTGAGCCGGCGGCGACTGGGTATGGCGCTGTCGGCGGGGCGCATGGTCACCTGGGACTGGAAACCCGGTTCGGGCGACGGCTCCGTGGCCGGCGGCACGGCGCAGTTCTTCGGCGCGTCATGGGCCAGCATGGAGGACATGCTTGCCTCCGTGCATCCCGAAGACCTCGACGAGGTGCGCCGCGCCTGCGATGCGTCGCTGTTGATGGGCGGCCCGCTGAGCTTCACCTGCCGGATGCTGCGCAAGGACAACGGCGCGGTGGTCTGGGCGAAGACCGACGCCATCGTGATGACCGACCCGCGGGGCCGGGCCGTGCAGATCTCCGGCGTGACCGTGGACGTGAGCGACCTCGCCGAGGCCCAGCAACGCCTGCGCCAGGAAGGGCTCAACAAGGATGCCTTCCTGGCGACCCTGGCCCATGAGCTGCGCAACCCGATCGCGCCGATCCGCTACGCGGTGGCGATGCTCCGGCATGCGCCGTCCGCCCAGCAGCGCGATCGCGCGCTCGACATCATCGCCCGCCAGTCGGCGCACATGGCTCGGCTGCTGGACGACCTGCTGGACATCGGACGGATCACGCGCGACGCGATCGTGCTGCAGCTCCAGCCGCTCGACCTGCGCGAGGCCGCCGCGCAGGCCATCCAGTCCGCCGCGCCGGCGCTGGAGGCGCGCGATCAGCTCGTGAAGTTGGAGACTGCGGCGGAGCCGGTGTGGGTCGAGGGCGACACGACGCGGCTGCAGCAGGTGCTGGTGAATCTGCTCGACAACGCGGCCAAGTACAGCACCGGCCCGGGGGAAGTGAGCGTCAGCGTGGCGGCCGAGGCGGGGCAGGCGGTCTTGTCGGTCTCCGACACGGGCATCGGCATCGCACCGGCGCAGCGTGCGCGGATCTTCGACATGTTCACCCGGGTCGATGCCGGTGCGTCGGCCCCGGCCGGGCTGGGCATCGGCCTGGCCCTGTCGCGGCGGCTCGTGGAACTGCACGGCGGCACGATCGAGGTGGGCGACGCCGGCGGCGGCAAGGGAAGCCGCTTCACCGTGCGATTGCCGCTGACCCGGCGCGTCGCGTTGCCGCGCCAGGCGCTGGACGCGCCGGTAGCGAGCGCGACGATCCAGGGCACGCGCGTGCTGGTCGTCGACGACAACGTCGACGGTGCCGACATGCTGGCGGAGGCGCTCCGGCAGGCCGGTTTCGACGTGAGCGTGGCCTACTGCGGGGCCGATGCCTTGCGGGCCTGCGAACAGAGTCCCGTGCGCGCCGCCCTGCTGGATATCGGCCTGCCCGACATCTCGGGGATCGAGCTCGCCCGGCGCCTGCGCGAGGCTGCCGGGCCGCTGCCACTCGCCCTGGTCGCGATCTCGGGGTGGGGCCCGCAGCCCGACCGGGTCGACACCGCGGCGGCGGGCTTCGATGCCCACCTGGTGAAGCCGGTCGAGTACGAGGCCGTGGAACAGGTGCTGCTGCGCCTGCTGCGGCCCGTCGACCTCTAGCTCTGGAAGGGCAGGCTCAGGTAGTACTGCCCCAGCTCCGTCAGCTCGCCGTTGGCGCCGAGCAGGCTGGTGAAGTGGACGTCGTTGTTCCAGCGGCCGGTGAACCAGGCGTAGCGGAACACGTCGGCCCGGCCCTCGCACAGCGCCACCATCTCGGCCATCTGGTCCTTCTGCTTGGCCACCGTGTCGATCTGCGCGCTGCCGTCGCCGGTGTGCCAGTTCGCCATCTCGGTGACCCAGAAGGGCTTGCCGTATTTCAGCAGGCGGTCGAGCTGGTCTTTCAGGCCGTAGTCGTACCAGTGGAAGGCGAGGTAGTCGATCTGCGGAAAGCGGCCGCCGTTGGCGTTGGCATACGCCTCATAGAAGGCATTGAGCCAGACGACCGGATCGCTGTAGCCGGCCATCGTGCCCCAGGTGATCGCCGGGCCGACCAGCTTGACGCCCGTCTTCGCGGCGACCGCCTCGTACTGCGGCCACAGCTGCGCGGCGGCGTCGGGCGTCAGGTTGGCCTGGTCCGTCAGGTTGGGCTCGTTGAGGAGCAGCAGGTACTTGATGCCGGGGTTGGCGGCCAGATAGGCCTCGATGTCCGACGCGGTGAAGTCGCGCCACAGCATCGGGACGAAGTCCATGCCGAAGCGAGCGGCGTAGTCCGTCGGCACGCCGCCGTTGGGCTTCTGGCCCCAGTCGTACCACCAGCTCACGCCGGGTGACATCGCCTGCAGATCCTCGGGCGTGGCGAGGTCGTAGGCGATGCCGCGCTTGGCGCTCTTCGGCGCGGGAGGGGCCGGGGGCTGCGGCGGAGGAGGTGGCGGAGGAGGTGGCGGAGGAGGTGATGCGGGCCCAGGCCCCGGCGATGGAGCGGCCGGCGCCGGGCCTGAGGCATCGGCACCGCCACCCCCGCCGCCGCAGGCGGAGAGCACCGTCGCCGCCAGCGGCGAGAAACCCGCCGCCAGCAGCAGGCGGCGACGCGAATGATCGAGGGTCGGTTTCATAGCGATTTCAGGAAGGCGATCAGCGCGGCGCGGTCGGCCGCGGACAGCGCCTCGAAGCGCTGCCGGCTGGTGGTGGCTTCGCCGCCGTGCCACATGATGGCTTCGGTCAGCGTGCGGGCCCGGCCGTCGTGCAGGTAGCCGACCTTGCCGGTGCTGCCGGGGATGCGTTCGGTGTAGCCGATGCCCCAGAGCGCCGAGGTGCGCCACATGCTGCCGCTGGCCTGGCCTTCGACGAAGTTGTCGGCCAGGTCGGGGCCCATGTCGTGCAGCAGCAGGTCGGTGTAGGGCTTGATCAGCTGGTTGCGCAGCTCGGCGAACTCGGAAGTGCCGCCAGTCTTCATCGAGGCCACGTGGCAGGCGGTGCAGCGGTTGTCCTGGAAGATCTGGGCGCCCGCGGCAACCTGGGTCGGGTTCACGTCGAGGGCGGCCAGCGGCGACACGCCCTTCGGGAAACCGCTGGCCAGGCTGCGCTGTGCCGGCACGGCGAGCAGGCTCAGGTAGCGGGTGACCAGGGTCAGCTCGTCCTCGGTGAGGCCTTTCTCCACCTTGGACGGCGTGCACTTGCCGCTCAGGCAATCGCGGTTGGGGTAGGGCGGGCTCGTCACCGACATGTCCAGCAGCGCCGCCGCGGAGGCCTGGTGGCGCAGGCTGACCTTGGAGGCCTTCCAGCCATAGCGCCCCAGCCGCACGGCGCCGGTCTCGGGGTCATAGGCGTAGTTGGCGGTGCCCTTGACGCCATCGGCATCGGGGCTGCTGCGCACGCGGGCCAGGATGTCGGCGTCGGGCACGGCTTCGAGCAGGCCCATGCCGATCATCGGCTGCGCGCTGCGCAGCGAGAACACGCTGGGCGTCGGGCCGTCGAAAGCGACGCGCGGCTTGCTCAGCTCGACGGTGCTGCCGTCGTTTAGCGTCACAGTCTTCACGTCGAAGCCCGCCACGCGCACGCTGGTGCCCCAGTCCTGCGCCGTGCCGCTGGCGAGCGAGCGCGCGTTCATCTGCACGGTGACGCCGTAGATCGGATGCGGCACCTGCTTGCCGTTGGCGTCCGTCGTCGCGGTGCGCACGGCCATCGTGTCCAGGCGCTGGTTGATCGTGCTGGGCGCGAGGCTGCGGCCGTTGCCGATGTGGCAGGCAAAGCAGGACGACTGGTTGAAGTGCGCACCCTGCAGGCCCACGGCGTCCACATTGCGGTCGTTGCCGGTCTCGTTGTGGTCGCCGGTCCACATATTCGTGTGGACCCAGCGGCGGCCCTCGACGAAGCGCTGCATGTTCTGCATCCCGATCTGGCTGTTCGGCTGCTGGAACATGAACGTCGAGTTGTCCGCGTAATCGTAGGAGACGGAGCCGGTACCGCCCTGCAGCGTCTCGTCCGGCAGCGGCGCGTTCAGCAGGCGCGGCTGCACGCCATACCAGGGGCGCAGGCCGGTGCCGACGACGTAGGTCACCTCGTTGGTGTAGTAGCGCACGGCGCCGCTGTCGCCGACCGCGTCCATGGCCGCGCGGGTGGAGAAGAAGGAGCCGGTGAACTCGATCGCGTCGCCGACCTTCAGCGCGCGCGAGGCCACGTTCGTGCCGTTGGGCACCATCACGCCGTTGGCGTTGGCCGACAGCGCGTTGTAGCCGGGCACGTTGTCCAGCACGACGCTGCAGCCGTCGTTGGCGTACTTCACGCCCATGTAGCCGGCGCCCGGCGTGGCGAGCGCGGTCTGCGGCGGCTTGGGCACGACGCCGCAGGCGGCGATGTCCTGCTGGCCCTGGCTGTAGGTGGAGTCGTCCAGCAGGTCTCCGGGGGACATCCAGCCGTAGCCGGTCACCGTCGGTTCGTCGAAGCGGCGGAAGAAGGACTGGCCGCCGCCCTTCTGCGCCTGCTGGTAGTACTGGTTGACGACGATCGTCGGCTTGGTGACGCCGGCCACCCGGCTGTTGTCGATGAACTCGACGCCCCAGGTGCGGTTCTTGAAGTAGTTGGCGACGAAGTTCAGATAGGCGCCCGGACCCTTGTCCTGCGGGTTGCCGTTCGCGTCGACGGTGTCGTTGACGCCGAAGCCGATTTCGTTCCAGTCCTCGCCGCGCTCGCGGCCGTGGCGCGAGCGGCCCACCATGCCGAAGCGGGTGACGAGGGTGCCGTCGGGCAGGGTGAACTGCACCGTCTCCAGCGGCGCCTGTGCCGCGGCCGGCGGAGCGAGCGCCGAGCCGTTGGCGGGGAAGGCCAGCGCGGTCGTCGAGAGCACCGGCAGCGTGTTGTCACTGCCTGGTGACTTGAAGGCCACTTCGAGCAGAGAGTAGCCATACTGCGTGGCCCGCGCCACGCCCTGCAGGCGCACGTAGCGGACGTTGGCGTTCAGGTTGAAGAACTCCTGCGTGCCGCCCTGGCCGTTCGTCACGTAGCGGATCAGGTACCAGGTCTGGCCGTCGTCCGAGCCCTGCAGCGCGAACTCCTTGCCGTAGGCGTCCTGCCAGGACAGCTTCAGGTAGCCGAGCTGGGTCTTGGCGCCGAAGTCGAACTGGATCCATGCGGCGTCGTCCTGCGCGCTGGACCAGCGCGTGCCCAGGTCGCCGTCGATGGCCAGGTCGGCGCGATAGGCGCCCTCGATGGCTGAGGAACTCGCCGTGGCGACCTTGACCGGCGCTCCCGGTTGACTGACGTCGACACCGGCCGGCAACTGCAGCGCGGGCGGCAGTGGCGGCGTGGCCGCAGGCGAACCCGTTGGCAGGTCCACCGGCACGCTCACCGGCGGCGGTTCCAGCACCGGATCGACCGTGGGGGACGAGGCCGGCGCCGACGGCGGTGCCGGCGGCGGGGCGGCGGGCTGGTCGGCCGGGCTGGAGCCCGCGCCGCCTCCCCCGCCGCAGGCGGCCAGGGCCGCGGCGGCGATCAGTGCGGCGATGCTGGGCAGCGGAGGAAGGCTGATGCTCTTTTTCTGCATGTTCGTTTCTTTGTTGTTCGTGTGACGCAGGCACGCAAGGGCGTGCATCCTGCCGCACTCCCGCAGGGGAAAGGCGACACCAGGCCCTCGGACTTAAGCCCTGTTGACCACTGGTTACGAATACGTCACGAACATGGCGCGGACCGTCGCGGCCGCGCGTCGCCTGGTGCGAAGTCAGCGCGAAGTCAGCGCGAGTTCAGCGTGCGGGCAGGTCGGTCAGCGTCTTCAGGAAGGTGACCACGTCCGCGATCTCCGCGGCGCTCAGCACCGGCTTGTCGCCGGGCTTGCCGCCGAAGGGCGGCTCGGTGTTGACGTTGCCATGGCTGGCCGCGGGCAGGTCGTCGTACTTGCGGACGTGGCCGCGGGCATCGTGCGGATAGACGCGCGCCGGCTGCGTATCGCGCTGCACATAGAAGCGCACGGCATCTTCCAGCGTCTTCATGGCGCCGTTGTGGAAGAACACGCTGCGGGTGGCGACGTTGCGCAGCGATGGCGTCTTGAACAGGCCGCAGTACTCCGGGTGATCGCGCAGGTCGGTGCGCAGCGGACCGCAAAGGCCGAGGTCGATGAAGTGCGGATCACGGTTGGCCGGGATGGCCGGGTTGCGCGGCACGCCCAGCGCGATCAGGCCCATGTCGGTGAACAGCGGGAAGGCGCCGCGCTTGACGACGCTGATGTGGCAGGCGGCGCAGTTGCCCTTGGTCGGGTCGTTGAACAGCGCCAGGCCGCGCGTCTCGGCCGGACTGAGCTTGGTCTGGCCGCGCAGGAAGGCGTCGTACTTGCTGCGGTAGGGCGAGAAGTCCGCCGGGTTCTGCTGGAACACCTCCAGCGCCAGCACGAGGCCGTTCCAGGCCAGCATCGGGCTGTCGAACACGTGTGGGCCCAGGGCCGCGCGCATGGCATTGGCGGAGGGCGATTGCGCCAGGCGGGTGATCACCGCGCGGCGATCGGTGTTGGCCATCTCGAAGGGCGAGAGCAGCGGCGCCTCGGCCTGGTCGTGCGCGGAGCTGGCGCGGCCGTCCCAGGCGAAGCCGCCGGTGGGGCCTTGGTCGACGCTGTCGTTGCCGTCGTTGTCGAAGAAGTGCTCGGCGAAGGGCGGCGTGGTCTGCCGGTACATCAGCGATGGCGCGGCGCGCACGCCTGGCTGCCGGCCGTCCGGCCCGCCCAGTTGCACGGCCAGTGCGTTCGGCGGGCCGTAGGCGTGCGACGGGTCGTGGCAGGAGGCGCAGGCGAGGCGCCCGGAGGCGGACAGCGCGCGGTCGAAGAACAGGGTGCGGCCGAGTTCGGTGAGTTCCTGCGCGCTGGCGCGGCGCTCGAACGGTGTGGCGTAGAAGGGCGCGGGCTTGGCCTCGTTGGCGACGACGCGCCATTCGGCGGCATGGGCGACAGGTGCGGCGGCGGAAAGGACCGAAACGAGGGCGATGAGAAGACGGCGGATCACAGGGGTCGGGGCAGCTATGGCGAAGGCGCCATAGGCGCGGTACCCGCGTCAGCGTAGCGAGCAACGATGACGATCCGATGACGAACCGTGCAGGCCGGCGTGCGCTTGGTGCAACACCTGATCCGGACCGTCTCGGCATTGTCACGGAGCGTTTGCAAACTGGAAAAGGTGTACGAGTTGTCCACACCGTTTTCATTCATCGATCCTGGCAGGACCCCATGAAAAAATCTCTTCGCATGACCGCGCTGCTGACGCCGGTCGCGCTCGCTTCGCTGCTGTCCCTGGGCGGTTGCTTCGGCGACGACACGCTGACCCCCCAAGACACCACGAACGTGCTGCAGGCCAAGGTGCAGAACATCGTCGTGATCTACGCCGAAAACCGCGCCTTCGACAATCTGTACGGCAACTTCCCCAACGCCAACGGCCTGAGCGCCGTGGTCGACTCGACCGGCAAGCCGCTGGCGGCCTACGTGCCCCAGAAGGACCGCGACGGCACCACGACGCTGGCCACCCTGCCGCCGACCTGGGGTGGCGTGACCGCCGCGGGCAGCAGCGTGACCGTGACGCAGGCGCAGAGCGCCGGCCTCGCGAACTCGCCGTTCAACATCGGCACGGCCTTCAAGACCAGCGCCAATGCCACCATCGACGGCAGCGTGGTCACGCGTGACCTGTACCACCGCTTCTTCGAGAACCAGATGCAGATCAACGGCGGCAAGAACGACATGTTCGCCGCCTGGGCCGACTCCGGCGGCCTGGTGATGGGCTACTTCGACTACAGCGCCTCGCCGCTGTACAAGCTCGCGCAGCAGTACACGCTGGCCGACAACTTCTTCCAGGGCGCGTTCGGCGGTTCCTTCCTGAACCACCAGTACCTGATCTGCGCCTGCGCGCCTGAGTACCCGAACGCCGACACGGCCGCCGCCAAGCCGACGCTGAACGTCGTCGACAAGAACGCCGACGGCAGCTACACGAGCCGCCTCACCGTGGCCTCGACCTCCAAGGCTTCGGCACTGGACGGCGCTCCGGTGCTGATGACCGGCAACATCACGCCGGCCAACTACTTCGGCGACGGCAAGTTCTACGCGGTCAACACGATGCAGCCGGCCTACCAGCCCAGCGGCAACGCCCCGGCTGACATCACCGGCAACGACGCCCTGTACGCCGACACCACCAAGAACACCACGCTGCCGCCGCAGACGCAGAAGAACATCGGCGACCTGCTGACCGGCAAGAACATCAGCTGGGCCTGGTACGCCGGCTCGTGGAACGCTGCGCTGCAGGACGGCATGCAGGCCCCGACGGCGCCGCGCGGCGTCATCTACGCCGGCAACGCCAACGGCGTGGCGACGACGGCTGCGGTGGACTTCCAGACCCACCACCATCCGTTCAACTTCTACGCGAACATGGATCCGGCCACCCACGCCGCCGATCGTGCGACGCACATGAAGGACTACACGGACCTGGTGGCCGATGCCGCCGCCGGCAAGCTGCCCGCCGTGACCTTTTACAAGCCCGAAGGCCTGTACAACCAGCACCCGGGCTACGCCAACATCGTCAACGCCGATCAGAAGATCGCCGACCTGGTGTCCAAGCTGCAGGCCAGCCCGCAGTGGAAGAACATGGTCATCGTGATCACCTACGACGAAAACGGCGGCCAGTGGGACCACGTCTCCCCGCCGAAGGGCGACAAGCTCGGCCCCGGCACCCGCATCCCGGCGCTGATCATCTCGCCGTACTCGAAGAAGGGCACCGTGGACCACACGCAGTACGACACCGCTTCGGTGCTGCGCCTGATCTCGCGCCGCTTCGGCCTGGACACGCTGCCGGGCCTGGCCACACGCGACACGGCCCTCAAGGCCGCAGGCGGTCAGGCGATGGGCGACCTGGTGAATGCGCTGGACCTGACGCAGAATCCGCAGTGATAGCGCTGCGGTAAGGAGAAAACAGCACCCTCGGGTGCTGTTTTTCTTTCAGGCCTTCGCGTAGCGAGGGGCCGGCGTGCTGCGCGACAGCTCGTTGAACATCGACTGCCGCGCAGCCTCGAACGCCTGCCACTGGGACTCGTCGCGCAGCGCCGGGATCGTGACGAGTTCGCCGCGGTCGAAGCCGACCAGGGCGGCGTCGACCATGTCCTCGGCGCTCATCACGATCTCCTTGGGCAGGTGCTCGACTGGCCGGCCGCCGAGGGCCCAGAAATCGGTGGCGGTGGCGCCGGGGAGCACGGCTTGCACATGCAGCCCTTGCTTGCTGAGCTCGTGATGCAGCGATTGACTGAAGGCGAGCACGAAGGCCTTGCTGCCGCCGTAGACGCCGTTCAACAGCTCGGGCGCGATCGCCACGATGCTGGCGATGTTCACGATGGCGCCCCGGCCGCGAGCGATGAAGCCCGGCACCGCCGCATAGGCCAGACGCGTCAGCGCGACGACGTTCAGCTGCAGCAGCTGCGTCATCTGGTCGGCATTGCTCTCCAGCAGCGGGGTGTGGGTGCCGATGCCGGCGTTGTTGACCAGCAGCGTGATGCTCGCGTCCTGTTGCAGCCGGTCTTCGATGCGCAGCAACTGGGCGGGCTCGGCCAGGTCGGCCGCCAGCGATTCGACCTTTCGCCCGTAGCGCGTGGCGAGCTGGTCCGCGAGGACGTCGAGACGACTCCGTTGGCGTGCGACGAGGATCAGGTCGTAGCCGCGCTGCGCGAGTCGATCGGCATAGACGGCGCCAATGCCTGTGGACGCGCCCGTGATCAAGGCGGTGCCGAGTGGGGAAGGGGAAGCGGACATGGTGATTTCCTTGAAGCCCGAAGGCTCGAGTGGCTGAAAGTATGTCTATGGTAGAAATTAAGACATATGGCGTAAATGACGTAGATGGTTATGATTCATGCCATTCGAATCGGAATCGTAGGAATGGCACCATGCACCGCATCGGCTATGTGATCAGCGAAGGATTCCAGTTGCTTGCGCTCGGGACCCAGGCCGTGTTCGAGATGGCCAACTTCGTCCTGGGCCGCGAGCACTACGAGACCGCCAGCTTCGCGCCGGGCGGCGGTGCGGTGAAGTCCTCGATGGGGGCGGAGGTCATGGCGCGGCCGCTCACCTCGATCAGCCAGGCGGACACGTGGTTCGTGGCGGGGGTCAGCGATCCGGTGCAGCAGCAGGCGCCGGAAGAGGTGATCCGCTTTCTGAGGCGGGCAGGGACACGGGCGCGCCGCATCGCCGGCATCTGCACCGGCGGCTTCGTGCTGGCCGAGGCGGGGCTGCTCAACGGCCGCCGCTCTGCCATGCACTGGCATTTCGCCCGCGCGCTGGCGGACCGCTATCCCGATGTGGAGGTCGACAGCGACAGGATCTTCGTCGTCGACGGATCGATATGGACCTCCGCGGGCATGACGGCCGGCCTGGATCTGGCGATCGCCATGGTCGAGAACGATCTGGGAGAGGCGGTGGCGCGATCGGTCGCCCACAAGCTCGTGATGCAGCAGCGGCGCAGCGGCGGGCAATCGCAGCACTCCGAGATGCTGGAGCTGTCACCGAAGTCCGACCGCATCCAGAAGGCGCTCGTCTATGCGCGCTTGAACCTAGCGAAGCCGCTGTCGGTCGAGGCGCTTGCCGAGGTCGCCGCGCTGAGCCCGCGCCAGTTCAGCCGGGTGTTCGTCGCGGAAACGGGTTTGCCGCCGGCCAAGGCCGTGGAGGGTCTGAGGCTCGAGGCCGCGCGGGTGATGATCGAGCAGAGCCGGCATTCGCTGGATGTGGTTGCTCGCGAGACCGGGTTCCGCGACCGGCGCCATCTCCGCGAAGTCTTCGTGCGCCACTGCGGCGTGCCGCCGCAAGCCGCTAGGCGGCAGGCACGGCCTGCTCAGTCACCATCCGAGAACTTGCGCGCGATGGCCTGAAATTCGTCCTGGATGGCGATAAAGGCGTCGACCAGGTCCGGGTCGAAGTGGCTGCCGCTGCCCTTGACGATCAGGTCCACCGCCTCCTCATGGCTCATGGCCGGCTTGTAGACGCGGACACTGATCAACGCGTCGTAGACGTCGGCGACGGCCATCAGCCGGGCCGAGAGCGGGATGTCGAGCCCCTTCAAACCCTGCGGATAGCCGCTGCCATCCCATTTCTCCTGATGCGAATAGGCGATCTGCTTGGCCAACTGGAGAAACTCGACCTGGAGCCCGAGCGAATCCTCGGCGTGCTGGATGGAATCCCGCCCCAAGGTTGTGTGGGTTTTCATCACCTCGAATTCCTCCGGGGTGAGGCGGCCGGGCTTCAGCAGGATGCTGTCGGCGATCCCGACCTTTCCGAGGTCATGGAGCGGTGCCGACTTGAACAGCATCGAGATCGTGTTGTCGCCAAGCTCGCGGGCAAAGCGCGGGTCCTTCTGGAGCTTCAGGGCGAGCGCTCGGACGTAATGCTGCGTGCGACGGATGTGGTTGCCGGTCTCGTTATCACGGGTCTCCGCCAGGGAGGCCATGGCCAGGATGGTGACGTCCTGGATCGCGGAAACCTCGCGCGTCCGCCGGCCGACTTCTTCCTCCAGGAAATCGTTCTGATCGCGCAGGAAGTCCGCCATGCGCTTCAGCCCGAGCTGCGCCTTGACGCGCGCCAGCACCACCGCGGCGATGAAGGGCTTGGTGATGTAGTCGACGGCGCCGCTCTCGAAGCCGCGGGTTTCGTCCTCGACCTCGTTTCGCGCCGTTAGGAAGATCACCGGGACCGCCGCCGTTGCGGGATTCGCCTTCATCTGCCGGCAGACTTCGTAGCCGTCGATTCCCGTCATGATGACGTCGAGCAGGACGATATCGGGCAGGGGGCCGCGCTCCAGGACCTTCAGCGCGCGTTCCCCGCTGTTCGCTACTTTGACCTTGTAGCTGGACTGAAGTATCCCGTTCATGAACTGAAGATTGTCCGGCGTGTCGTCGACCACCAGGATCGTCGGCATCTCCACAGTATTTCCGGTTTCCATGCGCGCCCTCCGCGGCCGAATCAATAGGCAGATTTCAGAATGTCTTCCGCAGTTTCATAGTCGAAATCGTCAAGTGCTTCTTTGAGCTGGTCGTACCGCACGCCCAGGGCCTTGTCCAATTGGCTCTTCTGCTCAACCATCCAACTCGATGCAAAAGGGTCGTCGTCCTCGACAAGCTGTTTCAGGCGCTTGAAGGCTTCTTCAACATCGGCCTGGCTTTCATTTCGATGGGCGAGCCGGTCGTCCGGATGTGCAGATTCAGAAAAATACTGATCCAGAGCCGAAATCAGGGGCACAAGCACTCGGCGCAAGGCCGTCAATTTCTCGCCGAGATTCTGTTCATCATGGCGCAAGGCTGATTCGAGTTCAGACGCTGCCCTGGATACCTCATCGGCGCCGATATTTCCTGCCACGCCCTTGATCGTGTGTGCCAGACGCTCGGCAGATGGGAAGTCGCCTTTGGCAATCGCCGTATCGATGTGGTTGACGATCTCTTCGCGGTAGTTTTCCGAGAATTTCCGCAGCAAGGTGATGTAGAGATCCATCCGCCCGAGAACCCGGCTCAGGCCTTGCGAAGAATTCAGGCCGGGAATTTGCAGTTCTCCAGCGGTATCGGTGGGCGTCGCGGGTTCGGGCACTGAATTTACGCCAGTCCACCGCAGCAGCGCGCGTAGGAGATCGGCCGAATCGATCGGTTTCGCAACGAAATCGACCATGCCAGCCTGCAGGCAACGTTCGCGATCTTCGGCCCGCACGTTTGCGGTCATTGCGATGATGGGCATGCCTGCAAGCGACCTGATCTTGCGTATTTCTGTCGCTGCCGTGATTCCATCCATGACCGGCATCTGCATGTCCATGAAGACTATCGCGTACTGCGCCGATCGGACCTGCGAGAGCGCTTCCAGGCCATTGGATGCAATATCAACCTGCACGCCAAATGAGGACAGCAGGCCCTTGGCCACTTCCTGATTGATTTCGTTGTCTTCGACCAGCAATACCCGTTGACCCTGCAGGCGCTCGCGCGATATCGACTGAGCTTCAGGCCCGAGAAATTGTTTCCGCGAGGGCGAACGGCGGGTTCGAAGCTCCGCAGTGAACCAGAACGTGGAGCCCCGGCCTAACTCGCTCGATACCCCCACCACACCGCCCATCAACGCCGCCAGACGCTTGCAGATTGCCAGGCCCAGCCCAGTCCCGCCGAATTTCCGTGTCGTCGAGGTATCTGCCTGCTCGAAACTCTGGAACAGGCGCGCGATCTGTTCGGGGCTCAAACCAATGCCGGTGTCCTGCACGCTGAACCGGAGAACGGCCGTGTCTCCCCATTGTTTTTCCACGCGCACGAGGATTGAAATCTTCCCCCACTCCGTGAATTTCACGGCGTTGTTCGCGTAGTTGATCAATACCTGGCCGAGACGCAGGGAATCTCCGACCAACTGGCGCGGCACATCGTTTGCGACATCGAATACCAGTTCGAGGCCTTTGGCTTGCGCCTTTCCGGAAATAAGGGCTGAGACGTTCTCAAGAACGCCATCGAGATCCAGGTCGGTTTGCTCAATTTTAAGCTTGCCGGCTTCGATCTTTGAAAAATCCAGAATTTCATTGATGATGCCCAGCAGGTGTTGCCCGGCCTGATGGATCTTCCCGAGATACTGGCTCTGCTTCAGGTCAAGGTCCGACTGGCGCATCAACTGGGACAGGCCCAATATGGCGTTCATCGGCGTCCGTATCTCATGGCTCATATTCGCCAGGAAAGACGATTTGGCGCGTGAGGCCTCCTTTGCTTCATTCATGCTCTGTTCGAGCGCCGAGACCAGGACCTGTTGCTGCTCATAGGCCAGCCGGGACTGCTGTTCGGCCTCTTTGCGGCGGGCCAGGTCCGTGGACAGGCGCTGGGCGATCTTGTTGAAGCCGAGCACCAGGTCGCCCAACTCGTCGTCTCGAGCGGCTGCCAATGCCGCGAGCGTTCGCTCCCCACCTTCCTGTGCGGCGCCCTCGAGGGCTTTCTGCAAGATCCTCATCGGCTTCAGCAGAAGGCTATAAAGGGTATAGGAGAGAGCCAGCGCCAATATGGCAATGAGAATGGATATTCCGACGGCGCGTCGAATGAAGAGGCGCTGCAGGTCTTCGATGAATCCCGCGCGCGATGCGACTATCTCGACATCGGCGAGATTCAGAATCTGTCCGGAGTTGGCAAATCTCACCGTGAACTTCCGCGTGATCTGCTCTTGCGGCGGCTCCGGAGGTGCTTCCGAATCCGATAGCGCGTAGATAAGATCTTTTCCGGACTGGCGAACGACGATTCGTACGACCGGCGCCTCGATTTCCGCCTGGATGATCTGCTGCACCGACTCCCTGTCCATGTGCCACATGGGTTCCGTCAGGCTGGTCGAGAGGCGTTCTTCGACGTTCCGAAGATGCGAAGCAAGCTGGGTTTGGAGGCGATCCTTGCTGTCGATGAAGGAGAGCCAACCGAATGCGGCCAGCGCTGTCGATATCAGCGCAATGAAAACGGTATTTAACCTAAGTCCGATGCTTCGCCAACGCATGCTGATTCTCGCGCCCGGACCGCAAGGGCGATCAAATCAGTGTCGTGGAGATGCGAAATTGAACAAGGAGAAAGAATCGAACAATTGCTACCAATCGACCGATTTTTGACATAGCATCAAATTCAACGCTCGCGACGGCTTGGTCGTTATCGACGGGTCGTGTTTAAGCGGCTAGCCTCGACCCCTATTTGGCTGCAAGCGGAAGAATGACTACACACGACGCGCGATTCAATGGTGAGCTCGGGGAATCCGAGGTCAAGGAGCCGGTCTCTTTCTCGCTGGGCCTGCATCGATGCGTGGGCAATGCCGAGCTGTACCGCCGCCTGCTGGATCGTTTCCTGACGACGCGGCTCACCGTACCCGACGATATCCGCAGCCTGTGGCTCGGCGGCGATCTGACCGATTCAGCCATGATGGCCCACTCGATGATTTCAACCGCGGGAACCCTGGGAGCAACTGCGCTCTCCGAGGCGGCGCGTGCGCTGCAGCAGGCACTCAAGCAGGAGCCGGCGCGGGTGGAAGAATGCCTGAGCGTCTTTGGCCGCGAACACGCGCTCGCGATTGCATCAATCAGGAAACATGTCGGCGGCTAGGCACCACTTTTGCTCACGCTAGCTCGGAACCGGAGCGTGATCGTCCTGCATCGTGCCATGATGAGCGCTGGCAGTTCGCCGCCATGGCCCGCTTAGTTCTCCTTGCAGAGATTCACCCCTGTGCAACCTGCTCAACCTGCTCCAGTCCCCAGCGATTCCTACTCCACCGCCGAAGTCGCGCGTCGGCTGAATGTGTCCGTACCTACGATCCAGCGTTGGGTGGACTCCGGTCATCTGCGAGCGTGGAAGACGATGGGTGGGCATCGTCGGATCGATGCTGCCAGCGTCGAGGCGCTGATCAAGGCGCAGTCGGGGCCGGCCACAGCGGATCAGGCGCCGGCTTCCCGGCTGCGCGTGATGATCGTGGACGACAACATCGACGACCGGGACGTCTTGTCCGCACTCGTCGGGGCCTCGCTGCCCAGCGCGGAGATCACGACCGCCGAGAACGGCTTCGAAGCGCTGCTGGCGGTGCGTCAGGCCCTGCCGGACGTGATGGTGACCGACATCGTCATGCCCCATATGAATGGCGTCGAGATGCTGCGCCACCTCACGGCGGATCCCGCCAGCAAGCCCCGCGTGACGATTGCCGTCTCCAGCCAGACCCCGGCCGAACTGGCAACGCTGGGCAGTTTTCCTGAAGGTGTCGTCTTCATCCCGAAGCCGATCGATCCGGAAACCTTCATTCGGCTCTTGCAGCGCGCTGTCGCTGCGATCGCCCCCTCCCAGGTTCCCGCAGCCAAACTGCCCTGAACTGCTCGCAAAAAAGCGAAGGCCGCCCGATTGGGCGGCCTTCGCGCTTTTTACGCTTCTAGCGCTGAACTTATTCGGCGCTGGTCACGGCTTCGTTGGCGACGCGCACGTCGTTACCGATCGACTTGGCGTAGGCTTGTGCCGGGGTCAGGCGCGGTTGCTTCGCTTGCACGGCGACTTGTGCCAGAACCGGTTGCTCGCCAGCGTGGGCGGCAGTGATCAGGGCGGCGGACTTGTCGGCGCCGTTGTTGATCAGGTACTGGGCGTAGGAGCCGGGAACGCGCACGGCGCGGGTTTGCACGTTGGCGTCAGCCGAGGCGACGGTCGTGTCGCCGAGCACGGCGCGGCGGTATTGGTCGTAGCCTTGAGCTGCTTCGGCCGGCGAGGCGGCAACCAGGGTTGCGGTGGAGAGCAGGGCGGCGGCGATGGTCAGAACGGTCTTCATGATGCGATCCTCTTTACATTGGCTGCCTGGGTCCCTCGAAGGTCTGGCAGCCGGTTGTTGTTGGACTCGGCACACGCTTCATCCATGGGTTGAACTGTACAAGTTGTGACCGAGGGTAAACACTAGGGAATTCTGAAGTGACCATTCAAGAAATAGGAATGATGCACTGCAGCATGACCGACGGCTATCGCCGGGATTGAGTTTTCCAAGTCGCTTTGGCCGGGGTGCTGGCACAGAATTTGGCCTCCCAACCCAAGGAGGCCGTGATGGCAAGCGAAAAAGCGAAGTGCCCCTTCAACCCCGGCGCCGGCGGCGGTACCACCAACCGTGACTGGTGGCCCAAACAACTGCGGCTGGACCTCCTCCAGCAGCATTCCGACAAATCCGACCCGCTTGGCGGCGGCTTCGACTACGCCGCCGAGTTCAAGACCCTCGATCTGGCGGCCGTCAAGAAGGATCTGGCCGCCCTGATGACCGACTCGCAGGACTGGTGGCCGGCCGACTTCGGCCACTACGGCCCGCTGTTCATTCGCATGGCCTGGCACAGCGCCGGCACCTATCGCGTCGGTGACGGGCGGGGCGGCGCCGGCCGCGGCCAGCAGCGCTTTGCGCCGCTGAACAGCTGGCCCGACAACGGGAACCTCGACAAGGCGCGCCGCCTGCTGTGGCCGATCAAGCAGAAATATGGCCAGAAGATCTCCTGGGCCGACCTGCTGATCCTGACCGGCAACGTCGCGCTGGAAACCATGGGCTTCAAGACCTTCGGCTTCGCCGGCGGGCGCGCCGACGTCTGGGAGCCGGATCTCGACGTCTACTGGGGCCGCGAGACCACCTGGCTCGGCGGCGACCTGCGCTACGCCGATGGCGAGCCTGGCACCCGCACGCTGGAGAACCCGCTGGGCGCCGTGCAGATGGGCCTGATCTACGTGAACCCGGAAGGCCCCAACGGCAATCCAGACCCGCTGGCCGCCGCCCAGGACATCCGCGAGACCTTCGCCCGCATGGCCATGGACGACGAGGAAACCGTCGCCCTGATCGCCGGTGGCCACAGCTTCGGCAAGACCCACGGCGCAGGACCGGCCAGCCATGTGTCCTCGGACCCGGAGGCCGCCGAACTGGAAGCCCAGGGCCTCGGCTGGGGCAACAGTTTCGGCAAGGGCCACGGCGCCGATGCGATCACCAGCGGCCTGGAAGTTACCTGGACGACCACGCCGACGAAGTGGAGCAACAACTTCTTCGAGAACCTGTTCGGCTACGAATGGGAGCTGACCCAGAGCCCCGCCGGCGCGCACCAGTGGGTCGCGAAGAACGCCACGGCCACGATCCCGCATGCGCACGATGCCTCGAAGCGCATCCTGCCGACGATGCTGACGACCGACCTCTCGCTGCGCGTCGACCCGGCCTACGAGAAGATCTCGCGCCGCTTCCTCGCCCATCCGGAACAGTTTGCCGACGCCTTTGCCCGCGCCTGGTTCAAGCTGACCCACCGCGACATGGGCCCGCGCGCCCGCTACCTCGGCGCCGAGGTGCCGGCCGAAGAACTGATCTGGCAGGACCCGATCCCGGCGGTAAACCATCCGCTGGTGGACGCGCAGGACATCGCCGCGTTGAAGCAGCAGGTGCTCGCCTCGGGTCTTACGGTGGCGGAACTGGTGTCCACCGCCTGGGCCTCGGCCTCCACCTTCCGTGGTTCCGACAAGCGTGGCGGCGCCAACGGCGCACGCATCCGGCTGGCGCCGCAGAAGGACTGGGCCGTCAACCAGCCCGAGCAACTGGCGAAGGTGCTGGCGAAGCTCGAAGCAATCCGCGAGGCTTTTGATGCCAAGGCGACCGGCGGCAAGAAGATCTCGCTGGCCGACCTGATCGTGCTGGCCGGTGCCGCCGCGGTCGAGAAGGCGGCGGCCGATGCGGGCCAACCGGTGACGGTGCCCTTCCGCCCGGGCCGCATGGATGCCTCGCAGGCGCAGACCGACGTCGAATCCTTCGCCCCGATGGAGCCCGCTGCCGATGGCTTCCGCAACTACCAGAAGGCGCGCTTCGCGGTGCCGGCGGAGGCGCTGCTGATCGACCGGGCGCAGTTGCTGACCTTGACCGGACCGGAGCTGACGGTGCTCATCGGCGGCCTGCGCGTGCTGGGTGCTGACAAGCTGGGCCGGTCCACCGATAAGCCCGGCACCTTGAGCAACGACTTCTTCGTCAACCTGCTCGACATGTCCACCGCCTGGACGCCCACTTCGCCGGCCGCCGAGGCCTTCGAGGGCCGCGACCGCAAGACCGGCGCCGTGAAGTGGACCGGCTCGCGCGTGGACCTGGTGTTCGGCTCCAACGCGCAGTTGCGCGCGCTCGCCGAGGTCTATGCCAGCGCGGACGCCAAGGGCAAGTTCGTGGGTGACTTCGTCGCCGCGTGGAACAAGGTGATGGAGCTGGACCGCTTCGACCTGCGCTGACCGGTCCTGACCGGTCGATTGACGATCCAGAAAAGGGCGTGCATCACAATCGCCTGATGCCGCCCCCTTCATCGTCTTCCCGCCCGCCCGACACGCGCCCCCTGTGGCGCGTGTTTCTCGTTTTCCTCGGCCCGATGGTGCTCAGCAATGTGCTGCAGGCGCTGTCGGGCACCTTCAACAACGTCTTCATCGGCCAGATGCTGGGCACGCGCGCGCTCGCCGCGGTGGCCTCGGTGTTTCCGGTCGTGTTCTTCCTGATCTCGCTGGTGATCGGCGTCGGGGCCGGCGCCTCGGTGCTGATCGGTCAGGCCTGGGGCGCGCGCGAGACGCACAAGGTCAAGGCGATCGCCGGCACGGCGCTGGCTGTCTGCCTCGTGCTGGGCGTCGTGATCGCGCTGCTCGGCGGCCTCTTCACCGAGGGCATGCTGAAGCTGCTGCGCACGCCGCCCGAGGTGCTGCCCGAGGCGCTCGGCTACGCGCGGCTGATGATGTGGGCCATGCCGGGCCTGCTGGTCTACATCCTGTCCACCGCGCTGATGCGCGGCGTCGGCGACACGGTGACGCCACTGCTCACGCTGACCCTGTCCACCGCCGTTTCCGCAGTGCTGACGCCGGCCTTCATCCGCGGCTGGTGGGGCTTGCCGATGCTCGGCGTTACCTCGGCCGCGGCCGCGTCGATCTGCGCCTTCCTGATCGCGCTGACCGGCCTCACCTTGTACATGCGCTGGCGCAAGCATCCGCTCGCGCCCGACATGGAGATGCTGCGCGCGCTGCGCATCGACCTGAAGCTGCTGAAGCTCGTGCTCAAGATCGGCCTGCCCACGGGCCTGCAGGTGATCGTGATGTCGCTGGCCGAGATCGCGCTGCTGGCGCTGGTCAACAGCTTCGGCCCGGACGCGACGGCCGCCTACGGCGCGGTTAATCAGGTGGTGAACTACGTGCAGTTCCCGGCGCTGTCGATCGCCATCACCTCGTCCATCCTCGGCGCGCAGGCGATCGGCGCGGGCCGTGCCGATCGCCTCGGTGCGATCGCCCGCACCGGCCTGCAGATGAACGTGCTGCTGACCGGCGGGCTCGTGCTGCTGGGCTACGCGCTGTCGCGCGACCTGCTGGGCCTGTTCATCACCAGCCAGCCGGTGGTCGAGCTGGCGCAGACGCTGCTGCACGTGATGCTGTGGGGCAGCATCATCTACGGCTTCGCGGCGGTGCTGAGCGGCGTGATGCGCGCGTCCGGCGCGGTGATCGTGCCGACGGCCCTGTCGATCACCGCGATCGCGGCCGTCGAGGTGCCCTCGGCCTACGCGCTGGCCGGGCACTTCGGCATCACCGGCGTGTGGATGGCCTATCCGATCGCCTTCCTGACGATGCTGGTGCTGCAGGCCGGCTACTACCAGCTCATCTGGCGGAAGCGGAAGATCGTGCGACTGGTGTGAGCGCGCGGATCTCGGCGGTTCCTCGGCTCAGCCGCTCCAGCGCCGCCGTGCATAGCTCCAGGGTCGCGATGCAGGCCAGGCCCTCGCGCTCGATCTCGGCCGGCAGCGCGAGCCAGGCATCGAGGCCGTCGAGCAGCACGCGGGTGCGGGTCGTGCGGACCCAGCCCGCCTGGGACAACTGGCCCAGGTAGATCCAGGTCTGCCGTCTCGACAGCCCCGACAGATCGCCCAGGCTACCCTGCACCAGCGGCAGTGCCAGGCTGGGCGGCAGGCGCTGCGCGGCCTCGGTCAGCGCGGCGGCCAGCGTCGCGAGCACGCTGACCAGGCGCTGCAGCCCGTTGCCGGCCAGGCGCATGAAGATCTGCTGCTGCAGCCGTGCCTCGGTCGCCGCCGCCATCTGCGCATGGATTTGCGGGGCCTGGCCGGCCGGCAGCCGCAAGGTGCGCACTTCACCCATCGCGCGCACGTCGAAGCGCGCCTGCTCGCGGCCCAGCGGCGAATCCCAGCCGATCACGTCGCCGCGCCACAACGTGGCCACCGCGACCTCCATGCCAGCGACGCGGGCGCACAGGCTCACCACTCCGCTGTCGATCAGGATCCACTCCTCCAGCACGGCGCCTTCGGTGATGATCAGCGTGCCCTTGGCGTGGCGGCCTTCGGCCAGGTGGCCGAGTCCTTGAACCAACTTCATCGTCTACCGGGCTCCGTCACCACACCGAGGTCGCCCGCGTCAGCACGCGCTGCAGCCAGTTGCGGCGCGCCGCGTCCGACATGTCACCCTGCGCCACGTTCTCCAGGCTCGCGTTGACCACGTCGGCAGAATCCACCTGGTTGCCGGGCCGGATGTTCTGCGGATCGACGACGCCCGAGAAGCGCAGCACCTGCGCGCTGGCGTCCAGGCCGATGCGCCGCTCGCCGGCCACCAGCAGGTGGCCGTTCGGCAGCACGTTGATGACGGAGACGGCCAACTGCGCGTCGAAGCTGCCGTTGGACGTCGCCTTGCCGCTGCCGGTATAGCCGTCGCTGCCCGAGGCGCTCGTGTTCGCGTTCAGCAGCGAGTTGATGAAGGTCGACTTGCTGCTGCCGCCGGGGCCCTTGACGGCCATCTGGTTGCTGCGGCTCGTCGTCGTGCCCAGGTCCTGCTCGGCCTTGATCTTCTCGGCGATGTTGACCTTCAGCGTGTCGCCGATCGCCTGCGGGCGGCGCTCGCCGGAGAACAGCGAGTTGGCCGTCATGTAGGGCTGGAAGATCGCGCCGTTGTTGGGCCGCTCGACGAACAGCGCAGGTTGCAGCGGCGCGGCCTGCAGCGGGCCGGGCACGACTGTCGGCGGCGTGCTGGAGCAGCCCGTGGTTGCCAGTGCGACGGTCAGCGCCGCAGCCAGCGCCGCGCGCGTGGTCGCTGCGGTTTGCTCGGGATGCTTCTTCATGATTCTTGCTCGTAGTTCTTCATCGATCCCTCCTCGATCTCAATCCTCGAACCCGGTGATCAGCGCACGGACCGTGCTGGCCAGCTTGCGCCGGGTGTCGGCCCAGCGGCTCATGCCCATCTCCGGGTCCAGCCGGTAGTCGCTGGTCGCCATCACCGTCCCGTCCGCCCGGCGCAGGCTCAGCGAAGCCGAGCTGAGATAGGGCCGGTAGTTGTCGGACAGTGGCGGCTTGCCCCATTCGACGCTGGCCGCATAGCGCAGCCAGACCTCGCAGCCCGGCGTCTGCGTGTCGGCCTCGTAGACGCGGCTGTCCACGCGCTGGCTGCGCAGTTCCGCCTGCAGCGCCGGCACCAGGTCGGGCAGCGGCGCCGAGCGGTTGAACTCGATGCACAGCGCCTTCACCGGCGCGTCGCCGTGATGGACGGTGTTGCTGGCCTGGCCCGACGCACGGCCCAGTGCCGCACTGGCCACCGGACCGGCGGCGCTGCTAAGCAGCTCCGCCGTGGTGATCCCGCCGAGCACCGAGCAGCCGGACAGGAGCAGCACCAGGGCCGCCACCGCGATGACGCCGGTCTTGTTCACGCGCCGACGATCGCCAGGCCGACGAGGCCGGTCAGCGCCGCGGCAGACGTGACCGAGTCCAGCGCATCGCTGACCTGATCGACCCCGGCGGACACCGCATTGCTGACGGTGTTCACCGAGCCGCGCGCCGCCGACTGCACGCCGGCGATGGCGCTGCCGATCGCGTCACCCGTTTCCTGGGCCATCGAGCCGATGCCGCCCGCGGTGGCCGAGCTGATCTCGCCGAGGCCCTGCGCGGTCAGCCGGGCGGCGGTGGCCAGCTTGTCCGCGCCCTGAGCAGCCAGCTCCAGCCCCTTCGGGCTGAACTTGGCCTGCACACCCTGGCCTGCGTGCTTCAGCGCATTGTTTGTTGCGGTCTTTGCCACCGTATGTCCACTTGGTGGCGTCGACTGAAATGTTCCGGCGGGTCGGCTCACGGCCGCGTCGCTGCCGATGGACAGCCAGCTCATGGCCGTGCGGCGGTGCCAGGTGTTGCCGCCGCCGGCTGCGCCTGCGCCGTGCGGGCGGAATCGAGCTGGGCGGCGAAGGAGGACGCAGCACCGCCGCTTGCGGCCTGCGCGCCGGCGGCCTTGCCCGCGGCCGGCTTGTGCGCATCGGTGCGCGCGGCCGTGTGGGAACTGGGAGTGGCGGAGTGGATCTGCATCGCGGCACCTTCGTTGTTGGCGTGGAATCCATTGTTCCCAGACCACTAAAAGGAGAAGGCCCGATAAAGGGCCTTCCGAACGCGCCAGATCGGCTCCTCGGTGACGGATGTCACCGAAGGGATACCTCAGGGTCAGGTCTTGCTGCGCGGTGTAAAGCCCACCACCGCCTTTGTTTCGAGGAATTCACCGAAGGCGTCCTCGCCCCATTCGCGGCCGTTGCCCGATTGCTTGAAGCCGCCGAAGGGGGCGTTCAGGTCGGTCGGCGCGCTGTTGATGTTGACCTGGCCGGCGCGCAGGCGCGAGGCCACCTTGCGGGCCGCGTCGATGTCGCCGCCGGACACGTAGGCCGCGAGGCCATAGACCGTGTCGTTGCCGATCTCGACCGCCTCGTCCACGGTGTCGTAGCCCATGATGACCAGCACCGGCCCGAAGATCTCCTCGCGCGCCACCGTCATCGCGTTGTTGACGCCGCCGAGGATCGTCGGCTTGACGTAGTAGCCGGTCGACAGGCCCTCTGGCTTGCCCGGGCCGCCGGCCACCAAGGTCGCGCCTTCTTCCAGGCCCTTGGCGATCAAGGTCTGGATCTTGTCCCACTGCGCGGCCGAGACGACCGGGCCGATCGTCGCGCCGCTGCTCACCGGGTCGCCCACCGTCGTGGCCTCGGCCGCGGCCTTGGCGTACTCCAGCGCCTCGGCCATGCGTGCATTCGGCACCAGCATCCGCGTCGGCGCGTTGCACGATTGGCCGGAGTTCTGCATCACGCCGCGCACGCCGCTCGTCACCGCACGCTTGAAGTCCGCATCGGGCAGGATGATGTTGGGCGACTTGCCGCCCAGCTCCTGGTGCACGCGCTTGACCGTGGGCGCCGCATTGCGCGCCACCTCGATGCCCGCGCGGGTCGAGCCGGTGAACGAGACCATGTCCACCTCGGGGTGGCTCGCGATCGCCGTGCCCACGCCCGGCCCGTCGCCGTTGACGAGGTTGAACACGCCGGCCGGCACGCCGGCGGCATCGAGGATCTCGGTCCACACCTGGGCCGAGAACGGTGCGATCTCCGAGGGCTTCAGCACCATCGTGCAGCCCACGGCCAGCGCCGGTGCCACCTTGCAGGCGATCTGGTTGACCGGCCAGTTCCAGGGCGTGATGAAGCCGCAGACGCCGATCGGTTCCTTGAACAGGGTCGTGGTGCCGCGCGCCTCCTGGAACTTGTATTCCTTGAGCACGGACAGCGCGGTGCTCAGGTGGCCGATGCCGATGGCGGCCTGCGAATCGTTGGCCAGCTTGGCCGGCGCGCCCATCTCCTCGGTGACCGCGGCGGCCATGTCGGCGTAGCGCTTCTTGTACTCCTCGATGATCTTTTCCAGCAGCGCCACGCGCTCGTCCAGCGAGGTCTGCGAGTAGGTGGCGAAGGCGGCGCGTGCGGCACGCACCGCGCGGTCCACGTCGGCCGCGGAGCCGATCGAGATGCGGCCGGCCACGGCCTCGGTGGCGGGGTTGATCACGTCCAGCGAGCGCGGGCTCAGCGGGTCGACCCATTGGCCGTTGATGTAGAACTTCAGGTAGTCGCGCATGGTCGGTGTCTCCTTCAGCAATGCGATCGTCGTCAAGCTCCACAGGATACGACGGGAGCGGAGACAATGCCGGCCATGCGCGAAACCGTCGATCTCTCCCACGCCAGCCGCCTCGTCAACCATGGCCCGACCGTGCTCGTCAGCGCACGGCACGAAGGCCGCCGCACGGTGATGGCCGCCGCCTGGTCCATGCCGGTGGAGTTCACGCCGCCGCGCATTGCCATCGTGCTCGACAAAAGCACCACCACGCGCGAACTGGCGCTGGCCAGCGGCGAGCTGGCGCTGAGCATCCCGTGCAAGGCCAATGCGGACGTGGCCTACACGGCCGGCAGCGTGCATGGCGCCGGCATCGACAAGTTCGACGCCTACGGCATCGAGGCCTTCGACGGCCCGGTGCTGGGCCTGCCGCTGGTGGCCGGCTGCATCGCCTGGCTCGAATGCCGGCTGATCCGCGAGCCGCGCTCTGAGGAAGCTTACGACACCTTCTTCGTCGAGGTCGTCTCCGCGCAGTCCGATCCGCGCGTGTTCACCCACGGCCGCTGGTCCTTCCGCGAGGACAACACCGAGCTGCACACGCTGCATCACCTCGGCGCCGGCCTGTTCGCCGTGCCCTCGCTGACGGTGCAGGCGCGGACGCTGGACAGGCGCGAGCCGTGAACAGCGCGCAGTTGCTCTGGGGCCTGCTGTTCGGCTCGCTGGGCGCAGGCTACTTCGTCTACGGCAAGAAGCAGGGCGCCATCGTGCCGCTACTGTGCGGCATCGCGCTGGCCGTGTTCCCGTACTTCGTGACGAACACCTGGCTGATGGTCGTCGTCGGCGTCGTGCTGGCGGCGGTGCCGTACTTCGTGCGCCGCTGAGACCCAGCAGTCAGGCACGCGAGCGAGAATGCCGGCCATGTCGAAAAAGAGCGCCCACGTCAGCGAAACGCCGGCCACGCAGTTCCTGCGCCAGCACAAGGTCCCGTTCACCGAACACGTCTACGACTACGTGGAACATGGTGGCACGGCCGAGTCCTCGAAGCAGCTCGGCGTCGAGGAACATGCCGTCGTCAAGACGCTGGTGATGCAGGACGAGAAGGCCCAGCCGCTGATCGTGCTGATGCACGGCGACTGCACGGTCAGCCTGAAGGAGCTGGCGCGCCAGATCCCGTGCAAGAAGGTCGAGCCCTGCAAGCCGGACGTGGCGCAGCGCCACAGCGGCTACATGGTGGGCGGTACCTCGCCCTTCGGCACGCGCAAAGAGATGCCGGTGTTCGTCGAGTCCACGATCCTGGAGTTGCCCACGATCTGCATCAACGGCGGCCGGCGCGGCTACCTCGTCGGCATCGACCCCAAGTTGCTGCCGGGGCTTGTCGGCGCCCGGCCCGTGCAGTGCGCCATTGCACAATAGATGGTTATGCAAGAAACCCTCTTTCCCCTGCTGGCCGCGGTGTGCGGCTACCTGATCGGCTCGCTGTCCTTTGCCGTGATCGTCAGCCGTGCGATGGGCCTGTCGGACCCGCGCAGCTACGGCTCCGGCAACCCGGGTGCCACCAACGTGCTGCGCTCGGGCAACAAGAAGGCCGCCGTGCTGACGCTGGTGTTCGACGCGCTGAAGGGCTTCATCCCGGTGCTGCTGGTGAAGCTGTACGGCGAGCGCTTCGGCCTCGATGAAGGCACCGCCGCGCTGGTGGGCCTGGGCGCCTTCCTCGGTCACCTGTGGCCGGTGTTCTTCAAGTTCGAAGGCGGCAAGGGCGTGGCCACCGCGTTGGGCGTGATCCTGGCGCTGAACTGGGAACTTGGCCTGGCGACGCTGGCGACCTGGCTCGCCGTCGCCTACTTCAGCCGCTATTCATCGCTGGCGGCCATCGTCGCCGCCGCACTGGCGCCGGTCTACGAGATGCTGGTCTGGGATTCGCCGCCCACTGCGGGCGTGCTGGTCGTGATGGCGCTGCTGCTGGTCTGGCGCCACCAGGGCAATATCAAGAAGCTGATGGCGGGCACCGAGAGCAAGATCGGCCAGAAGGCCGGTGCCTCTGCTGCGAAGCCCGCGCAACCCCATTCCGTCAAAAAGAAAGGCAGTCATTCCAAATGAGCGAAGTGAAGCGATTCGACGTCGGCGCGCGTCTGTCCGAAATGGCCGTGCACAACGGCGTGGTCTACCTCGCCGGCCAGGTGCCCAGCGACCAGACCAGCGACATCGAGACCCAGACCAAGCAGGTGCTCGGCGCGATCGACGCGCTGCTGGCCCGCGCCGGCACCGACAAGAGCCGCATCCTGATGACGCAGATCTTCATCGTCGACCTGGCCGACTTCCCCGGCATGAACGCCGTCTGGGACGCCTGGGTCACGCCCGGCAACACCCCGCCGCGCGCCACCGTACAGGCCAACCTGGCCCGTCCGGGCTGGCGGCTGGAAGTGGTCGTTACTGCCGCCGTTTAAGGCCCTAAATGCTGTCCGAGCGAGTTCGCAGTTATGTCTCGCTGGCCTTGATCGTCGGGCTGGTCTATGGCGGTGTGCAACTACTGCAGGGCCGGCACAAGGACCAGCAGGCCCAGGCCCTACGCGCGGCGGCCAAGCCGGGCGACATCGTGATGCTGTCGTCGCAGACCTGCCCTTACTGCGAGCGCGCCCGCGAGTGGATGAGCGAGCAGCAGGTGCCGTTCAAGGAATGCATGATCGAGACCGACGCTGCCTGCCTGGCCGAGTTCCAGGCGCGTGGCGGCCTGGGCACGCCGACGATGGTGGTGCGTGGGCGTACCGTGGTCGGCTTCGATCCCAAGCGGGTCGCCGAGATCCTCAGCCTTCCTCGAGCTGCAGTCCCAGGCTAGCCGGATCGCCGCCGCCGATGCGCACGATGGCCGGTTCGTCGGCCGTCATGTCGATCACCGTGGTCGGCTTGGCCGCGCAGGCGCCGGCGTCCACCACCACCTGCAGCAGCTTGTCGTAGCGGGCGCAGATCTGCTCGGTGTCGTTGAGCGGCTCGCTCTCGCCGGGCGGGATCAGCGTCGTGGCCAGCAACGGCTCGCCGAACAGCGCGAGCAGTTCCTGCGTCACCTTGTGCTCCGGCACCCGCAGGCCGATCGTGCGGCGCGAGGGATGCGAGAGGCGCCGCGGCACTTCCTTGGTCGCCTCCAGGATGAAGGTGAAGGGCCCGGGCGTGGCGGCCTTCAGCAGGCGGTATTGCTTGTTGTCGACCCGCGCGTAGCTGGCCAGCTCACTCAGGTCGCGGCACAGCAGGGTCAGGTGGTGCTTGTCGTCCACGCCGCGGATGCGGCGCAGCGCCTCGGCGGCGGCCTTGTCGTCGAGCCGGCAGACCAGCGCGTAGCTGGAATCGGTCGGGATCGCGCCGACGCCGCCGGCCTGCAGGATCTGCGCGGCCTGGCGCAGGAAGCGCGGCTGCGGGTTGTCGGGGTGGACTTCGAAGAATTGGGCCATTGAGCGTCAGGGCCTGTGGATGCGTTCTTCCAGCGCCGTCCAGACCGGCGTCAGCCGGCCGGGCAGCATGTCGAGCTTGCCGAGATCGGTGTGGCTTTCCGTGGGCGAATGGAAATCCGAGCCGCGCGAAGCGAGCAGGCCGAATTCCTCGGCCGTATCGGTATAGCGCACGGCATCGGCCGCCGTGTGGCTGCCGGTGACGACCTCGATGCCGCGCCCGCCGTGGGCTATGAATTCGGTGATCAGCGCGTACTCCACGGTCGGCGTGAAGCCGTAGCGGGCCGGGTGCGCGATCACGGCGACGCCAGACGCCTCCTTGATCCAGCGCACCGCGTCGCCGAGCCGGGCCCACTTGTGCTCGACGTAGCCGGGCTTGCCTTCGGTGAGGAATCGGCGGAACACCTCGGGCACGTCGCCGCAGTGGCCGGCGTCCACCAGCCAGCGCGCGAAGTGCGTGCGCGAGATCAGGTCCGGATTGCTGACGTACTGCAAAGCGCCCTCGTAGGCGCCCTGGATGCCGACGCGCGCGAGGCCCGCCGCCATCTCGCGCGCCCGCTCCGCACGGCCGCCGCGGGTGGCCTGCAGGCCGGCGAGCATGCCGGGATCGGTGTGGTCGAAGCCCAGGCCGACGATGTGCACGACCTTGCCCGCGAAGCTGACCGAAATCTCGCAGCCGGTGAGGTAGGGCATGCCCAGTGCCAGCGCCGCGTCGAGCGCGCGCTGCTGGCCGCCGATCTCGTCGTGATCGGTCAGCGCCCAGAGCTCCACGCCATTGGCCTGCGCGCGCTGCGCGAGCGCCTCGGGCTCCAGCGTGCCGTCCGACACCTTCGAATGGCAGTGCAGGTCGGCGTTGGTAATGTTGCTCATCGGGATGTCCACCGGGCTCATTCTACGGAGCCGCCCGCGCGGCGTCGGCTGCAAGGGCATCGTGCGCCTAACGCCCGCGATCGACGCCAGCAATACACGCGACAGATGCGGCTGGGACACTGGCAGCCATCCGCAACATTTCCCGCAAGAACATCATGCCCATTACCTCGCTCGACGCGAAAACCGCCCTCGTCGTCATCGACATGCAGAAGGGCATCGTCTCGCTGCCGCTCGCCCAGCCGGTGGAGCCGATCATCGCCAAGGTCGCCGAACTGGCCCGGGCCTTCCGCGCCGCCGGCCAGCCGGTTGTGCTCGTCAACGTGGCCGGCCGCGCGCCGGGCCGCAACCAGCAGCCGGGCGGTTTCACGCCGCCGCCGGACTGGGCCGTGCTGATTCCCGAACTGGAGCAGCAAGCCGACGATCACCTCGTCACCAAGCTGCAGCTGGGCGCCTTCGTCGGCACCTCGCTGGAACAGTTCCTGAGGCGCGGCGGCATCACGCAGGTCGTGATGTGCGGCATCGCCACCAGCATCGGCGTCGAATCGACGGCCCGCCAGGCCTACGACCTCGGCTTCAACGTGGCCTTCGCCGTCGATGCGATGAACGACCTGAACGGCGAGGCGCAGCACAACAGCATCGAGCGGATCTTCCCGCGCATCGGCGAGCTGGGCAGCACGGCCGATGTGATCGCGCTGCTGGGCTGAGGCGCCTCAGAGCCGGAAGGCCTGGACCGCAGCATCCATCGCCTTCGCCTGCTCCTCCAGCGACAGGGCCGAGGCGGCCGACTGCTCGACCAGCGCCGCGTTCTGCTGCGTCATCGCGTCGATCTTGCGGACGGCCTCGCCGACCTCGCTGGTCTGACCTGCCTGGGTGCGGCTCTGCCCGTCCATGCCCTGGATCACGGCCGACACCTCGCCGACCTGACGGACGATGCGCTGCATCGCCGCGCCGGCCTCGCCGGCCAGCGCCGAGCCGTTCTCGACCTGGGCCACCGAGTGCTGGATCAGCTGCTTGATCTCGCGCGCCGCGGAGGCGCTGCGCTGGGCCAGGTTACGCACCTCACCGGCGACGACGGCGAAGCCGCGCCCCTGCTCGCCGGCGCGCGCCGCTTCCACCGCGGCGTTCAGCGCCAGGATGTTGGTCTGGAACGCGATGCCGTCGATCAGCGCGGTGATGTCCACGACCCGGCTGGACGACTGGTGGATCGAGGCCATCACGTCGACCACGCGGCCCACCGCCGCGCCGCCATCGCCGGCCACGCCTGAGGCCTGGGTCGCGAGCGTGGCGGCCTGCCCGGCCGCGCGGCTGGTCTGCTGCACGACCTGATCGAGCAGGTCCACATTCGATGCCGTCTGCTGCAGCTGTGCCGCGGCCTGCTCGGTACGCGTGGCGAGGTCCTGGTTGCCCATGGCGATCTCGTGCGCGGCATGGCGGATGCTGAGCGCGCCGCCGTGGATCTCGGTGACCAGGCCACGCAGTCGCGCCTGCATGTGCGCCAGCGCTTCGAACACGTGGCCGAGTTCATCGCCGCGGCCCGGCGGCACGGGCTGGCTGAGATCGCCGTCGGCGATGCGTTCGGTCACCCGCGTGATCTGGTCGATGGCGCCGAGCATCTGCCGCATCGCCAGCCACATCACGCCGCCTAGCGCGGCCAGCAGCAGCGGTGCCAGCGCGAGCATCGCGTTGCGCCGCAGCGCGAGCGATGCCCGGCGTTGGTCGAGTTCCTCCCGCAGGGTCGCCAGCACCCGCGCAGACAGGTCGGCCTGCAGGGCGGCGGCGCCGGAGAAGCCGGCGGCGAGCTGGTCCAGCGGGTAGTTGACGTCCAGCGCGGCGGCCTTCAGCACCTCGTCGACCCGCCGGCGTTGGGCCTCGGCCTGAGTCAGCAGCGGCGTCAGCGCCTGGGCCAGCGGGCCGCCGTCGTCATTCTCGATGGCCAGGCGCATCTGCGCCTGCATGGTGTCGTTCTGCTCGCGGTAGCGGGTCAGCGCGGCGGTGGTACCGGCAATGTCGTCGATGGCGGCGGCGCGGGCGATCGCGCTCAGCTCCGACAGGGCGTCGCCAACGGCCGGCGCCGTCTCCAGGCCGGCCAGCACCGCCTGGTGCAGCGCGGGGTCGGGCTCGTAGGCCAGGCGGGCCTGGGCGTGGAAACGGCTCATCGCGTGCAGGACCTGCGCACCGAACTGCTGGTGGGCCTGCAGCAGCTTGGGCAGGTCGAGCTTGCCGGCTTCCAGCGCGCCGGCGATGCTGGCGTCGAACTGCGCTCGCAAGGGCTGAGTCAGCGCCGATGCATCGATGGCGGCCAGCGCCTCGCGCACGCGCTGCTGCGCCGCTGCCAGCTCCTGGCGGGCCTCCGGCCGGGTGGACAGCGCCTCGGCGGCAAGTTGGCGGTGCTGCTGCAGCGCACGCAGGCCGGCTTGCCAGGCCTCGTCGACGGGGAGCGCCTGCTGCTCGCTGCTCGCGGCGCTCAGCTCGGCACCGAACTGCCGCAGCAGCAGGAGGCAGGGCGCCAGGCACAGCATCAGCGCGATGGCGGCGATCAGCAGCATGCGGCTGCGCAGGCTCAGCGCGGAGGAGGAGGGCTTGGACTTCATGGGAACAACCGAAGTGGTGCTTCCGATTGTTCGCAGCGCTTGTGTCAGCGAATTGACGCGCGGGCCGCCGCGGCCATGCAGGGCCGCGCGGCGTGAAGTCCTCACGCCGCGCGGTGTCTCAGATCGAGGTCGCGGCCTCGACGATCATCTGCACCCGCTGCTGACCCTGGTACTCGTCCAGGCTCAGCCGGTAGGCCAGCCGCGCCTGCTCGGGCACCGGCTCGATGTGGCTGAACCAGATCGCGTCGCGCAGCGCGCCGTCGGCGTGCTTGACGCGCAGCTTCAGGTGGCGCTCCTTGACGATGCGCTGCGAGACGATCTGCACCGCGTCGCAGAACAGCGGGGCTTCGAAGGCCTGGCCCCACACCTGCGCGTCCAGCTCCTGCACGGTGGCGGGCGTGAAGGCGTCGGCGGGTAGCGGGCCGTCGGTGCGCAGCGTGCGCGTCAGCGCGGCGGCGTCCAGCCATTCGGTGGCGACCTCGCGCAGCGCGGCGTCGAAGACGGCCAGGCCGTCCTCGCCATCGAGCGTGCAGCCGGCCGCCATCGCATGGCCGCCGAACTTGCGCAGCAGTGCGGGGTGGCGCTTGGAGACCAGGTCCAGCGCGTCGCGCAGGTGGAAGCCGGGGATCGAGCGGCCGGAGCCCTTCAGCAGGCCATCGGTGCCGCGGGCGAAGACGAAGGTGGGGCGATGGACGCGGTCCTTCAGCCGGGACGCGATGATGCCGACGACGCCTTCGTGGAACTCGGGCTCGAAGATCGCCAGCGCGGCGGGCGTCTCGCCGTCCAGCGCGCCGATCAGGTCGTCCAGCTTCAGCTCGGCCTGCTCGCGCATGTCCGATTCGATCTCGCGTCGCTCGCGGTTGATTGCGTCGAGCTGCTGGGCAAGTTCCATGGCACGAGCCGGGCTGTCGGTGCACAGGCATTCGATGCCCAGCGTCATGTCCGACAGCCGCCCGGCCGCGTTGATGCGCGGGCCCAAGGTGAAGCCAAGGTCCATGGCGCTGGCGCGGGCGATGTCGCGGCCGGCAGCGTTGAAGAGGGCGGCGATGCCCGGCTGCGCGCGGCCGGCGCGCATGCGCTTCAGGCCCTGGGCGACGAGGCGGCGGTTGTTGGCATCGAGCTTGACCACGTCGGCCACGGTGCCTAGCGCGACCAGGTCCAGCAGGCCGTCGAGCCGCGGCTGCGGGTCCTCGGCATAGCGGCCGCGTTCGCGGAACTCGCTGCGCAGCGCCAGCAGCAGGTAGAAGGCCACGCCGACGCCCGCCAGGTTCTTGCTCGCGAACGTGCAGTCGGGCTGGTTCGGGTTGACGATGGCGTGAGCGTGCGGCAGCTCAATACGGCCGTCGATCAGCGCGGGCAGGTGGTGGTCGGTGACCAGCACCTCGATGCCGAGATCGCGCGCATGGGCCACGCCCGCGAGGCTGGCGATGCCGTTGTCCACGGTCATCAGGAGGTCCGGCCGGTGCGGCAGCGCCAGCTCGACGATGGCCGGCGTCAGGCCGTAGCCGTGGATCGCACGGTCCGGCACGACGTAGTCGACGTGGATGGCGCCGAGCATCGCCAGGCCTCGCAGCGCCACGGCGCAGGCGGTGGCGCCGTCGCAGTCGTAATCGGCCACGATGCAGATGCGTTCGTTGGCCTCGATCGCATCGGCCAGCAGCTTCGCGCCTTCGGCGATGCCCTTCATGCCTTCGGGCGGTAGCAGCTTCTGCAGGCCGTCGTCGAGTTCCTCGGGCGAGCGCACGCCGCGGGCGGCGAACAGGCGCGCGAGCAGCGGCGTCAGGCCGGCCTGCTCCAGCGCCCAGGCGGCGCGCGGGTTGACCTCGCGGGTCTGGATCTGTGGGCTCATGCTCATAGTCCTCCCAGGATCTCTGCGGTGTTGGCGCGCGGCGGCATCAGGCCCTGCCAGAGCCTCTGCAGGCCGTTGCGCTCAGGCAGTGAAAAGGTCTGAGCAAAGCGCTCGCCGCACAGCGTCAGGCGCACCGGGCGGGCGGCCTTGGCGAGGGCCAGCGCTTCGCTCACCGGCCCGGTATCGAGCGCGCGCCAGGCCTCGGCCCAGGCGGCCCAGTCGCCCTGGGTCAGCGGGGCGCGCAGGCGATCGTCGACTACTACGTCTGCCGGCAACGGGCCGCCGCTGGCGATGCCGCAGCCGCTGATCCAGGCCGAGTTGGGCGAGAGAACGCCGCGCGCCTCGCGCGCTTCGATCAGCGGATTGCGGTGCAGCAGCATCTGGATCTCGTTCTGAAAGGTCCGCAGCACGCGCGCCTCCGGCATCCAGGGCTCGACGCTGCGCGCCACGACGCGATCGAGGCTGGCGCTCTGTACGCCCGCGAAGCTCGGGTGTGCGACCAGCCACTGCGTGGCGCCCGCCCAATGCGCGCGCCAGCCCTCGCCCTCGGGCCACAGCTCGGCCAGAGATTCAAAGATAGCGCGCGATTCGCTAAGGTCAAGATTCAGCGCATCGGGCGCCAGCGCGGTGACCTGGTCAGTGCCGACGGACAGGTGGATCGGCGTCAGCAGCGCCCAAGCCAGCGTGCCGTCCTGGCCCTGCTCCTGCGCCAGCCAGGCGGCCGTGGGGACGGGGCCCGGGGCGGCGCCGCGCAGCGCGGCCAGGGTCAGCTCGAAAGGGGTGTTGGGGGCGTATTCGTCGCCGCCGAGCGGCGCGCCGACCGGCTTCAGCAGGCCCAGCAGTTCGGCCAGTCGCGGCAGCGGCAGTTCGCCGAGCGCGTGGGCGCAGATGTCGCCGAGCGCGCTGGCGTGGGGGATCAACAGGTGCATGATGGGCGCGATTATCAAGCCCACCCATCGTCATTACTTTGTCATCAAACATTCATAAGATTGAGCGATGAATGCACCTTTGCCTACTGAGGTGACGGCGGCGCCAGTTGCGCCGCTGACGCTGCTGAATCGCGAACAGGCCATCCTCGAATTCAACCGCCGCGTGCTGCGGCAAGCCGAGCGCGCGGACGTGCCGCTGCTGGAGCGACTGCGCTACCTGTGCATCGTGTCCTCGAACCTCGACGAGTTCTTCGAGGTCCGCTTTGCCGACATGCTGGACGCCGCGCGCGAGCCCGAGCGCCTGGTCAGCCATGCGGAGGTGGAGCGCGTCGGCCGCGCCGCCCATGCGCTGATCGACGAGCAGTACGCCGTCTTCAACGAACGCATCATGCCGGCGCTCCAGCTGGAGCGCATCGTCATCGTCAACCACGCGGAGCGCGACGAGGCGCAGCGCCAGTGGGTGGCGCGCTATTTCGAGCGCGAGGTGCGGCCGCTCCTGATCCCGGTGGGCCTGGACCCGGCGCACCCGTTCCCGCAGGTGGCGAACAAATCGCTGCACTTCATCGCGCGCCTGTCGGGCAAGGATGCCTTCGGGCGCGCCAGCCGCATCGCCATCGTGAAGGTGCCGCGCGTGCTGCCGCGTGTGATCAAGCTGCCGCGCGAACTCAGCGGTGGGAAGCAGGCCTTCGTGCTGCTGACCAGCGTGATCCGCGCGCACCTGGAGGACCTGTTCGGCGGCCGCAAGGTCGAGTCGTTCGCGCAGTTCCGCGTCACGCGCGACTCGGACCTGGAGGTCGACGAGGAAGAGATCGCCAACCTGCGCCATGCGCTGCGCTCGGGCCTGACGACGCGCCACTTCGGCCGCGCGGTGCGGCTGGAGGTCGTGAGCACCTGTCCGGTAGAGCTGTCGGACTTCCTGCTGGAGCAGTTCGACCTGCCGGCCGCGGCGCTGTATCGCGTCAACGGGCCGGTGAACCTGGTGCGGCTGAACGAGCTGATCGACCAGACCGACGTGACCGATTCGCCCGAGTTGCGCTTCACGCCGCACGAACCGGTGTGGCCGGCGACCTTGCCGCGCACGAAGTCGATCTTCGACCAGCTGCGCAAGGGCGATGTGCTGCTGCACCATCCGTTCGAGGCTTTCGACCCGGTGGTCTCCTTCCTGCGAGAAGCCGTGGAGGACCCGGACGTGCTGGCCATCAAGCAGACGATCTACCGCACCGGCAGCCAGTCGGTGCTGATGGACCTGCTGATCGAGGCGGCGCGGCGCGGCAAGGAGGTGCTGGCGGTCGTCGAACTGAAGGCGCGCTTCGACGAGGAGGCGAACATCAACTGGGCCGAGCGGCTGGAGGCTGTGGGTGCGCAGGTGGTGTACGGCATCGTCGGCTACAAGACGCATGCGAAGCTGCTGATGGTGACGCGGCGCGAGCCTGGCGGCAGTGGCGGCAAGCTGCGCCGCTACGCCCACCTGTCCACCGGCAACTACAACCCGAAGACGGCCCGCTTCTACACCGACCTCGGCTACCTCACCTGCGACCGTGACCTGACCGCCGACGCCGACATGGTGTTCCGCCAGCTCGCCTCGCTGGGCAAGGTGCGCACGCCGCGCAAGATGCTGCTGGCGCCGTTCAATATGCACAGCCGCATGCTGGAGCACCTGGCGCAGGTGGAGGCCGCGGCGCGCAAGGGCAAGCCCGCGCGCCTGGTCGTGAAGATCAACGCGCTGACCGACGCCGAGCTGATCGACGGCATCCTGCGCGCGGCCCGGGCCGGTGCCAAGGTGGACCTGATCGTGCGCGGTGCCTGCATGCTGCCGCCGGATCTGCCGGGCGTCAGCGACGGCGTCGTCGTGCGCTCGATCGTCGGGCGCTTCCTCGAGCACTCGCGGATCTGCTACTTCCGCTGGGGCGACACGGACGCCGAGGAGGCGCTGTATCTGTCCAGCGCCGACTGGATGAGCCGCAACATGTTCCGCCGCATCGAGGTGGCCTGGCCGGTCAATGATCCGGCGCTGCGCCAGCGCGTGATCGACGAGGCGCTGCAGCCCTACCTGCACGACACGCTGGATGCCTGGCAGCTCGGCCCCGACGGGCATTCGACGCGCATCAGCGATCACGGCATCAGCGCCCAGCAGGCGCTGATGCGGCACTTCGGAACATCACCCACGCACTTCGGCTGATGGCCCGATGAGTCAGGCGGCCTTGCGGCGGCGCGCCACGGCGCCGATGGCGCACAGGCCGCCCAGCATCAGCGCGTAGCTGCCCGGTTCGGGCACGGCTGCGGTGACCAGGGTGGCCATGTACATGTGCTCCAGGCCGTCGTACTGGGCCGTGCCGACGAAGGAGCCGTTGTCGGCGATGCCGACGGCGGAGGCGCTGGTCGTGCTCGTGAAGTTCCAGCCGGCGCCGTTGGTGATGATGTCGTTCACCAGGTAGGTCGTGCCGTCCGCCACCAGGATCGGATTGGCGTAGGTGCCGCCCGTGGTTCCGACGGCCCAGCCGCTGTCGTTGACGCCTTTCAGCGAGCCGCTGGAGCTGAGCGAGGGCATGTCGGCCACGAGCACGCCGGTGGTGGCGGACCAGATGAAGGAGTCGTTGCCGGTGGAGCCGACGACGTACTGGCCGTTGGCGCTGATGCCGAAGGCGATCGATCCGATGTTGGCGTTCGCGGCCGGCGTGGCCAAGGTGATCATCGAGCCGGTGTTCATGTCGTAGACCAGGGCATCGCTGGTCTGGCCGGCGCTGACACCCGCGCCGACGACGAGGCCGTTGTCGCTGATGCCGAAGGCCCGCTGCATGTAGGAGCCGTCGTCGGTCAGCGCGCTGATCGTGGTGGTCTTGCCGCTGACGGTGTTGTAGATCACGCCGACCTCGTTGACGTCGGAGCCGGCGGAACCGACCGCGATGCCGTTGTTGTTGATGCCGAAGGCGCGGCCCACGCTCTGTCCGGCGGGCAGCTTCAGCTGCGTGGCCGCGCCGTTGGACCACAGCGTCGGCAGCGCGCCGGCGCCGGTCGTGTCGGTGGCGGAGACGCCCACGGCCAGGCCGGAGTTGTTGATGGCGTAACCCCAGTCGTACGGGTGGGCGCTCAGGCCGGGCAGGCCTTGCAAGGTGCCGCTGCTGGTGCTGTAGATCGAGGTGGGCCAGCTGCTGCCGGTGACGTCCTGGCTGAGATAGAGGCTGCGGCCGACGGCGTAGTTGCCGCTGCTGGACATGCCCCAGGCCTGGCTGACGATGTAGGGCGAGACGACGCCGAGGTCGGTGATCGTGTACTGCGGCGCGCTCGCGGCGACGGACAGGAGCGGCAGGGCGGCGGCCAGGGCGACGGTGATGTGCTTGAACTTCATGGCAATGGACTCTCGTTGGTGCAGGGGGGGCGGGAGGGCAGGGACGGTGTTGACTCAGGCAGCGGTCTTGCTGCGGCGGCGGGCGACGGACCCCACGGCCAGCAGGCCGGCGGCCATCAGCGCGTAGGTGGAGGGCTCGGGCACGGCTGCGGCGACCTGGAGTTCGAACGCGTGCAGCTTGTTGCCCGTGCCGCCGGCGACGTCGTTGTAGAAGGCGGAGCCGGTGATCGTGCCGTCGTTGCCGATGGCGGTGATGTTCAAGGTGCTGCCGGCGAAGCTCCAGCCGGTGCCGTTGCTCAGCAGGTTGTTCAGCAGGTAGGAGGTGCCGGCGATGTCGACGAAGCCGTAGGTGTTCCCGTCCACGCCGTTCTTGGCCGTGCCGACGATCCAGCCCTGGTCGTTGATGCCGTTGGCCGTGCCGGTGACCATGCCGGCGGGCAGCGGCACGGTGCTCAGGCCCGTGGCGGCGGACCAGAGGTAGGGCATCGAGATCTGGTCACCCTTGGCGTCGGAGCCAAGGGTGCCGACGACGACGCCGCTGCTGTTGACGTCGGCCACGTTGATGGCGCCGGAGGTCCATGCGCCGCCGACGCCGAGGTACGAGGAGGCGGCGGCGATCTGCGTGATGCTGCCGGTCGTGCTGTTGTAGGCCAGGGCGACCGCCAGGCTGCCGTCGTCGGTCGCCAGCCTGCCGGTGCCGACGACAAGGCCGGCGTCGTTGATGGACGATGCGCTGGTCATCAGGGCGCCGTCCGCCGTCGTCGCGCCGATCATCGAGCTGGTCATCGTGCGGGTGTTGTAGATCACGCCGCGCTGGTTGACCGCGCCGACGGTGCCGCTGGAGCCGACGGCCAGGCCGGCGTCGTTGATGGCGTACACGCGGCCCGAGGCGGCCAGCGCCGTCGGCGTGCTGCTGCCGCTGCTCCAGACGACCGGAACCGAGGAGGCGTAGGCACTGCCGTCTGCCGTGGCTGCAGAGGACGTCGACACATTGCCGACGATCGTGCCGCCGTTGTTGACGCCGACGGCCCAGCTGTTGGTGTTGGTCGAGTAGGGCGTCAACGCGGTTCGGCCACCGGCGGCGGTGTACACGAACGCGATGTTGCTGCCGACCGCGCCGCGGCCGACCACGTAGCTGCCGTCGTTCGAGATGCCGTAGGCCGTGGCCGTGTTGTTGCCGGTCGGTCGGCCGATGTCGACGACGCTGTAGGCGGGGGCCGCGGCAGAGGCCGCGCCGGCGCAGAGCAGGGCGGCGGCGCTGGCCACCAGGAGTCGAGAAGCTTTCATGCAGACACCCAATCAGGACTTTGGATTTCAATCGCAGCGGTGCCTCAAGACGCCTTGGCGAAGAGGCAACCGCTGTTCGTGAAAAAAGTCTATGAGTGGCCTGCGCGGGACGGCCCTGGGTCGGCCCTTAGGGCGCCGCAGCTTGAGCAGATTCGGATAGCGCTGCGCAGAACCGGATGCGCCGGGGCCTCGTCACCCCCGTGGCCGAGGGGGCGCGGGTGTTGCGGCTCAGCCGCGCGTTTCGCTCGGCTTCTTGCCGAAGCGGCGCTGGTAGGCCTGGCTGAACTGGCTGGGGCTCTGGAAGCCCCAGCGCAGTGCCAGCTCGCGGATCGAGGCCGGCGTGCCACGGCGCAGCTCGTCGTGCACGCGGTCCAGCCGCAGGTCGCGCAGCAGGGCGGCCGGCGACTGGCCCAGGTGCTTGTTGAACAGGCGCCCGAGGCTGCTGACGCTGAGATGGGCTGCCGAGGCGATGTCGGCCAGCATGATGTCTTCGGCGGCGTGGGCGTGGATGAAATCCAGCGCCCGGCGCAGCGCGCCCGGCGGCGGCTCGGGAGCCGACAGCCTGGCCTGCGCGGCATTCTGGATCGGCTGCTCGTGCAGCAGCGTCAGACCGATCATCTCCAGCCAGCGGCGGAAGAGTCCGTCATTGCGCGGCATGCCGGACGGCAGCGCGCGGGCCGCCTCCTGGGCCATCGCATGCAGACGCTGCGCCAGTGCACCGTTCAGCAGCGGTTCGAAGCGAGGCTGCCCGGTGAGGCGGCCGGGGGCCCATTCCGCGCCGAGGCTCAGCATCGGTGCCTTGGGCAGCATGAACTCGACCAGATGCGTGCCGGATTCCATCCAGGTCCGCTCGACCTCGGCCGGGTTGACGATGACGCCTTCACCCGCCCGAACCACCCGTTCCCCGCCAGGGCCATGGATGCACATGCCGCCGCTGAGCACGAGGCCGATCGAGTAGGGCACGCTGGCCGGCAGTTCGTGGCGCGCGTCGATGGACATGGCGAAGCTGGTGCGCGATTCGCCCATGAAGACGCCGAGATCGGCATAGCGCTCGGGCATCGCGATGGCCCGCACGTGCAGCGAGTCTTCGCTGCCGCCCCAGCGTGCCACCTGGCGCAGCGCCACGGGAGAGGCCCGGTTCAGTCGTTCGAGGTAGGCCTCCACCTCGCGGCGCGAGGTGAAGTCCATCGACCGCAAGGCTGGGTGGCTGGGCGGGACGGACGGCGCGGCGGGATTCACTGCTGGGGTTCCGGTATCTGGAGGGGCGGAACCGGGTCGATCAGCGCAGCGTGACGTCGAGCAGGCCGCTGCGGGCCCAGGCCTGCGTTTCTTCCTGCAGCAGGAAGACCGCCCGTGGCTGGTGGTTCGGCCAGCTGGCGGGCATGCCGACCATGAGCTTGCGACCCTGGCGCTCCACGCGCAAGGTGGAGGCGGGCAGGTCGGTGCGGGCATGGTTGACGATCATCGCCAGGCGCAGCGCCAGCACCTGCCACAGGAAGCTCTCGTCGGCCAGTTGCCGCTCCAGCTTGCGCAGGCCGCCGCGCTGGCCCAGCACCAGGTCGCCCAGGCGCTGCAACTGGTTCTGCGAGAAGCCGGCCGCGTCGACATGCGAGAGCAAGTAGGCGCTGTGGCGGTGGTAGTCGTGGTGCGAGACCATCATGCCCATCTCATGCAGATCGGCGGCCCAGCCCAGCTCGCGCTGCACCTCGCGCGGCGTGCGGCCGCCGGCCAGCTGGCCATGCAGGCGCAGCGACAGTTCGCGCACGCGGCGCGCCTGCGGCACGTCGACGCCGAAGCGCCGCTGCAGGCCCTGTACCGAGGCCTCGCGCATGTCGGTGATGGCGGCGCCGAAGCCGGCGCTGCTCTGCAGCCGTTCGACCAGGTCGAAGATGACGCCCTGGCGCAGCGCGCCCTTGGCCGGCAGCAGCTCCTTGATGCCGAACTGCGTCAGCAAGGTGTAGAGGATGCACAGGCCACCGCCGACGACGGCGCGCCGGTCTTCCTTGAGGCCGGCCAGGTCCAGCTTGTCCATGCTGCCGGCGGCCAGGCTCTTCTCGATGCACCAGCGCAGCGCGTCGGGCGTGATGCGGCCATCGGTGACGCCGTTGGCGGCGAGGATCTGCGAGACGGCACCGACCGTGCCGGAGGAGCCCAGCGCCTGCTTCCACATCGCGGGTCGGAACAGGTTGAAGCCTTCTTCCAGCTCGGCACCGGCGGCCACCTGCGCGGCGCGGAACGAGTCGGCGTCGAAGCGGCCGTCGGGGAAGAAGCGCACGGACAGGCCGACGCTGCCGACCTGGAACGATTCCGCGGTCACCGGCTTGCGGCCGCGGCCGAGGATCATCTCGGTGGAGCGCCCGCCGATATCGATCACCAGCCGCTTCTCGTCCGAGGGCTGCAGCCGCGCGACGCCGGCGAAGATCAGGCGCGCTTCCTCGCGGCCGGAGATCACCTCGATCGCGAAGCCCAGTGCTTCCTGCGCGCGCAGCAGGAAGGCATTGCGGTTGCGCGCCTCGCGCAGCGTTTGCGTGGCCACGGCGCGCACGTGCTGCGGCGCGAAGCCGGACAGGCGCTGCGCGAAGCGGCGCAGGCACTCCAGGCCGCGCTGCATCGCCACCTCGGTCAGCATGCCTTCGGCATCCAGGCCGGCACCGAGCCGCACGGTCTCCTTCAGGTACTCGATGCGGCGATAGCTGCCGTCCGGCTGCACCTCCGCGATTTCGAGCCGGAAACTGTTGGAACCCATGTCGATGGCGGCGAGCGGGGGCATGGCGGTCGGCAAATTCATGGGCGCGATTGTGAGGGCAAAATTCTGCCCTCGCGCCACAGTGGGACATGACATGAGCCAGGAATCGATAGACAGCGGCCGCCGCGAATTCGTCAAGCGCGCGGCGCTGGGCAGCGGGTTCGCGGCCGCGGTGCTGCCGGTGACCGCGCAGACGATCCGCACCGCGTCCGATGGCCTGGAAGTGGGCGAGGTGACCGTTCTTTCCGGCGGCTTCCAGGTGCCCGCCTACCGGGCGATGCCGAAGGGGGCGAAGAACCCGCCCGTGGTGCTGGTGATCAGCGAGATCTTCGGCGTGCACGAGCACATTGCCGACATCACCCGCCGCTTCGCGCGGCTCGGCTACATGGCGCTCGCGCCGGAGCTGTTCGTGCGCCAGGGCGATGCCGGTGCCTACGGCGAGATGTCCAAGCTGATGGACGAGGTGGTCAACAAGGTGCCGGACGCCCAGGTGATGGCCGACCTGGATGCCACTGTGGCCTGGGCGAAGGAGCAGGGCGGCGATACGTCGAGGCTCGGCGTTACGGGCTTCTGCTGGGGCGGCCGCCTGACCTGGCTCTATGCCGCGCACAACCCGACGGTGAAGGCCGGCGTGGCCTGGTACGGCAAGCTGGTGCGCACGCCGGCCACGCCGCCGGAAAACCTGCAGCCGCGCCAGCCGGTGGAACTGGCCGGTGCGCTGAAAGCGCCAGTGCTGGGCCTGTACGGTGGCCAGGACCCGAGCATCCCGCTTGACACGGTTGATAAGATGAAATCAGCCCTTGCGCAAGGCTCAGCCGCCGCTCGCCACAGCGCATTCCACATCTACCCCGACGCCCCGCACGCCTTCAACGCCGACTACCGGACGAGCTACCGCAAGGACGCCGCCGACGACGGCTGGAAGCGTTGCATCGATTGGTTCAAAGCCAACGGCGTGGCCTGACTGAAGTCCCATGACTCTTCTTTACATCGTGCTGTCCACCTTCATCGGTGGCCTGCTGTCCGTGCTGATCGCGGCGAGCCTGACCGTGGCGCTGCTGGGCCGCATCGTCAAGCATCTGGTGAGCCTGTCGACGGGCGTGCTGCTGGGCACGGCGCTGCTGAACATCCTGCCCGAGGCCTTCGAGAACCGCGCCGCGCCGCCGCAGGGCCTGTTCATCACGCTGCTGTGCGGGCTGATGTTCTTCTTCCTGCTGGAGAAGGTGGAGCTGTACCGCCACAACCACCACCACGAGGGCGACGGGCACCACCATCACCATCACTTCGACGCGGAGCAGGCCGGACGCGGCGGCATGTCGGTGCTGCTGGGCGACAGCATCCACAATTTCTGCGATGGCATCATCATTGCCGCCGCCTTCCTGACCGACCTGCACCTGGGCCTGGCGACGGCGGTGGCGATCATCGCGCACGAGATTCCGCAGGAAGTCGGCGACTACATCGTGCTGCTGAATGCCGGCCTGTCGCGCAGCAAGGCGCTGGCCTTCAATGCGATCTCGGGCCTCGCGGCGGTGGCCGGCGGCATCGTCGGCTACTTCATCGTCGGGCCGTGGGAGGCCTTGTTCCCCTACCTGCTGGTGGCGGCCTCGAGCAGCTTCATCTACGTGGCCGTGGCCGACCTGATCCCGCAACTGCAGCGCCGCCTGCCCTGGCGCGACACGGTGCTGCAGCTGGCCTGGCTGGGGGCTGGTCTTGCGCTGGTGGTGGTGATCGTGATGGTGTCCGGCGAGCACGGCAGCCCGGGCGGGCACTGATCGACGGACGACTATCGGACGATCAGTACCGGGATCTTGCAGTGGGTGAGCACCTTCTGCGTCTCGCTGCCCAGTAGCAAGGCCGAAACCCCGCGGCGGCCGTGCGAGGCCATCACGACGAGGTCGCACTGGTGCTCCTTGCCGTGCTCGATGATCGCCTCCCAGGGGTGGAGTGCCTCGACGGTCTCCAGCTGGCAGGGCACGTCGGCGGCGCGTGCCAGGGCCTCGACGTCGGCGACCCGGGTGGTGGCGATGCGCTCCTGCGCGTCGAAGAACTCCTGCGGCGGTGTCGGCTGCATCTCGGAGACCGCGCTGTAGGGGAAGGGTTCCTTCACGCTCAGCACGTACAACGTGGCGCCGTGGATGCGGGCCATGCCGATTGCGGCATTGACGGCCTTGGCCGTGATCTCGGAACCGTCGGTGGGGATGAGGATGCGTTTGAACATGATGGTGGCCCTCCTGTTCAGGACAGGTCCACCATAGTCCTCGCGTCAGCCCTTGGCAACCGGCCGCGCCGGATCGGCCGACCACTCGCTCCAGGAGCCCGGGTAGAGCAGCGAGCCGGTCAGCCCGGCGTGCTCCATCGCCAGCAGGTTGTGGCAGGCCGTGACGCCGGAGCCGCATTGGTGCACGACCAGCGTGCTGGCATGCGGCGCGAGCAGGGCTTCGAACTCGGCGCGCAGTTCGGCGGCGGGCTTGAAGCGTTGGCCGTCGGCGCTCAGGTTGTTTTTGAACGGGCGGTTGCTGGCGCCGGGAATGTGGCCGGCCACGCGATCCAGCGGTTCGACGTCGCCGCGGAAGCGCTCCGGCGCGCGCGCGTCGATCAGGCGGATCTTGCCGAGCTGGGCCTGCAGCTCATCGGCGCTGACGCTGCCGGCCAGCGACGGGCCGGCCTGGAGGCTGCTGGGGGCAGGTCTTGCCGTCGGCTCGCTCGTCAGCGGGCCCGGCCAGGCCTGCAGGCCGCCGTCCAGCACGGCGATATTGGCGTGACCCAGCCAGCGCAGCATCCACCAGACGCGCGCCGCGTACATGCCGCCCTGCGCGTCGTAGGCGACGACCTGCATCCCGGGCTGCAGGCCCAGGCCAGCCAGCGTGGCGGCGAAGGCATCGCGATCCGGCAGCGGGTGGCGGCCGTTCAGGCCGGTCTTGGGCGTGCTGAGATCGCGGTCCAGGTGCAAATAGTGGGCGCCGGGGATGTGGCCGCGCGCGTGGGCGGCTTCGCCGGCGGCGGTGTCGGCCAGGTCGAAGCTGGCGTCGATCAGCAGCACGGCGGGCAGGAGTTGCGCCAGTTCATCGGCGCTGATCAGGGTCTTGAAAGAGGTGTTGCTCATCATGATTCGGTGATCGCGTGGTTCTGGCTGTCGACCGGCGTGGTTTTCGCCCGCAACAGGGTGGCCGAAAGGCCGGCGGCCACGATCAGCGTGATGCCGGCCACCGCCCAGAGCGTGACCGGATCGCTGAACAGCAGCACGCCGTAGACGAAGGAAAAGAGGATGCCGGTGTACTGCAGGCTGGCGTTGACCAGCGTCTTGCCGCGTGCGTAGGCGCGGGTCATCATCAGCTGCGCCACGGTCGCCAGCATGCCGACGGCCAGCAGCAGCGCGATGCCGGTGATGCTGTGGCCGTGCGGGTTGCCCTGGCCGCTGGTCTTCAGCGCCAAGGTGGTGAGCAGGCCGGCGATGGCACCGCCCATCGAGAAGTAGAAGACGATGCGGTACTCGGGCTCGCCCGAGCGGCCCAGGGCGGTGACCTGCAGATAGGCCGTGGCCGAGAGCACGCCGGAGCAGAGGCCCGCGAGGCCGTGCCAGAACTGGTCGCGATCGATGGTGGGCCGCAGCACCAGGGCCACGCCGGCGAAGCCGACCAGCACCGAGGCGATCAGCTTCGGGTCGATGCGGCTTCCGCCCAGCATGACCGCGCCGCCGACCAGGAACAGCGCCATCCAGATCGAGGACATGTAGTTCAGCGTCATCGCGGTGGCCAGCGGCAGCTTGCCGATCGAGAAGAACCACAGCGACAGCGCGATCACGCCCGACAGGCTGCGCCAGAAATGCAGCGCCGGAACCGGCGTGCGCAAGGTCTGGCCGCGCGCGCGGGTGAGCAGGAACAGCATCGTCATGCCGGTGAGGCCGCGATACATGACGATCTCGCCGGTGTCGTAGTAGGCGCCCGCCAGCTTGACGCAGACGCTCATTGTGGCGAACAGGAAACTGGCGAGGACCATCAGTGCGGAAGCAGGCATAACCTCCATTCTGACCGAGCCTCGGTTGGCGTCCCGGGCCGAGCGCCGGGCCGCCCCAAGCCGGCCCACTGGATCGGTTCGCCGGTCGATCCGGCGGACCGATTTGTCCCCTCGGGGGACCGACCGGGTTCGCCCGCGTTCAGCGAGGCGAGCCCGGGCGAGGGGCTCGGCGTTCAGCCGCGGAAGGCCATCTCGCGGCGATACCACTCGTGGAAGTGCTGCATGCCGTCTTCCATCGGGCTCTGGTAGGGACCGGCCTCGTTGTCGCCGCGTTCCATCAGCGCCTTGCGGCCGGCGTCCATGCGCAGGGCGATCTCGTCGTCTTCCACGCAGGTTTCCATGTAGGCCGCCTGGTGCGCCTCGACGAATTCGCGCTCGAAGGCGGCGATCTCCTCGGGGTAGTAGAACTCGACGATGTTGGTGGTCTTCTGCGGGCCCTTGGGGAACAGCGTGGAGACGACCAGCACGTGCGGGTACCACTCGACCATGATGTGCGGGTAGTAGGTCAGCCAGATCGCGCCCTGCTCGGGCGGCGTGCCGCCGCGGAACTTCAGGACCTGCTCATGCCAGCGCTGGTAGACCGGCGAACCCGGCCGCTCCAGTTCCTTGTGGACGCCCACCGTCTGCACCGAGTGGTGGCGGCCGAACTCCCAGCTCAGGTCTTCGCAGGTGACGAACTGACCGAGGCCCGGATGGAAGGGCCCGACGTGGTAGTCCTCCAGATAGACCTCGATGAAGGTCTTCCAGTTGTAGTCGCATTCGTGAATCTGCACCTTGTCCAGCACGTAGCCGTCGAAGTCCAGGGCGGTACGCGGACCGAGCGACTGCAGGTGCGCGGCGATGTCGTGGCCGTTGTCCTCGAACAGCAGGCCGTTCCATTCGCGCAGCTTGTAGCGGTTCAGGTGCAGGCAGGGGTCTTCCTTGAAGTGCGGCGCGCCGACCAGCTCGCCCTTCAAGTTGTAGGTCCAGCGATGCAGCGGGCAGACGATGTTGGTGCGGGCGTTGCCTACCTGGCCGCGGCCGCGCAGCATCAGCGCCTGGCGGTGGCGGCAGACGTTGGAGATCAGCTCGATGCCGCCTTCCGGCGTGCGCACCAGTGCGCGGCCCTCGCCTTCCTGCGGCAGCGCGTAGTAGTCGCCCGGCTCGGGGATCGCCAGCGCATGGCCCAGGTAGCGCGGCCCGTGCTGAAAGATCAGCTCCTGCTCGCGACGGAACAGGGCATCGTCGAAATACGACGTGACGGGCAACTGGGTTTGCTGCGGTAGCTGGCGGGTAAGCGCTGTATTCAGGATGCTGCTGTTCAGGTCCGACATGATCCAGGCGGGCTCTTTCGAGATACCAATGTCAACCCCCCGGCTGGACTTGATGCATCTGTCCTGGCGCGGGTTTGTGTCTGCGAAAAGGGGTGTCTGCTGCGCACGGCTCGCGCGGGCAAGGGCAGGATTGTAGCCAAAGGGGGCGAAAGCCGTCCCTATATCGGGGTGACGGCACGTTACTGATGCGTGGCGGCCAGGTGACAAGCACCCGGGTGGTGCTGACTACAATTGAAGTTTCGACATTTGAAATCGATGAGCAGAACCCCTTCTCCCGCCGCCGCAGCTGTACCCGGCGCGACCGAGTTGCCCGCCACCTACGAGCTTGCGCTCGAGGAACTGGAGCATCTGGTCGCAGCGATGGAGAGCCAGCAACTGCCGCTGGATCAGCTGCTGCAGGGCTACAAGCGCGGTGCCGAGCTGCTGGGTTTCTGCAGGACGCGTCTCGAGGCCGTAGAACAACAAGTCAGGGTGCTCGAGAGCGATGGACTGAAGTCATGGGGAGAGTCCTGAGCGTGGATGCTGGAGTATTCGATCAATGGATGCAGCGCAAGCTGCATGCCTTTGAACAGGCACTGGACGGCTTCGTGCCGGCCAGTGCGCCTGCGGGTCTGGGCGAGGCGATGCGCTATGCGGTGCTGGGCGGCGGCAAGCGCCTGCGCCCGCTGCTGGTGCTGGCTGCCTGCGAGGCCGTGGACGGGCAGGGCGAGGCCGCGATGCGTGCGGCCTGTGCGGTGGAGCTGATCCACGCCTATTCGCTGGTTCACGACGACATGCCCTGCATGGACGACGACGTGCTGCGCCGCGGCAAGCCGACGACGCACGTCGCCTACGGCGAAGCCAAGGCCATGCTGGCCGGCGACGCGATGCAGGCGCTGGCCTTCGACGTGCTGACGCCGGACGAGGGCGTCGCCCCCGCCCTGCAGGCGCGCTTGTGCCGGCTGCTGGCCCGCTCGGCCGGCTACGACGGCATGGCCGGCGGCCAGGCGATCGATCTCGCCAGCGTCGGGCAGCCGCTGGATGAGGCCACCCTGCGCGACATGCACCGCCGCAAGACCGGCGTGCTGCTGCAGGCCAGCGTGATGATGGGCGCGTCCTGCGGCAACGCCGATGCACGCGCGCTGGAGGCGCTGGATGCCTATGGCGCCGCGCTGGGTCTGGCTTTCCAGGTCGTCGACGACATCCTCGACGTCACCCAGGATTCCGCCGTGCTGGGCAAGACCGCCGGCAAGGACCAGGATGCCAACAAGCCGACCTACGTCAGCGTGCTGGGCCTGGAGCCGGCGCGCCGGCTGGCGCTGCAACTGTGCGATGAAGCCCATGCCGCGCTGAACGCCAGCGGCCTGGCCGACACCGCCTGGCTGCGCCATCTGGCCGACATGGTCGTCGAGCGCCACCACTGACGATTTGCGCTCGCCAAGAACAAGAGCAAAACGCCTATGAGCTATCCCCTGCTGGAAACGATCGACAGCCCGGCCGACCTGCGCCGGCTGCCGCGCACCGAACTGACCCGGCTTGCCGGTGAACTTCGCAGTTATGTGCTGGACAGCGTCGCCAAGACTGGTGGCCACCTGGGCTCCAATCTCGGCACGGTCGAGCTGACGGTGGCGCTGCACTACGTGTTCAACACGCCGCATGACCGCCTCGTCTGGGACGTGGGTCACCAGACCTATCCGCACAAGGTGCTGACCGGCCGCCGCGAGCAGATGTGCACGCTGCGCCAGATCGGCGGCATCAGCGGCTTCCCGCGCCGCGAGGAGAGCGAGTACGACACCTTCGGCGTCGGCCACTCGTCCACCTCGATCTCGGCCGCTCACGGCATGGCGATGGCCGCCAAGCTGAAGGGCGAGGAGCGCAAGGCCGTGGCCATCATCGGCGACGGCTCGATGACCGCGGGCCAGGCCTTCGAGGCGCTGAACAACGCCGGCGTCGCGCACGGCGGCCTGATGGGCGACCTGCTGGTCATCCTGAACGACAACGACATGTCGATCAGCCCGCCGGTCGGCGCGCTGAACAAGTACCTGGCGCGGCTGATGAGCGGCAATCTCTACGCCTCGGCGCGCGAGGGCGCGAAGTCGGTGCTGAAAAACACGCCGCTGTACGAATTCGCCCGCCGCTTCGAGGAGCACACCAAGGGCATGGTCGTGCCGGGCACGATCTTCGAGGAGTTCGGCTTCAACTACGTCGGCCCGATCGACGGCCACGACCTCGAATCGCTGATTCCCACGCTGGAGAACCTGCGCGCCAAGAAGGGCCCGCAGTTCCTGCACATCATCACGAAGAAGGGCCAGGGCTACAAGCTGGCCGAGGCCGACCCGGTCAAGTACCACGCGGCCTCGGGCAAGTTCGATCCTGCCGTCGGCTTCGTCAAGCCCGCTTCGCCGGGCAAGACCACCTTCACCCAGGTCTTCGGCGAGTGGCTGTGCGACATGGCCGAACAGGACCTGCGCCTCGTCGGCATCACGCCGGCCATGCGCGAGGGCTCCGGCATGGTCGAGTTCCACAAGCGCTTCCCGACCCGCTATCACGACGTCGGCATCGCCGAGCAGCATTCGGTCACCTTCGCCGCGGGCTTGGCCTGCGAGGGGCTGAAGCCTGTCGTGGCGATCTACTCGACCTTCCTGCAGCGCGCCTACGACCAACTGATCCACGACGTGGCGATCCAGAACCTGCCGGTCGTGTTCGCGCTGGACCGCGCGGGCATCGTGGGTGCCGACGGTGCCACGCATGCCGGCAACTACGACATCGCCTTCACCCGCTGCATCCCGAACATGGCGGTGCTGACGCCGGCGGACGAGAACGAATGCCGCCAGGCGCTGTTCACGGCCTTCCAACACAACGGCCCGGTGACCGTGCGCTACCCGCGCGGCGCCGGTGCCGGTGTGGCCGTCGACAAGCTGATGACGGCCCAGCCCTGGGGCAAGGGCGAAGTGCGCCGCCATGGCACTCGCGTGGCCATCCTGGCCTTCGGCACGCTGCTGTACCCGGCGCTGGCCGCGGCCGAGCAGCTCGACGCGACGGTGGCGAACATGCGTTTCGCCAAGCCGCTGGACCATGAGCTCGTGGCCGAACTGGCGCGCACGCACGATGCGCTGGTGACGATCGAGGACGGCAGCATCATGGGCGGCGCCGGCTCGGCGGTGCTTGAATCGCTGCAGGCCGCGGGCCTGTCGTCGACGCCGGTGCTGCAACTGGGCCTGCCCGACGAGTTCATCGAGCACGGCGACCAGGCCAAGCTGATGGCGCAGTGCGGCCTCGATGCCGCCGGCATCGAGCAGAGCATCCTCAAGCGCTTCGGCGCGCGGCCTTCGCTGGTTCGGTCGGCCGCGAACCAGTAGTCGGCGCCTTCAAGGTCTCGCCCAGAAGCCGCTCGATTCGAGCGGCTTCTTTCTTGAGGCACTCGACCAGCGCCAGGGCCAGGGGCTGGGCGGGCCGGTACTGCGGCAGCAGCGCACCGACCTTGAACGGCACCGAGGCGCCGAATCTGCGCAGATGCAGCCCTGGCCCGGCGCAGGCCAGGGCCGTCAATGGATTGACGATCGCGATGCCCAGGCCCTGCTGCACCATTGCGCAGACGGCCACCGCGCTGTGCGTCTCGATCCGCTGCCGTCGGGACACGGCGTTGGCGTCGAACAGGGCATCGAGCTGCGCGCGATAGGGGTCGTCGGCGGAGAGGCTGATGAAATCCCGGCCCTCGAAGTCCGCCTGCTTCAGCACCGTCTTCTTCAGCAGCGGATCACCGGCCGGCAGCACGCACACCTCGTCCAGTGCCAGCAGCGGCACCAAGGTCGTGCCCGCCGTGGGCTGGGCCTGCTCGGTGAGCCCGAGATCGAAGCGCTGGGCACTCATCCATTCCTCAAGCAGCGGCGATTCCTGCGGCGTGATCGACAGAGCCGCGCCTTCGTGCTGCTTCAGGAACAGCGAGCAGGCGCCGGGCAGCAGCGCGTGGCTCAGCGCCGGCAGGCACAGGACGCGCAGCTCCGCGTTCTCAGCCCGGCCGAGCTGTGCCGCGCGGCTGGCCACGCGATCCAGGCCCTGGTAGGAGCGCTGCACCTCGTCGAACAGGGCCAGCGCCCGGGCCGTCGGCTTCAGCCGGCCGCGCAGCCGCTCGAACAGCGGATAGCCCAGCAACTGTTCCATCCGCGCCAGTTCGCGGCTGATCGTCGGCTGCGAGGTGTGGAGCAGGCCGGCCGCCCCGGTGACGCTGCCGGCGGTCATCACCGCGCGGAAGACCTCGATGTGACGATGGCTGATAGTCATATCAAATCTGGATTGAATGACGACATTAAAGCATTTGAATGAATCGACCCGGGCGGGCATCCTTGCGACCATGAAGAACCTGCCCGCCAGCCTCACCCCCGCCCGCCTCCAGTCGCTCGCCCGCCAGCACGGCACGCCGCTGTGGGTCTATGACGCGAACACGATCCGCAGCCGCATCGCGCAGCTGAAGTCCTTCGACACGATCCGCTTCGCGCAGAAGGCCTGCTCGAACACGCACATCCTGCGGCTGATGCGGGAGCAGGGCGTCAAGGTCGATTCGGTGTCGCGCGGCGAGGTGCTGCGCGCCATCACGGCGGGCTTCGTGCCGGGCAGCGAGGACATTGTGTTCACCGCCGACCTGATGGACCACGAGACCCTCGCCACCGTCGTCCAGCACCGCGTGCCCGTCAACGCCGGCTCGATCGACATGCTCCACCAGCTCGGCGCGGCCTCCCCGGGCCACCCGGTCTGGCTGCGCATCAACCCCGGCTTCGGCCACGGCCACAGCAACAAGACCAATACCGGCGGTGAACACAGCAAGCACGGCATCTGGCACACCGAACTCGGCAATGCGCTGGCCGTGATCCGGCAGCGCGGGCTGAAGCTCGTCGGCCTGCACATGCACATCGGCTCCGGCGTCGACTACAGCCACCTGAGCCAAGTCTGCGGCGCGATGGTGGAGCTGGTGCGAGAGGCCAAGGCGGCCGGCCACGACCTGCACGCGATCTCGGCCGGCGGCGGCCTGTCGATCCCGTACCGCGAGGGCGACGCGACGATCGACACGGCCCACTACTTCGGCCTCTGGGATGCCGCCCGTAAAGAGGCGGAAGCCATCGTCGGCCACGCGCTGGCGCTGGAGATCGAACCGGGCCGCTTCCTGGTGGCGGAGTCTGGCCTGCTGCTCAGCGAGGTGCGCGCGACCAAGGATGCGGGTGCCAACCATTTCGTGCTGGTCGATGCCGGCTTCAGCGAACTGATGCGCCCGGCGATGTACGGCAGCTTCCACGATATGAGCGTGATCGCGGCCGATGGTGGCGCGCGGCCGGCGCGCGCCTCGGTCGTCGCGGGGCCGCTGTGCGAATCGGGCGACGTGTTCACGCAGGAAGACGGCGGCGTCGTCGCGCCGCGCGAACTGCCGCAGGCGCAGGTCGGCGACCTGCTGGTGATCCACGACACCGGCGCCTACGGGGCCTCGATGTCCAGCAACTACAACTCGCGCCCGCTGGCGGCCGAGGTGCTGGTGGACGGCACCGCCGATCGACTGATCCGCCGCCGCCAGACCGTCGAGGAACTGCTGGCGCTGGAGGCCTGACGCCTCGTTTCAGCGGCATCTGAGGATTCAGCCTATCGCCTCATAGGCTGAACCAATGACTCCGATTTGATTAAACAAAACTAAGGGCAAGTGGGCTTCGATATAGTTCGATTCATCCCCACCAACCCCCTAGAGGAGTTCATCAATGTCGCTGATCAACACGCAAGTTCAACCGTTCAAGACCGAAGCCTTCCACAACGGCAAGTTCATCACCGTCACCGAGGAAAGCCTGAAGGGCAAGTGGTCCGTTCTGATCTTCATGCCGGCCGCTTTCACGTTCAACTGCCCGACCGAAGTCGAAGACGCAGCTGACAACTACGCTGAATTCCAGAAGCTGGGTGCCGAGGTCTACATCGTCACGACCGACACGCACTTCTCGCACAAGGTCTGGCACGAAACCTCGCCGGCCGTCGGCAAGGCCAAGTTCCCCCTGGTCGGCGACCCGACCCACACGCTGACCAACGCTTTCGGCGTGCACATCCCGGAAGAAGGCCTGGCACTGCGCGGCACTTTCGTGATCAATCCGGACGGCGTCATCAAGACCCTGGAAATCCACTCGAACGAAATCGCCCGCGACGTCAAGGAAACGCTGCGCAAGCTGAAGGCCGCCAAGTACACGGCCGAGCACCCGGGTGAAGTCTGCCCGGCGAAGTGGAACGAAGGTTCGAAGACCATCGCTCCGTCGCTGGACCTGGTCGGCAAGATCTGACCCTCTAGTTCCTGATGCGCAAGCATTCCGCAAACCCGCAAGGGTTTGCGGCTCCTCCGAGAAGCCAGCTTCTCTGAGAGCGCCCACGGTCCTCCGCGGGCGTTTCCAGAGTGGCTGACCCCGCCACGTCTGAACGACCCCACGCAAAGGAAGACCATCATGTTGGACGACAGCCTCAAGGCACAACTCAAGGCTTATCTCGAACGCGTCACCCAGCCCTTCGAGATCACTGCTTCCCTGAATGATTCCGACAGCGCCAAAGAAATGCTGTCGCTGCTGCAGGACATCGATGCGATGTCCGACAAGATCACGCTGAAGACCGATGGCCAGGACGCGCGCCGCCCCTCGTTCAGCCTGAAGCGGACCGGCACCGAACAGAGCCTGCGCTTTGCGGCGATCCCGCTGGGCCACGAGTTCACCTCGCTGGTGCTGGCACTGCTGTGGACCGGCGGCCACCCGCCCAAGGTCGAGCAGGACGTGATCGAACAGATCAAGTCACTGGACGGTGACTACAGCTTCGAGGTGTACATGTCCCTCAGCTGCCACAACTGCCCGGACGTGGTCCAGGCGCTGAGCCTGATGTCGGTGCTGAACCCGAAGATCAAGACCGTCGTCATCGACGGCGGCCTCTACCAGGACGAAGTCAACGGCCGCGAGATCATGGCCGTGCCCAGCGTCTGGCTGAACGGCAAGTCCTTCGCCTCGGGCCGGATGACGGTCGAGGAGATCGTCGCCAAGCTCGACACCGGCGCCGCGACCCGTGATGCCGAGAAGCTGACGGCCAAGGCGCCTTACGACGTGCTGATCGTCGGCGGCGGCCCGGCCGGCGCGGCGGCGGCGGTGTACGCGGCCCGCAAGGGCATCCGCACCGGCGTGGCGGCCGAGCGCTTCGGCGGCCAGGTCAACGACACGATGGCGATCGAGAACTACATCGCCATCCCCGAGACCGATGGCCCGCGCTTCGCGACCTCGCTGGACCAGCACATCAAGGCCTACGACGTCGACGTGATGAACCTGCAGCGCGCCGCCAAGCTGGTGCCCGCTGCGGATCCGGGCGGCTATGCCGAGGTGCAACTCGCCAACGGCGGCACCTTGAAGGCCAAGACGGTGATCCTCTCCACCGGCGCGCGCTGGCGCAACGTCAACGTGCCGGGCGAGCAGGAGTACAAGAACAAGGGCGTGGCCTACTGCCCGCACTGCGACGGCCCGCTGTTCAAGGGCAAGCGCGTGGCGGTGATCGGCGGCGGCAACTCCGGTGTCGAGGCGGCCATCGACCTGGCCGGCCTGGTCGCTCACGTGACGCTGATCGAGTTTGCCGACAAGCTGCGCGCCGACGCGGTGCTGGTCAAGAAGCTCAACAGCCTGCCCAACGTCGTCGTCCACCTGAACGCCCAGACCACCGAGCTGACCGGCGACGGCAGCAAGCTCAATGGCCTGAGCTGGAAGGATCGCGTCAGCGGTGCGGACAACCACATCGAGCTGGAAGGCGTGTTCGTGCAGATCGGCCTGGTGCCCAACACCGAGTGGCTGAAGGACACGATCGAGCTGTCGCGCCACGGCGAGATCATCGTCGACGCCCGCGGCCAGACCTCGGTGCCGGGCGTGTTCGCCGCCGGCGATGCGACGACGACGCCGTTCAAGCAGATCATCATCGCGGCCGGCGAGGGCGCGAAGGCGGCTCTGAGCGCCTTCGATCACATCATCCGTAACTGACGGAAGAAGAGGCCGCGCGCCGGCTCGTCCACAGCCCCTCCAGGCTGTAGACGGCCAGCGCCGCCCAGATCAGCCCGAAGCCGGCAAGCCGCGTGGCGTCCACCGGCTCCCGGTACAGCCACACGCCCAGGCCGAACTGAATGCTGGGCGAGACGTACTGGACCAGGCCCAAGGTCGCTAGCGGGATGCGGCGCGCACCGGCTGCGAACAGCAGCAGCGCGCCGGCAGTCAGTGGGCCGGCCAGCAGCAGCCAGCCGAGTTGAGCGGCGTCTGCCGTGACCAAGGCGCTGCGGCCCTGCCAGGTCCAGGCCGCCAGCGCCACGATGGCGAAGGGCGCCAGCACCAAGGTCTCCATCGCCAGGCCTTCCAGCGCCGCGAGCGGCGCGATCTTGCGCAGCAGACCGTAGATGCCGAAGCTGCCGGCCAGCACCAGTGCGATCCACGGCGCATGGCCGGCCTGCAGCGCCAGCCACAGCACGCCCATCGCGGCCAGCACCACGGCCAGCCACTGCACCGGGCGTGGCCGCTCGTGCAGGAAGAAGAAGCCCAGCGCCACATTGACCAGCGGGTTGATGAAGTAGCCCAGGCTCGCGTCGAGCACGTGGTCGTGCTGCACCGCCCAGACGTAGACCAGCCAGTTGGTCGCCAGGAACAGGGCCGAGGCGACGAAGGCGCCGACCACCCGCGGCTGGCGCAGCACCGGCCTGAGCCAGTCCATCCAGGCCCAGCGCCGCAGCACGGCCAGCAGCGCCAGCACCAGGACCAGCGACCAGACGGTGCGGTGCGCGATGACCTCCAGCGCGGGCACCGTGGCGATCTGCTTGAAGTACAGCGGGAACAGGCCCCAGATCACGTAGGCGAAGAAGGCGCAGAGGATTCCTGGATTCATGGACGGCATTGTCCCGGCAATATCCGGCAACAGTCCTTGCTTTCCGCACTGGTCATTTCGGTGCGTGCTGAACAGAATCGGCCATGCCCCGCGTCGTCTTCACGCCCCAGCTGCGCCGCTTTGTCGAAATCCCCGAGGTCGAAACGTCGTCTGCACAGACGGTGCGCGAGGCGCTGGAGGCCGCGTTCGTCGTCAACCCGCGCCTGCGCGGCTACGTGCTGGACGACCAGGGCCACCTGCGGGCCAATGTGGTGGTCTTTATCGACGGCCGGCGCATGCGCGAGCTGAAGCTGCTGAACGATCCGCTGCGGCCGGACAGCACGCTACACGTCCTTCAAGCCTTGTCAGGAGGTTGAACCACGATGAGCACCACCGCATGGGCCGCGACCCGCAAGGGCCTGTTCGAACTGCGCCACGACGGCGCGAACTGGCAGATCGCCAACATCAGCTTCCTCGCCGAGCCCGTCAGCATGGTGCTGCCGGCCGCGCCGGGCGGGCGCATGCTGGCAGCGCTGAACCTGGGCCACTTCGGCACCAAGCTGCATGCGTCCGACGACGGCGGCCAGAGCTGGACCGAGGTCGCTGCGCCGGCCTATCCGCCGCAGCCCGAGGGCGCCGAGGGCCCGGCCTGGAAGCTGCAGCAGGTCTGGTCGCTGGAGCGCGGGCCGGGTGACGCGATCTGGGCCGGCACGATCCCCGGCGGCCTGTTCCGCAGCGACGACGGCGGCGCTTCCTGGCAGCTGAACGAAGCGCTGTGGAACCGGCCCGAGCGCCTCGAATGGTTCGGCGGCGGCTATGACGCGCCGGGCATTCACTCGATCTGCCCGCACCCGAGCGAATCGGACGAGATGCTGCTGGGCATTTCCTGCGGCGGCGCCTGGCGCACGACCGACGGGGCGGCCCACTGGGAGCTGCGCGCCGCCGGCATGAACGCCGATTTCATGCCGCCCGAGCGCCAGGGCGATCAGAACATCCAGGACCCGCACCTGATCGCCCGCTGCGCCGGCACGCCCGAGGTGCTGTGGACCCAGCACCACTGCGGCATCTGGCGCTCCACCGACAACGGCGCCAGTTGGCACGAGTGCAAGGCCCAGCCGGCCAGCTTCGGCTTCGCGGTGGCCGCACATCCGCAGGACGGCGACACCGCCTGGTTCGCACCCGCCGTGAAGGACGAACGCCGCGTTCCGGTCGACGGCGCCCTGTGTGTAACCCGCACGCGCGACGGCGGCCGCAGCTTCGAGCAACTGCGCCGCGGCCTGCCGCAGCAGCACTGCTACGACCTGGTCTACCGCCACGGCCTCGTCGTCGACGACAGCGGCCAGCGCCTGTTGATGGGCAGCACCACCGGCAACCTCTGGGCCAGCGACAACGCTGGCGACGACTGGGTGCCGGTGGCGCTGAACCTGCCGCCGATCTACGCGCTGAAGTTCGCCTGAGCGGCGGCGCGGCCGCGGTCCAGGGGCGGACCGTCGTTCGGCACGAACAGCTCGGCGTCGAGTGACAGCGCGGCGCGCCAGCCGGCCGCATCGGCCTGACCGACGGCCACGGTCTTCTTGTCGGCGAACCAGACGAGGCTGCGGCCGCTGCCGGCCGGGCCGGTATGCAGCATCCGCGTTTCGACGCCGCCCATGCGCAGCGTGTAGTCGTCCTCGAAGCTGACGACGGCCTCGTTGCCACCGTCGCGCAACTGCCTGGCGGCCTCAGCCTGCGCGATCGTCGCCACGCGGGCGGCGGCGAAGGCGGCGCTGTCGCCGGCCTGTTCGACATCGGTCAGCAACAGCGCGCGCAGCGGCATGTCTGCGAGCTTGTTCAGGCGGCGGATCTGCCGCATCAGCGGCTTGTAACTTTCCGGTGACTTGCCATTGACGAGCACCAGGCCGTTCGCCGTCATCCGCAGCAGCGAGTTGCCGCCGCCGCCGCGGATCAGATAGAGGCCGGTGGCGAGCAGTTCGGCCTGCATGTCCTCCTGCGCCCAGGCCGGGCGGCAGGCCGCCACGGCGAGGGTCAGCAGCGCCCGGCGCCGGCCGACGCTACTTGCCATTCTTCGAGAACGCGAAGAACTTGTCGTTGGTTGTGTAGCCCGGGATCTGCAGGTGGGCGTAGCCGGAGCCCCAGTAGACGACACCGTCGACGACCGAGGCGCCGGCATTGACCGACGAACCCGCCGCGTAGCTCCACAGCGTCTGCCCGCTGGCGGCGTCGAGCGCCAGCATCGTCGGTGCGCCGGGCGCGCCGGCCATCGACGAGGCGAAGACGACGCCATCGGCCACCGTCAGCGGTCCGATCGCGATCGAGCCGTTAGGGTCGCCGACCTGCCAGATGATCTTGCCGGTCTCGGGCTCCAGCGCGGCCCAGGAGCCGGCGGCGCCGACCTGCGTCGGGATGCCGTAGAAGTTGGCGATCGACACGTAGATGCGCCGGCCGTCGCTCGCCGAGCCCCATTCCATGCCACCCAGCGACGAGCCCGGGCCGACCTGCGTGCGCCACAGTTCCCGGCCGTCGTCCGGGTCCAGCGCGTAGTAGATGCCGCTCTTCTGGCCGGCGCCGAGCAGCGTCCTGGGGCGGCCGTGCTTGTCGCGGTAGTGGATCAGGTTCGGGGCGGAGGCGAAGTCGTAGTCGGGGCCGGCACCGGCGGGGCAGTTGCCGTTGATGAACATGAAGCAGTCGACGTTCCAGTCGTCGCTGCCGTCCTTGGCGAGGCCGGGCTGGTTCCAGTTCACGAACTTCTTCGCCCAGCGGATCTTGCCGGTCAGCATGTTCAGCGCCACGATCGAATCCACGTGGTTGTCGGGCGAGGCGCAGGCCGCCTGCGTGGCGCCGCCGGCGATGCAGGCCAGGTAGGCGGGCGCGGTCGGCGCGCTGTAGTTGTTGCCGGTGCTGGCGTAGACGGTGCCGCGCAGCAGGTCGATGGCGAAGTTGCTGCTCCACACGCCGGCACCGGTGTAGCCCGGCGGCGTCATGTAGGTCTTCCACAGCACCTTGCCGGCGTTCTTGCCCTTCAGCGTCACGGCCACGACGCTGCCACGCGCGCTGCCGCAGCAGACGAAGCCAGGGACCAGTCCGGCCAGACCTTCGGCGTTCGAGGCGACGCCGGTGAACAGCAGATCGCCGACGATGGCCGGCGAGGCCGTGATCATGGCCAGCGGATCGTTGGCCGGCGATTCGAGCTGAACCTTCCAGAGCAGCTTGCCCTTGGCCGCATCGATCGCCAGCAGCCAGGCGCCTTCCTGCGTGCCGATGTAGACGACACCGTCATTCACCGCCGGGCTGGTGCGCGAGTGGGTGTTGGCGGGCAGGCCGTAGTCCGACAGCGCATGGCCCCAGACCTTCTTGCCCGTCTTGGTGTCCACGGCCCAGAGATTGCCGCCCCAGTCGGGGAAGTAGGCCCGGCCGTCGACGATGGCCGCCCGCGCTGAGATCTCGCCGCCGGCGGTGAAGGTCCACTTGGGCTTGAGCTTGGCCACATCCTTCAGCGAGCCGGGGCTGGCCTGCGCGGTGTTGTGGATGTTCTGGCCGAACATCGGCCAGTCGTTGGCGCCGACCCAGTCGGGCAGCCAGTCCTTGTCGTCGTCATGCGCCGCAGCGCCGAGACACAGGACCGAGAGCAACAGGCCGAGGCCCGTGCGGAGAAAAAAGAACACCGTTCGACTTGCCATGGAACCTCCTGGAACAGGATCACCACTACGTCTTGCCGGGATGAGTACCGCTTCACGCGGCCTCGGGTTGCGGATTCTGCGCCGCCGCTCGGGAAAATTTCCCGAGGCGGTCAGTCCATCTCATGAGTTATGTGGATGCGCCGGGCAGGTGGTGCCATTCGGCGCCAAGCGGCGCCTCGACGGTCAGGGGCAGGTCAGTGCCGGGGTGGGGAATCCGCAGTTCCAGTGCGTGGAGCCACAGCCGCTGCAGGCCCAGGAAGCCGGCGACGGCGCGGTTCAGCGGGCCCTTGCCGTGCGTCGCGTCGCCGACGATCGGGTGGGCGATGTGCTTCAGGTGGCGCCGGATCTGGTGGCGGCGGCCGGTCAGCGGCCGGGCCTCGACCAGGGCGAAGCGGCTCGTCGGAAAGCGGGCGTCGGTCTGCAGCGGCCATTCGAGCCGTGCCTGGCATTGCCAGTCGGTGCGCGCGGCGAGCATGGGCTGGCCTGCGGAGGGCAGCTCCGGATCGCGCGCCAGCGGGTGTTCGATGCAGCCCTCGTCGGCCGCCGGCCAGCCGCGCACCAGCGCCAGGTAGCGCTTGTGGGCCAGGCCCTGCTCGAACAGGGCGCCGACGCTCGAAGCGGTGTCCGCATCGAGGGCGAACAGCAGCACGCCGGAGGTGCCCTTGTCGAGCCGATGCACGGGCCAGACCGGGCGGCCCAGCTGGTCGCGCAGCAGCTGCAGCGCGAAGACCTGCTCCTGCGCGTCGAGCCCGCTGCGGTGAACCAGCAGGCCGGCCGGCTTGTCGATGGCGACGAGCTTCTCGTCGATGTGGAGGATGCGCAACATGCGTGTTGTGAACTGTTACCGGAAGTGTGAGCCAAGCCCCCGAGAAGGCGTGCAAATTGCCCCGAAGGCCTCATCGCCCCCCTCAGGAGGGGATGACAGGCCAGGGGCACCGCTTCAACAATTTGTCATACGCACCAGGCACCATTCACGCAGCATCAAGCACTCGCTACAGGAGTTGAACATGCCCAAGATCGTTCACGTCGGCTACCGTTCCCCCATCGCCAGCAGCATGGCCTGGCTGCACGGCCTGCTGGCCAAGCGTCCACGCGTGCGCGTGGTCGTCAGGCCGGGTGCTCGCCACTGAGGTAGTACCAGACGCCGTCTTCGCGAACGAAGCGGCTGATCTCGCGCATGCGGCTGGCGCGGCCGCCCCATTTGCTCCGCGCCACGAATTCCACCAAGGCATGTTCCGCATCCAGCGGCACATGCTTTTTTACTTCCAGGCCCAGCCATTTGAGGCCCGGCTCGTTCGGGGTCAGGTCTTGCGGGCGATGGCTCGGATGCCAGGTGGCGAGCAGGTAGGGCAGCAGGTCCAGCACGAAGGCGCTGTAACGCGAACGCATCAGTGCCTCGGCGTCCGGCGCCTGCAGGCCCCGGCCCTCGGCGAAGGCGGCGTGCCAGCGGCCGCAGCAGTTCTCATAGCTTGCCGGCAGGCCGCAGGGACAGGGTTTCGTCATGGGGCGGATCTTAGAATAGCTGGATGAATCCACATGATGAGCCGCAGCATCCGGCGCCTGGCGGCCTGCTGAAGAACCTGAATCCCGAGCAGTACGCGGCCGTCACCGCGCCGGCCGAGCCGGCGTTGATCCTGGCGGGTGCCGGCTCCGGCAAGACGCGGGTGCTGACCACCCGGATCGCCTGGCTGCTGCAGACCGGTCAGGTCTCGCCCGGCGGCATCATGGCGGTGACCTTCACGAACAAGGCCGCCAAGGAGATGCTGACGCGGCTGACCACGATGCTGCCCGTCAACGCACGCGGCATGTGGATCGGCACCTTCCACGGCCTGTGCAACCGCTTCCTGCGCGCGCACTGGAAGCTCGCCGGCCTGCCGCAGGGCTTCCAGATCCTCGACGCCACCGATTCGGTCTCGGCGATCAAGCGGGTCATCAAGGCGATGAGCCTGGACGAGGAGCGCTATGTTCCGAAGCAGGTGAGCTGGTTCATCGCCGGTGCCAAGGAAGATGGCCTGCGGCCGCCCGACATCGACGTCCATGACGAGCAGACCCGCACGCTGGCCGCGATCTACCAGGCCTACGAGGACCAGTGCGCGCGCGAGGGCGTCGTCGACTTCGCCGAGCTGATGCTGCGCAGCTACGAGGTGATGCGCGACCAGCCCGCCGTGCGCGAGCACTACCAGCGCCGCTTCCGCCACGTGCTGGTGGACGAGTTCCAGGACACGAACAAGCTGCAGTACGCCTGGCTCAAGATGTTCGCGCCACCGGGGCAAGGGCAGAGCGTGCTGGCCGTGGGCGACGACGACCAGAGCATCTACGCCTTCCGCGGCGCGCGCGTGGGCAATATGTCGGACTTCGAGCGCGAGTACCGCGTGAAGAACGTCATCAAGCTGGAGCAGAACTACCGCAGCTTCGGCAACATCCTCGACGCGGCCAACGAGCTGATCAGCCGCAACTCGCGCCGCCTCGGCAAAGAGTTGCGCACCGATGCCGGCCCCGGCGAGCCGGTGCGGGTCTACGAGGCATCGAGCGATTTCGCCGAGGCGCAGTGGCTGATCGAGGAGGCCCAGGCTCTGCACCGCGGCGGCATGGACCGCAAGGAAATCGCCGTGCTCTACCGCAGCAATGCGCAGTCGCGGGTGATCGAGTCGGCGCTGTTCAATGCCGGCATCCCGTACCGCGTCTACGGTGGCCTGCGCTTCTTCGAGCGGGCCGAGGTGAAGCATGCGCTGGCCTACCTGCGCCTGTTGGAGAACCCGAACGACGACACGAGCTTCCTGCGCGTCGTCAACTTCCCGGCGCGCGGCATCGGCGCGCGCGCGATCGAGCTGCTGCAGGACGCCGCGCGCGCCTCGGGCCGCAGTCTGTACCAGAGCGTCAGCGCGGTGGCGGGCAAGGCCGGCAGCAACCTGAAGGCCTTCAACGACCTGGTCGATTCGACGCGCAACCTGACCGTCGGCCACACGCTCCGCGAGATCCTCGAGCAGATGCTGGAGATCTCGGGCCTCAACGAGTTCTATCGCAACGACAAGGACGGCGCCGAGCGCCTGGAGAACCTCGGCGAACTGATCAATGCCGCCGAGGCTTTCGTCACGCAGGAGGGCTTCGGCAAGGATGCCGTGGCGCTGCCGGTGGACGAGCTGGCGCCGGGCGCGATCTCCGAGGGCCTGCCCCATGCGGTGGCGCCGGCACAGGTGGCCACGCCCGATGCCGAGACGGGCGAGATCATGTCGCCGCTGGCGGCCTTCCTCACCCACGCTTCGCTGGAGGCCGGCGACAACCAGGCCCAGGCCGGCCAGGACGCGGTGCAGCTGATGACGGTCCACTCGGCCAAGGGCCTGGAGTTCGATGCGGTCTTCATCACCGGCCTGGAAGAGGGTCTGTTCCCGCACGAGAACTCGCTGTCCGATGGCGATGGGCTGGAAGAAGAGCGCCGGCTGATGTACGTGGCGATCACGCGCGCGCGCCAGCGCCTCTACCTGTGCTTCAGCCAGACGCGCATGCTGCACGGCCAGACCCGCTACAACGTCAAGAGTCGCTTCTTCGACGAGCTGCCGGAAGCCGCACTGAAATGGCTGAGCCCGCGCAACCAGGGCTTTGGCTCGGGCTTTGCGCGCGAGTACCAGGATGCCTGGCAGCGCGGTTCGGGGCTGAAGTCGATGGTCGGTGCCGGGCGCGTCGAACGCCCGAGCTATGCCGAACCGCCGGTGCCGGCCTCGATGAAGAAGAAGGTGGCCGAGGAACACGGCGGCCTGCGAGTCGGCAAGGGCGTGTTCCACACCAAGTTCGGCGAGGGCGTGCTGGTGACCTTGGAAGGCAGCGGCGCGGACGCCCGCGCGCAAGTGAACTTCGGCCGCCACGGCATGAAGTGGCTGGCCTTGTCGGTGGCCAAGCTGACGCCGATCGACTGAGCGCGCTCAGCCGCCCTGCCAGTGATGCAGCCAGTCGCTCATCGCCGGCAGTTGCTGTTCACTGACGCGGCGGCGGGATTCGATCGCCGCGAGCGCACGCTGCGCGGTGGCGCGCAGCGTGGCGGGAATGCGCTGGTCGATGTAGTCGCGCAGCGCCGCGGCCGTGGCCGCGTCGGCCGACATCCGGGCCAGGCCCGGGATGAAGCTCCACTGCGCCTGGCTCTCGACGCCGGCCTGGATCGCGGCCTCGTGCTCCAGTGCGAAACGGAAGGCCAGCTCGGGATGGGCCTCGGCGACCGAGCTGATCAGCTCGATCCCGTAGACCGGGCCGGCCTCGCCCGCCAGCGCGGCATCCAGCGCGCGATGGGCCAGCGCCGGGTCGCGTGCGCCGCCCAGTGCCCCGTAGTGCTGGCGCTTCTGCAGGTCCGAGCTGCTCGCGGCGGCCCGGGCGGCGAGCCGCTCCCATGTCGCCGCATCGGCATGGATCGCCACCAAGGTCAGCGCCGCCTCGGCAATGGCGGCGGGCAGTGCCGCGGGGTCGGACGCCGCGCGCTCGTAGCGTGCGCGGGCCTCGGCGATGACGGCAGGATCGTCGAAGCGCCCCAGCGCCTCGATCAGCGTCTCGCGCAGCACCGCCATGTTGGCATCCTCGCCGGCCGCGGGCAACCAGCCGATGCGCGCGAAGGCAGGCTGCAGCCGGCTGCGCGCAAAGCTGCGGAACAGGGCCTGCTGCTCGGGCTGCCCGCGGTAGAGCCAGTCGATCGTGGTGAGGGTCTGCGCGAGCTGGCGCAACAACGCGGGCTCGGCGTCCGGCGGTAGCCGCGCCGCGAGCCCGAACCAGTCGCCGGGCGGGGCATCGCCGTTCTGGGCCAGCGCCCAGGCATCGGACAGCAGCACCATCTGGTCCAGCGCCGGCAGGGTGGCGAAGTTGGATACCAACGCTTGCGCGGCCTGCGGTCCGTAGGCGCTGCGGTAGTAGCCGCTGCCGCCGGCATTGGCGAGCGCGGCGCCGCAGCCGGCGAACCGTGGTGAGGCCGGGAGATTCGGCGCGAGCAACAGCGGCTGCACCGGGCCGCCGTTACCGATCTGCAGCATGGCCGGCAGCGTCCATCCGAGCGCCTGCGGCGCCTTCGGCCCGGTCTCGAACCGGCCGACGCTCAGCGTCAGCGCCGTCGCACCGTCCTGGCAGGCCGAGCTTTCGAGATGCAGCAGCGGCACTCCCGGCTGCAGGGTGAAGTCGTGGGCCACGCGGGCGATGTCGGCGCCGCTGGCCGCGGCCAGCGCGCTCCACAGGTCATCGGTGACCGCGTTGCCGTAGGCGTGCTCGCGCATGTAGCGCTGCAGGCCGGCGCGGAAGTCTTCGGGCCCGGCCAGCGCCTCGATCATCTGGATGACGCTGGCGCCCTTGTTGTAGGCGATGCTGTCGAAGGCCTGGTCCGCGGCACGCACGTCCGGCACCGGCTGGATGATCGGATGGGTCGCAGCACCGGCATCGCTCTGCAGTGCCCGCTCGCGGATCGTCAGCGCGACGTCGAGCTGCGGTTGCCACTGCGGGTGGAGGACGGACGTGACCTTGCTCTGCATCCAGGTGGCGAAGGCTTCGTTGAGCCACAGGTCGTCCCACCACTGCATCGTCACGAGGTTGCCGAACCACTGGTGCGCGACTTCGTGGGCCACCAGCCTGAAGATCAGCCGCCGGTAGGACTCGGACGAGCGCTCCGGGTCGAACAGCAGCACGCTCTCGAAGAACAGGATCGCGCCCCAGTTCTCCATCGCACCGAAGGTCTGGCTGGTGCCCGGCGCGGCGATCAGGTCCAGCTTGGGCAGCGGGTAGGGCTGGCCGAAATAGTCCTTGTAGTAGCGCAACACGTCGGCGGCGGCCTGCAGCGCCAGTTCGCCCTGCGCCTTGAAGCCGCGCCGCGTGACGACGCCGATGTCCACACCGTCGACCACCCGCGACAAGCGCTCCAGATCGCCGACCGACAGGTGCAGCAGGTAGCTGGACATGCGCGGCGTCGTCTGGAAGCGCAGCAGTTGCCGGCCGCCCGGCTGCGGGCTCTTGGAGCGCAAAGGCATGTTGGAGACGGCGACCTGACCTGCTGGAATCACCAGCTCGATATCGAAGCGGGCCTTGCGCGCCGGCTCGTCCCACAGCGGTGCGAAGCGTCGCGCATCGCCGGGCTCGAACTGGGTGGTGAGCATCTGGCGGGCGCGGCCGTCCGGGTCGCGGTATTCGAGCACGAAGACGCCGCTGGGCGTGCGCAGGATCTTGCCGCGGTAGTCGATGCGCAAGGTGTGCAGGCCGGCGCTGACCGGCTTCGCGAAGCCCAGCGTCAAGGTCTCGGTGCGAGCGTCCAGGGCGATGTGGGCCGGTCGGCCGTCGAGCGCGGCGCGGCGGATGTCCAGATCGGTCGCGTTGAGCACGATCTCGCGGGCCGGTGCCTTCAGACGCACGCGGATGCGCGCCTCGCCTTGCAGCGTCATCCGCGCCGTGTCGGGCGTGACGCGGATCGTGTAGTGCTCCGGGATCGCGTTGTCCGGCAGGCGGCCGGGCTCGGCCGATGCGGCAGGGCGCAGCGGCAGCAGGCCTGCCAGCGCGAGGAGCAAAGCGGGCCATGGGCGGATCTGCATCGCGGCTCCTTCATTGCGGTCGGACCGGGCAATGTAGGGTGCAGAGTCGCTCGGCGCATCCTCAAAAGTGAATGGCCAAAGTAAATGGCCGTGCCGCTTGCGCGGCACGGCCTTAAAGAGCCTGGCAGGGCTTGGAACGTTATTGTTATTGGTTCAGTTTCATGGCCTTCACGTCACCGGTCAGGTAGCCGACGGCGGCCCCGAAGCGGTCCTTGTAGTTGGCGCGAACCAGCGGATCCAGCGTGCTCTGCACCTTGCCGTGCAGGCTGCCCCAGTCGCCCGGGTGCTGGAAGTTGGTGGTGATGTAGGTCCAGCCGTTCAGGTCGTCGACGACTGACAGACCGGTCGCCTCGGCGCCGGCGGGCATCGAGACCAGGCGGGTCAGCGTCTTCGAATCGACGTTGTAGGCCCAGACGAAGTTGTTGACGTGCGTGCTGCTGTCTTCGCCGATGAACAGCGTGCGCAGCGTCTCGGAGAACTTCAGGTTGTCCGGGTTGCCGATCTTGTCCGGGTTGGACAGATTGCCCAGCGCGTCGGCGGCGATGTCCTCGCCCATCAGCAGCGCCTTGGTGACGGTCGGCACCCATTCGCTGTTGATCGCGGCACCGGCCGTGTCCTTCTGGCCGCCGGCCAGTGTGTGGGCCATCACGCCGCCGGCGATCAGGGCCTTGTCGACGGTGACGTTCTTGCTTTCCACCCAGGCGGCATTGCCCTTGACCATCGAGGTCTGGATGTTCTGCAGCGCGGAGTAGGCGATCTTGTCCTTGGCGTTGACGGTCGTGCCTTCCAGCTTCGTGAAGCTCATGCTGGCGCCCATCAGGTTGGCGTAGCGGTGCGTCTCCAGGAAGGCGGCAGCCTTTTCCATGCCGGGCTTCAGCTTGCCCCAGGAGGCCTTGCCGTCGAGGAACATCTTGGTGAAGGTCGCGTCGGCCGGGTCGGTCGTCGCCACGGTCATGATGTCGGTGGGCTTCAACGTGTTGGCCAGTTGCTCGATCTCGGCGCTGGTGGCGTGGCCGAGGTTGATCCAGGTGATCGAGGCGCCGGCGGCGGCCGGGTCCAGCGAGAAGCCGGTGCCGTACTTGGCGACGTACAAGGTGCCGGCCGACAGGTCGGCTTCCTTGTCGGCGACGAACATGAACAGGCCGCCGTTCGTGTAGTCGTCGCCCATCAGTGCGGTGCGCTTGTCGGGCATGACCTGGATCAGCTCGTGCGAGATCCGGCCCATGCAGTAGTGCTTCTTCAGCGTGCCCGTGCCATCGGGGTTGACCGTCACTTCGGGCAGATGGCCGTAGTGGTACGGGTTGGCCTTGGTCTCGTCGCCGAACACGTTCTTGCTGTAGGCCTTGAACTGGGCGTTGCTGGCGATGGCGAACGCGTCCGGCTCGTACTCTTCGCTGGACAGGTGCGTGCCCCAGGGCGAGAGGCTCGCGCCGCAGGTGATCCACAGGCCGTGGGCGGCCGAGGTGTCGACGTTGTGATACTTGACCAGGCTCAGCTTGCCGGTGGTCTGGTCCTGGTCGAGCGTCAGCACGGCGATCGGCGAGGGCAGCTTGCCGTAGGTGTCGTTGCCGGCCTGGTCGCGCGTCGTGTACTCGAACTGGACGACGGCAAACACCGCCTTGCCCTTGATGCCGGTCACGGTCGGGTTGGCCACGCTCAGCAGCGAGGTGCCGTCCGGCGAGTCGGAGAAGAACTGGCGTTCCTTGCCGGCCACCGAGGCGTCCGTGATCGGCTTGTTGTTGATGTCGACGTAACCGCCGGCCAGGATCGTGCCGCCCTTGCCGTCCGGCACCATGTCGCCGGTCATGAAGAAGGGCTGGTAGGCCAGCGCGTAGTGGACGGTGCTGCCGTCGCTCATCTTGACATCCAGCGAGGAGGCGACGGTCGTGGTGGCCATCGCGGCGGCGTTGCTGAGCGCGGGCGCTGCCATCGCGCTGAAGCTGGAGGAGACGTAGGTGGCGTCGTCGCCACCACCGCCGAAGCAGCCGCTGAGGGTTGCGGCACCGACGCCGCCGAGCGGCAATGCGAACGGGAGGCCGAGGAACTTGAGGGCCTGGCGGCGGCTAGGGTTCTGCTGTTGGGTCATGTAGCCTGTGTAAAGCGGTTGTAAACACAGGCACTCTAGGCAGCTTGTATGGCCGCCCGATGACAGAAGTCAGGTTTTGGTCAGTCTTGTCGTGGCAGCTCGGCCGGCTCTGGCAGATCTTTCGGCGCGGCGAACAGGAAACAGTCCACGAAGGTGAAGTACAGCGAGCTGTAGAACACGGTGGAGGCCAGCAGCACCAGCGGTACCGCCAGCAGCGGCAGCGTCTGCTCGGTCAGCCCCAGCACGACGGCCAGGATGCTGCAGACCATGCCCATGGCCATCATCAGCGCGGCCCACAGCAGGCCGTTGACCGCGAAGGCGCCCTTGTTGCGCCAGACGCCCAGGGTGCTGGAGAACAGTGCCTGCATCACGCCCTGGCCGCCCCAGTGGATCAGCGCCGGTGCATGCCAGAAGGGTACGGAAACCAGGGCCGCCAGCCCCAGCCGCGTCAGCGCACCGAGGAAGAGGCGCGAGTCGGAGGCGGCGCTGGCCATCTGGTCGGGCGACGCGCCGCTGGCGGCCAGTTGCTCCAGCGCTTCCAGGCTGCCGCCGTCCACCCACTGGGCGAGCAGCGCCACGGCGAAGGTGGCGGCCGCGTAGGCGGCGCAGAGCATCAGTTGCGAGCGGCGCCGCTGCGCGGTCAGCTTCAGCGGCATCAGGTAGACGCCCGCTGTGGGCGTGCGGTTCTGCAGCACCAGGTGCGTCGCCAGCATGAAGCCCAGCGACAGCATCGGCAGCGACATCAGCAGCGCCACCACGCCCAGCACCGGAATGCTCAGCACCACGAAGGCGAGGAACAGGAACAGGCTCAGCAGGCCCGTCAGCGCCAGCGGGCGGCGGCGGAAGATCTCGAAGCCGTGGCGGATCCACAGCACGCCGTTGCGCGCAGGGACGGTCTGCAGGTGCAGCAGCATCGTGCTGCCGGACGGCGAGGAAGGTTGTTGCGGACTGCTCATGGAGAAAGGAACTTCAGCTCGCCAGCGCGTGCCAGGGCCGGGCGATGCGTTCGCGCAGCACGCGCTCGAAGTGGGTCGGGTCGTGCGGCTTCAGCATCGAGGCGTCGCGCGGCAGGTGGAAATCCCACAGGCGCGAGATCCAGAAGCGCAGCGCGGCGGCGCGCAGCAGCGCCGGCAGCAGCCGGTGCTCGGCGCCGCTCAGCGGCCGCACCGATTCATAACTGCGCACGAAGGCAGCGGCGCGCTGCTCGTCCAGCCGGCCGCTGGCCAGGTCGATGCACCAGTCGTTCAGGCAGACGCAGAGGTCGAACAGCCAGGTGTCCACGCAGCCGAAGTAGAAGTCGAAGAAGCCGCTCAGCTGCTCACGGCCGGGCAGGCCTTCGAACATCACGTTGTCACGGAACAGGTCGGCGTGGATCGGACCGCGCGGCAGCTCGGCATAGGTCTGCGAAACGGCCAGTTGCTGCTGCCAGGCGAGCTCGCTCTTCAGCAGCTCGGCGGGCGCGGCGTCCATGTAGGGCAGCACCGTGGGAACGGTCTCGGTCCACCAGGCCAGGCCGCGCAGGTTGGGCTGGTGCAGCGGGAAGTCCTGGCCGGCCAGGTGCATCTGCGCCAGCCGGGTGCCGACCTGCTCGCAGTGGAAGACGTCGGGCGCCAACTGGTGGCCGCCGCGCAGCTTGTTGACCAGCGCCGCCGGCTTGCCGGCCACGGTGAACAGGATCTCGCCCGTTTCGTCGGCCTGCGGGTCCGGCACCGGTACGCCGTGCGAGGCCAGGTGCTTCATCAGGTGCAGGTAGAACGGCAACTGCTCGAAGCTGAGCCGCTCGAACACCGTCAGCACGAACTCGCCGCCGTAGCGCGGCGTGGCGCTGGTGACGAAGTAATTGGTGTTCTCGATGCCGGCGCTGATACCGCGCAGGTGCTGGAGCTGGCCCAGGCCCAGGTGGTCGAGCAGGGCTTGCGCCTGCGCGGGCAAGACTTCAGTGAATACAGCCATGGATGGCGAGGGGCAGGCGGCGGGCCCGCGGGAAGTTTGGAGGTCGGGTCAGAAATCGAGCACGCGCCAGACGCTGCGGCCGATGCTGAAGCGCGTGCCGCCGGCCTCGAAGGTCCAGTCGTAGCTCGCATTGCCCATCACGATCTCGTAGTCCGGAACCGGGATCGGGCCGTTCTTCTTGTGAACCTTGACCCGTTGGGTCTGGCCGCGCACGCGCAGCTGCTCGATGCGCGTGTGCTCGTCCTCGATCACCGAGTCCTCGACCTTGGGCTCGACATCGGCTGAATCCACCTGGTCGGGGAGCACGGTCCAGCCGGGCTTGACGGGCGGCGTGTCGGCCCGCTTGTCGTCGGCCGCATGGGCGACGCCGGTGAACAGCAGGGCGGCGAGGAGGAGGGTGGTACGCGGCATGATCCCGCCATTCTATGGCGCGGCTGCATGGACAATGCGCCGCATGAGCGAGAAGAAACCCATCCTGCTGCTGGTCGACGGTTCCAGCTATCTCTACCGCGCCTATCACGCGCTGCCCGACCTGCGCGGCCCCGAGGGCGTGCCCACCGGCGCGCTGCACGGCATGGTGGCGATGATGAAGAAGCTGCGCGAGCAGGTGGGCGCCGCCCACGCCGTGTGCGTGTTCGACGCCAAGGGCAAGACCTTCCGCGACGACTGGTATCCGGAATACAAGGCCCAGCGCGCGCCGATGCCCGACGCGCTGCGCGAGCAGATCGAGCCGATCCACGAGGTGGTGCGCCTGCTGGGCTGGCCGATCCTGGAGGTGCCCGGCATCGAGGCCGATGACGCGATCGGCACCTTGGCGCGCGTGGCCGCCCAGGCCGGCCACCAGGTCGTCGTCTCGACCGGCGACAAGGACATGGCGCAGCTGGTGACCGAAGACGTCACCCTGATGAACACGATGAGCAACGAGACGCTGGACATCGCCGGCGTCACCGCCAAGTTCGGCGTGCCGCCGGACCGCATCATCGACTACCTGACCTTGATGGGCGACACGGTCGACAACGTGCCGGGCGTCGAGAAGGTCGGCCCGAAGACGGCCGCCAAGTGGATCGCCGAACACGGCTCGCTGGACGGCGTGATCGCCAACGCCGACAAGGTCAAGGGCGTGGCCGGCGAGAACCTGCGCAAGGCGCTCGACTGGCTGCCGATGGGCCGCAAGCTGGTGACGATTCGCTGCGACTGCGACCTGGCCGGCCACATCGAAGCCTGGCCCGCGCTGGACGCGCTGGCGCTGAAGGCCGTGGACACCGACGGCCTGCGCGACTTCTACGCCCGCTATGGCTTCAAGACCTGGCTGAAGGAACTGAGCGTCAAGGCACCCGAGCCCGTCAACGAGGACATGTTCACCGATGCGCCGGTGCCGGAGGCCGTCGACGTCGAACGCCGCTACGACACCATCCTCACGTGGGAGCACTTCGACGTCTGGCTGGATCGGCTGCAGCAGTCCGAGCTGAGCGCGCTGGACACCGAGACCGACTCGCTGGAACCGATGCTGGCGCAGATCGTCGGCATCTCCTTCTCGGTACAGGCCGGCGAGGCCGCCTACATTCCGCTGCGCCACAACGGGCCGGACGCGCCGGAGCAATTGCCGATCGACGAGGTGCTGGCCAAGCTGAAGCCCTGGCTGGAGGACGCCAGCAAGCCCAAGCTTGGCCAGAACCTGAAGTACGACACCCACGTGTTCGCCAACCACGGCATCGCGCTGCGCGGCATCCAGCACGACACGATGCTGCAGAGCTACGTGCTGGATTCCTCCAAGAACCATGGCCTCGGCGCTCTGGGCGAGCGCAACCTCGGCCGCGCCGGCGTCAGCTACGAAGACCTCTGCGGCAAGGGCGCGCACCAGATCCCGTTCGCGCAGGTGGACGTGGAGAAGGCCTCGCACTACTCGGCCGAGGATTCGGACATGTGCCTGCAGGTCCACCAGATCCTGTGGCCGAAGATCGAGGCGGCTCCGGGCTTGCTGAAGATCTACCGCGACGTCGAGATGCCGGTCAGCGACCTGCTGGCGCGCATCGAGCGCAACGGCGTGCTGATCGACGGAGCGCTGCTGCAGGCGCAAAGCCATGAGCTGGCGCAGCGCCTGGTCGCGATCGAACAGGAGGCCTACGCGATCGCCGGCCAGCCCTTCAATATGGGCAGCCCCAAGCAGCTCGGCGAGATCCTGTTCGACAAGCTGGGCCTGCCGACGATCAAGAAGACCGCCACCGGCGCCCGCTCGACCGACGAGGAAGTGCTCGCCAAGCTGGCCGAGGACTTTCCGCTGCCGGCCAAGATCCTGGAGCACCGCGGCCTGGCCAAGCTCAAGAGCACCTACACCGACAAGCTGCCGTTGCAGGTCAACAAGGCCACCGGCCGCGTGCACACCAACTACGCCCAGGCGGTGGCGGTGACCGGCCGCCTGTCCAGCAACGACCCGAACCTGCAGAACATCCCGATCCGCACGGCCGAGGGCCGGCGCGTGCGCGAGGCCTTCGTCGCGCCGGCCGGCTTCACGCTCGTCAGCGCCGACTACTCGCAGATCGAGCTGCGGCTGATGGCCCACATCAGCGAGGACCCGGGCATGCTGAAGGCTTTCGGCGAGAACCTGGACATCCACCGCGCCACCGCCAGCGAGGTGTTCAACGTGCCGCTGGCCGAGGTGTCCGCCGAACATCGCCGTTATGCGAAGACGATCAACTTCGGCCTGATCTACGGCATGGGCGCCTTCGGCCTGGCCTCCAGCCTGGGCATCGAGCAGAAGGCGGCCAAGGACTACATCGACCGCTACTTCACCCGCTTTGCCGGCGTGCGCGACTATATGGAACGTACCAAGGTCTTCGCCCGCGAGAACGGCTATGTGGAGACCCTGTTCGGCCGCCGCATCTGGCTGCCCGAGATCAACGGCGGCAACGGCCCGCGCAAGGCCGGTGCCGAGCGCCAGGCGATCAACGCGCCGATGCAGGGCACGGCCTCCGACCTGATCAAGCTGGCGATGATCGCCGTGCAGCAGGCGCTGGACGCGCAGGGCAAAGCGACCCGCATCATCATGCAGGTGCACGACGAACTGGTCTTCGAAGTACCCGAGGCCGAGCTGGACTGGGTCAAGGCCGAGGTGCCGCGCCTGATGGCCGGCGTCGCCCAGCTGAAGGTGCCGCTGCTGGCGGAGGTGGGCGTGGGTGCGAACTGGGATGAGGCACACTGAAGCGCATGAACTGGCCCTATGAATTGCAGATCGGCTGGCGCTACACGCGGGCCGGCCGCGGCGGGCGCCGCAATCGTTTCATCTCCTTCATCTCCGGCGTCTCGGTGCTGGGCATCGCGCTGGGTGTGGCGGCGCTGATCATCGTGCTGTCGGTGATGAACGGCTTCCAGCGCGAGGTGCGTGATCGCATGCTGTCGGTCGTCGCCCACGTGGAGCTGATGTCCTACGACGGTCAGGGCCTGCCGGACTGGCATGCCACCGCCGCCAAGGCGCGCGAGAACCCGGCCGTGCTCGGCGCCGCGCCCTTCGTCGCGGCACAGGCGCTGATCGCGCGCGGCGACGAGATGCGCGGCGCGATCATCCGCGGCATCTCGCCGGCCGACGAGGCGACCGTGACGCCGCTGGCCGCGCAGCTGAAGGACGGCGTGCTGACCAAGCTGCAGCCCGGCAGCTGGGGCATCGTGCTGGGCATCGAGCTGGCGCGCTCGCTGGGCGTGCGCGAGGGCGACAAGATCACCCTTGTGGCGCCCAATGGCGACGTCACACCTGCCGGGGTGTCGCCGCGGCTGAAGCAGTTCACCGTCGTCGGCACCTTCTCCGCCGGCCACTACGAGTACGACAGCGGCCTGGCGCTGATCGACATCACGGACGCGAGCAAGCTCTTCCGCACCACCGGCCCGACCGGCGTGCAGCTGAAGCTGAAGGACGTGAACGCCGCCCGCGAGGTGGCCGCACAGCTGGCGCAGTCGATGGGGCCGGAGATCTTCGTTCGCGACTGGACCCGCACCAACGCGAACTGGTTCGACGCGGTGCAGGTCGAGAAGCGGATGATGGGCATCATCCTGACCCTGATCGTTGCGGTGGCCGCGTTCAACCTGGTCTCCACGCTGGTGATGACGGTGACCGACAAGCAAGCCGACATCGCCATCCTGCGCACGCTCGGCGCCACGCCGCGCTCGATCATGGGCATCTTCATGGTCCAGGGCGCCGCCTCGGGCGTCATCGGCACCTTCGCCGGCGTGGGCTTCGGCCTGCTGGTGGCCTTCAACATCGACGTGATCGTGCCCTTCATCGAACATCTGCTGCACGCCAGCTTCCTGCCGGCCAGCGTCTACCTGATCAACCACATGCCCAGCGATCCGCAGAGCGGCGATGTGATCCCCATCACCGTGATCTCGCTGATCCTCGCCTTCGTCGCGACCGTCTACCCGAGCTGGCGCGCCAGCCGCGTCCAACCCGCTGAAGCGCTGCGTTATGAATGAGCTCGTGCTGAAGGGCGAGGCGCTGACGCGGCGCTTCAAGGAAGGCGAGCTGGACGTGCAGGTGCTCAGCGGCGTGGACGTCGCGGTGGGCCGCGGCCAGACGCTGGCGATCGTCGGCGCATCCGGTTCGGGCAAGTCCACCTTGCTGCACCTGCTGGGCGGGCTGGACAAGCCGACCAGCGGCAGCGTCACGCTGATGGGCCGGCGACTCGATGGCATGAGCGAGAGCGCATTGGGCGCCTGGCGCAACGAGCACCTCGGCTTCGTCTATCAGTTCCACCACCTGCTGCCCGAGTTCAGCGCGCTGGACAACGTGGCGATGCCGCTGCGCGTGCGGCGCATGCCGCAGGAGCAGGCGCGCGAGCAGGCGGCGGCGATGCTGGCCCGCGTGGGCCTGGGCGCGCGCGTGAAGCACCGGCCGGCAGAACTGTCTGGCGGCGAGCGCCAGCGCGTCGCGATCGCCCGCGCGCTGGTGTGCCGCCCGGCCTGCGTGCTGGCCGACGAACCCACCGGCAACCTGGACCGCAGCACCGCCCAGGCGGTGTTCGAGCTGATGCTGCAGACGGCGCAGGAGCTGGGCACGGCCTTCGTGATGGTCACCCACGACCAGGCGCTGGCGGCCCAGTGCGGCACGCGTTTCAGCCTGGTCGGCGGACACGTACAAACTTGATCTGAAGAATTCTTCGATGACTTCCCGTTTCATCCTCAAGCTCAGCTGCCCCGACCGGGCCGGCATCGTCCACGCCGTCACCGGCTTCCTGCTGGAGCAGGGCGGCAACATCCTGACCTCGGCCCAGCACGGCGATCCGGATCACCGGCGCTTTTTCATGCGCATCGAGTTCGAGGCCAGCGCCGAGCTCGCCGAGATGCGCGGCGCCTTCGAGCCGCTGGCGGCGCAGATGCAGATGGACTGGGAACTGGTGGCCGGCGCGCACAAGACGCGTGTGCTGCTGCTGGTCTCCAAGCTGGGCCACTGCCTGAACGACCTGCTGTTCCGCGTGCAGACCGGCCACCTGCCGATCGAGATCCCGGCCATCGTCAGCAACCACCGCGACTTCTACCAACTGGCCGCCTCGCACGACATTCCCTTCCATCACTTCCCGCTGCTGCAGTCGACGCCGGAGCAGAAGGCGGCGCAGGAGCGCAAGCTGATCGAGGTGATCGAGGAGAACCGGATCGAGCTGGTCGTCCTGGCGCGCTACATGCAGATCCTGTCGCCGGAGCTGTGCCGCTACCTGAGCGGCCGGGCGATCAACATTCACCACAGCTTCCTGCCCAGCTTCAAGGGCGCGCGGCCCTATCACCAGGCCTATGACCGCGGCGTCAAGCTGATCGGCGCGACCGCACACTACGTGACCTCGGACCTGGACGAGGGTCCGATCATCGAGCAGGAGATCGCCCGCATCGACCACAGCCTGACGGCGGAGCAGCTCACGGCGATCGGCCGTGATGTGGAGTGCGTGACCCTGGCCCGCGCGATCCAGTGGCATGCCGAGCACCGGGTGCTGATGAATGGCAACCGCACCGTCGTTTTCCGATAGCCACTGCCACCTCGACGCCGCGGAGTTCGACGCGGACCGGGATGCGGTGGTGGCCCGCGCGCGGGCGGCGGGCGTCACGCAGATCGTGATTCCGGCGGTGGTCGCCGGCAATTTCGATGCGGTGCGCGAGCTGGCGCATCGGCATGGCTTCACGTACGCGCTGGGCATCCATCCGCTGTATGTGATGCAGGCGCGAGACGAGGATCTGGCCGTGCTCGAGAAGCAGCTTGCGGCGCATGCGGACGATCCGCGCCTGGTCGCGGTCGGCGAGATCGGGTTGGACTTCTTCGTGCAGGGCCTCGACGTGGCGCGGCAGCAGCATTTCTACATCGAGCAGTTGAAGCTGGCGAAGCGCGCCGGCCTGCCGGTGATCCTCCACGTGCGCCGCAGCGCCGACCAGCTGCTGGCCGGGCTGCGACGCACGGGCTTCAAGGCCGGCGGCATCGGCCATGCATTCAACGGCAGCCGGCAGCAGGCCGAGGCCTTCATCGAACTTGGCTTCAAGCTCGGCTTCGGCGGCACCTTGACCTTCGATCGCTCGCTGCAGATCCGCCGGCTGGCGGCCGAGCTGCCGGCCGAGGCGATCGTGCTGGAGACCGATGCGCCGGAGATACCGCCGCAATGGCTCTACAAGACCGCCGCCGAGCGCGAGGCTGGCGCGACGACGCGCAACGAGCCGGGCGAGCTGCCGCGCATCGGCGCGGAACTGGCGGCGCTGCGCGGCTGGTCGATCGAGGAGACGGCCCGCATCACGCGAGCCAATACCGAGGCGGTCCTTCAGCGGTTGCGCGGCGCGACCGGCGTCTCTGGCACCGGGTAGCCGGCGGCGCCGAAGGTGGCCACCACGGCCTTGTGCGTGTCGAAGTAGACCTGCCAGTAGTTGTCGGTATGCGTGTACGGCCGCACGCACAGCAGCGGCCCTTCGGGCGTGAAGCCGATGATCTCGATGTCGGGTGCCGGCGCGGTGGCGACGTTCGGGATCTTGGCGACGGCTTCCTTCAGCCGCGCGATTGCGTCCAGCGGATCGACGCTGTTGGCGACCTTGGCCGTGCAATCGACGCGGCGCAGGGGCAGGGCCGAGAAGTTCTGGATCGTGTCCGAGAAGATCTTGTTGTTGCCGATGGTGTTCTGCACGTTGTCGCCGCTGATGATGACCGTGCCGAACAGGCCGATCTCATGAACGGTGCCGGTGACACCGCCGGCGCTGACCAGGTCGCCCACCTTGAACGGCCGCAGCACCTGCATGAAGATGCCCGCGGCAAAGTGCGCCAGCAGCCCGCCCCAGGCGGTGCCGATCGCCAGGCCCGCGCCGGCCAGCAGTGCGGCGAAAGAGGTGGTCTGCACGCCGAAGATGCCCAGCACCGCCAGCGCCAGCACAATCGTCAAGGTGACGCTCAGGATCGAGCGCAGGTATTGGGCCAGCGTGGCGTCGATGCGCTTGCCGCGCTCCAGCGCGCCGGTGAACATGCGCACCACCAGGCCGATCAGCCAGCGCCCGACGACCCAGGCAACCACCGCCCCCAGCACCTTCAGACCGAAATCCACGCCCTGCGTGCTCAAAAAGGTCCAGATGACTTCTGTGTTCATGATTGAATCCATTCCCCGTGATTGAAGACGACGACAACAGCCCCGCAGGGCGACGCATCATCGCAAAGCCGATCGTGCGGCTGCAAGGGCTGGCGCCCCAGGTGTCGGAACGCACACGACTGCTTTTGCTGGGCAGCTTCCCTGGCGTGGCCTCGCTGCAGGCGCAGCGCTACTACGGCCACCCGCGCAACCAGTTCTGGCGGCTGGTCGGCGAGGCACTGGGCCTGCCGCTGGCCGAGGCGGACTACGAGGCGCGCCTGGCGCTGCTGGACCGGCACCGCGTGGGCCTGTGGGACGTGATCACCGAGACCGAGCGCGAAGGCAGCCTGGACAGCAATATCCGCGACCCGCGCGCGAGCGATCTGCTCGCCTTGATCGCGGGCCTGCCCGGCCTGCGCACGATCGCCTTCAACGGCGGCACCGCGCATCGGATCGGCCTGCGCCAACTGGGCGAGGCCGCCGCCCGATACCGTATCCTCGCCTTGCCCTCATCGAGCCCGGCTTACACCCTGGCGTACGCCGCCAAGCTCGAAGCCTGGCGGCAGATTTCCCTGATTGAAGAAGAACAAGCATGACCAAGACCGCCAAGCCGAAGTGGGCACCGGCCACCCTGTCCGAGTACGACGGCATCCGTTTCCTGCATCTCGATTCGATCTGGGTGCAGGGCGCCATGCGGATCAGGAAGCCGCAGCAGCTGGAGCTCGAATACATCCAGCGGATGATGGCCTGGATGCTGTGGCGCGACTCGGCCGAGCTGAACGAAGGCCACGCGGTGCAGCTGGGGTTGGGAGCTGCGGCGATCACGCGTTTCTGTCACAAGGTGTTGCGGATGCGGACGACGGCGATCGAGCTGAACCCGACCGTGATCTCGGCCTGCCGCGCCTGGTTCCAGCTGCCGGAGAACGACCGGCTGCTGACGGTGGTCAACGCCGACGCGGCCGAATGGGTGGCGAACGCGGAGCCGCAGCAGGCGCAGGTGCTGAACGTGGACCTGTACGACCACGAGGCCGCCTCGCCGGTGCTGGACGACGAAGCCTTCTACGCCGGCTGCCGCGCGCTGCTGGCCGACGGCGGCCTGATGACGGTGAACCTGTTCGGACGTAACGCCAGCTTTGCACGGAGTGCCGTGCGGATCGCGCGGGTCTTCGGCAGCGACCAGGTCTGGAGCCTGGCACCAACGAAGGAGGGCAACACGGTGGTCGTCGCGGCGCGCGGCGTACGGGTTCCCGAGCGGGACGAACTGGAGCGCCGAGCGGCTAATATCGAAGCGCTGTACGGAGGGTACGGCTTGCCGGCTCGCAAATGGCTGCGGCTGGTGCGGCCTCTGCCATTGAGCATCGTCGAACAGCTTCACCACCAGCAACCCGCTGCCGAGTCATGAACATGAGTGTCAGCCCCCGGCCCGCCGTTCCCCCTTCAGCTCCGAAGCCGGAAGGCCGGCTCGAATGGCGGTTGCTGCTGCGTTGGCTGCGCGAGGACGGGCTCGTCGACGAGGCGCAGGCGCAGCGCACCGAGCAGCGCTTCGCCGCCGGTGACAGCTCGCTGCATCCGCTGGTGCGGCTGGGCCACGCGGGCCTGGTGCGCCTCGGTACGAGCAAGGCGCTGGACGTCGACGCGCTGTCCGAGTGGCTGGCCAAGCGTGCGGGCCTGGCCTTCCTGCGCATCGATCCGCTGAAGGTGGATGTGGGTCGCGTGTCCGACGTGATGTCGGTGGGCTATGCCGAGGCCAAGCGCTGCCTGCCGGTGCTGGTCGGGCTGACGGATGTGACGATCGCCACCTCCGAGCCCTTCGACACGGCCTGGGTCGCGCAGATCGAGGCGCACACCAGAAAACCGATCAAGCTGGTCGTGTCCAACCCGCTGGACATCGCGCGCTACACGACCGAGTTCTTCACGCTGGCCAAGTCCGTGCGCGCCGCCGCCAAGGCTGGCGAGGCGACGCAGGTGGCGAGCTTCGAGCAACTCGTCGAGCTGGGCAAGAGCAACAAGCAGCTCGACGCGAACGACCAGGGCGTCGTGCAGGTCGTCGACTGGCTGTGGCAGTACGCGTTCGACCAGCGCGCCTCGGACATCCACCTGGAACCGCGCCGCGAGATGAGCGTGATCCGCTTCCGCATCGACGGCGTGCTGCACACGGTCTACCAACTGCCGAATACGGTGATGAGCGCGATGATCTCGCGCATCAAGCTGCTGGGGCGTATGGATGTGGTGGAACGCCGCCGCCCGCTGGACGGCCGCATCAAGACGCGCAATCCGGCGGGGGACGAGGTGGAGATGCGGCTCTCGACCCTGCCGACCGCCTTCGGCGAGAAGATGGTGATGCGGATCTTCGATCCGGACACCGCCGTCAAGGACCTCAGCATGCTGGGCTTCTCCAGCCACGACAGCGAGCGCTGGGAACGGCTGGTGACGCAGGCGCACGGCATCATCCTGGTCACCGGCCCGACCGGCAGCGGCAAGACGACGACGCTCTACTCGACCTTGAAGCGGCTGGCGACCGATGAGGTCAATGTCTGCACGATCGAGGACCCGATCGAAATGATCGAGCCGGCCTTCAACCAGACGCAGGCGCAGAGCGCGCTGGATTTCGGTTTCGCCGAGGGCCTGCGTGCGTTGATGCGGCAGGATCCGGACATCATCATGGTGGGCGAGATCCGCGACCTGGAGACGGCCGAGATGGCGATCCAGGCCTCGCTCACCGGTCACCTGGTCTTCAGCACGCTGCACACGAACGACGCGGCCGCAGCGATCACGCGGCTGACGGACCTGGGCGTGCCGTCCTACCTGATCAGCGCGACCGTCATCGGCGTGCTCGCGCAGCGGCTGGTACGCACCCTGTGCAACCAGTGCAAGCAGCCGGACCCGAACGTCACGCGCGAGACCTTGAACGACGTCGTCAAGCACTGGCGGATGAATGGCGGCGTGAAGCCCTACAAGCCGGTCGGCTGCCTGGAATGCCGCAATACCGGCTACCGCGGCCGCGCCGGGCTGTACGAGTTGCTGACGGTCGGTGAGTCGATCAAGAAGCATCTGCAGCCGACGCCGGACCTCGAGGCGCTGCGTCGCCAGGCGACCCAGGAGGGGCTGCGCCCGCTGCGGCTGGCGGGCGCGATGAAGGTGGCCGAGGGGGTGACGACGCTGGAAGAAATCTTGCGCAACACTCCGGCCTGGGACGCCTAGGTCCTCTTCCGCGATGAAGCTGAAGAGCCAGCGGGACTTCTGGTCCGGCCTGATGTTCGTCTTGATCGGCCTGGCGTTTGCCTGGGCGGCGACGGCCTACGACTTCGGCTCGTCGGCCTCGCCCGGACCGGGCCTGCTGCCGTTTGCCTTGGGCCTGTTGCTGGCGCTGCTGGGCGGGCTCGTGTTGTTCAAGTCCTTGGCCATCGAGTCGGAGCGAGGTGAGCCCGTCAGCCAGATCGCATGGCGGCCGGTGCTGCTGGTGCCCGTGGCGATCTGCGCCTTCGGCTATGGCATGTCGCGGCTGGGGCTGGTGTGCACGATGCCGGTCGTGACCGCGCTCGGGGTGCTGGCCACTGGCGAGCAGCGCTGGCGCTGGGTGCTTTTCGCTGCCGTGCTGGCCACGGTGCTGGCGTGGGCGGTGCTGATCCACGGGCTGCATCTGGCGCTGCCGGTCTGGCCGGGCGTGGCTTCCTGAGCGGATTCGCATGGATCTGCTGAACAAGCTCTCGCTGGGCCTGCATGTGGCGTTCGCCTGGCCGCAATTGCTTGCGGCGGTGGCGGGCAGCCTGTTGGGCTTGCTGACCGGTGTGCTGCATCGTCTGCGGCCGGTCACGATGATGGCGCTATTGCTGCCCCTGGTGCCGATGCTGGATGCGGGTGTGGCCCTGATGCTGCTGGTGGGCGTCCATTGCGGCGCGCGCTACGGTGCTGCGGCCGCGATGCTGATGACGCAGCCGGCCGAGCCGGGGGTATTCGGCGTTTCGCCGCTGGCCGCGGAAGGGCAGGCGCTGACAAGGCAGGGGCGGGGCGCGGCGATGTTGCGGCTGGGGGCCGTGGCGGGCTTCGTCGCGGCTTGTGGCGGCTTGCTGCTGATCGTGGCGCTGGCGCCGCCGCTGACCGAACTGGCCTTCCGCTTCGGTGCGGCCGAGGTGTTCAGCCTGATGGTGCTGGGTCTCGTGGGTTCCGCGGCGCTGGCTGGCGGATCGCTGGTCGGATCGCTGGGGATGGCCGTGCTGGGTCTGCTGTTGACGCAGATCGGACGGGTACCGCAGGCGGATCTGCTGCAGCAGGGCCTCGGTGTGATTCCGCTGGCGATCGGCCTGTTCGCCGCGGGCGAAGTGATCATCAACCTGGGGCGGGCCGCGCAGGCGCGGCGCGAGCGGATCGTGCCGGAGCAGGTCGCGGGTCAGTGGCCGACGCGCTCGGACCTGCGCGAAGCCTGGACGGCGGTGCTTCGTGGCACCTTGCTCGGTTCGATGGTGGGATTGCTGCCGGGTGCGAGCACGGTGCTGGCCGCTGTTTCTGCCTATGGACTGGAGAGACGGGCGGCGGCCGGCCCCGTGGCCGGCGCGATGGGGCCTGAAGCGGCCCGGCACGCTGCGGTCCAGACGACGCTCTTGCCGGTGCTGACACTGGGGATTCCGGCGAGCGCGACGACCGCACTGTTGGTCGCCGCCATGACCATCAAAGGCCTGCAGGCCGGGCCGCTGCTGATGACGGGCCAGCCGAGTCTGTTCTGGGGACTCATCGCGTCGATCTGGATCGGCAATGCCGTGCTGCTGGCCGTGGGCCTGTCGCTCGCTGGCGTGTGGGATCGCCTGTTGACCATCAGCTACCGGCGCTTTGCCGTGCCCGTGCTGCTGCTGTGCTGCTTCGGTGTCTACCTTGGTGGCGGTGAGCACGCCGTCTACCTGATGGCCGTCGCCGCGCTGATGGGCTACGTCTTCCACAAACTCCGCACTCAGACGGCACCCCTGCTGCTGGGCTTTGTACTGGGGCCGATGATGGAAGAGAACCTGCGACGCGCGCTGCAACTGGCCGATGGCGAATGGAGCGTGTTCGTGAGCCGGCCCCTGTCGCTGAGCTTGCTGATGGCCGCGCTGCTGCTCCTCCTTCTCGTGCTGCTGCCGAAGATCCGCAGCCGGCGACAGACGGTCTTCCGGGAAGAGGGCTGAGCGACCTTCCGAAGAAATCTACCGATCTCTTGCTCGCCTCAAAATTCCTGTGCTACAGTAGAGGGCTTCGCTACACACAAACCGCCTCGGCGGGTGCGGTGAAGGGAGTAGGGATTTGGTTGGCAGTGGTATGGCTAACCGGCGTTTCTAGTTTGATCGAACGGCTTTTTGAGGTGTTCGAAAGAATTTTGAAGAAATGCTTGACGGTGTTTTAAAAAACAGGTCATAATCTCGCTTCTGTGCTGATCACTGATCGGCGCGACAAGAAAGAGTTTAGATCCTTGATTGTTGTTAAGGGTTT
>NZ_JAXCLA010000005.1:0-599335 GCF_034043675.1 Roseateles agri | reverse complement strand
CTGCCAAGACCCGAGGGGGCATAGCGCTCGTCGCGGGTGAGCTTCACTGCGCGCTCCAGCGCGATAGGCGAAACTCCGAGCGCGGTGGCCCACTGTTGCAGGATTTCTGGGACCGGAACGACTGCATTCTTTGATTCAGCGTCGGTTGCCGGTTGTCGCTGGAGATTTGAAGCAAGTGAGCCAGGGTTCACCATCATCTGACGGGCCAGGTGCTCGATCAGTTCGTCTTGCTGATCGGTACTAAGCGGTGCTACTAGTCTTGCGTCCTTCTCCCTCCAGAGATATGCCTCGGGTTGAGTTACTTTTCCACTGAGGGTGGCCAGCAGGTGCCGTGCGCTCGCAGGCAATGGCGACGCAAATTCGGCGGGTTGTGCTTTCCGCGACCGTGGAATGCTGACTTCCTTGGACATCGGGACGACGGTGTGGTCACGGATCACGAGTTCCGTGCCCAGTGCTGACAGCAGCCTCATGATCTGGTCAAAGCCGACCGCGCCGGGGTTGGATTCAATGTCAGCAATGCGCCGTTGGTTCACGCCGATAAGAATGCCTAGCTCTTCTTGGCTCAGGCCTCGGGCCTTCCGTAGCGAGCGGAGTTGTTCCTTGAACTGCGCGCTGAATTTGATCGGGTAATCCATTGTTGCAATTTACCATTCAAAGATGGTATTTGCAATTTACCATCTATTCACGGTATTTTTGAACTACCGCCCATGGGTAGTAAAACGCAGAATCGGAGATGTGGGGGATGTGATCGCTTAACGATGGGTTCCCGTTGCGATGACCAGTTAAATCTGCCGGCGGCATAAGCCCTTCCGGTGCAACGCTAAATGCGACAGCTTCGACGTTCAGGGCCCACGAACCGCCCGCGCGGCAATTGCGGACTCCATCCACAGGGCCCGCGACGGAGTTCGCAGCAATGCCTAGCACTCCCTAGCGCCCATCAGCGATGCCTTCGATGACTGATGCAAGCTCACTTTTCGGCAATCGTCCCCCGCAGCTTGACGAGTCGCTCGCCCCCATTCGCGTCCGCCCGTCCCCTGAATTGCTGCGTCTCTTCTCAGTCTTGCGTCGCAAGCATCCTCAAGATCGACGACGAACCGATATGGTGAGCGCGGTTTTGCTGGGTCCTCACGTTGCAATCAGCATCGCCGTGACGTCTACTGATCGCGCGCCAGTTTGGCTTGGGGAGGAGCTATGCGAAGCGTACTTGTCTGCGTCGTGGGCACCGGACTGCTAGGCGGTTGTGCGGGAATTTCCGTTCAACAGCTGAGTCCGGATGGCTTGACCGCCTCAGGCCAGCCCGGTCTGCGCTACTACCTGCCGCGTCCCTACCTGCTGGTCACGGAAGTCCCCTATGCAGCCAGCGCACCTGCGGTGCAGACACCAAAGGAGCCGGTCGACGTAGCGCCACCACCAGGAGCGGATGCAAACCCAACACCCAAGCCGGCAGCGACACCTGCGCAGCAACATCCCGCTGGCGCGGCAAAAGGGCAGAACAAGCCCGCGGCCACACCCGCTCCCGCGCCAGCTCCCGCCGCTGCGGATAAGCCCAATCCTGTAGCGAAAGACGATTCCGGTGGTGACAAGGGAGGAGACTCGTCGTCGGCTAGCCCGACCATGGCCGCGTCTGCGAGTACTGACGCCAGCTATCAGCACTCCTTCAATCAATACCAGGTCAAGCTCGTCTACCTGCCGGACCTGAGCCGCCCGATGGCCATCACCGTGAGCGCAGGGATAGGAACGGTCTCACTGCAGCCGACACTCGTCGATGGCTGGATGCTTACCTCGTTGCAGGGCTCGGCCGACAGCAAGGTGTCCGAGGTGCTTGGTTCCGTCGCGGCGCTGGTGACCGCCCAGAAGGGTCCAGCGACCGCCGCTGCAGGGGCCGCCAAGGGCGGCGACGGCAAGGCGGGGGCCGCACCGCCGCCCAAACTGCCGCTGCTCGGTCCTGGTCTGTACTCGCTCGAGTACAACAAGTCTGGCGTGTTGACAGAGGTCTGCGCCGTCACGCTCTTTGATGGCAGCGCGCCAGGAAACTCGGCAAAGGGAGGCATCGGGCTATGCAAGCGTGCACGGGAGAGTGCGAATCCGGTAGTCACGACGCAGTGATGCAGCCGGGACGACCAACGCCTCGACCAGGCAGCCACAACCCACACCGCCATGCTCGCCGACCACAATGGTCCTGAAATCCCAGCGGCCCCTGGGGTCACGGCGACCACCCGGGCGAGAACCGCTGACGTGGCAGCTACCGCCAGTGCGGCTGAGGTTGCGGCTACAAGTGCCGTGGTCCTGCCGATCGATTGGCAGGGGCAGCCACAGGCAAGCACATGGTGCTGGGCAGCATGTGGCGCCATGATTCTCTCGGCCAACGGGACGCAGACTACCGTCGAAGAAGCGGCGGCGATCGTTCTCGGGCCGAATCCGGCGATTGACGACGAGGAAAGGCCCGGAGACGCACTGACCGCCATGGGACTCGTCTGGAAGACGCAGCCCAACGGTGTTGGCGCGCCGCTGTCGGCGCAATCGATGGAGCAATGGATCGTCATCGGTCGTCGTCCTGTCGAGATCTACTGGTTGTATGTCGACCAGACGGGTCATGTCGCCCTCGTGACGGGCTATGACGCTTCCAACAACATGTGGCGACTGCTGGATCCCTTGCAGGACGCCGGATGGGTCAGCTACGACTACCTGCTGAGCTATAACGGCCAGGCGTCGTGGGACAACACGTTTTATGCGATTGGAAATGCGCTGTGACGACCGCTCTCGTATTGCCCGCCGAGCACCTTGCCCGCCTGGCCACGCAGATCGGTCATCAGCCGGCTCTGAAGCTGGCGCCTACCGATCTCGGGCATCGGCGCTTGGCTGAACACTTCGAGCTGTGGACATTGTTCAGCTTCGACCCTCTTGCGCCGGGCCAGCGCTTAGAGTCCATCGCCATGCCTACCGGCTTGATGCATCATCAGATTCGCAGCCGCGGGCGCGCCGTTCAGTACGCGCTCTCGGCTGACGCGAAGGACGGGCACCCGGGCCGTGCGCTGCAAGCGGTATTCACGTCACCCAACGCTCGAAGAATCGAACGCGCGATCCAGTACGTGGACGAGTTGCCACATGTCGGCGGCGAGCGGGCTCGATTGCTATTTATTCCCTCCCGGCAGATCTATGCGCTCTGGCTCTACACCGCCAAATCGGATCGAATTGTCATCGCGAGCAAGCCCAACATGGGAAGAGCTCTCGCATATCGAGCGGTCCATCCTGTGGACACGTTTCTTGCGTCGCTTGCGCGCCGCCCGCCGATACGTGCTCGGATCGAGCGGCCCAGCCCTAAGCAGCCTGTTTCAGTGCCCCCGGTCGGGTCGTGATTCACCCCGTCAGTTGGTGGACTCACCCGTGTCCCGTGAGGGCGTGGCTCGAGCCTCATCCGGAGCGACCGAGTCGGTATCTCGCCGTGCCGTTGTCCGCGTCGAGACGCTGCGCGCGATCGCGACCGGTGAGTTCAGTGCCTCGTGGACCAGGGCCGCGTCCAGACCGCTCCAGTAGTCTTGGTGTCGCAGGTCATCCTGCGCTTGCTGACGAAATCCGCTCAGTAACCCGCCGCCACCCCAGGTCTGGTGACCAAGGGCGGTCGGCAAGAGTCCTTCGGTGCGCACGTCTATCGTCTCACCGAGCGGAAACCAGATCGACAGGACGGAGTCGCGCGCCGAATGGATACTTGTTGCCCTTCCGAGGGCGGTCTCGGCGAGAACGCCCAAACGTAGCTCGTCGCCGTCCGTGTCCAGTCGATCCGTGGGAACCGCGGCCGCCATATGAAGCACCGACCGGATGGTCAGACCGTCGGAGCCGCGCAACTGCTGTAGCAACTCGAGGAGCAAGCGGTTTCCGAGCGAGTGGGCGACGACGTCCAGCGCTAGCCCCACGCCGTTCTGGGCGACACCGCGAACGAGCGCAGCAAGGTAGCCGGCCATGGCATCGGCCACGGGTAGCGCCCATGGATAGAAAGCCGGTCGCGCGATACCCCAGCGCGCGTCACCGGGCCACAGTACACCGACGACGGTTGCTCCGAACGCCCAGTCGATGCCATCGGGAACGAGCGCGGCCTGGCGGCCCATGAATGCGTTGTAGGACTCGCGGGCCTCGTCCTCCGTGTTGTTGTAGCCGTGGATCAGCAGGATCAGATGCTGAGCATGGCTGAGCTCGTCCAGCCTCCCCACCGGCTTGAGCGGGTCGATGTCTCCGCCCTCCGGGTCCGCCCGGAAGTTGAGCTCGACGAAGCGGGTAGCCATGTCACTTGGCAGCGAGCTTTGCCAGCGCCTGGCTGAAGTCCTTGGCAAACGGCGCAAGCAGGCCCCCAAGGAAACCTATGACCAATTGCCAGCCCACGGTGATGTCGAGTTCCGGCTTGGCCGACGCGACCATGCCCAGCGCTACACAGCAGATCACAACACTCGTTCCCATCGCGAGGAACTGGCAGAACCTGGACCACCAGTAGGCAACCCGCAACTGGAAGCCGTCGAGCTTGCGCGACACCAGGTTCGCGAGGCGGGCTTGCGTCTGCGCAGCCGTAGCGGGACTCAGCACATCTGCCTGCGTTGCTCGTGTTTGCCCGTTATCTGCAGCACGGGTCAAGGAGGCAAGCTCTTGTTCCTGCCCGTCATCAGGGCCAGGTACATCCACGGGTGCACGCTGTGACGGTTCGTGTAGAGCCGCCTTGTGGTTATAGAGAGCGACCCGATCCGTCTCGGACACGCGCGTGCCCAGTGACTTGATGTCGCTGTCGGTGAGGAAGGCATATAAATTCGGAAACTTCTCCGGGAAGTCCAGCGCGAGGCGCGCCGCCGCTTGAATCTGGCCCATCATCTTCGGCAGGTCCTGCCCGCACAAGACGTTCAGATGCTTGCGCTCGCCGATCGCCAAGTACAGGAGTTCGGGCAGGATTGTCCCAGGCGTATCTCGCCGCTTGAACGCGTCCGTCCAACGGATCCCCACCCACAGACAGAGCGACATTCGCTGAAAGATGAGCTGCAGAGAGAGGACCGCCTTGAGGAACTCGACGATGGCCATAGCCAAGACGCCGGCGGCCGCAAGCGCGCCGACATAGGGCAAGGCATTGCCCGAAATCACCTTCACTGCGGCCGTCACCGCGTTTGCAGTCCGGGCGGGTCCCGATACGGCCGTTTTTGGTGAGATCGAGACGTCTCCCGCCGAAGCGGGACGTCTGGCTTGAGCGACTGCGTTCTTCAGTTCGATCGACGCACTGAGGCTGGCACTGGCAGCAGAGTTCGCGGCTGAGGCAGCTCCTTCCGCAGCAGAAGCTGCCTTCGAAACTGCTGCGAGATATCGGTCCGCTACCCCCTGGGATCGAGCCGCACCGCTCAGCGAGCAAGCGAATGTGAGCGTGAGCACAAGGGGGCCGAACGCGCGCAGCGCTTTGCATCGAGGTGCGATGCGCAAGGACAACATCAATCCGTGAGCGTCCATGCGTATCTCCCTCTGGCTTGGCACGCCGCCAGAGGATTAGACGGAGATTCGCGTGCCAAGGCAATTGCACATGACGAGCTTTACGCCCTTGCCATCGTCTCATTGACGGACGAAGCGATGACGCCCCAAGCTGAGTGCCGATCACCTACCGGCCACTGCCGGCGACAGCGAAGCGCGTTCTGGTGTCGTCAATTGGACTCCACCCTGCGCGTCCAGTACGTTCTCGGTCGTCCTTCAAGTGCGAGGCAACAGGGTGTGCTGACACTGGATGCGAAGATTCTCAGCGAAGACGGGAGGCCCGGAATCCCAGTGATCCTTGCGGATGGGACGCGCAAGTACGTGCGCCTGCAATTCTCCAAGATGGCATTCTGCCCGGCATCCTTGTAGGCCTCTTCAACGGACCTCCAATCTCGGCAATCAAGACGTCCTTTGTGATCCAAGGGAATCTGCTATCCGCGGACGGGCAAGCATGGGGTCATCTCGAGCACACCGATCTTGATGGAGTGCTGCCTGGGACCTGGCGTCTGCTTGTCGACAAGGCGTGTTCGACCTGGGGAAAGCAGTCAGTATCTTCCCCGTCCCGCAGCAGTCATCGACCGATGCCTACGCCTGGGCGGAATCACACCACTAACGTGGCGCGAATCCCGTCACCGAAACGTCGGACATTGGGGCCGCGTCTCGCACCCAGTTTCACCTTGCTGCGCTGCCTTCGTCAGGTCTGGTCTGACACCCGCCGATGCCGCGCTACCCACGCAGACACGCCTGCGAGCAGAACTAGGGCCAGTCCTGCCGGCTCGGGCACCGTTAAGGTCTGTTGCTGGTCGTCGAACGTGAGGGCCCAGTTGTCGAGCGAGCCGCGGTCGAGGGTGATCACATCCGCTACGTTCAGCAACCATTCGCCGTTGAGATCGATGCCGTCAAAGGCAGAGAAGGCGTCGTCAGGAATGAAGCTTGTATTCAAGCAGCCAGCGTCGACGCCCACAGTTTCGTTGGCTACGCAACCAGCCCCGACCGTCGTCGCAGCGGCCAGCCCGGCGGCGGAAAAAAGCAGCGGATGGCTCGACGAGAGATTCGAACTGTCGGTCAAGATGTTGGGATCCTTCGAGCCGGGCCGGAACATCAGGGTCACCGTCGTGCCGCCATGGCTCAACGTGTAGATCAGGTCACCGACCCAGGGATGGGTGACTCCCACGCTGGCCTCGCTCAGGCTGGACCCCGCACCGAGCCCACTGACCGTCAGCGTAAAGCTGATTCCCGATGGATCGTTGTCCGGAATGGCGGTGTTCAGTCCCGTCTGGCCGAAGGTGACGGGATCAGCCTGGGCGTGAGCCGCGCCTGCGAGCAAGGCCGTCATGGCCAGGGTCCGAGCGACGGACGTGAGCTTACGATTCGATGCCATGGTTCCTCCCATTTGCCAAGTCAAATATCGAACGAACGCAGGGCCGAGCAGGCGCTATACAAAAATCAACTCGGCGACTGTCAGGTAGCTTTTCAGAAGGGGATATTCCCTCTGTGACCGGAACGATTTCTACTACGGAGTCCGGGATGCCCGAGGCCTACTTTCGAAGCTGGAGATGGACAAAGTGGGTGAGAACACTCGCCAGTTCCTCATCTAGGCGGAAGGCTTCGATGGCCGCAAGTGCCCGTGCCGCCCAGGCAAGAGAGTCGATTTCGAAGCGGGGGTCAGGCGTGGGTTTCACGAAGCGCCAGGGGATAGGGATCTTGTTTTGCAGCAGGAGCCTGAGAAGGCAGCGCGTGAGTTTGATGACGTCGTCGGGACGGTACCCATCGAAGTGTCCGGGGGCGACGAAGCTCGCGGCCCCCGTGGCCGACGCACCGCCGCCTGCTTCGGTCGCGGTTGCCACGACCGGCAGACTGACGGGCTGCCCGGCCTGGGAAGTAAGGGTCAGCGACGAGGTCGCGACGTCGATCGCGTAGAGCACTGTGACGACCGACATGCCGTATGGCACGGGCATGCTGCCGCCGCCGGGCGGCAGAGTGACGGTGCCCACGGTCCAGGTGACCGTCGGCGGCGACAGGGGCTCGGTACTGCCGCCGAATCCCGTGGTCGCCACGTCATACTGACAGGTCGTGCTCGTATTCCAGTGCCCGAAGTAGATTACGTCGCCACAGGGTGTCTTTTCCTCCCGCAGCACCTCTCCGTCAACAACCGTGACGTTCGAATCCGAGGCGGTGACTACAACGGTCCGCGCATTGGTGGCGCGGTATTCGATGTCTGCCCATCCCACTTCGTCCTCGTCGGAGAACTCCAGTAGCTTGATCACGAGCGGCAGATTGGGAACTTTGAAATCCGTATCGATTGAGTTCTGGGGGATCTGGCCGCGGAACCACACATGGGTCTCCGGGCCGTCGCTGACCGTGTCCAGTGCATGGATTGCAACACCCGCTTGCGCCAGATCGGCGCCGGAGGTCTTCATGCCCTGGTCCCATCCGTGGGTGCCGCGATATTCCACGTAGACCCGGCCAACACCAGATGGCGGCTCGCCCGGCGGATGAAGGATCAGCAGGGACGTGCCGGCGGCGGTCCCGACGGCCTTCAGCCGGCAATGGCCGACTTCGCCCGGGACGGGGAAGTTTCGGTGGACGGCACGCGCGGGTTCCAGGGCGTCGGGGAACCAGCGATGCAGGTTTGCTCGCGCCAGATGAGGGCCCCGCCAGCCCGCGCCGCTGTAGGGCCATCCGGGGTCCGGAGCGACATAGAAGATGGGGTCGCCTGCGTAGTGCGGCGGGGGGCCGAGGTAGCGCGTGGCGAAGGTTGCCGACGACATGAGGTCATAGGGCGAACCATAGACGTTGCTCAGCACGTCGACGCCGTCGTTCGGGTCGTAGTCGGTACCGTTGTTAAGCAGCCCGTAGGTGTGGTCGCAGCCCAATGTGTGGCCCAGCTCGTGACACATGAACGTGTGGTCGCTGTTCATCACGGGAATCACCGAAACCGGAAAGCCATCGACGTTTGGGTTGGAGCCGCCATCGAAATTCACCGTCTTCCCGTTGACCACGGTCCGGCCGGGGTGGGTGATCACCAGGATGCCGTCGAAACCCGCGAGCGGGTCGTGCCCGGGATGAGCCGCTCGCAAGGCGGCCATGGCGGCCTTGGCCTGGCTAACACGGTCAGTGGCCGCTGGATTGATTGCTATGTCGACCCACGGCATCATCGAACTGCCAGTGAAGTCGAAGTAGTTGCCACTCGTTTCCTGCCAGTACCGCAGGACGGACTGCGCACCGAACACCAACGTTTGCGCACAAGCACTGTCCGAAATGTAGGCGACCGATGCATCGTGACGAGCACGAATGATGGCCAGCCTGAACTGTCTACTCATGGTCGCTCCTCCCTGGACCGCACGGAACGCTGCGGCGTCGACAGACCTTTAGCCTCTCAAGGGCCTCTTAGTCATGAAATTTTGAGCGTCGAGATCGGCAGCGACATCCTCACACGTGAGGAGAGTTCAGTTCACCGAAGACTTGCATCAATGGCTGAGCCAGCGCCGCGGCGGGCAACGGGCCTCTAACGGCCCGCACAGCTTTGACTCCCAGGGCTGTGCTACGCCCTCGCGATCACTGCGCCACTCCCGTAACGATGGTGCCTTCGTTCGTTCTCCATCATGTAGTCGCGGCTGAGAGGCAGGGTGTCCACCTTGCGCGCGAGCTGCAGTTGCCAGTTGACCAGCCGCAGCCGCCGGAAGCTCAGCTCCGAGCTGCTGAGGTAGAACTCGAACATGCGCACGAATCGGTCATCGCACAGACTGCGGAATGTCGCTGCGTGCCGGGCGAAATTGTCGCGCCAGTGCGCCAAGGTCTTGGCGTAGTGCAGCCTCAGGATCTCGATGTCGGTGGTCCACAGCCCGGACTCCTCTACCGCACGGAGTACCTCCGATAGTGCTGGCGAGTAACCACCAGGAAATATGTACTTGGAGATCCACGGATTCGTACTGGTCGGTACGGTGTTCTGACCGATGGCGTGGATGAGCGCGACGCCATGCTCGCGCAGCGAGCTGAACACCATGTCGAAGAAGGCGCCGTGCTGATTGATGCCAACATGCTCGAACATGCCCACCGAAACGATGCGGTCGACGGGGCGGGTCCAAGCGCGGTAGTCCAAGAGCTCGAAACTGACGCGATCAGAGAGTCCTTCCCTGGTTGCGCGATTGCGCGCAACCTCTAGTTGCTCCGTCGAAAGCGTCAGGCCCACCACTCGGGCGCCATGCTCGCGCGCCAGGTGGAGCGCCATGCCACCCCAGCCACAGCCGATGTCGAGCACCTCCAGGTCCGGTCGGTTGAGGTGAAGCTTGGCAGCAATGTGGCGCTTTTTGGCGACCTGTGCTTCGCATAGCGTTTCGTCGCCATGAGGATAGTAGGCGCACGAGTACTGCATGTCAGTGTCCAGCAGGTGTGAGTAGACACGGCCATCCAGATCGTAGTGGTGGGCGACGTTTCGTCTTGATCGGACTGGCCCATTGAACTGCTGCCAGCGACGGGCGATCCATCGAAGCTTTTCTAGCCATTGTTCGACAGGGTGCGCCTTTCCCGCAGAATTGAGGAAAGCTAGATCGAGAAGTTCGTGCAGCGTGCAGTCCAGCGGGATCGCATCTCCGTCCATGTAGCTCTCACCGAGGGCGAGCGCGGGATTCGTCGCAATCCGCCATTCGGCCCGCCTCGTCTTGATTGCCAGACCCGCCCGCGGCGCGCCACCAGTTCCATACGACCTCCGCGTGCCGTCCGGATATAGGACCGTCAGTGTCCCAACATGGACCCAAGCTTTGAGCAGGCAATCCAGGATCATCGGTTTATCTTCCTTTGATGGGCAGCTGTCATCTCGCTTCAGGGAAGCGGAGGCAATTCGCGGCGCGTTGTGGGCCATCTCCTCCGGCCACTCGAACCACAAGCCGACTCTGCTTCGGTTCTGCCTGGCGCGCATCGACTGCAGGGTGTATGCCGGCCACGCTTGCTCGGTAGAGTTCAACCTACCCAAAAGGAATGTGTCCTGCGTTGCCTACGGCCGACTCTTGCAATGCCGCAGCCAAGCGGTCTTGCGCGCAGGTGCTGCACAAAAAAGACCCAGCACTTGGCTGGGTCAGTTCGGCGCCCCGGAGGAGGAGGGACGGGCGGGGAAGGGCGTCGATGAGCCAACTATAGGGATCGTTCGATCGGTCCGCCTGCTCCGGAAGACAGAGCCTTTCCCTCTCCGTGGAGGCATTCAGAGGCTGACCTGGTCGAGCCCCGTGCCGCGGCAATCGTGGCGGCGGCGGCGAATGAATGGAGCCCAGCTGAGCGGTGGGTACCTGGGCGCACACCGATCACGAGTGCAACAAGGCCACCTGTAGATGTGCAGTATGTTCTCTGTGAAGTTGCTTCGAACCGGGACTCAAGTCCTGATGCGAAAACAGAAAAGGTCTCTATCGAAAACGACTCTTACCAAACGCTTGATTCATCGAGATATCCCTGCAGATTGCGGTTAGGCATCATGATTCTCGCTAGCTGATCGTGCCAAGTTCATAGGAGACTACTTGCCATTGTCCAGAGACGTGACGAATTTTGTGGACGCCGGAATGGCCCTATACCTGCCAGCACACATATCCAAGGCCTCCGCATGTTGCGTCAATAGGTCACGCTGTTCGCTTTGCCTTGTTGGCTGGCGTCTTCTTCGCCGTAGCCCTTTGCTTAGCCGGCACCCGCTTCGTTGCTGGAGCATTGCCCTTCTGGGTCGCTGTAGCGGCCTCATTGGGGTTCGATGACAAGTAGATGTCGAGCAACTCGCTTGGCTCTGTGCGGGCCAGTGCCATCGCCAGCGTCGGTGAGGGCACGTCGCCGTGCGCGCGTACGACGCGAATTCCAATCTCGATGAACTTTCGGATGAGATCACCCTTGCTCACACGATGAGTGAAAGCCAGCAGGCGCAATTCCTCATCGAGCTCGGGGCTCAAGTAGAAGGACCGGAGTATCAGCTTCGACATGTCGTATAGCGCGAGCGCGCTTGCAAAGCATGCAAGTACAGACTCGCTTCAGAAAATGAGTCATAGCCTAACAGGCTCAGTGAAAATTGACGCGAACTTTAAAACTGCGCTATGTGCACTTGATGCCGATACCGTAGCTCAGGCAGGTGTCTTGGCGGCCGGGCAATCGGATCAAGTGTGGATCGGCGATTACGCGGTGGGGATGTTTTCAGGCTTCTTGCGGAAGCTGACGGCGAGCCGGTGGTAGACGTTGATGACGCCGATTGCGGAGGTCGGATCGACGAGGCCCTTGCCTTCGAAATGAGCGCTGCCGTAAAAGACGTCACCCAGCCTATGAAGTCAAACGATCCCCATGTTGTTCGCGGCTGCGTCGAATGGATACTCGCGAGCCAGAGCCGCCAGAGCCGCCAGAGCCGCCAGAGCCGCCAGAGCCGCCAGAGCCGCCAGCGCTGACTACGCAGACGCGCTGTCGCTGAGATTCACCGTGATCAGGCGTCCGGGGAATGGTGCGGCCACATTCCGAGCGATCCTGATGATCGTATGTCCGGATTCATGAAGGCGCTGCGACAGAGCACGACCGATACCCTTGGTGGCTCCAGTGACGAGAATTGTGGGCTTGTTCATTTGCAAATCCGCTAGAGCTCAATTGACACGATGTCGGTGTACACCTCGCGAGGTACTCCATCGGTTTGCGAGGTCGCCAGGTCCGACCATAGCCTTTTTTTCGTCGCGTCTCGGATGTCATTAATGTCGGCGGATGGAGTGGAGATGGATTGAATATTTTGCGCATGATTTGCACTTGGCATTCGCCATGGACGACCGCATCAACGCTAATGCTCATCGCACTGCCTCGGGCCTATCGGTCGGAGGAGGCGGTCGTCCGCGTCGTCGATCAGATCGCCGCAATGCTCATTGCGAATGTGCCTCCGGCTCTGGCAACACACTCGAGGTACGGCCAGACATATGCGGTTTTGAAGACGATGCTTTGCGCGCGTTCGCCCGATTCATGGCGAGCACGTCCGGGGCCTTCGCGCCTTTTGCTAGCGCGGAAAGAACGCTCGCCCATGTCTCAAGCGCGCTGAATCGCTCAGCGAAGTAGTCGTGACGATCGTAGATGCCCTCGACACCTTTCAGCTTGTGATTGAGCGCGCGCTCTGCGACGAAGCGGTCGACACCAAGTCTTGCCATGTTCGTCCGTGCGGTACGCCGCATGTCGTGCACGGTGAAGTGCTCGATCTCCAATGTTTCGAGCCGCTTCAGGGCGAGGTTCAACGTGTCAGGGCTCACATGTGGAAAGCGATTCGTGGTCCGAACCCCCATGCGTTCGCGAACAAGGCGACGTGCAGGAAACACATAGGCCTTCCCGTACGACAACACGCGCAGTTCCTCCAGCCACTCGATGACCGGATCGGCGAGCGGAATCTCGATCTCTGAATTCGTCTTTGTGCTCGGCTTGTCCAGCTTCCATATCCGACGCTTGAAGTTGAATTGCTCCCAGGGCGCCGACAGTAGCTCCATCTTCCGCACGCAGAGTGCCAGCAGGAGCCAAATGGACAATTCATTCTCGCGACCGAAGTTCGGTGTTTCGCGCATGGCCGTGGCGAGTAGTTCCAGCTCTGGCAGAGCCAGCGCGCGGTCGCGAGGGATCTCAGAGCCGCCGGCGTCCGAGATCTCAAACTCGGCGGCCGGGTTGCGCTCGATCCAGTGGTTGCGCACGGCCATCTTGAACATGCGGTTCATATACAGCAGCGCGTCGTTCGCCACAGTGGGCGCGCCACCGGCAACGGTGCGCTGCAGGATGCGGTCGATGTGCATCGGCTTGACGTCCTTGGGTGCCAGGGCGCCAATCACCGGGTCGACATGAAGGCGGAGCACCCTTTCGACGACGCTAGGGTGCTTGTACCTCGGCGTGATGTAGCGCTCCCTCCAGAGCTCGCCGAGCTTCTTGACGGTCGGAACTTCAGTGAGCCCGGCCTTCGCGAATTGCTTCTCCGCGGCGACGTCGATGCCGCGTTCGATCAGGATCCGGTCCTTGCGTGCTTGCTCGCGGGCGTCCTTGAGCGACAACTCGGGATAGCGGCCGAGCACCTTCTCACGGGGCCTGCCGTTCACGCGGAATCGGAGCACCCAGGAGGCCTTACCCATGCTCGCTGAACGCGCGCTGGCCACGAAGGTGAGGCCTTCTCCAATGCCTCGATCAGTCTCGCCGATGACGAGCCATGCTTTGAGCTCACGATCTGTGAGCAGTCGTCCATTTCGTTCCATTTGCCATCTCCTTTGAGGGAGCTGTGGGGTTCCGAATCGGGAAATTCCGCATCGTGAAAAACGCGGATTTACCCCACAAGAAACCCCACACGAACCCCACAATAAACCCCACAACGGGGGCGCGCTTCACTGCGACGCTATGGGACGGCTTGGGACGAAAATACCTTTCAGATCAACGGGTTATTGACTGAATTTGGGACGTCTTGGGACGTCCTGAAAACTCACTCAATGTTCTGCACCTGCTCTCGAAGCTGCTCGATCGCCACCTTCATCTCCACCGAGATGTTCGTGAGCTCCAGCGCGGAGGCCTTGGAGCCCAGTGTGTTGGCCTCGCGCAGCAGTTCCTGGATCAGGAAGTCCAGCCGCTTGCCGACCTCGCCGCCCTTCTTGAGCAGACGGGTGATCTCGTCCAGGTGGGCGCGCAGGCGTGCCAGTTCCTCGGCCACGTCGATGCGGATCGCGTAGGCGGCGGCCTCGTTGAGCGCGCGTTCGCGCAGCGCTTCTTCGGAGATCGTCTGTGCGGCGCCGCTGGCGGCCAGCGCCTCCTGCCAGCGCTCCAGGAAGCGTTGCTGCTGGCGGGCGACGACGGCGGGCACCAGCGGCTCGGCTTCGTTGGCGAGTTCGCGCAGGCGCTTGACTCGCTCGTTCAGGATGACGACCAGCTTCTCGCCCTCGCGCTGGCGCGCTTCGGCGAGGCCGGCGACGCAGCGGCGTGCCGCGTCCAGCGTGGCCTCGTCGAGCTTCTCGACGACCGAGCCGCCGTTTTTGCACCACTGCAGCACTTCGTGGACTGACAGCCCCGTCGCCTTTGGCAGCCAACCCTGGACCGTGCTTTCCAGCCGTGACAGCCGGTTCAACTGCTCCGGCTGTGGCTGCGGCCAGTTGTTGTCCCCGTCGCGCTGGGTGTTGATGCGCATCTCGATCTTGCCGCGCTTGATCTGCGCGCCGATCAGGTCGCGCAGCGCGGGCTCCAGGCCGCGCAGGTCCTCCGGCATGCGGAATCCGAGGTCCAGAAAACGGCCGTTGACGGACCGGAGCTCGACGGTGACGCTCGCGTTGGAAGAGGCGGCGGTATCACCGCTGGAAGAGGGCTGCGAGCTGGCGCTGGCATAACCCGTCATGCTGTAGACTGGCATCTAGCACTCGGTTAGCAAAGCAAAGCGCGATTATGTCAAAGCCGAAACCGGCCCCCTTGCCGGCGGGCACGGTGGTCGGGGGCTATCAGATCGTCAAGCGCCTGGCCGCAGGTGGCTTCGGCGTGGTGTATCTGGCCGAAGACCCCGAGCACCATCTCGTCGCCATCAAGGAATACCTCCCGTCCAGCCTGGCCGAGCGATCGCCCGGCGAGCTGACGCCGCGCGTCAAGCCTGAGAAGCAGCCGCTGTACCGCCTGGGTTTGAAGAGCTTCTTCGAAGAAGGCCGGTCGCTGGCGCAGATCTCGCACCCGAGCGTGGTCTCGGTGCTGAACTTCCTGCGCGAGAACGAGACGGTCTACATGGTGATGAACTACCTGCAGGGCGACACGCTGCAGGACTTCATCGTCACCGCGCGCGACATGAAGCGCGACAAGGTGTTCCGCGAGTCGACGATCCGCTCGCTGTTCGACGAGATCCTGCGCGGTTTGCGCATCGTCCACCAGCACAAGATGCTGCACCTGGACATCAAGCCGGCGAACATCTTCATCACCAACGACAACAAGGCGGTGCTGCTGGACTTCGGCGCGGCGCGCGAAGTGCTGAGCAAGGAAGGCAACTTCATCCGCCCGATGTACACGCCCGGCTTCGCCGCGCCGGAGATGTACCGTCGGGATGGCTCGCTGGGCCCCTGGACCGACATCTACGCGATCGGCGCCTGCATCTACGCCTGCATGCAGGGCTATCCGCCCAACGACGCGCCGCAGCGCAACGAGAAGGACCGGCTGGCGCTGAGCCTCTCGCGCCTGCGCAACGTCTATTCGGACAACCTGATCGAAGTCACCGAGTGGTGCATGTCGCTCGATCCGCTGTCGCGGCCGCAGAGCGTGTTCGCGCTGCAGAAGGAACTGGCCCGCGAGACCGAGCGGCGCTACACGAAGCTGAGCTTCAGCGAGCGGCTGAAGCTGCAGCTCGAAAACCTGAAGTCCGGAGCGAAGGCTTGAAATTCCAGGTCTTCCAGGTGAGCCGCAAGGGCGGTCGCGAGAAGAACGAAGACCGCATGGGCTACTGCTACACGAAGGAAGCAGGGCTCTTCGCGCTGGCTGATGGAATGGGCGGACACCCCGAAGGCGAGGTGGCCGCCGCGCTGGCGCTGCAGGCGCTGGCCAACCTGTTCCAGCGCGAGGCCAAGCCGGTGCTGCCTGATCCGCTGCGCTTCCTGCACGACGCGGTGATGATCGGCCACAAGCAACTGTTGCGCTATGCGCAGGACAGGAAGCTGCCCGACACGCCGCGCACGACGGTGGTCGCCTGCGTGATGCAGGGCAACAGCGCCTACTGGGCCCACTGCGGCGATTCGCGCCTGTACCTGGTGCGTGGCGGCCGGCTGATCGCCCGCACGCGCGACCACTCGTACAGCGAACTGCAGGAGGCGCTGGGGCGCGCGGCGCCGGGCGCGGAGCGCTTCAACCGCAACGTGTTGTTCACCTGCCTGGGCAGTCCCGGCAAGCCGATGATCGACTGCACCGGCCCGCTGCTGATGGCGCCCGGCGACAAGATGCTGCTGTGCTCCGACGGCCTCTGGGGCACGGTGCCGGATGCCGAGATCACCGCGCAGCTCGGCACGCGGCCGATCACCGACGCGGCGCCGGAACTGGTCGAGCAGGCGCTGCGCAACGGCGGCGTGCGCTGCGACAATGTGACGGTGCTGGCCGTCGAGTGGGAAGGCGCCGAGGCGCCTGCCGCGAATGCCCAAACGGGCGAGCCGGAGGAACTGGACGAGGAAGGTTTCGCCTCCACGATCCAGGCCGGACCGGGCTCGGTCGACGAGGCCAAGGACGCGATGGATGATGACGAGATTGAGCGCTCGGTGCGCGAGATCCAGGAAGCCATCACCCAGCGCGCCGTCAAGAAAACTCCCTGAACGCTGAGATCAAGACTGAGATGACTGCCAACGAAACAACGCTGCGCAGCGAAGGCCGCGCGGCCAACGCATTGCGCCCGGTGAAGATCACCCGCCACTACACCCGACACGCCGAGGGCTCGGTGCTGATCGAGTTCGGCGGCACCAAGGTGCTGTGCACCGCTTCGGTCGAAGAGAAGGTGCCGCCCTTCCGCCGTGGCAGTGGCGAAGGCTGGGTGACCGCAGAGTACGGCATGCTGCCGCGCGCCACGCACACCCGCAGCGACCGCGAGGCTGCCAAGGGCAAGCAGAGCGGCCGCACGCAGGAGATCCAGCGCCTGATCGGTCGCTCGCTGCGCTGCGTGTTCGATCTCTCGCTGCTCGGCGAGCGCACGATCTCGCTGGACTGCGACGTGATCCAGGCCGACGGCGGCACGCGCACGGCGGCGATCACCGGCGCCTACGTCGCCGCGCACGACGCGGTGAGCTGGCTGCTCGCGCAGGGCAAGCTCACCCGCAGCCCGATCAAGGACGCGGTGGCGGCGATCTCGGTCGGCATCTTCAACGGCGTGCCGCTGCTGGACCTCGAATACACGGAAGACTCGGCCTGCGATACCGACATGAACGTCGTGATGACGGCGGCCGGCGGCTTCGTTGAGCTGCAGGGCACGGCCGAAGGCGCAGCCTTCACGCGCAAGGAAATGAACGACTTGCTCGATCTTGCCGAGAAGGGCATCGGCGAACTGCTGGCGGCGCAGAAGGCTGCGCTGGGCGCATGAAGATCGTCTTAGCGTCGAACAACGCGAAGAAGCTGGTCGAGCTGCAGGCGCTGTTCGCGCCGCTGGGCGTCGAGCTGGTGACGCAGGGCTCGCTGGGCATTCCGGAGGCCGAGGAGCCGTTCCATACCTTCGTGGAGAACGCGCTGACCAAGGCGCGCCACGCGGCCAAGCTGTCGGGCCTGCCGGCGCTGGCCGACGACTCGGGCCTGGCCGTCGACGCGTTGGGTGGTGCACCGGGCGTGCTGTCGGCCCGCTACGCCACGCTGTTCGGCCAGCCGAAGAGCGATGCCGACAACAACCGTGTGCTGCTGGAGAAAATGCAGGGCAGGGATGAGCGCACGGCGCGTTTCGTCTGCGCGCTGGTCGCGGTGAAGAGCGAGGCCGACCCCGAGCCGCTGATCGCGATGGGCCGCTGGCAAGGCCAGCTCCTGCAGTCGCTGGAAGGCGAGGGCGGCTTCGGCTATGACCCGCTGCTGTTCATCCCGTCGGAAGGCCGCAGCGTCGGCCAGATGAGCGCCGAGGAGAAGAACCGCCTGAGCCACCGCGCGCTGGCTTCGGTCGATCTCGCCAGGCAGATGCGAGAGGTCTGGCACCTTGGCTGAAATCGTCAGGCTGATGCGCCCGGGCACCTTGAACCTGAGCGCACTGCCACCGCTGTCGCTGTACGTGCACCTGCCCTGGTGCATTCGCAAGTGCCCCTACTGCGACTTCAACTCGCACGAGAGCAAGGGCGAGGTGCCGGCTGCGGCCTACCTGGCCGCGCTGCGCGCCGACCTGGAGGCCGCGCTGCCACTGATCTGGGGCCGACACGTCGTCAGCATCTTCATCGGCGGCGGTACGCCGAGCCTGTTCGCGCCGGGGCAGATCGCTGAATTGATCTCCGACATCCGTGCGCGCCTGCCGCTGGAGCCCGGCTGCGAGATCACCTTGGAGGCCAACCCCGGCACCTTCGAGAAGGACCGCTTCAAGGGCTTCCGCGAAGCGGGCGTGACGCGGCTGTCGATCGGCGTGCAGAGCTTCGACGATGCCAAGCTGAAGGCGCTCGGGCGCGTTCACGATTCGGCGCAAGCACGCGCGGCGATCGCCGAAGCCGCGGCCGCCTTCGACACCTTCAACATCGACCTGATGTACGCGCTGCCCGGCCAGACGCTGGACGAGCTGGCGCTGGAGCTGGACACCGCGCTGGCCTTTGCGCCGCCGCACCTGTCGGTCTATCACCTGACGATCGAGCCGAACACGCGCTTCGCCGTGCAGACGCCCGAGAACCTGCCGGACCCGGATCTGGCCAGCGAGATGCTGGACCTGATCACCGCGCGGACGCAGTCCGTCGAGATGGACCGTTACGAGGTGTCGGCCTACGCGCGCGCCGGCCATCGCTGCACGCACAACCTGAACTACTGGCAGTTCGGCGACTACCTCGGCATCGGCGCCGGCGCCCACACCAAGCTGTCGTTCCCGAACCGCGTGCTGCGCCAGGTGCGCTGGCGCGAGCCGGCTGCCTACATGAACAAGGCGGGCGAAGGCGCGGCGGTGTCGAACGAGCACGAGGTGGCGCGCTCCGAACTGCCCTTCGAGTTCATGCTGAATGTCTTGCGCCTGCGCGAAGGCGTGCCGATCACGCAGTTCCTGGAACGCACGGGCCTGCCGCCTTCGGCCATCGCCAAGGCGATGGAGCAGGGCCGCTCACGCGGCCTGCTCGTCGAGGATCCGGCCCGCATCTGCGCGACCGCCAAGGGCTTCGACTTCCTCAGCGACCTGCAGGAACTCTTTCTTTGATCAGACCCGGTTGGTCGAGATGCCGGAGGTCGCCCTCAGCCGCTCGATCAGCTTCCCGGCGATCTGGTTCAGCGGCAGCACCTCGTCGGCGGCGCCGGCGTTGATCGCCTCGCGCGGCATGCCGAAGACGACGCAGGTGGCCTCGTTCTGCACGAAGTTGTAGGAGCCGGCGTCCTTCATCACCTTCATGGCCTTGGCGCCGTCGCCGCCCATGCCGGTCAGCATCACGCCGAGCGCATTGGGACCGACGACGCGGGCCGCCGAGTGGAACAGCACCTCGACGCTTGGCTTGTGACGGTTGACCGGGTCGCCGTCCTGCACGCGGGCGATGTAGTTCGCGCCGCTGCGCTCCACGCTGAGGTGGAAGCCGCCGGGTGCGATGTAGCCGTGGCCGGGCAGGATGCGCTCGCCGTCCTGCGCTTCCTTGACGCGGATCTTGCACAGCCCGTCCAGGCGCGTCGCATAGCTCTTCGTGAAGCCGGGTGGCATGTGCTGGGTGATGACGACGGCCGGGCAGTCGGCCGGCAGGTTGACCAGCACTTCTTTGGTCGCCTCGGTGCCGCCGGTGGAGGCGCCGATGAAGATGATCTTCTCGGTGGACATGCGGCCGACGCTGGCGATCGTCACCGGCTTCGGCGGCGGGGTGCCCGGCGCCGCGGCGGCGGCCGGTGCCGGCGCGCGGCGGATGTGGGCCTTGGCGGCAATGCGGATCTTGTCGGTGATGTCGTCGGCCAGCAGGCGGATGCCGTCGGCCACGCCGATCTTGGGCTTGGAGACGAAGTCGATCGCGCCGAGCTCCAGCGCCTTCATCGTCACCTCGGCGCCGCGTTCGGTCAGCGTGGACACCATCACGACAGGCATCGGCCGCAGCCGCATCAGGCGCGAGAGGAAATCGAGCCCGTCCATGCGCGGCATCTCGACGTCCAGCGTGATCACGTCCGGGTTGAGGTTGCGGATCATCTCGCGCGCGACCAGCGGGTCAGCGGCGGCGCCGATGCAGGTCATGTCGGGCTGGCGGTTGATGATCTCGGTCAGGATGCTGCGCACCAGTGCCGAGTCATCGACCACGACAACGGTTGTCTTGGCCATTTTTTTGCTACTTTGATTGTCAGAACAGGTCGATGGAACCGCCGGTGGAGGCGACCGGCTGCGCCTTCTGGGCGGCCGCGCGGTCTTGTTGCACCAGCGCATCGGTATTGGTCGGGGCGAGGCGCTTGACCATCGCCTTGCCGCTGTGCGGCAGGAAACAGACCTTGCGCGGATAGACGTCCATCACGTCTTTGGAAACGATCGGGATGCGCTCGACCTTCAGGTAGTCGATGACGAAATTCGTGTTGCGCTCGCCGACGTTGATCGTGTTCATGCCGGCTATCACCGCGCCGCCGCCGAAGATCTTGGCTTCCATGCGGCTCTTGTGGGCGCCGCGCTTCATCAGCTCGTTGATCAGCATTTCCATCGCGAACGAGCCATAACGCCCGGAATCGCCGGAGCCCTCGGGCAGCATGAAGTGGTTCATGCCGCCGATCTGCGCATGCCGATCCCACAGGCAGGCGGCGATGCACGAGCCCAGCGTCGTCATGATGAGGATGTCCTCGTTGTCGACGAAGTACTCGCCGGGCAGGATCTTGACGGCGGCGTTCTTGAAGTGCGCGTCGTAGAAGAAGAACGAGGCCTCGCCCTGCTTGCGCGGCATCGACTTCAGCCGCGCCACGCGCGCCGCTCCCGCCGTGCTGGCCGAGAGCGCGCCGGCGGTGCCGGCGGAAGCGAGAGGTGTGCTCATGAAGGATTCGCTGGGTTCGAGAGGGTCGGGCTATTGTGGTCCGCGTCAGACCCGCTCGTAGATGGTCTTGCCGCGAAGGCGGAACAGATCACGCGATTCAGTGAAATTTTCCGAGTGTCCGACGAAAAGAAGTCCCTGCGGGCGCATCACGCGGTGGATGCGCTCGAGCACCTTGCGTTGCGTCGGGGCGTCGAAGTAGATCATCACGTTGCGGCAGAAGACGATGTGGAAGGGGTCGCCGAGCGACCACTGCGCGTCCATCAGGTTCAGCGGGCGGAAGTCGATGCCGCGTTGCAGCTCGGGCTTGACGCGGATGCGGCCGGAGTTGGCGCCGGTGCCGCGCAGGAAGAAGTTCTTGAGCCGGCCGGCGTCCAGGCCGCGCGCGTCGGCGTTGTAGACGCCGCGCCGCGCGGTGTTGAGCACGTTGGTGTCGATGTCGCTGCAGATCAGCTGAACCTGGGCGTTAGACCCCAGCGCTTCGTGGCAGGTCATCGCGATCGAGTAGGGCTCCTCGCCGGTCGAGGCGGCGCAGCACCAGATGCGCACCGGCTTGCCGGCCAGCGGCTTCAGGTCGTCCTTCAGCGCGTGGAAGTGGTGGTCTTCGCGGAAGAAGGAGGTCAGGTTGGTCGTCAGGCAGTTGACGAATTCCTGCCACTCCTGCTCGGCCTGGGCGCCGGTCGTCGCTTCGAGCCACTGCAGATAGGCGGCGAAGGATCGGTGGCCGGTATCGCGCAGCCGGCGCGACAGCCGGCTGTAGACCATCGCGTGCTTGCCTTCGTGCAGGCTGATGCCGGCGTGCTTGTAGATGAGTTCGCGGACCCGATCGAAGTCGGCGCGGCTGAAGCTGAACTCGTGGTCGATAGCTTCGCCGGCGGTGGCGTTCGGTGCAGCTGGCATGGAGGAGCGCTCGGTTTGTTCTCTTTCCTGGCACCGGTGCAGCGGCAGGCTGGCCGTGATTTTGCATCGGTTGTACCGCCTCTGAACCCGTACGTCGACAGGCATTGAGAGAACAAGTGCCGGAAGGAGACACTGTCTATCCCATCGGCGTGGGGGTGCCCCTGCTAGACTTCAGCCGCTCTTCGCGCCGCACCTGCCTTGAAGCCCAATCCGCCCCCTGTCCCGATGGACGCAAGCTGCCTGCATTTCGATTCGGCGTTGCAATTGCTGCAGCAGGCCGGCGTCGTGCTGCCGGACAGCGAACCCTACAGCGCCGTGTGGATCCAGGGCGTGATCGACGCGCTGTGCGATCTGTCCAGCAAGGATCCGCTGACCGGCCTGGTCAACCGCCGCAGCTTCGAGATGGGGCTCTCCCGCGAGGTGGACCGCGTGGCCCGCTCCGGTGAATCGGCGCTGCTGCTGGTGCTGGACATCGACTACTTCAAGGCCGTCAACGACAACTACGGGCACGGCGCTGGCGATCTGGTGATCCAGGCCGTGGCGCGGGCGATCAACCACGTCGTGCGTCCGATGGACACGGTGGCGCGCGTTGGAGGGGAAGAATTCGCCATCATCTTGCCCAATTGCGCCGGCGGTTTCGGCGCTACGGTGGCGGAACGGCTGCGTGAGCGCGTGTCGGGCCAGCGCGTCGAAATCGCCGCGGGCAAGTTCTTGAACATAACGGTGAGCATCGGCGGAGCCTTCGCGCCGCAATGGGTGCGCTCTTCTCCGCTGATCTGGATGGAGCGCGCTGACCGTCAGCTGTACCGCGCCAAGGCCGAAGGACGGAACCGGACCTGCCTCGAGCATCTGGTCGACTCCACGGTCACGGCCGAAGAGAAGGGCATGCTCTTCGCGATCGCGCAGGACGGCACGATCGCCGAATCACAGCAACAGGGAACAGAATGAGTACGACTGCTGCTGCACCACTACAACAAGGCCGCCCGCCGCGCGCCGGCGCACGGACGCTGGCCGTCACCAGCGGCAAGGGCGGTGTCGGCAAGACCTTCGTCACGGCCAACCTGGCCGCGGCGCTGGCCGCGCATGGCAACAAGGTGCTGGTGCTGGATGCCGACCTGGGCCTGGCCAATCTCGATGTCGTGCTGAACCTGCACCCGAAGCTGACCCTGCACGAGGTGTTCACCGGCAAGTGCACGCTGGAGCAGGCGATCCTGCCCGCACCGGGCGGCTTCTCGGTGCTCTTGGCCGGCTCCGGCATGGTCGAGTATTCGCGCCTGACGCCGGACGTCCGCGACAAGCTGCTGCAGATCCTCGAAGAGGTGAAGCCGCATTTCGACTGGGTGCTGCTGGACACCGGTGCCGGCATCTCCGACGTGGTGCTCTTCGCCATCTCGCTGGCCGCAGACGTGCTGGTCGTCGCCACGCCCGAGCCGACCTCGCTGACCGATGCCTACGCCACGATCAAGGTGCTGTGCACCCAGCAGGAACGCCGGCACGTGGGCCTGCTCGTCAACCAGGCGAACCGCCCGGGCGAGGGCCGGCTGATCTGCAGCCAGTTGCAGCAGGTGCTGCAGCGCTTCGTCGGCGCAACGCCGGGCCAGGCCTTCAAGCTCGAACTGCTGGGCGAGGTCAAGGCCGATCCGGTCGTGCGCCAGGCGGTGCTGAAGCGCCAGCTGATGCTGGAACACTTCCCCGGCAGCGACGCGGCTCAGGCGATCAAGGCGCTGGCGAACAAGCTGATCGGCTGACGATGAGCGGTGATCTCGAAGCAACCGGCACCACGAAGCCGGCCACAGCCTTTGAATGGGTCGGCGGCGAGGATGCGGTGCGCCGCCTGGTCGACCGCTTCTACGACCTGATGGACCTGGAACCGCAGTTCACGCAGTTGCGCGCCGCGCACGGGCCCAGCCTGGACAGCGCGCGCGACAAGCTGTTCTGGTTCCTCTGCGGCTGGCTCGGCGGGCCGAACCACTACATCGAGCGCTTCGGCCACCCGATGCTGCGGGCGCGCCACCTGCCGTTCAAGATCGGCATCGCCGAGCGCGACCAGTGGGTCGGCTGCATGATGCAGGCGATGGACGATTGCCAGCTCGATCCCGTGCTGCAGGAGCGACTGACGGAGTCCTTTATGGGCACCGCCAATCACATGCGGAACGTCTAGGTTCCGCGCCTAGCTTCCGGTCAGCAGCACCATCAGCGCTCCCGCGCCGCCATCGCTGGCCCGTGCCTGCACGAAGGCCAGCACCTCCTGCTTCTGCACCAGCCAGCGCCGCACGCGACCCTTGAGCACCGGCTCGCGGCCCGGCGAGCCATGGCCCTTGCCGTGGACGACCCGCACGCAGCGCAGGCCGCGTTGCGAGCAGTCATGGACGAACTGCCCCAGCGCTTCGCGCGCCTGATCGCGACGCAGGCCGTGCAGGTCGATCTGCGCCTGCAGGCTCCAGTGGCCGCGGCGCAGCTTGCGCACGACCTCGATGCCGATCTCGGGACGGCGGAAGGACAGGGTCTCGTCGGTCTCCAGCAGCGACTCGACGTCGAAATCGTCGGACAGCGCCTGCAGCAGCACGCGCTGCTCGTCCGCCTGGCGCTGCAAGGGTTCGGGCGAGGGGAGGTTGCGCGCATGGATCACCCGCGGCGCATGGGCCAGCGGCGTCACCGGCCCGACGCTGAGTTCGAAGATGCGCCGCTCCTGCTCGGCCAGCCGCAGCGCGGCGGCCTCACGCTCGCGCCGCTCTTCTTCGAGCCGGCGACCGAGCGCCAGTTCGCGCTGCAGCGTTTTCAGGTCTTGCAGGCTGTTGAAGCTGGCGGGCTTGTTGGCTTCGGTCGTCACATCAGCCCCCGCTCGGCCAGGGACACGACCTCGCCGCTGCCGACGACCAGGTGGTCGATCACCCGCACATCCACCAGTGCGAGCGCCTCGACCAGTCGCTTGGTCAGCAACTCGTCGGCATGGGAGGGCTCGGCCAGGCCGGACGGGTGGTTGTGCGCCAGGATCACCGCCGCGGCGGTGAAATGCAGTGCGCGCTTGACGACCTCGCGCGGGTAGACGGCCGTCTGCTGGATCGTGCCTCGGAACATTTCTTCAATCTCGATCAGGCGCAGCTGGCTGTCCAGGAACAGCACCGCGAATACCTCGTGCGTGTGCGCCGACAGCTTCAGCCGCAGGAAATTCTTCACGGCCTCGGGTGAGCTGAAGACGGGCCGCTGCGCCATCTGCTGCGCGAGCGACCGTCGCGCGATCTCCAGCACCGCGGCGATCTCCGCGCGCTTGGCCGGACCGAGGCCCTTGACCTGCGCCAGGTCAGCAACACTGGCATGCAGCAGGCCGTGCCAGCCATCGAAACGGTCCAGCAGCGACTGCGCCAGTTGCAGCACCGGCAGGCCCTGCAGGCCGGTGCGCAGCAGCAGCGCCAGCAACTCCGCGTCGGCCAGCGCCTGCGGGCCGCGCGCGAGCAGCTTCTCGCGGGGGCGGGCATCGGGCGGGAGGTCGTGCAGGGACATGGGTACGGCCAAGGGCGGCCAGCACGGCGCAGGCCTTAAAATCCGCCGAGTCTATCGAACAATCCCACCATGAATCGCATCGAAGCCGGCTCCTTCCTGACCTTGCATTACCGTCTCTCCGGGCCGGACGGCGAAGCCCTCGTCAACACCTTCGACGAAGGTCCCGCCACCTTGTCGCTCGGCACCGGCGAACTGTCGCCAGCCATCGAGACACGCCTGATCGGGCTGGAAGAGGGCACCCGCACCTCGTTCCAGCTGGCACCGGGCGAAGCCTTCGGCGATCGCAATGAAGATCTGCTGCAGCGGGTCAAGATGAGCCTGATGCGCGAGCTGAGCGACCCCGATGAGGAATACAACGTCGGCGACGTCGTGCAGTTCCCCACGCCGGACGGGCAGGGCAGCTATGCCGGCCGCATCCAGGAGGTTGGAGAGGACTGGTTGCTGTTCGACTTCAACCACCCGCTGGCCGGCCAGCCGGTGAGCTTCGAAGTGCAGGTCATCGGGGTGCTGTGATGGAAGAGATCATCCTGGCTGAACCCCGCGGCTTCTGTGCCGGCGTGGACCGCGCGATCGAGATCGTCGAGCGCGCGCTCGTGAAGTTCGGCGCGCCGATCTACGTGCGCCACGAGATCGTCCACAACACCTACGTCGTCAACGACCTGAAGGCGCGCGGCGCGATCTTCATCGAGGATCTGGCCGAGGTGCCGCCGGGTGCGACCTTGGTGTTCAGCGCCCACGGCGTCAGCCAGGAAGTGCGGCGCGAGGCGGCGGCTCGTGGCTTCAACGTGTTCGACGCGACCTGCCCGCTGGTGACCAAGGTCCACGTCGAGGTCGCCAAGCTGCACCGCGAGGGCTACGAGTTCATCATGATCGGCCACAAGGGGCACCCCGAGGTGGAAGGCACGATGGGCCAGCTGAACGAGGGCATCTACCTCGTCGAAGAAGCCGGAGACGTGGCCCATGTGCGGGTCACGGATCCGTCCAAGGTCGCGGTCGTCACGCAGACGACGCTCAGCGTCGACGACGCCGCCGAGATCCTCGCGGCCGTGAAGAAGCACTTCCCGCAGGTGCGCGAGCCCAAGAAACAGGACATCTGCTACGCCACGCAGAACCGCCAGGATGCCGTCAAGGTGCTGGCGCCGCAGGTGGACGTGGTGATCGTCGTCGGCAGCCCGACCAGCTCCAACAGCAACCGCCTGCGCGAACTGGCCGAGCGCCTGGGCACGCCGGGCTATATGGTCGATGCGGCGTCGGACCTGAAGCCCGAATGGTTCGAGGGCCGCGGCACCGTGGGCCTGACGGCCGGCGCTTCGGCACCCGACGTGCTGGTGCAGGCCGTGATCGACCGCCTGCGCGAACTCGGCGCCACCAGCGTGCGCAGCCTGCCGGGCGTGGAGGAGCATGTGCGCTTCCCGCTGCCGCTGGGTCTGGGCGACAAATCGATGGCGGAAGTCAGTTCGTCCCGATCGTGACGCCGGCGCTTGAAGAATAGAAATCAAGACGCGGCGCCTCCCTCCGGCGCCGTTTTGTTTGCCCAAGAATCTGACGAGGAATCTCAATGCTAGACATCACCCTGCTGCGCAAGGATCTCGATGCCGTCGTGGCGCGGCTGAACACCCGCAAGACTCCGCAGGAGTTCCTGAACGTCGAGCGCTACAAGGCGCTGGAAACCGAGCGCAAGAGCCTGCAGGTCCGCACCGAGGAACTGCAGGGCAAGCGCAACACCTTGTCCAAGCAGATCGGCATGCTGAAGGGCAAGGGCCAGGACGCTTCGGCCGTGATGGCCGAGGTCGGCGGCATCGGCGACGAGCTGAAGGCCGGCGCCGAGCGCCTGGCTGCGATCCAGCTGGAGCTGGACACGATGCTGATGAGCGTGCCCAACCTGCCGCACGAGAGTGTGCCGGTCGGCTCGGACGAGAACGCCAACGTCGAAGTTCGACGCTGGGGCACGCCCAAGCAGTTCGACTTCGAATTGAAGGACCACGTCGACCTCGGCGCGCCCCTGGGCCTGGACTTCGACACCGGCACCAAGCTCAGCGGCTCGCGCTTCACGTTCTTGAAGGGCAAGGTGGCGAAGCTGCACCGCGCGCTCGCCCAGTTCATGCTGGACGTGCAGACCGAGGAGCACGGCTACACCGAGTGCTACACGCCCTACATCGTCAACCGCGAGGTGCTGGAAGGCACCGGCCAGTTGCCGAAGTTCAAGGAAGACATGTTCTGGGTGCTGCGCGGCGGCGACGAGGAGCAGGCCGAGCAGTACCTGATCTCCACCAGCGAGATCTCGCTCACGAACAGCGTGCGCGAGCAGATCCTCGACGAGGCCAGCCTGCCGATCAAGCTGACCGCGCACAGCCCCTGCTTCCGCTCTGAAGCCGGCAGCGCCGGCCGCGATACGCGCGGCCTGATCCGCCAGCATCAGTTCGACAAGGTCGAGATGGTGCAGATCGTCCATCCGGAGAAGAGCTACGAAGCGCTGGACGAGATGGTCGGCCACGCCGAGGCCATCCTGCAGAAGCTGGGCCTGCCGTACCGCGTGCTCGCGCTGTCCACCGGCGACATGGGCTTCGGCGCCACCAAGACCTTCGACCTGGAAGTGTGGGTGCCGGCGCAGGGCGTCTACCGCGAGATCAGCTCCTGCTCGAACTGCGAGGCCTTCCAGGCCCGCCGCATGCAGGCGCGCTTCAAGAATGCCAACGGCAAGAACGAACTGGTCCACACGCTGAACGGCTCGGGTCTGGCCGTCGGTCGCACCTTGGTCGCGGTGCTGGAGAACTACCAGAACGCCGACGGCAGCATCACGGTGCCGGAAGCGCTGCGTTCGTACATGGGCGGTGTCGAAGTCCTGCGCGCTTGATGGCGCGATGAGCTCGCAATCTTCTTGAAGCCCACAAAAACTGGGCTATACTAGCGGGCTCAACACGCACCAGATACCGGAGAGGTGGCAGAGTGGTTGAATGTACCTGACTCGAAATCAGGCGGACGGAAACGTCTCGGGGGTTCGAATCCCCCCCTCTCCTCCAAGTAAGACTTGAAGAACGGCCCCAAGCGATGGATTCGCTTGGGGCCTTTTCTTTGTCCGCTCTCGGCACTTTGATCATGGACAAATTCTTGTTGCAGCAGCAAGTGCTGGAACGGCTCGCCGAAGACCTGATGCAGGCCGAAGAGGCCGCGCGGGCGGCCCATGAAACGGCGACTCACGAAGAAAATATCGCCGAGAACAAGTACGACACCTTGGGGCTCGAAGCTGCCTACCTGGCCACCGGCCAAGCGCGTCGCGCCGAGGCCATCCGCGAGGCGATGGCCAACTGGCGCCAATTCCGCCCGCGCCCCTACGACGCCAGCAAAGGCATACAGCTGGGCGCGCTGGTCTGCCTGGTCGATTCCGACAACAAGGAGCAACAGCTCTTTCTCGGCCCGGGCGGGGGCAGCATGAAGCTGGTCTGCGGCGAGCAGCTCGTCCAGGTCATCAGCAGCGAAGCCCCGTTGGGCAGGGCAATGCTGGGCAAGTGCGAGGGCGATGAGGTGTCGATACAGGTCGCCGCAATCCGACAGCGGCTTGAGGTGCTGCGGGTCGATTGAGCCGTCTCGCTATCGATGTCTTATCGACGTCTCAGCAGGGAACCGTCAATTGCCTCGTCGTCGCTGGCCGCGCGGCGCGAACACCTGGCAGGCCGAACTCACCGAGCCAATCTTGCCAACTGCTGCATGATGTTCTTGCCCACGATCGTGAGTTGGAGACTGCCGCCATGCCACTCCAACCAATCGAGTGCGACGTAGTCATCGATGTAGCCGGCCGGAATTTCGGATGCGCGGTGGCGGCTCAACATGCCGACGCTAGCGGGGAGGGCGTCGCGCAGGACGCCACGTCGAGTCATGTTGCATAGGGCCATTCGTTGTTCCTGGTCGTGCCGTTGCTGGGACGGATACGACGCGGGAGTCGACTGATCCGAACTGGGCGCTTGGCCTCGGTCAAACCAGTGCCAGGCGCTCCGGTCCTTGTACGCTCGAAACGCGCTTGACGCAATTGAATGCGTCTGGTCATCCCGTCGTACGGACGAATCGGGCATTCATCGCGATCCGCGATTCGCACTGTGTGGAGATTTCTGCAGGCGAGTATGCTGGATCGCGATGGTTCGCTCGAAATCCAGTCTCATTGCCTTGGTGGCTTGCGTCGGGTTCATTGGCCCGGCCGATGCCCAGCGGAGCGACGCGGTCTGGACAGTCTGCGTGCCCAACATGCCCGTTCCCCCGTTCATCCTCAACATCCCCGAACAGCCGGAGCGGCTCGGCACGGCCGAACTCCTGGCCTTGGCCGCCGTCCGGGCGAGCGGGCTGCGTGGCGAGCTGGCGCACCTCCCGCCAGCCCGCTGCCGCCGACTTCTGGAGGCGGGCGAGGCCGACGCGCTGATGGTCTCGGCATCGGGGGCCAACCTGGACTCGCTGCAGTTCCCGCGTGACGCGAAGGGCCAGGTTGACCCAACGCGGCGGCTGGCCCGTTTGAACCTGGTCTGGGTCAGCCGACCTGACTCGCCGTTCGAATGGAATGGCCGCGAACTTGTCGGACACGCTGCGGGCTCGATCCTGGTCGGTACGCGCAGCCCGCTGCTTGCGGCGACGGCGCCCCTCGCCGAGTTCGGCTTCAAAGTGGATGGCGCCGCGGTAACGACGCCGCAGGTCTTGCGCAAGCTCATGGCGAAACGCGTTGATATTGCCGTTGTGGTTCAGGCGGAGCTGAACGCGGCATTGGAAGCTGATCCGGGCCTGCGTGTGCTTCATGTCCTGCCCCGCCCGTTTGTCTCCAGCGACTTTCATCTGGCGGTCAGGAAGTCATTGCCGAGCGAACAGCGCAGGCGCGCCGAAGCCGTGTGGGCGGCTATTGCACGACTCCGCAACCGCCCGGAATTCGTGGCCGCTCCGTCAGCCTCGGCGTCAACCCACTAGCTCCACACCTTGTCGAGCCAGCCCTATTGAATGATGCCGTTGCGCACCGCGTAGAGCACCAGTTCGGCGGTGCTGGATACGCCGAGTTTCTCGAGGATGTGCGTGCGGTGCGCGCTGACGGTCTTGGTGCTGATCATCATTTCCTCGCCAATGTCGGCGGGAGGCACACCCTTCAGCAGCATCAGCATGATCTGGTGCTCGCGCACCGACAAGCGCTGGTGCGGCGGACGCTCGTCCAGGCCTTTCAGCTGGTCCTGGATCAGCGGGGCGATGCGCATGCTGAGATAGGTGCCGCCGCGCGCGACCGCGCGTAGCGCGGCGATCAGCTCGGCCGGTTCGGCGTCCTTGGCGACGTAGCCGCTGGCGCCGGCCCGCATCGCCACCAGCGCATATTGCTCCTCCGGATACATCGACAGCATCAGTACCGGCGCGCCCGGATGTTCGCGGCGGATCGTCGCCAGCACGTCCAGGCCGCTGCGCCCTTCGAGGTTGATGTCCAGCACCACCACGTCGAAGGGCTCGAGGCGAAGCGCCTCGAGGGCCTCGCTGCCGCAGCGCGCCTCGCCGGTGACGCGGATGTCGGACTCGTCCAGCAGCAGCCGCTTCAGGCCGGAGCGGAAGATCGTGTGGTCGTCGACGACGAGGGCGCGGATCATGGTCGTTTCCCGGAAGGCGTCACGCGCGTGCTCACAGCAAGGGAGCCGTCAGTACCAGCGTCGTTCCGCGGCCGGGCGCGGTTTCGATGCGTACGTCGCCGCCGATCTCGCGGGCACGCTCGCGCATGTGGAGCAGGCCCAGCGAGCGCTGCGGCGCTGCCGGCGCATCATCGAAGCCGACGCCGTCGTCGCGCAGCACGAGAAGGAAGCGCTCGGCGTCTGCCGAAAGTGCGATGTCCACGCGCGTCGCCGCCGCGTGCCGCGCCACGTTGGTCAGCGCCTCGTGAAAAATCCGGTAGACCGCCGTCGCTCTGCGTGGCGAGAGCCTCAGCGTCGAGGCCTTGGCGGCATCGAGCGTGTGGGGAACGCCGGAGCGGAGCGTGAAGGCCTCGAGGTCGCGCGTGATCGCCAGCGGCAGGTCCAGGTGGTCCAGCGCGCTGGGGCGCAGCTCCTCGGCGATGCGCTTGACGGCGTCGATCGTCTGCTGCGTCAGTCCGATCACGCCGCGCATCATGCCCTGCAGCTCGGCGCCGTCGAGCCGGCGCATCACGCGCGTGGCGTCCATCTTCAGCGCCGTCAACATGCCGCCGAGCTCATCGTGGATGTCGCGCGACAGCACGCGGCGCTGGTCCTCCAGCTTGGCGTTGGCATAGGCGCTCAGCTGGCGCAGTTGCTCGCGCGACTGTTCGAGGGCTTCCTCGTTGCGCACCCGCTCGGTCACCTCGACGCCGACACCGCAGACCGCGTAGCGCCCGCGATGCATCACGCGCGAGCCGTGGATCTCCAGCAGGATCAGCCGCCCATCCTTGTGCAGCGCGCGCGAGATGAAGCGCTCGCTGGCCGGGTTGCCGGCGATGCGGCGGCGGTAGCTCTGCAGCACCGAGTCGATGAAGTCCGGCTGCACGAACTCGCTGACGTGGCGGCCGATCATCTCGGCCGGTGTGTAGCCGGCGATGCCGGCGAAGGTGGCGTTGGCGTAGACGAAGACCTCGTCCTGCAGCACGTAGATGCCGGCAAGCGCCTGCTCGATGATGGCCTGGTACGGAATGTCGGGAACGCCCATTGCTCCGGCCGTGTCCGGATGGATGGGTGCGGGTGATGCTGCTTCTTCGGACATGCGTGCCGTCTCCGTCGGGCTGCCATTTGACGGCCTGGGCGGCCCGCCGTCGGCCTCGGGGAAACACTGAGCGGCGCCGAGATTCGTCCGATGTTCGCGCCGCCGGCCGCCGCCTACAGTCCGCCGGCCCTGCCTCGCTGCAGCGGCCACGTCCTCGAACAAAGACTGGAGACAAACATGATCGGAACCCGAACCTTGCGCGTGGGCACGACCATTGCCGCCACCGTGGCTTCGCTGTCGCTCACCGGCTGCTGGGACAGCGCGCCCGCCACCGAACGGCTGACGACGCTCGGCTATGTCGACGGTGTCGACCACGCCGCGACAACTGGCACCTACGCCTGGCTCGGCGTCCCGTACGCACAGCCGCCGGCCGGTGCGTTGCGCTGGATGCCGCCGGTCGACCCGCAGCCCTGGACCGGTGTGCGCCCCGCCCAGGCCTTCGGCCATGGGTGCGCTCAGGGTGGCCGTTACTTCAGCCCGGCGCCGAACGACGGACCCTACGGCCTGGGTGTGCGCGAGGGCTTCGGAAAGCCGGTCGGCGACGAGGACTGCCTGACGCTGAACATCTGGCGCCCGTCCACCGAGGACAAGACGTTGCCGGTGATCTTCTTCATCTACGGCGGCAGCAATATTTCCGGCTACTCGGCGGACCCCGTCTACGACGGCCAGGCACTGGCGAAGAAGGCCAACGCCGTTGTCGTGACGATCAACTACCGCGTCGGGATCCTCGGCTTTCTCGATCTGCCGCAATTGAAGAGCGGCGAAGCACAGGCCGACTCCGGCGACTTCGCGCTGCTCGACCAGATCCAGGCACTGAAGTTCGTGAAGAACAACATCGCCGCGTTCGGCGGCGACCCAGGCAATGTCACGCTGATGGGCCAGTCGGCCGGTGCGGTCAACGTTTGGGGCCTGCTCGTCTCGCCGCTGGCGGCGGGGCTGTTCCACAAGGCCGTGCCGCTCAGCGGCGGTATCGCCAACTCGTCGCGCGCGACGGCGCAGACCTATTCGAAGGCGCTGCTGAACGCGATCGTCATTGCTGCCGGCAAGGCCAGCGATGCGACGACCGCGCAGGCCTGGCTCGCCACGCAGACCGATGCGCAGGTGGCCGCCTGGCTGCGCGGCCTGCCGGCCAGTCAGTTGCTGACGGTCATGCTGGCCAATCCGCAGTTGGGCAATGCGCCCGCGCCGATCGAGGACGGCACCGTGCTGCCGGTCAATGCCGCTGCCGCGCTCGCCGCGGGGCACTACAACAAGGTGCCGCTGCTGGCCGGCAACACGAAGGACGAGGGAACGCTTTTCGCGAACCTATTCGGCAGCGTCACCGGCTCCGGTATTCCGGGTTTCAAGCTCAGTGACTACGACCGCTTCGGCCTGCAGTTCAACTTCCAGCCGGACGCGCCGGGCACGCTGGCCGAGGCAGACCTGATCAACGCCGCCTACCTGCCGGTGGCTGCCACGCCCTTCGGTTGGAACGCGCTGTCGGCCTACGCAACCAACTCGATCTTCCTCGGTCCCGTCGTGCCGCAGTTGAACGCGCTGGCCGCACAGCAGCCGACGCAGGTGTGGTACTACCGCTTCGACTGGGACGAGGAGCCGGCGCCGTTCAACACCGTCTACGGCGCCACGCACGCGCTGGACTTGCCGTTCATGTTCGACAACTTCGGTCCCAACGTGTTCTCGTTCGCATACAGCACGGCCAACAAGGTCGGGCGCGAGGCGCTGTCCGACGCGATGATCGCCAGCCTTGCTGCCTTCGCGAAGAGCGGCAATCCGAACGCGCCGGAGCTCGGCGTGAGCTGGGCGAACTGGCCGGCCAAGCTCGTCTTCGACGCCTCGCCGACGGCGCTGAAGATCAGCGCGCAGTGAATCGACGATGCCGCAGGAGCTGCCCGAGATGACGACGAACCGGCTCGATCGCCTGAACCTCGACGCGCTGCGCGCAGGCGCCTTCGGGCGGCTGCCGTACCCGCTGCAGCAACTGCTGCTGGATGCGGCCCGGCCGCGCCAGGTGCCGGCGCGCACCCGCCTGTTCGAGCAGGGCGTGGCTGCGGACGCGTGGTACGGCGTCGTCGCCGGCGCGGTCTGCCTGTCGATGCCGCTGGTTGACGGCCGCACGATGACGCTGGAGGTCGCCGGCCCGGGCGATTTTTTCGGGGAGCCGGGCCGGGCCCCGGGCCAGCGCAGTCCGCAGCAACACGACGCGCAGACGATCGGCCCGACCACCCTGTTAGTGCTGGACGGCGAGGATTTCCGCCGGCTGATGCAGGCCGAGCCCGCGTTCGGCGCATTTGTCACGCAGATGCTGGCGGCACGGCTGCACGCGGCGCATCGCGCGGCGACCCAACTGGTCGAGGCCTCGCTGGAGACGCGCGTCGCACGCAAGCTGCACGACCTCGGCCACCGCTTCGGTGTGCGCGTCGACGACGAGATCCGCATCAACCTGCCGATCATCCAGCGCGACGTCGCCGAGATGGTCGGAGCCTCCCGCCAGCGCGTGAACGTCGCCGTGCAGGCACTGATCAGACGTGGCGTGCTGCGTCTCGAGGCTCGCACCCGTTCGATCTTCCTTTGCGAAAGTTTCCTCGGGGCTTCGAAGCCCCTGCTGTCGAGAGGCTGACTCCTGGCGGGGGGCGTTGCGTTGAGGGTCGGGTCTTGCGTCGCCGCGGATCCTGCCATCATCCGCCACCTTGGTCCGCGCCTTGCCCTGCCTGGTGCGGACGACACCCAACGAAAGGAGATTCGGATGAATCGAACGATGGTCCTCATGCTGCTGGCGGCGTCGCCAGCGATGGCGCAGATCAATGCCGGCAATCTGCCGCCCACGGCGGCGACGCCGTTCCAGATCACGAAGGTGGCGGAGTTCGCGCTCCCGTGGCGAATGGCCTTCTTGCCGGACGGGCGAATGCTGATCACCGAGAAGGGCGGCAAGCTCTTCCTGGCGACGCCGAATGGAGAAAAGACCGAAGTGACCGGCGTGCCGCCCGTCCTCTTTGAGAAGCAGAACGGCTTGCTCGGCGTCTACCTGTCGCCGGGCCATGCGCATGACCACGGCGTCTATCTGACCTATTCCGAGCCCGGCGAGGATGCGGGCACGTCGAGCCTGGCTCTCGCCCTTGCGACGCTTCAAGTCGACAAGGGCGCGGCGTCCCTCACTGGCCTGAAGGTGATGTGGCGCGACCCGATCAAGGGCAAGGGCGGTCAGGTCGGCGCCACCATCGCTTTCTCGCCCGATCACAAGTTCCTGTTCTTGACCGCGGGTGAGCGTCAGCGCTTCACGCCGGCGCAGGACCCCAATCAGCCTGCGGGCAAGATCCTGCGCCTGACCCTGGATGGCAAGCCGGCACCGGGCAATCCCATGGCCGGCAAGGTCGGCGCGAGTTCCGTCGGTGTGATCGACCCGCCGGCCAACACCGAGGCGGCCAAGACGGCGCCGATCGTGCGGACCTATACCTTCCCCGGGCCCAACCTGACGCCGTCGGAAACCTGGAGTTCCGGCCACCGCACGCCCTACGGCCTGGCCTTCGCGCCGGATGGGCGGCTGTGGGAGATCGAGCACGGCCCCAAGGGCGGGGACGAGCTCAACCTGATCGAGCCGGGCAAGAACTATGGCTGGCCGCTGGTGTCCTATGCGACGAACTACGACGGTGTGCCGATCCCGAGCCCGGACACGCGCCCCGATCTGGCCAACCCGGTGATCTATTGGACCCCGGTCATCGCTCCGGGAAATCTGATGTTCTACAGCGGCAAGATGTTCCCGCAGTGGAAGGGCTCGGCGTTCGCCGGCGGGCTGGCGAGCCTGTCGCTGAACCGGATCGTCATCAAGGGCGCAAGCGCCAAGCCCGCGGAGCGCTGGAACCTGGGCTTCCGGGTTCGGGATGTCGAACAGGCGCCCGATGGGGCGCTCTGGTTGCTCGAGGATGCCGCGCCGGGCGGGCTCTATCGCGTCACGCCGAAGTAACGATCGCTGAAGGGCCGCTGAGGACCTCGGCGACTAATGCCGCCACCTCAGCGTCTGCCCTCCTGCTTCTCGGGCGGCCTGTGGTCACCGCCCGGCGGGCGGCCACCGGCGTGCCCTGGCGGCCGACCTTCCGACCCGCCAGGTGGGCGTCCCGGCTGTTGCACTTGCGGCGGGCGTGCCGGCGGGTGTTGTCCTTGCGGCGGCCTGGGTGGCGGCGCCGGCGGCCGCGCGTGGCCCGGAGGCGGCTTCGTCGCATGTGGCGGCGGCGGTGGTGACGGCCGAGGCGGCGGACGATGGTGCGGTGGTCCGGGCGGGGGCCGGTGATCCCAGCGCGGCCGCTGGCTGTACCAGGGGCGCTGGCGGTAGTAATCGTCCCAGTAGCTGCCGATCGAGAAGGCGATGATGGGCAGGCCGATCCGAGCACCCCAGCCAAGAATGGGCACCGGCCGGTCTTGGTACAGGTAGTTCAGCCGCTGGGCATAGATCCAGCCGCGATCAGGGCCGATGCTGATGTCGCACCACTGGTAACCGGAGATGCAGCCCTCGACCTGCACCGGCGTGTTCGGCTGGAGACGGGCGACGAGGGGATAGTCTCCGCCCGGGCCGGCGCGCAGGTTGGCCCAGCCCGTCGTGATGGCCTGCTGTGCCACGGCCGGTAGCGAGAGCGCCAGCGCCACGGATGCAAAGAGATGGGTCTTCATGACAGCTCCTGGGCAAGCGCCGTACCAGCGCCGCTGTCAGTATGGACCTGCAGAAAGCAAAACGGGCCTTGCGGCCCGCTTTGCTTGTTCTCCATTCGCTCAGAGTGCTGCCACTTGCACGCCGTCTGCCGGAAGCGTGCGACGGCCTTCGATGATGACGCGCGGCAACTGGGCCACGACCGGGGCGCGCTTGCCGACGATGACCACGCGCTCCAGCTTGACGACTTCCTGCGGGGCGGGCGTGGCGGCCTGTGCCAGTTCGAGAGCCACCGAGCCGAAGATCGCGACGATGCCGACCAGGCCGAGGGCGAAGTACTTGTCGTTGCTGCTCATGATGGGCTCCTTGCTGCGGTGGGTTTGTTGATCCAGTGATTGCAGTTTCGGCGCCGAGCGCGTGCATCGCCAGCGAGCCGCGATGGATCGCGGGAATGGACCGACGCGCTGCAGCTGAGCGCGACGAACTGCGCCGTTCAGGGCAGCTTCAACTCCGCCCAGCGGCCCGTCTCGTCGAACTGGCAGGTGAAGGCTTTCCTTCCTTCGCTGCCGAGATTCGCCGTGCCTTCGACACGCGTGCCGCCGCCGGACTCGGCGATGGGGCGGTCCATGCTGACGGACTCCGGCTTGATGGAGAACTTGCCGGCCACTTCGTTGCGGCAGTAGGCGGCGCGCAGCACCGGCGCGATCGAAGGCTGCGACGACGATGTCGCGCGGGCAGGCGGCGGTGCCACGGCGGGCGTGGCCGCGGCGGCCGCAGCGGGGTCGGCCAACGTGCAACTTGCATGGGCGCGACCCGGGCCGGTCGTGGAGACGACGGGCTGGCCGTCTTCCCCGATGCTCAGCGAGACGACAACGCCGCCCTGGGCAGCGGCGGAGACGGTCTTGTCGTTGACGCGCCTGGGCTTGGCCGCCTTGCCGTTGATGCGCACGGCGCCGGCACCGTCGGTGGCGATCATCAGGCCGGCGGGGCAACTGGCGTTCAAGGCCGGGATCGTGGGCATGGCTGGCGCGGGCTTGGCGGCGGCGGCTTTCGTGGCGGCCAGGGCGGGCGCTGCGGCGCAGGCCAGTGCGGCGGCCAGGGTCAAGATCGTGGTCTTCGTCGTCATGGGGCGATCGTCGTTCACTTCCTCGTTCTCGCGCAACTGGGCTGGGTAAGAATCGCGCAGTCGTCCCCACCCCCGCTCCCCGTGCTCACCGGTCCTCCTCGTCCCCGTCTTTTCACATTGGCCTGGCCCTTGTTCGTCGAACTGTTGCTGGGCATCGGCATCGGCGTCGTCGGCACGGCGCTGGCGGCACGCACCTCCGACCACGCCGGCGCGGCCTTCGCGGTGGCGAACTATGTGTCGGGCAGCCTGTTCCTGCTGTTCCGGCTTGTCGCCGTCGGTGTGAGCGTGGTCATCACGCAAAGCCTGGGGGCAGGGCGGCGCGATCGGGCCGATTCGGCGGCCCGCGCCGCGCTGGGGGCCAGCAGCTGGCTGGGCGGCTTTTCCGCGCTGATGGCCTTGCTGTTCGCCAAGCCGCTGCTGCGGCTGCTGAATGCGCCGGAGGACAGCGTGCTGCCGCTGGCCGCGCCCTTGCTGATGTCGCTGGCGCCCGCGCTGGCGCTGGATGCCTGGAATGCCTCGATGAACAGCGTGATGCGGGCCCACCTTCGCACGCGCGAGACCTTGGTGGTGATCCTGGCGATGCAGGTCATCACGCTGGGCCTGGCCGTGCCGCTGATGCCGCTGCTGGGCCTGCCCGGATACGCGCTGGCCTTGTTCGCCAGCCGCTCATCCGGTCTGGTGATGCACCTGATGTTGTGGCGCTCCCGCCTGGGCCTGCGGCCCAAGCGGCAGGACTGGTGGCGCGTACCGCGCGCGGAGCTGGCGGCCATCATGCACATCGGCCTGCCGGGGGCGGGCGAGATCCTTTGCTACCGGCTGTCCTTCATGGCGAGCGTCGCTGCGGCGGGCACCCTGGGCGCGCAGGCGCTGGCGACGCAGACCTACGTCATCCAGGCGACGTCCGGAACGATGCTGTTCGCGCTGGCCAACGGCTTCGCCGTCGAGATCATCGTCGGCCACATGGTGGGTGCCGGACACCTGCGCGACGCGCATCGGCTGGTGCGGCGTGCGCTGGGGATCGGGCTGGTGATCAGCTTCGTGGTGGCCAGTTGCGTGGCGCTGGCCGGCCCCTGGCTGGTGGGCTTCTTCACGAAGGATCCGGACATCATCGCGCTGGGCCGGCGCATCATCTGGATCGGCGTGCTGCACGAGCTGGGCCGCACGTTCAACATCGTCGTCATCAACGGCCTGCGCGCCTCGGGCGACGCGCGCTTTCCGATGATGGCCGGCGCCGGCTCCATGCTGGTGGTTCTGGCGGGCGGCAGCTGGCTGCTGGGCGTCGGGCTGGGCCTCGGCCTGGAGGGCGTGTGGATCGCCTACGTCTGCGACGAATGGCTGCGCGGCCTGATCATGTGGCGCCGCTGGCAGACGCTGGGCTGGACGCCGAGCGCACGGGCGACGCATCGACGGCTGCGGCGTGTGGCCCAGCCGTCCTGAACAACGTTCACGCGTCTTCCTGCATCGGCTCGACGTCGATCACGTAGCGGTACTGCTTGCCGCACCGGATCAGCACTTCCTTCTGCGCGCGCTTCAAGATCCGGACCTCCACGCTCAGGTCCCCAAAGCCGTCATGGCGCACCAACTCCTCGAACAGGAGGATCAGCTGCGCCTTGGCCGCGTCCGATGAATGTTCAGTGATCATTTGTTAATAAGAATCAATCTTATTTATAACAGAGTTTCTGCGCGTCATTCATCGCTGTGAAGTGCAATAGCTTTCCACGTAGCCGTAAACCTGCCTGAAGGCCGCCGTGGCCCCGGCCGCCGCGCGTGTCTCGCCGCTGGCGTCCAGCTCGGCGGCGTCGAGCTGAGCCACGAATGCGTGCCAGCTGGGCGCTCGCCCGGCCGGGCGCGGTGCCAGGTGGCGAGCGCCGAAGGTCCCGTCCAGGCCGAGCGCCGCGGCGCGCTTGAACAGGATCGCGGCGCCGAGGTTCGAACCCTCTTCGACGTACAGCCAGCCGAGTGCGGTGGCGATATCGACAGCTTCGCCGCTGAACATCGGCCTCGCCGTCAGCTCGGGCGGCGAGACACCCAGATCAAGCAGATCGAGCTCGACCAGCGTCAGGCGGCGCCGCTCGGCCAGCCCGGGAAACAGTCGATTCAGCTCGGGGTGCGTGAAGAGCGCATCCACGTCGCGCAGGAAGCAGTACTGCATGCGCAGGAAGCAGGCATAGCTCTCCCGGCCGGCGAACGGATCGAAGCCCGTGATGAGATGGTCCAGGGCTCCGTGGGCCTCGTGCGTCAGGCCCCGCAGGCGCCTGGCACGCGATTCGAGTGTCGATGTGTTCATGGGCAGTGGCTTTCCTTGGATCGGGTGAGTGAATGGGCCGGCCGGCCCGGCTCGAAATCGACGACGTAGCGGTACTGCTTGCCGCAGCTGAGCAGGATCTCCTTCTGGCCGCGCTTGAGGATCCGGACCTCGACGCGCAGATCGCCCGCGTCGTCGTGGTGGAGCAGCTCGTCGACCAATCGCATCAGCCGGTCTGCCGCGATGTTGGTGTCGGCTTTCATCGGGTCTTGGTGCGTTGTTTCGCGCTTGCTGCGAGTGCGGTGCCGTTGACGGTGGCGGCGATCAGTTCCTGCGTCTCGCCATCTCGCGTCGCGCGTACCAGCACGCCGGAGGTCTGGGCGATCCAGCGGGTCACCGTCGTGGCTACGCCGCTGTCGATGATCTGGACGAACTTGCAGGCGTCGGTGAAGATGCCCGCCGGCACGGTGACGGTTTCGTAGCCGGCGAACTGCAGGGTGGACGCGACGCTGAACGTGGTTCCCGCCGTGCTTGAAGGCAGGAACGATGCAGTGGCCGTGGTCAGTTCGGACGTCGGCACGCCGGGCACGAGCGAGAAGTCCAGGTCGGACAGGGCGGTGGTGAGCCCGATCGTCTGCGTGACGTCGCTGCCGTTGACGCGGAAGGTCGAGGCCGTGCCCAGCAGGCGCACCGCGTTCGTGCCGACGGACAGGTAGTGATTGCCGGCGAAGAGGATGTCGCTGGCGCCGGACTGCTGGACGGTTTCGGCCACCGAAATCTGCGTGGCGGAGCGGCCTTGGAATGTCGTCGCACCGACGACGGTCTTCACCTGCGTGACGACCTTGGCCACGCCGCTCTGGTTCACGTTGTATCGCAGCGTCGTCACGTTACCGGTGCCTGAGTACAGCGCGGTGTTGAAGCAGGTGGCTGCGGAGGGCGTGGGTGGTGGCGCGGGGCTGGGGGCGGGGGCAGGGCTTGGCGACGGTGCAGGACTGGGTGATGGCGCTGGGCTTGGAGATGGTGCCGGGGTTGGTGCGGGAGCAGGGCTGGGCGAAGGCGCAGGGCTCGGGGAGGGCGCGGGACTGGGTGTCGGTGCCGGACTCGGCGCTGGCGAAGGGCTGGGAGCCGGCGCAGGACTGGGTGCGGGACTCGGCGACGGAGCGGAAGTCGGTGCGGGAGCTGGCGATGGGCTCGGGGTCGGCGAAGGAGCCGGTGCGGGTGTAGGCGCAGGACTCGGCGCAGGCGCCGGACTGGGACTCGGTGCGGGGCTCGGCATCGGCGCCGGTGAAGGACTCGGCGCCGGGCTCGGTGTCGGCGCGGGACTTGGCGCCGGCACAGGCGCCGGCGCCGGAACACCCGCAGGCTCACCCACCGGACCACCGCCGCCACCACTGCCACCACCACAGGCCGACACCGCGGTCACGCAAGCCATCGCCAGGCTCAGGCTGCGCATGCGCGCCAGTGAAGTCGGCGGCGGGCAGGGCGACATCGGGGGAAGGGACTTCATTTCGCTCATCTATCTCAGAACTGCAAAGTCATCGACGTCCTGACGCTGCGGCCCGGCCCTTGCAAGCCGATGATGTTGCCGAGCTCGTCGCCGTTGTTGCACCAGTGCTTGTCGAACAGGTTGTGGACGCCGACCTGTACCGCCAGCCGCTCCCAGGGCCGCCAGAAGGCGTAGACCTCCTGTTGCGTGTTGGCCGCATGCACCACGCCGTCGGACGTGACCTTGCCGCAGTACTGCGTCGATTCGGTCAGTGCCGTCGCGCCGGGGATGACCAGCTGGTTCCAGATCTGGCGCACGCGATAGCCCAGCTCCAGCTTTCCTTCGAACAGGCGCAGGCCGGTCGAGGCGCTGGCCGTCGTCCCGGGGATGCCGCTGGTGAATTCCAGGTCGGTGCCGTCCAGGGCACTCATGCGCCGTGCCTTGATCTGCGAGGCGTTGAACGAGGCGTACCAGTCGCGCGCCTCGTGATTGACCTCGAGTTCGAGGCCGCGCCGCCGCTCGCTCCAGGGCTGCACGACGAGGTCGTCGACCACGGTCAGGTAGTTCGCGCCGTTGAGCTTCTGCGTGTCGATCTCGAAGTAGGTCAGGCGTGCCTGCGTGCGGGCACCGGAACTCCAGCGGGGCTGCCAGGCCAAGGTCCATTCGCGGTTCAGCGACAGGGCGGGCCGGATGCGATCGCCGCAGCCGTAGGGCGCCAACTGGCCGGTGATGCCGATCAGGCCGGCGCAGGGGCTGGCCGCGCCGGTGCCGAAGTAGTCGGTGATCAGCGGCGGGCGGAAGCTCTTGGCCCAGCGCCAGCTCAGCGTGGTGTCGCCGTTGCCCGGCCGCCAGCCCAGCATCACGCTCGGTGAGGTGTGCTCGAAATGCTGGGTGGGCGATTCGCCGACCGCGTTCAGGTCGGCCGCCGCCTGGCCGGTGGCCGTCAGGTCGTAGCGATCCTTGCGGACGCCGGCGGTGAACAGCAGCGTGCGCCACTCAAAGGCGTTCTGGGCCACCCAGCCCACCGAGCGCTTGATGCCGGGCGGCTGCTGGGAATCGTAACCATCCGGATACTTGCCGTCGGGACCGTTCATCAGCGGGTTGTCGGTCAGGCGCTTGAGCACGCGTTCGTTGCGCACGGTCTGCACGCCCAGCGTGAGCGTGCCGCGCAGCTCGCCCTGCGACCAGCGGGCGTTGTTGAACAGCTCGGCGGTGCGGATGCGGTAGCGCCAGTGGTCGCGCACATCGCCCGTGGCGCCGCCCAGTGCGTTCCAGGTGCAGGGATCGGTCGTGCAGGCCACCGCGAAGCTGCTTTCGCCGGGCCGCATCAGGTTGACGAGCTTGGTCTGCTCGTCGGAGAAGGAACCGCGCAGGCGCAGCCAGGGCAGGCCGCGCGGCTCGTAGCTGATGCCCAAGGTGGTTGTGGCGTCGTCGATGTCCTGATGCACGTAGCCGCCGACCTGCGCGTTGCTGGAGTTGGCGTCGAAGGGCGTGTAGGTTGGGCCGCTCGTGAACGCGGTGCGGCTCAAGTCGACCAGCAGGTCGTCCAGCGGCGCCAGGCCCAGCTTGAGCAGCGAGCCCTGGGTGTCGGACGCGGAGGCCGGGAAGCGCGAGCCGTTCGCGAGCTTGAAGTCGCCTGCCTCGCGCCGCACCGTGGAGGCCAGCAGGTCGATGCGATCGGTGGGCCGGCCGAAGACGGTGAGCATCGTCAGCCGCTCGTTGTTGTTGTCGTTGTAGCCGAGCTTGACCAGGCCGCCCGCGCGCTCACCCGGGCGCAGGAAATCGGCCGCAGACTTGGTGGTGGCGGCGATGGTGCCGCCGACCGCGCCGGAGCCCGAGACGATCGACGGCCCGCGCTCGACGGTGATCGACTTGATCAGCTCGGGCTCGATGAACACGCCGCTGCCGAAGCGGTACTTCTCGAAGCCCTTGACGCCGCCGTCGATCTTGAAGAGCACGTCGTCGTTGTTGCGGAAGCCGCGGATGTTGAACTTCATGCCGGTCGCGCGCGGCCCGCCGTCGGCGCTGACACCGGGCACGTCCTGCACGGCGTCGAAGATGGTCGCGGCCTGCCGGCGTTCGATCGTGGTGGCGTCGATCACGGTGGTGGCCTCGGTGGCGGGCTGTTCGGGCACCCGTTCGCGCTGGCCGTTGACGATGACCTTGGAGAGTTCGTCAGGGGACGAGGAGGGCGCGCTGTCGTCCGCACGGGCGAGCGAGGCCGCCAGGACGATGGAGAACAGCGCGGCAGGGAGAGCATGGCGCATCGTCTTCAACGCGTCCGCTTGGTGGCGCTGCTGGCCGCGGGGGTCTTGCGGGTCGCGCTGATCGTCGTGACCCGTTCGGCGGTGGTGGCCGCGAGCAGCGCGGCCAGCGCGTCGCCGATGACGACGGGCGCACGTGCCGTGGGCACCGGCGGCGGCGTGCGCGGCGGGCTGGCGTAGACGACCAGGTTGTCCAGGCTCATATGGCCGACCTGGGCCTTGAAGGCGAGGCGATAGGACGCGGCCGCGGGTACGTTGTCCCACAGCCAGAGCCACTCCGCGGAGGACGAGGGATTGGGCTCCAGCGCGCCACCCGGGCCGGTGGGCATGTCGATGGTGCCGTCGACACGGAAGGTCGCGGCGTAGGCCGTGGCGGCGACGCCGTTGAGCGTCACGTTCATGTCCGGCAAGGTGCCCAGGGTGCCGCTGCGCATGACCACGGTGCGGACCTGATCGGCGGTGCCGATCGCTGCCGCGTTCACGCTGAGCGCCAGGTCGAACACCAGCGGAACTCCCGGTACCTGGCCGAAGGCCAAGCCGTAGATGTTGTTGGCCCCGGTCAGCAGTCCGGATCCGCTGGTTTCCTTGAGCACGGCCGTCAGGTTGGACGAAACGCCCACCGTCGGCGTGCTGAAGGTCCAGGTGTTGCGCGCTGCCGGGATGAAGCCGCCCCACTCGACGTAGAGCGCGCCCGCGTCCGTGTTGTTCCATGCAGCGCCGGTGTAGCCGGCGGCGCCCTGGAAGGCGTTGGCGGGTGTGGTGGACGAGTGCCACAGGTGCGGCACCGGATCATCGGGAATCGTCACGGCCGTGGCAGCGGCCGCGACCAGCAGGCCAAGGACCGCGACCGGCGTACGGAGGACGCGCAGCAGCTTCATCGCAAAGGGGATCGGGATCGAAAAGGCGCCGCGGCTCGGCCGCGGCGCATGAAGGGCTCTGGCGCCGCAGCGCCAGAGCAAGTGACGCTGTCAGGCGTTCGCGGCGGCGCGACGGCGGCGCGCGATGAAGGCCACGCCTATCAGGCCGGTGGCCAGCAGCGCGTAGGTCTCGGGCTCAGGCACCGGCGTGGCCGCCACGACCTGCAGGAAGTCGGAGCTTTCCGTCAGCGTCAGGCCATAGACCTGCGAGTGCATGACGCCGTTGAACGAGACCGAGAACGAGGTGATGGGATCGCTCACGCCGCTCAGGTCCCATTGCAGCGCGTACTGGTTGATGTAGACGTTCTCCGTGCCCGTGGGCATCTCCACCGTGCCGTTGTCGAACTTGTCGACGACTTCGCTGAAGGTCGCGGCGATGTTGCTCGTCGTGCCCGCGGCCGTGGTGTAGCTCAGCGTGGGCAGCGCGTGGTTGAAGAAGTCGTAGGTCCAGGCTTCGCCGATGCCGACCTGGAACACGACGCTTTGCAGGCCCGCCAGCGGCGTGGAGTCCGCCACGGCCAGTTGGCCGCCGTTGTTGTTGACGTCGGCCGAGAAGCCGCCGAAGTAGATGCTGCCGCTGGCCGCATAGGCGCCGCCGGCGTTGCCCGCCGCGTTGGAGATCTTGCTCAGCGTGGCGCCGCCCAGCGACGTGCCGACATTGCCGGACGAGGTGTCGACCTGCGAGGCCTTGCCCGACCATGCCGTCGTGCCCGGGAAGCCGCCCGTGCCCGTCAGGCCGGGGACGCCGGCGGCATTGGTGAAGCTCGTGACGTTGACCCACGCGTTGTTGGTCACGGCAGCGCCCGAGGCGGCCAGCGCGCTCAGGTAGTCGGCCTGGTGGTCGACGTAGGAACCGTAGTCCTGGGCGAAGGCCGAGGTGGCGCCCAATGCGATGGCCGCGGCGGCAAGAACTCGCGAAACGCGATGCTTCATAAGGAACTCCGTACTTGGTTGATGTCGTTTCGAGGAAGTCGAAAACGGCACCCTCCCCCACGGAGGCGTAGCCGGCTGCGGACGGGGCCGCATGGCTGGGCGGCGTTGCGCTCTGCACGCCGCGTTAGCATGTCTCAAATGATAACGATTATTATTTACAAAGGCAATATGTCACGGATACGCCGGTCCGTGAATTGATGTGAATCCGCCGGGCCGGGCGGCTCAACTCGCCGGTGCCGCGCGGCGGGCCGGTTATCGTGCGGCTCCAACAAGAGCTTCACGATTTGATGCCACAGCCTCATGGACAAAGTTGATATCGGCCACCGTCTGGACCGCTTGCCGGTCTCGTATCTGCACCTGGCGGCGGTCGGCATCTGCGCTTTCGGTTTCGCCTTCGATACGCTGGAGCTTGCCCTGGGCGGCATCCTGGCGGCGGTGTTCTCGGCGCCGCCGCATGCCATCGGGGCGCAGCAACTCTCGCTGCTGCTGGCCTCGGTCTATATCGGCGCGACCGTCGGTGCGCCCGCGCTGGGCTGGGTGGCCGATCGCTTCGGCAGGCGCAGCACGGTCACGGGCCTGCTCATCGGGCTGGGCATCACTTCGCTGGCCGGCGCGCGAAGCAACTCGGCCGAGGCCCTTACCGTGTGGCGCTGCATCGGCGGCATCGCGATGGGCGCCTACCCGCCGATCGTGATCGCCTACCTGACCGACCTGCTGCCGCCGGCGCGTCGCGGCATGCTGATCTTCGCCACCACGGCGCTGGCGACGCTGGGCCCGCCGGCGGGGATCTTCCTGGTCCGCTACCTGACGCCGCTGCAGCCGCTGGGTCTGGAGGCCTGGCGCTGGGGCTTCCTCGTCGGCGGCGTGGGCACCCTGGTCGTCGGGCTGCTGTTCCGCTTCCTGCCCGAATCGCCGCGCTGGCTGCAGGCGCGCGGCCGGCATGCGCAGGCGGATGCGGCCTGCAGTGCGTTCGAGCGATCGGCCGCGGTGAGCTGGCTGCCGGCGGCGGGGCTTGCCACGCCATCGCGCCAGGGCCGGCCGGCGGGCGAGGTGGCGAATGCGCCGAGCCGGCGCCAGCAACTCGTCGTCGCCGCCATCTTCCTGCTGAGCCCGTGGGCGACCGTGGCCTTTCCGATCCTCAAGGGCGCCGTCCTGACGCAGAAGGGCTTCGAGGTCTCGGACGCGCTGCTGGTGCTGGGCCTGTCGTGGTTCGGGCCGATGCTCGGAACCCTGGTGGCCTCGACCTCGATCGACCTGATGGAGCGCCGCACGGCGTTGGCGCTCAGCGCCTTCGCGATGACGGCCGCGGGTGCCTGCTTCGTCGTGGGCGACAGCGCCGCCTGGGTGACCGGATCGAGCATCGCGTTCGGTCTTTTCGCGTCGCTCTACGTTCCCACCCTGACGATGTACGGCGCGGAACTGTTCCCGACCGAAGCCCGTGCCCGCTCGGTGGCGGCCGCCTGGGCGCTCAACCGCGTCGGCGCTGCCGTCGGGCCGCTGCTGTTGCTGCCGCTGCTGCGATCGTCGGGGGCGATCACGATGTTCGTCCTCATCGCGGCGACCCTGCTGCTGAGCGTGGCCCTGCTGCTGCTGGCGCCGCGCGGCAGGCAGCAGTGGGCGATGAGCTGAGCCTGGCCGATCAGGCCAGCAGGGCAGCGGCGGCGCGCAGATCGCGGGTGCCGAAGCCCTCGGTGAAGCGCCGGTAGATCGGCTCCAGCAGCGCGCGCGCTTCGGCCCCGCGTTCCTGCCTGAAGCGCAGGCGGGCCAGACTGGTCGCGGCGCGCAGTTCCCAGGCCGGTGCCTGCTGGGCCACGGCGACGGCGAGCGCGCGTTCGAACCAGTGCGCAGCCGCGTCCTCGGCGCCGGGATCCTGCTGCGCCAGCACCTGTTCGCCATGGCTGCGCAGCGTCTCGGCGGCGCACCAGCCGGCCGTCCCGTTCTCGGCGCGATCGACCGCCGCGGGCGTGACCAGGTGGCCGTAGGCGGTCAGCAGGTGGTCGCGCTGCAGCAGGCTCCTGACGTTCGCGAGCGAATCGCTCTGCCACCAGGGGATCGTGGCCGTCGACGGCAGCCGCACGCCGCCCGACTGGTGGCTGGCGGCCAGCGCCCGGAACTCGGCGATGCGCTGATCCGCGTCCGCATCGCCGCGCCACAGCGCGATCGGGCAGACGCAGGACGAGAAGGCCTGCGTCTGCGCCAGCGCATCGTCGTGGCGGGCGAGCTCCAGCGTCTCCTCGGCCAGTGCCGCGGCCTGGTCCGCGAAGCCTTCGATCCAGAGCGTGCGGCTGAGCATCATGCGCATCGAGATGCGGTGATCCAGGCCGGCGCTGATCGTGCCGACCGGGCCGCGTGGCAAGGGGTGGTTCAGCACGCGCGTGGCCAGCGTCCGGCAGCGCGCGTTGGCGCCGGTGAAGTGGGCCGTCTGCGCGCCGATGCGGTCGGCCACGGTGATCAGCACCGGGCTGCCGGCGCGCCGGGCGGCGAGCGTCAGTCGCTCCTGCAACTGCGCGGCCGGCAGGTAGTCGCCCATCGCCATCGTCGTGATCACGATGGCCATCAGGGTCTCGGCCTCGGATTCCGCGCTGCCCACCCGCTCCGCGATCGCCAGCGCCGCGGCGTTGGCGGCATGGGCTTCGGCCGTGCGGCCATCGCCGACGTGGTTGGCGGCCAGCGCCAGCGTCAGCCGCATCTGCAACGCTGCTGGCGGCTCGGCCATGCGATCCAGCGCGGCCAGCGCGCGCTCGACGGCGCCCGGCTGGTCGTACGGGTTGACGACGTTGACGATGCTCCACATCGACGCGGTCAAGGTGCAGCCGGTCAGCACGTCGCCGCGGCCGCCGAAGGACCAGGCCAGCGCCGCGCGCATCTCATCGATCAGCCAGAGGTGGGCGGCGAACCATTCGCGCTTGTCGGAGCTGATCCAGGCGTCGGCGGCGCCGTGCACCAGTTGCAGGATGTGGGCCGCGTGGCGGGTGGACAGCGTGGCGCGTTGATCGAGCTTTTCCACCTGCGCAAGCACGAAGGCCCGCGTCAGTTCCAGCAGGCGGAAGCGCACCGTCTCGCCGCTGGCGTCGCTGGTCAGCAGCGACTTGGCGGCCAGGTTGGCGATGCCGTCGAACACCTGCTCTTCGCCCAGCGCGGCCGCGGCATCGTCGGCCGACCGGATGAACGCGCTCGCCGCGTCCAGCGGAAACCAGCCCTGGAAGACGGCGAGCCGGTTCAGGATCAGCTGTTCGGCCTCGGGCAGCAGGCGGTAGCTCCACGCCAGCATCGCCGACAACGAGTGGTGCCGCGCCGGCGCGTCGCGGCGGTCGCCTTCGATGTCGAGCACGCGCGTATCGAGTTCCATGGCCAGGCCGTGCAGGCCGTAGAGGTCGACGCGGGCCGCTGCCAGTTCGATCGCCAGCGGATTGCCATCGAGGCGATCGCAGAGATCGACCAGCAGCGCCGTGTCGCGGTCGACGAGGACGAAGTCGTCCACACTGGCCGTGGCCCGCTCGACGAACAGCTCGATGGCCGGATAGGCCAGCGCCTCGGCCGCGCGCAGCCCGACGCATGCCGGTGGCAGCGCGAGGGCGCCCAGGCGGTGCAGCCACTCGCCTTCGGCCCGTATCGGCTCGCGGCTCGTGGCCAGCACGTGCAGGCCGGGCGCGACCCTCAGCAGGTGTTCGATCATCGGCGCCAGCGCATCCAGCACGTGCTCGCAGTTGTCGAACACGAGCAGCTGGCGCCGATCGCGCAGGAAGGCCTCCAGGTGATCGATGGCTTGCCCCCGCGGCGACAGCCCCAGGCTCGCCATCAGCACCGATGCGATCAACTGCCCGCTGGCGAGCGGCGCCAGGTCCACGTAGCAGACCGCATTGCCGAACGCGGCGGCCTGGGCTTCCGCCACGCCCTGCGCCAGCGTCGTCTTGCCGATGCCGCCGGGGCCGACGATGGTGACGAAGCGGCCGGACGCCAGCTGCGTGCCCAGCGCCGCCACCGAATCCGCCCGGCCGATCATGCGCGTCAGCCGCGCCGGCAGCCGCCCGAGGCTGGCCTTGGATTCCTCGCCGCGGTCCTGGGTCGCAAGCTCGATCAGCTGCGTGACCGGTGCCACGAAGCTGTAGCCGCGGCCGGGCTGGTTCAGGATATAGCGCGCGCCGGCCTGGCCGTCGCCCAGCACCTTGCGCAGCGCGGCGACGTGGACGCGCAGGCTGCTTTCCTCGACCACCGTGCGCGGCCAGGCGATGGCCACCAGCTCCTCCTTGCTGACCAGCTCGCCCGCACGCTCGACCAGCGCGATCAGGATGTCCAGCGCGCGGCTGCCCAGGCGCACCGGCTGTCCGTCTTCGAGCAGCAGCTTGCGGGCGCGATGGAGCTTGAACGGGCCGAAGCCGAAGGCACGGTCGTTGGCGACGAATGAGGGCAGGGCGTTCATCTCGGCGCCCATTGTCGGCGCGCCGGCAGGCCCGCTCACCCTTCCCGAATGGGAGAGCCGGCCGCGCTCCCGCCTGGCGATGACGAGGCACGGGTGGCCCCGCAGACTGCGCCGACAGATCGACTCATTCCCCAGGAAGGACCCCCATGCTCCCCAACATACTTCGATTGACCGTCATCTCCTGCGCCATCGGCTTTGCGGTGCCTCAGGGCCTGGCGTCCGCGGCCGTACCTGCGGCGCCCCGGCCGACCATCGTGCTGGTGCATGGCGCGTTCGCCGAATCGGCCAGCTGGAACGGCGTCGTCGACGAGCTGGCGGAGGACGGCTACGCCGTCATCGCGGCCGCCAATCCGCTGCGCGGCGTGGCCAGCGATGCGGCCGCGGTCGCGGCGCTGCTGAAGACGATCAAGGGGCCGGTGGTGCTGGTCGGGCATTCGTATGGTGGGGCGGTCATCTCGGCCGCTGCCACGGCGGCCGACAACGTGCGCGCGCTGGTCTTCGTCGCGGCCTTCGCGCCCGATGCCGGCGAAAGCTGCCTCGCGCTGACCGCGCGCTTCCCCGGCTCCACCCTGCCGCCGGCGCTGGCAGCGCCGGTGCCGCTGGCCGATGGTGGCGAGGATCTCTACATTCAGCCCGACAAGTTCCCGCAGCAGTTCGCGGCCGATGTCCCTGCCGCGCAAGGCCAGGCGATGGCGGCGACGCAGCGCCCGATCAAGGCCAGCGCGCTGGCCGAGATTGCCGGCGCGCCGGCCTGGAAGACGATCCCCTCCTGGGCGATCTACGGCACGGCCGACCTCAACATCCCGCCGGCCGCCATGGACTTCATGGCGCAGCGGGCCCATGCGAAGCGCACGGTCGTCATCGACGGCGCCTCGCACGTCGTGATGGTCTCGCATCCGCACGAGGTGGCCGCGCTGATCCGGGACGCGGCCAAACGCTGATGGAGGCCACTGTCCCCGGCGCGCGGCCGGACATGGTGACCTCGGTCATCCTGCATCAGGTCGCCGCCGGCATGCGGCCACGCTACGAGCAGTGGCTCGCCCGCATCATTCCGGTGGCGGCGACCTTCCGCGGCCATCGCGGTGTCGACGTGATCCGTCCGCCCGAGGGCTCGCAAACCTACACGGTGGCGATCCGCTTCGACGACCTCGCCTGCGCGCAGACCTGGTTCCAGTCGCGCACACGGCAACTGCTGATCGACGAGGTCGAGCCGCTGCTGGCGCAGGCCGAGCAGGTCAACACGGTGACCGGGCTGGAGTTCTGGTTCGACCATCCGAAGGGCATGGGGCCGCCGCGGCCGTACAAGCAGTTCCTGCTGACCTTGTCGGTCATCTATCCCCTGACCTTGCTGGTGCCGCTGGCCGTGCGCCGACTGATCGGCGGGCTGCCGCTGCTGCAGCCGGCGTGGATCGAGCGGCTGATCGTCGCCGTCATCATCGTCTCGCTGATGACCTACGTGATCATGCCGCGCTACACGCGCTGGCTCGCGGCCTGGCTGCGTCGCTGAGCCGGCTCGGGTGTTCTGCCTCGATCGGGAGAGACCGGCGGCTCCTGTCCGAGGCTGGGCGGCGGGCCGTGCCGGGGCGACAGTGGATCGTCACCACAGCGAGGACTCCGTCCATGAAATCTTTCCTGTCTTCCCCGATCGCGCGCAGCCTGGCCCTTGCCGGGCTGCTGGCGCTGGCAGTGCCGGCGATGGCCGTGCCGGTGCAGTCCGCCGGCGCGCTGAACTTCGTCGACGCGAACACGCTGGTCGTCGCTGACTGGCGCGGCGGCCAGTTGCACGCGCTGACCCTCGCACCGGCGCCCGCCGGCAAGCCGGCCGCCTTCAACCTGAAGAATGTCTCGGCCTCGATCGCCCGCGCGCTGCATACCAGCACCGACAGCCTGCGCTTCGAGGACATGGCCATGCGGCCCGGTAGCGAGACCGCCTACATCACGCTGTCCATCGACCAGGGTGCCGGCGTGCCGAAGCCGGCGCTGGTGACGGTCGATGCAGCCGGCAAGGTCGGCGTCGTGGACCTGGGCAGCGCGCAGCGCGCCTCGGTGGAGATCGGCAACCTGCCGGCCGCCGACAAGCGCCTGTGGCGCGACACGCCGCAGGCCGCGTACACGGTCACCGACATGAGCTATTACGACGGCAAGCTCTACGTGGCCGGCCTGTCCAACGCCAGCTTCGCCTCCTCGCTGCGGGTCTTCGATTTCCCGTTCAAGGGCAAGGCCGCCGTCGCCAGCATCGAGATGTACCACCCGGTTCACAACCAGCTCGAGACCCGCGCGCCGATCCGCAAGATGGTGATCGCGAACCTGAACGGCGAGCCCACGCTGGTGGCCGCCTTCACCTGCTCGCCGCTGGTCACGATCCCGCTGAAGGATCTGAAGGACGGTGCCCACATCGCCGCCAAGACGGTGGCCGAATTCGGCTGGGGCAGCGCGCCGGTGGGCATGGTGAGCTTCGACGCCGGGCAGGGGCCGATGGTGTTGCTGACGCACTCGCACAAGTCGGCCGACCTGATGTCGGTGGCCGACATCGCGGCCGCGTCCACGCAACCGGGCATCGCCACGCCGATCAAGTGGCCCAGCGAGCCGACCTTGGGCATCAAGTCGACCTACGTGCCCATCACCGCGGTGGCGCACCTGAGCAACCAGGACGCCGAATTCCTCGCCGCACTGCGCCGCAACGAGGCCAGCGGTGCGATGGAGCTGGTGTCGATGCGCAAGGGCCTGTTCCTGCGCCTCAGCGACTTCGTCAACGAGTACGACTTCGCCGACTTCCGCTACCCCGCCAACGACGGCTGGCGCGACGTGCACCGGATGCTGCGCACCGACGAGGGCTACGCCGACCTGGCACCGGCCAAGCCATGACGGTGCTGCTGCCGCTGCTGCTGCTGGCAGCGCAGGCGGTCGAGGTGCATCCGGCCGGGCCTTCCGTGCCGGAGAACCTGCTGCGCATCGAGCTGCGCTTCGCACGGCCGCAGCGGCTGCCCTTCGACGTCGGGCGGCTGGCCCTGCTCGACGAGCGCGGCCAGCCGCTGGACCGCGCCTTGCTCGACCTCGCATTGCCCAGCGCCGACGGCCGGCGCATCACCGTGCTGATGGACCCGGGCCGGGTCAAGAGCGGTGTCGGCCCCAACCTGGACGCCGGCCGCGCGCTGCACGCCGGCGAGACCCTGCGGCTGCGACTGGACGGGGATGCGGTCGTCAAGCAATGGACGGTCGGCGCCACCCTGTCGCAGCCGCTGCAGCCGGCCGGGTGGCGGCTGAGCGCGCCGCGCGCGGGTAGTCGCGATGCGCTGCGTGTCGAGCTGGGCGAGCCGATCAGTTCGTCCGGCGAATCGCTGATCGCGGTCGTCGATGCGGCCGGCCGCCGGGTCAGTGGAACGATCGCGTTAGCGGACGGCGACACCGTCTGGCGCTTCACGCCCGCCAGGCCGTGGCGTACCGGCGCCCACGCGCTCGTCACCCATCCCGCACTGGAAGACCCCGCCGGCAACCGCAGCTGTGCGGCCTTCGAGCAGGTGCATGCCAGCGCACTTGAATGCGAGGCCGGCACGACGCTGCCCTTCGAGCCCCTGGCCCTCCCGGGCGGGAGAGGGCGCCGGCATCCCTGAGTACGAGCTGCGGCGCCTCCACACGCCGGATGTGCAGGGCCGGCGCTGCCGCGATGCTGGCCCTGCCTGCTTCATCGGAGACTCCCATGCGCCATCCGTCCTTCGCTCCCAGCCTGCCGCCGGCCGCCTGCCAGATGCGCATCGGCGGCCTCTGCGCCGGCGAGCACTTCCGCAAGATGCCGCGCGAACGCGGGCTCGCCGAGCTGCGGTCCGCCTTCCAGCGCTGTGGCGGCCTGGCTAGCGGCGACGAGCTGGCGGGCCTGGTGCGCCCGCACTGGGACCAGGCCGTCTCCACGGTGGCGCGCTGGATCGTCACGCGCAGCGTGCTCGCCGTCAGCTGGCAGGCGCAGACGCTGCTGCCGCTGTTCCAGTTCGAGGGCCCGACGATGCTGCTGCGCGGCTGCATGCCGGCCGTGCTGGCCGAACTGGCACCGGTCTATGACGAGTGGGATCTCGCGCTGTGGTTCGCCGAGCCCAACACCTGGCTCGACGGCGCCGTGCCGGCCGAGCTGGTGGCCCGCCGGCCCGCCGCCGTGCTGGAGGCGGCGCGGGCGGACCGCTTCGTAGCGCGCGGTTGATGCGGGTGATTCAGCGCGGGCCGGCCGTACCGCCGTCCGGCCCGGCGCAGTCGCCCGCGTGCAAGGCAGCGCGCGTGCAGAAGCGATCCATCGCGAGATAGCCCAAGGTCATCGAGACGACCAGCAGCGCGCCCGCCAGCACCGGCGGCGCGGGCGACGGGATCCGGCAGGCGCGGCAGGTGGCGCCGATCGCCACGCCCAGCACCAGCCCGGCCGCCAGCTTCAGCCGGCGCTTCAACTGCGGGCTCATGCTCCCACCGCCAGCCACTGGTCCGCCGCCGCGAAGCCCAGGGTCATCGCCAGCACCAGCAGCGCGCCGACCAGCTTGGGCGGCGCCGGCAGTGGCAGGTCGAACCAGCGGCAGGCGCTGCCAATCCCAAGGCCCAGTGCGATGGCGATGATCAGGTCGCGCATGAGAATCTCCGTTTCGTGCGAGTGAGGCATGCCTCAGCATCGCCTCATGCGGGTGCGCAGGCGCCCCGCATCAGGGCGAACGGGCGGCCTTCCAATCGGGAGAGGCCGGTTCGCGCGCGGCGCTCTCCAATGAACACCTCTTGAGCTGACGGAACAAGCAATGAACAAGCAGAACGCACCCGAGCTGATCCTGCATGGCGGCCGCATCACGACGCTGGATCGCGCGCGGCCGGTCGCCTCCGCCGTCGCCATCAGCGCCGGCCGCTTCACCCAGGTTGGCAGCGACGCCGAGGTGCTGGCGCTGGCCGGCCCGTCCACGCGCCGGATCGACCTGCAGGGCCGCACCGTGCTGCCCGGGCTGATCGACAACCACATGCACATCATCCGCGGCGGCCTGAACTACAACATGGAGCTGCGCTGGGACGGCGTGAAGAGCCTCGCCGACGCGATGTCCATGCTGCGCCGCCAGGTGGCCGTGACACCGGCGCCGCAGTGGGTGCGCGTCGTCGGCGGCTTCAGCGAGCAGCAGTTCACCGAGAAGCGCCTGCCCACGCTGGACGAGATCAACGCGGTGGCCCCCGACACGCCGGTGTTCATCCTGCACCTGTACGACCGCGCCCTGCTCAATGCCGCGGCGCTGCGCGCGGTGGGCTATACGCGCGACACGCCGGAGCCGCCCGGCGGCCAGATCCAGCGCGACGCCGCCGGCGAACCGACCGGCCTGCTGCTCGCCAAGCCGAACGCGGCCATCCTCTACGCGACCCTGGGCCGCGGCCCCAAGTTGCCGCCGGAGTACCAGCTGAACTCCACCCGCCACTTCATGCGCGAGCTGAACCGCCTGGGCGTGACCGGCGTGATCGACGCCGGCGGCGGCATGCAGAACTGGCCCGACGACTACGACGTGATCCGCCAGCTCTCCGAGGCCGGCCAACTGACCGTGCGCATCGCCTACAACCTGTTCACGCAGAAGCCCAAGCAGGAGAAGGAGGACTTCCTGCGCTGGACCGCGAGCACCAAGTACAAGCAGGGCGATGACTACTTCCGCCACAACGGCGCCGGCGAGATGCTGGTGTTCTCGGCCGCCGACTTCGAGGACTTCCGCCAGCCGCGGCCCGACATGCCGGCGGAGATGGACGGCGAGCTGGAGGAAGTGGTGACTATCCTGGCGCAGAACCGCTGGCCCTGGCGCATGCACGCCACCTACGACGAGACGATCACCCGCGCGCTGGACGTGTTCGAGCGGGTCGACCGCGAGGTGCCGCTGGCCGGATTGAACTGGATCATCGACCATGCGGAGACGATCTCCGACCGCTCCATCGACCGCATCGCCGCGCTGGGCGGCGGCGTCGCCGTGCAGCACCGCATGGCCTTCCAGGGTGAGTACTTCGTCGAGCGCTACGGCGCGCGCGCCGCCGAGGCCACACCGCCGATCGCGAAGATGCTGGCGCGCGGCCTGCACGTCTCGGCCGGCACCGACGCCACCCGCGTGGCCTCGTACAACCCCTGGGTGTCGCTGGCCTGGATGGTCACCGGCAAGACCGTGGGCGGCATGCAGCTCTACCCGCAGGCCAACTGCCTGGACCGCATGAGTGCGCTGCGGATGTGGACCGAAAACGTCGCCTGGTTCTCGAACGAGGAAGGTCGCAAGGGCCGCATCGAGGCCGGCCAGTTCGCCGACCTCGTCGTGCCGGATCGCGACTACTTCGGCTGCGCGGAGTCCGACATCGCCGACACCACCGCGCTGCTGACCCTGGTCGGCGGCAAGGTCGTCTACGCCAGCGGGCCCTTCGCCAGCGAAGACGAGGGCCAGTTGCCGCCGCCGATGCCGGACTGGTCGCCGGTGCGGCGCTTCGGCGGCTTCGGTGCCTGGGGCGATGCCGAGGGCCGGCCGCTGCAGGCGGCGCTCAAGGCCGCGGCCGCCTGTGCCTGCGCCAGCGCCTGCGGCGTGCACGGCCACCGCCACGCGGCTGCCTGGGGCGCCGATCTGCCGACGGCGGACGCGCGCAGCTTCTGGGGCGCGCTCGGCTGCGCCTGCTGGGGAGTCTGACGATGAACACGATCCGCACGAAATCCTTCGCCGAGCGCTCGAACGGCTCGCGGCTGCTGCACGGCGCCGGCCTGCTGCTGCTGGTCGCCGCCTACCTGCAGGGCGGGCTCGACAAGCTCATCGACTTCCCCGGCGCCATCGGCGAGATGCGCCACTTCGGTCTGGAGCCGGCGCTGCCGATGGCGGTGGCGACGATCACGCTGGAGCTGGGCGCCTCGGCGCTGATCCTCTCGGGCCGGCTACGCTGGCTCGGCGCGCTGGTGCTGGCGGCCTTCACGCTGGCGGCCAGCTTCCTCGCCAACCGCTTCTGGTCCGCGCCGCCGGCCGATCGCTTCATGCTGGAGAACGCCTTCTTCGAGCACCTCGGCCTCGTCGGCGCCTTCCTGCTGGTGGCCTGGTGGGACTGGCGGGAGGCCGGGCCGCCCCGCTGACGATTCACGAGGATTCACACGCGGCTGGCCGCCGTCTGGGCGAAGATTTCTCTCGATGACTTTCCCGCAATCGAGAGAAGAGCCCACCGCCATGACCCCATCGGCAACGGCCACCCAGGAATTCAGCTTCGGCGCCTATCGCGTGAGCCGCGACAGGCGCAGCATCGTGACGGACGGCGGCGCGCCCCTGCGACTCGGCGGGCGGGCCTTCGACTTGCTGGTGGCGCTGCTCGAACGCGCGGGCGAGGTGGTGAGCCATGGCGAGCTGGTCGCCCGCGTCTGGCCCAACACCATCGTCGAGGAGACCAGCCTGCGCGTGCACGTCTCGTCCTTGCGCCGCGCCATCGGCGACGGCCTGGACGGGCTTCGCTACATCGAGAACATTCCCGGCTGCGGCTACCGTTTCGCGGCGCCGGTGGTTCGCGTTGCGCCGGTGCTTGCCGGCCGCCAAGGGCCTCAGCAAGGGCTGCAACAAACGCCGCAACATCGCGCGGGGCAGATGATCGGCCGAAGCGATGCGCTGGCCACGCTCTCAACGATGCTGCGCGGCCACCGCGCGGTGACCATCGTCGGCTCCGGTGGCATGGGCAAGACGACCGTGGCCCTGGCCTTGGCGGCCGAGGTGGGCCAGGACTACCCGATGGGCGCCGTCTTCGTCGACCTGAGCGCGATCGACCAGGGGCGCGAGATGCCCGGCGCGATCGCCAACGCACTCGACCTGCCGCTCTCGATGCAGGACACGCTCGACGCGCTGGCGCGGGCCCTGCGGGACGCGCGGGTGCTGATCGTGCTCGACAACTGCGAGCACGTCGTCGGCGCGGCTGCCGAGCTGGTCGAGCGCCTGCTGGCCGACACGCCGGTGAGCATCCTGGCCACCAGCCGGGAGCCTCTCGGCACCGAAGGCGAATGGCTGCATCGGCTCGCCCCGCTGGGCCTGCCGCCGCGCGACCGGCAGCCGTTGGCCGATGAGGCCATGCAGTTCCCCGCCGTCGAGCTGTTCGTCGCGCGCGCCTCCGCGGCATCGGGCCAGCCCTTCGCGGTCACCGCCGACAACGTGGCCGATGTCTGCGCGCTGGCCTGGCATCTGGACGGCTCGCCGCTGGCCGTGGAGCTGGTGGCTGCCTATCTGCCGACGCTCGGGCTGCGCGAGCTGCGCTCGCGTGTCGGCAACCACCTGGCCCTGGGCCTGCGCGGCCGGCGCACCGCCAGCCCGCGCCACCAGACGCTGGCAGCGACGCTCGAATGGAGCTACCGGCTGCTGTCCGCTGTCGAGCAGCTCGTGCTGAGGCGCCTGGCGGTGTTCCGCGGCGGCTTCGCCCTCTCGGCCGCTTGCGGCGTGGCCGGCGACGATGCGCTGGACAGCGACGATGTGCTGGCAGCCATCCTGAATCTGATCAGCAAGTCGCTGGTCTGCGTGGACACGCGGATCGGTCCCGCCGAGTACCGGCTGCTGGACACGACGCGGACCTTCGCGCTGCAGAAGCTCCGCGAGGCCGAGCCGGTCGATCCGGTGCTGCGGCGGCATGCCCTGGCCGTGCAGGCCATGCTGGGCGCCGCCGACGCCGACTACCGAGCCATGTCGCGCGCGCCATGGCTGGGCGCACACGGTGGCCAGACCAGTGACGTCCGGGCCGCGCTGGACTGGTGCTGGTCCGCCACGGGCGACCTGCAGATCGGCATCCAGGTGATGCTCAACGCGCTGCCGCTGCACGAGCTGGGGCTGCTGGCCGAGCAGAACGCACGCATCGAGCTGGCGCTGGCGCATCTGGCCGGCATGGAGCCGCCGCGGCCCGATCTCGAACTGCGCCTGCACCTGAAGCTGACCTGGCCCAGCCTGGAGCCTGACTGGCAGGGCCGGCCGACGGCGGTCCTGCTGGCGCGGGCGAAGACGCTGGCCGAGCAACTGGACCAGCCGGGTGCCCGCATCAGCTCGCTGTACTGCAGCTGGCTCAGCGCCTTTGTCGACGGCGACTACCCGACGGCGACGCGGATGGCAGAAGGCGTGCTGACGATTGCCACCCAATGCCGCGACGAAGCCGGCGGGGTGCTGGGCCGGCGCCTGCTGGCCTACTGCCGGCACTACACGGCGGAGCATGACGAAGCGCATCGGCTGGCCGAACTGACGCTGGAACGCGAGGCCTATCGCCTGCCGCCCGAGTACGCGAGCACCGTGCCGCACGGCGTGTCGATGCGGCTGCTGCAGGCACGGGAGCTCTGGCTGCGCGGTCGCCCGGACAGCGCGCTGCGCAAGGCCGAGGAATGCCTCGCGCTCGCGGAGACCGCGCATTCCCACGCGCAGCTCCAGACCCTGGGCTTCGCCTTGATCCCGATCACGATCTGGCGCGGCGAACTCGACCGCGCCGAGGCCCTGGTGGAACGGCTACGGCTCGTCGCCGTCAAGGGCCATTCGCCGCACTGGGGCTCGTGGGCCGCGTCTTTCGCGGCGGTGCTGAAGGCGATGGGCAGCCGCCGGATGCCCTTCGTGCAGACGAGCAATGCGAAGGAACTCGACTGCATGGCCAGCGTGGCCGCCACCTGGCATCACCCGCTGAGCCTGCAGCGGCTCGAATCGGGCGCCAGCCACTGGTGCGCGGCCGAAGTGCTTCGCAAGCAGGGCGAGTTCATCCTGCATCGCGATGGGCCTGCGGGCATGGCGGCGGCCGAAGCGGCCTACCTGCAATCGATGGAACTCGCGCGCGGGCAGGGCGCCCTGGCCTGGGAGCTCCGCGCGGCCATGAGTCTTGCGCGGCTGTGGATGGAGCAGCGTCGCGGGGCGCCGGCCCATGAGCTGCTGAGCGGCGTCGTCGCCCGCTTCAGCGAAGGTGCCGGCACGGCGGACCTGCGCGCCGCGGCGGAGCTGCTGTCCGCCTGCGGCGCGCCCGCGTCAGAACGCGCTCTTGACCACGCCCCCGTCGACGCGGAGTGCGGCGCCGGTGGTCGCTGAGGCGAGCGGGCTGGCCACGTAGGCCACCAGCGAGGCCACCTCCTGCGGCGCGGCGAAGCGCTTGATCAGCGAGGTGGGGCGGACGTGCTGGAAGAACTCGGCCTCGAACTGGGCGGCGCTCTTGTCGTTGGCCTTCGCCATGCCCTCGACGAAGTCGCCGACGCCGCGCGACTTCGTCGGCCCCGGCAGCACGCTGTTGACGGTGATGCCGGTGCCGGCCACCGCCTCGGCCAGGCCGCGCGAGACGGCCAGTTGCGCCGTCTTGGACATGCCGTAGTGGATCATCTCGGTGGGGATCTGCACCGCGCTCTCGCTGGAGATGAAGATGATGCGGCCCCAGTTGGCGCGCTTCATGGCGGGCAGCACCAGTCGCGCGAGCCGCACGCCGCTGAGCACGTTGACGTCGAAGAAGCGCAGCCACTCCTCGTCCGGAATGTCCTCGAAGGCCTTGGCGTCGAAGATGCCGAGGTTGTTGACGAGGATCTCGATGCCGGCATGGCGCCGCACCACCTCCGCCGCCGCATCGGCGCGGCTCAGGTCGCCGGCGAAGCCTTCGACCGCGCCTTGGGTTTCCGAGCGCATGCGCGCCACCGCGTCGTCGACGGCCGGCTGCGTCCGGCCATTGACGATGACGCGGGCGCCTTCCTGGGCCAGCGTGCGCGCGATCGCATAGCCGATGCCGGCGGTACTGCCGCTGACCAGCGCGAGCTTGCCCTTGAGTTGCAGATCCATGTCGTTTCTCCTTGTGTAAGTGGTGTGATTCAGTTGCGGACGAAGGCCAGAGGCGAGCCCGGCCGCGTGGCGCGCAGCCGCCGCACCTGCAGGCCGGCGCCGATCAGGAACAGCAGGAAGCACAGGCCGTAGAGCGCCTGCAGCGTCGGGGACTCAGGGTCCGCGATCAGCGGCTGGCCGAGCGGCAGGCGGGTGAGCGTCTCGGTCAGCCCTGGCACCATGTGGAAGAAGAAGGTCAGCGAGTAGCCGATGGTGGCCACGTAGCGCGCCAGCCGGCCGAAGACCCAGCCGCGTCGGGCCATGCCGGCGAGCGCCAGCACGATCAGCGTCATCACGCCCAGCGCATGCGGCTTGCCGAAGCCGCCGTGCTGGAAGATGCCGAAGCCGGTGATGCAGGTGGCGACCGTGAACCACACGTAGACGCGGCCGGCGCCGGTGGCCGGCGAGATCTCGCGGTCGCGCAGCAGCGCCTTCGCGCCGGCGATCACGGCGACCAGGCTGAGCGCCGTGTGGACGAGGCCGAGGGAGGTGAGTCCGAACATGAGGGATTCCTTTCAATCAGAAGAGGCCGGCGAAGCTTCGACGAAAGCGCCCGGTGCGGCGAGTTAATCGTCGTGAATCGAGTGTGAAGCCCAGGCGGCGCCGTGTGAAGACGGCGTGAATGGAGCTTTCTCAACGCTTCACTGGCCGTGCGGGCTGCCGGCGCGGAACATGGATGCCAAGGGTGCACTTCAGCGCCTTTGGAGACGAACATGCAGATGACTTCCCCGATGCGCGTGCTGGTGGCCCATGCCGAGCCGATGGTGCACCTCGGCCTGGTGGCGACGCTGGCGCGCGATGAGCGTTTCGAACTGGACGAACAGTGCGCCGACCATCTCGACCTGAACCTGTTGGCGCGCGGCGGCGGCCCGACCCGTGTGCTGGTGGCCGACCTGATGACCGGCATCGCCGCGGCCCGCGCCGTGCGCGAAGGGCGGATATCGCGCCTGGCTGCGCCGACGGCCGTGCTGGTGGTCTCGGCCGCGGAGGGCGAGCTGGTCATCCGCGGCGCGCTCGAGGCCGGCGTGCTGGGTTACCTGACCTATGAGGCCTGCGCCGCGCAACTGCTCGACGCCGTGGCGCTGCTGGCGCGGGGTCAGCGCTTCCTGGCGCCCAGCGTCGCGCTGCGCCTGGCGGGCGCCGTCGCGCAGGACCTGCCGACGCGGCGCGAGATCGACGTGCTGAAGCTGGTCGCCACCGGCCTGTGCAACAAGGCCATCGCGGCGGAGCTGGACATCGCCGCCGGCACCGTCAAGGCCCATGTGAAGGCGCTGCTGCAGAAGCTCGACGCGCCGACCCGCACCGCCGCGGCCGACATCGCCAAGCGGCGTGGCCTGCTCGACCCGGTCGGCGAGCAACTGGCCTTCGAGATCGCGCGGCCCCGCCCGACCGCGCGGCGCGGGTCGGCGATGGCCGCCTGAGCGTGAATCCGTGTGAATACGACCTCCCAAGCTGAAGGACCGCCTGCCATGCCTGCTTCCCTCGCCGCACTGGCGCTCGCCGCCTTCGGAATCGGCACGACCGAATTCGTGATCCTCGGCCTGCTCTCCAACGTCGCCAGCGATCTGGCGGTCTCGATACCGGTGGCCGGCTGGCTGGTGACCGGCTATGCGCTGGCCGTCGCGATCGGTGCGCCCGCCATGGCGATCGCCACCGCGAAGCTGCCGCGCAAGCAGGCGCTGGTCGGCCTGATGGGCATCTTCATCGTCGGCAACGTGCTGTGCGCCGTCGCCACCGGCTATTCGATGCTCATGCTGGCGAGAGTCGTCACGGCCCTGTGCCACGGCGCGTTCTTCGGCATCGGCGCGGTCGTGGCTTCGGGCCTGGTGGCCGAGGACAAGCGCGCGTCCGCCGTCGCCCTGATGTTCACCGGGCTCACGCTGGCCAATGTGCTGGGCGTGCCGCTGGGCACGGCCTTGGGCCAGGCCTGGGGTTGGCGCGCGACCTTCTGGGCCGTCGCGCTGATCGGCGTCGTCGCACTGGCCGCGCTGGTCCTGCTGCTGCCGCGCGAAGCGGTGCAACAGAAGACGGACCTCCGGCGCGAGCTGTGCGTCTTTCGTGAGCGGGGCGTCTGGATGGCGCTGGGCATGACCGTGTTCAGCTCGGGCTCGATGTTCGCGATGTTCACCTACATCGCGCCGATCCTGGGCGAGGTGACCGGGCTGTCGCCGCACGCCATTTCGGGCACGCTGCTGGTGATCGGCGTGGGCCTCACGATCGGCAATGTCGTGGGCGGCCGCCTGGCCGACTGGAAGCTGATGCCGACGCTGGTCGGCCTCTTCATCGCGATGGCCGCCGTCCAGCTCATCTTCACGGGGGCGGCGCACTCGACGATCGGTGCGGAGATCGCCGTCTTCGCCTGGGCCATGATCGCCTTCGCTGCGGTGCCCGCGCTGCAGATCGGCGTCGTCACGCAGGCGCACGAGGCGCCCAACCTGGCGTCCACCCTGAACATCGGCGCGTTCAACGTGGGCAATGCGCTGGGTGCGTGGGCCGGCGGGCGGATGATCCTCGCGGGTGCGCCGCTGAACTTCGTGCCGCTGGCGGGTGCCTTGCTGGCCATCGGCGGCCTGACGCTGGCGCTGTTCGCGCTGAACCGGCGGCCGGCGCGAACCTTCGGACCGAGCACCGCTCAGTAGTCGTAGCGCGCGGTCAACAACACGGTGCGGGGCGGGTTGTAGTAGGCCGCGTCGACACCGACCGAGGGGATGCGGTTGCGCAGCAGCAGGTAGGTCCGGTTGGTGAGGTTCTTGATCCGCAGCGACAGGCTCCAGCGCCTGTCGATCGACAGGTAGGCGCTGCTGAGGTTCAGGTAGGTCTGGGTCGGCAGCTTCAGCAACTCGGTGTTGGCGACATCGGCGTACTGCGGGCTGATGTACTGGGCCGAGACGTTGAAGCTGAGCGCATCGCCGCGCGGCAGCGGCAGCAGGTGCTGCAGGCTGGCGCCGAGGCTGGCGTGCGGGGCATTGGGCAGCTCGTTGCCGACGAAATCGCCGCTGACCGCGCCGGTCGGGTTCTCGAAGGTCTCGAAGCGCGAGCGCAGCAGTTCCAGCGACAGCGTGGCCTGCGTGTTCAGGCCGAGCTTGGCCGACAGGTCCAGGTCGACGCCGTAGGTCTTCGCGTGGCCCGCGTTCATCAGCACGCCATCGGTCACCAGCACGCCGCCGATCGTCGTGTTGGTCAGCGTCGCGAGGTAGTCGCGGTAGTCGTTCAGGAACACCGCGACGTTGGCTTCCAGCCGGCCCTCCCAGGCGCGGGTCTTGGCGCCGACCTCGTAGGTGCGCACCTTCTCGGGGTTGGACACGTATTCCGCGGCCCGCAGCGAGGCGGCCGCGCGGTTGAAGCCGCCGAACTTCGCACCCTGCGCGATGCTGGCGTAGAGGAACAGGTCGGGCGTGGCCTGGTGGTCGATGCCGATGCGCGGCAGCAGGCCGCTCTTGCGCGTGGCCAGGTCCGGCGCGGAGTAGATCTGCCGCGTGTGCTGGTAGTCCGCATCGACGGCCCAGTAGTCGTTGGAGCCGGTCTGGCGCGTCGTGTAGGCGCGCAGACCGCCGGTCAGCGCGGTGCGATCGCTGAGCGCGTAGTGCGCCTGGCCGTAGAGGCCGAAGTCGGTGGTGCGCAGGTGGGTCAAGGCCTCGGTGCGGCTCGGCGTGGTGGCGCCAATCGGCAGCGGCTCGGCGAAGCGGTCGAACAGGAAGCGATCGGCGACCAGCATCGCGCCGGCCGTCCACGACAGCTCGCGCGACTGCTTCTGCCACTGCAGCTCCTGCGAGAAGGCCTGCTGATCGACCACCTGCTGCAGCCCGTAGCGCTCCACCTCCAGGCCGCCGAAGCCGCCCGAGGAGGGATCGTCGCGATAGCTGCGCAGGCCGGTGATCGAGCGGAACACCAGCCCGTCGTCGAGCTGGTCGACGATGCGCAGGTTCAGCCCGCCGGCCTCGCGGCGGAACGCGGCCGTGTCCACCGCGTTGAACAGCACGCGTGGCGCGGCATCCGGGTGGTTCAGCGGGTAGTTGGCGGCGTTGTTGTCGGAGCGGTCGAGCAGGCCGTCGACGGCCAGTACCGCGCTCAGGCCCGGTGCCAGCGCCCAGCCCAGCTTGGCGCGGAACTGCGTGGCGTCGAGCTTGTTGACGCCCTTGTCCAAGGTCTCGTTGCGGCCGAAGCCGTCGTTGTGCAGGGTGGAGAAGGCGAAGCTGGCCGTCAGCGGCGTGCCGGTGATCGCGCCGGTGGCATAGCCGTGCGCTTCCTTCGCGCCGTAATTGCCGATCGAGGCCGAAACCCAGGCCGACGACACCGCGCTCGGGTCCAGCGAGATCAGCTTGACCGCGCCAGCGCTGGAGTTCTGGCCGTACAGCGTGCCCTGCGGGCCACGCAGCACCTCGATCCGCTGCATGTCCGGCAGGTCCCACAGCGCGGTGGCGTAGCCGCGGATCAGCGGCACGTCGTCCACATAGATGCCGACGGCCTGGCTCATCGCCGGCATCGACACACCGACGCCGCGGATGCCCACCGCCTGCGGCATATTGCTCGAGCCGTTCGGCACCGCCACGCCGGCGACGACGCCGACCAGGTCGTTCAACTGCCGCACGCCGCGGCTCTCCAGCGTGGACTGGTCGACCACGCCCACCGAGACCGGCGTCTTGCGCAGCAGCGACTCGCTGCGCTCGACGGTGACCACGACCTCGGGCAACTGGGCCGCAGCATCGGTGGCCGGCTCCTGTTGTTGCGCGAAGGACAGGGCGGGGAGGGCGAGGCAGAGCGCACCAATGCCCGGGTTCAGGCTCATGTTGGGGTTCAGGGGCAGCAGTTTTGGCATGGCGAAATGATCACCGACGCCCGGGCGCTCACACCGTGAAACGGTGTGAATTCGGCGGCGCGCCGTAGGGCGCCAGAGAGATTGCCCCCGTCCCGACCATGCGGGCTGGATCGATTAACCTCTCTCAGACCCTACGTCCTGGAGCGACGATGCGACATACATGCACACACCAAGATTCCATCCACACCGTGACACCCAGTGCGCGCGGGTGCCAGGAATGTCTCGCGATCGGAAGCGAGTGGGTGCACCTGCGCATTTGCCGGTCGTGCGGTCATGTGGGCTGCTGCGATGATTCTCCGCATCGACATGCTCGTGCGCACTTCGCCGCGACACAGCATCCGATCATTGAAGGGTATGACCCACCTGAGGGCTGGGGCTGGTGCTTCATCGACAAGGTCACCGTCGACTTCGGTGGAGACACGACGCCTCAAGACGGACCGATACCACGGTTCGTTTAAGCAACTGCGTGGTGCCGGGGTAATTGACGGATTGGACATGCTTGCCTCCAATCGTCGGCGCACACCCACCCGCCGGGTCAACCACGAGGCCGTGATCCCGGTCAGGCTGTCAAACTGACGGCGCCGCTTTTGGCGGATCTGATATCACTGTTTAAATACACATAATGCAGCGAAAACTCAAGCCTGACGCGGCCTGGAGCCAAGGAAGTGGTGCCGTGATGAGCGGACGCCGTGCCTTGATAAGCGGACAGGCCTGTCTCCCTACAACACGTTAGGTTGCAGAACAAGATGTCGTCGATCGCTCCGATGCTTGAAATACAACTCGTCTGGTTTGACAGCGACATGATTGAGTTACGCCTTTCGGCCGCCAGCGAAAATTTTGCTGGGAGTTCAAATTTTTATGCAGGCTTCAATGAGTTGCCTGACCTGGCAACGCTGCTTGAGGGATTTCCTGCGAGTCCAAATGATCTGAGGACTGTGGAGTTCGGCGGAAACAGTTTGCCTGGCTACGGTGGCGCAAAAATCACCTTCCGCTGCAAGGATTCAAGCGGGCATTTGTCCGCGGAAGTTTCGGTGTTCATGACGCCGGGAGGATGGAAGGATGTTGCCGAGTCCGCGACCATTCAAATTGACACGGTCCCCGCAGAAATTGATCACTTCATATTGCAATTGCGGGGCGTCGGGTCTCAGGTTGGTGCAGCAGCAAGGCTCAAAAATGCAACCTAACCGGGCGCTGGGGCCGACTCGCAATGGCTGGTTACTTTAGGCCCGCCATTTCATTCTGGGCCTTCCGCGCCCAGCCGCTGCTCGCGGCTCAGCTTGAACGTTGAGCATCAGATAATGCGAGCGAGAAATCCGCACATACTGAACGCGCCAGGCGATTTCTACGTCGAGGATGGGTGCTGCACCAGCTGTGAAATGCCATTCACCGAAGCGCCTGGGCATTTCAAGTATGACGAAGGCGGTCATTGCTACGTTTGCAAGCAACCGTCTACGCCCGAGGACGAGAACAACATGATCAGTGCTGTTTCGGTCTCCGAGGTCAGTTGCATTCGGTACGGGGGAAATGATCCCGAGACGCTCAAAAAGCTTGTTGCGCTGAACGAAAGGGAGCAATGCGATGCGCTCGTCGGCAATCTTGATGTGCCAGGCCCTGCCAAGAAGGTGTGGTGGGCCTTGTGGCGTCGCTGATGCCCAACCCTTTGCTGCAGCGGACGACTACGCCGCCCGCTGAGCGCGCACGTTAAAGCTCATGACGACTTCCTGTGTTCGGCGAGAGGCTGTAGAAGTCTTTGCGGATTACCACCAGTTCTACGTCCAAGACGGGCAGGTGAATCCCCCTGCACCGGAGGACTGGACAGATGCGGATGTTGCGAACAGGGCCAAGGTGGCACCGAACGTTGTGGTGATATGTCCCGTACGCAACATGAGTGTTCCAGTCGAAGTGGAATTGCATTCCTCCGAGCCCCAATTTGATGCCGGTGAGGTCGATCACATCGTTGAGTGCTCGCTGGAGTTGCCATCGGGGCATCTACAAATTCATGAATGCACAGGTGGGCCGGTGCTGGACTGGCGGATTAACCCGGGGCAGTACCAAGTGCTGGCGCTCTTCTCTCGATTGGGCTCGCTTTCCGACGATGGGCTCGAAGGGGAAGACCGCTATCGAGTTTTCCTCTGGCCAGGCGCGGAACGCTCCTTGCGCGTCGTGCAGGAATGGAGTGGCCAGTGAGCTTTAACCTTACGCTGCAGCGGACGGCTTCGCCGCCCGCTGAGCTGGCACGTTAAAGCTCATGGCACAGGCATTCGCCAGCGTCAGTCCATCGGTCTTCGCGGAGGTCCGTGATGCCCTGCTGATGGGGGGGCGCTCGGACCTCGCGGAGAAGTTGGCCACAGTGAAACTTGCTCGCTGCACATTGTCGGAGGAAGACGACATCGGCTACGTTTACTTTGTGCGCCGCCCGCCCAGTCTGCATTTCGCGAACATGGCTGCGCCCGTGGCCAAAACGATAGCCTTTGTGGAAGATCGAGGGATTTATATCGACGTCGATCACGACGGTGATTTGTTCGGTCTTGAGTTCCTATCTAGGCCTGACTTAGTCGCATGCCTAAGAGGTGCAAATGAGCTTTAACCTGCCAGTCGAGCGGATCGCCTTCGGCGCCCGCTCACCTTCACGTTATGCCTTCTGATCGCCCGTCGTTGAAAACCGCCGCCGTTGCCTACTTGGGCGTGGCCGGTGTCGTTGTGGCCTGGGCTTGGTACATCGATCTTTCGCTTCTGGGTAGCCCGCGCGAGCACCTGCTGCCCGACCTAGTGCTCATGATCTGCGGCTTGCCTTCTTCGCTTCTGCTTGGTCCGATCTACGGGCAATGGCCCGGGTCCTTCAACGGACTTGCACAGACAGCGTTTCTAACCTTTTGCGCTCTGGCGCAATCGGGCCTTGTCGTCGCGCTCGCGTTTCGGAGGTTCCGCCGTGCGAAGGCATAACCGGTTGTTCGAGCCGACCCGCTACGGCAAGACCGCCCGGCCGCCCAGAGCGGATTCCATCGTTGCTCTTGTTGGCCGGGTGGCTTTGCCTTCGCGGGCGGCTCAACTTCGACGTTAAAGCGCAGCATGTCTACCGACGACGTTGACAGCGAATCAGGCTGGTGGGTGCCTCACGTGATTGCCGCCTTTCTCGGCTTTGTCATCGGTGGATGGCTGTTTGGCCGATTGGTCCGCCGCGGGGACTTGCTGGACTATTGGCTGCTAGCGGCTGGGACGTGCGGAGTTGTTTGTGCGGCAGCATCGGCATGGTTCGGACGCGACTTCTGGTCCGTCGTTCGCCGTTTCTTCGGACGCGGATGATGGAGGCTCGGTTGCAGGTCTTGCGTACGATGTGCTTTAACCCGCCGTTCGAGCGGACCTCCTACGGCGTCCGCTCACCTTCACGTTAGACATCGGAAATGGCACGCACCCGGTCCAAGCAAAGCAACCATTCGCCGGTCGGGTGGTATGTCGCTACGTATGTGCACCGGTTCGTCGTCCTCGACGAAGACAACGAGGACATGAGCCGCCGCTATACGACATGGAAGAACACAATTCTCGTCAAGGCCGAGTCACCCAACGAGGCTTACAGGAAGGCTATCAAGGTGGGAAAGCTTGGGTGTAAGCCCTACGAAAACATGAACGGTCAGAAAGTCAGGTTCGTATATGAAGGCTTGTCCAGCCTCGTGCCGATTTACGAGGAGCTTGCAGACGGATCCGAGATTTTTTGGAGCAGCCAAGTAAGCCAACTGCGAACTATCCGAAAGATGGTGAAATCCAAAGGCGAACTTGAGGCGTTTGAGCGTGAAGTCGATGTCTAACCCGCAGTTCCAGCCGACGCCCAACGCCGCGGCTGAACGCAAGCGTTAGGCACACTCGATGACTGTGGGCGATCTTGTTCGGTACGAGTTGTGGGAAGACGGCGATGCATTGAGCTTCTTCCCGGAGGGCTCGGAATCCTTTCGACGGTCGCTCTCGCCAGAGGCCCGATTAGTGTGGGAGTGCCAGGCACGTTCGTGGGAAGAGGCTCAAACGGAGAAGCACAAACACCTTGGCTGGGCACCTTATGTATGGCTCAAGTAGAGTTCGGCCTAACCCGCAGTTGCAGCCGACGCCTAACGGCGCGGCTGAACGCAATCGTCGGGCGTCATGAACCGAAGCTGCACACTCGCGCTGCTTCTCCTCGCATGTGGCGGGAGCGTTAGAGCAGCGCCTCCCTGCCTGAGTTACACAAGCGCAGAAGTCTCCGGAACGCTCGTTCGCCAGACATTCGCAGAGCAGCCGAACTACGAAAGCATCGCAGCAGGTGATGCCCCAGCAACCTACTTCTTCTTGAAAGGCGCCAAACCGTCCTGTGTCGCTGCAGGCTCAAACACTTCTACGGAGCCTGCTGAACGCAATATCCGGTGGTTTCAACTCGTCCTTGCCACACCCGCTGCGTACGACGAACTGCGGCCAAGCCTGGGAAACTCAATTACTTGCCGGGGCTCCCTGTTTCATTCCATTTCTGGGCATCATCACTCCCGCGTGCTGTTGCAAGTCGACAGTTGCGACTTATCGGCGGCAGGGGAGTCGGGGCGATGAGGTCCAACCCGTCAATCCGGCGAACGCCTGGCGGCGCCGCTGAATTCAATCGTTGAACTGCGGTTTTTGGGGCGCCGCGTTCCAACAGTCCTAGAACCGAAACGGGTCGACAGCCGTAGCTCGCTCGCCGACCCATGAACCGCCGCAATCGGCTCTATCCAGTCAGCGACACGGCACGGCACCGCGCGTGCGGCTGCTCATGGCCGGCTGCAACCGGCCAATCCGTATGAAGAGTCAGCCGACGCTTTGCAAGTACTTTGGCGCTCCTACCTGCGCTCAGGCCCCGTCCAGCAGCACTGCGGCGGCCCGCAGGTCCGCCGTCTCGAAGCCTTCGGTGAAACGGCGGTAGACCGGAGCCAGCAGGTCGCGCGCCTCGCCGGGCCGTTCGAGCCGCTCGCCCATCAGGCGGGCGAGGCTCGTCGCGGCCCGCAGTTCCCAGGCCAGCGCCTGCTGGCTGGCGGCAATCGATTGGGCCTTTTCGAACAGCGCTCGGGCTGTCGGGACCGCCTCGGGGGCATCGGCGCGCAGCAGGTTTTCGCCATGGGTGCGCAGCAACTCCGCCGCGCACCAGCCGGCCGCGCCGCTGTCGGCCCGCGCGGCGGCCTCGGGGCTGACGAAGCGGCCGTAGGCTGTCATCAGGTGGTCGCGCTGGAGCAGGCTCTTGACGGCATCGATCGATGTATCGCTCCACCAGGGAATCAGCGCGGAGGTCGGCAGCCAGACGCCGTCGGTGCCGTGCTTGTCGACCAGCGCGCGGAACGCACCGATGTGCCGGTCTGCGGCCGGCCGGTCGCCGCGCCACAGCGAGACGGGGCAGACGCAAAGCGAATAGGCCTGGGTCTGCGCCAGCAGGTCCTCATCGTCGGCGAAAGCCAGCGTCTGCTCGGCCAGGAGGGCGGCCTGGTCCGCGAAGCCCTCGATCCACAGCGTGCGGCTGAGCATGATGCGCATCGACACGCGGTGGTCGAGCCCGCCGCCGATCGTTCCCATCGGGCCGCGCGGCAGCGGATGGTTCAGTACCCGCTCCGCCAGCCGGCGACAGCGCGCGTTGTCGCCGACGAAATGCGAGACCTGGGAATCGATGCGGTCGCTGACCAGCATCAGCGCCGGGCTGCCGCTTTTGCGCGCCGCCGCGCCCAGGCGGACGCTGGCCGTGCTGGCGTCCTGGTAGGACGCCATCGCCATCAGGGTGAGGACGACGGTCATCAGGGCTTCGGCCTCGAACTCGGCGTTGTCGAACTGCGCCGCCAGCTCAAGTGCGCGCCGGGTCACCGCGATCGCGTCGGTCGTGCGCTGCTCGACCAGTTCGTACTTGGCCGCCAGCGCGATGTTCATCCGCAGCTCCAGCGCCGGATGCCGCTCGGGCAAGGTCTGCAGGGCCGCCAGGGCACGTTCGACGGCATCGGGTCGGTCGAACGGATTGATCACGTTGACGATGCTCCACATCGCTGCCGTCAGCCTGGCGCCGGTCAGCGCGTCGCCCTGCGGCGTGAAGCACCAGGCCAGTGCCGAGCGCATCTCGTCGACGAGCCACAGGTGCGCGGCGTACCAGTCGCGCTTGCTGCCGGTGGTCCACTGCCGTGCGGCGCTCTCGACCAGGGTCAGCACATGCGCCGCGTGTCGGTCCGCCATCTCTGCGCGCTGGCCCAGGCGGTCGAGCTGGGCCAGCGCGAATGCGCGGGTCAGCTCCAGCAGGCGGAACTGCACGACCTCGCCGCTGGTGTCGCTGATCAGCAGAGACTTGGCGGCGAGATTGGCGATCGCGTCCAGCACCTGGTCCGCACCCAGCGCCGCGACGGGCATGTCGACCGGCATGTCGGCGCGCACGACATCGGCGGCCGCCTGCAGCGGGAACCAGCCCTGGAAGTTGGCCAGGCGATTCAGGACGCTGCGCTCGGTGTCGCTGAGCAGTTGGTAGCTCCAGTCGAGCATCGTCGCCAGCGAGTGGTGGCGGGTCGGTGCGTCGCGGCGGTCGCCGACGAGCTGGAGCACGTGGGCATCCAGCTGGGCCGCGAGGCCGTGCAGGCCGAACAGGTCGACCCGGGCGGCGGCCAGCTCGATCGCCAGCGGATTGCCATCGAGCCGCTGGCACAGCGCGCTGACGACGGGGGCATCGCGGTCGTCCAGCACGAAGTCGTCGGTGGTGGCGGTTGCCCGCTCGACGAACAGCTCGATCGCCGGATAGTGCAGGGCCTCGGCCGCGCTCAGCGGGCTGTCGGGCGGCGGCGCCGCCATCGCGCCCAGCCGGTGCAGCCACTCGCCCTCGGCCCGCATCGGCTCGCGGCTGGTGGCTAGCACGTGGAGCCCCGGCGCGCACTTCAGCAGCCGCTCGACCAGCGGTGTCAGCGGCTCGATCACGTGCTCGCAGTTGTCGAACACGATCAGCAGCCGGCGCTTGCCGAGGAAGGTCTCCAGGGTGCCCAGCCCCTCGGCGCGCGGCGACATGCCCAGGGCGGCCATCAGCACCGACGAGATCAGCTGGCCATTGGCCAGCGGGGCGAGGTCGATGTAGCAGACGCCGTGCTCGAACATCGAGTCCTGCGCGTCCGCGACGGCCAGGGCCATCGTCGTCTTGCCGATGCCACCGGGGCCGACGATGGTGACGAAGCGTCCGAACTTCAGCTGGGCCGCCAGCAGTGCCACCGACTCCGCGCGGCCGATCATCCGCGTCAGCGGCGCTGGCAGGCCGCCCAGCCGCGGATCGTTGCGCGGCGCGGCGACGGCGTCCGGCTGGCCGTCGATGCGCACGGTCGGCGCGACGAAGGAGTAGCCGCGACCGGGCTGGTTGACGATGTAGCGCGCGCCCGGCTGGCCGTCGCCGAGCACCTTGCGCAGCGCGGCGATGTGCACGCGCAGGCTGCTCTCCTCGACGACCGTGCGCGGCCAGACGATGGCGACCAGTTCTTCCCGGCTGACGACCTCTCCGGCGCGCTCGACCAGCGCGACCAGCAGATCCAGCGCGCGGCTGCCCAGCCGCACCGGCCGGCCGTCTTCCAGCAACTGCTTCTGCATGCGATGCAGGATGAAGGGGCCGAAGCCGAACGCGCGGTCCGGCAGCAGGGCGGGCATCAGCGCTGGCCCTGGTGCTCGGGCGTGCGCAGGCTCGCCAGCAGGGCGGAGGCTGCGATCACGTCGGCGGTGTCCTCGCCCTCGTCGATCTGGCGGTGCACGGCTGTCAGCGTGGCCAGGGCCTCGTCATGCCGGCCCTGCTGCTGCAGCAGCCGCGCCAGGCTCGTGGCGCTGCGCAGCGCCCAGGCCAGCGCGCCCTGACTGCGGGCAAGTTCGATCGAGCGCTGCAACAGCGCCAGCGCCTCGGCGGTCTTGCCGTCTGCCTGCAGCCGCAGCGCTTGCAGGCGCCAGACCTCGGCGGCGCACCAGCCGGCCGTGCCTTGGTCTGCCCGCGTGAGGCAGTCGTCATGCCATTCCGAGGCTTCGATGGCAAGGAGCTGGTCCTCGGCAAACGGGAAGCTGGTACCCCGGTCTGCGTCCATCCAGGGCTGAGCGCGCGTGCGGCCGGGCTGCAGCCGGGCGTCGGCGATGTCCAGGTAGGCACGAGCCACGTACAGCCATTGGCCGGAGCCGAGTCGTTGCGCCTGCTCCAGCAACTGGTTGGCGTAGAGCCGGGCCTCGTCGTTTTCGCCGCGCCACAGCAGGACCGGGCAGACCGCCAGCGCGAGGGCCTGGCAGATGGCGACCGGACTGTCCATCTCGGCCAGTTGCAGGCTGCTGCGCGCCGCTGCGGCGGCCTGGTCGGCCGAGCCCTGCAGCCACAGCACGCGGGCCAGCAGCACCTCCATCGATACGCGGTGATCGACGACGCCGGCCAGCGAGGCCAGCGGGCCGCGCTGGACCGGATGCTCGAGCACCGCGCGCGCAAGTTGCCGGGCCTGCGGCTGATCACCGGCGAAGTGCAGCGCCTGGGCGAGCAGGCGATCGGCCACGGCGGCGGCGACGGCGTTGTCGTTGGCTACGGCCAGCTGGCGCAGTTGCCGGGCCAGGGCGGCCGCGCGCTGGCCGTCGTCGCGGCCCATCGCATCGCTGATCTGGCCGATCAGCGCCTCGACCCCGTGCACCGGATCGCCGCTGCGCGCAGCGAGTTCGGCCGCGCGGTCGTAGGCGGCGCGCGATTCGGGGCCGGTGCCCAGCCGCTCCTGCACGTGCGAGGCCATGCCCACGTGCAACTGCACCAGCAGCGGCAGCGGCGGCTCGGCGAGCTTGTCCAGCGCGGCGATCGCGCGGCGGATCGTCGTCTCGTAGTCTTCCAGGAACAGGTAGCGCGCCATCGGCCAGGCCACCGCGGTCAGCGAGGCACCGATCAGCGGATCACCGCTGGGCGAGAAGGACCAGCTCAGCGCCGTATGCAGCGCGCGCAGCAGCGTGCCGTGCACGGTCATCCATTGCCGCTTGGCCATCGTCGGCCAGTTGCGCTGCGCCTCGGCCAGCAGTTCGCCCACGAGCAAGGCGTGGCGGCGGCGCACGGCATCCTCGTCGTCGCTGTGCGCCAGCTTCTCCAGCGCATAGGCGCGGGTCTGTTCGAGCAGCCGGTGCTTGACGATGTCGCCCAGCGTCACGCGGCTCAGCAGCGACTTCGAGCGCAGCCGGGCCAGGCCGTTGATGACGTCGGTCTCGCTCAGCTGCGCATCGGCGCAGACACGCAGTGCCGAACGCAGCGAGAAGGGGCTGCGGAACACGGCGATGCGGCGCAGGATCACCTGCTCGCTTTCCGTCAGCAGCCGATGGCTCCAGTCCAGCATGGCCGACAGCGCCTCGTGGCGCGAGGCGCCGGTGCGGCGGTCGCGCTTCAGGTGCAGGAAGCCGGCGTCCACCTGGGCGACCAGGCCGCGCAGGCCGAACTGCTCCAGCCGCGCCGCAGCCACCTCGATGGCCAGCGGAATGCCGTCCAGCCGGCGGCACAGTTCGGCGGCCAGAGGCGCGTCGGCGTCGGACAGGCGAAAGCCCTCGTCCCGCGCGCGGGCCCGTTCGACGAACAGGCGCACGGCCGAGAAGGCCAGGGTCTCGTCCGCTCCGAGCGACTGCGATGGCAGTTCCAGCGGCGCCAGGCGGAAGGTCCATTCACCCTCGACGCCGATCGCTTCGCGGCTGGTCAGCAGCAGGCGCAGCCCTGGCGTGCGCTCCATCAGCAGCGGCACCAGGCTGGCGACGCCGCTGATCACGTGTTCGCAGTTGTCCAGCACGAGCAGCGTGGGCTGCGTGCCGATCAGCCGCACCAGCGCTCCGAGCGGATCGTCGGGGAAATCGGCCAGGCCGAAAGCCGCGGCCAGCGCACTGTTCACGTGGGCGGCGTCGGTGATCAGCGACAGGTCGATGAAGCAGACCGGTTGCTCCGGATGCTGCTGGTGGAAGCGTTCGGCCGCGGCGACGGCAACCGTCGTCTTGCCGATGCCGCCCGGGCCGAGCACGTTGACCAGCCGGCGCTGGGCGCACTGGTCGGCCAGCGTGGTGATCGCGGACTCGCGGCCGACCAGGCTGGTCAGCCGGTTCGGTAGCGGGCTTGCGGCAGCGAGCGCAGAGAGGGTATCGACCGGCACGCGCTCCACGCCGGTAGGGGCCCTTGCCGCCGAGGGCGTGGCGACGGTTTCGTGCAGGCGCGTGATCGGGGCGACGAAGCAGTAGCCGCGGCCCGGAACGTTGGTGATGTAGCGGGCGCCGTCTTCGCCGTCGCGCAAGGCCCGGCGCAGCGCCGAGACATGGACGCGCAGGCTGGTTTCCTCGACGACGGTCGTGGGCCAGGCGCTGGCTTCCAGCGTTTCGCGGCTCAGCAGTTCGCCGGCGCGTTCGGCCAGCGCGATCAGCAGCTCGGTGGCACGGGCGCCGAGGCGCACCGGCGCATCGTCCCGCAGCAGCAGCTTGCGCGCCGGCATCAAACGGAACGGTCCGAAACCGAGCACAGGCTCGGCACCGCCGTCAGCTTCCATCCCCATCGATCCTCCTCGAAGCCAAGGGCCTGCGATGACGGCGACGCGTGAGGCGTGTTTTGCCTGCGGGTGCCTCGTCATGAACAAGGCGGGCGGCAGGCCGAAGCACCTTGCGGCGGCACTGTACCTGACATTGGGGACAGCTTGCCTCGCCCGATGGAGAGATGTCGCCCGGTGCCGGCCTCAACACACTGCCTCGGGGGCGGCCGCGGTGGCTGCCTCGTTTCTCATCCTCGTGAAAGGTTCCGCCATGCCTCTGAAAGCCACCCCAACCCCGGGCAGCCGGCTGCTCGATCCGTCCAACCATGCGCTGCTGCTGATCGACTTCCAGCCGCAGATGGCCTTTGCCGTCCAGTCCACGGACATGGTCCAGCTGCGCAACAACGCGGCGCTCATCGCGCGGGCCGCGGCCGGCTTCAAGGTGCCGACGGTGCTGACGACGGTGGCCGAGAAAACCTTCTCCGGCCCGATGTTCGGCGAGATCGGCGAAGCCTTCCCTGGCCAGGAGATGCTCGACCGCACCTCGATGAACACCTGGGAAGACGCGAACGTGATCCGCGTCGTCAATGCGATCGGCCGTGACCGGCTGGTGTTCGCCGGGCTGTGGACCTCGGTCTGCATTGTCGGCCCGGTGCTGTCGGCGCTGGAGCAGGGCTACGAGGCGTTGGTGATCACCGATGCCTGCGCCGACGTTTCGGTCGAAGCCCACCAGCGCGCGATCGAGCGGATGGTGCAGGCAGGCGCCAGCCCGATGACCTCGCTGCAATACCTGCTGGAGCTGCAGCGCGACTGGGCGCGCGGCGAGACCTACGGGCTCACGACCGGCATCGCCAACCGCCTCGGCGGCACCTACGGCCTCGGCGTCGTCTACGCCAACACGATGTTCGGCGCGCACGAGGGCTGAACGACAAGGAAACGAAAAGAGCCGGCCACGAGGCCGGCTCCATGCGAAGGCCGAGGCCTCGCTCAGTCGTTCAGGAACTTCACCAGCTTCGGGACGACCTGGTCGGTGGCTTCCTCCATCAGCCAGTGACCCGAGCCCTTGATGATCACGCCCTCGACATTGGGCGCCGCCAGCCGGGCCTGCTCGATCAGCGTGTTGCCCGAGGCCTTCTCGCCGGTCAGCACCAGCATTGGCATCGGCAGCGGTGTCTTGGCCATCTGTTCGAAGTCGATGGCGTCCTGCTGGAAGGCGCGGAACACCTCGAAGCCGGCGGCCATGCGGCCGGGCTGGCCGTAGGTCTTGGCGTAGAAGCGGCGATCGGCTTCGGGAATCGAGTGATTGGGGTCGGCGGCGAAGTCGTTCCAGAAGTGCTCGAAGTAGGTCCGCTCACGGCCGGCCACCAGCGCCAGCGGGGTCTTGCCGTAGAAGTGGAAGTGCCACAGGTCGCGCAGCAGCCAGACGTCCTTCCAATTGCCCACGCCCGGCAGGAAGGCATCCATCAAGGCGATGCGGTCGACGTCGGCCGGGTACTGCGCCGCATAGGCATAAGCCACCATCAGCCCGATGTCGTGACCGACGACGCGGGCCTTGCCCAGCTTCAGCGTGGTCGCCAGCGCGTGCACGTCCTGCGCCATCGCCTTCTTGGTGTAGCCGGACTCGGTCACCGCCGTCTCGCCGAAGCCGCGCAGGTCCGGCGCGATGACCAGATGGTTCTTCGACAACTCCTTCATCAGCGGCAGCCACATGTGACTGGTCTCGGCGTAGCCGTGCAGCAGGATCACCGGGTCACCCTGGCCGGCCACCAGGTAGTGCATGCGCAGGCCGTTGGCATCGGCGAAACGGCTCTGCGGCGCCTGCTGCGCCCAGCTGGCGCTGGCGACGGTCATCAAGAGGCCGGCCGCGAGGGTGCGGATGAGCGATCGAACCATCGGTCCGAGGAAAGGCCCGAAAGATCGGGCCAGAGCGAGCAGGTGCGCCATGCAGAACTCCTGAGTGGTTGAAGGAAATTCATTGTGTTGACGCAGGTGCGGCGGCACATCTGGCCGATGGCTTGCGCGCACCCCTACCCGTGCTGGTGGGGGCGGGCCTATCTCCTTTGGTCTAAGGCCTGGCTTTGGCGAGGATTTGATCGATCGAGCTGAACTTCGGCGCGCGAGAGCTGCGCTGAGCTCGATGGGCTCCTACTGGCGCTCGTACAGCGTCACCACGCAAGCGCCACCCAGCCCCAGGTTGTGCTGCAGGCCCAATCGCGCATCGCTCACCTGGCGCTGCTCGGCGCGGCCGCGCAATTGCAAAGTCAGCTCGTAGCACTGAGCGAGGCCCGTGGCGCCGAGCGGGTGCCCCTTGGACAAGAGGCCGCCGGATGGGTTGGTGACGATGCGGCCGCCATAGCTGTTGTCGCCAGCCGCGATGAAGGCTGCGGCGCCGCCCTCGGGGCACAGGCCCAGCGCTTCGTAGCTGATCAGCTCGTTCTGGGCGAAGCAGTCGTGCAGTTCGACCACGTCGAGGTCTTCGGGGCCGATGCCCGCCTGCTCGTACACGGCCTGCGCCGCGCGCTGGCTCATGCCGTAGCCGACGAGATTCATCATGTCGTGGCTTTCGAAGCTGTCGGGCCGGTCGGTCGTCATCGCCTGGGCGGCGATGCGCACCTGCGTGGACAGGCCGTGCCGGGCCGCGAAGGATTCCGAGACCAGCACGGCCGCCGCGGCGCCGCAGGTCGGCGGGCAGGCCATCAGGCGGGTGAGCACGCCGGGCCATAGCGCGGGTGAGTTCATCACCTCGTCCACGCTCAGCTCACGCCGCAGCAAGGCCAGCGGGTTGCGCACCGCGTGCCGGCTGGCCTTGGCGCGGATCTGGGCGAAGGCTTCGAGTGGCGTGCCGTACTTGCGCATATGCGCCAGGCCCGCGCCGCCGAAGTAGCGCAGCGCCAGGGGCAGCTCAGGCATGCCGACGAGGGCATCGCTCTCGCGGTCGAAGTCTTCGAAGGGGCTGGGGCGGTCGGTGAAGACGTTGTCCAGCGCGCCGGGCCTCATCTGCTCGAAGCCGAGCGCCAGCACGCAGTCCGCGGCGCCCGATTCGATGGCCTGGCGGGCGAGGAAGAGGGCGGTGGAGCCGGTCGAGCAGTTGTTGTTGACGTTGAAGACGGGAATGCCGGTCATGCCGAGCTGGTAGACCGCCTTCTGGCCGCTCGTCGAGTCGCCGTAGACGTAGCCCACGTAGCTCTGCTGCACGGCGGTGTAGGCCACGCCGGCGTCGTCCAACGCCTGGCTGGCGGCGGCCCGCGCCATCGCCGGATAGGGCTCGCTGGCGCCGGGCTTGACGAAGGGGATCATGCCGACGCCGGCCACGAAGACGCGGCTCATGGTTGCACCTGCTTCTTCAGCATCTCGGCGCGGATGTCCTTCTTCATCACCTTGCCGACCTTGGAGCGCGGCAGGTCGGCCCAGATCTCGACCTGCTTGGGCGATTTGACGCTGCCGATCCGCGCCTTGACAAAGCTCTGGATCTCCGCCGGATCGACCGTGCGGCCCTTGTGCAGCTGCAGGACGGCCACGACGCGCTCGCCCCATTTCTCATCGGGCAGGCCGATGACGGCGCTGTCCTGCACGTCCGGGTGCTGCATCAGCGCCTGTTCGACCTCCACCGAATAGACGTTGAAGCCGCCGGTGATGATCATGTCCTTGGCGCGGTCGACGATGAAGAGATAGTCGTCCTCGTCGAGATAGCCGATGTCGCCGGTGTGGTGCCAGCCGTGGCGCGAGGCCTCCGCGGTGGCGGCGGCATCCTTGTAGTAGCCCATCATCACCAGCGAGCCGCGCACGACGATCTCGCCGGTCTGCCCGCGGGGCAAGACCTGGCCCTCGGCGTCCATCATCGCCACCTGCACCAGCGGGCCGGGGCGGCCCGCGGAGGACAGGCGTTCGCGGGCGACCGAGCCATCGGCATGGAAGTGATCCTGCGGACGCATCATCGAAATCATCATCGGCGCCTCGGTCTGCCCGAACAGCTGCGCCATCGGGCCGATCTTGTGCAGCGCCTCTTCCAGCCGCGCGACCGAGATCGGCGCTGCGCCGTACCAGAAGCACTGCAGCGAGCTGCGGTCCGTCTCAGCCAGCCTGGGGTTCTGCAGCAGCATGTAGATCAAAGTCGGCGGCAGGAAGGTGTGGGTGATGTGCCGCACTTCGATCAGGCGCAGGAACTCGTCCAGATCCGGCTTGGGCATGATCACGATGCGCCCGCCCAGCGCCATGATCGGCAGGCACAGCACGCCTGCCGCGTGGGTGAGCGGTGCCAGCGCCAGGTAGCTGGGCCGGCCTTCGAAGGGGTAGCCCATCAGCGTCAGTGCCGACATGGTCTCCAGGTTGCGGTCGGACAGCATCACGCCCTTGGGCGCGCCGGTCGTGCCGCCGGTGCCGGCGATCATGACCACGTCGATCGGTGGCTTGACGTTCAGCGGCTCGTCGCTGACATCCGCCAGCCAGTCATGCCAGGAGCGGGCATAAGGCATGGCCTGGTCGATGCAGATCAGCAGCTTGAGCTTCGGGCAGTCCCGGCGGATCTGTTCGACCATCGGCGCGTAGTTGCTGTGGAAGAGCAGGGCGCTGCAGTCGAAGGCGTCCAGCACATAGCGGTTCTCGGCGGCCTCGTTGCGGGGGTTGATCGGGCACCAGACGGCGCCTGCCCTCGAGATGCCGAACACGCTGGCGAAGGCGTGCAGGTCGTTGCTGGACAGGACCGCCACCTTGTCGCCCGGGGCGATGCCGCTGTGCTGCAACGCCCGGCCGACGCGATGGCTGATCCGCTGGACCTCCGCGTAGCTGAGGTCCGTCTCGCCCATGGTCAGGCAGGGCTGCTCGCCACCGAGCGTGACGCCCTTGTCGAGATAGTGGGTCAAAGGCATGGAGGGCTACCCGGTGCTATTGATCGACCGTCAGGATCGGCTTCTGCACCAGGCCGAAGCTGCGCAGCGCGCCGAGCAGTTCGTGGTGGCCGAAGGCCTGGCAGCCCGAGGCGAAGCCCACTTTCTTCGGCGGGCCTTGCAGCAGGGATCGCGCCGCGTAGGCCTGCAGCAGGCCGGTCTGCTTGTAGTTGGAGTTGCCGAAGATCGTGCAATGAGCGCGGCCCAGCGGCCCGGAAGCGTGCACCGAGTCGACGGACTTGTTGATGCGCGGGTTCTCGCGCGGCGGCATGGTGTTCATCACCTGCGAGGCGGTGGCCGACAGCGCGGCGTACTTCTCGTCGTCGCTCATGCCCTCCGTGGCCTTCAGCGCCGCCGCCACGATCTGCGGCACGCCCAGCATCAGCGGCTTGTTGAAGACGCCGCCCAGCACCTTCACATTGGCCACGCGCGGATCGCGCTTGAACCACACCGGGTGCGAGGTGCCGCCCCAGGGCAGTGCCAGGGCCGTCTCGTGCTGGCCGGGGATGGCGAGGCTGTAGAGCCCGGCATCCGGCTGCCATTCCACGTACTTGTTCTGCTCCAGGTAGAAGGCCTTGCTGGTGGCGGCGTTGACGAGGATGGTCTGCGTGGACGCGATGGTCGGGCTGCCGCCCCAGAAGACGGCGATGTCCAGCGTGTCCAGCCCGGGTGTTTCCAGGCAGATTTGCGCAGCGATCTCGCCCGTGGTGTACATGTGCGCGATGCCCGGCGACAGCAGCAGGCCCGCCGCCGCGAACTGGGCGCCGTACTCCTGGTCGAGCGTGATCAGCCAGTCCTGCTCGCCGGTGGTGTCGGTGTAGTGGCACTTCGTGGCCAGGCAGGCGCGCACGACCTCGTGGCCGAACTTGGCGAAGGGGCCGACCGTGTTCAGGACGACCGAGGCGCCGCGGAACAACTCGGTCAGCGCTTCGACGGTGTGTGGCACCTCAACGACCTCAAAGTCCGCCGTCTCGATGCCGGGCACGTTCGATTTCATCGCCGCGTGAAGCTTCTCCGCGCTGCGGCCGGCGGCGATGAAGGGAATGTTGTACTCGCGCAGGTATTCGCAGACGAGGCGGCCGGTGTAGCCGGAGGCGCCGTAGACGACGACGGGTTTCTTGGATGCGTTGCTCATGTTTCTTGTCTCCGTTGTTGTCGCTGTGTCTGCTCAGGTGCCCATGCCGCCGTCGACGGGGAGGCCGATGCCGGTGATGAAGCGGGCGGCATCCGAGCACATGAAGACGGCGGCGTCGGCCATGTCCGTCACTTCGCCGAGGCGGCCCAGCGGTGTCTGGCCGATCACGTCGCCGACGGCCTCTTCGATCGTGGCGGCGAGGCCGCAGGCCACGATGTCGGCGGCCAGCTTCATGCCCATGTCCGTCGGCACCAGGCCGGGGTAGAGGCAGTTGACGCGCACGCCGTAGCCGAGCTTGCCGGACTCGACCGCCGCGATGCGCGTGGCGCGGTCGACGGCCGACTTGCTGGCCGAATAGCCGGAGATGGCGGGGAAGGCAATCGTCGCGGCCACCGAGGAGATGTTCAGCACCGAGCCACCCTTGCCGGCGCTGCCGCCGGGCCGCATCTCGCGCAGCGCGTGCTTCATGCCCAGCAGGGTGCCGACGACGTTGACGTCGAACATGCGGCGCAGGTCGTCGGCCTTGACCTCGGTCACCAGCGCGCTGATCTCGATGCCGGCGTTGTTGACCAGGATGTCGAAGCCGCCGAACTCGGACACGGTGGCGGCCACCGCGGCGGACCAGCTGTCGTCGCTCGTGACGTCCAGCGGTGTGAAGCGCACGGTGGCGCCGCCGGCGCTGAGCGTCTGCGCCGTGTCGCGGCTGAGCTCGGCGAGCACGTCGCCAATCATCACGGCCGCGCCGGCATCTGCCAGCGCTTTTGCGATACCCGCACCGATGCCGCGCGCGGCGCCGGTGACCAGGGCCTTGCGGCCAGCCAGGCTGAAGTTTGTCGTCATGTTTGTCTCCGTTTGTTTGGTCTTTGGAATCACGACGCGGCCGAGATTAGGAGTCGTCTTGACGACTGTCAAGAAAAAACTTGACGACCGTCAAGTAGACTTTGGACATGGAGAAAGTCTCGAAATCCCGCCCCGACAAGTTCGCCGAACGCCGCGCCGAACTCGGGGAAGCCACCCTGCAAACGCTCGCCACTCTGGGCTACGCGCGCACCAGCCTGCGCGAGATCGCACAGAACTCGGTCTTCTCGCACGGCGTGCTGCACTACTACTTCAAGGACAAGACCGACCTGATCCTGTGCAGCGTGCGGCAGTACAAGGCTCGCTGCGTCACGCGATATGACCAGGTGATGGTCGAGGCCGCCTCGGTGGATCAGCTGATGGAGGGCTTCCTGCAGGCGCTGGGCGAGACCCTGGTGACCGAGGCCACGCTGCACCGCCTCTGGTACGACCTGCGCGCGCAGGCCCTGTTCGAACCCGCCTTCCGCGACGACGTGGCCGCGATCGACAAGAGCCTGGAACAGATGATCTTCCGCGTGATGTCACGCTTTGCCGAGCTGGCCGGCACGCCGGTCTCGGTGCCTGCCGCGGTGGCCTATGCGGTGTTCGACGGCCTGTTCCAGCAGGGCTTGATGAAACACCTGTCCGGCGACGAAAACGCCGTCGCCGAGATGCAGCAGCAGGTGCGCTGGACCGCTACGCAACTGCTGGCCGGAAAACAGTAGGATGGCAGGCCGGATGGTTCCCCATCGCAACAGGAGTGGCTCATGAACTTGCTCAGCAATGTCTCCGTCGCCGGCGCAAGTTCCGCCGACCTGGGAACCGTCCAAGGCAGCGCATCGCTGCTGGTGCTGAAGAAGGCACTCGATGCGCAGGAAACTACGGCGACGCAACTGATCTCCGCCTTGCCACAAGCGCAGCCCCTGGCAACTTCGGGCTCGGTCGGGACCTTGGTCAATACCTTCGCCTAGGGCGAACCGGCACTACCTTCTTTGGGTCGGGGCTCGAACTGAGCTTTGGCGCCGCTATTCGACGGCCGCTGACTCGCTCTCGGTATGCCGATCAGGCTCCGTGGTGCGGAGGATCTCGTTCAGCACGGACGTGGCGTAGTTCCCGGCGGGCAACGAGAAGGTGAGCACCAGTTGATCGGCTTGCAGCCATTCCCACGACATCTCCGCCGGACTCGCCACCAGGGCGCGGCGCTCCTGGTCCAGGCCGGCGTGTTCCATGCCGTCGCACAAGGCGGCGTGACGTTCGGCCACGCCCATCTCCAGCGCCTGCGCCTGATCGGCGGAACTCACGCGGCCCCGCCCCCACAGCGGCCCGGTGGGCCGGCCCGCCTCGTCCATCACGTCACCGGGCAGGCTCTTGCCCCAGAGGCCCTGCTGGATCCGCAGCGCCAGCACCTCATTGAAGACGAAGGAGCGCACCGCCGACAGGTAGATGCCTTTCTTCTTCGGGTTGCGCACGCGGATCTCGCGCGCCAGCATGGCGCGGCCCTGCTCGACGTTGCCGCCTTCGAAGCCGAAGCGCTGGGCGCCGAAGTAGTTGGGCACGCCTTGTGACGCAACGGCCTTCAGATTGGCCTCGATCGCGTCGCGGTCGCCAGTCACATCACGCAGCACGATGCGGAACCGGTTGCCCTGCAGATCACCGGGGCGCAGCTTCTTCACGTGGCGGCTCTGGCTCAGCACCTTGAACTCCGGGTGCTGAAGCAGGGTCAGGTCGGGGGTCTCCCCCTTCGGCAGATAGATGCTGAACCACTGGCGGGTGATGGCGTAGCGGTCCTTGAGGCCGGCATAGCCCACGTCCTTTTCCTGCACGCCGGTGGCATCGGCCAGTTGCAGGGCGATGTACGCGGTGTTGGCGCCGTTCTTCTCGATGTCCAGCCAGATGTGTTCGCCCGCCCCAGAGGGCAGTTGCAGCGGCAGTTCGGTCACGATGAAGTCCTCGTTGAGGAGCTTCAAGGTGGCGCTGGCACCGCTGGCCGGATAAGCGTTGGGCCACTGCGGCAAGGTCGTGTATTGAGCGTCGGTCATGAGCGGGCTGGCGTCACCAGCTGTCGATAAGGCAATTCAGCCGGCGATTCTCTCCCGGCCAATGCCGGGTGGCCTGGATGAGGCAGCCCGGCCATGGCGACGTCGCGCGAGGCGACCAGCCACATCGACAGGGGCCGCAGTGCCAGCGGGTGCAGCGTGAAGCCCGCCGGCAGGCTGGCGAGATGCGGCGGCGCGAGCGCCACGCGCTGCATCGTGGCCCAGGCGTCGATGCGGCCCAGGCCCAGCTTGCGGGCATTGACCGCTTCCGACGAGGTGAACTCCACCTGCAGGTAGCCCAGCGCGGCCAACCGCTCGCCGATGAAGGAGCCGCGCAGCGCGCCCACACGCAAGGGGCCGTGCGCCTGCGCACCCGGTGCCAGCACGAGCACGAAGCGGTCGACCAGCAGCGGCGCCAGCCAGCGCCAGTCGGCCTCCCGCTCGGGCGTTCGCATCAGCGGGAAGAGCAGGACGTTGCCCTCCTGCGCCGTCACCAGCGCGCGTGTCCAGGGCATCCAGTCGATGTCTGTGTCGATCTGCGGCGTGAGGAGATGGCAGGCCCGTTGCGCCACGGCGCTGCCAGGCTCGCTGACGCTCGACACCAGGCCGCCGATCAGTCGCGGCGCCGGCCGCGCAGCGCCTGCCGCCAGGCGCCCGTAAGTCAGTGTCAGGGCGCCGGCGGTGGTACTGGCCAGCAGGCGACGGCGGGACCAGCGATCGGAGCTCTGGTGCATGAGAACCTCTTGAGAATTGATCTCAGCTCGGCGCGCCTATACTCGCGGCGCTGCCCTTGAAGCGGTCGTAAGCGTTTACGTCAGCCAACGCACCATCGGATCCACGCCCCGCGCATCGCGCCCGGAGGAGATCCGGGTGCGTGATCGCGGCTGAGGCTGCGATCAGACAGGGCCTGACCCCGCCCCCGGACTTCGCCGGACATGCTGTGCACGCGTGGCTCCAGATCTCACTGGAAATCAACCATGCAATCGCATTCGCACACCATGAAGTTCAACCACATCAGCTTCCCCTCGCGCGACGTCGCCGCCACGGCCGGCTTCTTCGAACGCCATCTCGACTGGCAGTCCACGCCCATGGGGCGCAGTCGCGTGCTGAAGGGCTACGGTTTCGACGTCGTCATCGAGGACGCGACAGACCGCGCGGTCGACTGGCCGGGCAACTTCCACATCGGCTTCGAGCTGCCCTCGCTGGCGGCGCTGCGCCAGTTGTTCGAGCGCCTTCAGTCCGACGAGGTCGATTTCGCGAGCGACCTCATCTCGCACGAACGCGGCTCGCGGTTCTTCTGCCGCGTGCCGGGCGGCGTGCTGGTCGAGCTCAACACCCGCGAAGATGCCGCGCCGCCGTTCCGCGCCGGCTTCGGCCTGGCCTGAGTGGGGCTAGCCGTGCCGCCTCGTGGCGGCGCGGAGCCTCAGATGATCAGATCAGGCTCTTGACCACGCCGCCGTCTACGCGCAGCGCGGCCCCGGTCGTCGCTGATGCCAGCGGGCTGGCGATGTAGGCGACCATGGACGCGACCTCGTCGGGCGTTGCGAAGCGCTTGATGAGGGAGGTGGGACGGACCTTGTCGAAGAACTCGGCCTCCACCTGTTCGAAGCTCTTGTCGGCGGCGCGCGCCATGTCCTGCACGAAGTCGCCCACGCCGCGCGACTTCGTCGGCCCCGGCAGCACGCTGTTGACCGTGATGCCGGTGCCGGCCACCGATTCCGCGAGGCCGCGCGAGACGGCCAGCTGCGCGGTCTTGGTCATCCCGTAATGGATCATCTCGGTCGGGATCTGCACGGCGCTCTCGCTGGAGATGAAGATGATGCGGCCCCAGTTGGCCTGCTTCATCGCCGGCAGCACCAGCCGCGCCAGCCGCACGCCGCTGAGCACGTTGACGTCGAAGAAACGCATCCAGTCCTCGTCGGGAATGTCCTCGAACAGCTTGGGCTCGAAGATGCCGAGGTTGTTGACCAGGATGTCGATGCCGGGATGGCGGCGCACCACCTCCTCGGCCGCGTCGGCGCGGCTGAGGTCGCCGGCATAGGCCTCGATCGTGCCGCCGGTTTCCTCGCGCATGCGCCTGGCCGCGTCGTCGACGGCGGCTTGCGTCCGTCCGTTGATGATCACCCGCGCGCCGTCACGCGCCAGCGTGCTTGCGATCGCGTAGCCGATGCCGGCCGTGCTGCCGCTGACGAGTGCCAGCTTGCCTTTGAGTTGCAGATCCATGTCGATGCTCCAGAAGGGGATGGTGGATGGACTATCAGGTGCGCGTGATCGACAGGCCGCCGTCGACGAGCGAGGCCGTGCCCGACACGAAGGACGAGTCGTCCGATGCGAAGAACAGCACCGAGCGGGCCAGCTCCTGCGGCGTGCCGACGCGCTTGAGTGCATGCAGGTTCGTCACGAAGGCTTGCGATTCGGGCGTGTTGTTCATGTCGCGGTACATGTCGGTGTCGACCGCACCGGGCAGCACGGCGTTCACGCGCACGCCCTGCGGGCCGAACTCGGCCGCCAGCGACTGCGTCAGGCCGATCAGGCCGGACTTGCTGGCCGCGTAGGCGGCGACGCCAGGGAAGGCCGCCGAGTAGCCGACGAAGGTGGAGGTGAAGATCACCGAGCCACCGCCGTTCTTGACCATCTGTGCGATCTGGTGCTTGGCACCGAGGAAGGAGGCGGTGAGGTTGACGGCCAGCGTGTCGGCGAAGCCCTGCTCGGACACACCGGTCGACGGACCGGCCTCGCCCAGCGTGCCGGCGTTGTTGAAGGCCACGTCCAGGCGGCCGTAGCGCTCGACGGCCAGGTCCACCAGCGCCTTGGCGTAGCTCTCCTGGCGCACGTCGCCGGCCAGCGCGACGGCGCTGCCGCCGGCGGCGTGGATCTCGGTGACGAGGCTGTCCAGCTCGGCGGCGCGTCGGGCGCCGACGACGAGCTTCGCGCCCTCGGCGGCGAACAGCAGCGCGCTGGCGCGGCCGATGCCGGAGCTGGCGCCGGTGATGATGACGACCTTGCCGTCGAGGCGGCCGGATTGGGTGGTGCTCATGAATTTCTCCTTGGGTTGAATCGGAAATCGATGAGCAGAGTGTGAGGACCGGAGGGCGCGGGCAGAAGAGGGCGGATCTCGACTCTGGCGTTCGCCGGCACCGAACGATGCGCTGAGAATTCACTTCGATTCACGGCAAGCCAGCCGGACGCGGGCCGATGATGGCCTGCCGTACGGCGCACCTGTTTCCCTGAGGATCTTCATGTTGAAACTCGATGGCATCGCCAGCTTCGTGGCCATCTCCGAGGCCGGCTCGATCAGCGCTGCGGCACGCCGGCTGAATCTGTCGAAATCGGTGGTCAGCGAGCGTCTGGCAGAGCTGGAGAACAGCGTCGGTGCGGCGCTGTTCCATCGCACCACGCGCAAGCTGACCCTGACCGAAGACGGCAGCGCCTTCCTCGAGCGCGCGACTCGCATCTTGCGCGAGGTGGAGGACGCAGCCTCCGAGCTGGCCGAGCGCCGCGGCCAGCTGATCGGGCCGATGCGCCTGTCTGCGCCGATGACCTTCGGCCGCATGCACCTGGGGCCCGCGCTGTATCCCTTCCTCGCCCGGCATCCCGGCATCTCGCTGACGCTGGAACTCGATGACCGGCGTGTCGACGCCGCCGCCGACGGCTTCGACGGCGTGGTCCGCCACGGCGTGCTGGAAGACTCGCGGCTGGTCGCGTGGCAGCTGGCGCCGAGCCGCCGGCTGCTGGTCGCCTCGCCGGCCTACCTGGCGCGCCACGGCACGCCCACAAGCCTGAAAGAACTCGCCGCGCACCGGGCGATCTACTACCTGAACCGCGGCCTGGGCGACTGGACCTTCCTCGATGCCAAGGACGACGACTTCATCCGGCCGCCGGCCACGCTGCGCGTCAACAACGGCGATGTGATGAAGGACGCAGCGATCGCCGGCCTCGGCCTGGCCCTGCTGCCCAGCTTCATCATCGGCGACGAGCTGAGGCGCGGCGAGCTGCAGGTGGTGGACGTGGGCCGGCAGGCGCAGCAGGAGGTGATCTATCTCGCGCATCCGGAAGGCCGCAAGGCCTCGGCCAAGCTGCGTGCACTGGCACAGGCGCTGCGCCAGGCCTTCGGCGATCCGCCGTACTGGGATCGCTGAGCGCGAGCCGAGGTGATCCAGGCGGACGCCTGACTGGGGATCGCGCCCTGTGCCATGCGGGTGAGGTGCTGCCGCCGTGCCCTGACTATCTTCGTGGTGACCGCTTGTGGCTGCTGTCCGGCCACGCGGTCTTCACGGAGATCTCCATGAAACGACTGTGCTTCCCCGCGGCCCTGAGTTTCCCGACGCTGCTGTCCGGCATCCTGATACTGGCCCCGATCGATCCGTCCCACGCCATCGGCAGCAGCGGTTTCGACGCCGTGCGCTACCGCTGTGCCGTGCTGGGCGAGTCACTCGAACCCTGCGTGTCCGCTGCGCCGCCGCTGCAGTCCCATATCGAAGCGCGCATCGAACCGGGCCCGCAAGCGGCCTACCTGATGCACCTCGGCGTGGACAAGGCAACCGCCATCGAGCAGGCCCGCGTACACGGCGAAAGCCCGACGCTGCTGCGGCTGCGGATCACGCCGCAGGTGCTGTCCGGCGAGGCTCTGTACCGGCGTGCACTGGGCATCGGCGGGTTGGCGCCGGCCGTCACCGAATCGCCGATCTGAGGCGTGCTGCGATCGGGCTTGTTCTCGAAGATTCACGGTGATTAACAGCGCGCCGCTATCGGGCGCTCGGATGATGACCCTCAAATCATTCCAATCGGGATAGAGGGGGGTCTTCATGTTCGAAACGGTGGCCGACCAGGCCGTGAAACGACCTGAATCGCCGCGATGAACTCTGGCGGCGCGCTTCCCGGCCTGCCGACGCACTTCGTCGGCCGCGATGAGCAGGTGGCCCTGGTCGAGGCCAAATTCCGTCAGGGGCGTCTGGTCTCCGTGGTCGGCTCCGGCGGGCTGGGCAAGACGACCTTGGCTGTCGCCGTGGCGCGACGGATGGCGCCAGGCCAGTCCGACGGCGTCTGCTTCGTCGATCTCGCCAGCCTGAGCGACAGCGAACACCTGCCGGCCCGACTGGCGGCGGCCCTGGGCATCGAGGCCGCGGCCGAGCGCATGACCGGAGCCGTCCTCCAGCACCTCCGCGGTCGGCGCCTGCTGCTCGTGCTGGACAGCTGCGAGACGGTGATCGAGGCCGCGGCGCGCCTGGCCGAGGAGATCCTGTCGGCGGCGCCGGCCGTCCTGTTGCTGGCAACGAGCCGCGAGCCGCTGCAGACGGCCGGCGAATGGGTACACCGGCTGGCGCCGCTCGGCTGCCCACCGCTGCAGCGCGCCTTTCCCTCATGGCTGGCGATGAGCTATCCGGCCGTGCAGCTGTTCCTGCGCATCGCGCAGGACCGTCGTGGCTTGCTGGCACCCAGCCCTGCGGACGTGGAACGCGTCGCGGCCGTGTGCTGCCAGTTGGAGGGCGGCCCGCTGGCGATCGCGCTGGTGGCGTCTCAGGTGGGGCCACTGGGCCTGGACGGTGTTGCAGCGCAGATGGGCAGCGGCCTGCTGACCTTGTCGAGCCCTGAGGGCGACGGCCCCCCGCGCCATCGCACGCTAGAGGACGTGCTGAGCTGGAGTTACCGGCTACTGAAGGACCGCGAGCAACAGGCCTTCTGCAGCCTTGCCCTGTTTCGCGGCAGCTTCGACCTGGCCGCCGCGCTGGCCGTGGCCGGCGATGGGCAACGGGTGGACACGATGTCGGCCGTGCTGGATCTCGTCGACAAGTCGCTGCTGGCGACCGTGCCGAGCGGCGACACCGTCGACTACCGGATGGCCGACACGACCCGCGCCTTCGGCCTGGACCGGCTCGAGGCCCTGGGCGCGGATGCCTACCGCGCCTCCAGGCGCCGGCATGCCCGATTCATGTTCGAGCTGCTGGCCACCGTCAACGCCTGGCCGGACCATGGCCGATGGGTGGAGGATGTGCGCTGGGCGCTCCAGTGGGCCCTGTCCGCCGATGGCGACCGCCTGCTGGCCGTCGAACTCACGCTGCGCACCGTCGCCCTGGTCGAGCGCACCTTTCTTTTCTCCGACTTCCTCGGGCTTCTTGCACGAGCCGTCGTGGCGGCCCGGCTGCTGGACCCGCCGCGCCCGGATCTGGTGCTGCGCCTGGAGACGCTGCCGCGGATCGACAGCGCACAGGCATTTCGCGACGAGCCGCGCCAGGTCGAATTCCTGATCGAGGCGCTGGAGTCGGCGCGCGCATCGGGCGAGACGACGGCGCAGATGACGGCGCTGCTGCCCCTCTTCGGCCATCGCTTCCAGTTCGGTGACTACCCACAGGCGCTGGCCTGGTCGAACCAGATCCAGGCCCTGGCCGAGCGCGATGCCGATGCTTTCGTCGAGCTCACCGCGCGCCGGACGCGCGCGCAAGCGCTCCACTTCCTGGGCGATCACGCGGTTGCCCGATTGCTGGCGCAGACCATCTGCAGCCAGCCGGCACTCGACATTCCGGCAGCCTATGGGCCTTCGGCCGTCAGCGCGGCGGTGTCCATGCGCATCGTCCTGGCCCGCATCCTGTGGCTCGAGGGGCGGGCCGAGCAGGCGCTGCGCGTGGTGCATGAGTGCCTGGCGTTGGCCGAACAGGGCTCGCATGCTGCCCGCTGCCAGGCGCTTGCGCTCGCGGCCATGCCGATCGGGTTGTGGTGCGGGCATTTGCCATCCTGCCGGGCCTGGCTGGAGCAGTTGGTCGAGTTGGTGGAGCGCCATCACAGCATCTTCTGGCGACCCTGGTGCTGCTTCTATGCCTCGCAGCTCGGGCTGGCGGATGAGGCCGCTCGTGGCATCGCGCTGGAAGCGTTGCAACTGCCCGACATGGGCATGTATCGCGATCACGTCGCCACCTTTGATGCCGCCACATTGACGCAGGACGGCAGCGCGCGGGTGCAGGTCGGTCGGGTCGGCTGGTGCGCGCCGGAACTGCTGCGTCTGCAGGCGGAGAGCGCTTTCGCGCGAGGCGAGGCGGAGGAGGCGGCCTCCGATCTGGCTCGCTCCATCGAACTGGCGCGCGCGCAGGGCGCCCTGGCCTGGGAGCTGCGGTCGGCGATCACGGCGCTGCGCCTGTCCCCGCTCACAGGCACCGCGGCGCGCAGCCGGCAGCGGCTGGCCTCGGTCTACGGGCGCTTCAGCGAAGGCTTCGAGACGCGCGATCTGCAGATCGCCCGGAGCCTGCTGAGCGCAGGGGCGTGACAGTCGTGAATCGATGTGAATTCGCGCGCGTGGGCGCCGTGGCGCGCCGTCACGGCCTTATCGTGACGCCATGACTCCTGCTGCTACTCAAGACGATATTGCCCTGCGCCTGGACCGCCTGCCCGTGACCGCGCTGCACCTGCTCGCGGTGGGCCTGTGCGCCGTCGGCTTCGCGCTCGATACCTTCGAACTGGCACTGGGCGGCATCCTGGCGGCCGTCTTCTCCGCCCCTGCGCACGCATTGCCAGCCCGCGAGCTGTCGCTGCTGCTGGCCTCGGTCTACATCGGGGCCACGATCGGCGCGCCGCTGCTGGGCTGGCTGGCCGACCGTTTCGGCCGCCGCCAGCTGCTGATGGTGTTGATGCTGGGCCTGGGCGCCGCCTCGCTGGCCAGCGCGCTCAGCCCCTCGCCGGCGCTGCTGGCCCTGTGCCGGGGCCTGGGCGGCGTCGCGCTGGGTGCCTATCCGCCGATCGTGATCGCCTACCTGACCGACCTCGTGCCGCCGACGCGGCGCGGCATGCTGATCTTCGCGATGGTTGCCTTCGCGTCGCTCGGTCCGCCGGCCGGCATCTTCCTGGTGCGCTTCCTGACGCCGCTGCAGCCGCTGGGACTGGAGGCCTGGCGCTGGGGTTTCCTCGCGGGAGGCGTCGGGACCGCCATTGTCGGCGCGCTGTTCCGCCTGCTGCCCGAATCGCCGCGCTGGCTGCAGGCGCGCGGGCGCGAAGCGCAGGCCGAGGCGGCCTTCGCGCGCCTCCAGCAATCGAGAACGATGCTCGCGGCGGTCCCGCGGCCCGTGCCGGCGAAGGCCGTGGGGGACGACCCGGTGCGCCCGTGCGCGCTTCACCAGGCCGTCGTGGCAGGCATCTTCCTGCTGAGTCCCTGGGCTACGGTGGCCTTCCCGATCCTGTCCGGTGCCGTGCTGGCGCAGAAGGGCTACCAGCTCTCCGACACCTTGCTGGTGCTGGGCCTGTCGTGGTTCGGTCCGCTCATCGGGACACTGCTGGCCTCGTCTTCGGTGGACCGGCTGGAGCGCCGGGTGGCGCTGTGCCTGTGTGCCGTCGCGATGGTCGCCGCCGGCGGGCTCTTCGTCATCGGTGACGGCGCGGCCTGGCTGGCGGCCACCAGCATCGCCTTCACACTGGCCTCCGCGCTGTACGTGCCCACGCTGACGATGTACAGCGCCGAGCTGTTCCCCACCGCAGCGCGCGCCCGCTCGTTGGCGGCGGCCTGGGCTTTCAACCGCATCGGCGCGGCGATCGCGCCGATGCTGCTGCTGCCGCTGCTGCACAGCGCGGGCGCGACGGCAATGTTCGGCGTGGTCGCGCTGACCTTGCTGGGCAGCCTCCTGCTACTGGGCGTTGCGCCGCGCGGCCGGCAGCGCATGCCGGTGCGCTGAGGCGTCGCGTCACCGTATCAGGATGCCAGCAGCGCTGCGGCCTGGCGCAGGTCGGCCGTCGCGAAGCCTTCGGTGAAGCGTCGGTAGACGGGTTCGAGCACCGCACGGGCCTCGGCTCCGCGCCCGAGTCGTTCCTTCAGCAGACGGGCCAGGCTGTTGGCGGCTCGAAGCTCCCAGGCCGGTGCCTGCTGGCGGGCTGCGGTTTCCATCGCGCGAACGAACAAACGCTGCGCGATGTCGACGGTGTCGGGCGCATCGTCGCCGAGCAATTGCTCGCCCCAGGCCCGCAGGATTTCGGCCGTGCACCAGTCGGCGGCGTCGGTCTCGGCGCGGCTGACTGTGGCGGACGTCAACCAGCCTCGGTAGGCAGTCATCAGGTGGTCGCGCTGCAGGGCGCTGGGCACCGGGCCCTGCGATTGGGCGGCCGGCTCGGGAAGCCACCACGGGATCTGCGCCGTGGAAGGCAGCCAGACGCCGTCCGAGGCCTGGCTGAGCGTGAGTGCGCGCAGTGCATCGATCCTCGGCCGGGCCTCGGCCTCGTCGCCGCGCCACAGCGCCAGCGGGCACAGGCAGAGCGACAGCACCTGCATCTGGGCCAGCGGATCGTCGTTCGACGCGATCTGGAAGGTGTCCTCGGCCATCAGCCAGGCCTGGTCTGCCATGCCTTCGATCCAGAGCGTGCGAGCCAGCATGATGCCCATCGACACGCGGTGGTCGAGGCCGCCGCCGATCGTGCCCATCGTCCCGCGTGGCAGCGGATGACTCAGCACCCGCTCGGCCAGCAGGCGGCAGCGCCCGTTCACACCGGCCAGGTGCGAGGCCTGGGCGCCGATGCGGTCGGCGACCAGCGCCAGCACGGGCTGCCCCGAGCGCTGCGCGGCCGCAGCCAGGCGCTCCTGCGTGTGCAGCGCCTCCTGGTACTGCCCGAGCGACATTTCGACGGTGACTACGGCCATCAGCGCTTCGGCCTCGAAGCTCGGGTCCTCGAAGCTGGCGGCGAGCTCCACCGCGCGGGCGCTGGCCGCATTGGCGATGCCGGCGCGCGTGTCCTGCTTGATCGCCAGCGCGATGTTCAGGCGTACTTCCAGCTCGGGGTGCCGTTCGGGCAGGGCGCTCAGCGCCTCCAGCGCCCGTTCGACCGCGTCCGGCCGGTCGAAGGGATTGATGGAGTTGATGATGCCCCACAGCCGTGCCGTCAGCCGGCAGCCGGTCAGCGGGTCGCCGTCCGCGCTGAAGCACCAGGCCAGCGCAGCGCGCGTCTCGACGATCAGCCACAGGTGCGCCGCGAACCATGCGGGCTTGGCGAGCGTGGTCCAGTCCTGGGCGGCTTGGTCCACCAGCCGCCTCACATGCGACGCGTGGCAATGGTCCAGGCGGGCCCGTTCGCCGAGCAGGTCCAGCTGCGCGATCGCGAAGGCACGAGTCAGCTCCAGCAGGCGGAACTGCACCACCTCGCCGCTGGTGTCGATGGTGAGCAGGGACTTGGCGGCGAGGTCGGCGACTGCATCGCGTACCTGGGTCTCGTCGACTGAGCCGGCGGGCTCGCTGAAGAGTACGAAGTCGATGGCGGCGCGCAGCGGGAACCAGCCTCGAAACAGGCCCAGCCGCGTCAGCACCAGCCGCTCGGTGTCGCTCAGGAGCCGGTAGCTCCAGTCGAGCATGGTGGTCAGCGAATGGTGGCGGGACGGCACGTCACGCCGGCCGCCTCGTAAGTCCAGCAGGTGCGCATCGAGCTGTGCCGTCAGACCGGAAAGACCGAACAGATCGACCCGCGCTGCGGCCAGCTCGATGGCCAGCGGATTGCCGTCCAGCCGGCGGCACAGATCGCCGACCTGCTCGGCATCGCCGTCGGCCAGCACGAAGTCGTCGACGCTGGCAGTGGCCCGCTCCACGAACAGCTCGATCGCCGGATAGCGAAGCGCCTCCGCCGCGCTTGGCACCAGGCCTTCCGGCGGTAGAGCCAGCGCGCCCACGCGGTGCAGCCACTCGCCCTCGGCGCGCATCGGCTCGCGACTGGTCGCCAACAGGTGGACGCCGGGCCCGCTGGACAGCAATTGCTCGGCCAGCGTCGCCAGCGGCTCGATCAGGTGCTCGCAGTTGTCGAGCACGATCAGCAGGCGCCGCTCGCGCAGGAAGTTCTGGATGCTGCTTAACACCTCATCACGACCTGGCAGCCGCAGGCCCGCCGCGATCAGCGCGGGGACCATCTGGCCATCGACGATCGGTGCGAAGTCGAGGTAGCAGACGCCGTCCTCGAAGCTGGCGGCCCGCGACTCGGCCACGGCCAGCGCCATCGTCGTCTTGCCGATGCCGCCTGGTCCGACCAGCGTGACAAAGCGGCCGAAGTTCAGTTGCGCGGCGAGCAACGCAACCGACTCCGCTCGGCCGATCATCCGTGTCACCTGCGCGGGCAGCCGGCCGAAACGGGCGTCCGCCTTGGCGGCCGGAGGTGCCTCGAACCAGGACGACAGGCGCCGTACCGGCGCCACGAAAGAGTAGCCGCGGCCCGGCTTGTTCACGATGTAGCGTGTGCCGCCCTGGCCGTCGCCCAAGGCCTTGCGAAGCGCGGCGACGTGCACGCGCAGACTGCTTTCCTCCACGATCGTGCGCGGCCACACGATGGCAGCCAGCTCGTCCTTGGTGACGACTTCTCCGGCGCGCTCGATCAGCGACACCAGCAGGTCGAACGCCCGGCTGCCCAGACGCACCGGCTGGCCGCCGGCCAGCAGCAGCTTCTGCGAAACGTACAGGCTGAAGGGGCCGAAACCGAAGGCTCGACCGTGGATCGACGGCGAAGCGGAGGGCATCAGCGCGGTGCCTGCTGGCGCAGCGCCTTCAGTTCATCGAGCAGTGCATCGGCGGCCCGCAGGTCGGCCGTGTCCGCGCCTTCGGTGAACCGGGCGCGCGCGGCCATCAGGCTCGTGGCGGCCTCCTCGTGCCGGCCTTGCGCGTGCCACAGGCGCGCCAGGCTGGTCGTAGTGCGCAGGGTCCAGGCAAGCGCACCCTGAGCTTCGGCGATCTCCAGGGATTCCCGCAGCAGGCGGTCGGCCTCCTGTGCCGGGCCGGTCGTCCACAGGCGCAGGGCCTGCTGTCTCAGGATTTCCGCAGCGCACCAGCCGGCGCGGCCCTGGCGTGTGCGGACCAGGCTGTCCTCGTGCCAGAGCCCTGCGTCGAGAGTGATCAACTGGTCGATGCCGAAGGGGTGGCTGCCGACGGGATCGAGACGCCTCGGCTGCGTTGCGGGCTCGGCGCCGGCAAGCCGCCTGGCCTGCGCCGTGTCCACATAACCGCGTGCCAGGTAGAGCCACTGGCCCGAGCTGAATTTCTGCGCATGTGACAGCAGTTCACGGGCATGCAGCAGCGCCTCGTCGTTCTCGCCCCGCCACAGAGCGATCGGACAGACGGCCAGCGCCAGCGACTGGCAGACCGCCAGCGAGCTGTCGGCCTCGGCCTCCTGCAGGCTTGCCCGCGCGGCGGCGGCGGCCTGCTCCGGCAGGCCGGTCAGCCAGAGTGCGCGCGCCAGCAGGATGTCCATCGAGACCCGGTGGTCGACGATGCCCGCAAGCGACGCCAGCGGCGCGCGCTGGACCGCATGGTTGCGCACGGTCAGCGCAAGCCGCCGGGCCTGCGCGTGATCGCCTTGAAAATGCAGGGCCTGCGCGGCCAGTCGATCGGCGACGACCGCAGCCACCTCGTCGTGTTGAGCGAGTGCCAGTGCCTTCATCCGGCCGGCCGCAGCCAGCGCGCGTGGGCCGTCGTTGCCGCCCAGCGCGTCCTGGATCTGGCCGATCTCGGCTTCGATCTGATGGGTGGCGCTGGGGCTGCCCAGGGCCATGTCCGTGGCGTGGTTGTAGGCGGCGCGGGTCGCCGGGCCGGCGCCCATTCGCTCCTGCATGTGCGCCGCCACGCCGAGGTAGAGCTGGACGAGCAGCGACAACGGCGGCTCATCAAGCTGCTCCAGGGCCTCGATCGCGCGCCGGATGCTGATTTCGTAGTCCTCCAGGTACAGGTAGCGCGCCATCGGCCAGCAGCGGGCGATCAGCGAGGCGCCGATCAGCGGGTCGCCGCTGGGTGAGAAGGCCCAGCCCAGCGCCGTGCGGATGGCCAGGACCAGGCTGCCGTGCATCGTCACCCAGCGCCGCTTGGCCATCGTCGGCCAACTGGCCTGCGCCTCGATCAGCAGATCGCTCACCAACAGCGCGTGGCGGCGACGCACCGCATCCTCATCGTCGCTCTCGCGTTGCTTCTCCAGTGCGTAGGCGCGGGTCTGCTCCAGCAACTGGTGCTTGACGACCTCGTCGAACACCACGCGGTTCAGCAACGACTTCGCGCGCAGCCCGGCCAGGCCGTTCACGACATCGCTGGCGCTCACGTGCTCGTCGCCCGCCACACGGATGGCGGAGCGCAGCGAGAAGGGGCTGCGGAACACGGAGATCCGCCGCAGGATGGCTTGCTCTGTCGGCGTCAGCAACTGATAGCTCCAATCGAGCATGGCCGAGAGTGCCTCGTGCCGGGTGGCACCGGTGCGCCGTCCGCGCTTGAGATGCAGGAAACCGGCCTCGACTTCCTCGACCAGCCCGCGCAGGCCAAACTGCTCCAGCCGCGCCGCGGCGATCTCGATGGCCAGCGGCAGGCCATCCAGACGCCTGCACAGCTCGGCGGCGAGCGGCGCGTCGTTGTCCGACAGTTCGAAGCCTTCCACTCGCGTGCCGGCGCGTTCGACGAACAGGCGGATCGCCGAGAAAGCCAATGCCTGCCCGGCCGCCGGGGCGTGCGGGGGAACCTCAAGGGTGGCCAGCCGGAACAGCCATTCGGGTTTGACGCCGACCGGCTCGCGACTGGTCGCGAGCAGGCGCAGGCCGGGCGCGTGCTCGAGCAGCGCGGCGACGGCGGTGGCTACGGCGTCGACCACATGCTCGCAGCTGTCCAGCAGCAGCAGTGCCGGACGCGCGCCGAGCAACTGGGCCAGAGTGCCGATCCAGTCATCCGGGAAGTCGGCAAGACCGAAAGCAGCCGCCAGCGATGAGGGCACGTGAGCGGCGTCGTTGATGCGGGACAGGTCGACGAAGCAGACCGCGTGCTCGGGGTGCATCGCCACGAAGCGCTCGGCTGCTGCCAGCGCCACCGTCGTCTTGCCGATGCCACCCGGCCCGACGACGGTGATGAGCCGGCGCTGGTCCAACTGCTCGACCAGGGTGTCGATGGCGGCTTCGCGCCCGACGATGCTGCTCAGTCGCGTCGGCAATTGGCCGAGCGGGGAGGCGACGGTGGGCTGTTGCGATACGGCCGACGGATCCATGGCCTCGGCGGCTGGCATGCGCCTGACCGGAGCGACGAAGCCGTAGCCGCGTCCCGGCACGTTGGTGATGTAGCGCGCGCCGTCAACGCCGTCACGCAGCGCGCGGCGCAGCGCCGACATGTGTACTCGCAGGCTGGTCTCCTCGACCACGACCTGTGGCCAGACGCGGGCTTCGAGCTCTTCCCGGCTCAGCACCTCGCCGGCGCGTTCGACCAGTGCGATCAACAGTTCGATGGCCCGGGCACCGAGGCGGACGCGCTCGCCGCCGCTACGCAGAAGCCTGCGCGACGGAAACAGCTGAAAAGGACCGAACTCGAAGGCGAGTTCCTGGCCCGGCTCGATTCCCCCCGCCATCGATCCTCCTCCATCTACGTTTGGACAAGCAACGCCGATGGATTGGCGAGGTGTGGGGTTCGAGATCTGCCGGCCCTCGTTCCGGACTGGAAACCCCTCGCTCGAGACCATGCAAGTCGCTTAATCGCGGGACTTTACTCGACATCCAGACAGCAGTGCCTCGCGGATTTCCCGTGAGCCGCAAGGATCAGGCCGCCATCTGCGAGCGCGGGCGGGAACGGATGGCGGCGAGGGCCAGTTGCTCGCCCGTCGGGTCCACCAGGCCGCGGCGCTTGGCCACATCAGCCGCGGCAGTGCGTGTCGGTGCGTCCAGCTTCTGCAGCAGCGCCTTGACGTGGGCCTTGACCGTGCCGGCGGCGATGTCGAGCTCGGCCGCGATCGCCTTGTTGCACAGGCCGGCTGACATCAGTTTCAGCACCTCGGCCTCGCGCCGTGTCGGCAGGTCCTGGGCCACCGCCTCGGCCAGGCGGCTGGCAATGCAGCCGGCTAGGTAGCGCTGGCCGCCCGCGACCGCGAGCACCGCGTCCACCAACTGGGCCGGGCGGGATTCGTAGGTCAGGTAGCCGAGCACGCCGGCCTCCAGTGCCGCGCGGATGTTCAGCTCGCCTTCCAGGTGCGAGACCACCAGGATCGCCGTCGACGCGCTTTCGCGGCCGATCCGGGCGCGGCGCAGCGCGCGGGCGGTCTCGATGCCGGTGAGCAGGTCCGTGACCAGCACCTGGCCGCATTCCCGCCCGCGCCGCCAGAGCGCTGCGGCGTCGAGCTCCTTCACTACTTGTTCTTGCACGTCGAGCCGGGCGTCACAGGCCAGCGTCGTCGCGATGCCCACCCCTACCAGAGAGTCGGCATGGGCGACCAGGACGGGTGTCGGTGTAGCCATCAGCATGGGGTCCTCCAAAGGCCCGGGATGGGCCGTCTGGGTGAATCTTGGGTGAGCCCCCGGCCCGGCGCCAGTAAAGCGTCGCGAAGGCTTGCGAAGCGCCAGCGCCGATGCTGCATGGCGATTCACGAGGAATCGCAGCGATTCACTCGCCATGACGACGTGTTTCGCCCAAGCTGTCTCATCCCCTCAACCGATTGGCAATCCAAGGAACCCCACCGTGATCACTCCAGCGAAGCAAGCCCTTGCCGTCCTCCTGCTGGCCGCCGCGGGCCTCGCGACTCCGATGGCCGCGCGGGCCCAACCCAAGCCCTATCCCGCCACGTTCAAGGTGCAGGACATGGCGGTGAACGGCGCCACGCTGCATGTGCGCGTCGGTGGCAGCGGTCCGGCCGTCGTGTTGATCCACGGCTTCGGCGATACCGGCGCGATGTGGCAGCCGCTGGCTGTCGACCTGGCGAAAGACCACCGCGTGGTCGTGCCGGATCTGCGCGGCCTGGGCCTGTCCTCCAAGCCCGAGGCCGGCTACGACAAGAAGAACCAGGCCGCCGACATCCGTGCCGTGCTGGACCGACTGGGCATCGAGCAGGCGGACATCGTCGGCCACGACATCGGCACGATGGTGGCCTACGCATATGCCGCCAGCTATCCGGACAAGACGACGCACCTGGTCGTCATGGACGCGCCGGTGCCCGGCATTCCGCCCTGGGAGCAGATCGTGCGCCTGCCGGCGCTGTGGCATTTCGACTTCGGTGGCAAGGACGCGCTGCGCCTCGTGCAGGGCCGCGAGCGCATCTACCTCGATCGCTTCTGGAACGAGTTTGCCGGCGACCCGAGCAAGGTCGACGAAGGTACGCGCAACTACTACGCGAAGCTCTACGCCCGGCCGGGTACGATGAAGGCCGCGTTCGCCCAGTTTCAGTCCATCCGCAAGGATGCCGAGGACAACCTGGTGCTGATGAAAAACAAGCTGCCGATGCCGGTGCTGGCCATCGGTGGCGAGAAGTCCTTCGGCGCCAACGAGGCCATCGTGATGCGCAATGCCGCGACGAACGTCACCGAGCTGGTCGTGCCCAGCGCCGGGCACTGGCTGATGGAGGAGGCGACCGTGCCGGTGACGGCGGCGATCCGCAAGTTCCTGGCTCAGTAGGAGTTGCGGCATTCGCAAGCCATTCGCACGGGTGGCTTGAATTCACCTTGATTCACGCTCTGTATGACGGTGCTTGCCTTCGGCCCATTCCGCTACGACGCGATGCGGCGTGAACTGCTCGACGTTACCGGGCCGGTTCGCATCGGCAGCCGTGCACTGCAGTTGCTGGAGGTCCTGCTCGAAAGCCCGGGCCGGGTGTTCTCCCGCGAGGAGCTGATCGCTCGGGTCTGGCCTCGCGCGGAGGTCGAGGAGAGCAATCTTCGGGTCCATCTGTCAGCCCTGCGGCGGGTGCTGGGGGATGACCAGACCGGGACACGCTACATCGACAACGTGCCGGGGCGGGGCTATGTCTTCGTTGCCGAACTTCGCAAGATGCCGCCGCCCGACGCACCGGCGCCGAAGCCGCTACTCATCCGCGCGGCCCCCATCGGCCGCGACGCGGTGATTGCGCGCCTCGGCGAACTGCTGGCCAGCCATCGCCTGGTCTCCATCGTCGGCATCGGTGGCCTGGGCAAGACGACGGTGGCGCTGGCCGTGGCCGACGAACTCGCCAGTCGCCACGGCCAACGCTGGTTCTTCGTCAGCCTGGCGAGCCTGAGCGACGCCGCGCTGGTGACGACCGAAGTGGCTCGCGCCTGCGGACTGGACGTGGCACGCAGCGTGGCATGCACGGCGCTGGAGGAGGCACTGCGCGATGAGCCGGTGCTGATCGTGCTGGACAACTGCGAGCACCTGATCGACGTCGTGGCGACGCTGGCTGACCGCCTGCTGCGGCACTGCCCGGAGCTGCGCATCCTGGCCACCAGCCGCGAACCGCTTGAGCTGGAGGCCGAACGGCTGTTCAAGCTGCCGCCGCTGGCTTTTCCCGAGGCGCGGCAGCCGCTGTCGCCGGAAGCCGCCCTGGCCTATCCGTCCATCCAGCTCTTCGTGCAGCGCGCCAGCGCCGCCTGCAGCTCATTCCGGCTGACCGACGACAACGCGCAGGCCATTGGGCAGATCTGCGCGTTCCTGGACGGCATTCCGCTGGCCATGGAGCTGGTGGCGGCGCGCATGGACATGCTGGGCGAACGCGGACTGCTGCGCCATCTGGAGCAGGCGATCGAGCTGCCGACCCGCGGCCGGCGCACGGCCGCCGGCCGCCACCAGACCTTGCATGCCGTGCTCGACTGGAGCCATGAACTGCTCGACGCGGACGAGAAGTGCACGCTGCGACGCTTGTCGGTGTTTCGCGGCAGTTTCAGCCTGGAGAGCGCCGTGGCCGTCGTCTCGTGCCCGGAGCTGCCGCAGCGGCGCGCCGAGGCGGCGGTGCTGGGCCTGTGCTCGAAATCGCTGCTGACGACCGAGCCGTCCGCCCGTGGCGCGGCCAGCTATCGGCTGCTCTACATCACACGCCTGTTTGCCCAGCGGCTGCTCGCCACCGCGCCAGACGCGAGCGCCGTGCATCGGCGGCATGTCTGCTTCGTGCTCGGCTTCGTGATGGAAGCCAAACGGACCCATAGCGACATGGTCCGCTACCGCGAGGAACTTGCCAGCGTCTCGCGGACCGCCGATCTGCGTGCGGCGCTGGCCTGGACATTGGTGGAGGCGAACGAGCCCGCGCTCGGCATGGAGATCATCGCGGAGCTGCACCCGATGTACATGGCCGCCGACCAACTCGAGGAATGCCAGCGCCAGGTGATGCTGGCCCTTGGCAAGATCGGGCAGGCGGGCGCGGCCGGCACCACGCTCGAATTCAAGCTTCGCAAGCAGATGGTCTACCTGTCCGGCCAGACGCTCGGCTACCGGCCGGACCAGCTGCAGATGCTCGCCAGGATGCAGGAGCTGGCCGCCGGTCACGGCTCTGTCAGCGATCGCCTCGAGGTCGTGTACGCCGCCATCACCAGCACTTACGGCCAGGGAGACTATCTCCGCTCGCTTGCCGGCTGCGACGAGGTACGCGAACTGGCCCAGGGCGAGTTCGCTGCGCTCTCCGTGCTCATGGGCGACCGGCTGGCGGCGCTGAACCTGCATGCGCTGGGCCAGCACGATGCGGCCGAGCGGCTGGCCTACCGGGTATTGGCCGCGGATCCTGTCGCGCTGCCCTGGCGCTTCCTCAGCACGGTGCCCTTCGAGGTATCGATGCGCATCCAGCTCGCCCGCATCCACTGGCTGCGAGGCGATTTCGAGAAGGCCTGGACGGTCGTCCAGGAGATGTTGGCCCTGCAGCAGGACACGCATGTCTATTCGAACTGCCAGCCGCTCGCCCTGGCCGCCATTCCGATCGCGATCTGGAAGGGCGAGTTACGCGTGGCGCGGCGCTGGACCGATGAGCTGCACGACGAAGCGACGCGTGCCAACCTCTCCTACTGGCTGGCCTACGCGAAGGTCTACGGTGCGGTCATCGACGGGCGGCGCATCCTGCCGGGAAGCAGCGAGGCCCTGCTGCTGGCCCAGAGCACGCCGCTGATGGACATCCATGCGACCCTGTGCCCGGCCGCGCCGCCGGACCGCACGCTCACGCGGGTGCGCCGGGGCGAGGTCGGCTGGTGTGCTCCCGAGGTGCTGCGCCTGGCCGCGCTGGGGGCGCTCGATATGCACAGCGACGACAGTCGCGCGCGCTGTACCGCGGCGCTGGACGAGGCCTACGAGTTGAGCATCGAGCAGGGCGCGCGAGTCTGGGCGCTGCGCGTCGTCACCAGTCAGATGCAGGTGGCGGATGCCGGCAGCGCCGCGCGGGAGCTCGCGGGTCGGCGTCTGCAGGCGCTGCTGAAGGCCATCGACGACGGCTCCGACATTCCCGACCTGGTGCAGGCCCGATCGCTGGCGAGGACCGGGCGGGCGCGTCGCGGCACGCGCCCGGCCTGAGCGGGGCCCGCGCGCGGGTTCAGGCAGAGGCGAAGGCCAGCAGGTCGGCATTGACCTGCGATCGAGCCGTGTCGCCCAGGCTGTGGCTGCCGCCCTTGTAGATCTTCAGCTGCGCGCCCTTGACGAGCTTCGCGGACAGCAGCGCGGCGCCCTGGATCGGCACGATCTGGTCGTCGTCGCCGTGCAGGATCAGCGTGGGCACGTCGAAGCGCTTGAGGTCCTCGGTGAAGTCGGTCTCGCTGAAGGCCTTGATGCAGTCGTAGGCGCCCTTGTGGCCGGTCATCAGCCCTTGCAGCACCCAGGACTGGATCAAGCCCTGCGACACCTTGGCGCCAGGCCGGTTGAAGTTGAAGAAGGGGCCGCTGGCGACATCGAGGAAGAACTGGGCGCGATCGGCCAGATAGGCCTGGCGGAAGCCATCGAACACTTCGATCGGCAGGCCGACCGGGTTGTTCGGCGACTTGACCATGATCGGCGTCACCGCGCCCATCAGCACCGCCTTCGCGACGCGCCGACTGCCGTGGCGGCCGATGTAGCGTGCGACCTCGCCGCCGCCGGTCGAGTGGCCCACCATCGTCACGTTCTTGAGGTCGAGCTGCGTGAACAGTTCGTTCACGTCGTCGGCATAGGTGTCCATGTCGTTGCCGTCCCAGGTCTGGCTGGAACGGCCATGGCTGCGGCGATCGTGAGCGATGCAGCGAAAGCCCTGCGATGCCAGGTGGAACATCTGAGCGTCCCAGGCGTCGGCCGACAGCGGCCAGCCGTGGCTGAACGCGACGACCCGGCCGTTCTTCGGCCCCCAGTCCTTGTAGTAGAGCTGCGTGCCGTCGCGTGTGGTGATGAACATGGAAGCTTTCCTCTCGTCGGGGCGGATGGGCGGCGTGGCCGCGAAAACGGGCGCGAGCGGGAGGGCCGCCGCGACGGCAAGCAAGCCGCGCCGCGCGCGGTCGGTGGGGCGATCAGGCCACAGCATGGCGGCCTGCGGATAGCTGCCTGGCGAGGCTTGCGACGCGCTTGCCGAGATGCTCGGCGGTCAGCAGGTCGGCCGGCGGCGGGGCGGTCTCGGCGCTTTCGTCGGCATTCGACTGCGCGGCCGCGCCGAGGAAGAAGCCGTGACGATTCAGCGTGTCCTCGGTGGACTTCGAGTTGTTGTGCCCCGGCGGCAGCGCCAGGTTGACCCAGTGCATGCCGTGCTGGGCCGCGAAGATGGACAACTGCTGCAGCGTCGCGAGCTTGTCGCCCGAGCGCGAGGCCGAGTTCGTGAAGCCGGCGGCCAGCTTGTCGCGCCACAGCCCGCCCTTGGCGAACACGGTGCGCGAGGTGGCGTCCATGAAGGTCTTGAACTGCGCGGAGGCGCTGCCCATGTAGGTCGGGGCACCGAAGATGATGGCCTCGCAGCGTTCCAGCGCGTCCCAGTGCTGCTCGATGTCTTCGACCTTCACCAGCAGCACGTCGGTGCCCTTCACCTGGGCTGCACCGTCAGCGACGGCCTGCGCCTGCCGGGCCGTGTGGCCGTAGCCGCTGTGATGGACGACGGCGATTCGGATGCTCTCGTCGGGGTTCATGGATTCCTCTTTCAGCTTGTGGTGGAGAACGCCTCGACGATAGAAGCGCGCTCCTGCCGGCGCGTCTCTCGGGCAGAGCGCGCGGGGCTGGCCCGATTGGGAGAGGCAGCGCGACGCAAGCCTCGGGATCATGGTCGCAGGAGGTGCTCAGCCATGCACAGTTTTGACGGGAAGTCCGTTCTCATCGTGGGCGGCAGTTCGGGTATCGGTGCCGCAACGGCGCTGGCATTCGCCGCTGCCGGCGCGCGGGTGGTGATCGCAGCGCGCAATCCCGAACGTCTCGCGGCCATCGCTTCGCAGGGCGCGTCGGCCATCGAGACCCGGGTGCTCGACATGACCGACGCCGGTGGCGTCGAAGCGTTCTTCGCCGATGGCCCCGCCTATGACCATGTGGTGGTTTCGGCTGCCCAGACGCCGACGGGTCCGGTGCGCACACTCGGGCTCGAAGACGCGCGCAGCGCGATGGACAGCAAGTTCTGGGGCGCCTACCACGTGGCCCGGTCCGCACGTATCGCTCCCGGGGGCTCGCTGACTTTCGTGTCCGGCTTCCTGAGCGTTCGCCCCAGCAGGAGCTCGGTCCTGCAAGGTGCGATCAATGCGGCGCTGGAGTCGCTGGCGCGCGGCCTGGCGCTGGAACTGGCCCCGGTGCGGGTCAACACCGTGTCGCCCGGCCTGATCAACACCTCGATGTGGGACAAGCTGCCCGAGGCATCGCGCAAGGCGATGTTCGATGGCGCGGCTCAACGGCTGCCCGCAGGTCGCGCGGGAGCCGCGGAAGACATCGCCCAAGCGATCCTTTTCGTGGCCGGCAACGGCTACGCCACAGGCTCCACGGTGCTGATCGATGGCGGGGGCGCCATCGCTGCTTGAGCACCTGATCGCCCGCCTAGCGGGCGATCAGGCCGAGCTGCTGCTTGAACGTCAGGTTGTCTTCGAGGTGCCAGTTCTCGGCGATCACCCCGTCGCTCACCCGATAGATATCGAAGGCCTGGAAGTCGATCACCTGGCCCTCGCCCGACAAGGTACCCATCTGCCCCGTGAAATGCCCGCGGAAATGGAAGCGGATGCTGATCCGGTCCCCGGCGATGACGACGTCTTCCATCTCGGCGCTCAGATCGGGGACCGCCGCGCGGAATGCCGCTGACGCGGCCAGCGGCCCGGACGGCCCTTGAGGCCGGCCCGGCGGGAGCGTGCGGTCCATGAAGTCGGGCGACAGCGCGATACGGGCGTACCGTGGATCACCGGTGTTCCAGAAGGCCGCGTAGCGGCGGCCGGCCAGCAGGATGGGCGCGCTGTCCGTGTCGCTGGCGGCGCTGAGGTGCTGCGGCACAGGCAGTTCGTCGGCCGCCAGCGCTGGCGCTGCGACCAGCCAGGCCGATGACAGAAATCCGTTGAAGATCTGGCGTGCATTCATTGGGGGCTCCTTGTGGCGGCGAGCATCGGGGCTCGGCTGCGGTTGGATGAACGGGAGCATGCGCACGAGACGCAAGCTCGTCGCAAGTCTTGACGCTCGCCTGCATCGAGGCATGTCCAAGACGGGTGAGGGAAGCGTCATCCGCCTGGTGAAGCCGAGCCAGTCTTCATGAACAGAAACAACCCGGCCGGGAATAGGGCAGGCACTTGCTTGTCTACAGAAGGACAGGGCCACTCGGCGCTGTCCTCGCCGAAGGCGATGCAGACCCCGTCAATCTCGAAGGAATTCCATGCGCACCCAGCAGTTCGTCACTCTTGCTCTCTCGCTCTTCATCGGCACGGCAGCCATGGCGCATCCTGGCCATGCCGATGGCCCGACCAGCCGTGCCGAAGTGATTGCCGATCTGGAGATCTATCGCCAATCGGGCCTGGCTGAACTGGACGGCCGGGACGAGCCGCCGGTGTACGGCGCCGATTACCAGGCCGCCCAGGCGCGCTACCAGGCGCTGCACGCATCGCCGGCGTTCGCGATGCGTGTCGCGCGTATCGCGCAGCAGCGGGGCGAGGCCGTGGCGACGGCCAGTTCCGGCGCTGCCCAGTCGACCGTCACGCAGTAACTTTCGATCGAAAAGGCGAGGCGCGGGGGAATAAACCGGCAACTCGCTTGTCTACCTCGGAATGGGGCGTCCGCCCCGCTCCACAGGAACCGACACGCATGAGCCTGAAAACCTTCTTCGCGCTTTCCCTCGCCAGCCTGGCCGCCGGTGCCATCGCGCTCTCGCCGCAGCAGGCCTTCGTGGCCGAGAACGACGCGGCCATGCAGAAGATGATGGACGACATGGCCGTGAAGCCGTCCGGCAATATCGACCGGGACTTCGCGGCCATGATGACCCCGCATCACCAGGGCGCGATCGACATGGCCGTGGCCGAACTGCGCTACGGCACGAACGAGCAGATGCGCCGCATCGCCCAGGAAATCATCGTCGAGCAGCAGCAGGAGATCGCCGCGATGCGCCTGGCGCTCGGCGACCCGCCGCCGGCTTCGGCGCCTGCGCCCACGCAGCCGACCCAGCCCGCCACCCATCACCACTCGCATCAGGAATGAACGTGCTCCACCGCTTCCTCCGCTCCCCGCTCGCCGCCGCTCTTGCCGTCGCTCTTGCCGGCACCGTCCTCACGGGCACGGCCTTCGCCGGCCAGGCGCCCGGCGCCCAGTCCGAGCGCGACATCCCGATCAGCCACCGCGATCGCATCTATGCCGCCGAGCAGTTCTCCAACACGCTGTCCGTCACCGACCCGGTCGACAACAAGCTGCTCGGCGTGATCCGGCTCGGTGACCCCTCGCCGGGCAACTTCAGCCCGCTCTACCGCGGCCAGGTGCTGGTGCACGGTCTGGGCTTCTCGCCGGACCATCGCACGCTCGCCGTGGTGTCCATCGGCTCCAACTCGGTCACCTTCATCGACACGGCCACCAATGCCGTCAAGCACACGACCTATGTCGGCCGCTCGCCGCACGAGGCCTTCTTCACGCGCGACGGCAAGGAGGTCTGGGTGACCGTGCGCGGCGAGAACTACGTGTCCGTCATCGACGCCGCGACCTTCGAGGAAAAGACGCGCATCGTGACCGCCGCCGGCCCGGGCATGCAGATCTTCTCGCCGGACGGCAAGTACGGCTACGTCTGCTCGTCCTTCAATCCCGAGACGGTGATCGTCGACGTGGCCTCGCACAAGATCGTCGGCAAGGTGAAGCAGGACAGCCCCTTCTGCCCCAACATCGCCGCCACGCCAGATGGCAAGCAGGTCTGGCTCACCTTGAAGGACGTCGGCCGCACGATGGTCTTCGAAGCCCGGCCGCCGTTCGCCGTGCTCGCCGCCTTCGACACCGGCCCGATCACCAATCACGTGAACTTCGCGCGCACGCCGGCCGGCACCTTCGCCTACGTGACCGTCGGCGGGCTGGACCAGGTGAAGGTCTTCCGCACGGACGACTTCTCGCCCGTCGCCACCATCCGGGTCGGCAAGCTGCCGCACGGCGTGTGGCCGTCGGGCGACGGCTCGCGGATCTACGTTGGTCTGGAGAACGCCGACGCGCTCGCCGCCATCGACACGGCGACCAACACGGTCGTCGGCCAGGTGCCGATCGGCCAGGCACCGCAGGCCATCGCCTATGTGCCCGATGCCGTGCCCGAGGGTGACGGACTGCAGGGCCTGCAGCCGCTGGGCATCGCCGGCCAGGTCGCCTCGCTGAGCCTGGGCGAGGCCGGCGCATCGGCTGCTGCTGCTGCGAAGACCAGCGTGGCGATGTTCGACCAGGGCCTGCTGCAGGTGCTGCAGGCCTCGGCCACCGGGCTCAAGCCGAAGTCGCCCTACGTGCTCGGGCTGGCCGAGAAGGCCGATGGCAGCGGCGCGCTGCAGCCGCTCGCCAACTTCATGACCAACCCGGCCGGGTCGGCCATCGTCAACGCCATCGGCCCGATCCGCCAGATCGTGCAGAGTCCGGTGGACGCGGTGCGCCGCTACCTGGTGATCGCCCCGGTCGTGGACGGCAAGCCCGGATCGGTGGTTCAGGTGCAGACCGGGTCGATCTGAGCCACCATGGCCGACATGGGATTGCTCGCCGAGGTCCAGTCGCTGATACCGGCATTGCGCCGGTACGCCAGCGCGATGCTGCGTGACCGCGACGTGGCCGACGACCTGGTGCAGGATTGCCTGGAGCGCGTGATCGCCAGCTGGGACACGCGCCGCCGGGCCGAGGACACCCGTCAATGGGTGTTCGCCATCGCGCACAACCTGATCGTCAACCGGCTGCGCCAGGAGGCGCGCCGCGGCCTGCACATGGACATCGCCGATGTCGACGAGAGCGCGCTGGCGACCCCGGCGCCGCAGGAGCACCGGGTCACGCACGGCGAGCTGATGCGCGCGCTCGCTGCGCTGCCCGAGGACCAGCGCAGCGTGATCCTGTTGGTGTCAGTCGAAGATCTGAGTTATGCCGAGGCCGCGCGGACGCTGGGCATCCCGATCGGCACCGTCATGTCCAGGCTGGCGCGCGGCCGCGAGCGACTGCAGCGCGCGCTCGATGGCCAGGGCAGCCAGGCCGGCACGACTGCGGCACAGCCCGCGTTGCGGAGGATGAAGTAGATGAACGGCAACAAGCCCCAAGCACCGGCGCAGGTCGTCGAGGAAGACCTGCATGCCTTCGTGGACGATGCCCTCGAGCCGGCGCGCCGCCGCGAGGTGCAGGACTACCTGGACCGCACGCCCGAAGCCGCGGCCACCGTGGCCCGCTTCGCCGCGCAGCGCCAACTGCTGCGATCGGGCCTGGCCCACATCGCCGATGAGCCCATCCCCGATCGGCTGCGGCTGGATCGCATGGTCGCCGAGCACGACCGCCGCGGCCTGCGGGGCAGGTCGCCGCACTGGGCCTGGCAGATGGCGGCCTCCGTCCTGTTCGCGCTGGGCATCGGCGCCTTCGGCGGCTGGCAGGTCCATGGCGCGATGGATCCGTCGGGCTCGGGCGTCATTGCGCTGGCCGGCGAGGCGCGCACGAGCTTCACCGCCTATGCCGCCGAGCCGCTGCCCGAGGCCGGCCGGGCGGAACTGGCCAGCCTCGTGTCCAGCAAGCTCCGGCAGCCGGTCGCGATCCCGGATCTCAGCCAGTCCGGCTACCGCTATGCCGGCGGCAGGCTCGTGGCCACCGGCCATGGTCCGGCGGGCCTGTTCTTCTACGACCGCGCGGACGGCACGCGCATGGCCGTGATGGTCCGGCCGATGAACGCGGACCGCGAGGCGCCGATGATGGAGCAGTCCTCCGGCGAGGTCGGCGGCTTCACCTGGGCCCAGCGCGGGCTCGGCTACAGCGTCGTGGGCACCGAGGCCCCGGCCCTGCTGCATCCGGTGGCCAACGAGGTGCGGCGGCAGGCGAGGGCGGGCTCCAGCACTTAGCATGCGCTTGAATTCCGCCTCCGCTTTTCATAGGAAGTACCGTGCAATCTTCAAGTTTCCGCGGCCTGTTGTCCGCCGCTGCCCTGCTGGTCGCCGCTCATGCCGGCACCGCGTCCGCCTCTCCGAGCTACGGCGTTGAACTGCAAGGCTTTGACTACCCTCATCCGGTCGCACGCTTCGCGTTCCAGTCGCAGCGGCAAACCCTCGAGATGGCGTACATGGACGTCGCGCCGCAGGGGCAGGCCAACGGGCGTGTCGCGGTTCCGATGCACGGCAAGAATTTCTGCGGTGCCACCTGGGAGTCGACCATCTCCGCACTGTCGGGCGCCGGCTACCGGGTGGTGGTGCCTGACCAGATCGGCTTCTGTGCCTCCACCAAGCCGGCGCACTACCAGTACACCTTCCAGCAATTGGCTGCGAACACACAAGCGCTGCTGCATCAATTGGGCGTCAAGCGGGCGACGTTCATCGCGCACTCGACCGGCGGCATGATCGCGACTCGCCTCGCCTTGATGTATCCGGAGGCCGTGGAGCAGTTGGTGCTCGTCAACCCGATCGGCCTGGAGGACTGGAAGACCCTGGGCGTCCCATCCCGCAGCGTCGACGACTGGTACGCGCGCGAGTTGAAGCTGTCCGCGGACAGCGTTCGGAAGTACGAGTCCAGCACTTATTACGTCAACAAATGGAAGCCGGAGTACGAGCGCTGGGTGACGATGCTCAGCGGCCTCAACAGCGGCCCCGGGCACGAGCTCGTTGCGTGGAACTCGGCCCTGATCTACGACATGATCATGACCCAGCCGGTCGTGTACGAGTTCCCGCTGCTGAAGATGCCGACCGTCCTGATGATCGGCACGAGCGACACCACGGCCATTGGCAGCGACATCGCACCGCCCGATGTCAAGGCGCGCATCGGCCGCTACGACCTTCTGGGCAAGAGCGTCGTCAAGACGATTCCGCAGGGTCGCCTCATCGAGTTCCCGGGTCTGGGACACGCGCCTCAAATTCAGGAACCCGAGCGCTTCAACAGCGCGCTCCTCGAGGCGATGGCGGCGCTCGCTCGGGCTTAATCATTCTTAACGCCCGCCGAGGGGATGCGCCCCGGCGTTTGTCGTCAGAATCTCTCGCGGTTTCACCGGCATCAGGCTGCAATTTCGAGGGGGGCGCATGCGGAAGAGTTTGGCAAGGGCGGGGCGCATCGGCGCGGTCTTCTTGATGGTCGGCCTGCAGGCCGGGCTTTCCGCTTTCGCAGCGCCATTGGATGCAGACATCCAGCGCCGGGTGCGCGAGGCCACCTTCGAGGTGGTCGTGCCCAAGCCGGCGAAGGAGACGGTCACCTACGACAAGGCCTGGCAGGACCTGATCCCCTACCAGCTGCGCTCCGACAAGTACCTGTCCATCGGCACGGCCTTCGCCATCGGTCCGGGGCGTTACGTCACCGCGATGCACGTGCTGTCCGCCGCCTTCGGGGACAGCCAGCGCGAGCCGATGCTGCGCGATGCGGCGGGGAACATTTATCCGATCGACAAGATCGTCAAGGGCTCGGCCGACCAGGACTTCGTCATGTTCACGCTGGCGAAGGCGCCCGGGCATTCGGCCGTGCTCGACGTGCAGGAGAAACCGGAGCTCAACGAGACCGTCTACGCCGTGGGCAACGCGCTGGGCGAGGGCATCGTGATGCGCGAGGGGAACTACACCTCCGACACGCCGGAGGAGGAAAGCGGCCGCTGGAAGTGGCAGCGCTTCTCCGCACCGATCTCGGGCGGCAACAGCGGCGGCCCGCTGGTGGACGCCAAGGGGCAGGTGATCGGCGTCGTGCGGGCGATGCGCACCTCCGAGAACACGCTCAATTTCGCCGTGCCGATCGAGCTGGTCACGAAGGCGCCGGAGAATGTCGTGACGGTGGACTCGCGGTCCATCACCGGCTTCCTCGTCTTCGACGCGACCAAGGCCTCGCGGGTCAAGGCCGACATTCCGCTGCCCAAGAGCTTCGCCGATTTCTCCGCGGCCTATGCGAAGCTGTCGGACGACTTCAGTGCCGGCCAGCTGCGCGAACTGATGGCCGAGAACGCGAGCGACACCTTCCCGCGCGGCAAGAGCAGCGAGCGCCTGCTGCACGGCCTCTACGAGCGCAGCGCGCCGGGTGTCGTCGTGAAGGGCGGCAATGGCCTCTGGGCGATTCCCTCGCTGAACTTCACCCGGCTCGACCTGGGGCACGACGGCTGGCAGGACGCGGCCAGCTTCAAGGGCATCTCGATCTTCCACCGCCACAAGCCGGACGACGTCCAGGCCGCCGCCTGGTACGCGGACCCGCAACTGGCCCGGGAGCTGGTGCTGAAGTCCTCGCCACCCACCATCCACGTGGGCGGCGAGAACGCCAAGATCCTCTCGATGGGCAAGCCCGAGGAGGACACGCGCTTCACCGATATCTGGGGCCGGGTCTGGCAGATCCGCATCTGGCATCCGACGACGGCCTTCTCCAGCGAATGGCTGGCCGAGTTCGACCTGCCCGTGCCCGACGGCACCGTCGGCTTCGACACGCGGTTGATGCCCATCGCCCGCGCCAGCCAACTGGAGCGCCTGAAGCTGCTGACCGGCTTCATCGCCGCGTCCTACGAAGGCAAGCTGTCGCAGTGGGACCAGTTCCTCAAGCAGGAGGCCCTGCTGCCCAGGCAGCTCAAGCCGGCCATGCTGCGCGTCGACTACGGCCGCAGCCTCGCTTTCGACGATCGCCGCCTGGCCTTCAGCTTCGGCCCCGACCTGCAGAAGATCGAACGCGACCTGCACCTGCGCCTGGACTTCGCCTTCATTCCCACCGAAGCCGATGCCGCCCTGCTCGACATCGCCGGCGTGTCCACCTTCAACAGCGACGACAAGACGGAGACCGGCATCTTCCGCCACAGCACGCCCGCGGCAAGCGCGAACGAGTCCGTCCGCAAGGAGTGGCAGAAGCGGCTGCACCACGAGCATCCCTACGACGCCGTCGCATCGCTGGTGAACGGCAAGCAGGCGATCAGCGCGATCTACGGCAGCGCCGATGCCGAGCCGGCGCCCGAGGTGCTCTACACCTTCCAGTACCGTGCCGAGAGCACGACCTCCCAGGACGCCATGAAGGCCAAGCTCGACCTGCTGATGCGCGACGCGAAGGTCGGCGAACGCTGATCAGCCGCCAGCCGAGGCCTGCAGCACCGCCTTGGCGGCGGTGCAGGCATTGGCCAGCTGCTCCCGGATCAGCAGCGCGGCGCTGGGGCCGTCGCGGGCCGTGAGTGCGTCTCGGATGCGCACGCTCTGTTCGTAGGAAGCGCGCATGCGTCCGCTGCTGGACATGGCGATGCGCCGCAGGCGGCGCACCGGTCCGAGCAGGCTGTCGTGCGTGTGCTGCAGCACGGCGTTGTCGGCCAGGCGCATCACGATGGCATAGAAGCCGTCGAGTTCTTCCGTGTAGCCGACCGGATCGGCGGACTCGACGCAGCGATGCATCGCCTCCAGCGCCTCGTCGAGCTGCGCCTTTCCGACGGCGGTGAGCTGGCGCGCGGCCAGTTCGATGGCGAGGCTCTCCAGCGCTGAGCGGACCGTGTAGATCTCGTCGACGTCTCGCGGCGTCACCTGGCGAACGAACACCCCCGTTCTCGCCACCACCGTGACCAGGCCCTCGCGCTCGAGCTGCAGGAAGGCTTCGCGAACCGGTGTCCGGCTGACGCCCAGCTGGCGCGTGAGGGCGACCTCGATCAGCCGCGTGCCGGGCTTGAGGATGTTGCTGACGATGGCCTCCCGAAGGGTCGGCACGACGACCAGGTCGCTGAGTGCATCCGCGCTGGCCGCCTCATGCCGCGGCGTCGCGTGGTAGCGCGAGGCGATCTCGGCAAGCTGCTGTGCGGTGTTGGCGTCGTCGGTTTCGATCACAGGGTTTTCCATTAAATGCAAAGCGTCGAGCGCGTATTGTGGACACAGTATTCCCTGTATACACTGAACTCAATTCGATAGATGGCGCCCATTATGCAAACGATCAACACCACCCGCGGCGTTCACATCTCGCACGCCGACGATGTCCTGACCTTCACCTTGGACTCGCCGGAGAACGGCAATGAAGTGAGCGGCGCCATGATGGATGCGATGCTGGCGACGCTCGGCGAGCTTGCTCACCGGCCGACCAGCCGCGTCCTGCGCCTTCGGGCGAACGGCCCGGTGTTCTGCACCGGGCGCGAGCGGGCCGGGCGCGATGCTGCGGCGATCCATGCTGAAGTCGCCCGGCTGCTCGCCTTGAAGCAGGCGCTGCGCACGACCCGGCTGATCACGGTGGCGGAAGTGCAGGGCGATGCGTTCGGCTTCGGCATGGGGCTGGCGATGCTGTGCGACTTCACGCTCGTGGCCAGCACGGCCCGGCTTGCCTTCCCGGAAATGCGCAAGGGCCTGCCGCCGGCGGCCATCATGGCCTACCTCGGCAACTACGGACTGCCCAAGGCGGTGTTCCCGTTGGTGCTGCTGGCGCGCGAATTCACGCCGGCACGCGCTCTGGCCGCGGGCCTGGTCACCGAGGTCTGCGCACCGCAGGTCCTGGCATCCAGCGCGGCCGCACTGGTCGACAGCATCCTGGCGCTGGACGCCGTCGGGGTGCGCGACTGCAAGTCCTTCTTTCTCGAGGCCAGCGAGGCCAGCGTCGCGCAGAACTTCCTGCGCGCCAACGATGCACTGACCCTCAGCACCTTGAGATTGCAATCCGGGTCCTGAGGCGAGAACCCGCACCGCATCGAACGGCCGGCGAGCGACCGGCGCCAAAAGTCAACGAGGAGACAAGCATGAACATCAATACCGGGGCCAGGCTCGACCGCCTGCCGATGTCCCGATTCCATCGCCGGATCATGTGGCTGATCGGCATCGGCATGTTCTTCGACGGGTTCGACATCTACATCGCGTCGACCGTGCTCGGCGCGACCCTGCAGTCCGGCTTCTCGACGCTGGGCCAGAACGCGCTCTTCGTGTCCATCACCTTCCTCGGCATGATGCTGGGCTCGCTGGGCACGGGCTTCCTCGGCGACCGCTACGGCCGGCGTTTCAGCTACCAGGCGAACCTGGCCGTCTTCGGCGTCGCGTCGATCGCCTCGGCCTTCGCGCCCAATATGAGCTTCCTCATCGTCTGCCGCTTCTTCATGGGCCTGGGTCTCGGTGCGGAGAACGTGGTCGGCTATTCGACCCTGGCCGAGTTCGTGCCGCCGAAGGCCCGGGGCCGCCAGCAAGGGCTGATGGCGGCCTATGTGGTGACGGGGCTGCCGGTGAGCGCGCTGATCGGCCTGCTGCTGGTGCCCAGCCTGGGCTGGCGCGTGATGTACGTGATCGGCGGCCTGGGCGCGCTGGGCGTCTGGTACGCGCGCAAGTCGCTGCCCGAGTCGCCGCGCTGGCTGGAATCCGTCGGCCGCAATGCCGAGGCCGAATCGCTCATCAGGAAGATCGAAGCCGAGGTCGAGTCCGAGCATGGGCCCTTGCCCGCGCCGCAAAACACACGCGTGCAGGCCGCGTCGCGGGAGCTCGGCTCGCTGCTGACCCGGCCGCTCTTCACGCGGATGGTCGTCGGTTCCATCGTGCTGATCGTCATCAACACGCTGCTGTACGGCTTCGTCACTTGGCTGCCGACCTTCTTCGTCAAGGAGGGCATGACCATCGCCAAGTCCTTCGCCTTCTCGCTGGTGATGTCCCTCGGCGCGCCGATCGGAGCGATGCTGGGTGCCTTCACGGCCGACAAGGTGGGCCGCAAGCCGATGATCATCGGCGCCTCCGCCGCTGCGGCACTGTGTGGCGCCATCTATCCCTTCGTGTCCGACCCGATCCTGCTGCCGATCGTCGGGCTGATGCTGGTGATCCCGATCTACGTGCTGGTCGCGCTGCTGTTCGGCATGTACGTGCCGGAGCTGTTCCCCACCGAGATTCGCCTGCGGGCTTCCGGCATCTGCAATACCTTCGGACGCGGCGCGACGATCGGCTCGCCCTTTCTGGTGGTCTCGCTGTTCGGCAACTACGGCGTGATGGGCGTGCTGGCGCTGATGATCACCTTGCTGATCGTGCAGATCTTCGTCGTGGCGCTGCTGGGCATCGAGTCGAGCCGCCGCGGGCTGGAGTCGCTGGTGGAGCCCGGCGAGGGCGACGCCAGCCATCCATCGGCGATGCCGTTGAGCAAGGCGCGGCACTGAATTTTCCCGGCCGGCGCTGTGTCGGCTCCATCGAGTGAGAGCGTATCCATGACTGAAGCAGTTCAAAGTTCCTACGACGCGAAGCTGTTCATCGGCGGCGAGTTCGTCGCGTCGAGCACGGGCCAGACGATGCCCGTCGTCGATCCGTCCAGCGGACGTGAAATCGGCCGCCTCGAAGCGGCGGGCGAGGCGGATGTGGACCAGGCGGTCCGCGTCGCGCATGCGGCGTTCGAGAGCGGCGTCTGGCGCGACCTGCCGGTGCAGCAGCGCGCCCGTATCCTCAACAAGTTCGCCGACCTGTTCGAGGCCGACATCGAAGCGTTCTTCCGCCTGGAGACGCTCAACAACGGCCGCCCCATCGGCGAGACGCGGGCGCAGATCTCCCGGCTGCCGCAGTTCTATCGCTACTTCGCGGCGCTCGCGCTGACGCGTCGAAGCGATGTGATCCCCATCGAGGGCGACTACCTCAGCTACACGCAGCGCGTGCCTCTCGGCGTCGCGGCGCTGATGACGTCGTTCAACCATCCGTTGATGATCCTGTCCAAGAGCCTTGCGCCGGCCCTGGCGACGGGCAACAGCGTGGTCATCAAGCCCTCGGAGCAGACGCCATTGACGACGGTCCGCCTTGTGGGCCTGCTCAAGCAGGCCGGCGTGCCGGACGGGGTCGTCAATGTCGTCAACGGCGAAGGCCGCGTGGCCGGCGCGGCCCTGGCTGCGCACCCGCTGATCAAGAAGATCGTGTTCACCGGCGGAACCGAGGTCGGCCGCAGCATCGGCGAGGCAGCGGCGCGGAGCTTCGCCAAATCGACGCTGGAGCTGGGCGGCAAGGGCGCGGTCATCGTGTTCGACGACATGGACCTCGAGCGCGCCGTCAACGGCGCGGCCTTCGCGGCCTTCATCGGTGCCGGCCAGACCTGCGTGTGCGGCGCGCGGATCCTGGCGCAGCGAAGCATGTATCCGCAGTTCCTCGAACGCTTCCGCGCCAAGATCCAGTCGATCCGCGTCGGTGACCCGTCCGATGCGCGCACCCAGCTCGGCCCGGTCATCTCGGCCCGCTCGCGGGATCGCATCCTCGCCATGCTCGATCGCGCGGTGAAGGACGGCGCCAAGCTGCTGGCCGGCGGCAGCGCCGCCAGCGGAGCGGGCGAGGGCTTCTACCTGCAGCCCACCGCCCTGTACGACGCCGACCCGTCCTCGGAGATCGCGCAGGAAGAGGTCTTCGGGCCGGTGACCGTGGTCATGCCCTTCGAAGACGAGGCAGAGGCGCTGCGCATTGCGAACGGCACACGGTTCGGATTGGCCGCATCGATCTGGACGCAAGACGTCGCACGCGCCCACCGCGTCGCATCCAAGCTGGTCTTCGGCATCGTGTGGATCAACGATCACCACCGCCTGGACCCGGCCTCACCCTGGGGCGGCTTCAAGCAGAGCGGCACCGGCCGCGAGACCGGCATCGAGTCCTTCGATCAGTTCACCGAACCCAGGTCGGTGACCCTCAACATGAGCGGCAAGACGATCGATTGGTATAACGACGACGGCACGGCGAAGCGGCTCAACTGAGCGCTTGAGGTCTGCGGACCTCGATTCAGGCGCTCAAGGCGCTTCAGGTGCTCAGGGCGTTCAGGCCGCCTGATACCGGCGGCGTCGCGCTTCGACGCCGGCCGCCAGCGCGAGCACCACCAGGGCCAGGGAGCCTGGCTCCGGCACGGTGGCATCGGCCAGGATGCCGTCGACCCGGACCGTCAGTGTGCCGCCGGTGAACACCGCCCCTTCGCTGAACGCCGGGTTCGCATTGGGGTAGTTGATGAAGCCGCCGAGGCTGAAGGTCGCCGCACCATCAAGCAGCGCGGCCAGCAAGGCGTCGTAGAGGCCGGCATCGGCGTCGGTGACGGCGACCGTAGGGGCGGCCGCGTTGACCGAGGCGATCGCCATGCGGCTGCTGCTGCCTTGCAGGAGAAAGCCCAGTTCCACGCCCGGGACGCCACCGCCGGAGGCGGTGGGGAACAGGGCAGGGTCGTTGTAGCTGCGGTCCGTGCTGGTAAAGCTCAGCGTCACGGCGCTGATTTGAGCGGCCGAGGTGAAGGGCCAGAGCGACGACCAGCCGGCCAGCGTGGCCTCCGCCGTCGTGAAGGTGCCGAAGGCCGCCACGGTGGGCAGGTCCAGCGACTGGGTCACCGTGACGGGCGAGGCTTGTGCCCACCCGGTCATGCCGATCGCCAGCATGCCGACGCAGACGTAACGGGCAGCAAGATGTCGGTCCATGCGATGACTCCTGGTTCGATTCACGACTGCATGGCAGTCTGCGAACCGGCAAGCTGCCCGTCAACATGAGCACCCGCGGCGCCTCATCAATAAGGCGGACTCATCGGCCATCTGTGTTCTAGCCCTAGGACCCGAACTGGATCCCTTCGTTGCCACGTGTTCGTCCTAAAGTAGATTCGACGATCAACGATTCCCGACGGAGGTAGCGATGGGTGGCGGCGGCAAGGGTGGAATGGGCGGAAAGGGATGCGAGCGGCGAGAGGTCCCGGGCGTCCGACGCTACGACGGCCCGGCCGGCGGTTGGGGCGCGCTGAAGGCCACCGCTAATGCGGTACGCCAGCAGATGGATGCGTTTGAAGTGCTCGAGGCGCCGATCGTGCTGATGCGCACCAACCAGCCCACCGGCTTCGACTGCCCCGGCTGCGCCTGGCCCGACAAGGAGCACAAGTCCACGTTCCAGTTCTGCGAGAACGGTGCCAAGGCCGTGACCTGGGAAGCGACCAGCAAGCGCGTCACCCGGGAGTTCTTTGCCCGTCATACGGTGACGGAACTGCTGCGGGACTTCAGCGACTACCAGTTGGAAGACTTCGGCCGGCTGACGGAGCCCATGGCCTACGACGCGGCGACGGACAAGTTCGTTCCGATTGCCTGGGAGGCCGCCTTCCAACGCATCGGCGAGGTGATGCGCGGCCTCGATTCGCCGGACCGTGCCGAGTTCTATACCTCGGGACGGGCGTCGAACGAGGCGGCCTACCTCTTCCAGCTCTACGCGCGCGAGTTCGGCACGAACAACTTTCCCGACTGCTCGAACATGTGCCACGAGGCGACCAGTGTGGGCCTGCCGCAGTCGATCGGCATCGGCAAGGGCACGGTCTCGCTGGCTGACTTCGAGGAGACCGAGCTCATCATCTCGATGGGCCACAACCCCGGCACGAACCACCCTCGCATGATGGGAACGCTGCACGAGGCCGCGCGCCGCAAGGTGCCGATCATCGTCTTCAATCCCTTGCGCGAACGGGCACTGGAGCGCTTCGCGGATCCGCAGGACATCGTCGAGATGGCGACGTTTCGCTCGACCAATATCGCGTCGACCTACTTCCAGGTGAAGGCGGGCGGAGACGCGGCGGCGCTCAAGGGCATCATGAAGGCGGTGCTGGCCCTGGAGGCCGAACAGGGCGATGTGCTCGACCACGCCTTCATTGCCGAGCACACGCAAGGCTTCGAGGCGCTCGCGGCTGATCTGGCCATGACAGCGTGGGGCGACATCGAACGCGAATGCGGCTTGAAGCGCGCGGACCTGGAACTGGTGGCTGCGGCCTACGCCAAGGCGAAGTCCACCATCGTCACCTACGGCATGGGCCTGACCCAGCACAACACCGGCACCTGGAACGTCCGCCTGATCGCCGACCTACTGCTGCTGCGCGGCAATATCGGCAAGCCCGGCGCCGGCATCTGCCCGCTGCGCGGCCATTCGAATGTCCAGGGCAACCGTACCGTCGGCATCTCCGAGAAGCCGAGCGAGGCCTTCCTCGACAGTCTGAAAGCCGAATTCGGCTTCGAGCCGCCGCGCCATCATGGCAACGACGCGGTCAAGACCATGCAGGCGATGGTGGCCGGTTACGCCAAGGTGCTGATCTGCCTGGGCGGCAACTTTGCGGTGGCCATGCCGGACCCCGAGCAAAGCTTCCCGGCGATGCGCAAGCTGGACCTCTCGGTTCACATGGGAACCAAGCTCAACCGCTCGCATCTGCTGGTCGGCCGGGAAAGCATCATCCTGCCGGTGATCGGCCGCACGGAGCTGGATCTGCAGGCCAGCGGCCCGCAGTCGATCACGGTGGAGGACTCGATGTCGATGGTCCACGCTTCGGCCGGCCGGCTGAGGCCCGCGTCGCAGCACCTGCGCTCCGAGCCGGCGATCGTGGCGGCCATGGCCGCGGCCACGCTGCCGCAGACGCGTGTGCCCTGGATGCAGCTGGTGGAGGACTACGACCGCATCCGAGCGCTGATCGAGCGCACCATCCCCGGCTTCAACGACTACAACGCGCGGATCCGTGTGCCCGGCGGCTTCCGCATGCCACTGCCGCCGACCGAGCGCCGCTGGCCGACGCCATCCGGCAAGGCGATCTTCTCGGTCTTCCCCGGCTTGCGGCAGAGCTACGTCGCCTGGGACGAGGGCGTGCTGTGCCTCGTCACGATCCGCAGCCACGATCAGTACAACACGACCATCTACGGCATGGATGACCGCTATCGTGGCGTCTTCGGCCGCCGGGACGTGCTGTTCATGAACCCCGTCGACATGGCCGAGCGTAGCCTGGAACATGGCGACCTCGTCCTCATCGAAACCAGTTCCGGCGGCCGCGCGCAGCGGCTCGACGGCATCACCGTCATCGAGTACGACATCGCGCCCGGCACGGTGGCGGCCTACTACCCGGAGGCCAACGTACTCGTGCCGCTGGACTACATCGACCAGGAGAGCGGGACGCCGTCGTACAAGTCGATCCCGGTGCGCATCGCTCGCTCCGATGGACCTTGATCTGGCGGAGCGGGTGTCCGCCAAGCAAGCGCCTCAAGCGCTGCCGACCACGCAGTTCCGCCCGCGCCGCTTGGCAAGATACAGCGCCTCGTCGGCGCGCAACAGCAGGTCGTCGACGAGGCGGTCGTCCGGCTTGAGCACGGTCACGCCGAAACTGGCGGTCACCTTGTGTATTGAATCGGGCGGTTGATCGGGCTTGCGCAGGGCGATGCCGCCGATCTGCTGGCGCAGCCGCTCCGCCAGACCCATGGCAGCCTCGTGGCTGGTCTGCGGCAGCAATACCGCGAACTCCTCGCCGCCGAGGCGCCCGATCACGTCCTGCGCACGCACCAGCTTGCTGCATTCCTGATGGACGGTGCGCAGGGCATCGTCACCCATGGCGTGACCGAGGCTGTCGTTGATCAGCTTGAAGTGGTCGATGTCGAGCATCAACAAGGCCATCGGCATGTCGTAGCGGCGGGACCGGGCGATCTCGGCGCTGGCATGTTCCAGGAAGCTGCGGCGGTTCGCCGCGCCGGTCAGCGAATCGGTGGTGGCCAGACGCTGCAGTTCCAGCTCCAGGGTCTTGCGCTCGGTGATGTCGACGATGGTGGTGAGGTCGGCCACCTCGTCGTTGTAGACCACGGGCACCATGGACAGCCGCACCCAGCGGTCGCTGCCGTCGGCGGCCACCAGGCAGACTTCCTCGCTGCTCAGCCGTTGCTGCGAGTGGTACTTGGAGAGAATGACCTCTCGCTCCTGCGGATTGCGGTAGAAGCCGCGCGCCGGCCGACCGACGATCTCGCTCAGCGGGCGGTTGACGGTGCGCGCCGCGGGCTCGTTGGCGTAGATCAGCACGCCGTCGCTGCGCCGGGTCAGCGTCATCGGCATCGGCGCGTTGTCCAGGATCGCGCGCAGCCGCTCTTCGGTCTTGCGCAACTCCAGCGTGCGTTGCTCGACGCGCCGTTCCAGGCTCGAAGTCAGCGCCTGCAACTCGGCCACCAGGCGCGCGTTGTCGACGGCGTTGACCACGTTGGCGCAGAGCAGTTCCAGGAATTCGACCCGTCCGCGCGTGAACACGCCGCTGGCCGAGTCGTTCTCCAGGTAGAGCGCACCGACGGTGCGGCCCTGCTTGACCAGGGCGACCGACAGGGCCGAGCGCGTGCCGCGTGCTCGGAAGTAGGGCTCGGCCGAAGCGTCGGCATCGCTGCGGGCATCGTCGATCAGCACCGTGGCGCCGGTGGCCAAGACCGGCCGCAGCACGCCCAAGGGCAGCAATTCGGCGGCGTCCTCCAGCGCGATGTGATCCAGCACCCGTGCCTCGGCGGGCAGCCTCGCATCCGCCTGCAGCCACCAGCGCGAGGACGGATCGGCCCCGTCGCCTTGGGCCGACCCGGCAAGCACGATGGCGGCCCGCTGCGCGCCGGCATTTTCGGCCACCACTTCGGTCAATCGCTGCAGCAGCTGCGGCAGCGCGGCCTCGCGGGTCACGGCCTGCATGGCCTTCATCAGGCTGCTGACGTCGGCCGCATCGCCGCGTTCCGATTGCAGGGGTCGCGGCTGCGCCAGGGGCAGGGCGGCAGCGGCGCCGACGGCACCCCACTGCAGCAAGTGCAGGCGCGCCTCGGCCAGTGCCTGCTGGCGTGCCGCCGATCCTTCGGGGAGCAGTTGCGCGCGGGTGCGCTGGGCGAGTGCGGCATCCAGAGGCGTGCCGGCGCTGGCGACGGCGCGTTCGCATTCAGGCAGGGACGCTTGGCCCTTGGCTGCCAGCAGTTCGGCGGACAGGATGTGGTACTTCGCGCTGAAGGTGCCTGGACCGGCGGCGTTCCAGCGGCCGAGCTTCTGCAAGGCCTCCTCGGCGTTCGCGACGGCGTGATCGGCGCCGATGCGCAGGCCGGCCATCGCGCCGATGAAAACGACGAGCGGCACGGCGTGCATGCCGCGCGCCGCAGCGAACAGGCCGGCTGCGGCCTGGGCCTCGCGCAGCGCCGGCTCGTGGCGCTCGGCCAGGAAGAACAGCAACGCGCGCCAGGCGTGGAGGAACATCAGACCGGTCTGGTCCTTGCGTTGCGCGTAGATGTCGGCCAGCTCGTCGCCGAAGACGTGTTCGGGCAGGTCGGGCGACTGAAGGGTGCGCACCGTGGCAAGCAGGGCGCTCTCGTAGTCGGCGGCAACCGGCTGGCGCATGCGGCGCAGGCCCAGCTCGTGCGCTTCCAGGCTGGCGGCCAGCGGCGCGAGCGGCTGGCCGGCCAGAAAGGCGTGGTAGTCGTGAACATACAGGCCCAGCCCGGCGTGGCGCAGATTGCCGAACTCCAGGCCGTTCTGGTGGGTGGCCATCAGGCCGGGCAGGCTCTGCGGCAGCGGATCGATCCAGTGGCTCAGGAAGGCGTTGAAGGAGAAGCTGGCGTGCGCGTAGACCTGCTGCCAACCGTGCGCCTGCACCAGATCCATGGACATGCGGCCCAGTCGGTAGGCCAAGGCGTAATCGCCCAGGAACTCGGCGCACATCAGGCCCATGACCGAGTAGCCGGACAGGGCGCCCGGCACGTGTCCGTGCCGCAGCATGAGCCGCACCTGGAATACGGTCAGCAGCGGCAGCAGGGTCGGCCGCGCGATGTAGGCGGCGGCCGTCATCTTGGCGCTGAGGGACATCAGCTGCAGGATGCGCGCGTCGTCCATCGGCGGCAGCTCGGTCAGCCTGTCGAAGCCCATGGCCACGATCTCGTCCCTGGCCGCCGCGATCAGCGTGACGACCTGCTGCGGCGTGCCGGCCTGCGGCAGCTCGGCATCCAGCATGGCCAGCACCTGCAGGCCCAGGTCCAGGGTCTCGGTCAGCTGGCCCTGCGCGTAGAAGGCCTCGATTCGCACTTCGAGCAATTGCGCCTGCTGCTCGCGGCCCGCCTGCATGTGCGTGCGCACCCGGGCGAGTCCCGTGTCCAGCAGGCTGTCCATCCGCTGGCCGCGGCCGGCCAGGTAGGCCATGCGGGCGGCATGCAGCGTCAGGCGCAGCAGCGCCTCAGGCTCGCTGGCCCAGTCGCTCTCGGCGCGCAGGGCCAGCGCGCGGTCGGCGTAGTCGGCGGCGAGATCGAAGGCCGCGGCATTCATCGCGCGCACCGAGGCCTGCTCGTTGGCAGCGGCCAGCTCGGCGCGCTCGGCCGGATCCGACACCAGGTCGCCGGCGGCGTTGAAGTGCTTCAGCACCTCGAAGGGCAGGTGAGGCGGCTCGTGCCGTGAGCGCAGCAGCCTGCCGATGCGCAGGTGCAGCTCGGCATGCTCGGCGGACGAGACCAGCCGGTAGGCCGCTTCCTGCACACGGTCATGGGCGAAGGCGTAACGCACTTCGCTGGTCGCCGTTTCGGCCTCGTCCAGCAGCGGCGCGTAGCGATAGAGCTGGCTGGCCGGCACGATCAGTTGGCCCTGCAGCGCAGGCATCAGCGCACCGGCTACGACTGGGGCTTGCCGGTTCAGCGCGGTCGCCAAGGTGGCGAGGTCGAAGTGGGCACCCAGGCAGGCGGCCACCGTCAGCGCGTGCCGGCACGCCGGCGTCAGCGCGCGCAACTGCTCGACCATCAGCGCCACGACGTTCTCGGCCATCTGCGCCTGGGCGATGCTGGCCAGCGACCATTGCCAGTGCTGGCTGCCCTGATCGAAGAAGACCAGGCCGCGCGCGACCAGGTCCTCCAGGAAGCGGCGCAGGAAGAAGGGATTGCCGGCCGTCTTTGCCTGGCACAGCGTGGCCAGTTCGGTCACGTCCTCCGGGCTGCGCTGGAGACTGTCGGCCAGCAACAGCGTGCTGCTGGCCAGGCTCAGCGGGCCCATTTGCAGCGCCAGGAAGCGCGGACCCAGCTCGCGGAATTCGAGCAGGTCCTGGCTGAATGGGTGTTCGGGAGGTACCTCGTTGTCTCGGTACGCAATGACGAACAAGGTGTGCTGAAGGCCCGCGTCGGTGACCCATTCACGCAGCAGCCGGCGCGAGGCGCGGTCGGCCCATTGCAGGTCGTCGAGGAACAGGGTCTGCGGCTGGCCCTCCGCCGCCAGCGCCGACAGGCACAGCCGCATGCTGCGCAGGAAGCGGTTCTCCGACTCGGCGGGTCCCAGCGCCAGCGGAGCCGGGGCCTCGGGCAGCAGCGCCTGGAATTCCGGTACGGCCTCCGCCACCACGGCCGCGTTGACGCCGAGCTGCCCGAGCAGGCGCTCGCGCCAGATCTGCTGGCGTTGCGGCGGTAGCGCCAGAATCTGCCGGGCGCGTTGGGCCAGGGTGCTCAGCAGTGCGCCATAGGGCCGGTCCTGACCGAACTGGTCGAACTTCGCTGCGGCGAAGCTGCCTCGCTGGGCCAGCAGGCTGCGGTGCGCGGCGGTGACCAGGGATGTCTTGCCGATGCCCGAGAAACCCGCCACCGCGACCAGCCGGCAGGGGCCCGTCGCGGCAGCCTCGAAGGCATCGGCCAGTTGGTCCAGCGGCGCTTCACGGCCATAGAGGCGGCCGCTGATCTGGAAGCGGCCCAACTGGTCGCCCAACCCGGGTTGGAAATCGCGCAGCTCCATGCCCGCGCGCAGCGTGTTGAGGCACAGGGTCAGGTCCTGCTCCAGCGTCTGGTGACTCTGGTAGCGGACTTCCGGATCCTTGTGCAGGCAGTGCCGGATGATGCTCGCCAGCGGCGCGAAGACGTCAGCGCGGCGTTGTGTGGCCAGCGGTGCAGGCAGGGCCAGGTGTGCGTGCACGGCCTGGGCCGCGTCGTTGAAGGCGAAAACCGGCTCGCCGGTGAGCGCCTCGAACAGCGTGGCGCCCAGGCTGTAGAAGTCGGCACGGTAGTCGACGTCGCGGCTCATGCGGCCCGTCTGCTCCGGCGCCAGCGTGGACAGCGAGCCCTCGACAACGTCGGCCCGAAGCAGCAGCGGGCGCTCGCTGGAAATCTCGGCGGCGAGGCCGAAGTCCGTCAGGCTCACCACAGTCAGGCCCTGCGGCGACACCAGGATGTTGCCGGGGTTCAGGTCTCGATGGATGACGCCCTGGGCGTGGATGACCCGCAGCGCGTCGACGAGGCGCAGGGCCAGCAGCACGGCGCTCTCGTTGTCCAGCACGCCCTCGTGCAGGCGGTCGCGGAGGCTCACGGCGTGAAGATCGGGCAGCACCATATAGGGCCTGCCAGCGTGGCTCTGCAACTGCAGCGGGCGCAGGATGTTTGGATGCTCGAAACGGCAAGCGATCTCGAACGCGTGCCGGAATCGACCAAGCTCCTGCACGCTGGGCACCGGCGGACGCAGGAACTTCAGCACCGCCGTGCGGCCCTGCTCGTCCGTGGCCCGGACGAGGTGGGAGCGCCGACTCAGGTGAAGGACGTCCGTGACCCTCCAAGCATCCACTGTTCCCCCAGGCCGGTAGCCAGGGTCGCTATCGACCGGAAAGCCCATCTACGCCCGTGATCCCAATGCAGTCTTGAATGCTCGCTAATGTAGTCGGCCTCGCTGGGAGGCTATGGGGCCCATCAAAACTGCGAACGGGTTTAAGCCAAATCTTCCGCCGAATGGAGCGCTGCCTCGTAGGGAGTTACCGCAAAGTAAGCATTCATCGCAGGTCGAATGAAGAAGACCCGGCACTTGCGTGACCGGGCCTGACGGAACGGGAAGTGTGGTTTCGGCTGACTTGGCCTTGCAGCTGAAGTGAGCTTTCCACGAGCGTTCCGACGACTTCAATGTCTCACGGAGCGCAGCCGGCAGGAACAGGAGAGGGCCGTCTCGCGCTGTAGGACGTTCGGCTGGTCGCGGGCACGGACGACTGCAGCGGCGATTCCAGGCTATGGCACATTGGCTGCCGCCGTCCCCGAGCCCAACTGCCGATGAATCCACCCTCCATGCCCGAGACCACGCTCGAAGGCCCTCGCGTTCGACTACGCCCCTTGGAAGTTTCCGACGCGGCCGCGCTCGTGGAGGCCGCCTCCGACGGCGAACTGTGGAAGCTGCCGTTCACCGTTGTTCCGTCCGAGGCGACGGTTGCCAGCTACATCGCGGCAGCGCTCGAGGGACGGCAGGCCGGGCATGTGATGCCGTTCGCCACGGAACTGGTCGAGTCCGGTCGCGTCATCGGCTCCACCCGCTTCTGGAAGATGGACCCGAGGAACCGCAAGCTGGAGATCGGCAGCACCTGGATTGCCGCGTCGTTCCAGAAGAGTTTCGTGAACACCGAGGCGAAGTACCTGATGCTTCGCCATGCGTTCGAGGAACTGAACTGCGTTCGGGTGCAGTTCACGACCGACGAGATCAACCTGCGCTCCCGCGCCGCCATCCTTCGGCTGGGTGCCCAGCAGGAAGGCATCGTCCGGCACGAGCGAATCATGCCGGACGGCCGCAAGCGCAACTCGGTGCGCTTCAGCATCATCGATGACGAGTGGCCGACCGTGCGGGAGCGCCTGGAGGCGCGACTGGCCGCGTAAGCCGGACCGTACTCACCACCACGGGCTGCCGTAGTAGTCGTAGACCTTCCGCCCGTAGTCGTCGGTGTAGTCGGGCTCCGTGTCTTCCCTGTACTTCGGTGCGGCGTTCAGCTTGTCCTTGTCCAGGTTCACCAGATAGCCGTCCTTGTCGGTGTCGTAGCGGAGCTGATCCCATGGCAGGGGGTAGCGATCGGTCCCCATGCCGAGGAAGCCGCCGAACTCCAGCGCGGCGTAGCGCACACGGCCCGATTGCTTGTCGATGACGAGGTCGTCGATCGAGCCGAGCTTGTCGCCCTGCAGGTTGTACACGGCGGTGCCCTCGACCTTCGAGGAGGAAATGGAAGAAGAAAAGTTGTTCATGACGTCTCCTGTGGATGTGCCGCACTGCGCGGCCCGTGCCGCGATGCAGGCAAGGCACGGACCCGCTCAGGCCAGGTCGCGCACCTTCGGCTCACGGGCCCAGTGGCGCGCCGTGCCGACGCTCATGAAGCCCTCGATCGGCACGACGCCTTCGCCGGGCTCCACGCCGGCCCGCGCGAGGATCAGCTTCGTGCCTTCGCAGTGGGCGATGGTCTTGCAGTGGGCATAGGCGTCCATGAACCACTGGACGCATGCGCCGTCCAGCGCCAGCCGCTTCGCCTGATCCGGCATCAGGATGCTGGCGACGGCGTCGAACATCACCGAGGGCGAGCCGGCCAACTGGCCGTCGGCCTTCAGCGTGCCGCCCTTCACCTTCAGCGGGCCGATCTTCGGGGCGACCAGCGCCACGTTGCCGCCGGCCGCCTCGATCTGTTGCCGCAGGCCCTCGATCGCCTTGCGGTCCGAGCCCTCGGCGAACAGGATCGCCACCTTGCGGCCCTGCAAGGTGGCCTTGGCGTTCTTCTGGATCGAGAGCTTCGCTGACGGCTTCATGTCCACCGGCTCGCGCGCCGCCTTGGCCTTGGGTGGCAGCGCGGCGCCCAGGCCCTTGGCCACGCGGGCGGCCAGGTCTTCATCGATATTGCGCAGCCGGGACAGCACGCGCGTGCGCACCGCATCCAGGCTCACCTTGGACAGCTCGAACACCAGCGCCGATGCGATGTGTGCCTGCTCGTTCGCCGTCTGCGAGCGGTAGAACAGCCGCGCCTGGCTGTAGTGGTCGGCGAACAGCGGGGCACGCACGCGCAGCTTCTGGTGGTCGCCGCTGCTGTGCTCGTCGTCGCCGCGGAAGGACGTGAAGCCGGTCTCCGGGCAGGCGCGCGGGCCGCCGTCCTCGCCGGCAGCGGCCAGGCTGTTCGGCTCGTAGTTGGCCCGGCCGGTGGGCACCAGCGTCTGCATCAGGCCGTCGCGCTGGAAGTTGTGGAAGGGGCACTTGGGTGCGTTGATCGGGATCTGGTGGAAGTTGGTCGTGCCCAGGCGCGACTTCTGCGTGTCCAGGTACGAGAACAGCCGGCCCTGCAGCAGCGGATCGTTGGAGAAGTCGATGCCCGGGATCACGTTGCTGGGCAGGAAGGCGACCTGCTCGGTCTCGGCGAAGAAGTTGGAGACGTTGCGGTTCAAGGTCAGCCGGCCGACGATCTGCAGGGGCAGGTCCTCCTCGGGGATCAGCTTCGTCGCATCGAGCACGTCGTAGGGCTGCTTCGCGGCGAAGGCCTCGTCGAACACCTGCACGCCCAGGTCCCATTGCGGGAACTGGCCGGCCGCTATCGCTTCGAACAGATCGCGGCGGTGGAAGTCCGGGTCGCCGCCGGCGATCTTGCAGGCCTCGTCCCAAGTGGTGGAGGCCATGCCCAAAAGCGGCCGCCAATGGAACTTGACGAAGCGGCTCTCGCCCTTCGCGTTGACGAAGCGGAAGGTGTGGACGCCGAAGCCCTCGATCATCCGCAGGCTGCGCGGGATCGCGCGGTCCGACATCGCCCACATGATCATGTGCATGCTCTCGGGCATCAGGCTCACGAAGTCCCAGAAGGTGTCGTGCGCCGAGGCGGCCTGCGGGAAGCCGCGGTCGGCCTCCATCTTGACGCTGTGGACGAGGTCGGGGAACTTCATCGCGTCCTGGATGAAGAAGACCGGAATGTTGTTGCCGACAAGGTCCCAGTTGCCCGTGTCGGTGTAGAGCTTGACCGCGAAACCGCGCACGTCGCGTGGCGTGTCCACCGAGCCGGCGCCGCCCGCCACGGTGGAGAAGCGCACGAACACCGGGCAGGTATTGCCTTTCTTCTGGAAGATCGAGGCGCTGGTCAGGCCGGGGATGGCTTTCGTGCACTCGAAAACGCCATGCGCGCCCGAGCCGCGTGCGTGGACGATGCGCTCGGGGATGCGCTCGTGATCGAAATGGAAGATCTTCTCGCGCAGCACGAAGTCTTCCAGCAAGGTCGGCCCACGCACGCCGGCGCGCAGCGAGTTCTGGTTGTCGGCGATGCGGTGGCCGAAGTTGTCGGTGAGATGGGCCACGCCGTCGCCTTCGCCGCTGCCATCGCGCTTGCCGCGATGCTCCACCTCCTGGTGCAGCTCGCCACCGTTGCCGATGCGCTCGCGTTGCGCCCCCCGGCCGGCGCCAGGCGCGTGATGGTGCAGGCCGTTCAAGGTGGCGGGCGCATCGGCGGCGGGCTTGCGGGTCTTGCTGGGCATGATCGTGTCTCCTTCGATAGCGGGCGATAGCCGACGCCATGGCAACTCGCATGCCTGTCCACGCTGCGAGCCGCCGGGTACGGCGCTTGCCGACAGCGGTCAGCGACCCCATTGAGAGGCCCCCATGCAGACCAGCGACCATCCCACCAGCTTCGGCGTGCACAAGCCCGTCGGCCATGTCGTGATCTCGTTTCCGAGCGCGGAGCAGGCCGAAGAGGCAAGGCGCGCATTGCTCGATTCAGGTCTCGATTCAGGCCTTGATCCCGACGGCATCCGCCCCTACACCGACCGCGAGATGCTCGCGCAGATCGACGAGGACATGGTGCGGGCGAGTTCCCTGGCCGCGATCGGTCAGGAACTCAACCTGATCAAGGCGCAGCGGGCGTTGGCCGAGCGCGGCTATCACTGGCTCGTCGTGAGGGCCCGCGACGACGCAGAGGCGGGCCGCATCGCCGACATCGCCAAGTCCTGTGGTGCCGAGCGCGCGCAGCAGTACGGCCGCTTCCTCATCACCGAACTGATCACGCATGCCAGCCATCTTGAGCAGGTGGCGGAATCGCCCGATCGCGGCCTGAACTCGCAGACACCCTCGGGCAATGAGGGCGAGCGCGCGCTGATACGGCCGCCGCGGACCTGAGGCCCTGTTGCGGGAGTACTGTCATGTCCAGACTCAACGACGAATGGAAGGTCGAGCCTCACGGCGCGATCGAGCAACTCGATGACGGCCTGTGGACCGTGGCGGGCGAGATCGCCATGCCGCTGGGCCACTTTCCGCGGCGCATGACCATCGTGCGTCTTGCGGACGGGCGTCTGGTCATCTGGAGCGCGATCCCGCTGCAGGAAAGCGCGATGCTGCAACTCGAGGACGAGGGGCCGATCGGCTACATCGTGGCGCCGGGCGTTTCGCACCGGCTCGACCTTCGGCCGTGGAAACAGCGCTACCCGAGCGCGCTGATCGTGTGTGCACCCGGCGCGCGCGAAGCCGTGAGTGAAGCCGTCGCCGTCGACGCGACCGAAGACCCCTTCGGCGATGCCGCGGTCTCCTTCCAGGCGGTGCCTGGCGTGGACGGCAAGGAGGCTGCGCTCCTCGTGCGGCGGAGTTCCGGCACGAGCTTGGTCATCAACGACCTGATTGCCAATGTGCGCCATCCGGAGGGGCTGGGCGCGAAGGTGATGGCGCGGCTGATGGGCTTCGGCGTCAAGGAGCCCGAGATGCCCTGGGTCGGTGAGAAGCTGTATGTCAAGGACAAGGAAGCGCTGGCGCTGGCCTTGCTGCAGTGGTCCACCGAGCCGGCTCTACGCCGCATCGTCGTGAGCCATGGCGACGTGATCGACAGCGAGCCGAACCGCGTGCTGGAGCGCATTGCCGACGAACTGAAGTGATGTCCTTCTGCCGTCCTTCTGTCAGTCCGCAGATCGTCATTTGGGTCGCGGACGCCGCAGCCTGGGCTGCACGGCAGTCAGCGTGCCTCTGCGCAGCGCCTCGACGGCGTGCGCCACGGCAAGCGCCACGTTGCGGGCTTCCTGCTGGACCGCCACGCCCCGGTCCAGCTCTTCGTGACTCGTCGCATAGGGCTCGTAGTAGCCGATGTAGCGATCGAGCAGCGCGGGCTGTCCGGCGTCGATCAGGCCCATCCATTCCAGCCAGTCACTGAGGTTGCGCCGCGCGCTCTCGATGCCGGCGACATCGCCGTGGACCATCAGCCCGTAAACGCGGCCGGCGAGATGCTGCGGATAGTCCCAGCCCGCCAGTTCCAGCGCCTTGGCTTCCTCGGCCTTCTTGCCATGGGTGGAGGTCGGGTCCGGATTGCCGCCATCGGCGCAGACCAGCCGGTCGATCATCAGCTTCAGTGGACTCGGTGCCTGGTACCAGTAGACCGGCGAGACGATGATGATCGCGTGGGCCGCCACCCAGCGGGGGTAGATCTCGTTCATCCAGTCCGTGGCCTGGCCCAGGCTGTGGTTGGGGTAGCAACTGCAGGGCCAGTGGCACAGCGGCATGGCCGTGGACACGCAGCCCTTGCAAGGGTGGATGGCGCGGCCGTACTCGGAGGTGGTCAGGCTCAAGTCCAGCGTGTCGATCTCGATGCCGCGCTGCTCAAGTTCATCCTTCATCCAGCCGGCAAGCCTGAAGGACTTGGAGATCTCGCCGGGGCAACTGCCGTCGTTGCGCGCGGAGCCGATGATCATCAATACCCGGGAGGGGGACGCAGGATCGGCCTGCGTGGATTGCGCTCGGGCAATCGCGTCCCGGGCCGCAAGCCAATCGACCGACAGCTCGTAGTCGGGGTCGGCGAAGCCCGCGCCGGCCCGACGGGTGGTGGGTGACTTGCGACCTTCCTGATAGGCCGACCAGGCGATCTCCTCCAGCCGGGCGATGGCATTGGCTTCCGCCTGGAACGCAGGGTCGCGGAACGCGGCGCGGTAGCGTTCTCCGAACTCGGCGCGAGAAAGCTTGGCGGGCGCCTGGCCCTTGCGTGCTTCCGTCATGGCGATGGAGCCAGTCGATGCATCTCGAACTGTGCAATCAGGTAGCCGATCGCACAGCAGCACCAATCAGCGACGCTGAGCCCCGCGAAGAGGTAGAAACCGACCAGGACGACCAGCAGGTGCAGCAGCAGCTTGGCCGCTTCGGCGACATGGAGCCGTCGCACGGATCGCCCGCCGCCGAACAGGCTGCCGAGGAAGATTCCGCCCATGACGGGAATCAGGAGGTTCAGGACGGGATGTGCGGCGACCATGGAAGGGACTGTGCGTCCGCGCCCCTGGGCTCGTCTGTAGGACGTCAGGCCATGATGGCTGGGTTGGAGCGCCTGGCTTCGTTGGTGAAGGTACCGTCAGACACCGAGCGGGCCGTGCACTGCGATTGACGCCTCGGGTCCCGCTTCCCATACTCGCCTTGGCCGCGTCGCTTGAAGGTGCCGCACGCCTGACCTGGAACCCCATGCTCAAGATGCCCTGTGACGACACCATGATCCGCCACGGGCCCGCGGCGAGCCCTTGCACGCGCATCGCGCAGCGCTGGACCTTGCTGGCCGCGATCCTCGGTTCCAGCATGGCGTTCATGGACGGCACGGTGGTCAACGTCGCATTGCCTGCGATCCAGCGCAGCCTTCGCGCGTCGGCCGCGGACGCGCAGTGGATCGTCGAGTCCTATGCGCTCTTTCTCGCGGCGCTGCTCCTGGTGGGCGGGGCGCTCGGCGACCGCCTGGGGCGCCGGCGTGTGTTCGTGGTCGGCGTCTCGATCTTCACCGTGGCATCTGCCATCTGCGCCGCGGCGCGCAACGCAGACGCGCTCGTGCTGGCGCGTGCCTTGCAGGGTATCGGCGCGGCGCTGCTCGTGCCGGGGAGCCTCGCACTGCTCAGCGCTGGCTTCGAGGAGGGCGAGCGCGGACGGGCCATCGGCACCTGGTCGGCCTTCAGCGGTGTCACCGCGGCGATCGGACCGGTGGTGGGAGGCTTTCTTGTCGACCACCTGTCCTGGCGCTGGGCCTTTCTGCTGAACCTGCCGCTCGGCATCGCACTCGTGATCCTGAGCATCGCCAAAGTCCCGGAGAGCCGTGGCGCCAGCGCCCAGGCCCCGTTGGATTTCGCCGGCGCGACGAGCGCCACCTTGGGGCTCGCTGGGATCGTATTCGCCCTGATCGAGGCCCCCGCGCGAGGCTGGGGATCGGGCATCGTGATCCTCGCCGGCGCTGTTGGCGTCGCGGCGCTCGCCGCCTTCCTCATGATCGAGGCGCGTGTGCGCGACCCGATGCTGCCCTTGATCCTGTTCCGGATTCGTGACTTCTCGGGCGCCAACTTGCTGACGCTGCTGCTCTACGCCGCGCTCGGGGGCAGTCTGTATTTCTTCCCGCTGAACCTGATTCAGGTGCAGGGCTACAGCGCAACGGCCGCAGGCGCGGCCTTGCTGCCGTTCATCGCGATCATGTTCATGCTTTCGCGCTGGGCGGGCTCGTTGGTCGACCGCGTGGGCGCGAAGCTGCCCCTCGTTCTTGGCCCGGCTATCGCGGCTGCGGGCTTCGCCGCATTCGCCCGGCCCGGGGTGGGCGCGGACTACTGGACGGACTTTCTGCCTGCCGTGTGCCTGCTCGGCACTGGCATGGCGGTGACGGTGGCGCCGCTGACGACGACGGTGATGAACGCCGTCGACCCTTCCCATGCGGGTACAGCGTCCGGCGTGAACAACGCGGTCTCCCGCACGGCGAGCCTGTTGGCGATAGCGGCCTTTGGCATGGTTCTGGCGGCCGCCTTCGACACGCGGCTGGACGAGGCGCTTGCGAGCCTTCACCTGCCTGCAGGCGCGCTTGAGGCGATCACTTCGCAACGCCATCGGCTCGCCGGTCTTGAACTGTCGCCCGGTCTGCCCGGCGAGGTCGCTGCGCAGGCGAAGGCGGCCGTGGGGGAGGCCTTCGTGGCGGGGTTTCGCCAAGTCATGTGGGTGTCCGCCGGTCTCGCGCTGTTCAGTGCGCTGGTGGCCTGGTGGACGATAGGTGCACGCACGGCGAGCGCCAGCGATCCGAAGCCTTGAGGGGTGATGCATCCGTCCTGACAGACGGGCGTGGGCGCTCAGACGTCTGCGCGAGGTCGGGTCAACAAGAAGGTCTCGAACGGCGCCAATTGGCCGCCAGGACCGGTGACGTCGTAGTAGGTCACCTTGATCGTCGTCGAACCGCCACGACCGGGTCCGGGGTCCACCTCGAAGGCCGCGAATCCGTAGGCGTGCGCGGCGTTCCGCACCGCGGACCACGGCGCGTGCTCCGTCACATAGACCGGTGCCCGCTTGCCCGTCACCGGGTCGGGTTCGCCGACGGCCGTGATCACCCGGCATTGCGGTGGCTCGAAGAACAGCTCGTTCGACGGAGCCGATGTACCGCCCCCGCCAATGACCATATGGACCGCGCCGTGTGTGGTGTCGATCCGGTCGGTGGCCGTGGCGCTGGGGATCGGCGTCAGCGTCCGGTTGGCTTCCTGCCCGCGGATCGGATGGGAGCGCTCGTAGTGGTGTTCGTGCCCGCACACGACCAGGTCGACGCCGTAGCGATCGAACAGGGGCATCCACTCCTCGCGGATGCCGAGATCGGCGCCGTTGAACTTGTCGGCGGTCGAGATCGCGACCTGGTGCATGCACACGACGACCCAGTCCACATCGCGGTTCGAGCGGGCGGTGGCCAGTTCCTTCTCGAGCCAGACCTTCTGGGCGCCGGCGGAGTAACCCCGTACGTAGCTGTTGCCGCCATCCTGGTAGGCCACGTCGTCGTTGGCGATGCTGATGACCCGCACCGAACCCGCCGTGAAGGCATACCAGAGTCCACGCGTCAGTTCCGTCTGGCCGGAGGCTTCGGGCACCGAGAAGTAGGTCTGGTAGGCCTGGTAGCCGATGGGACCATTGCCCAGTTCGTTCTCATGATTGCCCGGTGACGGCATCCAGGGGCGATTGCGCGCGCTGCGGCTGTTGTTCTCCCAGAAATCCCACCAGGTCCGCACCCGGTTCTCGGCGAGATTGGCGTAGCAGAGGTCGCCGTTGAACAGATGGAACAGAGGCTGCAGTCGCTCGACACCGGCCGTGGTGTCGCCGGCTGCCGGCGAGCCGAGGTTGTCGTTGACGAACGGCGGGTTCGGCAGGCTGACACCCGCCGGTGGAACAAAGCGCTTGCCCAGCGTTGGCGTACCCTGATCACCGAAGCTGGTGAACGTGAACGGCGCCCGCCCGCGCGGTGCCGTGCGGAAAGTGCCGAACTCCGGCGTCGCGCCTTCATGAAGGGCACCGTACAGGTAGGACGTTAGCGGCTGCAGCCGATGGATCTTGGCGTGGTGCGCGTAGACGATCTGCCCGGCCTTCGCATCGGTGTAGCTGACGGTCTCCGCCTGCACCGTCTGCTCGAACTTGCCGTCAGGCCGTCCCAAGACGACCCGAGGATTCCGGGCCGGCTGCAGCGTGTGCCAGGAGACCACGACCTGTGACGACGCATCGGCACCGAACTGGAGATGCAAGCCGGCCACCGGCGGTGTTGCCAGGGGAGCATCGTTCCTAGCTGGGACGGTTGCGCCATGAGCAGGCTGGATCGCAGCGATCGAGGCTGTGAGCGAAACGCCCCCAAGGCCTGCCGCAGCGAGCAGCCGGCGCCGACTGAGCGTGTCGGGCTGGATGTCATCGTTTGGTGTCATCGAGGCTTCCATTCGCTTGAGTCTGAAAGGCAGATTGCACTCGACGAATGTGACAGAAGAGTTCCAAGTGAGGGTCAGCACGGACATTGCACGATGCCGTGCAGGACCATCGCCACGTCAGCGACGTCTGCGTCGAGGAGCGACCGTCGATGGCTGTCGGATGTTCGGTGAGATCGGCGAAGATTGCCCAGTACCGCTTGTCGACCTGGAGCTCGCCCCTTGAGGAATTCCCAGCTTCTCATCGCAGTCGTCCTGTCTTGCGCAGCCGCGGCAGCGTCAGCCGGCGAACCGGAGATCCGCTGTCCAGGCAAGGGTCGGGTTGGGTGGCTTGCATGCAATGTCGTGGACCTCCAACAGCTTCAGGTTGAAACCGATCGGCTGTATCGGCTCGCTCTCAGTGACGCCAGCAAGAAGGCTTCGGCGTTGAACGCAGACCGGGAGAGCCTCGGGAAGGTGCTGCAAGCGTGCGAGGCGGACGTGGACGTTCGGCGCTGCGTACGCGACGCCTACGCGCTGAAGATTGCCGAGCTGCGTGCCGGTCTACCTCGCGAGACGCGAGATCCAACAAAGGTGTCCGTCGGACCGGTTGCGCTGCTATGCCCGTCGCTGGAGGGCGCTTGGTCCATCACATACCTGCAGCCAGGCGCACTGGCTGTGATCAGCACTCCACGAGGGTCGCGGGTGCTCGACAGCCTGGTGCGAGCGTCGGGTGAGCGCTATGGTGCTTTGACGTCCGAAGGGGAGCTTTCCTTGTTCGGCAAGCGCGGCGAATACCGGTTGAATCTACCGGATGGCCGCATGATCCCTTGCACCATGGACGAGCCGGATCGGCCTTGACGGCCTGCGGGCTCGGCCGCCTGCCCGGCTCGGTTTGTGGCGCACAGGAGATTTGATCTGTTCAGCAGCGCCGTGGGCAACGTGGACCATCTCGGCTGCACCAGTAGAGTCATGATCGTTCGGCAACGTGGTTTCGGACATGGAAGTTGCACTTTCAGAGTCGACAACTTCGAATCCACGACGAGCCAAGAAAAAAGCCCTTGATAAACAAGGGCTTAGATCATTTTGGCGGAGCAGGCGGGATTCGAACCCGCGGGGGGCTATTAACCCCCACACGCTTTCCAGGCGTGCGACTTAAACCACTCATCCACCGCTCCGAAGCCCGCCATCATAGCGCACTTTTGGGTGTTGAAGCCCCGGGCAGCGGCTTCTTCATCATGGCCATCGCGGTGCCGATCAGCGCGCTGACCTCGGTCATGTTGCCGGGCACGATCATCGTGTTGTTCTTCTGCGCGAGTTGAGCGTAGGCGTCGACGGCTTTCTCGGCCACTTTCAGTTGCACGGCCTGGTCGCCGCCGGGCTGCTGGATGGCGTCGGCGATCTTGCGGATTGCGCCCGCGGTGGCGTCGGCCACGGCGGTGATGGCGGCGGCCTCGCCGAGCGCCTTGTTGATCTCGGCTTGCTTCTCGCCTTCGGATCGAGCGATCGAGGCCTCGCGCTCGCCGGTGGCGATATTGATCTGTTCCTGGCGGCGGCCCTCGGATGCAGCGATCAGCGCGCGCTTCTCGCGCTCGGCGGTGATCTGCGCCTGCATCGCGTGCAGGATGGCCGGCGGCGGTGTCAGGTCCTTGATTTCGTAGCGCAGCACCTTGACGCCCCAGTTCAGCGCCGCCTCGTCCAGCGATTGCACGACGTGGCTGTTGATCGAATCGCGCTCTTCGAACGTGCGATCCAGCTCCATGCGGCCGATGACCGAGCGCAGCGTCGTCTGGGCGAGCTGCGTGATCGCGACGATGTAGTTGCTGGAGCCGTAGCTCGCGCGCATCGCGTCGGTGATCTGGAAGTAGAGGATGCCGTCGACGGTGAGCTGGGTGTTGTCGCGGGTGATGCAGACCTGGCTGGGGACGTCGAGCGGGATTTCCTTCAGCGAGTGCTTGTAGGCCAGGCGATCGACGAAGGGTACGAGGATGTTGAGGCCCGGTGTCAATGTCGCGTGGTACTTGCCCAGGCGCTCGACGACCCAGGCATGCTGCTGGGGCACCACCTTCAGCGATTGCGCGACGAAGATGATGGCGATGACGAGAAGAATCAGTGCAATTTCCATGAAGGCCTCAGGAGAAGGGAATCAGCGGTCCAGGATCAGGCAACTGCCGTCGATCGCGCGGATCACGTAGCGGCCGGCAGCGGGCGGTGCATCTGCGCCGGCATAGCGCGCGCGCCAGGCGGCGCCGCGGTAGTTGACTCGGGCCGAGCCATCCGGCGACCAGGCTTCGACCTGCACGGCCTGGCCGATGTCGAGGTTGACGTCCGGGTTGGCTGCGGCCGGCGGGGCGCGGCGGTTGCCGCGCATGCGGTGCCACACGGCGACGGCGCCGCCGCCGATGATGGCCGCGCAGAGGACCTGCGCCGTGTCGCCGAAACCGAGGTGCGCGGCGATCGCGCCGGCCGCGCAGCCGATGGCCAGCATCAGCAGATAGAAGGTGCCCGTGGCCAGCTCGACGGCGACCAGCGCGCCGCATGCGATCCACCAGACGGTGGACGGGGAAATGTCCATGGATGTCTCCCGGATGGATGTTCTGGATGAGTGTACGCGGGGGTAACTTCCGTGCCCTACACTTCGCGCCTTCGTTTTTCACCCCTAGCCCACTGGAGGCTGCCAGATGCTGCGCTTTCGCTTTCCCATCGTCATCATCGACGAGGACTACCGCTCCGAGAACACCTCGGGCCTGGGCATCCGCGCGCTGGCGGACGCCATCCAGAAAGAGGGCTTCGAAGTGCTGGGTGTTACCAGCTACGGGGACCTGAGCCAGTTCGCCCAGCAGCAGAGCCGCGCGGGTGCCTTCATCCTGTCGATCGACGACAACGAGTTCACCGCGGGGCCGGAGCTCGACCCCGCCGTCGTGAACCTGCGCAAGTTCATCGAAGAGATCCGCTTTAAGAACGCCGACATCCCGATCTACGTGTACGGCGAGACGCGCACCTCGCAGCATCTGCCGAACGACGTGCTGCGTGAACTGCACGGCTTCATCCACATGTTCGAGGACACGCCGGAGTTCGTGGCGCGCCACATCATCCGCGAGGCCCGCAGCTACCTGGACGGGCTGGCGCCGCCGTTCTTCAAGGCGCTGATGGACTATGCGCAGGACGGCTCCTACTCCTGGCACTGCCCCGGCCACTCGGGCGGCGTGGCCTTCCTGAAGAGCCCGGTGGGGCAGATGTTCCACCAGTTCTTCGGCGAGAACATGCTGCGTGCGGACGTCTGCAACGCGGTGGAAGAACTCGGCCAGCTGCTGGACCACACGGGCCCGGTCGCGGCCTCGGAGAAGAATGCGGCGCGCATCTTCAATGCGGACCACTGCTTCTTCGTCACCAACGGAACGAGCACCAGCAACAAGATGGTCTGGCACCACACGGTGGCGCCGGGCGATGTGGTCGTGGTGGACCGCAACTGCCACAAGAGCATCCTGCACTCGATCATCATGACCGGTGCCGTGCCTGTGTTCATGACGCCGACGCGCAACCACTACGGCATCATCGGACCTATTCCCGAGAGCGAGTTCTCGCCGGAGAACATCCGCAAGAAGATCGCCAAGAACCCGCTGCTCAAGGGCGTGGACGCCAAGAAGGTGAAGCCGCGCATCATGACGCTGACGCAGAGCACCTACGACGGAGTGCTCTACAACACCGAGACGATCAAGGCCAAGCTCGACGGCTGGATCGACACGCTGCACTTCGACGAAGCCTGGCTGCCGCACGCCGCCTTCCACAATTTCTACGGCTCCTACCACGCGATGGGCAAGCATCGCCAGCGCCCGAAGACGGCCATGGTCTACGCCACGCAGTCCACGCACAAGCTGCTGGCCGGCCTGAGCCAGGCCTCGCAAGTGCTGGTGCAGGACTCGCAGAACGTGAAGCTCGACAGGCACCTCTTCAACGAGGCCTACCTGATGCACACGTCGACGAGCCCGCAGTACTCGATCATCGCCAGCTGCGACGTGGCCGCCGCGATGATGGAGCCGCCCGGCGGCACGGCGCTGGTGGAGGAGAGCCTCTCCGAGGCGCTGGACTTCCGCCGCGCGATGCGCAAGGTCGAGAAGGACTATGGCAAGCAGGACTGGTGGTTCAAGGTCTGGGGCCCGGACAAGGTCGTGAACGAGGGCATCGGCAAGTCAGCCGACTGGATGCTCAAGGCCAACGAGAAGTGGCACGGCTTCGGCCCGATCGAGGCCGGCTTCAACATGCTGGACCCGATCAAGTCCACGGTGATCACGCCGGGCCTGGACATGAGCGGCAAGTTCGCCAAGACCGGCATCCCGGCCAGCATCGTCACCAAGTTCCTGGCCGAGCACGGCGTGGTCGTCGAGAAGACGGGCCTGTACTCGTTCTTCATCATGTTCACCATCGGCATCACCAAGGGCCGCTGGAACACGCTGCTGACGGCGTTGCAGCAGTTCAAGGACGACTACGACAAGAACGCGCCGATCTGGCGCATCCTGCCCGAGTTCGCCGCCGCCCATCCGCGCTACGAGCGCATGGGCCTGCGCGACCTCTGCCAGAGCATCCACGAGGCCTACGCCAAGGGCGACATCGCACGCCTGACGACCGAGGTCTACCTGTCCGACCTGGAGCCGGCGATGAAGCCCAGCGATGCGTATGCCTACATCGCGCACCGCAAGACCGAGCGCGTGGAGATCGACGCGCTCGAAGGCCGCGTGACCACCGCGCTGCTGACGCCCTATCCGCCGGGCATCCCGCTGCTGATCCCCGGCGAGCGCTTCAACAAGCGCATCGTCGACTACCTGAAGTTCACCCGCGACTTCAACGCAAGTTTCCCGGGCTTCGCGACCGACGTGCACGGTCTGGTTGCGGAGACGGGGGATGACGGGAAGGTGAGGTATTACGTGGATTGCGTGGCGGCTTGATCGCCGCGTCACCAGTCACGCGCATCGGCGCGCGTGACTGGTGAATTCGGAGGCGCTGTAGCTCAGGCTTCGCCCGTCATCGCCACATGGCTAAACCCGCCATCCACGTAAATGATCTCCGAGCTGATCCCGCCCGCCAGATCCGAGAACAGGAAGGCGGCCGTGTTGCCGACGTCGTCGATCGTCACGTTGCGGCGGATTGGCGCACTGGCGGCGAACTGGGTCAGCATCTTGCCGAAATCCTTGATGCCGGAGGCGGCCAGCGTTTTGATCGGGCCCGCCGAGATGCCGTTGACGCGCACGCCCTTGGCGCCCAGGTCGTAGGCCAGGTAGCGCACGCTGGCTTCCAGGGCGGCCTTGGCCAGGCCCATGGTGTTGTAGTTGGGCACGTAGCGGTCGGCGCCGAGGTAGCTCAGCGTCAGCAACGAGGCGCCGGCGCGCAGGCGCGGCGCGGCGAGCTTGGCCATGGCCGGGAAGCTGTAGGCCGAGATGTCGTGGGCGATGCGGAAATTCTCGCGGGTCAGGCCGTCGAGGAAGTTGCCGGCGATCGCGTCGCGCGGGGCAAAGCCGATCGAGTGGACGAAGCCGTCGAATTCGGGCCAGACGGCGCCGAGGTCGGCGAACAGCTTCTCCATCTGGGCGTCGTCGCTGACATCGCAGTCGTAGACCAGGCTGGAGCCGAATTCGGCGGCGAACTCGGTGATCCGGTCCTTGAAGCGCTCGCCTTGGTAGCTGAAGGCCAGTTCGGCCCCTTCACGGTGGCAGGCCCGTGCGATGCCGTAGGCGATCGAACGGTTGGACAGCACGCCTGTAATCAGCAGTCGCTTGCCGGCGAGAAAACCCATGGTGGCTCCTTGTATCGAAATCAGCCCGGGATTCTGTCATGCCAATGCGTCGGCCGGACCGGTCGGCTTGCCGGCATGGTGCTTGCATAGTACAATCCCTGTTTTGCGACGGAGCCCATCAACGCATGGGTGACAGTTGCAAAGCTGGACCGGGGCAGGTGAATGGGCTCGGGTCACAGTGCGTAAGTTGGGCGGATTCATCCAGCCCATTTTTTTTGCTTGATCGATTTTCGCCTTTGACGACCACCCTCGATACACCGCCGATGAACCAGAGCTGGCAAGCCGCTGTGGAAACAACCGTGACCGGTCTCGGTTACGAGCTCGTGGACTGCGAACGCAGCGCCGGGGGCTTGCTGCGCGTGTCCATCGACAAGCTGCCCGAGCAGGTGGCGGCCGGCGAGGTAATCACCGTCGACGATTGCGAGCGTGTCACACGCCAGCTGCAGTATGTGCTCGAGGTGGAAGCGGTCGATTACCAGCGCTTGGAGGTCTCCTCGCCCGGCATGGATCGCCCGCTGAAGAAGGCGGCCGACTATGCCCGCTTTGCCGGCCAGGAGGTTGCGCTGACGCTGAAGGTGCCGTTCCAGGGCCGCAAGCGCTACCAGGGCATCCTCGCGGCGGAAGGCGAGGGTTGGCGCATCGTGTTCAACGACGGCAAGGTCGATCAGGCGATGGATTTTTCCCTTGATGAAGTGCGCGAGGCTCGGCTGGTGCCGGTCACGCCGTTCAAGGGACGCAACAGCGGCGGCCAAAAGCCGGCCGCTGGCAACAAGAAGCCCGCGGGCGCCGCTTCGAAGACGAAGAAGCAAGAAGGCGCCGTCGCAACGGGGCGCAAGACGGGTCACAAGGTACACGGAGGTCTGGATCAATGAACCGCGAACTGTTGATGTTGGTGGATGCAATTTCGCGCGAGAAGAGCGTGGAGCGCGATGTCGTGTTCGGCGCGGTGGAAGCCGCGTTGGCGTCGGCCACCAAGAAGTTGTATGGCGGCGAAGCCGATATCCGCGTTTCGGTTGATCGCGACTCCGGGGAGTACGAAACCTTCCGCCGCTGGCACGTCGTGCCGAATGAAGCCGGTCTGCAGGTGCCCGACGCCGAGATCCTGCTGTTCGAAGCGCAGGAGCAGATCCCCGACATCGAGGTGGAAGACCACATCGAGGAGCCGGTCGAATCCGTGCCGATCGGCCGTATCGGCGCGCAGGCCGCCAAGCAGGTGATCCTGCAGAAGATCCGCGATGCGGAGCGCGAGCAGCTGCTGAACGACTTCCTCTCGCGCGGCGAGAAGATCTTCGTCGGCACCGTCAAGCGCCTGGACAAGGGCGACATCATTGCCGAGTCCGGCCGCGTGGAAGGCCGCCTGAAGCGCAACGAAATGATCCCGAAGGAAAACCTGCGCACCGGCGACCGTGTCCGCGCAGTGATCCTGGGCATCGATCCGACGCAGCGCGGCCCGCAGATCATGCTGTCGCGCTCCAGCGGCGAGTTCATGAAGGAACTGTTCGCGCAGGAAGTGCCCGAAATCGAACAGGGTCTGCTGGAGATCAAGAGCGCTGCCCGCGATGCCGGCAGCCGCGCCAAGATCGCCGTGCTGAGCCACGACAAGCGTGTCGACCCGATCGGCACCTGCGTTGGCGTGCGCGGTTCGCGCGTCAACGGCGTGACGAACGAGCTCGCCGGCGAGCGCGTGGACATCGTGCTGTGGTCGGAAGACCCGGCGCAGTTCGTCATCGGCGCGCTGGCGCCGGCGAACGTGCAATCGATCGTCGTGGACGAAGAACGCCACGCGATGGACGTCGTGGTGGACGAGGAAAACCTCGCCATCGCGATCGGCCGTGGCGGCCAGAACGTGCGGCTCGCTTCCGAGCTGACCGGCTGGCGCATCAACATCATGTCGGCCGAGGAATCCGCGGCCAAGCATGAACTGGAAACGGAGACCATCCGCAAGCTCTTCGTCGACAAGCTCGACGTGGACAGCGAGGTCGCCGACATCCTCATCGCCGAGGGGTTCACCAGCCTGGAAGAAGTGGCCTACGTGCCTATGCAGGAAATGCTGGAGATCGAGGCCTTCGACGAAGACACGGTCAACGAATTGCGCACCCGGGCCAAGGATGCGCTGTTGACGATGGAAATCGCCCGCGAGGAAAAGGTCGAGGAGGTCTCGCAAGACCTGCGCGATCTGGAAGGCGTGTCGCCTGAGCTGATCGCCAAGCTCGCGGCCGGCGATATCCACACCCGTGACGATCTGGCCGACCTGGCCGTCGACGAACTCGTCGAAATGGCCGGCCTGGACGAGGCGGCTGCCCGCACGCTGATCATGAAGGCGCGCGAGCACTGGTTCACTGCCTGAACCTGAATATCAATAACAGGCACCGACCACCACTCGCTCCAGCAGCACCGAACGCAAAAGTATTCAAGGAAAACCCACAATGGCTGTGACCACCGTCGCCCAGTTTGCCGCAGAGCTTCAAAGGCCTGCGAGCACGCTGCTTGAGCAGCTTCAAGCAGCAGGCGTCAAGAAGGCGTCGTCCGACGACGCCCTCAACGAGGCCGATAAAGAGCGCCTGCTCGAACACCTGCGCAGCGCCCACGGCACCGCGCAAGGCGATCGCAAGAAGATCACCCTGACCCGCAAGTCCACCAGCGAGATCAAGCAGGCGGATGCTTCCGGCAAGGCCCGCACGATCCAGGTCGAAGTCCGCAAGAAGCGCACCTTCGTCAAGCGCGACGAAGCTGGCGGCGGTGACGATCCGGCCGCCGCTGCGGCCGAGGAAGCCGACCTGCAGCGCCGCGAGGACGAAGCCAAGGCCCAGGCCGAGGCGCTGCGCCAGCAGGAGGAAGAACTCGCCGCTCGCGTCCGCGAGCGCGAGGCCGCCGAGCGTGCCGCCAAGGAAGCCGAGGAACAGCGTCGCCAGGAGCGCCTGGCTGCCGAAGCGCGTGCTGCTGAAGAAGCCGCGGCCGCTGCCAAGGCTGCGGCGGAAGCTGCGAAGGCAGCCCCGAAGGCCGCTCCGCGCCAAACCGCCGAAGCCGCTGCCGCCGAAGCTGCCGCGATCAATCGCGCTGCCGCTGCCAAGCGCGCCGCGCCGGCCGCTGCACCCGTGGCCCCGGCCGAACCGGCCCCGGTCGCTGCTGTTGCCGCCCCGGCCCCCGCACCGGCTGCCGAGGCTCCGGCCCCCGCCGCGCCGGTCGATGCACCGAAGCCCGCACTGCGCGTGGTGAAGGCCGTCGATGTCGGCGTCGAGGAGAAGCAGAAGCAGGTCGACCTGGAGCGCCGCCGCAAGGCCGCCGAGGCCGAGGCCGCTGCCATCCGCGCGATGATGAACGCGCCGAAGAAGGTGATGGTCGCCAAGAAGGAAGAGCCGGCCAAGCCGGCCGAGGCGGCAGCCCCTGGCATCAAGGGAACGATCCACAAGAAGGCGGGCGCACCCGCTGCGCCGGGCACGGCTGCGCCTGCTGCGGCCAAGCCGGGCGACAAGAAGTCCGTCAAGTCCGAGAAGCTGTCGTCCAGCTGGGCCGATGACAAGAAGCGCGGTCCGAGCAAGCCCGGCGCACCGGCCGGCGCTGCCCGTCCGGGCCCCGGAGGCTGGCGTGCGCCGGCCCGCGGTGGCGCGGGTGGCCGTCGCGGCGGTCGTGGTGACGATCGCGGTGCCTCGTCCAACTTCCAGCCGGCTGTCGAGCAGCAGGTGCAGGAAGTGCATGTGCCCGAAACCATCTCGGTGGCCGATCTGGCGCACAAGATGTCGGTCAAGGCGTCCGAGGTCATCAAGCAATTGATGAAGCTGGGTCAGATGGTCACCATCAACCAGCAGCTGGACCAAGAGACCGCGATGATCCTGGTCGAGGAAATGGGCCACAAGGCGTTCGCCGCCAAGCTGGACGATCCCGACGCCTTCCTCGAGGAAGAGGGCACCGCTGCCGAGTCGGCGCACGAATCGCTGCCGCGCGCACCGGTCGTCACCGTCATGGGTCACGTCGACCACGGCAAGACCTCGCTGCTGGACTACATCCGCCGTGCCCGTGTGGCCGCGGGCGAAGCCGGCGGCATCACGCAGCACATCGGCGCGTATCACGTCGAGACGCCGCGCGGCATGGTCACCTTCCTGGACACCCCGGGTCACGCGGCCTTCACGGCCATGCGTGCTCGTGGCGCCACCGCCACCGACATCGTCATCCTCGTGGTGGCGGCGGACGACGGCGTGATGCCTCAGACCAAGGAAGCCATCCACCACGCGAAGGCCGCTGGCGTGCCGATCGTGGTCGCGATGACCAAGAGCGACAAGCCCGATGCCAACCCCGAGCGCGTCAAGAGCGAGCTGGTGGCCGAGCAGGTCGTGCCGGAAGAGTTCGGCGGTGAATCGCCGTTCATCGCCGTGTCCTCCAAGACCGGTCAGGGCATCGACGAACTGCTGGAGCAGGTGCTGCTGCAGGCCGAAGTGCTGGAGCTGAAGGCGCCGGTCGAGTCGATGGCCAAGGGCCTCGTCATCGAAGCCAAGCTGGACAAGGGCCGCGGCCCGGTCGCCACGGTGCTGGTGCAGAGCGGTACGCTCAAGCGCGGCGACGTCGTGCTGGCTGGTTCCACCTTCGGCCGCGTCCGCGCGATGCTGGACGAGGACGGCAAGCCGAGCACCGAGGCCGGCCCGTCGATCCCCGTCGAGATCCAGGGCCTGACCGAAGTGCCGCAGGCCGGCGACGAGTTCATGGTGCTGGGCGACGAGCGCCGTGCGCGTGAAATCGCCACCTTCCGTTCGGGCAAGTACCGCGACGTGAAGCTGGCTCGCCAGCAGGCCGCCAAGCTGGAGAACATGTTCTCCGACATGGCTGCCGGCGACGTGCAGACGCTGCCGCTGATCATCAAGGCTGACGTGCAGGGTTCGCAGGAGGCCTTGGCCACCTCGCTGCTCAAGCTGTCGACCGACGAGGTCAAGGTGCAGGTCGTGCACGCGGCGGTGGGCGGCATCAGCGAGTCCGACGTCAACCTGGCGATCGCCTCCAAGGCCATCATCATCGGCTTCAACGTGCGTGCCGATGCCGGCGCGCGCAAGCTGGCCGAAGGCAATGGCGTGGACCTGCGCTACTACAACATCATCTACGACGCCGTGGACGATGTGAAGGCAGCGATGGGCGGCATGCTGGCGCCGGAGCAGCGCGAAGAAGCGCTGGGCACGGCCGAGATCCGCACGGTGTTCGTGGCTTCCAAGATCGGCACGGTGGCCGGTTCGATGGTCACCTCGGGCCTGGTCCGTCGCGGCGCGCGTTTCCGCTTGCTGCGCGAGAACGTGGTCATCTACACGGGCGAGGTCGAATCGGTCCGCCGGATGAAGGACGACGTCAAGGAAGTCAAGGAAGGCTTCGAGTGCGGTATCAAGCTGAAGAACTACAACGACATCGCCGAGGGCGACGTGCTGGAAATCTTCGAAATCAAGGAAGTCGCCCGCACGCTGTAAGCGTACGCTTCGCCTAGGTGCTAACCCCGCCCCTGGGCGGGGTTCGCCACTTCAGGAGCTCATCAATATGCGACATAAACGAGCCATCCCGAACCGCGGTTTCCGCATCGCCGACCAGATCCAGCGCGACCTGGCCGAGCTGATCCGCGAGCTGAAGGATCCGCGCATCAAGATGCCGACGATCTCGGCCGTCGAGGTGACGCCGGACTACGCGCACGCCAAGGTCTTCTTCTCCGTGCTGGTCGGCGATCCGCAGGAAACGCAGGAGGCCTTGAACGAGGCCGCCGGCTACCTGCGCAACGGCCTGTTCAAGCGCCTGCAGATCCACACGGTGCCGAGCCTGCACTTCCACTTCGACCGCACGACCGAACGCGCCGCCGAGATGGGGGCGCTGATCTCCCAGGCCAATGCCACCCGCGCGCTGGACGACGAACCCAATGACTGAAGCCAGGAAGCAACGCATCCAGCGCCGCCCGGTTCACGGGGTGCTGCTGCTCGACAAGCCGCTGGGCCTGTCGAGCAACGATGCATTGCAGAAGGCCAAGTGGCTGCTGCGCGCCGAGAAGGGCGGCCACACCGGCACGCTGGACCCGCTGGCCACCGGCCTGCTGCCGCTGTGCTTCGGCGCGGGCACCAAGTTCAGCCAGGTCAGCCTCGATGCCGACAAGGGCTACCTGGCGACGCTGAATCTCGGCGTTACCACGACCACCGGCGACGCCGAGGGCGAGGTGCTGGAGCGCCGCGAGGTCACGGCCACCCGCGCCCAGATCGAGGCCGTCGTCGCGAAATTCGTCGGCGAGATCGACCAGGTGCCGCCGATGTACTCGGCGCTGAAGCACGAAGGCCGGCCGCTGTACGAATACGCCCGTGCCGGCATCCACATCGAGCGCCCGTCGCGCCGCGTGACGATTCATCGCGCGGACATCGTCGGTTTCGACAATGCCCTGCTGACCCTGGACGTCAGCTGCAGCAAGGGCACCTACATCCGCACGCTGGCCGAGGACATCGGCCGCGAACTCGGCTGCGGCGCGTCCCTGGCGGCGCTGCGGCGTACCAAATCAGGCCCCTTGACGGTGGACCGGGCGGTCTCGCTCGATGCGCTGGCGGCCATGAACGAAGTGGAGCGTGAAGCCTTGCTTCACCCCCCCGACTCGCTGCTGGCCGACTGGCCCGCGCTGTCGCTGGACGGTGACGAGGCCGCGCGTTTTCTCACGGGCCTTCGCCGGCGCGTGAAGGCGCAGGACGCCGAAAACGTCCGGGTCTACGGGCCGCAGCCCAAGGCCTTCCTCGGCAGTGCCCACATCAAGTCCGGCGAACTGATCGCCGATCGTTTACTGAGCCCGCAGGAAGTCGAAAGTCTCCTGAGCGCCGCCTGAGTTTCATGAAAGAAAGAGTCGTATGAGCAACCGACAGATCCGCAACATCGCCATCATTGCCCACGTTGACCATGGCAAGACCACGATGGTCGACCAACTGCTGCGCCAGAGCGGCACCTTCGCCGAGCACGAGAAGGTCGTCGACACCGTGATGGACAGCAATGCCATCGAACGCGAGCGCGGCATCACCATCCTGGCCAAGAACTGCGCGGTCAGCTGGGAAGGCACGCACATCAACATCGTCGACACGCCGGGACACGCGGACTTCGGCGGCGAGGTCGAGCGCGCGCTGTCGATGGTCGACGGCGTCGTGCTGCTGATCGACGCGCAGGAAGGCCCGATGCCGCAGACCCGCTTCGTCACGAAGAAGGCGCTGGCCCTGGGCCTGAAGCCCATCGTCGTGGTGAACAAGGTCGACAAGCCGGGCGCCAAGCCCGACGCCGTCATCAACGCCGCCTTCGACCTGTTCGACAAGCTCGGCGCCACCGACGAGCAGCTGGACTTCCCGGTCGTCTACGCCTCCGGCATCAACGGCTGGACCTCGCTGGAAGAAGGCGCGCCGGGCGAGCAGTGGGGCCCCGACATGTCGGCCCTGTTCAACACCGTGCTGAAGCACGTGCCGGCGCACGCCGGTGATCCGGCCGCCTCGCTGCAGCTGCAGATCTCGGCGCTTGATTTCTCGACTTTCGTCGGACGCATCGGCGTCGGCCGTATCAACCAGGGCACGCTGAAGCCGGGCATGGACGTGGTCGTGATGGAAGGCCCGGACGGCAAGTCCGTCAAGGGTCGCGTCAACCAGGTGCTGACCTTCCAGGGCCTGGACCGCGTGCAGACGCCCGAAGCCGAGCCGGGCGACATCGTGCTGATCAACGGCCTGGAAGACATCGGTATCGGCGTCACCGTCACCAGCGTTGCCGATCCGGCGCCGCTGCCGATGCTGAAGGTGGACGAGCCGACGCTGACGATGAACTTCTGCGTCAACACCAGCCCGCTGGCCGGCCGCGAAGGCAAGTACGTCACCAGCCGCCAGATCTGGGACCGCCTGCAGAAGGAACTGCAGAGCAACGTCGCGCTGCGCGTCAGCGAGACCGACGAAGACGGCATCTTCGAAGTGATGGGCCGCGGCGAACTGCACCTGACCATCCTGCTGGAGAACATGCGCCGCGAAGGCTACGAGCTGGCCGTGTCGAAGCCGCGCGTCGTGTTCCAGACCATCAACGGCGAGAAGCACGAGCCGATCGAGCTGGTCACCGCCGACGTGGAAGAGAACCACCAGGGCGGCGTGATGCAGGCCCTGGGCGAGCGCAAGGGCGAGCTGGTGAACATGGAGCCGGACGGCCGTGGCCGCGTGCGCCTCGAGTACCGCATTCCGGCCCGTGGCCTGATCGGTTTCACCAACGAGTTCCTGAACCTGACCCGCGGTTCGGGCCTGATCTCCAACATCTTCGACGGCTACGAGCCGCACAAGGGCGAGATCGCCGGCCGCAAGAACGGCGTGCTGATCTCGATGGATGCCGGCGAGATCTTCACCTACGCGCTTGGCAAGCTGGACGATCGCGGCCGCATGTTCGTGAAGCCGAACGATCCGGTCTACGAAGGCATGATCGTCGGCATCCACAGCCGCGAGAACGACCTGGTCGTCAACGCCACGCGTACCAAGCAGCTGACCAACTTCCGCGTCAGCGGCAAGGAAGACGCGATCAAGATCACGCCCCCGATCGACCTGACGCTGGAGTACGGCGTCGAGTTCATCGAGGACGACGAACTGGTCGAGATCACGCCGAAGAGCGTGCGCCTGCGCAAGCGTTTCCTGACCGAGAATGAGCGCAAGCGCGCTTCGCGCGCCTGATCGCCTCACCGCATCGAACACGGCCCCGAACGGGGCCGTTCTTACATGAGCCATCGAAAAGCCGTCCTGCTGATGATCGTCGTCACGCTGCTGTGGAGCAGCGCCGGCGTCGTCACGCGCCAGCTCGAGGAGGCGCGCAGCTTCGAGGTCACCTTCTGGCGCAGCGGCTTCAACACGCTGTTCCTCGCGGCGATCCTGGCCTTCCAGCGCGGCACCGCGCTGCTGAGCCAGTTGCGGAGCGCGCCGCGCGCCGTCTGGGTGTCGGGTCTTGCCTGGAGCGTGATGTTCACCGCCTTCATGGTGGCGCTGACCCTGACCAGCATCGCCAACGTGCTGGTGACGATGGCGCTGGGGCCGCTGCTGACGGCGCTGTTCTCGCGCGTGTTCCTGCACCACCGGCTGCCGCTGCGCACCTGGGTGGCGATCCTCGTCGGCTCGGCGGGCATCGCCTGGATGTTCGGCCACGAGTTCCGCGGCGGGGAGGGCATGCTGGGCATCCTCGTCGCCCTGGGCGTGCCGATCGCCGCTGCCACGAACTGGACGGTGCTTCAGCACGCGGCCGGCCAGGACGATGCCGAGCCCGACGAGCCAGCGCCGGCCAACGACATGCCGCTGGCCGTGCTCATCGGCGCGGCGATTTCCGCACTACTCGCGCTGCCGCTGGCCTGGCCCACCCATGCCGGTGCGCATGACCTGACCCTGCTGGCCGGCCTCGGCCTGTTCCAGCTGGCCGTGCCCTGCCTGCTGGTCGTGCAGGTGACGCGCGTGCTGGCCGGGCCCGAGGTGGCCCTGCTGGGCCTGCTGGAGGTGATCTTCGGCGTGCTGTGGGCCTGGCTGCTCGCGGGTGAAAATCCGTCGTCCGCGACAATCGTCGGCGGTGCGCTGGTGCTGGCGGCGCTCGTCGGCAACGAGCTGCTGGCCTGGCGCACAACATCAAGAATTGACGGAGCTACGAAGGCATGACGATTCCCGCATTGCAGTCCGAGGGCCAGATCACGGCCGAAGTGAACGGCTGCCTGGGCCTGATCACGCTGAACCGCCCGCAGGCGCTGAACGCGCTCTCGCTGGCGATGATTCGCGACCTGACCACACTGTTGAACGCCTGGGCCGCCGACCCCGCGATCCAGGCCGTGGCCATCCTCGGCGCGGCCCGCCCGGGCAAGGCGCCGGCCTTCTGCGCCGGTGGCGACATCCGCTTCTTCCATGCGGCGGTGCTGGCCGGTGACGACTCGATCGAAGCCTTCTTCACCGAGGAGTACCGCCTCAACCACCTGATCCACCACTACGCCAAGCCCTTCGTCGCGCTGATGGACGGCATCGTGATGGGTGGCGGCATGGGCATCAGCCAGGGCTCGAAGATGCGCGTGCTGACCGAGCACTCCAAGCTCGCGATGCCCGAGACCAATATCGGCCTGTTCCCCGACGTCGGCGGCGGCCACTTCCTGGCCAACTGCCCGGGTCGCAGCGGCGAATGGCTGGCGCTGACCGGTGATGCGATCGGTGCAGCCGATGCGATCGAGCTGGGCCTGGGCGATGTGTTCGTGCCGGCTCAGCAGATGGCAGGCCTGGTCGATGCGCTGCGCAGCGGCGAGATGCCGACGGCCGAGCACGTCGTGGCCGCCGTGATGCAGCGTGTCGACGTCGCGCCGCCGGCCCCGCACTTCGAGCGGCTGGCGCAGATCGACCGGCATTTCGGCCAGGCGGACGTGCCGGCGATCCTGGCCTCGCTGGCGGACGATCCCGATGCGTGGGCGCAGCAGACCTGCGCGACCCTGCTGAAGCGCTCGCCGCTGATGCTGGCCGTCACCCTGGAGCAGGTGCGCCGCGCCCGCTCGATGAGCCTGGCCGACGATCTGCGCATGGAGCGCGACATCGTCTACCGCTGCTTCCACCTGCGCCCCGGCACCGCCAGCGAGACGATGGAAGGCATCCGCGCGCTGGCCGTGGACAAGGACCACACGCCGCGCTGGAACCCGGCGAGCCTCGACGGCGTCACGCGCGAACAGGTCCTGGCCTTCTTCGAAAGCCCCTGGCCTGCGAATCAACACCCCTTGAAGGATCTGGCATGAAGCATCAGGTCATCTACGACACCGACCCCGGCATCGACGATGCGATGGCCCTGTGGCTGCTCGCACGCAGCCCGGCCATCGAACTGCGCGCGATCACGACCGTGTTCGGCAACGCGTCGGTCGAAACCACCACGCGCAACGCGCTGTCGCTCAGCACGCTATACGGCCTGAAGCTGCCGGTGGCCGCCGGTGCCCCCAAGGCGCTGGCCGCGACGGAGGAGGGCGACTATCCGGCCCACGTGCACGGCGAGGACGGACTGGGTGGCCTGGCCGCCAGCGCCGCACCGGCCAACGAACTGCTGGACCCGCGCCCGGCCCATGAGCTGATCTGCGACATGGTCAACGCCGAGCCCGGCGCGATCACGCTGATCGCCGTCGGCCCGTTCACCAACCTCGCGCTGGCGCTGCAGCACGATCCGACCATCGTCTCCAAGGTCAAGCAGGTGATCCTGATGGGCGGCGCCTTCGGCACGCTGGGCCATGCCGGCAACGTGACGCCGGTGGCCGAGGCCAACGTGATCAACGACCCCGAGGCGGCGGATCTGGTGCTGACGGCGGCCTGGCCCATCGTCGTCGTCGGCCTCGACGTCACGCAGCAGGTGGTGATGGACGAGGACTACCTGTCGAGCCTGCAGGGCAGGGGCGGCAAGGTGGGCGACTTCCTCTGGCAGGCCACCCGCCACTACCAGGACTTCTACAGCGAGGTCGCCGGCATCCGCGGCATCTATTCGCACGATGCCAGCGCGGTGGCCTACGCCATCGACCCGTCCGCCTTCACCTTGCGCCGCGGCCCGATCCGCGTCGTCTGCGAAGGCATGGCGCGCGGTCAGACGATCCAGGACCATCGCAACCTGGGCCTGCCCGGTGGCCACCCCGGCCGTGCCGCCTGGACCGGCCGGCCGGTCCAGCAGGCCTGCATCGGCGTCGACGCCGCCCGCGTGATCGAGATCTTCGACAGCGCGTTCAACTGAAGGAACAGAACATCATGACCAAGATCCTCAAGCCCAAGTGGATGGTGACCCTGGCCCCCGGCAGCGCCGACGTGCTGACCGACCACGCGCTGGTCATCGACGGCGAGCGCATCGCCGACGTGCTGCCCCGCGCCGAGGCCGAGGCGAAGTACCCACAGGCCGAATCGGTCGAGTTGGGCAGCCACGTGCTGATCCCCGGCCTGATCAACGGCCACACCCACTCGGCCATGTCGCTGCTGCGCGGCGTCGCCGACGACCTGCCGCTGATGGACTGGCTGAACCACCACATCTGGCCGCTGGAGAAGAAGTGGGTCACCGAGGACTGGACCTACCAGGGCTCGCTGCTGTCCGCCGCCGAGGCCCTGCGCGGCGGCGTGACCTACCTGAACGACATGTACTTCTTCCCCACCGCGATGGCTCGCGCGGCAGTGGATGCGGGCATCCGCGCGGGCGTGTCGATCAACGTGATCGACTTCCCTACCGGTTACGCCGCCAACGCGCAGGACTACATCGCCAAGGGCCTGGCCGCCTACGAGCAGTTCAAGGGCGAGAAGCTGCTCGACTGGACCAGCGCTCCGCACGCGCCCTACACCGTCTCCGACGAGACCTTCGTCGCGCTGCGCGAACTGGCCGAGAAGCACGACCTGCAGATGCACTGCCACATCCACGAGACCCAGTTCGAAGTGGACGAGAGCGTCAAGCAGCACGGCATGCGCCCGCTGGAGCGCCTGAACAAGCTGGGCCTGCTGAACGAGCAGATGATGGCCGTGCACATGGTCCATCTGAACGAGGACGAGATCGCCATGCTGGCGCGCCAGAAGGTGCACCTCGTCCACAACCCGAACTCCAACCTGAAGCTGGCCTCCGGCATCTGCCCGGTGACGGCGTTGGAAACGGCCGGCGTCAACACCATCCTCGGCACCGACGGCGCCGCCTCCAACAACCGCCAGGACATGTTCGGCGAGATCCGTGCCGCCGCGTTGCTGGCCAAGGGCTCCACGCAGAACCCCACCACCGTCTCCGCCCGCACCGCGCTGGAGATGGCCACCATCCGCGCCGCGAAGGCGATGGGCCGCGGCGACGACCTGGGCTCGCTGGAGGCCGGCAAGCTGGCCGACGTGGTCGCCGTCTCGCTCGACGCCGTCGAATGCCGCCCGGTCTACAACGCGCTGGCGCAACTGGTTTACGTGGCTGGCCGCGAGCACGTGTCCGACGTGTGGGTCGGCGGCCGTCAGGTGCTGAAGGGCCGTGAGCTGACGACGATCGACGTCGGTTCGCTGCTGGAGCGCACGGAAGCCATCGTGCATCGGATGCAAACGGAGCGCTGAGCCGAAAAAAGAAGCGCGCTCGACATCCGCCGCCGAAAGCCGGTGGGCCGGGGCGGCGTCCAGGGCAATCAGGGATCGCCGGCGGGAGCGTCGTCCAGGCGCTCCGACCCGATTCCGCCCTGGGCGCTGCCCCGGCCCACCGGCTTTCCCGCACCGACTCCACGCTCCTGCTAGGCTGCCAGCCATCCCAGGCCTTAACCCAGGAGTTCGACGCCATGCCCCCGTTCCACCTCGCCTTCCCGGTCCGTAACCTGGCCGAAGCCCGTGCCTTCTACGGCGACCTGCTCGGTTGCCCCGAAGGCCGCAGTTCAGCCGAGTGGATCGACTTCAATTTCCACGGCCACCAGATCGTCGCCCACCTGGCGCCGGACGAATGCGGCCACAAGGCGACCAACGCCGTCGATTCGCACAACGTGCCGGTCCGCCATTTCGGCCTGGTGCTGTCCATGGAGCAGTGGGAGGCCCTGGCCGACAAGCTGCGCGCCGCCGGCACCCAGTTCGTCATCGAGCCCTACATCCGCTTCAAGGGCGAGGTCGGCGAGCAGGCAACGATGTTCTTTCTCGACCCGTCCGGCAACGCCATCGAGTTCAAGGCGTTCAAGAACATCGAGTCGCTGTTTGCGAAGTAGACGATCTTGAAAATCGTTTCATGAATCGTTTCATTAATCGATCCATCTGAGAACGATTTACCTATATATTCTCCGTATAAAACTGTGCGGAGAATCGTTTCATGGCTGACGCGGTCGATGAGCTGTTGGGCCTGCTGCGCCAGCGTCATCTGCTCGCTGCGCAAGCCTTGCGCGATGCGCTGCGGATCAGTCCGCCGACGTTGATGCGGGCCGTTCGCCAGGCGGGCGAACAGGTGTTGACGATCGGCCGGGCGCGTCGCACGGCCTACACGCTGCGGCGCCCGCTGCGCGGCAGCCTTGCCCCGCTTCCGCTGTACAGCATCGGTACCGATGGCCGGGCCGAGACGGTGGCGCAATTGCACCTGGGACACCCAGACGGCACGCTGGTCGAAGTTGCCAACGCGGACCGCTTCGAATGGCCGCTGGCCCAGGCCGGTACGCGGATGCGGGACGGCTGGTTCGAAGGCTTGCCCTACTTCCTGCAGGACATGCGCCCTCAGGGCTTCCTCGGCCGCCGGTTCGCCCGCGACCATGCCGCGCTGCTGCAACTGGCCGAGAACCCGCAGGACTGGTCCGATGACGACGCGCTGTACGCGCTCTCGCTGCTCGGCTCGGACCAGAGCGGCAACTTCATCATCGGCGACGCTGCTTTCCACCACTGGCAAGCCCAGGCGGAGGTCCCGATCACCGCTGGCGACGAACTGCGGTCCTATGCCGAGCTGGCCCAGTTGGCGATGGCTTTCGGCCCGGCCGGCTCCTCGGTGGCCGGCGAGTTCCCGAAGTTCACGGCGCTGCGCGATGACGAGGGCACGCCGCGGCATGTGCTGGTCAAGTTCTCCGGCTCGGACGACTCGCCCGGCACGCAGCGCTGGTCGGACCTGCTGGTGTGCGAGCAGCTCGCCTCGACGCTGGTCGGCACTTTGCCCGGCTTGCAGGGCACGGCCAGCCGCATCCTGCGCGGCGAGGGGCGCACCTTCTTCGAAGTCGGCCGCTTCGACCGGCACGGCCTGCTGGGGCGCTCGGGCCTGTGCTCATGGGCTGCCATCAATGCGGACTGGTTCGGCCTGGCCGGACGCTCCTGGGCCGACGGCGCGGCGGCGTTGGCGGCTGCCGGACTGATCGATGCGCAAGCGCAGGCCGCCGTGCAGCGGCTCGCTTTCTTCGGCCAGTTGATCGCCAACACCGACATGCACGACGGCAATCTTTCCTTTGAACCCGGCCCCGCAGCTTCGCTGAGGCTGGCGCCGGTCTACGACATGCTGCCGATGGCCTACCGCCCGCAGGCCGGCGTCGAGCTGCCCGTTGTCGACTTCACGCCGCGCCTGCCGCTGCCGCCGCAGCGCGAGGCTTGGGTGCTGGCGGCCGAGGCGGCGCAGCGCTTCTGGGCGCAGGCGGCAGACGATGCGCGGATCTCGGCTGGTTTTCGCGCGATCTGTGCCGACAACCAGCAGCGCGTCGCCGCCGCATACCGTCGAGTCTGAGCGTTCGGACCCGGCGCCCTCGGTAGAATCCCGGGTTTCGCCGTCGTTCCTTCCTCATCCGGACTCTCATGGCTTCTTCCCCCAAGCATCTGCTCTCCTTCGAGGGTGGCAACGCCCTCTCGGCGTTCCGCGCCCAGGCCCTGTTGCCGAAGCTGCAAGCGGTCAATGACCGCATTACCGGGCTGTCGGCCCGTCATGTGCACTGGGTGTGGAGCGACGAAGCGTTGGCGGGTGCCGACCGGGACAAGCTGGCGGCGCTGCTGAACTACGGCGATGCCTACGCCGGCGCGAGCGAGGGCTCGCTGGTCGTCGTGGCGCCGCGCCTGGGCACGGTGAGCCCCTGGGCTTCGAAAGCGACCGACATCGCGCACAACTGCGGCCTGGGCATCCACCGCGTGGAGCGCGTCACCGAGTACCGCATCACGCTGAAGTCCGGCCTGCTGGGCGGTGTGAAGACCTTGACGCAGCAGGAACTCGTCGCCTGCGCCGAGCTGCTGCACGACCGCATGACCGAGAGCGTGCTGCTGGCCCGCGAGGAAGCGGCGCACCTGTTCGACGAGAAGACCGCGCAGCCGCTGGCGCATGTGGACGTGCTGGGCCAGGGCCGTGCGGCGCTGGTGAAGGCGAACACCGAGTTCGGCCTCGCGCTGTCCGACGACGAGATTGACTACCTCGACGCCGCCTTCGGCCAGCAGCTGAAGCGCAACCCCAGCGACGTCGAGCTGATGATGTTCGCGCAGGCCAACTCCGAGCACTGCCGCCACAAGATCTTCAACGCGAAGTTCACGGTGGACGGCGAGGAGCAACCGCTGAGCCTGTTCGGCATGATCCGCAACACCGAGAAGCTCGCGCCGCAGCACACGGTGGTGGCCTACTCGGACAACGCCGCGATCATGGAAGGCCACCAGATCGAGCGCTGGATGCAGGCGGGCGACGCCCGCGCGCCGAAGTACGAAGCCCGCGCCGAGACGGCCCATGTGCTGATGAAGGTCGAGACGCACAACCATCCGACGGCGATCTCGCCGTTCCCCGGCGCATCGACCGGCGCCGGCGGCGAAATCCGCGACGAAGGCGCCACCGGCCGGGGCGCCAAGCCCAAGGCCGGCCTGACCGGCTTCTCGGTCTCGAACCTGCGCCTGCCCGGCCTGGCCGAGCCCTGGGAGCGCGACAACATCGGCAAGCCCGAGCACATCGCCAGCCCGCTGCAGATCATGATCGACGGCCCCATCGGCGGCGCGGCGTTCAACAACGAGTTCGGCCGGCCCAACCTGGGCGGCTACTTCCGCGTCTACGAGCAGCAGGTCGACGGCGTCAACCGTGGCTATCACAAGCCCATCATGATCGCCGGCGGCATCGGCGCGATCCGCTCGGACCTGACGCACAAGATCGAGTTCCCGGCCGGCAGCCTGCTGGTGCAGCTCGGCGGCCCGGGCATGCGCATCGGCATGGGCGGCAGCGCGGCTTCGTCGATGGCAGCGGGCACCAACACGGCAGACCTTGACTTCGACTCGGTCCAGCGCGGCAACCCCGAGATCGAGCGGCGCGTGCAGGAGGTCATCAACCACTGCTGGAACCTGGGCGCCGAGAAGAACCCGATCCTGGCGATCCACGACGTGGGCGCCGGCGGCATCTCCAACGCTTTCCCCGAGCTGGTCAACGACGCCGGCCGCGGCGCCACCTTCGATCTCTCCAAGGTGCCGCTGGAAGAGTCGGGCTTGGCCCCGAAGGAAATCTGGTGTAACGAGAGCCAGGAGCGTTACGTGCTGGCTATCGCGCCGGAATCGCTGCCGCTGTTCACGCAGATGTGCGAGCGCGAGCGCTGCCCCTTCGGCGTCGTCGGCGTGACGACCGAGAACCGCGAGCTGGTGCTGGAAGACGGCACCGGCGGCGAACGCGCGATCGACATGCCGATGGACGTGCTGCTCGGCAAGCCGCCCAAGATGCACCGCGACGTCAAGCGCGTGGAGCGCTCCGGCGGCGCGCTGGAGCTGACCGGCGTCGACCTGGCCACCGTCGCCTTCGACGTGCTGCGCCACCCGACCGTGGCCTCCAAGCGCTTCCTGATCACCATCGGCGATCGCACGGTGGGTGGCCTCAATTCGCGCGACCAGATGGTCGGCCCCTGGCAGGTGCCGGTGGCGGACTGCGCGGTCACCCTGGCCGACTTCAAGGGCTTCGCCGGCGAGGCGATGAGCATGGGCGAGCGCACGCCGCTGGCCGCCGTCAACGCGCCGGCCTCGGGCCGCATGGCCGTGGCCGAGGCGATCACGAACCTGCTGGCCGCGCCGATCGAGCTGCCGCGCGTGAAGCTCAGCGCCAACTGGATGGCCGCCTGCGGCGAAGCCGGCGAGGACGCCGCGCTGTTCGACACGGTCAAGGCCGTGGGCATGGAGCTGTGCCCGGAGCTGGGTATCTCCATCCCGGTCGGCAAGGATTCGCTGTCGATGCGGACCAAGTGGGACGGCAATCAAGTCACCGCCCCGGTCTCGCTGATCATCACCGCCTTCGCATCGATCGACGACGTCCGTCCGACCTTGACACCCGAGCTGAAGGCCGGTGATACCTCGCTGATCCTGGTCGATCTCGGCAACGGCAAGAACCGCATGGGCGGCTCGATCCTCGCCCAGGCGCTGAACCAGTTCGGCCCCGCGGTGCCGGACCTGGACGACGCGGCGCAGCTGAAGTCGCTGGTCGCCGCCGTCAACGAGTTGCGCGCCGCCGGCAAGCTGCTGGCCTACCACGACCGCGGCGACGGCGGCCTCTGGGCCAGCGCCTGCGAGATGGCCTTCGCCGGCCACCTGGGCGTGAGCCTCAACGTGGACATGCTGGTGCAGGAGGTCGAGGACGGCGACGTCAAGAACTGGACCCAGCAGGTCGATGCCCGCCGCAACGAGCTGACCCTGAAGGCCCTGTTCAACGAGGAACTGGGCGTGGTGCTGCAGGTCGCCACCGCCGACCGCGACGCCGCGCTGCAGGTGCTGCGCGCGCACGGCCTCAGCAAGCACAGCCACGTGGTCGGCAAGCCGAACACGAACGGCCAGGTCGAGGTCTGGCGCGATGCCAAGAAGATCTTCACCGCGCCGCTGGCCCAGCTGCACGAAGCCTGGGACCAGGTCAGCTGGCGCATCGCCCAGTTGCGCGACAACCCGGCCTGCGCCGACAGCGAACACGCGCTCACCGGCGTGGCAACCGACCCGGGTCGCCATGTGCACCTGAGCTTCGATCCGAAGGAAGACGTCGCCGCCCCGTTCATCAACAGCGGCGCGCGCCCCAAGCTGGCGATCCTGCGCGAGCAGGGCGTCAACTCGCACGTCGAGATGAGCTATGCGATGTCGCTGGCCGGCTTCGACACCTACGACGTTCACATGAGCGACCTGCAGTCTGGCGCCGCCGGCCTGACCGACTTCAAGGGCTTCGTCGCTTGCGGCGGCTTCAGCTACGGCGACACGCTGGGCGCCGGCGAAGGCTGGGCCCGCTCGGTGATGTTCAACCCGGTGCTGGCCGCGCAGTTCGAGGCCTTCTTCGCCCGCGGCGACAGCTTCGCGCTGGGCGTGTGCAACGGCTGCCAGATGATGGCCGCGCTGTCGCCGATCATCCCCGGCGCGCAGGACTGGCCGAAGTTCACCCGCAACAAGAGCGAGCAGTTCGAGGCGCGGCTGGCGATGGTGGAAGTGCTGAAGTCCCCGAGCCTGTTCTTCACCGGCATGGAAGGCTCGCGCCTGCCGATCGCCGTGGCCCATGGCGAAGGCTTCGCCGACTTCTCGCAGCGTGGCGATGCGGCCAAGGTCGCTCGCGCGATGCGCTTCGTCGACAACAGCGGCGCGCCGACCGAGGCCTACCCGCTGAACCCGAACGGCAGCCCGGACGGCCTCACCTCGGTCACCACGGCCGACGGCCGCTTCACCGTGCTGATGCCGCACCCGGAACGCGTGTTCCGCAACGTGCAGATGAGCTGGACCAGCGGCGACAAGAGCGAGCTGAGCCCCTGGATGCGCATGTTCCGCAACGCCCGCAAAGCCCTTGGTTGAAGCTGGTGTGTCCCTCGTCCATGCCTGACTGATACGCGGCGGCCATGGCCACCGAAATCCTTCTCGTCATGCTGGCCGCCATCGGCCTGGCGATCTTCGCGGAGCGCTTCAAGCTGCAGCCGCCGCTGCTGCTGGTGGCGGTGGGTCTTGGCCTGTCCTTCGTGCCAGGGATCGAGCCGCCGGCGCTGGAGCCGGAGACGATCCTCGCCATCGTCGTGCCGCCGCTGCTGTATTCGGCGGCGCTGGATTTCTCCTTCTTCAGCTTCGTCAAGCGGATCGCGGCGATCCTGAACCTCAGCGTCGCGCTGGTGTTCGCCAGCGCGGCGGCGGTCGCCTTCGCGGCCGTGGCGCTGATGCCGGCCCTGCCGCTGGCCGTGGCCTTCATCCTCGGCGCGGCGCTGGCACCGCCGGATGCCGTCAGCGCCGTGGCCATCGGCCGCGAGCTGGGTCTGCCGAGCCGGCTGATGACGATCCTGAAGGGCGAAAGCCTCGTCAACGACGCGGCGGCGCTGGCCCTGTTCGGCGTGGCCACCGCCTGGGCGCTCAGCGGGGCCGAGCATCCGGGCAGCGTGACCCTGGCCTTCCTGTACGCGGCCATCGTCGGCGCGCTGGTCGGCATGCTGATCGGCCGCATCGTCGACCGCATCCGCCGCCGGCTGGAGGACCCAAGCCTGGTGACGACGTTATCCGTGCTGGTGCCGTTCAGCGCCTACGCGCTGGCCGAGCGCGTGCACGCCTCTGGCGTCGTCGCCGTCGTGTTCGCCGGCTTCACCTTGAGCCATCGCGCGGCGGACCTGGGCTTCGCCGGCCGCATCCAGGAGCGCGAGGTCTGGGGCGTCGTCGACAAGCTGCTGGAGACCTTCGCCTTCGCCTACATGGGCCTGCAGCTGCGCTCGTTGATGCTGGAGGCGCAGGCGGACGGCTATGCGCTGCGGCAACTGGCCGGCATCGCCATCGCGCTGCTGGTCGTGGTGATCGGCGTGCGCGTGGTCTGGATCGTGGCGAGCGAGCTGCTGGCGCGCGTGCGCCGGCGCTGGAGCCCGCGGGCCCAGCCGCTGAGCTGGGCCGAGGATGCGGTGCTGGGTTGGTCCGGCATGCGCGGCGTGGTGACCTTGGCGGCCGCTGCGGCCACGCCGGTGCACACCTGGGCCGGCGAGCCGCTGGCCGGGCGCAGCGCGATCGTGCTGCTGGCCTATGTCGTGGCCGTCGGCACCCTGCTGCTGCACGGGCTGACCCTGCCGCTGCTGGTGCGACGCCTGAAGCTGCCTCCCGACGACGCGGAAGCGCTGCATGGCCAGAAGAAGCACGCCAAATCGGTGATGCACGGCGCCGCCCGCGCAACGCTGACGGGGCTGTCGCACGAGCAGTTCAGCGCGGCCGAACTGGCGCTGGCGGAGAAGCTGATGAACCGCCAGGCCGCGGCCGTGCAGGCGGCGCAGGAACTGGCCGGGGAGGGCGGCTCGCCGACCGTCCCGCGCCTGCGTCTGCTGACGATCGGCCGCGCGGTGCTGGCCGCCCAGCGCCAGGCGCTGATCGCCGAACGCGACGCGCAGCGGCTCGATGACGAGGTACTGCGCGAACTGCTGGAAGGGCTGGACCTGGAGCAGGCCCTGCTGGCGCAGAAGGCCCAGCACCTGGCTTGAGGAGAGGCTGGGAACTCAGCCCTGGTTCAGCTGCGCCAGCAGTTCGTAGGAGCGCAGCCGCGCGTTGAAGTCGTACGCCGCGCAGGCGACGATGAATTCGTCCGCGCCGGTGCGCTCCTGCGTAGCGCGCAGGCCGGCGCGCACGGTCACTGGCGAGCCGACGATCGATTCACGAAGCATCCGCTCGACGCCGAGCTTCTCGCCCGGCGTCCACAGCGGCTCCATGCTGTCCACCGGCGGCGGCAGCAGGCCGCGCTGGCCGCGCTGCATGCCGAGGAAGCGCTGCTGGATCGAGGTGAACATCCGTGCCGCCTCGGCGTCGGTGTCGGCCACGACCACGTTCAGGCCCACCATCGCATGCGGCTTCGGGTGCTTCTCGCTCGGCCGGTATTGGGCGCGGTAGATGTCCAGCGCCTGTTGCAGCATGTCGGGCGCGAAGTGCGAGGCGAAGGCGAAGGGCAGGCCCAGGTAGGCCGCCAACTGGGCGCTGTAGAGGCTGGAGCCGAGCAGCCAGATCGGCACCTCGGTGCCCTGGCCGGGCACGGCGCGCACGACCTGACCCTCTCGCACCGGACCGAGAAAGGCCTGCAGCTCCACCACATCGTCCGGGAAGCGGTCGATCTCGGCGCCCGAAAGATGCCGGCGCAGCGCGCGCATCGTCGGCTGGTCGGTGCCGGGCGCGCGGCCCAGGCCCAGGTCGATGCGGCCGGGGAACAGCGTGGCCAGGGTGCCGAACTGCTCGGCGATCGTCAGCGGCGCGTGGTTGGGCAGCATGATGCCGCCGGAGCCGACGCGGATCGTCTTGGTCGCCCCGGCGAGCTGGCCGATCAGCACGGCCGTGGCCGAGCTGGCGACGCCTTCCATGTTGTGGTGCTCGGCCACCCAGAAGCGGCCATAACCGAGAGATTCAGCGTGCTGGGCGAGCGCGACGCTCTGGCGCAGCGCGGTGGCGACATTGCTGCCCTCGGTGACGAAGGCGAGGTCCAGGATGGAAAGGGGTGCGATGCTCATCCGCGCAGTCTAGGAACTGGCGCCCGGCCTTGCCCGAGCAGGGTCAATCAGTCCGTGCTGCTGCCGAGCACTGCCGTCGCCATCCGTGTGCGCCCGGCGCGCCAGACGCTCAGCGACACCTTCTCGCCGATCTGCCGGCGTTCCAGCAGGGTCAGCATGTCGTCCAGTGTCGCGACGGCCTCGCCGTTGACGGCCACGATCACGTCGCCCTGCACCAGCCGGCCGAGGCGGTCGCGCGCGAAGGGGATCAGGCCGGCGCGGTCTGCGGCGCCGCCGGGCGCCACGCGCACCAGGGCCACGCCCTTGGGCAGGCGCAGCGCTTGATTGAGGTTCGTGCCCCCGCCGCTGACGCCCAGCGAGGGCCGGATGTAGCGCCCGTCCTTGATCAGCCGCGGCACGATGCGGTTGACCTCGTCCACGGGGATAGCGAAGCCGATGCCGGCGCTGGCGCCGCTGGGACTGAAGATCGAGGTGTTCACGCCGATCAGGCGGCCGGCCGAGTCGAGCAGCGGGCCGCCGGAGTTGCCGGGGTTGATGGCCGCATCGGTCTGGATCACGCCGCGGATCGTGCGGCGGTTCACCGACTCGATCTCGCGGTTCAGCGCGGAGACGATGCCGGTCGTCAGTGTCTGGTCCAGGCCGAAAGGGTTGCCGATCGCGTAGACCTGCTGGCCCACCTGCAGTTCGCGGCTGCTGCCCACCGGGATCGGCGGCAGCTTCTCGCGCGGCGCCTTGATGCGCAGCACGGCCAAGTCGCGGTCCTCGAACACGCCGACCAACTCGGCATCGAGCGTGCTCTGGTCGGCCAGCGTCACGCGCGCGGCCGAGGCGCCCTGGATCACGTGGAAGTTCGTGACGATGTGGCCGTTGGCATCCCAGATGAAGCCGCTGCCGGTGCCGCGGGGCACCTCGCTGACGTTCATCGAGAAGATGTCGCGCTCCAGCCCCAGCGTCGTGATGTGGACCACCGAGGGCGAGACCGTCTTGAACACCTTGATGTGGTTCAGCTCGGCCGGCTCCAGCGGGCCGCGCGGCGTGATCGGGCGGGGCTCCTGGGCGATGGCCAGCACGGGCAGGAAGGCGAGGGTGGCGAAGCAGCGGCGGCGCATGGAAATCGGTGGGTAGACTGCGGCGCAGATGATAAGAGCCGATGTTCTCCCTGCCGTTTCCGCCCGTGTTTCCGCCCGGTATCCGCGCCTGGATGCGCTGCGCGGCCTTGCCGTCGTCTGGATGGCGGCCTTCCATTTCTGCTTCGACCTGAACCATTTCGGCTGGCTGCGGGCGGACTTCTACCGCGACCCCTTCTGGATCGGCCAGCGCACCCTGATCGTCAGCAGCTTCCTGCTCTGCGCCGGCATGGGCCAGGCGCTGGCGACGGCTCAGCACCAGCCCTGGCCGCGCTTCTGGAAGCGCTGGGCGCAGATCGCCGGCTGCGCGCTGCTGGTGACGGCGGGCTCCTGGTGGATGTTCCCGCACAGCTTCATCAGCTTCGGCGTGCTGCACGGCATGGCCGTGATGCTGTTGCTGATGCGCTGGGCGGGCCCGCGCCTGGGCGCGCCGGTGGCGGCCATGCTGGGCCTCGTGCTGGTGCTGCTGCCGCAGTTCGTCCAGCATCCCTTCTTCGACACGCGCTGGACCGACTGGGTGGGCCTCGTCACCCACAAGCCGATCACCGAGGACTACGTGCCCGTGCTGCCCTGGTTGGGCGTGATGCTGTGGGGCTTCGCGCTGCTGCGCTGGCGGCCGGCGCTGGTGGAGGGCGCCTTGCCGCGTGCGCTGCATCCGCTGGCCGTGCTGGGCCGGTGGAGCCTGAGCTTCTACATGATTCATCAGCCGGTGCTGATCGGCCTGCTGACGCTAACGGCGACAATGCGCGGATGAGCTCCAACAAGATCCTGTTCGGCTTCCATGCCGTCACCGTGCGGCTGAAGACGCATCCGAAGTCCATCAGCGAGATCCACGTCGACACGACGCGGCGCGACCAGCGGATGAAAAGCTTCGTCGAGCGCGTCAAGGAAGCCGGCGCCAAGCTGATCGACAGCGACGACGAGCGCCTCGCCAAGCTGGCCGGCAGCCCTCGTCACCAGGGTGTCGTGGCGCGCGTGCAGCCGATCGCGATGCAGCACTCGCTGGACGGCGTGATGGAAGATCTGGAAGCCGCCGGTGCCACGCCGCTGCTGCTGGTGCTCGACGGCGTGACCGATCCGCACAACCTCGGCGCCTGCCTGCGCGTGGCCGACGGCGCCGGCGCCCATGCGGTGATCGCGCCCAAGGACCACGCGGTGGGCCTCAACGCGACGGTCGCCAAGGTCGCCAGCGGTGCCGCCGAGACCGTGCCCTACCTGATGGTGACCAACCTGGCCCGTGCGCTGAACGAGCTGAAGGAGCGCGACGTCTGGATCGTCGGCACCTCCGATCGCGCGACCAAGTCCATCTACGACGTCGACCTGAACCGCCCGGTTGCCCTGGTGCTCGGCGCCGAGGGTGACGGCATGCGCCAGCTGACCGCCAAGACCTGCGACGAGCTCGTCAGCATCCCGATGCTGGGCGCGGTGGAAAGTCTCAATGTCTCGGTCGCTTCGGGCGTCTGCCTGTACGAAGCCCTGCGCCAGCGCAAGGGATAATCCGCGCCCCCCGCACAACCAGAGGAAGCCTGCACCATGCCCGTCATCGAAGTCCGCCACCCCCTGGTCAAGCACAAGATCGGCCTGATGCGCGAGGCCGACATCTCGACGAAGAAGTTCCGCGAGCTGACCGGCGAGGTGGCGCGGCTGCTGGCCTACGAGGCGACGTCCGACTTCCCGCTGGAGAAGACGACGATCCAGTGCTGGAGCGGGCCGACCGAGGTGGACCAGATCGCTGGCCGCAAGGTCACCGTCGTGCCCATCCTGCGCGCGGGCCTGGGCATGCTGGACGGCGTGCTGGACATGGTGCCCAACGCCAAGATCAGCGTCGTGGGCCTGGCCCGCGACCATGAGACGCTGCAGCCGGTGCACTACTTCGAGCGCTTCGTCGGCCAGCTCGACGAGCGCACCGCCCTGATCGTCGACCCGATGCTGGCCACGGCCGGCTCGATGATCGCGACGATCGACCTGCTCAAGCGCCGCGGCTGCAATGACATCCGCGCGCTGGTGCTGGTGGCCGCGCCGGAAGGCGTGGCGGCGCTGGACAAGGCGCACCCCGACGTGCGCTGCTGGACCGCGGCCGTCGATAGCCACCTGGACCAGAACGGCTACATCATCCCGGGCCTCGGCGACGCCGGCGACAAGATCTTCGGCACCAAGGATTCCTGAGCTTGGCCGAGTTCACTGCCGGCGTCTGGCGCCGGCTGCGCTTGGCGCTGCTGGCACTACTGGCGCTGCTGGGCTTGATGCTCGGGCCTGCCACACAGGCCCAGATCTTGCGATTGGATCAACTGGCGGCCGGCCCCATGGGCGCCCGCGCGCTCTACCTGCAGGAGCAGCGCGGCACGCCGCCGCTGACGCTCGCGCAGGCGCGGGCGGCACTGCTGCGCGGCGAGTTCCATCGCGACGAGCGCCCGATCGCCAGCTTCGGCCTCAGCGCGCGGCCGGTCTGGATCTATCTGGAGCTGCAGAATCCGCTGGACGACGATGTGGCCGTGCGCCTGCTGGCCGGCATGGCCTGGGTCGACCACCTGGACGTGGCACAGATCAAGGGCGGGCAGGTGCTCGCGAGCTGGAACAGCGGCGACGAGGGTGGCCGGGTGGACGGCGCCGGCAACCTGCTGCCGGGCCTGGGCTATGCGTTCCCGCTCTCGGTGCCGGCCGGGCGCAGCGAGATCTTCATCCGCGCGCAGACGCCCGATCCGCTGGTCGTGCCGGTGAGCCTGGAACTGGCCAGCGAAGCCGGCGCGGAGGAGCGCGCCGTCCACTACGGCTATGGTTTGCTCTACGGCTTCCTGCTGGCGCTGATCGCCTACAACGCGATGGTGTTCGCCGGCCTGCGCACCGGCAGCTACCTGCACTACGCCTTCTACCTGCTGAGCTTCATCGCGCTGAACCTGGCCTACACCGGCCACGGCTTTGCCTGGTGGTGGCCGGGTGACGCTTACTTCCAGCGTTATGTGATCTTCGTGATGATGGTGGTGTTCGGCGCGGCCGGCTTCATCTTCGCCGAACACTTTCTCGACCTGCGCCGGCATGCGCGGCGGCTGCGGCTCGCGCTGATCGGCACCTCGCTGGCCGCGCTCTTGGCGGTGTCGGCCTGTGCGCTGGTGGACTGGCAGGCGGCGGCCGGCTGGATCGCCTTCGTGTTCCTGTTCGCCTTCGGCCTGGTGATGGTGCTGCTCGGGGTCTGGGCCTGGCGGCGCCGGCAGCCGGCCGCGCCCTACTTCCTGGCGGCCGTGCTGTGCGGCATGGGCGGCACGCTCGTGACGACCTTGGCCGTCTGGGGCCTGCTGCCGATGTCGGGCCCGACCTTCCATGGCATCGAGATCGGCGTGACCCTGGAGGCGGTGCTGCTGGCCCTGGCGCTGGCCAACCACCTGCGCAGCCAGGAGCGCGCGCGCCACCAGGCCGAGCTGCAGGCCCGCACCGATGCGCTGACCGGTCTGTCCAACCGCCGCGCCTTCTACGAGCGCGCCCGCGGCCTCTGGGCCACCGCCGTGCGGCGCGGCCGGCCGCTGTGCATCGTGATGCTGGACATCGACCACTTCAAGGACTTCAACGACCGCCATGGCCACGACGGCGGCGACCGCGTGCTGGTGATGGTGGCCGAGGTGCTGCGCAGCAACTGCCGCGCCGGCGATCTGGCGGTGCGCTGGGGTGGCGAGGAATTCCTGCTCTTGCTGCCCGAGACCGACCTGAGCGCGGGCCTGGCCTTCGCGGAACGGCTGCGCGCGGCAGTGGAGGGCAGCGCGATCACGCTCGGTGGCGATCAGCGCGTGTTCCTGTCGGTGAGCCTGGGCGTGGCGCCGCTCGAACTGCCGGTCGCCGTCGATGCCACGCTGGAGACGCTGATCGCCACCGCCGACCAGTTCCTCTATCGCGCGAAGAACGAGGGCCGCAACCGCGTCGCCGGGCCCTAGACCACGCCCAGCGCGCCGAGCACACCGCCGCCCAGCACCAGCCAGACCAGCGGGATCTTCGTGCGCAGCACCAGCGCCACGGTGAGCGCCATCAGGGCCAGCGTGCTGGGCATGCGGCCCGGCATCGTCGCGTAGGGCGCCGCGAGCAGCCAGCCGGTGGCCACGATCAGCCCCAGGGTCAGCGGCGTCATGCCCACGGTGAAGGCGCGCACCACGCGGCTGTCGCGGTTGGCCGAGGCCCAGCGGGTGGCGGTCAAGGTCAGCACCGTCGAAGGCAGCAAGGTGCCGGTCATCGTGGCCAGCGCGCCCGCCGCCCCGGCGACGTTCCAGCCGAGAACGGCCACGAACAGCACGTTGGGGCCCGGCGCGGCCTGCGCGATCGCGATCGAGGTGGTGAACTGCGTGTCGCTCAGCCAGCCGTGGTCGGCGACGAGGAAGCGGTGCATTTCCGGCGCCGTCGTGATCGCACCGCCGATCGCCAGCAGCGAGATCATCGCGAAGTGCAGGAACAGCCCGACCAGATCCACGGCCATATCAAACCTTCCGCCAAGCCAGCGCCATGCCCGCGCCACCCAGCACCAGCACGAGCCAGGGCAGGGGGATCTTGAGCCAGACCATCGCCGCCACCGTCAGCGCCGCCAGCAGCAGCGAGGGCCAGCGGCCGATCGGGTTCTTCTTCAGCGAGGACAGCAGCTTCACCCCGGTCGCCAGGATCAGTCCGGCCGCGACGATGCCCATGCCGCGCAGCGCGTCGACGACCACCGGGTGCGTGGCGAGGTGGCCGTACAGCACGGCCAGCGCCAGCACGATCACCGAGGGCGCCAGCAGCATGCCGGCCATGGCGACGAAGGCGCCGCGCAGGCCGAAGAAGCGGTCGCCCAGCATCAGCGAGATGTTGACGATGTTCGGGCCCGGCAGCACCTGCGCGATCGCCAGCGTCTCGACGAAGTCCTCGCGCGTGAGCCAGCGGTGCTTCTCGACCAGCTCCCGCTGCGCCACGGCCAGCACCCCGCCGAAGCCCTGCAGGGCCAGCCAGGTGAAGGCGAGGAACAAGGCCCGGAGGCTCTCGGGCCGGCGCGTGGCCGCCGTCGCCTCCTCCGCGCTCAACGCCGTACCTTCAGCGCGTCCGGGTTGAGGATGTTCGTCGGCTTCTTGTCGATGAAGTTCAGCACGTTGTCGAAGGCAGCGTCGAAGTACATCTCGTAGCTGTCCTGCTCGACGTAGCCGATGTGCGGCGTGCAGACGCAGTTCTCCAGGCGCAGCAGCGGGTGGCCTTGCAGGATGGGCTCGCTCTCGAACACGTCGATCGCCGCCATGCCCGGCCGGCCGCGGTTCAGCGCCGACACCAGCGCGCCCTCGGTCAGCAGCTCGGCGCGCGAGGTGTTGACGAACAAGGCCGTGGGCTTCATGCGCGCCAGGTCTTCCGGCGTGACGATGCCGCGCGTGCCATCGGCCAGGCGCAGGTGCAGGCTCAGCACGTCGCAGCTCTCGAAGAAGGCCTCGCGGCTCTCGGCGGCGGCATGGCCGTCGGCCTGGGCGCGCAGCCGCGAGGCCTCGCTGCCCCAGACCTGCACCTGCATGCCGAAGGCGCGGCCGTAGCCCGCCACCATCTGGCCGATCTTGCCGTAGCCCCACAGGCCCAGCGTCTTGCCACGCAGCACGGTGCCGAGGCCGAAATTCGGCGGCATCGAGCCGGCCTTCAGGCCCGACTGCTGCCAGGCACCGTGCTTCAGGTTGCCGATGTACTGCGGCAGGCGCCGCATCGAGGCCATGATCAGCGCCCAGGTCAGTTCGGCCGGCGCGATCGGCGAGCCAACGCCCTCGGCCACCGCGATGCCCAGCCGCGTGCAGGCCTCGACATCGATGTGCGAGCCGGCCCGGCCGGTCTGCGCGATCAGGCGCAGCTTGGGCAGCTTCTCAAGTAACTGCCGGTTGAAATGGGTGCGCTCCCGGATCAGCACCAGCACGTCCGCATCGCGCAGCCGTACCGACAGCTGCCCGATGCCCTTGACCGTGTTGGTGAAGACCTTGGCGTTCAAGGGCTCCAGCTTGCTGGCGCAGCGCAGCTTGCGCACCGCGTCCTGGTAGTCGTCGAGGATGATGATGTTCATGGTGTCGTCACACCATTTTGCCTCGGCAATCTATGTTCACTGCAGAGCCTGCGGCAAATCGCTACGATGCCGCCTCCCTCAAGGATTCACCCGGAGACCCGACCCATGACTATCACGATGCACGCGGCCAGCGCGCCTGTCTTTGCCCGCATGCTGGGCAATATGCTGAACTGGATGGAAGCCGCCAAGGCGCACGCCGAGGCGAAGAAGTTCGACACCGCCAACTACCTGGGCCTGCGTCTGGCGCCGGACATGCTGCCGTTCAAGAACCAGATCCAGATCTGCAGCGACGCCGCCAAGGGCTGCATCGCCCGCCTGGCCGGCCAGGCCGTGCCGAGCTGGCCCGATGACGAGGTCACTTTCGACGACCTGATCGCCCGCGTGCGCAAGACGCGCGACTACGTGCTGTCGGTGTCCGCCGCCGAGATCGACGGCAGCGAGGACCGCGCCATCGAGATCCCGCGCCGCACCGGCGACCCGCTGAAGTTCAGCGGCCTGGACTACCTGCGCGGTTTCGCGATGCCGAACTTCTACTTCCACGCGACGACGACGTACGCGCTGCTGCGTCACGCTGGTGTGTCGCTCGGCAAGATGGACTTCCTGGGCAAGTAAGCCCAGTCCTCAGTGCCGCCTGCCGCCCGCTGTGAAGTGGGTTTGCAGCGCGGCCAGCCGCTGTTCGGCCTCGTACTGCGAGAACTGGCGGGCCACCTCGTTGTAGAGCCGGGTGCGCAGGTGCCAGAGGTCGTCCAGGCTGCGGCTGCGGCTGATCATCTGGGCCAGGGTGTCGGTGTCCTCGCCCTGCAGGCCTTCGAGGCTGGCCTCGAACTGCGCCCGCGCCGCGGGCAGGGCGTCGACGGCAGCAGGGCTGGCCGCGGGAGCGGCCGGATCGCCGCTGCGGCGCAGGATGGTCTGCCAAAAGCTGTCGCCCTTGGGCTGCGCGCTTTGCGTGCTGCGCGCGAAGAAATTCGTCGACAGAGCCCCGCGAGTCTGGGCCCAGCGCGTCAGAAGTGCATTCAGCATGGATCTTGGTGGATCGCTGTTTTGTTCATCAACCCCGGCGATGCAGCGCCGGCCCCAACCCGCTCGTTCTTCTTGTCACCCTTTTTCGAGGTAACTTCTGTAAGTCGTTCTATTTTCAGCATCCTGTATGACGCTGAAGTTGTGAATTAGGGTAAATAACGAAAGCTATATTTCTGCGGCCTGCGGGTTATTGCCGATTTGTCAGCCGTCTTTGCTGCCGAGAAGAATGAATTGCTGTCCAATCCGGGTGCTAACGCCCCGATCGAGCTGACAGCGGGCTCCTAAGATCGGGCACCACCGCCATCCTTGTTGTCGTCGCGGCGCTTCGTCATGGACCTTTCACCGCCCACTGCCACCCAGACCACCGCACTCCAGCAGATCGAGCAACTCCTCGCGGTCGCGCGCAGCGGCAAGATGGAGCTGCCCGTGCTGATGGACCGTGCCGGCGCGCTGCAGGCGGCCGGGCTGGGCGAGGCGGCGGCGCTGCTGTACCAGAACTGGATCGTCGCGACACCGTCGCCGTTCCGCCACGTCGCCTGCTTCAACTGGGGCGCGCTGCTGGGCAACCTGAAGAAGCACGAGCAGGCCGAGGCCGCCTACCGCCTCGCGCTGTCGATGGCGCCGACCTTCGCTCAGGCGCACCTGAACCTCGGCCACCAGCTGGAACACCTGGGCCGTCATGAAGAGGCGCTGGCCGAGTGGCAGGGCGTGATCGACCAGGAGCTGCCGAAGCTCCCGGAACACCCGGATTCGCTGGATCTGGTGCTGCACGCGATGAACAACTCGGCGCGCATGCTGGAAACGCAGAAGCGCTATGCCGAGGCGCAGGCGCTGATGCGCCGCAGCCTGGAGCTGAAGCCGACGCAGGGCGATGTCGCCCAGCACTACGTCCACATCCGCCAGAAGCAGTGCGACTGGCCGGTCTACCAGCCCGTCGGCGAGGTCACGCACAACCAGCTGCTGGTCAGCACCTCGCTGCTGGCGATGCTCAGCGAGACCGACGACCCGGCACTGCAGCTGATGGCAGCGCAGCGCTTCGTCCACGAGAAGGTGGTCAAGTACACCGAGCAGCCCTTCCACAAGCGCTTCGGCGCGAAGCGCGAGGGCAAGATCAAGATCGGCTACCTGTCCGGTGACCTCTGCATGCACGCCGTGGGCCTGCTGACGGCTGAGCTGTTCGAGCTGCACGACAAGGAACGCTTCGAGGTCCACGCCTTCTGCTGGAGCCGCGACGACGGTACGCCGCTGCGCGCGCGCATCCTCGGCTCGATGGACCAGCACACGCGGCTGCACGGCGTCGACGACCTCACGGCCGCGAAGCTGATCGCCGAAGCCGGCATCGACGTACTGGTCGACCTGCAGGGCCTGACCAGCGGCGCGCGGCCCAACATCCTGGCCTACCGCGGCGCGCCGATCCAGGTGAGCTACCTGGGCCTGCCGGCCACCTCCGCGCTGCCGGGTGTCGACTGGATCATCGCGGACCGCTTCGTGATGCCGCCGGAATACCTGCCTTACTGCACGGAGCGCCCGATCTACCTGCCGCACAGCTACCAGGTCAGCGACCGCAAGCGCGAGGTCGGTGCCATGCCCACCCGCGCGGCCAACGGCCTGCCCGAGGACGCCTTCGTCTTCTGCTCGTTCAACAACAACCACAAGTACAGCGAGGAGATGTTCTCCAGCTGGATGCGCATCGTGCACGCCGTGCCCGGCAGCGTGCTGTGGCTGCTGGCGGACAACGAATGGGCCAAGGCCAACATGCTGCGCGTGGCTGCCGAGCACGGCGTATCGGCCGAGCGCCTGATCTTCGCGCCGCGCGCCCAGCCGCAGGACTACCTGGCGCGCTTCCAGCTCGCCGACCTGTTCCTCGACAGCTTCCCCTACAACGGCGGCACCACGGCCAGCGACTGCCTCTGGATGGGCACGCCGATCCTGACCCGCTCGGGCCGCAGCTACATCTCGCGGATGGCCGGCAGCCTGCTGAGCGCCGTCGGCCTGCCGGACCTGATCACCTTCAGCCTGCCAGAGTACGAGCAGCGCGCGATCCAGATCGGCAGCAATCCGGCCCGCGCCGCCTCCTACAAGCGCTACCTGCGCGAGCAGGGCCATCAATCCCATCTGTTCGACATGCCTGCCACCGTGCGCAGCATGGAGGACGAGTTCGAGCGTCTGGCGCTCGAACACCGTCAGCGTCGTTAAGGACCCATGGCGACGCGCAACGACTCCTTCTTCGACGGCGGCAGCCCCCGCGGCACGCCGGCCGGCCTGCGCCTGGCCGCGGACAGCACGGTGGCCGCGCCGGCCCACGCACCCGATCCGCTCGAAGGCCTGGCCGAGCAGCCGATCGGCGACCCGCTGCTGCAGGCGCTGGCCTGGCTGACCCGCCACCACGGCAAGCCGCGCTCGCCCGAATCGCTGCGCGCCGGCACGCCGGTGGAAGGCGCGCTGGCGCCGGACCAGGCGCTGCGCGTGATGCGCGAGGCGGGCTACAACGCCGGCCTGCTGCGCAAGGCCATCCTGGACATCAACCCCGCGCTGATGCCCTGCGTGCTGCTGCTCAACGAGGGCGACGCCTGCGTGCTGGTCAAGCCGCTGGACGAAGGCCAAGGGGGACGTTTTGAGGTGGTCTTCCCCGGCCCGGAGGCGGCGGCCTGCGCCGCTTCGCTGAGCGAACTGGAGCCGGAGTACAGCGGCTTCGTGATGGTCGTCTCGCCGAAGGAGGTCTCGCAGGCGCACACGCGCAATGCCGAGGCCGCGCTGCTGGCGCCGGCCGGTGAGCACTGGCTGTGGGGCACGCTGAAGCGTTTCGTGCCCTACTACCGCTCGGCGATGCTGGCGGCGCTGCTCAGCAATGTGCTGATGCTGGTGTCGGGCCTCGTCACCTCGGTGATCTACGACAAGGTGATCCCGCACCAGGCGCTGGTGACCCTGTGGACCTTGGCCACCGGCGCGGCCCTGGCGCTGATGTTCGACCTGTTCTCGCGCCAGCTGCGCAGCCACATGATCGACCTGGCCGGCCGCAAGGCGGACCTGATCATCGGTGCCAAGCTGTTCCGCCAGACCCTGGGCGTGCGGATGGAGCACAAGCCCGAATCGGCCGGCTCCTACGCCCACTACCTGGCGCAGGTGGAGGTGGTGCGCGACTTCTTCACCTCGGCCACGATGTCGGCGCTGACCGATCTGCCGTTCATCCTTGTCTTCGTCGGGATGACCTTCGTCATCGGCGGCCCGCTGGGCTGGGTGCTGGTGCTGACCCTGCCGCTGATCCTGCTGATGAACTGGGGCATGCAGGGCTATCTGCGCAAGGCCATGCGCACGAACATGGCCGAGCAGGCCGACCTGCAGGGCACGCTGGTCGAGGCGATCGAGGGCCTGGAAGACCTGAAGACCTCCGGCGCCGAAGGCCGCTTCCTGCGCCGCTACGAGACCAGCACGGCGATTGCCGCCGAGTCCTCGCTGCGCGCACGCGGCCTCTCCAGCCTCAGCAACAACCTCACCGCGACGATGCAGCAGCTGATCAACCTGATCATGCTGGTGTGGGGCGTCTACCTGATCCACGACGGCGCCATCACCTCGGGCGCGCTGCTCGGCTCGGTGATGTTCGCCAGCCGCGCCGTGATGCCGCTGGGCAGCCTCGTGGGCCTGGCCACGCGCTTCCAGGGGGCGCGCGCGGCGATGCTCTCGCTGGACCGGATGATGAGTCAGCCCACCGAGCGCGATTCCAGTCGGAGCTACGTGCCGCTGAGCCAGCTCAGCGGCCGGCTCGGCCTGCATGACGTCGGCTTCTCCTACCCGCTGGTCGGCCCCGCCGCCCAGGCTGCGGCGCACGCGCCCAAGGTGCTGCGCAACGTGACGATGCGGCTGGAGCCGGGCGAGCGCATCGCCATCCTGGGCCGCATCGGCAGCGGCAAGTCGACGATCCTGCGCCTGCTGGCGGGCCTCTACCAGCCGACCGAAGGCATGGTCGACGTGGATGGCATCGACCTGCGCCAGATCGACCCGGCCGAGTTCCGTGCGCGCGTCGGCTTCGTCTCGCAGGAGCCGCGCCTGTTCCAGGGCACCTTGCGCGACAACGTGCTGATGGGCCGCGCGCACCTCGATGCGCAGCGCCTCGTCGAGGTGGCGCGCCTGACCGGGCTGGACCGCGTGATCGCTGGCCACCCGATGGGCTGGGATCTGCCGGTGGGCGAGATGGGCGGCCTGCTGTCCGGCGGCCAGCGCCAGCTCGTCGCGCTGGCGCGCGCGCTCGTCGCGCGGCCGCAGGTGCTGCTGATGGACGAGCCCACCAGCTCGATGGATGCGCAGTCCGAAATCGCCTTCCTGCGCCAGCTGCGCGATGCGGCCGGCAGTTGCACGCTGGTGATGGTCACGCACCGCCCGGCCGTGCTGGAGCTGGTGTCGCGGATCGCCGTCGTCGACAACGGCCGCATCGTGATGGACGGCCCGCGCGATCAGGTGCTGGCGGCGCTGTCCGGCGTGCGCCCGAGCGCGCCGGGGCAGCCGCAGCAGCAGCAACCGGCACAGCCGCAGGCCGACGTGCGCATGCATCCCGCCGCGCAGCCCGTGCAGCGTTCCGCTTCGGTCTGAGTCCCTAGATGGCCAGCAACGATCGAACCGCGCTGACCCGCGAAGAAGGCCTCTTCGTCAGCGGCCTGCATGCCGCGGCGATCGACGAGCCGATGCCGCGCGCCGTCTGGGGTCTGTACCTGCTGCTGGCGCTCGTCGCGACGGCGATCGCCTGGTCCTCATTCGCTCATGTGGACGAGATCACCCGCAGCGATGGCCGCATCGTGCCGGATGGCAGCGAGCAGGTCATCGCCAGCCTGGAAAGCGGCATCCTGCGCGAGCTCTACGTGCGCGAGGGCCAGGAAGTGGAGGCCGGCCAGGACCTGGCCCAGCTCGACCCGACCCGCGTCGAGGCCTCGCAGGCTGAAGGACAGGGTCGCATGCTCGCGCTGAAGGCCCAGGTGGCGCGGCTGAAGGCCGAGGCCGATGGCGCCGGCTCGATCACCTTCCCGCCAGAGGTGCAGGCCGTGCCGCGCATCGCGCAGGCCGAGACGGAATCGTTCCAGGCGCGCCGCCGCGTGCTGGAGGAATCGGTCGCCAGCGTGGACCGCAGCACCGGCCTGCTGCAGCGCGAGCTGAAGATCTCGCAGGACATGTCGGCCAAGGGCCTGATGTCGGTCGTCGAGGTGATGCGCCTGTCGCGCCAGGTCAACGAGCTGCAGGCGCAGCGCAACGAACGCGTCAGCCGCTTCCGCCAGGAGGCTGCGGGCGAGCTGGTGCGGGTGCAGAACGACCTGAACGCGCTGGACGAGCAGATGGTGATCCGCCAGGATCAGATGACGCGCACGGCGCTGAAGTCGCCGGTGCATGGCGTGGTCAAGTCGATCAAGGTCAACACGGTCGGCGGCGTCGTCACCGCCGGCGCGCCGGTGATGGAGATCTCGCCGATCGGCACGCGCGTGCTGGTCGAAGCGCGCATCAAACCGGCCGACATCGGCTTCATGCACCTGGGCCAGAAGGCCGAGGTGAAGCTGATGGGCTACGACTTCAACATCAACGGCGGGCTGGAAGGCAAGGTGACCTACATCAGCCCCGACGCGGTGGGCGAGACGCCCGAGAAGGGCGGCAACCCCGCCAATGCCTACTACCGCGTCATCGTCACCGCCGAGCGCAACACCCTGCAGTTCAAGGGCAAGCCGCTGCCGGTCATCCCCGGCATGCAGGCCACGGTCGAGATCAAGACCGGCGACCGCTCGGTGCTGAGCTACATGCTGCGGCCGATGATGAAGAGCCGGGAGGCTCTGCGCGAGCGCTGAAGCGAGCGCTGGAGCAAACGCTCCAGAAGAGGCGGGCCGCAGCGCCGCTTTTCCGGGCTTTGTTGCCGGGTTGTACGTGTTCCAGTGACGGGTATTGGCCCCCATGCCATTTCCGCTGTCCCCATGCCCGTCCTCTCGAAGTCGCTTCCCGTCGTCCGCACCAGCATCCTGGCTGCCGCCATCCTGTTGGCCCTGGGGGCGGGCGTGCCCGCGGCGCAGGCGCGCAACGACGTATCTGGCGCCCTGCTGCCGCGCAGTTCGTCCGGCGTCGTCACTTCGCCGCCGCCGGCGCGCAATGCGCCTTCGGGCGCACTGCTGCCGCGGACCGCGGTCCCGGCCAGCGCGCCGGCTGACATCGCACCGACACCTGCACCGGCGCCTGCACCGGTGCCTGTCGCCGCAGCACCTGTTCCTGCGCCGATGCCCGCACCCGCACCCGCACCCGTCCGTCGCATCGCGGCCGCGCCTCCCGCACCGGTGCGGGCAACGCCATCCGCGTCGCCGCCCGCACCCGCACCTGCCTCGCAAGGCCGCTGCAACGACGAGGAAACGCTGCCCGCGCTGCGCAGCAGCGCCAAGGACACCGCGCTGCTGGTCGTCAGCGACGGCGATCCGCGCTACCAGTTGCAGACGCTGGTGAACCAGGCGCTGCAGCGCAGCCGCACGGTCGGCGTCGCGAGATTCCTGACGCAGGCGGCCGAGGCCGACCTCGCCGAATCGAAGGCGCAGCGCATGCCCACGGTGACGGTGAACGGCACGGCCGGCCACATCGGCAGCATCATCTCCGGCGTGGACGAGGCGCGGGGCCTGCAGGGCTCGATGACGGTCTCGGTCAGCGCGCCGATCTACGACTTCGGCCGCATCGCCAAGCTGACCGAATGGCGCTCCAACCTGGCCGACGCCGCCAAGTTCAACCAGGACGGCGCCGAGGAGCAGCTGGCGCTGCAGACGGTGAGCCTCGCGCTGGATCGCAGCCGCTACATCCTGCAGGCGCAGGTGTTCCGCCAGTACGTGCGCAAGATGGCCTGCCTGGTCGATGCGCTGGAGATCATCACCAAGGCCGACCGCGGCCGCTCCAGCGAGCTGACGCAGGCGCAGAAGAGCCTGCAGCAGGCCGACCTGTCGCTGGAGCAGACGATGTCCTCGCTGCGCCAGACCGAGGTGCGGTTGCGTCGCTACGCGGGCGACGACCTGCCGCCCAGCGCCAGCCTCAGCTCCGTGCTGGCCCAACTGCCGGACGTGAACGAACTGCAGGCCGACCTGGTGCAGGGCGCCGACGTGGCCCAGGCCACCGCGCAGGCCAAAGCACAGCGCAGCTACGCCGAATCGGTGCGGGCCGGGCAGAAGCCCAGCGTCGGCCTGCTGGTGAATGCCAGCAAGGCGGTGGGCGCGTCCAGCTCGGTGAGCTGGCTCGGCGGCGTGACCGTCAACATCCCGCTGATGACGCCGGGCGCCGACGACACCGTGCGTGCCGCCAACCGCCGCTACCAGGCGGCCGACCTGCAGCGCGACGACACGATCGAGGCCAAGCGCTACCGGCTGCTGGACGTCTACGAGCAGACCAACTCGGCGCTGGACCGCGCGCGCCGCATCGTCGACATCCTGCGCAACAGCGACCGCGTGCGCGCCGCTACCCTGCAGCAGTGGCAGGAACTCGGCCGGCGCTCGCTGTTCGACGTGATGGCCGCCGAGAGCGACTACTACTCGATGCGCATCTCCCACGTCAACGCGCTGTTCGACAGCGAGCAGCTGATCGCGCTGATGTGGTCGATGGGGCGGGGCGTGATGGTGCCCCTGCGCTGAGCGCGGGCATAAACTGCCGCTCATCTAACGCGTTACCTCTACGTAGCACCCCTAGCATGCCGCCCGACCAGGAAACTGCGGTGATCGAATCGCACATCCATCACATCGCCTATTCCGCGGCCACGCGGGCGTCGGCGCCGGCCGCGTTCGAATTGCTCGACAACACGGACAACCCCCGGCCCGACTGGTACGAGTACTGGCCGATCCGGCGCTACCTGCTGACGCAGCCGCTGGTCGAGGATCACTACTACGGCTTCCTGTCGCCGAAGTTCGAGACCAAGACCGGCCTCGCCGCGCAGGAGTTCGCCGACGCGGTGGCGCAGCAGTCGCCGGATGTTGACCTGATCTTCTGCTGCCCGCATCCCGAGGTCGGCGCGCTGTTCCGCAACGTCTACTACGGCTCCGATGCGACCGCCCCCGGCAGCCTCGACCTGTACTCGGCCATCCTCGATGCGAAGCCGTGGCAGCTGGACATCCGCTCGATGGTCAACGACGAGCGCGACACGATCTACAGCAACTACTTCGTCGCGCGGCCTGCGTTCTGGCGTGAGTGGCTCGAGGTCGCCGAGGCGATCTTCGCGATCGCCGAGGATCCTGCCCACCCGCTGAGCGCCGCGCTGAACACCCGCACTTCGTACACCGGCGAGGTGATGCGCAAGGTGTTCCTGATCGAAGGGCTGGCGTCGGCGCTGGTCGCGCGCCGCGGCTGGCGCGCCGTGTCGATTCCAATCCGCCAGCATGCCGGCAACCAGAACATCTTTTCGGCGTACCGCGCCGATGCCAAGGCCTGCGACGCGCTGAAGCGCGCTTACAAGGACACCGGCGACGAGAAGTACCTGCAGCGCTTCAACGAACGCGCCAGCCAGGTGATCGCCGCGTTCCGGCGCGGCGCCGCAGCGCCCGCCACTCCCACCCAGCCTGATCACCACGAACCCCCACACACCATGGCAATCAAGCAGACCCCGGCCCACGACAAGTTCAACGACACGATCCTGCAACTGCTGTTGCAGCATCAACCACGCAAGGTCGTCGAAGTCGGCTGCATGCGCGGCACGCTGGCGGCCAAGTACTTCGAGACCCATCCCGGGACCGACTGGACCGGCGTCGATATCGACGAGGACAACGTTGCGATCGCGAAGGAGGTCTGCGGCACCGCGATCCTGGCCGACATCGAGAAGCTCAACGAAGCCAGCTGGCAGGCGTTCGGCGCGGCCGATGCCTGGGTGTTCGGCGACGTGCTCGAGCATCTGCGCGACCCGTGGCAGGTGCTGCGCAAGGTGAGGAACCAACTGTCCGACCAGGGCGTGGTCATCGCCTGCATTCCGAACTCGCAGCACTGGAGCTTCCAGGCCCGCGTCAATGCCGGCCTGATGCAGTACCAGGACGACGGGCTGTTCGACCGCACGCACATCCGCTTCTTCTCGCGGATGACGATGGTCGAGATGTTCCAGTCCACCGGCTACACGGTGGAGGGGCTCATCGCCCGCAACATCACCTTCCCCGGGCAGGAGAAGTACATGGCGCCCATCCGCGCGATGGCACAGGCCAGCGGCGCCGACCCCGATCAGGCGGAGCGTGACTCGCTGGCCTTCCAGTTCGTGCTGGTCGGCCGCAAGACGGCCTGATCGGCCTGGGCATTCGATGATCGAGATCATCAGCGCCACGCGTTCGACCGAGGACGAGTTCTGGGCGCAATCGGCGCTGGGCCTGTCGCTGCGACGGCTCGTGGATGACCCGCGCCTGCGCGCGCACATCGCCTTCGAGAACACGCGCGGCCTGCCCGAGATCTACAACTCGCGCATCCTCGCCGAGGACGGCGCTGCGGACGACGCCCTGGTGTTCATCCATGACGACGTCTGGCTCGACGACTACTTCTTCGCCGACCGCATCCACAACGGCCTCATGCACTTCGACGTGCTGGGCGTGGCGGGCAACCGCCGCATCGCGCCCAGGCAGCCGGCCTGGTGCTTCCCGGACACCACATTCGCCTGGGACGACCGCGCCAACCTCAGCGGCATCGTCGCCCACGGCAAGATGCCCTTCGGCAAGCTGACGCCCTTTGGTCCGGTGCCGGCCGAATGCGAGCTGCTGGACGGCGTGCTGCTGGCCGCGCGCCGCTCGCGCCTGCGCGAAGCGGGCGTGCTGTTCGATCCGCGCTTCAAGTTCCACTTCTACGATCTGGACTTCTGCCGCAGTGCCCGCAGCAAGGGCCTGCGCCTGGCCACCTGGCCGGTGTCGATCACGCACCAGAGCGGCGGCGGCTTCGCGTCGAACAACTGGACCGAGAGCTACGGCAAGTACCTGGAGAAGTGGCAGGGCTGAAGCAGCCCTTGCCCGTTCCCGTGTCCTGAGTCACTTGCTCTGCAGGTAGTCGAACGGCCCCTTCGACGTGACGAAGAACAGGCATTCCGTCTGCGAGACGCACTTGGTGACGTGGCGCTCGCCACCCTTCTGGTACCAGTAGGAGCCGGCCGGCAGCGGATGGTCCTGCGAGCTGCCGGGCGCCTCGTTCGCGACGACGCCGGCGATGACGACGCCGTAGTACGAATCGGTGTGGGTGTGGACGCCGCTGGCCGTGCCGCCGGCCATCTTGATGTAGTTGCTGTGGGCACCGTTTGCCGGGTCGCCCCAGCCGTTCGCGATGGTGAGTCCTTCCTTGTTTTGGTAGAACTTCAGCTCCGTGATGGGCACCACCTTGGAGGCGTCGGTGTACAGCTCCGATGCGGTGCCCGCCTGGGCGAGCAGGGGCAGGGTGGCCGAGATTGCCGCGGCGATCATGAGCCGCTTGGTGCGGGTGAGTGTGGAGGTCATGGCAGTTCCTTGAGCTTGCAGGGGAGCGCGGGATTGCGCTTCACTCCATGGAGGAGCCCTGAGCAAATGCTCGATCATTCCCCGCTGAGACGGAATGACGAGGAACCGGAAGTGACCTTTACTGTTTTGGAAACAGTGGACTGCCGCGGAGATGCTCGATCGCCAGGTCGATGAAGGCGCGCACCTTGCTTGATGCGAGTCGCCCTTGCATCTGCAATGCGTTGACCGGCACGGCGGGCGGGCCATAGCTCTCCAGCACCTCGACCAATCGGCCGTCGGCCAACTGGTCCTGCACCATGTAGTCGAAGACTCTCGTCAGTCCGAAGCCGGTGCTCGCGGCTTGAATCGCGTGGTCGTTGCTCGTGGTGGCAAGCCGCGGCCGGACGGATGCAGTGAGCGTCTCGCCGCCGCTGACGAACTTCCACTCATTGCCGGGTTCCATGCTGAGCGCGGCGATGACGCTGTGGTGCGTCAACTCCTCCGGGCGAGCTGGCGTCCCATGTTCGCGAAGGTATTCAGGGGTGGCGCAGACGATGCGGCGAACGGACGCCAGCGGTGTTGCGTGGTACGAGGAATCGGGTAGCTCGCCGATGCGGATGGCCACGTCGATGCCCTCGTTCAGCAGGTTCACCGTGCGGTCCAGGTAGCGGCACTCGATCTCCGTTTCCGGGTAGCGCTCGAGGTAGCCGCGCACGACGGGCCCCAGTCTCATGCGGCCGAACATCGATGACGCGGTGATCACGAGGCGCCCGCGCACGGCGCCGTGCGCGCCGGTGGCGGCCTGTTCGATCTCCTGGATCTCGGCGAGCACGCGACGGCAGTCCTGCGCATAACGCTCACCCGCTTCGGTGACGGTGACGATCCTTGTGGTGCGCACCAGCAGGCGGACCTTCATGGCGGCTTCCAGGTCGCTCACGGCGCGGGTGACCACCGGGGGCGACACCCCGAGCTTGCGCGCGGCCGCGGAGAAGCCCTTCTCCTGAACGACCGCCACAAAGATCGTCATCGCCTCGAGCTTGTCCATATCTTTCCTGGAATGGAAACAGTCATTTATCCACGGCGCGAATTCTCTATGAATTTGGATTAGATCAACATCAATCCGTCCTTCAACACATCCACTTTCTGGAGATCACCATGAGCCGCATCAACGTCGTCGAATACACCTCCGCCACGCCTGAACAGCAAGCGCTGTTCGACGCCATCCAGCAGCAACTGGGCACGGTGCCCAACTTCCTGAAGGTCTTCGCCAACTCGCCGGTGGCGCTGCGTGCCTTCCTGGGCCTGTACGGCGTCGCCGGTGGCGGCAGCCTCGATGAGCTGGACCGCGAGCGCATCGCGCTGGCCCTGGCGCAGCAGAACGGCTGCCAGTACTGCGTGTCGGCCCACACGGCCATTGCGCGCAAGACGGGTCTCTCGGCCGAGGAAATGGCCGCCGCGCGTGCGGGCGACAGCAGCGACCCCAAGTCCGCCGCGGTCCTGCAGTTCGCCCGCAGCCTGATGGAGAAGCATGGCGATGTGTCTGCGCTGGAAGTGGCCGCTGTGCGCAGCGCTGGCCTGAGCGACGCGCAGATTGTCGAGATCATCACCCACGTGGCGCTGAACTTCCTCACCAACATCCTGGGCAAGTCCAGTCAGGTCGAGATCGATTTCCCCAAGGTCCAGCTCTGAACTGCAGGACACCTGTCGGAGGCCATCATGGGAAGAGCTTATTCAGACCTCACCTTCACGCCCGCCGTGCGGGCCTTCCAGGCTCGCATGGGGAGCCGTGAGCAGTACGCCTTCCTCGACGAGGCCGCCGACAGGGGCGACACCCTGACGGCACGCGAGGTCGCCTTCATCAAGGCGGCCGATCACTTCTTCCAGGCGACCGTCAGCGAAAACGGCTGGCCCTATGTGCAACACCGGGGTGGTCCCAAAGGGTTCCTGAAGGTGCTGGACAGCAAGACCATCGCGTTCGCCGACTTCCGGGGCAATGTCCAGTACCAGAGCGTCGGCAACCTGCTCGGCAACGACCGCATATCGATCATCGTCGTCGACTACCCCAATCGCCGCCGCCTGAAGTTGCTGGGGCGGGTGCAACTGGTGGAGGCTGGGGAGGATGACGACGGCGTCATCTCCGCCGTGCGCGAGCCCGCCTACGCGGCCGCCGTGGAACGCGCCTTCGTCATCAAGATCGAAGGCTGGGACTGGAACTGCCCGCAGCACATCACGCCGCGCTTCACCGAGGCAGAGGTCGCGACGCTCGTGCAGCCCTTGCAGGCCCAGGTCCAGCAGCTGCGGGCGAAGCTCGCTGCGAGCCAGGTGGCGGCCAAGCCGTCGGTCCTGGGTGACGGCCCCCTGGCCCTCAAGATCGTCGGTGTGCGGGAACTGACGCCCAGGGTGCGCGCCTACTCGCTGGCCAGCGCCACGGGAGCCCCCTTGCCGCCGGTCCTCGCCGGCGCGCACATCGACGTGCCGCTGCTGCTGGCCGATGGCACGTCGTCGACCCGGTGCTACTCCATCGCATCCAGTCCTGCGCGGACCGACATCTATGAGATCGCGGTGCAGGTCGAGCCCGAAGGCAAGGGCGGTTCGCAGGCAGTCCATCGCGACTTCACGCTGGGCCTGCGCCTCAACTGCTCCCGGCCTCGCAATTCGTTCGCGCTGTCGGCCCAGGCGCACCGGGCGGTGCTGATCGCCGGTGGCATCGGCATCACGCCGATCAAGGCCATGGCGCACGAACTGCTTGCTCGCGGCACTGACTTCGAGCTGCACTACGCCAGCCGCTCGCGCGGCGAAGCGAGCTTCCTGGCCGAACTGGTCGAGGCCTTCGGCGATCGCGTCCATGTCCACGCCAGCGATGAGGGCCGGAGGCTGAACGTACCGACGCTCATCGCCGGCCTCGGTGTCGACGACGAGGTCTACGTCTGCGGGCCGCAGACCCTGGTCGACGAGGTACATGCCACCGCCCGGGCGAACGGCCTGCGCGAATCACGGATCCACTCCGAACGATTCGTTGCCGCCCCACCCGGGGCCGTCGCAGCGGAGCGGGCCATCACGGTACACCTGGCCCGAACGGGCAGGGACGTCCACGTGCCGGCGCAGACCTCCATCCTCGATGCGCTGGAGGCGCAGGGCGTGCGTGTCCCGGCGTCCTGCCGGATCGGCAACTGCGGAACCTGTGCGACTCGGGTGCTGTCCGGCACGCCGCTGCATCGCGACGAGGTGCTGACGAGCGAGCAGAAGGCCGAGCAGCGGCTGATGTGCGTCTGCGTGTCCCGCGCCGAAGGCGCCGAGATCAAGCTGGATCTCTAGCGGACGTCGCGCGAGGCATAAGAGGCCATCGACATTCACTTGCTTTGCTGGGGTACTTGAGCACCCGCCATTGGCCGATGGTCGTAACTGAAGACCCTTGCGATCTGCCACCTTGTCCCGTCGAAGCGCCAGAGGATGTAGTACCGGCCTTGCTGAATGCAATCGGCCTTGCCTGGCTCGGCGAAACAATGTCGACCCATCTGAATGGCGCCGATCTTGGCCATTGGATAGACCTCCATCGTTCCGGGTAGCAGTCGCCGCTGCACCTTGCCGCAGATGTTTTTCTTCACGGCTTGAATGAACTGCTCTCGATTCAGGACACGCCCGCTGAGATCATGGAAAAACTCCACGTCCGGTGCGTAGAGCTCGAGCAAGGTATCCGTGTCGCAGTTGTTGAAGGCGTCGAAGTGCTTCTGGTCGAGCTTGGCAATGATCGCTGTCAACTCGGCATCGGGGTCGCCGGAGTGGTCGGTCTGTGCCGATGCTGCGCCGCTGAACGTGAGGGCCGCGGCGAGAGTCACGAGGAGCTTGGTCATCAGGGGCGCCGTTTCAGAGATTCGGGAAGGTGAAGTTCACTCGCGCGATGGTGCCGTCAGCGTCGAGCAGGATGTCCCAGAGCACGCTGCCGTGCTCGCAGCGCATCAGGTACTTGTCGTAGCCGGTTTCCGAGACGCCGGCGAACTCGACGGACTGGACCGCACCGAGCTTGCCGAATTGCGGGCGCAAACGTTCGTTCTGCTCCCGCACGCCGGCGATCATGAGAGGGCTCAGGCCGTCGAGATTCGCGGGCTTCATCAGAATCTGGGTAAAGAAGCGTCTCACGGCTGCCTCAGTGCCCGGCGATGCCGTCTGCTTGCGAATCCGCGCCGCGACCCCATCCGCAATTCTCAGCGCTTGAGCTTCTGAGATCCGTTGGGCGCTCAGGTCGATGCCGTGAAGATGCAGCTTCAGCAGGCTCACGTGACCTTCACTGTCGTACTGTGCCCTGGCGCGCTGTCGGCCGTTCAGCGCGACGAACTCGCCGCCGCTGCGAGCCTGCCATTCCACGCGCGGACGACCGGTGCTCTGCACGAACAGGCGTTGACCTTCGTGGCTGACATGGAGCACTTCCTGTTCCGCGGTCTGGTAGTCGCCATCCAGTGCCGTCAGTGCCTCGGGTGACAGGACCAAAGCCGTCCCCGGAGGATCCATTTGAGTGGCCGCAGCCGCCAGGCTCAGGGCCAGGCTTGCCAATGAAAACGCAGCCACGCGTCCGGCCAGCGAGGGGCCTCGTTGCTTGAACATGAGGGTCAGCCTTTGCTCGAGAAATGACGTGCTTGTCGACATCGAACTGGAAAGTCCCAGCCGAACCGACTGGCGCTGGCCCACGGCAAGAAGCAGTTCTCCATAGGACCGCAAGGAATGGCCCTGAGCGAGCACTCGTGCGTCGCAGTCCACTTCCATAGCGCGGCGCAGGCGGCTCACCTGCCACCACAAGGGCAGATTCCATGGCATGGCGACGAGCAAGATCAGCACGGCTGCCAGGCAGAAGGGATCTCGCGCATCCAGGTGGGCTTGCTCGTGGGCAAGCACCAGACGCTGCTGCGATGCCGTGGCGTCCAGCAGCCACTGCGGCACCACGATGCGCGGACGAAGGAGGCCCACTACGGCCGGACCGGCGTCGGGAGCCACCAGCACGGGTGTGCCGAGCAACATTGCCGCACGCCACTGCTGCATGCGCCTTCGCAGGGTCCAGGCATTCCAGGCCAGCGCAGCGGCCATCAGACCGGAGAGGCCGACGTAGCCAGCAGCGGCGACGAAGCGGGACCCAGGCAATTCACTGATCTGCAGCGCCCGGACTTGCACCTGGCGTTCGACCTGTGCCTGAACGCGCAAGATCGGATCGGGGACCCGCATGCGCGCGTCTGGTGCCTGTCGCGTGGTGGATGGCGTGTCTACGGCGGGCGAGTGCAATTCAGACCACTCGGGCTGTAATCCGAGCACGGCCAAGGCGCCCGACGCGATCAGGGAGGCCAGCCAAACCCAGCGACTCGCCTTGCCCTGGCGGCGCATCGACCGTTCCGCCATCCAGGCCGCGATCCCCATCAGCATTGCGACAAGCACGGCATAGAGCGCCCAGGCCATCATGACGCTTCTCCGTCGCCCGTCGCCTCGTTCAACAGCTTGCGCATGCGTTGGATCTGTTCTGTGCTCAACTTCTTGTCCGTGACAAGTTGAGCGAACAGCAGTTCGCTCGAGCCGTTGAACAACTTGTCGGTCAGGTGCCGTAGGGCGCTCTTGCGCGCGGCCTGCTGCTTGACGCTCGCGAAGTAGCGGTGTCCTCGGCCTTCCTCTTCGTGGCCGACATAGCCCTTGCTCTCCAAGGTTCGAAGCACTGTCAGCACGGTGTTGTAGGCCAGTGGGTCCGACAAGGCATCACGCACTTCCGACACCAGGGACGGCCCGCGATCCCACAGCACCTGCATCAAGTTGGCTTCACGGTCTGTCAGTGAAACTTTCATGTGATCGGCCTCTTCAACTATTTCTATAGTTGAAGAATATCAATCGCAGCCGGGTTGTCAACTATGTTTGTAGTTGATTGCCTGCCGGCGCCGACCTGCGAGATTGGCTCTCGCGGCGTTGTGGCAGCGAGACGCCAAGAAAAACGGGCCCGGTAAAAACCGGGCCCGTTTCGCTCAAGCGCTCCTGATCGATCAGACCAGCGGGTTGAGGTTGCTGCGCTGCTTGTGCTCTTCCTCTTCCTGCAGCAGCTTCTGCTCCAGCAGGGCCTGGTGCGACGTGGCCGTGGTGGTGGCGGCAGCTGTGGCGGCGGTTGCCGCGGCGTGGTCAGCGGCGGCCGCGTGGTCGGCGGCGCCTGGCAGTGCCGTGGTCGTCGGCGAGGCCAGCACGTCGCCCAGGCTCACCTTGCTGCTGGCGGTGTCGCTGCTGGTCTGCGGCTGCACGTCCTTGGCGAACCAGACGTCGGCCATCTGGTGGGTGACGCCGTCGGCCGTCTTGTAGCCGGAGATCAAGCCCACCAGGTTGCCGTTGTCGGTCGCGGTCGAGGCCTTCGCGTTCAGGTCCAGCTCGACGATGCCCAGGTCCGCCATCGACTTCAGCTCGCCCGCGTCGGTCTTGCCGTCGTGGTTGGCGTCGACCCAGACGCGCAGCTGATTGAAGTGTGCGTCGGCGGCGGTCAGCGCACCGTCGTGGTTGGTGTCCTGTGCGGCCATGGCCTGGTAGCCGTTGGCCGCGTGCTGGCCGTTGGCGAGCACCGTGCCCGTGCCGAACAGTTCCGCACCCGTGTTGATCTTCCCGTCGTTGTTCAGGTCGATCGCCAGCAGGCCGTCACCGCTGCCCACCCAGCCGTACTTCTGCGCGTTGCCGGTGTTGTTCAGGTCGAAGTTGACGCCGTTGCTGGCCGACAGCGTGTGGATGCCGTTGCCGTCCAGGTCCAGCACGATCGGCGAGGTCAGGAACAGCGCATCGAGCTGCTGGCCGTTCATCGCGCTCATCGCCGTGGTGTTGGCCACCAGCGCGTTCGCCTGGTTCATGTCCAGCTTGGCGATGTCCGCCACCTCGAAGCCCATGATCTGGTCGCTGGTCATCACCGACATGTCCGCCGTCGTGAGGCCGGCGATCTGCGCCGTCGTCAGTGCGGTGATGTCGGCCGAGCCCATCGTGAGGAAGTGGTCGGTCGTCATCGCGCCGATCTGCGCGGACGTGAAGGTGGCGATCTGCGCCGTCGTCAGGGCGTGGATGTCGTCGGTCGTGAATGCCTGGATGTGGCCCGTCGTCAGCGAGATCAGCTGGCTCGAGGACATCGAGCTGATCTGATCGCTGGTCATCGCATGGATCTGATCGGTCGTCATGCTGTGCAGGGCGGCCGTGTTCAGAGCGTGGATGGCGTCGGTGCTGATCGCGGCGATGTCGGCCGTGTCGATGCCCTGGATCTGCGCGCTGTTCAGCAGGCTCATGTGCGTGCTGGTCAGCGAGGCGATCTGGTCGGAGCCCAGCGCGTGCAGGTCACCCGCGGTCAGCGCGCGGATCGCGCCGGTGCTGAGGCCGTGCAGCGAGTCGGTCGACAGCGTCGCGAACTGGTCGGACGTCAGCGCGCCGATCTGGCTCGTCGTCATCGCCAGGATCTGGCTCGACGTGAAGGCCTCGACGTCGTCGGTGCTCATCTTGGCGATCTGCGCCGTGCTGAGCCACTGCACCTGCAGGTTGGTCAGCGACTGGATCTGCGTGCTGCCGAGCGCGTCCAACTGCGCGCTGTTGAGGGCGCGGATGCCGAACAGGGTCATCGCCCGCAGGTCGTCGGTCTCCAGGTTGGCCATCTGGTCGGTCGTGAGGCCGGCTATCTGCGCGCTGGTCATGGCGGCGAACGCTGCCGTGCCCATGGCGTCCAGGGTGCCCGTGCTCATCGCGCCGATCTGGCCCGATGTCATCGCCCCGACCTGGTTGCCGGTCAGCTGGCCGGTCTGGTCGGAGGTCAGCGCGCCGACCTGTGCCGTGCTCAGCGCGTGGACCGCGTTGGTGCTCAGTGCGGCGATGTCATCGGTGCCGATGGCCTGCATCTGGTTGGTCGTCAGGCCCGTCACCTGGGCCGTGCTCAGCGCGCCGACCTGGGCGCTGGTCAGGGCGACGATGCCGTCCGTCGACAGCGCGCCGATCTGGCCGGAGCCGAAGGCCTTGATGCCGGTCGAGCCGATCGCCTGCAGGTCCGCCGTTTCCAGGTTCGCGACCTGGGTGGTGGTCAGCGAAGCGAGCTGCGTCGTCGACAGTCCGGAGAACTGCGTGGACGTGAACGCGTTCAGCGCGTCGGTGGTCATGCCGCTGATCTGGGCGGTGCCCAGGCCGGCGATCTGGGCGCTGGTCAGCGCGCCCATCTGGTCGGAGGTCATTGCCGCGAACTGCGCGGTGGTCATGCCCTTCAGCGCGGCACTGGTGATCGCCTGCAGGTCGGACGTACCGATGTTGTGGATCTGGTCCGTCGTCATGCCACCCAGCTGGGCGGAGTTCAGCGCGGCGGCCTGCGCGGTCGTCAGGCCGACGATGTCATCGGTCGTCAACGCAGCGATCTGGCTCGTGCTCATCGCCTTGATGCCGGCGGAGCCGAGTGCCACCACGTCCTCGGTCGTCATCGTGGCGACCTGGGCCGTGGCGATGGCCGCGATCTGGGCGCTGGTCAGCACGGCGATCTGGCCGCTGGTCAGGGCGTTCAGGTCGTCGCTGCCGAGGCTGTTGATCTGCGCCGTGGTCAGCTGCTGCACCTGGGCGGTGGTCAGCGCGCCGATCTGGTCGCTGTCGAGCGCGGCGAGCTGGGCGGTGCCCAGGCTGCGCAGCGCGGCGCTGTTGATGGCGCGCAGGTCGTCGGTGCCGATGTTGGCGACCTGGTCGGTCGTCAGGCCCTGCACCTGGGCGGAGCTGAGCACGGCGGCCTGCGCGGTCGTCAGCGCAACGATGTCGTCGGTGGTCAGCGCGTGGATCTGCGCGGAGCCCAAAGCCTTGACGCCGGCGGAGCCGAGGGCGACGACGTCTTCGGTCGTCATCGTGGCGATCTGGGCGGTACCGATGGCGGCGATCTGGGCGCTGGTCAGCACGGCGATCTGGCCGCTGGTCAGGGCGTTCAGGTCATCGCTGCCGAGGTTGGCGATCTGTGCCGTGGTCAGCTGCTGGACCTGCGCGGTCGTCAGCGCGCCGATCTGGTCGCTGTCGAGTGCGGCCAGTTGCGCGCTGCCGAGGCTGCGCAGGGCGGCGCTGTTGATGGCACGCAGGTCGTCGGTACCGAGGTTGGCGATCTGGTCGGTCGTCAGGCCTTGCACTTGCGCGGAGCTGAGCACGGCAGCCTGAGCGGTCGTCAGCGCGACGATGTCATCGGTGGTCAGCGCATGGACCTGGGCGGAGCCCAGTGCCTTGACGCCGGCGGAGCCGAGGGCGACGACGTCTTCGGTCGTCATTGTGGCGATCTGCGCGGTGCCGATGGCGGCGATCTGGGCGCTGGTCAGCACGGCGATCTGGCCGCTGGTCAGGGCGTTCAGGTCGTCGCTGCCGAGGCCGGCGATCTGGGCGGTGGTCAGCTGCTGCACCTGGGCCGTGGTCAGCGCGCCGATCTGGTCGCTGTCGAGCGCGGCGAGCTGGGCGCTGCCGAGGCTGCGCAGGGCCGCGCTGTTCAGCGCACGCAGGTCGTCGGTGCTGATGTTGGCGAGTTGGTCGGTCGTCAGACCTTGCACCTGGGCCGAGCTGAGCGCGGCGGCTTGCGCGGTCGTCAGAGCAACGACGTCATCGGTCGTCAGCGCGTGGATCTGGTTGGAGCTGAAGGCCTTGATGCCAGCGGAGCCGAGGGCGACGACGTCTTCCGTCGTCATCGTGGCCACTTGCGCAGTGCCGATGGCGGCGATCTGAGCGCTGGTCAGCACAGCGATCTGGCCGCTGGTCAGGGCGTTCAGGTCATCGCTGCCCAGGCCGGCGATCTGCGCCGTGGTGAGCTGCTGGACTTGTGCAGTCGTCAGGGCACCGATCTGGTCGCTGTCCAGCGCGGCAAGCTGGGCGCTGCCCAGGCTGCGCAGGGCGGCGCTGTTCAAGGCGCGCAGGTCGTCGGTGCTGATGTTGGCGAGCTGGTCGGTCGACAAGCCTTGCACCTGCGCCGAGCTGAGCGCGGCGGCTTGCGCGGTCGTCAGCGCGACGACGTCATCCGTCGTCAGCGCGTGGATCTGCGCCGAGTTCAGCGCCTTGATGCCGGTCGAGCCGAGCGCCACCACATCCTCGGTGGTCATCGTGGCGATCTGCGCGGTACCGATGGCGGCGATCTGCGCGCTGGTCAGCACGGCGATCTGACCGCTGGTCAGCGCGTTCAGGTCATCACTGCCGAGGCCGGCGATCTGAGCGGTGGTGAGCTGCTGCACCTGCGCAGTTGTCAGTGCGCCGATCTGGTCGCTGTCGAGTGCGGCCAACTGCGCGCTGCCGAGGCTGCGCAGGGCGGCGCTGTTGAGCGCGCGCAGATCGTCGGTGCTGATGTTGGCGAGTTGGTCGGTCGTCAGACCTTGAACCTGAGCGGAGCTGAGCGCAGCGGCCTGGCCGGTGGTCAGGGCGACGATGTCGTCCGTCGTCAGTGCATGGATCTGCGCAGAGCCCAGTGCCTTGATGCCGGTCGAGCCGAGGGCGACGACATCTTCGGTCGTCATCGTGGCGATCTGGGCGGTGCCGATGGCGGCGATCTGGGCGCTGGTCAGCACGGCGATCTGGCCGCTGGTCAGGGCGTTCAGGTCATCGCTGCCCAGGCCGGCGATCTGCGCGGTGGTGAGCTGCTGCACCTGAGCGGTCGTCAGCGCACCGATCTGGTCGCTGTCCAGCGCGGCGAGCTGGGCACTGCCCAGGCTGCGCAGGGCAGCGCTGTTCAGCGCACGCAGGTCGTCGGTACCGAGGTTGGCGAGTTGGTCGGTCGTCAGACCTTGCACCTGGGCCGAGCTGAGCGCGGCGGCTTGCGCGGTGGTGAGCGCGACGACGTCATCCGTCGTCAGAGCGTGGATCTGATTGGAGCTGAGAGCCTTGATGCCGGCGGAGCCGAGGGCGACGACGTCATCCGTCGTCATCGTGGCGATCTGCGCAGTGCCGATGGCGGCGATCTGGGCACTGGTCAGCACGGCGATCTGGCCGCTGGTCAGCGCGTTCAGGTCATCGCTGCCGAGGCCGGCGATCTGAGCCGTGGTGAGCTGCTGCACCTGGGCAGTCGTCAGCGCCCCGATCTGGTCGCTGTCCAGCGCGGCAAGCTGAGCACTGCCCAACGAGCGCAGGGCAGCGCTGTTCAGAGCACGCAGGTCGTCGGTGCCGAGGTTGGCGAGCTGGTCGGTCGTCAGGCCCTGCACCTGGGCCGAGCTGAGTGCTGCGGCCTGCGCGGTGGTCAGCGCGACGACGTCATCCGTCGTCAGCGCGTGGATCTGATTGGAGCTGAGAGCCTTGATGCCGGCGGAGCCGAGGGCGACGACGTCTTCCGTTGTCATCGTGGCCACTTGCGCGGTGCCGATGGCGGCGATCTGGGCGCTGGTCAGCACGGCGATCTGGCCGCTGGTCAGGGCGTTCAGGTCATCGCTGCCGAGACCGGCGATCTGAGCGGTAGTGAGCTGCTGCACCTGCGCGGTCGTCAGGGCCTCGACTTGATCGCTGCCCAGCGCGGCCAGCGCAGCGCTGTTCAGCGAGCGCAGCGCAGCGCTGTTCAGTGCACGCAGGTCATCGGTGCCGATGTTGGCGATCTGGTCGGTCGTCAGGCCCTGCACCTGGGCAGAGCTGAGCGCGGCCGCTTGGCCGGTGGTGAGCGCGACGATGTCGTCGGTGGTCAGCGCATGGATCTGCGCGGAGCCGAAAGCCTTGATGCCGGCAGAGCCGAGCGCCACCACGTCCTCGGTCGTCATCGTGGCCACTTGCGCGGTGCCGATGGCGGCGATCTGTGCACTGGTCAGCACAGCGATCTGGCCGCTGGTCAGGGCGTTCAGGTCGTCGCTGCCGAGGCTGTTGATCTGCGCCGTGCTCAGCTGCTGCACCTGGGCGGTGGTCAGCGCGCCGATCTGGTCGCTGTCGAGCGCGGCGAGTTGCGCGCTGCCCAACGAGCGCAGGGCGGCGCTGTTCAGCGCACGCAGGTCATCGGTGCCGATGTTGGCAATCTGGTCGGTCGTCAGGCCCTGCACCTGGGCAGAGCTGAGAGCCGCCGCCTGGCCGGTGGTCAGGGCGACGATGTCGTCGGTGGTCAGTGCATGGACCTGGGCGGAGCCCAGCGCCTTGACGCCTGCCGAGCCGAGGGCGACGACGTCTTCGGTCGTCATCGTGGCGATCTGGGCGGTGCCGATGGCGGCGATCTGTGCGCTGGTCAGCACGGCGATCTGGCCGCTGGTCAGCGCGTTCAGGTCATCGCTGCCGAGGCCGGCGATCTGAGCGGTGGTGAGCTGCTGGACCTGAGCGGTCGTCAGCGCGCCGATCTGGTCGCTGTCGAGCGCGGCGAGCTGGGCGCTGCCCAGGCTGCGCAGGGCGGCGCTGTTCAGCGCGCGTAGGTCATCCGTTTGCAGGTTGGCGATCTGGTCGCTCTTCAGGCCCGCGACCTGGGCGGAGCTCAGCACGGCGGCTTGGGCCGTGGTCAGGGCGACGATGCCGTCGGTCGTCAGCGCGCCGATCTGGTTGGCGCTGAAGGACTTGATGCCGGCGGAACCGAAGGCCTGCAGGTCCTCGGTGGTCATCGTGGCGATCTGCGAGGTGCCGATGGCAGCGATCTGGGCGCTGGTCAGCGCGGCGATCTGGCTGCTGGTCAGCGCGTTCAGCGAATCGCTGCCGAGGCCGGCGACCTGCGGTGCCGTCGTCAGCTGGGCGATCTGCGCCGAGGTCAGCGAGCCGATCTGGTCGGAACTCAGCGCGGCGATCTGGGCCGTGGACAGGCCGCGCAGCGCGCCGCTGGACAGCGAGCGCAACTCGTCGGTCGTCAGCGCGTGCACCTGATCGGTCGTTAGGCCCTGCACCTGGGCGGAGGTCAGGACCGCAGTCTGGGCGGTGCCGAGGTTGGCGACATCGTCGGTCGTCAGCGCGTGGATCTGCGCCGAGTTCAGTGCCTTGATGCCGGCGGAGCCGAGGGCGACGACGTCTTCGGTCGTCATCGTGGCGATCTGCGCGGTGCCGATGGCGGCGATCTGCGCGCTGGTGAGCACAGCGATCTGGCCGCTGGTCAGGGCGTTCAGGTCATCGCTGCCCAGGCCGGCGATCTGGGCCGTGGTCAGCTGCTGGACTTGGCTGGTCGTTAGCGCGCCGATCTGGTCGCTGTCGAGCGCAGCCAGTTGGGCGCTGCTCAGGCTGCGCAGGGCAGCGCTGTTCAGTGCGCGCAGGTCATCGGTGCCGATGTTGGCGAGCTGGTCGGTGGACAGGCCCTGCACCTGGGCGGAGCTGAGCGCCCCCGCCTGGCCGGTGGTGAGCGCGACGATGTCGTCGGTGGTCAGCGCATGGATCTGGGCCGAGCCCAGCGCCTTGATGCCGGCGGAGCCGAGAGCGACGACGTCTTCTGTCGTCATCGTGGCGATCTGGCCAGTGCCGATAGAGCCGATCTGGGCGCTGGTCAGCGCGGCGATCTGGCCGCTGGTCAGCGCGTTCAACTGGTCGCTGCCGAGGCCGTGGATCTGGGCGGTGGTCAACTGCTGGACCTGGGCGGTGGTCAGCGCGCCGATCTGGTCGCTGTCGAGCGCGCCGAGCTGGGCGCTGCCGAGGCTACGCAGGGCGTTGCTGTTCAGCGCACGCAGGTCGTCGGTGCTGAGGTTGGCGAGCTGGTCGGTCGTCAGGCCCTGCACCTGGGCGGAGCTGAGCGCGGCGGCCTGGCCCGTCGTCAGGGCGACGATGTCGTCCGTCGTCAGCGCGTGGATCTGGTTGGAGCTGAAGGCCTTGATGCCGGCGGAGCCGAGGGCGACGACGTCTTCGGTCGTCATCGTGGCCACTTGCGCGGTGCCGATGGCGGCGATCTGGGCGCTGGTGAGCACGGCGATCTGGCCGCTGGTCAGGGCGTTCAGGTCGTCGCTGCCGAGGCCTGCGATCTGAGCGGTGGTCAGCTGCTGGACCTGAGCGGTGGTCAGCGCGCCGACCTGGTCGCTGTCGAGCGCGGCCAGCTGTGCGCTGCCCAGCGAGCGCAGGGCGGCGCTGTTCAGCGCACGCAGGTCATCGGTGCCGAGGTTGGCGAGCTGGTCGGTCGTCAGGCCTTGCACCTGGGCGGAGCTGAGTGCTGCGGCCTGGCCGGTGGTCAGGGCAACGACGTCGTCGGTGGTCAGTGCGTGGATCTGCGCCGAGTTCAGCGCCTTGATGCCGGCGGAGCCGAGGGCGACGACGTCTTCCGTCGTCATTGTGGCGATCTGCGCGGTACCGATCGAGGCCACCTGGGCGCTGGTCAGCACGGCGATCTGGCCGCTGGTCAGGGCGTTCAGGTCGTCGCTGCCGAGGCTGTTGATCTGGGCGGTGGTCAGTTGCTGGACCTGGGCCGTCGTCAGCGCACCGACCTGGTCGCTGCCGAGTGCGGCGAGCTGGGCGCTGCCCAGCGAGCGGAGCGCGGCGCTGTTCAGTGCGCGCAGGTCGTCGGTGCCGAGGTTGGCAATCTGGTCGGTCGTCAGGCCTTGGACCTGGGCGGAACTCAGTGCGGCGGCCTGGCCGGTGGTCAGGGCGACGATGTCATCGGTGGTCAGCGCATGGACCTGGGCCGAGCCCAGTGCCTTGATGCCGGCGGAGCCGAGGGCGACGACGTCTTCGGTCGTCATCGTGGCGATCTGGGCGGTGCCGATGGCGGCGATCTGGCCGCTGGTGAGCACGGCGATCTGGCCGCTGGTCAGCGCGTTCAGGTCGTCGCTGCCGAGGCCGGCGATCTGCGCGGTGGTCAGCTGCTGGACCTGGGCGGTGGTCAGTGCGCCGATCTGGTCGCTGTCCAGCGCGGCAAGCTGGGCGCTCGTCAGCGAACGCAGGGCGGCGCTGTTCAGGGCACGCAGATCGTCGGTACCGAGATTGGCGAGCTGGTCGGTCGTCAGGCCCTGTACTTGGGCCGAGCTGAGTGCGGCGGCCTGGCCGGTGGTCAGGGCAACGATGTCGTCGGTGGTCAGCGCATGGATCTGCGCGGAGCCCAGTGCCTTGACGCCGGCGGAGCCGAGAGCGACGACGTCTTCCGTCGTCATCGTGGCGATCTGCGCGGTGCCGATCGAGGCCACTTGGGCGCTGGTCAGCACGGCGATCTGGCCGCTGGTCAGCGCGTTCAGGTCATCGCTGCCGAGGCCGGCGATCTGGGCGGTGGTCAGTTGCTGGACTTGGGCGGTCGTCAGCGCGCCGACCTGGTCGCTGTCGAGTGCGGCGAGCTGGGCGCTGCCCAGCGAGCGCAGCGCGGCGCTGTTCAGCGCGCGCAGGTCGTCCGTCTGTAGGTTGGCGATCTGATCGCTCTTCAGGCCCGCGACCTGCGCGGAGGTCAGCGCGGCGGCCTGGGCCGTCGTCAGGGCGACGATGCCGTCGGTCGTCAGCGCGCCGATCTGGCTGGACTTCAGTGCCTTGATGCCGGAGGAGCCGAGGGCAACGATGTCCTCGGTCGTCATCGTGCTGATCTGGGACGTGCCGATCGAGCCGATCTGGGCGCTGGTCAGCGCGGGGATCTGGCTGCTGGTCAGGGCGTTCAGCGTGTCGCTGCCCATGGCGGCGATCTGCGCGGTCGTCAGCGCCTGGATCTGCGAGGTCTTGAAGGCGCCGACCTGGTCGGAGCCCAGCGCGCCGAGCTGGCCGCTGCTGAGCGTCTTCAGCGCCAGCGTGTTGATCGCCATCAGGTCCTGCGAGACGAACGCGCCGAACTGCTGGGTATTGATGAAGCTGAAGGCCGCCGAGGTCAGGCTGCCGACCTGGGAGGAGGTCAGTGCCTGGATCTGGTCGGTACTGAACGCAGCCCAGTCGGCCGAAGTCAGGTGCGCCAGTGTCGAGGTCGACAGCTGGGCGATCTGCGCGGTGGTCAGGCTGGTGATGATTGAAGCCATTTGGAGCTCGCTCAGTAAAAGTTTTGTGCGTACCGTTCGCGCGACTCGCCCTCCCTGGGCGGCACACGTGTCTGTCTTGTGATGGATCCGTCAGGAAATCGGCGAATCCAGGCCCTCATATTCCAAACAACTGCTTACTGTTGTTACCGGTCCGGCATGGACAGGGCACAGATAGGCCTTTGCTCGTTCATCGGTATTTCGGACAGCGCCCCCCAAACTTGAGGGAAGTTCGTTCACCTGCGCGAGAAGTGCGGAAAAGTTCCGTAGGACGGCAGGCCGAATCCGCGTAGGACGGGGCCGGGAGGTGGCTTCAGGGCCGTTGGCGAGGTACGACATCGGGACGCACGGCGGATTCAGGGTAGCGGGATGCTACGGTTCTAGGGACTTGCCGAATCTTCCCAAAAAGTGTTCCTTTGCCGCCTTGTTTCATAAATGTAACGAACCGGCACACGTGAACTTGTCCACGTGAACTCGGCGTTAGCACCGGCGCAGGGGATTGCGCGATGGCGCCGAGGCGGGTCTTAGCTATCGCTAGGGTTGCCGCGCCGGACGGCGGCATCGAGGCCGTTCTCGAAATGCAGGCGCATCAGCCGGGCGGCGGATTCGGGCTCCCGGCGGGCGATGGCCGCCATCAGCTCGGCGTGCTCGGCGGCCGAGTCGGCGAGCCGGCCCTGGGCGAACAGCGAGTGATGACGGTTCAGCTTCATCACGCGACGCAGGTCGTTGATGATCTGCTGGCGCCAGCGGTTGCCTTCGATCTCCAGCAGGCGCAAGTGGAAGCGCTCGTTGGTGGCGAAGAAGGCGTCACGCTGGCCGACCTGGCTCTCCAGTTCGTTGTGCAGCGCCTGCAGCTCGGCGACCTGGGCGTCGCTCACCTGGCGGGCCACCTGGGCGGCGGCGTCGCTTTCCAGCAGGCCCAGCAGCTGGTAGGCCTCGCGCACGTCGCGCTCGGACATCTCGGTGACATAGGCACCGCGGCGCACCTTCATCGTCACCAGGCCCTCGACGGCCAGCACCTTCAGCGCCTCGCGAAGCGGCGTGCGGCTGATGCCCAGCTCGGCGCAGAGCTTCAGTTCGTCGATCCAGCTCCCGGGCTCCAGCTCGCGGCCGAAGATCCGCTGGCGCAGCCGCTCCGCCACCTCTTGATAGAGGGCGCGCGGCGCCAGGGAGGTGGCGGCGTTGGGGTCGGCGGAGACGGTCGGTGCGCTCATGGCGGCGCCAGTGTAAGACGATCTGCAGGCGATCTGAATTTATAATTATGAATAATTCATCGGCTATGATGCGGCGCGTTACAGGAGTGCTCCATGTCTGATTCGTCCTCAAAAGCGTCCTCGAAGGAATTCGCGCCGGTCACGATGGAACAGTGGCTGAAGGCTGCGGCCAAGTCCGCACCCGGCGGCGATGTGTCGGCGCTGAACTGGACGACGCCCGAGGGCCTCACGGTCAAGCCGCTGTACACGGCGGCCGACACCGCCGGCCTGCCCAATGCCGACACGCTGCCCGGCTTCGAGCCCTTCCTGCGCGGCCCGCAGGCCACGATGTATGCGGTGCGGCCGTGGACGATCCGCCAGTACGCCGGCTTCTCCACCGCCGAGGAGAGCAATGCCTTCTACCGCCGCGCGCTGGCCGCCGGTGGGCAGGGCGTGTCGGTGGCCTTCGACCTGGCCACGCACCGCGGCTACGACAGCGACCACCCGCGCGTGACGGGTGACGTCGGCAAGGCCGGCGTGGCGATCGATTCGGTGGAGGACATGAAGATCCTGTTCGACGGCATCCCGCTGGACAAGGTCTCGGTCTCGATGACGATGAACGGTGCCGTGCTGCCGGTTCTGGCCGGCTACGTGGTGGCGGCGGAGGAGCAGGGCGTCTCGCAGGCGCAGCTGAGCGGAACGATCCAGAACGACATCCTCAAGGAGTTCATGGTCCGCAACACCTATATCTACCCGCCGGAGCCGTCGATGAAGATCATCGGCGACATCATCGAGTACACGGCCAAGAACATGCCGAAGTTCAACTCGATCAGCATCAGCGGCTATCACATGCAGGAGGCCGGCGCGAACCAGGCGCTGGAACTGGCCTTCACGCTGGCGGACGGCAAGGAGTATGTGAAGACGGCCATCGCCAAGGGGATGGACGTGGACGACTTCGCCGGCCGGCTGTCCTTCTTCTGGGCTGTGGGCATGAACTTCTATCTGGAGATCGCCAAGATGCGGGCCGCGCGCCTGCTGTGGTGCCGGATCATGAAGGGCTTCGATGCGAAGAACCCGAAGAGCCTGATGCTGCGCACGCACAGCCAGACCTCGGGCTGGAGCCTGACCGAGCAGGACCCATACAACAACGTCGTGCGCACCACCATCGAGGCGATGGCGGCGGTCTTCGGCGGCACGCAGAGCCTGCACACGAATTCGCTCGATGAAGCGATTGCCCTGCCGACGGAGTTCTCGTCGCGCATCGCCCGCAACACGCAGTTGATCATCCAGGAAGAGACCCACATCACCAACGTCGTCGACCCCTGGGCCGGCAGCTACATGATGGAGAAGCTGACGCAGGACATGGCGGACAAGGCCTGGTCCATCATCGAAGAGGTCGAGGCGATGGGCGGCATGACCAAGGCCGTCGACTCCGGCTGGGCCAAGCTGAAGATCGAGGCCAGCGCGGCCGAGAAGCAGGCGCGCATCGATTCGGGCAAGGACGTGATCGTCGGCGTCAACAAATACAAGCTCGCGAAGCAGGACCCGATCGAGATCCTCGACGTGGACAACGTCAAGGTGCGCGATGGGCAGATCGAGCGGCTCAAGACGATCAAGGCCACCCGCGATGCGACGGCGGTGGCCGCCGCCCTGGCCGCGCTGACCGAGGCCGCGAAGGCCGGCCAAGGCAATCTGCTCGACCTGTCGATCCAGGCGATCCGGCTGCGCGCCACCGTCGGCGAGATCAGCGATGCGCTGGAGGCCGAGTTCGGCCGCCACCGCGCCGACACGCAGAAGGTCAGCGGCGTCTATGCCGCGGCCTACGACTCGGCCGAAGGCTGGGCCAAGCTGCAGGACGAGATCAAGCTCTTCGCGGATGACCAGGGCCGCCGCCCGCGCGTGATGATCGCCAAGCTGGGCCAGGACGGCCATGACCGCGGCGCCAAGGTCGTGGCCACCGCCTACGCCGACCTCGGCTTCGACGTCGACATGGGCCCGCTGTTCCAGACGCCCGAGGAATGCGCCCGTCAGGCGATCGAGAACGACGTCCACGCGGTCGGCGTGTCCACCTTGGCCGCTGGTCACAAGACCCTGGTGCCGGCCATCATCAAGGCGCTGCGCGAGCAGGGCGCGGACGACATCATCGTCTTCGTCGGCGGCGTGATCCCGGCGCAGGACTACGACTACCTGTACGAGGCCGGCGTCAAAGGCATCTACGGCCCCGGCACGCCGATCCCGGCGAGCGCGAAGGACGTGCTGGAGCAGATTCGGATGGCGGTGGCTTGATCGGGCAGACCTCAGAATGCTCCCGATGCTGAGCCTTGAACCCGTCCGCTCCGAAGATTTCGATGCACTGCACGAACTGCGCATGGCCGCGATGCGCGAAAGCCTGGAGCGGCTCGGCCGTTTCGACCCCGAGCGCTCGCGCGCGCGCCTGGCGGATGGCTTCGATCCGTCCTGCATGCGGCACATCTGCCGCGGCGCGGATCGCATCGGCTTCCTGACCCTGCTGCCCGAGGGCGAACTGCTGAACCTGAAGCATCTCTACCTGCGGCCGGGCGAGCAGGGCTGCGGCGCCGGCGCCTGGGCCATGGCCTGGGTGAAGAGCCATGGCCGGGACGTCGTGCTGCATGCGCTGAAGCAGAGCGACGCGAACCGCTTCTACCTGCGCGAGGGCTTCGTGCCGATCGCCGAGGAAGAGTTCGACATCCAGTACCGCTGGAGCGCACCGCGATGATCCGCATCGAGGACATCCTCGCCGGCCAGCGCCGCGCCATCGCCAAGGCCATCACCTTGCTGGAATCAACCCGCGCGGACCATCGCGCGGAGGGCGATGCGCTGCTGACCGAACTGCTGCCGCACACCGGCAAGTCCCTGCGCCTTGGCATCTCCGGCGTGCCCGGCGTGGGCAAGAGCACCTTCATCGAGGCGCTGGGCCTGTTCCTGATCGAGCGGGGCCACCGGGTGGCGGTGCTGACGGTCGATCCGTCCAGCAGCGTTTCCGGCGGCTCCATCCTCGGCGACAAGACGCGCATGGAGCGTCTGTCGATGGACGAACGCGCCTACATCCGCCCCAGCCCCAGCGGCGGCACGCTGGGCGGCGTGGCCGAGAAGACGCGCGAGGCGATGCTGGTCTGCGAGGCGGCGGGCTACGACGTCGTCATCGTCGAGACGGTCGGCGTCGGCCAGAGCGAGACGGCCGTGGCCGGCATGACGGACATGTACTGCCTGCTGCAGCTACCCAATGCCGGCGACGACCTGCAGGCGATCAAGAAGGGGGTGATGGAGCTGGCCGACCTGATCGTCATCAACAAGGCCGACATCGACGCCGCCGCCGCCACGCGCGCGCAGGCGCAGATCACGTCCTCGCTGCGGCTCTACGGCTTCCATGGCCACGATCCGCACGAGGGCAAGACCTGGCACCCGCGCGTGATGCAGCTCAGTGCCCTGAAATCGCAGGGACTGGATCAGTTCTGGAACGCCGTCGGCGAGTACCGCGCGCTGGAGACCGCCAACGGCCGCCTCGCCCACAAGCGCCAGCACCAGGCGCAGGCCTGGATGTGGGACCGCATCCACGCCGGCCTGCGCCAGCAGTTTTCCCAGGCCCCCGCGGTGCGCGCGGTGCTGGCCGACATCACATCGCAGGTCCTTGGCGGTACGCTGGCACCGTCCACGGCAGCCCGCCTGCTGTTGAACAAGTTTTCCTCCGGAGACACCTCTCATGCATGACATCCAACAGCGCCTCGAAGAGATGCGCGCGAAGGCCCGTCTCGGCGGCGGCGAGAAGCGCATCGCCGCCCAGCACGCCAAGGGCAAGCTGACCGCGCGCGAGCGGCTCGAGCTGCTGTTCGACGACGGCACCTTCGAAGAGTGGGACATGTTCGTCGAGCACCGCTGCGTGGACTTCGGCATGGCCGACAACAAGATCCCCGGCGACGGCGTCGTGATCGGCTACGGCATGATCAACGGCCGCCTGGCCTTCAGCTACAGCCAGGACTTCACGGTGTTCGGCGGTGCGCTGTCCGAGGCGCATGCGGAGAAGATCTGCAAGGTGATGGACCAGGCGATGAAGGTCGGCGCCCCGGTGATCGGCCTCAACGACTCGGGCGGCGCGCGCATCCAGGAAGGCGTGGCCTCCCTCGGTGGCTACGCGGATGTGTTCCAGCGCAATGTGATGGCCTCCGGCGTGATCCCGCAGATCAGCATGATCATGGGACCCTGCGCCGGCGGTGCGGTCTATTCGCCCGCGATGACCGACTTCATCTTCATGGTGAAGGACTCCTCGTACATGTTCGTCACCGGCCCCGAGGTGGTGAAGACGGTGACGCACGAGGAAGTGACGGCCGAGGAACTGGGCGGCGCCTCCACGCACAGCGCCAAGAGCGGCGTGGCGGACTTGGCCTTCGATAACGATGTCGAGGCCATCCTGATGCTGCGCCGCTTCTTCAACTACCTGCCGCTGAACAACCGCGAGAAGGCGCCGACGCGCGCCAGCGGTGACCCGGCCGCGCGGCTCGACTTCTCGCTGGACACGCTGGTGCCCGAGAACCCGAACAAGCCCTACGACATGAAGGAGCTGCTGCTCAAGACGGTCGACGACGGTGACTTCTTCGAGCTGCAGCCCGAGTACGCGAAGAACATCATCACCGGCTTCGCCCGCATGGAAGGCCAGACGGTCGGTATCGTCGCCAACCAGCCGCTGGTGCTGGCCGGCTGCCTGGACATCAAGAGCAGCATCAAGGCCGCGCGCTTCGTGCGCTTCTGCGATGCCTTCAACATCCCCGTGATCACCTTCGTGGACGTGCCCGGCTTCATGCCCGGCACTGCCCAGGAGTACGGCGGCATCATCAAGCACGGCGCCAAGCTGCTCTACGCCTACGCCGAATGCACGGTGCCCAAGGTGACCGTGATCACCCGCAAGGCCTACGGCGGCGCCTACGACGTGATGGCCTCCAAGCACCTGCGCGGCGACGTCAACTTCGCCTGGCCCAATGCCGAGATCGCCGTGATGGGCGCCAAGGGCGCGGTGGAGATCATCTTCCGCGAGGACAAGAACGACCCGGTCAAGCTGGCCGCCCGCGAGGCCGAATACAAGGCCCGCTTCGCTAACCCCTTCGTGGCCGGCGCGCGCGGCTTCATCGACGACGTGATCCAGCCGCACGAGACCCGCAAGCGCATCTGCCGCTCGCTGGTGATGCTGAAAGACAAGAAGCTCGAGAACCCGTGGCGCAAGCACGGCAACATTCCGCTCTGATCAGGCGTTAGGAGATACAGAACATGTTCAAGAAAATCCTGATCGCCAACCGCGGTGAAATCGCCTGCCGCGTGATCGCCACCGCGTGCAAGATGGGCATCGCCACCGTCGCCGTCTATTCGGAGGCGGACAAGGACGCCCGCCACGTCGAGCTGGCCGACGAATCCGTGCTGCTGGGCCCGGCGCCTTCGCGCGAGTCCTACCTCGTCGCCGACAAGATCATCGCCGCGGCCAAGAGCACCGGCGCCGAGGCGATCCACCCCGGCTACGGCTTCCTGTCGGAGAACGAGGACTTCGCCCGTCGGGTGGAGGAAGAGGGGCTCGTCTTCATCGGCCCCAAGCACTACTCGATCGCTGCGATGGGCGACAAGATCGCCTCGAAGAAGCTGGCGAGCGAAGCCAGGGTCAACACGATCCCCGGCTTCAACGAGCCGATCCAGTCGCCGGAGCAGGCGGTGGAGATCGCCAAGGGCATCGGCTATCCGGTGATGATCAAGGCCAGCGCGGGCGGCGGCGGCAAGGGCCTGCGCGTGGCCTTCAACGACAAGGAATGCTTCGAGGGCTTCAGCTCCTGCCGCAACGAGGCGCGCAACAGCTTCGGCGACGACCGCGTCTTCATGGAGAAGTTCGTCGAGGAGCCGCGCCACATCGAGATCCAGGTGCTGGGCGACAGCCAGGGCAACGTCGTCTACCTGCTCGAGCGCGAGTGCTCGATCCAGCGTCGCCACCAGAAGGTGATCGAGGAGGCGCCGTCGCCCTTCATCAGCGATGCCACGCGCAAGGCGATGGGCGAACAGGCGGTGGCGCTGGCCAAGGCGGTGAAGTACCAGAGCGCCGGCACGGTGGAGTTCGTCGTCGGCAAGGACCAGGGCTTCTACTTCCTGGAGATGAACACGCGGCTGCAGGTGGAGCATCCGGTCACCGAATGCATCACCGGGCTGGACCTGGTCGAGCAGATGATCCGCGTCGCGGCCGGCGAGCCGCTGTCCTTCAAGCAGGAAGACATCAAGCGCGATGGCTGGGCGATCGAGTGCCGCATCAATGCCGAGGATCCGTTCCGCAACTTCCTGCCGTCCACCGGCCGCCTGGTGAAGTACCAGCCGCCGGCGGTGACGATGGTGCAGGGCGAGCCCGAGCGCCATGGCGTGCGCGTGGACACCGGCGTCTACGAAGGCGGCGAGATCCCGATGTTCTACGACTCGATGATCGCCAAGCTGATCGTCCACGGGAAGGACCGCGCCGAGGCCATCGCGAAGATGCGCGAGGCGCTGAACGGCTTCGTGATCCGCGGCATCAGCAGCAACATCCCGTTCCAGTCCGCGCTGCTGGCGCATCCGGATTTCCAGAGCGGCAACTTCAACACCGGCTTCATCGCCCAGCACTACGCTGGCGGCTTCAAGGCCGAGGACGTGCCGCACGAAGACCCGCTGTTCCTGATCGCGCTGGCCGGCTTCATCCGCCGCAAGGCGCGCGAGCGCGAGGCCGGCATCAGCGGCCAGCTGCCGGGCCACGAGGTGAAGATCGAGAGCGACTATGTGGCCGTCGTCAACGAGGGCGGCGGCAAGGCGCGGCGCCATGCGATCCACATTGCCGAGTACGCCGGCGCGCTGGGTGAGGCCACCGTGAACGTCGACGGCAGGAGCTACCAGATCACTTGCCTCTCGCGCCTGAACGACATCGTGCTGAGCGGAACCGTCAACGGCAGGCCCTTCACCGCGCAAGCCGACCGTGGCACGGCCAAGAACCCGCTGGCCTACCGCATCCAGCACGGCGGCCGTTCGGTCGTCGCCAATGTGCTGAGCCCGCGCGCGGCCGAGCTGCTGGCGATCATGCCCTTCAAGGCGCCGCCGGACACCAGCAAGATGCTGCTCTCGCCGATGCCGGGCTTGCTGGCCCAGGTGGCGGTGGCCGTCGGCCAGCAGGTCACGGCCGGCGAGCGGCTGGCGGTGATCGAGGCGATGAAGATGGAGAACATCCTGGTGGCGGAGCGCGATGGCGTCGTGGCCGCGATCGATGCGAAGGTCGGTGAAAGCCTGGCGGTCGATCAACCGATCTTGAGGTTCGCATGAAGCCTTACCGAATCCTTGGTATCCAGCAGATCGCCATCGGAGGCCCCGACAAGACGCGACTGCGCAAGCTCTGGGTCGACGTGCTGGGCCTGGAGGTCACCGGCAACTTCGTCTCCGAGCGCGAGAACGTGGACGAGGACATCTGCGCGATCGGCAGCGGGGCGCACAAGGTCGAGGTCGACCTGATGCAGCCGCTCGATCCCGAGAAGAAGCCGGCGGTCCACGCGACGCCGCTGAATCACGTGGGCCTCTGGGTGGACGACCTGACCAAGGCCGTCGAGTGGATGACGGAGAACGGCGTGCGCTTCGCGCCGGGCGGCATCCGCAAGGGTGCGGCGGGTTTCGACATCTGCTTCATCCATCCGAAGAGCAATGACGAATTCCCGATCGCGGGCGAGGGCGTGCTGATCGAGCTGGTGCAGGCGCCACCCGAGGTGGTGGCGGCGCTGGGGTGAGGTGATGAACCGGCGCGACGCCATTGCGGGCCTGCTGTGCAGCGCAGCAGCCGTGGCACAGGCGAACGCCGAAGAGCGCCCGCTGGTGTTCGCGATGATCCGCCCCGAGACGCAGTTCCTCGGCCGCTGGCAGCGCCTGATCTACCGCGAGGCTTTCGCGCGGGTCGGGCGCGACATCGCTTTCGTCGACTACCCGGCCGCGCGCGCCAGCGTCGAGCTGGATCGCGGCAGCATTGACGGCGAGGGCGGCCGGCCGCTGAGCTACGCCGATTCGTCGAAGAACATCCTGCGCCTGCGGGTGCCGCTGTTCGAGGTCACCTACGTGGCCGTCGGGCGCCGCGGCGAGCTGCCGCCCATCTCGAGCTGGGACAGCCTGAAGGACTTCAAGGGCGTGGTGGCGTACAAGGCCGGCGTCTACACGACGTCCACGCAGCTGCCGCGTGTGCTGCCGGTGAACCGGCTGATCGGCCTGCCCGAGACCGATCGCGGCCTCAAGATGGTGGCGCTGGGCCGCAGCGATCTCTACATCGACGAGGAGCTGACGATCTTGTCCGCGCTTGTCGATGCCGAACTCGCCACCTTGCCGCTCGCCCGAGCCGGCGTGCTCGGCACCGTCGATGTCTACGGCTATCTGCACCAGCGCCACGCGGCGCTGGCGGTGCGCCTGGGCGACGTGCTGGCGCAGATGCAGAAGCAGGGTGACATCGAGCGCTTGAGGCGCCAGGTAGAGAAAGAGTTCCTGGTCAGCACGGACCGCTGGCGCCCATGAGCAACAGGGCGGTCAGTTCGTCCGCACCTCGACCTGCAACACGCTCCCCGCCGCCGGCCGAGCGATCGCCACGGCGCCGGGCCGGTACGGATGGTCGCGCCGCGTGAACGGCAAGACCTGGCCCTGTGCGTCGATCAGTTCCGTCACGCCCGCGCCCTGCGGGCCCGGCTGGTAGTGCAGCTCCAGCGTGAAGTCCGCCAGCGCCACGCGGGCGCGCAGGCCGGCCAGCTCCTGCGGCATCACCGGGTCGATCAGCAGCGTGTCCTGCTCCAGCCGCAGGCCCAGCAGGTGGTTGATCACCAGCGACAGCATGATGCCCGGACCGCTGGAATAGACGCGCCAGCCGCCGTCGAGCTGCACGCTGCCCTGGGCCACGCGGCCGTAGTCGGCGTGGGCCTCGTAGCGGTCGGCAAAGGCGGCGTCCGAGCTGGAGTAGTAGCAGTTGGCCTGGCGCGGCCCGGCGCTCGGCACGCGGTCACGGATCAGGATCGGATGCGCCAGGTTCAGCGCGCGCCAGAACGCATCGGCACGGCCCAGGTGCGCGAGCATCTGCGCCCAGCGCAGGTGGGCATGCATGTACATGATGCCGATCTCGCGGCCGAAGAAACTGCTCGACTCGGCGCGCTGGAAGCGCGTCATCAGGCCGCCGTGATAGGGCAGCGGGGCGTCGAACAGGCGTGCGCCGTCGGGGCCCTGCAGGTGGCGGTCGATGGCATCGGCCTGGGCGGCGGCCTGCGCGGGCGTCAGCAGGTTCTCCAGCACCGAATGCATCATCGGCAGCAGGCTGTAGTGCAGGCCGGCGGTGGGCGCGCTCGGGTGGATCCACAGTGCGCTGTCGCCGCCCGGCGGGAAGTGCGCATAGCCGGTGACGATGCCGTCGCGAACCAGCTCGCGCTGGAAGGCGGCCTTGACTTCGTCCGCCTGGGCGCGCAGCCCGGCGGCGTCCGTCGCCAGATCCAGGTGCTCGTAGGCCTCGGCCAAGGTCGTCAGCATCTGGGCATGCAGAGTGACGGTCCAGGCGCTGCACAGCGATTCGCGCAGCGCCGGGTCGGCCGGCTGCAGCGCGTCGTTCCAGTCGCCATGGCCATAAGCCACGAGGCCGCGGCCCGGGATCATGCGGCGCGCGATCAGGTTCAGCGCGCGCCGCATGTGGGCGCGCAGCGGCTCGGCCGGCGCGTCGTGATAGGGCAGGGGCTCGTCCAGCAGCGTGGCGTCGCCGCTGGCGATCAGGTAGCGGGCCACGCCCAGCAGCGGCCAGAAGACGATGTCGCCGTGCGAGTCGCCGGCGCGGATCTCGGCGTCGCGGGCGAAGAACATGAACCACTGCGGCCAGTCGCCATCAGCGTTCTGCGCGCTGAAGACGCGCACCAGCAGGTCGCGCACGGGCGCCGTGCGGCCCAGCGCCAGCAGCATCTCCAGCGGACCCTGGCACACGTCGCGCACGCCCCAGCCGCCGCCGGAGTACTGCTCCAGGCCGCGCGGCGCGAGGTAGTGGACGAGGGCGTTCTGCGCCAGCCAGGGCAGCATCGTCGCCAGCGGTGCGGCCTCGGCAGGGCCGCTCAAGGCCGGCAGGGCCGGCAGGCCGATCTGCGGCTTGGCGTCGAGGTCGGCGGCGGACTGTTCGGCGATCAGGCTCAGGTGCGCTTCGCGCGTGGCGGCGAAGCGCAGGCCGAACAGACCGTCCAGCGCGACGGATTCGGCCGTCGCCTCCAGTCGCAGCGCTGCGCCGGGCAGGCGCTTGGCGAGTTCGCTGCTGGCCGGCGCACTGAGGCGCCAGCCGCCAGGGCAGGCACTGGCGCCCAGCGGCAGGCCGGGGCCGGAGTCGTCGTCATCGTTGCGGGCATCGAGGCTCAAGGTGAACTGCAGGGCCTCGCCTTCCAGCACGCGCAGCGTCAGCGCCATGCGCTCGGGCGTGTCGCCGGCGCTGCTGCTGACCTCGATGAGGCCGCCGGCATGGGCGTAGAGCCAGTGGCAGCCCTGCGGTTCGATCACGAAGGTCGAGGGCAGGCCCAGCACCTGCCAGGCGTCGCCGTCGGCGGCACGCACCCAGGCGCGCAGACCCTGGCTGCGGTAGAAGCCCAGCATGCCGCGCTGGGTGGACAGCATGCGGCCCAGCTTCACGTGGCCCTGGGTCAGCATCGAGTGGAAGATGCCGCCCATCCAGCAGGTGCTGGTCAGTGCGCGCTCGTCAGGGGTCAGGTGTTGCCCGGCGCGCAGCACGTGGCCGTGCGGCCGGTCGACCAGCAGTTCCTTGGCGCGCAGCACGACGTGGCGCGCCTCGGCCTGGAAGAAGGACAGCAGCCGGCCGTCCGTGCCGTGCTCGGTCTGCTGGCGCTCGGAGCCGAACAGCGCGCCGATCTCGTCATCGCGCAGATCGCGGGTCGGCAGCATCGCCAGCGACGCGAGGGCGGCGGGCGCGATGGCGTGGGCGGCGCCCGTCACGGCAGCCGGCCCGGCAGCTTCGGGCAGTGCAAGCGCGCCGGCGGCGAGCACGCGGTCCGCGTCGCCGCTGGCCGCCTCGTGCTGCGGCAGCAGCGCGCCGAAGAAGCCGCCCTGCCAGACGGCACCGGACACCAAGGTGTAGGTCGCGTCTTCCAGCAGGCCGAACGAGTGCTCGTGCTGGAGCCGCTTGCCGGGCAGGCCCTGCTGCAGCGCGGGCGGTTCGCGGTCTTCGTGCAGCGCCTTGGCGTGGAACTGCAGCGCGTCGGTCCCGAAGGAGATCGCATGGCCCAGCGAGCCCAGCATCAGCCAGGGATAGAGCCCGCGCTGGGCCTGGTTCTGGCGCGCGGCCAAGAGCCAGCCACGGTCGTCGTCGGCCAGCGGCTGCCAGTCGATGTACTGGCTGACGTAGAACTCGTTGACCGCAATCGTCTGCGGGCTGGCGAGGCCGACGTCCTGCACCAGCATCAGGCTGGTTTCGCAGGGGGCGCTGCCGCGGTTCTCGATGCGGACGTGCCAGAACCAGGCGGCCGCGTCCTCCGCCAGCCGCCACTGGGCGAGCACGGAGAGGCCCTGCCAGCTGCCGCTGAGGGTTAGCGCCAGCGCGTCGTCCGCCGTGTGGATGCCCAGCGGCGAACGCGGGCCGAACAGCGGCACCGATTGCCAGTTGCCGCCGGCCACGCGGCGGCGCAGCCAGACATTGGCCGGCCCGCCTTCGATCGCGTTGCCGGGGAAGAGGTTGAGCATCAGCGGCTGCTGGGCATCGCCGGCCAGCAGGCGGCGTGCGGCGCCGTGGCCGGCGTCGAGTTCGAAGCGGAGGCCGGCGCGGTTGGAGAGGGTGTGTACTGCTGCCATCGTGTTTATCCTGCGCGCTTCTGCGCGAGTAGCCAGGGGACGAGCCCGGGGTCCTGGTAGGCCGGAATCCAGGAGCCGTGGTTCACGCCCGGATAGATGGTGAACTCGACCGTGCCGCCTGCGGCGCGCAGGGCATCGACGCAGGCTTGCTGGTCGGCCAGCGGCACGACGTCGTCGCGGTCGCCGTGGTAGGCGCGCACGGGCACCTTGCGCATGGCGGCCACGCGGGCGGGGTCGCCATGGCCGCAGACGGGGGCGATGCCGGCGAGATCGTTCGGGTGACGCGTCGCCCAGTTCCAGACGCCATGCCCGCCCAGCGAGAGGCCGGTGCCGAGGCAGCGCTGCGGATCGACGTAGAAGCGCGTCTTCAAGGCGTCGAGCAGCGCGTGCAGCTCGTCGGGCTCCCATTCGCGATCGTCCTGCAGTTGCGGGCTCACCAGCACGAAGGGGTAGGGTGCCTGGTCGCCCTTGGCGGCATGCATCGGCGGGCCGTTGCGCAGCACGGCGTCGAGCTCGGTGCCTCGCTCGCCCGAGCCGTGCAGGAACACGACCAGGGGCCACGGGCGCTCGGCCTGCAGGTAGTCGGCCGGCAGCCAGACCCACATGCGCGACAGCGGCATGCCGTCGATCCTCAGCATCATCTGGCGGCCCGGCTGCAGGCCCGCCGGCAGCGGCGGACGGGCGGGGCTCGCTGCATTCGGTGCCGGCGGCGCGGCGCAGGCGCCGAGCATGGCGCCGGCGGCCAGCACGACCAGGGTCTCGCGGCGGTTCGTCATTGTTCTTCCTCCTTGATCTCTCAATCGAATTCGATGCTGCGGGCCTCGGCGGGGATGGGCAGTTCGCGGCCTTCCCACTTCATCGTCTGGCCGTTCAGCCGGGCGCGGGGCAATTCGCCATCGGGCCAGGCCAGGCGCAGCGGCGTGCCGGCCGGGCGCTGCTCGATCGCCAGTCGCCAGCCGGTCTGCGTGCGCAGCAGCGTCCAGTCGAGCCGGCCGCCGTGGGTGCGCAGCCCGGCGATGCCGACGTCGCCGGCCAGGCGCATCGGCGCGCTGATGCCGGCGCCGAGCACCAGGGCGCCGTCGCTTTCGCGCTCGTAGGCGAACAGGTCCAGCGCGGAGCGCAGGAAATCGGAGGCGACCCAGGCGTGCGGCATGTCGCCGAGGAACTTTGGCTCGCGCGGCTCGCGCATCACCACCTCGGCCCACTGGTGCCAGGCGGCCGGCCGCTGGTCCTTGAAGAAGAACTGGAGCAGGGCCTGCGCGTCGTCGGCCTGCCCGAGTCGGACCAGCGCGCCGATGGTGCGCAGCTCGTAGGGCGTGTAGTCGCGTTGCGGGCGGGTGCCGTCGGCGCGGGCCAGTGCCGATTCGGTGTAGCGGACGAAGGTGTTGGCCAGCAGCTTGGGCGGCAGCAGGTCCGCGGCCTGGGCCGGGTCCAGCGCCATCGTGCTGGAGGTCGGGTCGAAGTCGCCGCGGTCCGCGGCGCCGGAAAGGGTGTCGAGCTTGAACACGGCGGCGGTGTTGCGCACGGCGGCAGCCAGCGAGCCGGCGAAGGCATCGCGCGAGCGCTCGAAGGGGCCGGCGTCCTGGCCCAGCGCCTCGGCGATCTGCACCGCGTCCTTGTAGCCGCGTAGGGCCCAGAAGTCGTCCCAGAACGAGTAGGCGGCCTTGTCCGAATAGCCTTCGTGGCTGATCGAGGGTGGCATCAGGCCGCGGGCCTGTGGCGGCGTGTCCGGGCCCAGCGTGCTGGCGCGCAGCTTGTCCATGTAGGCGACGACCTTCTGCACGCGTGGCCAGTGGCGGGCGAGCCAGGCCTTGTCGTGCGTGTACCGCCAGACCTCGGCGACGGCGAACAGGTACTGGCCGTGGCTGTCGTTCTCGGCCACCGGGTCGGCGCCGAAGCGGTCGATGCAGCAGGGCACCTTGCCGCTGGCGAAGATCTGCGGCTCGAAGCCGTCGATGAAGTCGCGCGCGGCGGCCGTCTCGCCGACGCGCAGCAGGGCCTCGGCCATCATCGCGCCGTCGCGGATCCAGCTGCGGCCGTAGGCGCGCGTGCCGGGGCGCAACGCGGCGCCTTCGCGCGACAGCAGCATCTGCGACCAGGTGGTCTTGATCGTGCGGGCCAGTGCCTCGTTGCCGGGCGGCAGGGTCAGCTTCAAGCTGCCCAGGCGTTGCTGCCAGGCCTGCTCGATGGCGTCGAAGCCGGCCGCGCCGTCCAGCTTCGTGCGCGGCGCGAGCGCCATGGCGAAGTCCAGCACGCGCGATTCGCCGGGGGCGAGCTGCAGCGAGCGGGCGAGGGCGGCGGAGACGAGGCCGTCGGCGTCGCGCAGATCGGTCGTCAAGGGTGCGGCCGCCTGCAGCGCCTCGCGGTCCACACTGCCGGCCAGCGCGCGCACGGCGTCGGGCTTGAACATCGGGCGGATCGCCGGCTGTCCGTTCAGGGTCAGGTCTTGTCCGTTCCACGCCAGCTGGCGGATCGGGCTGAAGCCGCCCGGCGTGTTGAGGAACTGCTGCGGCGGATTGACCTGCCAGGGGCGCAGCAGCCACTGCATGTCCAGCGCCAGCGCCGTCTTGCCGGTGTTGCGCAGCGTGTAGCGGGCCAGCAGGCGCGGCGCGGTGGACGAGCCGTCGGCGGCGGCCGTGACGTCCAGCTGCAGGCCCGGCCAGACGAGGTGGACGCTGGGCAGCGGCAACTCGCCGCTGGCCAGCGACTGGCCGATGCCGGCACGGCTCCAGTCGAGCCAGCGGCTGTTGCCCTTGTCGTCCGTCATGCGGATCTGCGGTTCCAGGCTGGGGCCGCCGCGGCCCAGCTCCAGCGCGCCGTCTTCGCTCAGCAGCGCGGAATGCTCGGCACCACCGTCCACGCCGACCAGGGTCCAGTAGTTCTGCTGGCCGCTGAAGGCCCGCGGCAGGGTGCCCTGGGGCAGGCGGCGGGCCAGGTCGGCGAGCATCGCGTTGCGGTCGGGCCAATCGGCATCGGCGCCGGGCTCGGGGCTGGGCAGGCGCAGCTCGGCCAGGCTCATGCCTGGCTCACCGGTGATGCGCAGCCAGCGAGCGTGGGCATCGGGCAGGAAGAGGGCATCGAGGCCGTGGCTCGCCGTCTCGGCGCCGAGCGGCGTCCAACGGCGCTTGTCGATCGAAGTGCTGATGCTGAACTTGGCCGGCGCCTGGGCCCAGCGCAGCAGTAGCCCGCTGAAGTCGCGCTCGCGGCCGAGGTCGACCAGCAACTGCGCGCCCTGCTGCTGCAGGACCGGGCGCTGCGGCGGCTGGGTCAGCGGTGCGCGCGGCACGAGACTCAGCGCACCGAGGCAGACGACGCCGCGGCCCGCCTGCGCACCGGGGCCGGTGCTGGCGACGACCAGCTCCACCGTCTGCGTGTGGCGCAGCGTGTGGTCTTCGGCGGGGCCCCAGGCGAAGTCCATCGAGCGGCGCTGCGCGCGCAAGGTGCGTGGCTGGGCCGGCGGCGCGAAGCCGGGTTTGTTGAGCCACCAGACGTTGTCGCCGCTGGCGTCGGCGAACTTGAGCTGCAGCGCATTGGCGTCGCCCTGGCCCTGCAGGGTGGCGGCAAGCTCGAAATCCTCGGGCCAATCTAGCGGCAAGCTGCGGCGCATCACCGCGTAGCCGGACACGCCCTTGAAGTCGTAGTGCAGGCATTGGCGGCCGTCGGCCTTGGCCTCGACGCGCGACTCCACCTGGTCGGAGGCCGCAGCCTGCCAGGGCTGATGCAGGTCTACGTTCACCGCGGCTCCCGCCAGCAGCATCGTCATGAGCACCATCACTTCACTCCCCCCATCAACAGGCCTTGCATGTAATAGCGCTGCAATGCCAGGAAGAGCAGCAGCACCGGCGCGATGGTGATCACCGCGCCGGCCATCATCATCTCAACGTCCTGCACGTGTTCGCGCGACAGCGCGGCCAGCGCGATCGGAAGCGTGTAGAGCCGGCCATCGGTCAGCACGATCAGCGGCCACATGAAATCGTTCCAGCTGCCCAGGAAGGTCAGCACCGCCAGCGTCACCAGCACCGGCGTCATCAGCGGCAGCACGATGGAGATGAAGATGCGCCACTCGCTGGCGCCGTCCAGCCGGCCGGCCTCGATCAGCTCGCCGGGCATGCCCAGCGCGTACTGGCGCACGAGGAAGATGCCGAAGATGCTGGCCATCGAGGGCACCAGCACGCCGGCCCAGGTGTTGACCAGGCCCATCTCCTTGAGCATCAGGAACAGCGGCAGCATGCCGACCTGGCCCGGGATCACCAGGGCGCCGAGCAGCAGGGCGAAGAGCTTGTCGCGGCCGGCGAACTGCAGCTTGGCGAAGCCGTAGCCGGCCAGCGCGTTCAGCAGGGTGGACACCAGCGTGACGGCGCAGGCCAGGCCCAGGCTGGTGAGGAAGGCGCGGCCGAAGCCGCCGGACTTCAGCAGCTCCGTGTAGCGCGCCAGGCTCGGCTCCGCGGGCAGCAGCGGCGGCGGATAGTTGCTGGCCTCGCCCGGGCGCATCAGCGAGACCGACAGCATCCACAGCAGCGGCGCGATGGCCAGCAGCGCGGCGGCTGTCAGCGCGAGGTTGACGGCAATGGACTTGGCCTTCATGACGCCGTCCTCGCCATGCGCATCAGGCCGCGCGTCACCACCACGATCAGGCCGAACAGCAGGAAGGCCACGGCCGAGGCCTGGCCCAGGTTCCACCACTTGAAGCCCTGGTCGTACATCAGGTAGAGGACCGAGACGGTGCTCTGCAGCGGCCCGCCCTGCGTCATCACATAGGGCTCGGCGAAGAGCTGGAAATAGCCGGCCGTGGTGAGGATGGCGACCATGAAGCTGGTCGGCGCCAGCGAGGGCAGGGTGATGTGGCGGAATTTCATCCAGCTGCGCGCACCGTCGAGTTCGGCCGCTTCGTAGAGGTCGGCGGGGATGGCCTGCAGCGCGGCCATGAAGATGATCATGTTGCCGCCGAAGTTCTTCCAGGCGGCGAACAGGATGATGGTCGGCATCGACCAGTGCGGGTCGCCGAGCCAGTCGACCGGGTTCAGGCCGAAGGTCTGCAACGCTTCGTTCACCAGGCCATAGCGCGTGTGGAACAGGTAGCGCCAGATGACGGCCACGGCCACCAGCGTGGTGACGACCGGCGCGAACAGGGCCGTGCGGAACAGCGGCTTGAAGCGCGCCAGCGGCGACTGCAGCAGCAGGGCCATGCCCAAGGACAGCGCGATCGACAGCGGCACGCCGACCGCGACGAAATAGACCGTGTTGCCCAACGCCTTCCAGAACAGCGGCTGCTGCAGCAGCTCCCAGTAGTTGGCAAAGGCCACGAAGCGCAGGTTCTGCAGCGAGACGAGCGCGTAGAGGTCGAAGTCGGTCAGGCTCAGCGCCAGGCCGATGAAGACCGGCAGCACGAAGAACAGCACGATGACGGTCAGGGCCGGCAGCACGAAGCCCAGGCCGGAGAGATTCTGGCGATTCACGCGCGGCCCCTCTCGTGCAGCCAGCGGCGCTTGGCGAGGATGCGATCGACGTTGGCGTCGATCTCGCGCGCGGCCTGGGTGGCCGAGCTGCCTTCCGCCGCGGCATGGGCGGCGCGCAGCTGCATCTCGTTGACGATGCGCTCCCATTCGGGCACTGGCGGCGCGGGCCGCACGCGCTCGAGCTGGTCGGCGAAGGCGCGGGTGCGCTGGTCGGCACCGATCGCTGCCCAGGCGGACTTGCGCGGCGGCAGGTCGCCGGTCAGCGTGTAGAAGCGCGCTTGCACGGCAGGTCGGCTGAGGAAATCGATGAGCTTGAAGGCATCGGCCTGGCGGCGCGAGTGCTTCATGACGACGAGGCTGGACCCACCGGCCGTGGATGCGCCCGGCCCGGTCGGCCCCGGCAGCGGCGCGGTGCTCCACGCGTCTTTCAGATGGGCCGGCATGCGTTTCTTGAATTCGCCGATGTTCCAGGGCCCGGAGATGTAGAACGCGAAGCGGCCCTTGCCGAACTCTTGCCAGACGTTGGCGATCTGCTGGTCCGACTCGACCGGCGCGAAGCCGTCGCGGATCAGGCCGAGGTAGAAGTCCAGCGCCTTGCGGAAGCCGGCGCTATCGAAGTTGCCGCGGGTGTTGGCGTCCTTCAGCAAGGGCTCGTCCTGCTGCAGCGCCAGGGCCAGCAGCGGCTCGAATTCGTTGTTCGGCAGGATCAGCGGTTGGGCGATGCCGATGCGCTGCAGCGCGGCAAGCTGGGTGCGGAACTCGGTCCAGTCGCGCGGCGGGTGATTGAAGCCGGCGCGGGCCAGCAGGTCGCGGCGATAGAACAGCAACCGTGTGTCCACGTACCAGGGCAGGCCCAGCAGCTGGCCGTCGATGACGTTGGTGCGCCAGATGCCGTCGAAATAGTCTGCGCGGTCAACGGTGCTGCCCTCTGTGGCGACGAAGCCGTCAAGCGGCGCCAGCGCGTTCAGCGCGCCCAGCTCGGCCACCCAGGTGTTGCCGAGCTGTGCCATATCGGGCAATGCATTGCCGGCGAAAGCGGTCAGCAGTTTTTCGTGGGCGGCCGTCCAGGGCAGTTGCTCGACCTGCACCTCGATGCCGGGCTGCTCGCGGTTGAACTCTTCCAGCAGTTCGGTGACGACTTCGCCTTCGCGGCCCATGGCCCAGAAGCGCAGCGGGCCCGTGCCGCTGGCGCAGGCGGCCAGCGGCGCGGCGGCCGCGGCCTGGAGCAAGGTCCGCCGACGAATCACAGCCAGCCGCCCTTGAAGCCGGCCTTCAGCAGCGCGCGCTTGATATGGGCGTTGCGCCGGGTCGCGCGCCAGACGGTCTGGTCGCGATGGTTGGCGAGCATGGCCACCAGCGGGCCCTGGTCGATGCCGATGTGGTCGGTGTCGAACCAGCCGAGGTCGGGCACGACCTTGCCCTTGTCGAGCTTCACGTCTTCCAGGCGGAAGGTGGTGTTGAAGGAATCGACGAAGCCGTAGCGGCCGTAGAGGTGATTGCCAAACTTCTCGCGCATGTACATCAGCGCGCTGATCGATTCCTTGGGCGTGAAGACAATCGACGAGCCTGCGCCATAGGGCGCCAGCGTGCCGTCGTCCCACACGTTTCCGCCCACGCCGCGGCCGGCGTAGGAGTGGAACTCGCGCTTCTTGCCGTCGACCACGCGGGTCACGTCGGCCGGGCCGTCGCTGGCGGTGATGCCCCAGCAGTCGGGACCGTAGTCGCGCCAGCCGTTGGGGTTCACCGTGGCGTAGGTGCGCTGGGCCAGGGTGGCGCGGCGCGAGTTCTCGAAATAGTCGATGCCCTTGCCGGCCATGAAGGTGTCGGCCATGCCGCGCAGGTCGAACCAGCACTGCGTGAACTGATGGCCGAACAGCGGCGGGAAGCGCACGAAGGTCTGGCCCCATTCCGAGCCCCAGGCCTCCGGCAGGCCGCTGGCCCAGGCGTCGTAGCTGTCGCGACCCAGCGCGCGCGTGGGCGAGCCGAGCGCGATCAGGTAGACGAAGTGCGCCTCGTCATAGGCGCGCCAGTCCCACTTGATGTGGCCCGTTTCGGGATGCCAGCCGTGGCTGATGAAGGGCTTGCGCACCATCGCCCAGGCCCAGTCCACGCGGCCGTAGATCTCGTCCACCAGATCGCGCAGCTTCGTCTCTTCCGGCGTGGCGGCGTCGAAATAGCTCTGGCAGGCCAGCATGCCGGCGATCAGCAGCGCGGTGTCGACGGTTGACAGCTCGGTGTCCTTGAAGCGGGTGCCGGTCCTCGAATCGAGGAAGTGATAGAAGAAGCCCTTGTAGCCGGCAAAGCCGCTGCGGCCTTCGCCCTGCGGCGCATCGCGGAAGAACTTCAGCGTGGTCAGCACGCGATCGCGCGCCGAGGCCCGACTGACCCAGCCGCGCTCGGCGCCGATGATGTAGGCCGTCAACGCAAAGCCAACCGCCGCGATCGAGCAGAAGCTCTCGCTGGGCCAGCGATCCGGCGTCAGGCCGTTCGCCGGGGTGGTTTCCCAGAAATAGTTGAAGGTGCGCTGCTCGAGTTCGTCGAGGAAGGCGGCTTGTGCGACTCCGGACGGGGCGGAGTCGGCAAAGGCCCGTGAGCCCGCGAGCAGCGCGCTGCCCGCGCCGATCAGCAGCGAGCGGCGGTTCAGGAGGAAGTCGGTCATGGGAGGAGGGCGGCGACTCGCCGCCCTGGGCTACGGGTTTAGAAACTGTACGAGGCCGTCAGCTTGTAGGTGCGCATGTCGCCGCGGACTCCGAGCTTTGAGCCGAAGTTGGCGTTGTCCCCGCCGAGGGCGTTCTGAGGATTGCCCGGTCCGCCGACCCAGTCGTCATAGGCGTTCCAGTTGGCGCGATTGAACAGGTTCAAAACGTCCGCGCGCAGGCGCAACGCACCGATGCCGAGCTTGAAGTCCTTGGACATGCCCAGGTCGAACTGGCTGAAGTTGCCCGAGTCGGCCTTGCGATAGACGCACTTGTCGAAGCCCTGGGAGCAGTCGGTGACCTTGTGAGGATTGCCCGTGTCGAAGGTCCATTTGCCGGACAGCCCCAGGCCCCAGGGCAGGCGGTCCGTGAAGCCGGCCACCACCAGGCGGTCCTGCGCCAGCAGCAAGGACGGGTTCCAGCCATGGGTGCCCTTGCCGTAGGTCCAGTCGAAGTCGTCTTCACCCCAGTCCTTGTTGGTCGTCTTGCCCTCGGCGTGCGTGTAGGCGACCGTGGCGCTCCAGCCGCTCGCGACCGTGTAGGGCTTCTCGATCTTGACGAAAAGGCTGGTCGTCTTGATCTGGCCAACGGTGTCGCCAAGGACCAGGTTGTGACCGGGACCTGCCGGGTTGCCGAACAGCGGGTCGATGATGCTTGCAGTGCCATATCCGCCGTTCGGATCGCGGTTGCCGCTGAACCAGATGAACTGGTTCTTGGCATGCTGTTGCGTCACCGCGATGTCAGCATTCCATTCGCCCAGGGCTTGGCGCACGCCAAGGCTGATCTGGTCGGCGAAGGGCATCTTGTAGTTGTTCTTGATCAGGTAGATGTCGCTGCTCTTCGGATCAATGTTGAACTGCGCGTTGTGCTGCAACTCTTGCAGGGCTTCATTTGCCATCGTGCGGTCATAGCTGCGGCCCCAGCCGCCGTAGATCACCGTGCTGCGGTCATCGGTCGTGTCGTAGGAAAAGCCCAGACGCGGCGCTAATGCGCCCTTGTAGGCCTTGCGTGCGTTACCGTTGGCGATGTACTCGCTGATGTCGACGCCGCCCTTCGCAATCGATTGAGCGTAGGTCTGCCCGGCTGGCACCGGAATGCCGGCGACACTTCCACGAGTGTCCGGTCCCAACAGCGCCGCGACAACGCTGGCCGGCGTGACGTAGCTGTTGTTCAGCATGTTGTCTTCGTAGTCCCAACGCGCGCCGAGCGAGAGTTCGAGCTTGCGCGTGACCGACCAATCGTCCTGCAGATAGATGCCGTACTGCTTGTTATTGAAGTTCACGTCGACCGGCTTGACGGCAGTGGTTATCTTGCATTGGTCGCTGCTCAAGCCAGTGGGGTCGATGGTGGTGCCCGTGCAAGCGCCATCGACGTAGTAGGGCTGACCGGTGGTCGGATTGATCAGGGTGTCGACAGCGGCTGAACCATACTGCGTGCCGCCCAGCCGGTACTTCATCAGCTTGAGCTGGGCACCGCCCTTGATCACGTGACCGTTGAGACCGGTGTAGGTGAGGTCATCCTTGAAGTAGATTTCGTCTTGCTTGCGATCTTGTTCGTCGGGCGAACCGCCGACCCAAATCACGTCTTGAGAATCGGTGAGCTTGTTGGAGGTGGGCGGCGAGTACTTGTAGCGGAACAAGGTCTGGCCCGTGACGGAGTGCGGGTTGAATCGCGAGTTGTCGAAACCCATCTTGGCTTCGTTGAGCCAGGGGCCCCGTGACCACTCGTGCGCGATGTCAAGGCGCGACTCCGTGGTCCGGGTGTCCTTCGCGGTGCTCGCAGCAGAGACGCCATCAGTGCCGAGCAGGTCATTGGCATGCTCGTCACGGACGGTGAAGCTCACGTCGAGCTTCTGCTCGTCGTTGATCTGGGCGGAGAGCTTGCCGAACAGCAGGTCCTCCTTGAACTTGCGGGTGTACTGGCCGAGCTCGTCCTTGAGTTGCGGAATGATGCCGGGAGAGCCAGGAAACTTGTCGAAGTTTCTGCCTGTGACCTGTATTGGGCGATCGATGGATTTGCCGTCATAGGCAAGGAAGAAATGCAGCTTGTCCTGGATGATGGGACCGCCCAGCGAGAAACCTTCCTCTACCTGTGAGAATGATGGGCGCGGAATGCCCGCCGCCTCGTTCTTCTTCTCGATCGGATCTTTGGCTTGCCAGTTGGAACCCGTGCGGTTGGCATAGACCTCGCCGTGGAATTCGTTGGTGCCCGACTTGGTGAGCGCCGTGACCGCCAGCGAGGTGACCTGGTCGTACTCCGCCTTGTAGTTCTGCGTCAGCACGCGGTATTCACCGATGGCGCCCTGCGGGAAGGGATTACCTTGGCTACTCTGCTGGCCGATGACGCCACCGCGCAGGATGTTGTTCTTGCGGCCCACGCCGTCAATGAAGAGGTTGACGCTGTCCTGGTTCTGCGCGCCGCCGCGGATGTGGGTGCTGCCGTCGGAGGCCGTCTCGAACTGCGCGCCTGGTGCCAGGTCAACGGCGGAGAGGAAGTTGCGCGTGGCTTGGGGCAGGTTCTCGATCATCTTGTTCGAGACGAGCGTGCTGACCTGCGTGTCGCGCGCTCCCTGGCGCTGTGCATTGCCGCTGACGACGACGGTGGAGAGCTGGTCGGTGCCGCTGGTGAGATCCAGCGTCGCGCTCTCGCCGACCGACAGGCTGACGAGGCTGCCCTGGCTGGCGCCGCCGACGCGGATTTCGTAGTTGCCCGGCTGCAGGCCCGGCAGCACGTAGCTGCCGTCAGCCAGTGTCTTGGTGCGGTAGGTGTTGCCGTTCGCCTTGTTGACGGCGAGGACTTCAGTGCCAGCCGGTGCGGACGCGCCAGCGGCGGTGATCGTGCCGCGAACAGTGGCGTTGGACGACTGCGCCTGCGCCGGCGGCAGCGCCGCAACGAGCAGGCCGCCGAGCAGGCCGGCGGCGAAGAGTTGCCGCACGAGCGTGCGCGGCTTCGGATGGGAGCGGGTGGTCATGGCGTTTGTCTCCTGGTGCTGCTTGTGTTGGTGTAAGACGCTCATTGGTGTTGCGGGAGGGAAATGAATCAGGGCGGGGGCTGGCTGGAATCGCGCACGATCAGCTCGACGTTCAGCAACTGGTCGAGCACGGGCTCGCTGTGGCTGTCGCCGATCTGCTGGACCAGGGCCTCGACGGCCAGGGTGCCGAGGCCGACGACCGGCACGCGGATCGTGGTCAGCGAGGGGCTCAGGTAGCGGGCGATGGGGATGTCGTCGAAGCCGGCGACGGCCATGTCCTGCGGGACGTGGACGCCGTTCTCGCGCAGGGCCGCGATCAGGCCCACGGCCATCATGTCGTTGCAGGCGAAGACCGCATCGGGCAGTTGCTTCATCGCCAGCAGCTCGTGGCCGGCGCGCCAGCCGGCGGCCTCGGTGAAGTCGCCCGGCAGCACCAGCGGTTGAGCACCGGAGGCCTGCACGGCGTCCGTGTAGCCCTGCTGGCGCGCCAGCGCCTCGGGGTTGCTGGCGGGGCCGCCGATCATCGCGATGTGCTGGCGGCCGTTGGTCTGCAGGTGCTCGACCATGCGGCGGGCGCCGCCGTAGTTGTCGACGCGGAAGGTCGGGTGGCTGCGGCCGGCCAGGCGGGTGTTCATCAGCACCACGGGCACGTCGCCCGGCAGGTTGCCGCGCAGGAAGTCCTCGTCCACGTGCGGGGACATCAGCAGGAAGCCGTCGACGCGGCCGGTCATCGCGCGCAGCGCGGCGGCGGCTTCGTCGGCGTCGCCATGCGAGCTGGACAGCAGAAGGTGCAGGCCGCGGGCGCGGGCGGCGAGGTCGATGCCGCGGATCAGTTCGGAGAAGTACTCGCCGTGCAGGTCGGGCAGCATCGCACCGATCGTCTGCGTACTGCGGGTGGACAGGCTGCGCGCGGCGCTGGACGGCACGAAGCGCAGCTCGGCGGCGGCGGCGAGCACGCGCTCGCGGGTCTCGGGCAGCACCTTCTCGGCGTCGTTCAGCGCGCGAGAAACGGTGGCGACCGACACGCCGGCGGCCTTGGCAACGTCACGAATCGTGGCGGGCATGAGTGGTCCTGTCTCCTGATCTTGTTTTGCGCGGGCAATGTAACCGGTTTCTGAAACCGTTTACATGACGGCATGGTCAGGCAGCTGGTTAAGTCTTGTCAACGGGGGTAGCCCCCGGGGATGTGGTGGCGTTGCCACCTGCGCGGCCGGAAATGAAAAAAGGGCTGCTCACGCAGCCCTTCGATCTAGGGGGGGGAGTTCGCTTAGCGTTTAGCGGTTGTCCACCAGCACCTTGGTCGATCCGATCTGCGCGGCGGAGCCGTCGAAGAAGTTCACCAGGCCCATATAGCGCGAGCCGGTCGGCACGTTCCAGCTGGCGGCGATCGACGAGCTGCCGCCCGGGAACACCGACGTCGGGCCGGCGGCCTTCAGCGTCGGCACGTCGGCGGACGGGCCGACGATCCAGGTCGACAGCTTGTAGGTCGCGCCGGTGGCCGGCGTGGCGTAGCCGGTCACGCGCACCGAGTAGTTGGCGGCGGTCGGGCTTTCCAGCGTCACGACTTCGTCGGACGAGCCGCCGGCGCTGGTGCCGACATTGGTGCCGGTGCAGTTGGCCGAGCGGAAGACGTCCATGTCGAGGTCGGTCGTGGCGCCTTGCGTGTCCGCCTGGAACAGCTGGAAGCGGGCGAAGGACATGCCGGCCGGCACGGTGAACGCGAAGCACTGGGTGGCGGGCGCCGTGATCGTGCTGGTCGTCACGATCGCCGGCACCAGGCCGATCGTCGACAGGCTCATCGTGCCGGTGTAGCTGGACTGTGCCGTGAAGACCACCGATCCGCGGCCGTTCGTGCGCACGTCCTGCACCTGGGCCGGCGCGGAGAAGGCGACGGCCTTGGCGCTCAGCGGGCTGGTGACCGAGACCACGCCGTCGCTCCAGGCCAGGCTGCCGAAGGTCCAGGCGCCGAGGTCGGCGGTGGTGCGCGTCAGCTTGGTGTCGAAGCTGGCGCTGGCGCCGGGCGCCAGGGTCAGGCTCGCCGGCGTCACGCTGACATCCCAGCCGGGCAGGCTGGTCGAGGCGACGTAGGTGCGCGTGGCCGGGCTCGTGTTCGTGACCTTGCGGGTCAGCGTACGTGAGATGACCACGGCATCGGCCTGCAGCGACGGCAGGTTCAGGTTCCAGGGCTTGATGCTGCCGAGCACGTCGCACTTGCCGAGGTTGGCTGGCGGCGCCAGGTTCTGGCCGCAGATGAAGCGGCCGTAATCGCTGATGTCCGTGTCATAGACCAGGCTGGGGATCGCGGCGCCGTTGGGGTTCAGGTGGCCGGAGCCGTAGTTCCAGCGCACGGGGTCGGCGGCGCCGCTGGACAGCTTGACCGTGGTGGTGGAGGTCATCAGCGCCGACTTGATCGCGGCGGGCGACCAGGTCGGGTAGAGCTGGCGCAGGATGGCCGCCGCGCCGGCGATGTGCGGCGTGGCCATCGAGGTGCCCGACAGCGTGCCGACGGCGGAGGGCGGCGTCAGCGTGCCGGCCACCACCTGGTTGCGCTGCGCGGTCGTCAGCGAGGCACGGACGCCCGCCACGATCGACGAGCCCGGCGCGGTGATGTCGGGCTTCATCACGTTCAGGTTGCCGAGGCCGGGTCCGCGCGACGAGAAGCTGGAGATCACCGGGGCGATGACGCCGGAGCGGTTGTAGCTGAGCCCGATCGTGCCCGTGCCGCCGGCCGTGGCCGCGTAGTCGCGCACGGCGCTGCGTGCGGTGCTCGGCAGTTGCACTGACGGGATCGTGTGGGCGTCGGCGACCGGCGTGGCGGTGTCGGGGTTCAGCAGCACCATGCCGATGCCGCCAACGCGCTTGACCTCGGCGGAGGCGGCCAGCCGGTTGGCGGCGGAGTTGGTGGTCTGGCGATCGCAGACGACGATCTTGCCCGCGGCGCCGGTCGGGTCCAGCGTGTTGGCCAGGCAGGTGTTGGCGTTGGCCACCGTCTGACCGGCGGCCGGGATATTGCTCGACAGCACCAGGCTGCCGCCGGTGACGCCGAAGAAGTTCCCGGAGAAGCCGCTGTAGGCGGCGCCGTTGCCCAGGGTCAGGTCACCGCCACCGGCGGCGCGGTCAACGGTGCCGGAGGCAGCCGTGGTCAGCCACGGGCCGATGTGCGCGACGGTGTTGGCCGCGGGGCCGTCGTTGCCCGCGGCGGCCACGACGAACACGCCGGCGGCCGTCGCGTTCAGGTAGGCGGTCTCGACCGGGTCGACGTAGTTGTTCTGCGTGCCGCTGACCGAGAAGTTGATGACGTCGGCACCGTCGGCCACCGCATCGTCGATCGCGCGCAGCGTGTCGGCGGTGTAGCAGCCGGTCTGCGTCGTCACGGTCGCCGTCCAGCAGACCTTGTAGATCGCCAGACGTGCCCGCGGTGCGACGCCCGACATGATGGCGGTCGTCACGCCCGAGCTGTTGACGACCTCGACGTTGCTGTTGCCGGAAGAGGTCGAGGCGGTATGCGAGCCGTGGCCGTCGCCGTCGCGCGGGGACATGTATTCCAGCGCTGCGGGAACGGCGCCGGAGGCCAGGAAATCGGCGGCGTAGAAGCGCGCGCCGATGACCTTGTTGTTGCACATGCTGGCGGTGAAGCCTTCGCCGGTCTGGCAGATGCCCGACCACTTGGCCGGCGGCGGGCCGTAGACGTCGGTACCGGTGGCGTAATAGGCCACCGGCTTGCCTGCGGCGTTCTGCTTGTCGCCGAAGTTGGGATCTTCTGGCCAGAAGCCGGTGTCGAGGTGGGCGACGATGATGTTCTCGCCCTTGATCTGGCGCGACATGCCGTCGAGCATCGACCAGACGCCGCCGGGCGCGGATTCACCCAGCATGTCCGGCGTGCGGGTGGTGTCGAGGTGGCGCAGTTCCGAAGGCGTCACCGAGACGACGTCGGCCGAGGCCATCAACTGCGCGGCCTGGGCGGGCGTCAGCACGGCGGCGAAGCCGTTGAAGGCGGTGCTGTAGGTATGCAGCGTGCGGACCTGGCCGCCCAGCCGGCCCAGGACGGTGGCGCGGCGCTGGTCCAGGTAGGCGACGTAGCTCTTCGCGGCCGCGGACTGGCTGTTCAGCCGTGCGCCCTTCACTGCCTTGGTGGCGGCCAGTCCGCGCTGGCCGCCGGTGTAGGTCGCCAGGGGCGGCTCGGCGAGTTGCACGATGTAGACGCTAGAGCTGCCGCTGGCGACCGGCGCGGCCACCACGGGTGCTTTGGAGAGTTGGGCGTGCGAGCTGGCTGCAGCGGCGAGCATGGCCACCGCGAATCCGATACGGGTCATCTTCATGGAAAGATCCTGTTCTTGTTCGGGTGGAAATCAGCGGGCGTCGCGGCGGGCACGGCCTGCGCGGCGGACCAGGCCCAGGCCCAGCAGGCCGAGCGCCATCGACAGCATCGTGGCCGGCTCAGGCACGGCCGAGGCAACGACGATGTCGTCGATCGCGAACTGGCCGTTGTTCATCGTCGGCACCGAGCAGGTCAGGCCGCCGATCAGCGTGCAGGAGCGGAACTCGATCGACTTGACGCTACCGAAGGCCGCGAAGTCGGCGGCGCTGGCATAGGTGCTGAACGGGAAATGGCTGGTGGCGCTGGAGGCGAAGGTCCAGTACGCAGAGACCGTCGAGTTGTCCTCCTTGATGCCGACTGCCACCAGCACGGTCGTCTGCGCCACCGCCGGCTCCTGCGGCACAAAGGCCGCCGAGAAGCCGCTCAGGCTGAACAGGCTGCCGTCGGTGCGGGCCAGGCTCAGCGTGGCGTCGTTGCCGTTGAAGTAGAACTGCGTGGCGTTGCCGGTCGGTGCCAGCGAGCCCAGCGAGGCAGCCACGTCGATGGTGCCGAAGCCCTGCGCCGTCGTCAGGGTGAAGTCGCCCTGGCTGAACGAGTCGCCGGGGAAGTAGAGGCCGGTCAGGTCCTGGGATTCGAAGTCGATCACCGCCGCGTGCGCGAGCGGCATGCCCAAGGTCGTGGCGATGGCGGCGGCGCGAATGAGCCGCCCAAAAATCTGTGTCATGAGAACTCCAGTTTTATGAGAAGAGGCGGTACCGACTGCAACGTCCGCAAGTGTTGTTGGCGCGAGGTCCGGGCACTGCTTCGAAGACCCTCACACACGGCTTACATTTCTTCACAGGTGGGGTGAAGGTGTGCGCCATACAAACCCTGACTGCTAGCTGAAATGTTGATCAGACAAACCCGGAGTACGACCCGGTTGGGCGATATGCGCGCGTTTTGAGTGGCTTTGAATCTTCGTCTACGGCGAAAGATCGATTGGCAAGTGCGGTAAATTCACACTTCCCCACGAAGCCATAATTTCGCCATGCGCCTGGACCTCACGACCCTGAACCTGATCCTCGCGATCGAGCAGACCCGCTCGATCACGCGTGGTGCGGAGCGCGAGCACCTGGCGCTGGCGGCCGCATCGAAGCGCGTGTCGGACCTGGAGGCTCGCCTGGGCGTCCAGCTGTTCGAGCGGCGCGCCCGCGGCGTCGAGCCGACCGAGGCGTGTCGCGCCCTGGTGCGGCACATCCGCTCGCTGCACGCTTCGCTGCATGCGCTGGAGAGCGAGGTCGTCGAGTTCGCACGCGGCATCAAGGGCCATCTGCGCATCGCCGCCAATACCGGTTCAATCGCCGAATGCCTGCCGCCGGACCTGGCCGCCTTTTCGCAGGCGCATCCGCAGATCCGCATCAGCCTGGAGGACACGACCAGCGCCGAGGCGCAGGCGGCCGTGGCCGAAGGGCGTGCCGACATCGGCCTGTTCACGCCGCCGCTGCTGGACAACCGCCTGCAGACTTGGAACTACGCGAAGAGCCGCCTCGCCGTGCTGGTGCCCAAGGGCCATGCCTTGGCCAAGCGCGAGAAGGTGAGCTTCTCGGACCTGCTCGACTACGACCTGATCGGCCTGCATGCCGGCGCCTCCGCGCAGGAGTTGATGCGCGAGCAGGCGCAGGCGCGCGGCCGCACGCTGAATGCGCGCCTGCAGGTGCGCGGCTTCGATGCGATCGCGCAACTGGTCGAAGCCGGGCTCGGCGTGGCCGTGCTGCCCGAAGGTCCGGCCGAACGTTTCTCCCGCGTGTTCGCGGTCCAGCTTGTCGGGCTCGACGAGACCTGGGCCGCCCGCGATTACTGCCTGGGCGTGTTGCGCCAGGAACGACTGCCCGCCGTGGTGCAGCGATTCGTCGATGCACTGTGCCCCGCTAAACCAGCAGAAAGCCAAAAGCCATGACTGTTGCAAGAACGCTTTACGACAAGCTCTGGGACGAACACGTCGTCCACACCGAGGAAGACGGCACGACCGTTCTCTACATCGACCGCCATCTGGTCCATGAGGTCACCAGCCCGCAGGCCTTCGAGGGCCTGGACCTGGCCGGCCGCAAGGTCTGGCGCCTGTCGGCGAACCTCGCCGTGTCCGACCACAACGTGCCCACGACCGACCGCAGCCAGGGCATCAGCGATCCGGTCTCCAAGCTGCAGGTGGACACGCTGGACGCGAACTGCGACCGCGTCGGCATCACGCAGTTCAAGATGAACGACAAGCGCCAGGGCATCGTCCACGTGATCGGCCCGGAGCAGGGCGCGACCCTGCCGGGCATGACGGTGGTCTGCGGTGACAGCCACACCTCCACGCACGGCGCCTTCGGCGCGCTGGCGCACGGTATCGGCACCTCGGAGGTCGAGCACGTGCTGGCCACGCAGACCCTGCTGGCCAAGAAGGCGAAGAACCTGCTGATCAAGGTCGAGGGCCAACTGCCCAAGGGCTGCGGCGCCAAGGACATCGTGCTGGCCATCATCGGCAAGATCGGCACGGCCGGCGGCACCGGCTACACGATCGAGTTCGGCGGCTCGGCGATCCGCGCGCTGTCGATGGAAGGCCGGATGACGGTCTGCAATATGGCGATCGAGGCGGGTGCGCGCGCCGGCCTGATCGCGGTGGACGACACGACGATCGCCTACTGCAAGGGCCGGCCGTTCTCGCCCAGCGGCGTCGAATGGAACCAGGCGGTGACTTACTGGAAGACGCTGCACTCGGATGCCGGCGCGCACTTCGACAAGGTCGTCGAGCTGGACGCGTCGCAGATCCGCCCGCAGGTCACCTGGGGCACCTCGCCGGAGATGGTGCTGGCGATCGACGATCGCGTGCCCGACCCTGACAAGGAGAAGGACGGCGTCAAGCGTGGCGCGATCGAGCGTGCGCTGACCTACATGAACCTGGAGCCGAACAAGCCCATCAGCGACATCACGATCGACAAGGTCTTCATCGGCTCCTGCACGAACAGCCGCATCGAGGACATGCGCGAGGCCGCGGCCGTCGTGCGCCGCTTGGGCGGACGCATCGCCAAGAACGTCAAGCTGGCGCTGGTGGTGCCGGGCTCGGGCTTGGTCAAGCAGCAGGCCGAGGCCGAGGGCCTGGACCAGGTGTTCAAGGGCGCCGGCTTCGAATGGCGCGAGCCGGGCTGCTCGATGTGCCTGGCGATGAACGCCGACCGGCTCGAGCCGGGCGAGCGCTGCGCTTCCACCAGCAACCGCAATTTCGAAGGCCGGCAAGGGCAGGGCGGCCGCACGCATCTGGTGAGCCCCGCGATGGCCGCTGCCGCGGCCATGGAAGGCCACTTCGTCGACATTCGCAGGATCTCGTAATCATGGACAAGTTCACCGTTCACAAGGGTCTCGTCGCCCCGATGGATCGCGCCAACGTCGACACCGACGCGATCATCCCCAAGCAGTTCCTGAAGTCGATCAAGCGCAGCGGCTTCGGCCCCAACCTGTTCGACGAATGGCGCTATCTGGACCACGGCGAGCCGGGTCAAGACCCGGCCTCGCGCAAGCCCAACCCCGACTTCGTGCTGAACCAGCCGCGCTACCAGGGCGCCTCGGTGCTGATCGCGCGCGACAACTTCGGCTGCGGCTCCAGCCGCGAGCACGCGCCCTGGGCGCTGGAACAGTACGGCTTCCGCGCCGTCATCGCGCCGAGCTTCGCCGATATCTTCTTCAACAACTGCTTCAAGAACGGCGTGCTGCCCATTCAGCTGCCCGAGGCCCAGGTGGCGCGCCTGTTCGACGAGGTGTTCGCCTTCCCGGGCTACCAACTGATCGTGGATCTGGCGCGCCAGGTCATCGTCAAGCCCGATGGCACGGAGCTGCCCTTCGACGTGCAGCCCTTCCGCAAGTACTGCCTGCTCAACGGCTTCGACGACATCGGCCTGACCTTGCGCCACGCGGACAAGATCAAGGCCTTCGAAGCCGAACGCATTGCCACCAAGCCCTGGCTGGGCAACCGCCTGGCCGGGTAAGGATCAAGGAACCCAGAACATGAAGATCGCAATCCTCCCCGGCGACGGCATCGGCCCGGAAATCATGGCCGAGGCCATCAAGGTCCTGAACGTGCTGGACCTGAAGTTCGAGATGGAAACGGCGCCGGTCGGCGGCGCGGCCTATGAAGCGGCCGGCCATCCGCTGCCCGAGGCGACGCTGAAGCTCGCGCTCGAATCGGACGCCGTGCTGTTCGGCGCCGTCGGCGACTGGAAGTACGACAAGCTCGAGCGCGCGCTGCGCCCGGAGCAGGCCATCCTCGGCCTGCGCAAGAACCTGGGCCTGTTCGCCAACTTCCGCCCGGCCATCTGCTACCCGCAGCTGACGCATGCCTCCAGCCTGAAGCCGGAACTGGTGGCCGGCCTGGACATCCTGATCATCCGGGAGCTGACCGGCGACATCTACTTCGGCCAGCCGCGCGGCCGCCGCACGGCGGTGGACGGCCACTTCCCCGGCGCCGAGGAGGCCTTCGACACGATGCGCTACTCGCGTCCGGAGATCGAGCGCATCGCCCACGTCGCCTTCCAGGCCGCGCGCCTGCGCAACAAGCGCGTCACCTCGGTGGACAAGGCCAACGTGCTGGAGACCTTCCAGTTCTGGAAGGACGTGGTCACCGAGGTCCACGCGCAGTACCCGGACGTCGAGCTGGATCACATGTACGTGGACAACGCCGCGATGCAGCTCGTGCGGGCGCCGAAGAAGTTCGACGTGGTCGTGACCGGCAATATGTTCGGCGACATCCTCTCGGACGAGGCGGCGATGCTGACCGGCTCGATCGGCATGCTGCCCTCGGCCTCGTTGGACAAGAACAACAAGGGCCTGTACGAGCCCAGCCACGGCAGTGCGCCGGACATCGCGGGCAAGGGTCTGGCGAATCCTCTGGCTACAATCCTCTCCGCTGCCATGATGCTCAAGTTCTCCCTCCGCCAACCCGAAGCCGCCGCTCGTATCGAAGCGGCTGTCGGCGCTGTGCTGAGCCAGGGTCTGCGTACCGCGGACATCTGGAGCGAGGGCACCCAGAAGGTGGGCACGCGCGAGATGGGTGATGCGGTCGTTGCCGCCATCACCACCACGACCAAAACCATTAAGGGCTAGTTCAGCTCCGGTTCGTCTCGCCCCTACAAACCCGGCGACCGAGCCGGGGCAAGAAGAACCCAAGGGTTTGTTTTTGTAGGCAAAAGGAAGAGCGAAATGACGACTTTGGTAGGACTCGTAGGCTGGCGCGGCATGGTCGGCTCGGTGCTGATGGACCGCATGGCGGCAGAACGTGACTTTGATCTGATCGAGCCGCTGTTCTTCAGCACCAGCAATGCCGGCGGCGCCGCACCCTCGTTCACGAAGAACGAGACCAAGCTGCAGAACGCCTTCGACATCGAGCAGCTCAAGCGCTGCGAGATCATCATCACCGCGCAGGGCGGTGACTACACGACCGAAGTCTTCCCCAAGCTGCGCGCGGCCGGCTGGAACGGCCACTGGATCGACGCGGCCTCCACGCTGCGCATGGCCGATGACGCGGTCATCATCCTGGACCCGGTCAACATGCCGGTGGTCAAGGACGCGCTGGCCAAGGGCGGCCGCAACTGGATCGGCGGCAACTGCACCGTCTCCTGCATGCTGATGGGCGTCGGCGCGCTGTACAAGGCCGGCCTCGTCGAATGGATGAGCACGCAGACCTACCAAGCGGCCTCGGGCGGCGGCGCGCAGCACATGCGCGAACTGCTGACGCAGTACGGCACGCTGAACGCCGCGGTGAAGGGCCTGCTGGACGACCCGAAGAGCGCGATCCTCGAGATCGACCGTCAGGTCATCGCTAAGCAGCGTTCGCTCTCCGCTGAAGAGACGGCCAATTTCGGCGTGCCGCTGGGCGGCTCGCTGATCCCCTGGATCGACAAGGACCTGGGCAACGGCATGTCCAAGGAAGAGTGGAAGGGCATGGCCGAGACGAACAAGATCCTCGGCTCCGGCGCCATTCCCGTCGACGGCTTCTGCGTGCGTGTCGGCGCGATGCGCTGCCACAGCCAGGCCCTGACCTTCAAGCTCAAGAAGGACGTGCCGCTGGCCGACATCGAGGCCATGATCGCGGCCGACAACGAGTGGGTGAAGGTGGTGCCCAACACCCGCGAAGCAACCATCCGCGACCTGACCCCGGTCGCCGTCACCGGCACGATGACGATCCCGGTCGGCCGCCTGCGCAAGCTGGCGATGGGCCCCGAATACCTCGGCGCGTTCACCATCGGTGACCAGTTGCTGTGGGGCGCGGCGGAGCCGCTGCGCCGCATGCTGCGCATCCTGCTGGACCAGTAAGGCCACTCGGAGACGTTGCCGGCGAACGACAGACGCCGGTAACGGGGCGTGATTGAGCGGCGAGGCGTCCGCAATTCACGCTTTTCGTGAGGGTTGGAGCGTATATGCTTGCCGCTGTTGTGATTTCGAATCCGTGAGATGGATCGATACATCGGGCCGAGGGGCAGCATCGTGGTTACAGCGATCGCAGAGAACATAACTGTCAAAACAGGCGGACACCGGTCGGTGCCCGCCTTGTTGCTTTGGGGAACGCCTTGAAAAACGAAAACCGCGCTCCGGACGCCCAGGGACGCTTCGCCCTGAACCACATTGCAGCGGCACTGGCCCTGGCAACGGCCGCCGCCAGCATGCCTGCCTGGGGCCTGGGCCTCGGCCGGCTGCAGGTTCAGTCCGCGCTGGGCGAGACCCTCAAGGCCGAGATCGATCTCACCAGCCTCAGTTCCGAGGAAGCCGGCACGCTGAAGGTGCGCGTGGCGCCGCCCGAGCTCTATCGCAGCAACGGCGTCGACTACAACGCCGTGCTGACCGGCACGCAGGTCCAGGTGCAGAGCGTCGGCGGCCGCAACGTGCTGCGCATCAGCAGCGACCGTGCAGTGCAGGAACCCTTCATCGACGTGATCCTGGAGCTGAGCTGGTCCAGCGGTCGCCTGGTGCGCGAGTACACGTTGCTGTTCGATCCGCCGAGCTCGCCGAAACCCATCGTGGCCCCGCCGGCCGTCGCCACCGCACCGGCGATCTCGCCGGCCACGCCGCAGCCGGTGCCCGCACCGCCGCCGGCCACGACCACCGCACTGGCACCCGCACCGGCGCCCGAGGCTCGTCCCTCCGCACCCCCGGCCAGCCGCCCGCGCACCGAGCCCAAGCCCGAGGTCCGCGCGGAAGCTCCGGCCCCGATGCCGAAGCCGCCCGCCGTTGTCGGCGGTCCGGCGCCCAAGCCGGCACCTGCTGCCCCTGCGCCCAGCACGGCCGCCAGCGAATACACGGTCAAGCCCGGCGATACCTTGTCGCGGATCGCCGGCAAGACACAGGCACCCGGCATCTCGCTGGACCAGATGCTGGTGGGTCTGTACCGCGCCAATCCTGATGCCTTTGTTGGCGACAACATGAACCGGCTGAAGGCCGGTGCCGTGCTGCAGGTGCCTGCCAGCGACACGCTGGGCGCTCTGCCCAGCGCTGAGGCTCGCCAGGTCATCCAGGCGCAGAGCGCCGACTTCAGCGCCTACCGCCAGCGCCTGGCCGGCGCTGCGCCGACCTTGCAGGCCGAGGCCAATGAGCGTCAGGCCAAGGGCAAGGTGCAAGCCGCCGTCGAGGACAAGAAGCCAGCGGCATCCACTGCGCCGGACAAGCTGACGCTCAGCAAGGCCGCCAGCGCGGCCGCCGAGACCAAGGCCTCGAAGGAAACCGAGAAGAAGGACGCCGCGACCCGCATCGCGGAGCTGACCCGCAACGTCGACGACCTGAAGAAGCTGTCGAGCGCGGCGAAGCCATCGGCCCCGGCCGCCGAACCGGCACCGCCGCCGGCCGCCGCGCCTGCGCCGGCCCCTGCTTCCGCGCCCACCGTGGTTGCCGCGGCGCCCGCTCCAGCTCCCGCCTCGGCGCCTGCCGCCGAAGCTTCCGGCCCCGCCGTCGTCGCGCCCAAGCCGGCCGCCAGCCGGCCCGCTCCGCCGCCGCCGGTTGCGCCGCAGCAGCCGGAGTCCAGCATGCTGGACCAGTTGATGGACAGCCCGCTGATGCTGGCTTTGGCCGCTTTGGTGGCGGCCGGCCTCGTCGGCTTCGGCCTCACGCGCCTGCGCAAGCGCCCGTCTGCCGGCAAGGCGGACACCGGCTTCAACGAAAGCCGGCTGCAGCCCGATTCCTTCTTTGGGGCCTCCGGCAGCGCCCGCGTGGACACGCGCGATGGCGCCAGCAACGGCGCTTCGTCGATGAGCTATTCGCTGAGCCAGCTGGACGCGATCGGCGATGTCGACCCGGTGGCCGAGGCTGACGTCTACCTGGCCTATGGCCGCGACCTGCAGGCCGAAGAGATCCTCAAGGAAGCGCTGCGCGCCAACCCCGAGCGCTTGGCGATCCGGCTGAAGCTGCTCGAGGTCTACGCCAAGCGCCGCGACTCCAAGGGCTTCGAGCAACTAGCGATCCAGCTGTATGCCGAGACCCATGGCAGCGGCGACGATTGGGCGCGCGCCCAGGAACTCGGCCGCCAGATCGACGCCGACAACCCGCTGTACCAGCCGGGCGGGGCGCCGAAGGTGCCCGAATCCGGCCCGGTCGTGCATCCCGAACCGATGGACGCCAGCACGCTGCCGCAGACGGTCAGCACGCCGACCGGCCACCTGGCCCACATGGCGACCGAACCGCTGGCGCTGCCGCCGGGCGGCCGCGACGCCGGCCCGCCGAGCGGCTTCGGGCTGGACCTGGATCTGGACCTCGACTCTCCCACGACGCCGGGCCAGTTCCCGCCCACCGCGATGGATGCCACGCAGGCCCTGCCGGCCAGCGCCGAGCATGCGCCGATGGCGATGGACTTCGACCTGTCCGAGCCGGCGTCGCCTCCGGCTGCGCAGGACACCGCCAGCGGCACCGATCTGCAGTTCGACCTGGACGATTTCGGTTCGGGCAACTCCAGCTTCGCCAACGATGTGCCGCGGACCATCCCGTCGCAGCACACGCCCGCGGACCCGAACGCGCTGGACTTCGACATCGGCTCGATCAACCTCGACCTTCCCGGCGCTGAGCCCACGACCGAGGCAAAGCCGCAGCAGAAGACCGAGATCCTGCCGGTGCCCGATGCCTTCGACGACCCGATGACCGCGCTGACCGAGCGGCCGCCCGAGTCGCTGGACTTCGGCGAGGTGGGCGACCTTGGCGCCCTCGAAGGCGCCGACCTGGCCGACGATCCGCTGCAGCGCCAACTGGAGCTGGCCGACGAATTCCGCCAGATCGGCGATACCGAAGGCGCCCGTGAAGTCCTGCAGGAACTGATCGGTAAGGCCGACGGCGAGCTGAAGGCCAAGGCGCAGGCGATGCTCAACGGCCTGCGCTGAAGCGCGCGTCGGATAATCGAGGGGCGCCCGGGTTTCCGGGCGCCTTTTTGTTTGCTTGAAGTCTTTTGCCTGGAGTCTGTTTACACATGCGCGTAGCGCTCGGAGTTTCGTATCGCGGCCAGGGCTATACCGGCTGGCAGAGCCAGCCGCACGGCCGCACGGTGCAGGACCGGCTGGAGGCCGCGCTCTCGCAGTTCGCCGACACGCCGATCCGCACGCTCTGCGCCGGCCGTACCGACACGGGCGTGCACGGCCTGAACCAGGTGATCCACTTCGACACCGAGGTGCAGCGCGAGCTGTTCTCGTGGGTGCGCGGCACCAACCGCTACCTGCCGGCGGATATCGCCATCCAGTGGTGCGTGTTCCCTGAAGATGAACAGTTCCATGCCCGCAACTCCGCTCAAGGGCGGCGTTATGCCTACCTGCTGCTGGAGTCGGCGGTCCGCCCAGCGATCGAATCCGGCTCGGCCGGCTGGGTGTTCCGCCCGCTGGACGGCGAGGCGATGCGCCGCGCCGCGGCGCTCCTGATCGGCGAGCACGATTTTTCCTCGTTCCGCTCGGCCGAGTGCCAGGCCGCCTCGCCGGTGAAGACGGTCCGCACCGTCGAGATCCACCGCCGCGGCGCCTACTGGCGCTTCGAGTTCGACGCCTCGGCCTTCCTGCACCACATGGTGCGCAACATCATGGGTTGCCTGCTGGCGGTCGGCACCGGCGCCAAGCCGCCCGAGTGGATCACCGAGGTGATCGCCGCGCGCGACCGCGACGCGGCGGCGCCGACCTTTGCCCCTGACGGGCTCTATTTCGTGGGCCCGTACTACGATCCGCGCCACGGGATTCCGCCGCGGGTCCCTTCGATGGATTGGTTGCCGTGACGAAGATCAAGATTTGTGGGTTGACGCGCGAAGAGGATGTCGATGCCGCCATCGAAGCCGGCGCCGACGCGATCGGTTTCGTGATGTACGAGAAGAGCGCGCGCCACGTGACGCCGCAACGCGCGGCCGAACTGGCGCGGCGGCTGCCGCCCTTCGTTACGCCGGTGTGCCTGTACGTCAACGCCTCGGCGGACCTGATCGGCCGCACGCTGCAGGCGATCCCGAATCAGCTGATGCAGTTCCATGGCGACGAGCGCCCGGCCGCCTGCAACTGGTTCGGCCGGCCCTACCTGCGCGCCGCGCGGATGGAGCCGGGCTTCGATTTGCTAGACTTCGCATCTCAATTCTCGAACGCGCAGGCCATCCTTCTTGACGCTCATGTCGAAGGTTATGGCGGTGGCGGAAAGGTCTTCGATTGGTCGCTCATTCCCGCAAACGTGCCCTCTCCAGTCGTTTTGTCTGGTGGGTTGCATGCCGGAAATGTGGCCGAAGGGATGCTCGCGGTCCGGCCCTGGGCCGTTGACGTGAGTTCCGGCGTCGAGGGTGCCGCCAAAGGCATCAAGGACGCCGCCCTGATCCGTCAGTTCTGCGATGCCGTGAGGCAAGCTGATCAGCAGATCGCAGCACTGCAAGCCTGAGAGTTTGAAATGACGTATTCCCAACCCGATGCCCGTGGGCATTTCGGTCCCTATGGCGGCAGCTTCGTCGCCGAAACCCTGGTCCATGCCCTGGACGAACTGAAGGACGCCTACGAGCACTACTCGAAGGATCCTGAGTTCATCAGGGAGTTCAAGCACGAGCTGGCCCACTTCGTTGGCCGCCCGAGCCCGATCTATCACGCCGACCGGCTCAGCCGCGAACTAGGTGGGGCGCAGATCTTCCTCAAGCGCGAGGACCTGAACCACACCGGCGCGCACAAGGTCAACAACACGATCGGCCAGGCCCTGCTCGCCAGGCGCATGGGCAAGAAGCGTGTGATCGCCGAGACCGGCGCCGGCCAGCACGGCGTGGCCACGGCCACGATCTGCGCGCGCTACGGCATCGAGTGCGTCGTCTACATGGGCAGCGAGGACGTGAAGCGCCAGTCGCCGAATGTCTACCGGATGAAGCTGCTGGGCGCGCAGGTCGTGCCTGTCGAATCCGGCTCGAAGACCCTGAAGGACGCGCTGAACGAGGCGATGCGCGACTGGGTGACGAACATCGAGTCGACCTTCTACATCATTGGCACCGTGGCCGGCCCGCACCCCTATCCGATGATGGTGCGCGACTTCCAGCGCGTGATCGGTGATGAGTGCCTGCTGCAGATGCCCGAGATGACGGGCCGCCAGCCGGACGCGGTGATCGCCTGCGTTGGCGGCGGGTCGAATGCCATCGGCATCTTCTACCCGTACATCGAACACAAGGACGTGCGCCTGATCGGCGTGGAAGCGGCGGGGCAGGGCGTCGAGTCGGGCAAGCACGCGGCCACGCTGACGGCCGGCTCGCCCGGCGTGCTGCACGGCAACCGCACCTACCTGCTGCAGGACGCGGATGGCCAGATCATCGAGACGCATTCGATCTCCGCCGGCCTGGACTACCCCGGCGTCGGACCCGAGCACTCCTACCTGAAGGACATCGGCCGCGCCGAGTACGTCGGCATCACCGACAAGGAGGCGCTGGAGGCTTTCCACCGGCTCTGTCGCACCGAAGGCATCATCCCGGCGCTGGAATCGAGCCACGCGGTCGCGCATGCGATGAAGGTCGCTCCGACGATGCGGCCCGACCAGCACCTGCTCGTCAACTTGTCCGGGCGGGGCGACAAGGACATCGGCACGGTCGCCGACCTGTCGGGCGCGAAGGTGTACGACCAGCCTTCGCAGGCCGGCCACACCGTGAAGGGAGCTGCGCAATGAGCCGCATCGCTACCACCTTCGACAAGCTCAAGCAGCAGGGCCGCAAGGCGCTGATCCCCTTCGTCACTGCCGGCGATCCGTATCCGGACGCTACCGTCGAGCTGATGCTGGCGATGGCCGATGCCGGCGCCGACGTGATCGAGCTGGGCGTGCCGTTCTCCGATCCGATGGCCGACGGCCCGGTGATCCAGCGCGCCGGCGAGCGGGCGCTGAAGCACAAGATCGGCCTCACGCAGGTGCTCGACTACGTGCGCCAGTTCCGCGCGAAGAACGACACCACGCCGGTCGTGCTGATGGGCTATGCCAACCCGGTCGAGCGCTACGGCACCGATCGCTTCACCGTGGACGCGAAGGCGGCCGGCGTGGACGGCGTGCTGATCGTCGACTACCCGCCCGAGGAGTGCGAGGACTTCGCCGCCGCGCTGAAGAAGGCGGGCCTGGACCTGATCTTCCTGCTGGCGCCGACCTCCACCGAGTCGCGCATCAAGCGCATCGGCGAGCTGGCCAGCGGCTACGTCTACTACGTCTCGCTGAAGGGCGTGACCGGCGCCGGCCACCTGAATACCGATGCGGTGGCGCAGGCGGTGCCGCGCATCCGCCAGCACGTGAAGATCCCGGTCGGCGTGGGTTTCGGCATCCGCGATGCTCAGACGGCGCGCGCGGTGGCGGCCCATTCGGACGGCGTCGTCATCGGCTCGCGGCTGGTGGAACTGCTGGAGGCTCAGCCGCGCGATAATGTCGCGTTGACCGGTGCGCAGTTCATCCACGAGATCCGGACTGCGCTCGACGCCTGATCTCACCGTTATGTCGAAAAGGAATCTGCAATGAGTTGGCTCGAAAAACTCCTGCCGCCCAAGATGCAGCAGCAAGACCCGAACGAGCGCCGCACGGTGCCCGAGGGTCTGTGGATCAAGTGCCCCTCCTGCGAAACGGTGCTGTACAAGACCGACCTGGAGCAGAACGTCAATGTCTGCCCCAAGTGCGGCCACCATCACCGCATCGGCGCCCGCGCGCGGCTGAATGCCTTCCTCGACGGCGAAGGTCGCTACGAGATCGGCCAGGAGGTGCTGCCGGTCGACGCGCTGAAGTTCAAGGACAGCAAGAAGTACCCTGACCGGCTGAAGGAAGCGCTGGAGAACACCGGCGAGACCGATGCGCTGGTCGTCATCGGCGGCGCCGTGATGAGCGTGCCCGTCGTCGTGGCCTGCTTCGAGTTCGACTTCATGGGCGGCTCGATGGGCTCCGTCGTCGGCGAGCGCTTCGTGCGCGGCGTCGAGACGGCGCTGGAGCAGAAGACGCCGTTCATCTGCTTCACCGCCACCGGCGGCGCGCGGATGCAGGAAGGCCTGCTCTCGCTGATGCAGATGGCCAAGACCAATGCCGCGCTGACGCGACTGGCCAAGGCGAAGCTGCCCTACATCAGCGTGCTGACCGATCCGACGATGGGCGGCGTGTCCGCCAGCTTCGCGTTCGTGGGTGACATCGTGATCGCCGAGCCGAAAGCGCTGATCGGCTTCGCCGGCCCGCGCGTGATCGAGAACACGGTGCGCGAGAAGTTGCCCCCGGGCTTCCAGCGCGCCGAGTTCCTGCTGGAGAAGGGCGCGGTGGACATGATCACCGACCGCCGCCAACTGCGCGAAACGATCGCCCGCCAGCTCGCGATGCTGCAGCGCCAGAGCGCCGACGCGGTCGCCTGAGAGTCGACCACCCTGTAGTTCGACGGCCAGGCCCGCAGGGTCTGGCCGTTATGTTTTGACGATGATGAATCTCGACGACTGGCTCGCCCACTGCGAGCGCCTGCATCCCAAGACCGTGGACATGACGCTGGCCCGCGTCACGGCCGTGCGCGACAAGCTGGGCCTCTCCTTCGGCGAGACGCCGGTCGTGATGGTGGCCGGCACCAACGGCAAGGGCTCGACCTGCGCGATGCTGGAGACGATCGCACTGCAGGCCGGCTACAAGGTGGGCCTCTACATCAAGCCGCACCTGGTGCATTTCCAGGAGCGCTGCCGCGTGGGCGGCGCGCCGGTCGATGCCGAATCGCTGCTGCCGCATTTTGAGGCCGTCGAGGCCGCGCGTGGCGATGTGCAGCTGACGTACTTCGAATTCACGACCCTGGCGATCATGCGCCGCCTGGCGGCCGAGGGGCTGGACCTGGTGATCCTCGAAGTGGGCCTGGGCGGCCGGCTCGACGCCGTCAACTGCGTGGACGCCGACTGCTCCGTCATCACGAGCATCGACCTCGATCACACCGAATACCTGGGCCCGGACCGCGAATCGGTCGGCCGCGAGAAGGCGCACATCATGCGAGCCGGGCGGCCGGTGGTCGTCAGCGATCCGATGCCGCCGGCCTCGATCGCCGCCCATGCGGCCCAGGTCGGCGCCGACCTGCGGCAGCTCGGCCGCGACTTCACCTACAGCGGCGACCGCCAGCAATGGCAATGGGCCGGCCGCGGCAAGCGCTTCTCCGGCCTGGCCTACCCGGCGCTGCGTGGCGTCAATCAGCTGCTGAACGCCTCGGGCGTGCTGGCCGTGTTCGAGGCGCTGCACCAGCGGCTGCCGATCAGCGCGCAGGCGGTGCGTACCGGCTTCGCGCTGGTGGACCTGCCCGGCCGCTTCCAGGTCGTGCCCGGCCAACCTGCACTGGTGCTGGACGTGGCGCACAACCCGCACGCGGTGGCCGCGCTGGCGCAGAACCTCGACCAGATGGGCTTCTTCCCGCGCACCCATGCGGTCTTCGGCGCGATGGCAGACAAGGACCTGGCGGCGATCTTTGGCAAGATGGCGCCGCTGGTGGACCACTGGCACTTCACCGACCTGGCCATTCCGCGCGCCGCCACGGCCGAGGCGCTGGCCAAGCAGTTCGAGTACCTGCGCACGGCGCTGAAGACGCCGCCGGACGTCCAGGTTCACCGCCACGCCGACCCGCTCGCCGCCCTGGCCGCAGCCGCGGCCGCGGCGGACCCCGCTGATAGAATTCTGGTCTTCGGATCCTTCTACACCGTGGGCGGTGTGTTGAAGAACGGCGTGCCGCGGTTGGTGACAACGACGACCGCGGCGGCCAAGCCTCACTAACCAATCATTTCGACGGATTCTCCCCCGTCGCCGCGCATGGGTCTGCTGTCCTTTTTCAAACGCGGAGAGCCCGCCGCCCCAGCCGCCAAGCCGGTGGCTGACCGCGCCGACGCGGTCCAGCAACTGCGCCTGCAGGCACGTCGTCGGCTGATCGGTGCGGCAGTGCTGGTGGGCCTCGGCGTGATCGGCTTCCCGCTGCTGTTCGAGACGCAGCCGCGCCCGATCCCGGTGGACCTGCCGATCGAGATTCCGCACAAGGAAAGCGCCACGCCGCTGGTGGTTCCCGCCGCCGCGGCACCCGCGAGCACGACGGTGGCCCGGGCCGAGCCCCCGGTACCAGCGCCGGCGCCGCAGCGCGAGGTGATCACCGAGGATGCGCCGGAGCCCAAGGTCGTCGAGAAACCGGTTGAAAAGCCGGTGGAAAAGCCTGCCGACAAGCCAGTCGACAAGCCGGTTGCCGTGGCGCCGAAGCCGGTCGAAAAGCCCGTCGAGAAACCCAAGCCGGTCGAACCCAAACCCACCGTCAGCCCGGCCGAGTCCGCACGCGTGCAGGCCATGCTCGAAGGCAAGCCCGCCGCCAATAGCAAGCCCGCGGCCGATGCCGCGTCGGCCGCGGGCCGCTTCATCGTCCAGGTGGGTGCTTACGCCGACGCCAAGGCCGCCCAGGAGGCGCGGATGAAGGTCGAGAAGATGGGCCTGAAGACCTACACGCAGGCGGTCGAGACGCCGGACGGCAAGCGCATCCGTGTGCGTGTCGGCCCCTTCGGCACGCATGACGAAGCCGCCAAGGTGGCCGCCAAGGTGCGCGGCGGCGGCTTGTCCACGGCCGTCCTGACGCTCTAGTTCCATGGACCTGTCCATCAGCTGGGTCGACATCGCGCTGCTGCTGCTGCTGGCCGCCTCCGTGCTGCTGGGCTTGTGGCGCGGGCTGGTGTTCGAGCTGCTGTCGCTGATGGGCTGGGTCGTCGCTTATTTCGCCTGCCCGTTCCTGGCGCCCTGGATCGAAGCCTGGCTGCCGGCTGACCGCATGGGCCCGACGCTGCTGCATGTCGCCGGCCTGGTGCTGGCCTTCGTGCTGGTCATCATCGTCTGGGGCCTCGCGGCCAAGCTGCTGCGTGCGCTGATCCATGCCTCGCCGCTGAGCGCCTTCGATCGCCTGCTGGGCGCCGGCTTCGGTGTGCTGCGCGGCGTGCTGGTGTGCCTGCTGCTGGTGGTCATCGTCAGCATGACGCCGGCGGTCGGTTCGCACACCTGGCAGGCCTCGTTGATGGCACCCCGTTTGCAGCAGCTCTTGCATGAGATGCGACCGGTCCTACCTGATGACCTGGTCAAGCTCCTCCCGGCCGAGGCGTGATCCGCCGAAGCCACTTCGTATTTCAAGACAAGGATCCCCGTCATGTGTGGCATCGCCGGCGTGATTTCCCGCTCTCCCGTCAACCAGCTGATCTATGACGCGCTGCTGCTTTTGCAGCATCGCGGCCAGGATGCGGCCGGCATCGTCACGATGCAGGGCAACAAGTGCTTCATGCACAAGGCGCGCGGCATGGTGCGCGACGTGTTCCGCACCCGCAATATGCGCGCGCTGCCGGGCACGATCGGCCTGGGCCAGGTGCGCTACCCGACGGCCGGCAACGCCTACAGCGAAGAAGAGGCGCAGCCCTTCTACGTCAACGCGCCCTTCGGCATGGTGCTGGTCCACAACGGCAACCTGACCAACGCGCAGGCGCTGAAGAAGGAACTGTTCGACATCGACCGCCGCCACATCAACACCGAGAGCGATTCCGAGGTGCTGCTGAACGTGCTGGCGCATGAGCTGGAGCGCGTGGCGCGCGAACTGCCGCTGACGCCGGACGCGATCTTCCGCGCCGTCGGCGCCGTGCAGAAGCGCATCAAGGGCTCGTATGCGGTGATCGCCCTGATCGCCGGCCACGGCCTGCTGGCCTTCCGCGACCCCTTCGGCATCCGGCCGCTGTGCTTCGGCGTGGCGGAGGAGGGCGAGTACATGGTTGCCAGCGAGAGCGTGGCGCTGGAAGGCACCTCGCACAAGTTCCTGCGCGATGTGGCGCCCGGCGAGGCCCTGTTCGTGGACATGGCCGGCAAGCTGCACACGCAGCAGTGCAACGACAACCCGACGCTGAACCCCTGCATGTTCGAGTTCGTCTACCTGGCGCGGCCGGACTCGGTGATGGACGGCATCTCGGTCTACCAGGCGCGGCTGAACATGGGCGAGACCTTGGCGCAGCGAGTGATCTCGGCGATGCCGCCGAGCGAGATCGACGTGGTGATCCCGATTCCCGAATCGAGCCGCCCGTCGGCGATGCAGCTCGCCCACCGCATCGGCAAGCCCTATCGCGAAGGCTTCGTGAAGAACCGCTACGTCGGCCGCACCTTCATCATGCCGGGGCAGGGCGCCCGCAAGAAATCGGTGCGCCAGAAGCTCAACGCGATCGGCCTGGAGTTCAAGGGCCGCAACGTGCTGCTGGTGGACGACTCGATCGTGCGCGGCACGACCTCCAAGGAGATCGTGCAGATGGCCCGCGAGGCCGGCGCGAAGAAGGTCTACCTCGCCTCCGCCGCGCCGCCGGTGCGCTACCCGAACGTCTATGGCATCGACATGCCGACCAGCGAGGAGCTGATCGCCCACAACCGCTCGGTGGAAGAGATCCGCGAGTACATCGGCGCCGATGCGCTGATCTACCAGGACGTGGACGGCATGAAGCGCGTCGTCGGCGCGCTGCAGCCCGCGCTGGATGGCTTCGAAGCCAGCTGCTTCGACGGCAGCTACATCACCGGCGACGTGTCCGCCGAGGACTTCGCGACGATGAAAGAACAGCGCAAGAGCCAGGGCGAGGAGGAAGACGGCCCGGCCCGCACGCGTCTCGCCCTGCAGAGCGGCGCCGAAGCTTGAATCCCAGAACTCGAACGACATGACCGTCATCCGCACCCGCATCGCTCCATCGCCCACCGGCTTCCTGCACCTGGGCACCGCCCGCACGGCCCTGTATTCCTGGGCCTATGCCCGTCACTTCGGCGGTCAGTTCGTGCTGCGCATCGAAGACACCGATGTGGCCCGCTCCACGCAGGACTCGGTCGACCAGATCCTCGCCTCGATGAAGTGGCTGGGCCTGGACTACGACGAGGGTCCGATCTACCAGATGCAGCGCCTGGAGCGCTACCAGGCCGTCATCGACCAGATGATCGCGGCCGGCAGCGCCTACCGCTGCTACTGCACGCCGGAGGAGCTCGACGCGATGAAGGCCGCGCAGGAGTCGCGTGGCGAGAAGCGCCGCTACGACGGCACCTGGCGCCCCGAGGCGGGCAAGACGCTGCCCGCGATTCCTGAAGGCATGAAGCCGGTCGTGCGCTTCAAGAATCCGCTGGACGGCGACGTCAGCTGGGACGACGTCGTCAAGGGCACGATCACGATCAACAACCGCGAGATCGACGACCTGATCATCCAGCGCACGGATGGCGTGCCCACCTACAACTTCGCCGTCGTCGTCGACGACTGGGACATGGCCATCACGCACGTGTTCCGCGGCGACGAGCACGTCAACAACACGCCCTGGCAGATCAACATCTTCAATGCGCTGGGCGCGCCGCTGCCGGCCTTCGGCCACATGCCGGTGATCCTCGGCGACGATGGGCAGAAGCTCAGCAAGCGGCGCGGTGCCGTCAGCGTCACGGCCTACGAGGATGGCGGTTACCTGCCCGAGGCGATGCTGAACTACCTGTCGCGCCTGGGCTGGAGCCACGGCGACGATGAGCTGTTCACCCGGGAGCAGCTGGTCTCCTGGTTCGATGGCACGCACCTGAACAAGAGCCCCGCGCAATGGGATCCGGCCAAGCTCGAATGGGTCAACGGCCAGTACATCAAGCAGGCCGATGACGCGCGGCTGGCGGTACTGGTGAGCGCACAGCTGGCCAAGCGCGGCATCGCCGCCGAGGTGCAGAAGCTCACGCCGATGTGCACGCTGTTCAAGGACCGCTGCGCGACCACCGTGGTCCTCGCCGACTGGCTCGCCATGTACTTCGCGCCGGTGGCACCGAGCGCCGAAGACCTGGCTGCGCAGGTCACCGACGCCGTGAAGCCCGCACTCGCCACACTGGCCGACAAGTTCGCCGCGCTGGCCGAATGGAACAAGGCCGCGATCCAGGCTGCGATCAAGGAAACGATCACGGCGCACGGCATCAAGATGCCGCAACTGGCGATTCCGGTGCGCGTGCTCGTGTGCGGTCGTGCGCAGACGCCGTCGGTCGATGCCGTGCTCGAGCTGTTCAGCAAAGAAATTGTCATCGAGCGCTTGCGCGGCGTCTGAAAACTGGCCTATACTCTTGGTCTTGCTTGAACGGCGCGGGAATCCCGAAAGGGGGTATAGCTCAGCTGGGAGAGCGCTTGCATGGCATGCAAGAGGTCAGCGGTTCGATCCCGCTTACCTCCACCAGTTTTTCTAGGGTGGCGCGCAGTTCAGGTAGAATATGAAATATCGAAAGATATTGAGTATTCGGCAGTAATAAAGAAGGTTTTAGTCCCCTTCGTCTAGAGGCCTAGGACACCACCCTTTCACGGTGGCTACAGGGGTTCGAATCCCCTAGGGGACGCCAAGTTGATAATTCTTGGTTATTGGTTGGAATATGTGATAATATTCCGGTCGATAATAAAATTATCCCACTGCGGAGTGGTAGTTCAGTTGGTTAGAATACCGGCCTGTCACGCCGGGGGTCGCGGGTTCGAGCCCCGTCCACTCCGCCAAGGTTTCTTGAGATTGCTTCGGCAGTCTCGAAAAGGCGACCAAGAGATTGGTCGCTTTGTTTTGAGTTTTCGATAATCGCCTGAACAGCGCGTATCCCGACGAGTTCGCAAAAGAACAGCGGGGGTATAGCTCAGCTGGGAGAGCGCTTGCATGGCATGCAAGAGGTCAGCGGTTCGATCCCGCTTACCTCCACCAGTATTTTCGGTGGCGCGCGGTTTGGGCAGGTGATCGATGGAAAGTCCAGTCCCCTTCGTCTAGAGGCCTAGGACACCACCCTTTCACGGTGGCTACAGGGGTTCGAATCCCCTAGGGGACGCCAGATTTATTTGACGATCTCGTCGCAAGATGGGAAGTCAAACTGGTTTGATGGAATCGATAACAATATCGATCCGTTTGGAGTGGTAGTTCAGTTGGTTAGAATACCGGCCTGTCACGCCGGGGGTCGCGGGTTCGAGCCCCGTCCACTCCGCCAACACATTAACGGGTTGCAGCAGAAATGCTGTAACCCGTTTTCTTTTTCAGCTCGCGCGCCGCTTCATCCATCCGCCGTCGATGGACCAGTCCCCGGCGCCGCGCACGACCATGTAGCCGGCCAGCAAGCCCATGAAGATTGGGTACTCGATGCCGCGATCGATCCAGGGCCAGGTCGGTCCCAGCGCGCAGGCGATGCCGGCCATCTCGAACACGAAGGCCAGCGCGAGCAGCCGTGTGAACAGGCCCACGGCAAGCATCACCGCGCCGACCGTCTCCAGCAGCATCACGAGCGCGGCGATCTGCGGCGCGAAGGGCAGGCCCATGACGTCGCCGATCAAATGGATCGACGAAGCCATCGGATCCGCCATGGAGCCATGCGCATCGTGCAGCGCCTTGGGCAGCCCGTGGGTGAACAGGATGGCGCCGAAGCCGATGCACAGCAACGCATAGGCAGCCGGCTCGACCGCGCTTGCCTTCGTCGTCATGCGGCGGCGCTCGGATGCAGCAGTTCCTCGAAGCCGATGCGGCGCAGGAACTCCGCGCGTACGCGGTCCATCACCGCGTACGACACGGCCGCGCCATCGGAGGCCGGATCGATGACGGTGCGCAAGGGGCGGCGGCCGAAAGGCATGTCGACGATCTGCGCGACGGCCTGGGCCACGGCTTGCGGATCGGCGTCGTCCGGCACCGTATCGGCCAGCGCCTTCAGCATGCGCGCATCGAAACCCTCGGGCAGGGCGGCCTTGTACTCGGCCGCACGCGCGGTGTCGGCGGGCGCGCCGGCGTGCGCGAAATGGTTGGTGCCCTTGGTGTAGGCGCCAGGCACGACGATGGAGGTCTCGATGCCCAGCGGCGCCAGCTCACGCGCGTAGCACAGGGCCAGTGCGTCCATGCCAGCCTTGGACGCGAAGTAGGGCCCGAGCATCGGCGGGGTGCCGCCGGCCGCGCTGCTGCTGCCGATCCAGACCAGCAGGCCGTGGCGGGCGGCGCGCATGTGCGGCAGCGCCGCCCGGTTCACACGATGGGCGCCGAGCACGTTGACGTCGTACTGCTGCGCCAGTTGCTCCGGCGTGAAGGCTTCGCTGGGACCCCAGACCATGTGGCCGGCGTTGTGGACGAGCACGTCCAGGCGTCCGTGCTCGGCGATCGCATGGGCGACGGCCGCATCGACGGAGGCTTCGGACTGAACGTCCAGTTCCAGCGTACGAAGGTCCACGCCGTGCTGCTGCGCGTAGGCCGCCACTTCGGCGACCTGGCCGGCGTTCTTGCCCTTCAGCCCGCGCATGGAGGCGTAGACGGTGTGGCCCGCGTGCGCGAGTTCGTGCGATATCAGGCGACCGAAGCCGCTCGATGCGCCGGTGACGAGAATGACTTGCTTCATCTTCGATTCCTTTCGTGAATGGGATGGATGCGGGAGGAGGGCGCTGCTTCTCAGGCGAAGCCGCCGTTGGCGCGCAGCACCTGGGAGTTCACCCAGGCGCCGTCTGGGCCGGCGAGGAAGGACACCGTGGCCGCGATCTCCTCGGGCTGGCCGATGCGTTCGAGCGGTGCCTGCTTGGCGATCTGCGCGATCAGTTCGTCCGACTTGCCCGTGAGGAACAGTTCGGTCGCCACCGGCCCGGGCGCGACGGCATTGACCGTGATGTCGCGGCCGCGCAGTTCATTGGCGAGCACGTGCACCAGGCCTTCGACGCCGGCCTTGCTGGCGATGTAGGGGCCGTAGCCCGGGAAGGACTTGGCCAGTACGCTGGACGACAGCACGATCAGCCGCCCGCCGCGCCCCAGCCGCCGTGCGGCCTGCGCCATCACGAGGAAGCTGCCACGCAGGTTGGTGGCGATGACCTTGTCGAAGGTCGTCAGCGCGTCGTCGGCCGCGATCGGCGCCAGCGGCATCACGCCCGCGCTGTGGACCACGGCGTCGATGCGGCCGAAGGCCTGCTGCGTCTCGTCGAACAGCCGGGCGACTGCCTGTTCGTCGGCCACGTCGGCCTGGATGGCCATGGCCCGGCCGCCCTGGGATTCGATGGCGCGCACCGTTTCCTGGGCCTGTGCGGCGTTGCCGGCGTAGTTCACCGCGACGGCGAAGCCGTCCTTGGCCAGGCGCAGCGCGATCGCCTGGCCGATGCCACGCGAGGCGCCCGTCACGATGGCGGTGCGAGAGAGTTCGTTCATGGTTCTTCCTTCAGGTGTTGCGATGGACCAGATGGTCGGTGCTGCGTCTGAATCAATAAAGATGGCCAGATCGCCATGTGAATTCAATGGAGATCAATAATTGGCGGAGCAAATACTCGGAGGACGCCCATGGATCGCTTGGCCACCCTGCAACTCTTCGTTCGCATCGTCGAACTGGGCAGCTTCAGCCGGGCGGCGGACGGGCTCGAGATCCCGCGTGCCACGGCCACCCATGCCATCAAGGCGCTGGAGGCGCGGCTGACCACGCGCCTGCTGGAGCGCACCACGCGCCATGTGCAGCCGACGCTGGACGGCAAAGCCTTCTACGAGCGCTGCGTCCATGTGCTGGCCGAGCTGGACGACGCCGAGTCCGCGCTGCGCAATGTGGCGGCCAATCCGCACGGCGTGCTGCGCATCGACATGCACGGCACGCATGCGATGCGCTTCGTGCTCCCGCGCATCGATGAGTTCCGCCGCCGCTATCCGCGAGTCGACGTGGTCGTCAGCAGTGGAGACCGACTGGTCGACCTCGTGCGCGAGGGTGTCGACTGCGTCGTGCGCGCCGGCACGCCGCGCGACTCGACCTTGGTGGCGCGGCCGCTGGCCCGCATGCCGCAGCTGGTCTGTGCAAGCCCGGACTACCTGGCCCGCTTCGGTACGCCGCAGCACCCCGATCAACTCGGCGTACACGAGGCCGTGCGCTTCTTCGCCAGCGCCGGTGGCAGCGATTACCCCTTCGAATTCCTCATCGCCGGCGAGAAGCGCAGCGTGGACGTCGGCGGCTGGATCGCCGTGAACGATGCCGAGAACTACGTCGCCGCGGCACTGCGCGGTTGCGGCCTGATCCAGGTGCCGCGCTTCCACGTCGAGGACGATCTGCGCACGGGCCGGCTCATCGAGGTGCTGGCCGACACGCCCAGCCCCGATCTGCCGCTCTCTGCGCTATATCCGCAGGGCCGGCATCTGTCACCGCGGGTGCGGATCTTCCTGGACTGGCTCACCCGGATCTACCAGGAAGAATTCGGAGCGATGTGAGCTGCTAACCCAGCTTGGCGGCGATTGCCTCGCCCATCTCCGTCGTGGACGCATTGCCGCCCAGATCGCGCGTGCGCGGTCCGTTGACCAGCACCTGCTCGATCGCCTCGACGATCGCATCGTGCGCCGCGCGCTGGCCGAGGAAGTCCAGCATCAGCGCACCGGACCAGATCATCGCCACCGGGTTGGCGATATTGCGGCCGTAGATGTCCGGCGCCGAGCCGTGCACCGGCTCGAACAGCGAGGGGAACTTGCGATCCGGGTTGAGGTTGCCGGATGGGGCGAGGCCGATCGTGCCGGTCGTCGCCGGGCCCAGGTCCGACAGGATGTCGCCGAACAGGTTGGACGCCACGACCACGTCGAAGCGGCCTGGCTCCAGCACAAAGCGGGCGCTCAGGATGTCGATGTGCTGTTTGTCCACCGTGACGTCCGGATAGTCGCGCGCCACCGCGTCGGCGCGGCTGTCCCACCAGGGCATGCTGATCGCGATGCCGTTGCTCTTGGTCGCCACGGTCAGGTGTTTGCGCGGGCGGCTGCGTGCCAGTTCGAAGGCATGGCGCAGCACGCGGTCGGCGCCGAAGCGCGACATCACCGTCTCCTGCACGACGATCTCGCGCTCGGTGCCGGCGTACATCACGCCGCCCAGGTTGGTGTACTCCCCCTCGGTGTTCTCGCGCACGACGAGGTAGTCGATGTCGCCGGGTCTGCGGCCGGCGAGCGGGCAGGGCACGCCGTCGAACAGGCGCACGGGCCGCAGGTTCACGTACTGGTCGAACTCGCGGCGGAACTTCAAGAGCGAGCCCCACAGCGACACGTGGTCCGGCACCGTGGCCGGCCAGCCGGCGGCGCCGAAGTAGATCGCGTCCATGCCCTCCAGCTGCGCCTTCCAGTCGTCCGGCATCATCTGGCCGTGCTTGACGTACCAGTCGCAGCTGGCCCAGTCGATGTGCGTGAGCTGCAGCTCGAACCCGAAGCGGCGCGAGGCCGCTTCCAGCACGCGCAAGCCCTCGGGCATCACCTCGCGGCCGATGCCGTCGCCAGGGATCACTGCAATCTTCATCAGCGCCATTCTTCGTGCTCCTTCAAAGGTCGAACTGCATGGCCGCCAGCTTCGCGTAGAGGCCGCCGCGCGCCACCAGCTCGGCGTGCGTGCCCTGCTCGACGATGCGCCCGTGCTCCATCACCACGATTCGGTCAGCCCGCTGCACGGTGGCCAGGCGGTGCGCGATCACCAGGGTCGTGCGGTGCTGCATCGCCGCTTCCAGCGCGGCCTGGACGACGCGCTCGCTCTCCGCATCCAGCGCGCTGGTGGCCTCGTCGAGCAGCAGCAGCGGCGGGTTCTTCAGGATCGCGCGGGCGATGCTGACGCGCTGGCGCTGGCCGCCGGACAGGCGCACGCCGCGCTCGCCCAGGAAGGTGTCGTAGCCCTCGGGCAGGCGCTGGATGAAGTCGTCGGCAAAGGCGGCCTTGGCGGCTTCCATCACCTCGGCATCGGTCGCGTCGGGCCGGCCGTAGCGGATGTTCTCCATCGCGCTGGTCGAGAAGATGACGCTGTCCTGCGGCACCAGGCCGATCGCGTGGCGCAGGTCGTGCAGGCGCAGCTGGTTCGTCGGCGCGCCGTTCAGGCGGATCACGCCGGACTGCGGGTCGTAGAAGCGCAGCAGCAGCTGGAACACCGTGCTCTTGCCGGCGCCGCTGGGGCCCACCAGGGCCACGGTCTCGCCTGGCTTCACGTCCAGGCTGAAGTCGCTCAGCGCTGCCTGTGTCGGGCGCGACGGGTAGTTGAAGCGGATGTCCTGCAAGCTCAGCCCCGAGCCGCCGCTGCTGGACGGCAGGCTCACCGGCGTGGCCGATTCGGTCACTGGTGAACGGGCGTTCAGCAGCTCCACCAGCCGCTCGGTCGCGCCGGCCGCGCGCAGCACGTCGCCATAAACCTCCGCCAGCACGGCCACCGAGCTGACCAGCAAGGTCACGTAGACGACCGTCTGCCCCAGGTGGCCGGCGGAGATCTTGCCCGCCAGCACCGCCTGCGTGCCCTGGTACAGGCCCCACAGCAACGCGCCGAAGGTGGCCGTGATGATGAAGGCCACCAGCAGCGAGCGCACGCGGGTGCGCTTGCGCGCGGTGTCGAACGCGCTCTCGCTGGCGCGGCGGAAGCGCGCATCCTCGGCCGCTTCCTGGGTGTAGCTCTGCACCACCGGCACGGCGTTCAGCACCTCGGCGGCAATCGCGCTGGTGTCCGCCACGCGGTCCTGGCTGGCGCGGCTGAGCTTGCGCACGCGCCGCCCGAAGAACAGCGCCGGCGCCACGACCAGCACCAGGATGCCCATCACCTGGCCCATCACGACCGGGTTGGTGACGACCAGCATCACGCAGGCGCCGATGCCCATCACCAGGTTGCGCAGGCCCATCGACAGGCTGGAGCCGACCACCGTCTGCACCACCGTCGTGTCCGTCGTGATGCGGCTCAGCACCTCGCCGGTCTGCGTCGTCTCGAAGAATTCGGGGCTCTGCTTCAGCACGTGGCCGTAGACGGCCGTGCGCAGGTCGGCCGTCACCCGCTCGCCCAGCCAGGTGACCGAATAGAAGCGCGCCGCCGAGAACACGCCCAGCGCTGCGCCCACGCCGAACAGCGCCAGGAAATGGTCGCGCAGCGCCATCACGCGCTCGCCCGGATCGGCCTTGATGAAGCCCTGGTCGATCAGCCCGCGCAGCGCCAGCGGGAAGGCCAGCGTCGTCAGCGCGGCCATCAGTAGGAAGAGCACGGCCAGCGCGATGCGGATGCGGTAGGGGTGCAGGAAGGGCGCCAGCCCGCTCAGTGCGCGCGGATTCGCCGGGGGAGTCTTGGTCGTGGAAGACGTGGAAGAGGACGGTGCGACGGTGGCCATCGGGCCAGTGTAGAGGTCGGTCGTGAAGATTCTTGACGGATGTGGAATTCAGTTGTTATCAAATATCTGCCTTGACAATATTTGCCTAGGCAACTAAATTTCGCGCCATGTTGCAAGAGTTCTACCTGCCCAACGTCTACGAGCGCAGCGAGAGCCTCGGCTGGCTGTTGAAGCGGCTCCAGCAATCGCTGGTCGGCTACGCGGAGCGGCAGCTCTGCCGGGAAGGCCTGACCCATGCGCAGTGGGGCCCGCTGCTGATGCTGAGCGTCAACGGACCCAGCTCCGTGGCCAAGCTGGTCGAACAGCTCGGCACCGATGCCGGCGCGATGACCCGCCTGCTGGACCGGCTCGAGGCGAAGGGGCTGTGCGCCCGCGAGCGTTCCAGCGAAGATCGCCGCGTCGTGATGCTGAGCCTGACGGAAGAGGGCAAGCGCATCACCCAGGACCTCACGGCCGTGCTGGCCGATGACTTCAACGCCCATCTGGAAGGCTTCACCCATGACGAGTGGCGCCAGCTGATCTCTTTCCTGCAACGAATGCTCGCCACCGGCGAGCGGCTGCGCGGCGCGGACAGTCCGCCCGCCGACGCCTCCCCACAAGAATCCTCCGCCGACTGAAGACCATGAGAAGAAGTCTCCCCACCCTGAGCACCATCGCACTGGCCGCATTGCTGTCCGCCTGCGCGATCGTCCCGAAGATGGCCCCGCCCGCCAAGCCGCTGACGGCCGAGCAGGCCGGCCTGCAGGCTGACGCCCGCAGCGCCGAGCTGAAGTCCGACTGGTGGACCGAGTTCAAGGATCCGCAGCTCGATGCGCTGATCACCCGTGCGCTGGGCGAGTCGCCCAACCTGGCCGCCGCCCGTGCGCGTGTTGCCAAGGCCGGCGCGGGCGCCGAAGCCGCGGGTGCGGCCGACAAGCCGACCTTCTCGGCCGAGTCCGACGTCACGCGCGAGCGCCTGTCCGCCAACGGCATCTACCCGGCGCCGCTGGGCGGCAACTGGTGGACGCTGGCGAATGCGCAGGTCGGTGTCAGCTACGACTGGGACTTCTTCGGCAAGAACAAGGCCGAGCTGGCCGCCGCCTTGGGCAGCACGCAGGCCGCCGAGGCCGACGTCGCCGCCGCGCGCCTGATGCTGTCCACGCAGGTGACGCGCGCCTATCTGTCGCTGGCCCGCGTGCTGGCCCAGCAGGAGCTGATCGACCGCCAGGTGGCCGAGCGCGAGCAGACGCTGGTGCTGGTGCGCGAGCGTGTCGCGGCCGGCCTGGACAACCGGATCGAGCTGCGCGGCGCCGAGCAGCCGCTGCCCGACCTGCGCCGCCAGCGCGTTGCGCTGGACGAGCAGGCCGCCCTGCTGCGCCACCAGCTCGCCGCGCTGAGCACGCAGCCGGCCGGTGCCCTGGCAGGCCTCGCGCCGAAGCTGCCCGCGCCGCTGGCCCTGTCCGCCGCCGATGACCGCCTGGGCCTGGACCTGCTGGGCCGTCGGCCCGATGTCGTCGCCGCGCGCTGGCGCGTCGAGGCTGCGACGCAGAAGGTCGGCTCCGCCCGCGCGCAGTACTACCCCAACGTCAACCTGATGGCCTTCGCCGGCCTGAACTCGCTGGGCCTGGACAACCTGATGCATGGCAGCAGCCGCCAGTTCGGCATCGGCCCATCGATCCACCTGCCGCTGTTCGAGAACGGCATGCTGGATGCCCAACTGCACGGCGCCGCCGCCGATACCGATGCCGCCGTGGCCGCCTACAACGCGGCGCTGCTGGAGGCCGTGCGCGACGCCAGCGACCAGCTCAGCACGCTCAGCTCGGTGCAAGGCCAGCAGCGCGAGCAGCAGGAACTGCTCGCCAATGCCGAGTCGACCCTGGGCATTGCCGAATCGCGCTACAGCGCCGGCCTCATCAACCGCCTGACCGTGCTCAACGCCCGCTTCGTCGTGCTCCAGCAGCAGCGCCAGGCGCTGGACCTGCGCGGCCTCCAGCTCGACAGCCAGGTCAACTTGATGCGCGCCCTGGGCGGCGGCTGGACCGAAACCAAGGTCGAAGCCAAGGCCGACACCCAATAAGCGGACGGTTGCCTCCACACCTCCGAACGAACACCTCAAGCAGCAACAAGACATTCACATCATGAGCGACTCCGACAACAAGCCGAACACCAACGCCGCTGCCGCCGCGCCGGCCACCGTCACGCCCGTCTCGACCCCGCCCAGCACCAGCAACAAGCGCAAGACCGCGCTGACCCTGCTGACCGTGGCCGTCGTCATCGCGCTGGGTGCCTACGGCGCCTACGAGTACGTGATCGGCAAGCGCACCGAGACCACCGACAACGCCTACGTCAACGCGAACGTCGTGCAGATCACGCCGCTGGTCGGCGGCACCGTGCGCGCGCTGCATGCCGACGACACCGACTTCGTCAAGGCCGGCCAGCCGCTGGTGAGCCTGGACCCGGTCGACGCCCGCGTCGCGCTGGAGCAGGCCAGCAGCCAGCTCGCGCAGACCGTGCGCGAAACCCGCACCCTCTTCACCAACAACGGCACCTACGAATCGCAGGTCCGCGCCCGCGAAGCCGACGTCAAGCGCATGCAGACCGATCTGGACCGCCTGCAGTCCGACGCCGCGCGCCGCCAGCCGCTGGTCGCCAGCGGTGCCGTCGGCCGTGAAGAGTACGACCATGCCGTCGCCCAGGTCGCCGCCGCCAAGAGCTCGCTGGCCGCCGCGCAGTCCGCGCTGCAGACCGCGCAGGAGCAGCTGAACTCCAACCGTGTGCTGACCGAAGGCACCGACCCGGCCGACCATCCGAACGTCCAGCGCGCCGCCGCCCGCATGCGCGAGGCCTACCTGGCGATGCAGCGCACCGAGCTGCAGGCGCCGGTGGACGGCTGGGTCGCCCGCCGCAGCGTGCAACTGGGCCAGCGCGTCGCTGCAGGTGCGCCGCTGATGACGGTCGTCGGCCTGCAGAACGTCTGGGTCGATGCCAACTTCAAGGAAAGCCAGATCGCCAAGCTGCGCATCGGCCAGGTCGCCAAGCTGGTGGCCGACGTGTACGGCGACAAGGTCGAGTACACCGGCCACGTGATCGGCCTGTCGGCCGGCACCGGTGCGGCCTTCTCGCTGCTGCCGGCGCAGAACGCCACCGGCAACTGGATCAAGGTCGTGCAGCGCGTGCCCGTGCGCATCGCGCTGGACCCGAAGGAGGTCAAGGACCATCCGCTGCGCGTCGGCCTCTCGATGGAAGTCAGCGTCGACGTGCAGGACCGCAGCGGCGCGATGCTGACCCAGGCCGCCGCCAGCACCTCGGCCGTAAAGACCGACGTCTACGACACCCTGGACAAGTCTGCCGACGCCGAAGTCGACAAGGTCATCAAGGCCAACCTGGGTTCGTCGGCGCGCGCCGCCGCTGCCAAGCCGGCCAAGGCCCGCGGCTGATCACGCAGTGCCACTGAGGTAATCCGTTATGAGCAAGGACATCAAGGCCGCGCCTTACGTCCCGCCACCGCCGCTGACCGGCTCCGCGCTGGTGCTGGGCACGATCGCGCTGTCGCTGGCGACCTTCATGAACGTGCTCGACTCGTCGATCGCGAACGTGTCGCTGCCCGCGATCGCCGGCGACCTGGGCGTGAGCCCGGTGCAGGGCACCTGGGTCATCACCAGCTTCGGCGTCGCCAACGCCATCTCCGTGCCGCTGACTGGCTGGCTCACGCAGCGCTTCGGCGCCGTGCGCCTGTTCATGGGCAGCATCCTGCTGTTCGTGCTGTCGTCGTGGCTGTGCGGCTTTGCGCACTCGCTGGAAACGCTGGTGCTGTTCCGCGTCCTGCAGGGCCTGGTCGCGGGGCCGATGATCCCGCTGTCGCAGACGCTGCTGCTGGCCAGCTATCCGAAGGAAAAGGCCGGCATGGCGCTCGCGCTATGGGCGATGACGACGCTTGTCGCGCCGGTGGTCGGGCCGCTCCTTGGTGGCTGGATCACCGACAACATCTCCTGGCCGTGGATCTTCTACATCAACGTGCCGGTGGGGCTCATCGCGGCCTTCTTCACCTGGAGCATCTACCGCAAGCGCGACACGCCGGTGAAGAAACTGCCGATCGACTCGGTAGGCCTGGCACTGCTGGTGCTGTGGGTCGGCTCGATGCAGCTGATGCTGGACAAGGGCAAGGAGCTGGACTGGTTCGCGAGCGGCACGATCCAGCTGCTGGCGGCACTGGCCGTGGTCGGTTTCCTGTTCTTCGTGATCTGGGAACTGACGGACAAGCATCCGGTCGTGGATCTGCGCCTGTTCGGCGGGCGCAACTTCTTCTTCGGCGCGATCTCGCTGTCCATCGCCTACGGCCTGTTCTTCGGCAACGTGGTGCTGCTGCCGCTGTGGCTGCAGCAGTGGATGGGCTACACCGCGACGGACGCCGGCCTGGCGCTGGCGCCGGTGGGTGTGCTGGCGATCATCCTGTCGCCGATCGCCGGCAAGAACGTGTCGAAGTGGGACCCGCGCGTGATGGCCAGCTTCGCCTTCGTGATGTTCGCCATCGTGCTGTGGATGCGCTCGAACTTCACGACCGGCACCGACCTCGTGTCCATCATGATCCCGACGGTGCTGCAAGGCGGCGCGATGGCCTTCTTCTTCATCCCGCTGACCACGCTGACCCTGTCGGGCATCGAACCGCACCGCATTCCCGCGGCCGCGGGCCTGTCGAACTTCGTGCGGATCACCGCCGGCGCGATGGGCACCTCGATCTCGACGACGATCTGGGAGAACCGCGCGGCGCTGCACCATGCCCACCTGACCGAGACGCTGAGCCTGGGCAACCCGATCCTGAACGAGACGTCCTCGATGCTGACCTCGGGCGGCTTCAGCGCCGACCAGGCCCTGGCCCAGATCAACCGGCTCACCGACCAGCAGGCCTTCACCCGCGCCGCAGACGACATCTTCTACGGCTCCGCCGCGATGTTCCTGCTGCTGATCGTGATGATCTGGTTCACGAGGCGGCCGCCGAGGATGGCAGGCGGCGCCGCGCCGGCCGATGCGGGTGGCGCACATTGATGAGGCAAGCCTCTGCGTAGGTTGGAGTGAACGCAGTGAACTCCAACGTCTGGTGGCCTGGCGCCTTGTTGGAGTTCGCGTTGCTCACTCCAGCCTACGGATGAGCCCGGGCGGTGGCCTGTACCGCTCGGCATCTCCGCTTCAAGCGCTTCAGGGAATTTCCGCCATCCGGCCTGCATAGCCTGTCAGCTCCAGATACCCCGCGCCCAGGCGCCGGCCATCGGCGGCCAGCAGCTCGGCCGCGCCTTCCCAGTAGCGGAAGCCGGTGCTGGCGTGGGCATCGACTTCCTGGGCGTCCATCAGCGCGCGCAGTTGCAAGGTGCCCAGTGGGGTCTGCAGCGTCCAGTCGAGCGGGTAGTCGGCGCCGCTGGCGGGGCTGTGCCAGCGGCGTGTGGGGGTCATCGTCAGCTGTTCGGGCGTGAAGTTGTCGGTGCGGCCGTCGGGGCGGCGCCAGCTGCCGCCGGCCCAGAGCTGCGAGCCGTCGGCGCGGCGCAGGCGGAAGACGGTCAGGGCGCCGCCGTCGTCGAGGTTGATGCCGGCCCAGTCCCAGCCGACGGCCTGTTCGCCGAGGAATTCGTCGCTCCATTCGTGGTCCAGCCAGGAGCGGCCCTGCAGTGTCTCGTCGCGGCCGTTGAGCGTCACGCGGGCACCGGTGCTCAACTGCGGCTCGCTGTAGTAGTGGCTGTACTGCGCCGGGCCCTTGCGTGACCAGCCGCGATCGCCCTGCAGCAGCGGCGGCTGGGTCGTGCGCAGTTGCAGGGACAGGGCGAACTTCGGACTGCTGAAGCGGGCTTCGTAGCCGCCGTCGTGGCGCTGCAGCGACCAGTCGCGGATGTGGACGGCGGTATCCGCCTCGCCGGCCTCGGCCAGTCCGAAGCCGCTGCGGGCGATGCGCTGCTCGTGCAGCAGCCGGCCGCCGGCGAGATCGCTCAGCGCGGCATGGGCCAGCAGCAGCTGTCGTGCGGCGAAGCGGCTCGGATGATCGGCCGGGGCCGGGCCCTTCAGGCGGAAGAAGGTCAGCTGGTAGCCGTAGCGCGGGCGTCCGTCGGCGCCGTCGAGGATGCCGGTCAGGTACCACCACTCAAGACCTGACCCCGGATGCGAGCCAAAGTCTCGCGGGAACACCATGCCTGGCTGCGCGCGCACGGCAGCCGGCAGCGCGGACAGCAGCGCGCAGGACAGCAACCGTCGTCGCGTAATCGGCATCACCAATCCTCCCTGACGGCCCGCACCGCGTCGCCGAGACCCGCGCGGCGCGCGGCCGCCAGGGTCGCCAGCACGCCGGCACCGAACATCGCGGCCAGCAGGGTGGCGAGCCGCGCCAGCGGCAGGCTCATGTCCATGCTCCAGTGGAAGCTCTGCGGGTTGACGATGAAGACCAGCACGGCGGCAAGGCCCAGGCCCAGCGCCAGCCCCGCGAGCGCGCCGACGCCGCTGAGCACGGCGGCCTCCAGCGCGAGCAGCCGCATCACGCCGCCGCGCGTGAAGCCCAGGTGCAGCAGCAGGCCGAACTCCTTGCGCCGCGCCAGCACCTGGGCCGACTGGCTGGCCGCGATGCCGAACAGCCCGATCGCCAGCGCCACCGCCTGCAGCCAGTGGGTGACGGCGAAGCTGCGGTCGAAGATGCGCAGCGATAGGCCACGCAGATCGTCGGCGGCCGCGAATTCAAGGTCCTGCGGCTGCGGCAGCGTGGCCTTCAGCCGCGCGACGCCGTCGGCGGGCGTGAGTCCGCCGGCCAGCCAGACGTAGAGCTCGGTGACGTGCACGTCGCCACCGGCGCGGCGGTAGTCGCCCAGCGGCAGCATCAGGGCCGGGCTCTGTCGCGCATAGTCGCGCCAGACCGCTCGCACATGGGCCGCTATCGGCGCGCCGTCGGCCGCCAGACGCAGCGTCAGGGCCTGCCCCGGCTTGAGCGACAGCGCGTCGCGCATCGCCTCGTTGACGTAGACCGGCACGCCCGGGCCTTCCGCGAGCGCGGAAGCCTTGGGCAGCCGCGCCTCGTCGATGCCTTCGCGCGCCAGCATCGCCACCGGCTCGGCCGCGCCGTCGACGACGATGTTGCCGCTGCGCTGCTGCGTCATGCGCTTGATGAGGTCGGGCGCCGCGTCGTGCAGCGCCGCGAGCGTCGCCGGGGGTAGCGGCGCGCCTTGTGCGGGACCGGGGCTCGACGAGACCCGCAGGCTGGAGCGCAGGTAGAGATCGGCCGGGAGCATCTGCGTCAGCCAGTGGTCCAGCGAGTCGCGGAAGCTGCCCACCATCACCAGCATCGCCACCGACAGGCTCAGCGCCACCAGCACGCCGGCCAGCGCGCGGCTCGCCTCGCCTGCCTGATCGCGGGCGCGCTCGCGGGCGAGCAACAGCAGCGGTGAGTCGTGCACCGCGGCCAGCGTGCCGACGGCCAGCTTCAGCAGCGCCGGCACGCAGGCGATGCCACCGAGCAGCAGGCACAACATGCCGGCATAGGCGCCCAGCGGCACATCGGGCAAGGTGGCCCAGGGCGGCAGCAGCGCCAGCGCCACGCCCAGCACCAGCAACGCCGGGCCCAGCGCGGCCGGCATGCGGGCCTGCAGCCGGTCGCCGCCCAGGCCCTTCAGCACCTGCGCGGCGGCCATGCGGCGTACTGCCAGCGCCGGCAATGCCGCGCTGGCGAGGCTCACCGCCAGGCCCAGTGCGGCGAACACGGCGGCGGCCGGAAGCTGATCCATGCCCCAGCTCAGCGTGGCCGGTGGCGCGGAGCCCCCGCCATTCAAGCCCAGGTCCGCACCCAGCAGGCGCAGGCCCAGCCCGGCCAGGCCCCAGCCGAGCAGCAGGCCGAGCGCGCTGCCCAGCAGGCCTAGCAGCAGGCCCTCGGACAGCACCAGCGCCGCCCGCTCTCGCGCTGTCATGCCCAGCACACCCAGCAGCGCGAGCTGCGGCAGGCGCTGCGCGACCGACAGTGACATCACCGCGAAGACCAGGAAGCTGCCGGTGAACATCGCCATCAGCGACAGCACGCCGAGGTTGACGCGGTAAGCGCGTGTCACGTCGGACAGGCGCGCGTTCTCGTCCGGCGGCGGGGCGGCGGTGCTGCCCGGCGGCAGCTTGGCACCGGCGAGCCAGCGCTGCGGCGCCAGGCCGGGCTCCAGGCGGAGGTCGATCCGGTCGACGTGACCGAGCTTGCCGAGCAGTTGCTGGGCGGCGGCGATGTCCAGCACGGCGAGCGGGCCGCCGGGGGCTGCATTGGCTCCGGCGGTGCGGAAGTCGAGACTGTGCGGCGCGCCGTCGTCGGCCGCGGAGGCCCGCAGAGTCAGGACTTGCCCCTCGGCCAGTGCCAGTCGACGCCGCGCCGCCTCGTTCAGCGAGACGCGTTGCGGATCGAGCAGAGCCAGCGGGCTGCCTCCTTGTGTGGGCAGCAGCTCCGGGCTCAGCGGGCCGGACTGCAGCGCGTCCCAACCGATCACACGCAGCGAGAAGCGCTCGCCCTTCGCGTCGACTGCCTGCGCCACACCTTCGACCACGGGCGCGGCCAGGGCCACGCCAGACAGCGCCGCGGCTTGCGCATAGGCCTGCTCGGGCAGAGGGCCATCCGCGCTACCGCGCAGCACGAGATCGGGCTTGCCGTTCAGCGTGGCGGCCGCGCTGCCGAACTCGGCCAGCGCGCGGGTGTTCAGCAGGTGCACTGCATAGCCCAGCGCCACGCCCAGCGCGATCGCCAGCAGCGCCAGCAATTGCCGGCCGGCCTGGTGCTTCAGGGCCGGCCAGGACAGCTTGGCGAGCCACTGCAAGTTCATCGCAGGACTCCCGCCGGGCCGCCCCAAGGGAGGCCTCCGCCCCCTCGGGGGGCAGCGAGCGAAGTGAGCGTGGGGGTCACCTCAATCCCTGCTCGCCGAGCTGAAGGCAGCGATCGGCGCGTGCCGCGGCGCGTTCGGAGTGGGTGACCAGCAGGCAGGCCGAGCCCTGCTCTCGGGTCTGTGCCAGCAGCAGGTCCAGCACCTGTTGCGCGTGGCGGGGGTCGAGGTTGCCGGTGGGTTCGTCGGCCAGCACCAGCAGCGGCCGGTGTACTAGCGCCCGCGCGATGGCCACGCGCTGCAACTGGCCGCCGGAGAGCTGGCGCGGCATCCGTGCGCCGAGGTCCCCCAGCCCGACCGCATCGAGCATCTGCGCGACGCGAGCCGCGTCCGGCCGCTTCAGCAGCAGCAGGGGCAGCCCGACGTTGTCGGCCACGTTGAGGTGCGGCAGCACGTGGAAGGCCTGGAACACGAAGCCGAGCTTCTCGCGGCGCAGGCGGGCGCGTCCGCCTTCGTCCAGCGCGGTGAGATCCTGGCCGCCGATGCGCACGCGGCCGGCGTCGGGCTCGTCCAGCCCGGCCAGGCAGTTCAGCAAGGTGGACTTGCCGGCCCCCGATTCACCCAGCAGCGCCACCAGTTCGCCGGCGGCCAGCGACAGGTCCACGTTCTCGAATACCGGCGTCGCGCCGTAGCGCTTGGCGAGCCCCGTCGCTTCGAGAATCATGGGGTCGACAGGATCCGCTGCAATGCGGCCAGCAGGGCAGGCTGCGCCTGGGGATCGTCGCAGGCGATCACCTGGCGCTGCGGCATGCTGCGCAACCAGGTGATCTGCCGCTTGGCGAGCTGGCGCGTGGCGGCTATGCCGCGCTCGGGGAGGCTGGCGAAATCACCGCTGTCCAGCGCCTCCCAGACCTGGCGGTAGCCGACGCAGCGCATCGACGGCAGCTCCAGGCTCAGGTCGCCGCGCGCGCGCAGCGCCTTTACCTCGTCGACCAGGCCGGCCTCCAGCATCTGCTCGAAGCGCAGCGCGAGCCGCTCGTGCAGCCAGCCGCGTTCGTTTGGTTCCAGCGACAGCAGCGGCCAGTCCACACCCTCGCTGCGCTGCTGGTGCAACTCGCTCATCGGCCGGCCGGCCAGCGTGCAGACCTCCAGCGCGCGCTGGATGCGCTGCGAGTCGTTCGGCGCCAGGCGGGCGGCGGTCACGGGATCACGTCTTGCCAGCTCGGCATGCAGGGCCGGCCAGCCCTGTTCGGCGGCTCGGGCGTCGATCTCAGCCCGCAGCGCCTCGTCGGCCTGCGGCATGTCGGACAGGCCGTCGAACAGCGCCTTGAAATAAAGCATCGTGCCGCCCACCAGCAGGGGCAGCTTGCCTCGGGCAAGGATCTCGTCGGCCAGTGTCCTCGCGGCGCGCACGAACTCCGCTGCCGAGTAGGCCTCGGTCGGCTCGATGATGTCGATCAGGTGATGCGGCACGGCCGCCAGCTCGGCCTTGCTCGGCTTGGCCGTGCCGATGTCCATGCCGCGGTACACCAGCGCCGAGTCCACGCTGATGATTTCCACCGGCAGCAGTTCAGCTGCAGCCAGCGCCGCAGCCGTCTTGCCGCTGCCGGTCGGGCCGGCGATGCAGATGGGACGGAAGTTCAGAACTTTTCCCAGGGCGCGAGAAAGCGCCATTGGCCGGCGGGCAGGTGGCCCAGGTTGATGCGGCCGATGCGCACGCGCTTCAGGCCGACGACCTTCAGGCCGACCAGTTCGCACATGCGCCGGATCTGGCGCTTGCGGCCCTCGCGCAGCACGAAGCGCAACTGGTCGTCGTTGATCCAGCTCACCTTGGCGGGCTTCAACTGCACGTCGTCGAGCACCAAGCCGTGATTGAGCAGGGCCAGGTCTTGCGCGGGGAAGCGCTGCATCGGCGCGCCTTCGCCGGCGTATTCGACGCGGACCAGGTATTCCTTCTCGACCTTCGAGTCTTCGCCGATCAGGGTTCGGGCGACCCGGCCGTCCTGCGTCAGCACAAGCATGCCGGTGGAGTCGATGTCCAGTCGGCCGGCAGGCGCCAGGCCGCGCGCATGGCCGATGTGGAACTTGATGCCCGAGGCATCGTCCTTCCACTGGTTGCCGCTCTTGACCAGCACCGAAGCCGGCTCGTAGCCGTCCTCGGCCTGGCCGGAGACGTAACCGATCGGCTTGTGCAGCAGGATGGTGACCTGCTGGGCCTGCTGCCGGAAGGCCAGCGGATCGATCTCGATCTTCACGTCCGGCCCCACGCGCTGGCCCAGCACGGCCATCTTGCCGTCGACCCGGACCCAGCCGGCGCCGATCCATTCGTCGGCCTCGCGCCGCGAGGCCATGCCCAGCGCGGTCATCCGCTTGGACAGGCGGTCGCCTTCGGCGCGGGCATCGTGGTGGACGGCGAAATCGTCGTCGTCATCGTCGTCGTGGTCATGCACCGGACGCTGCTGTTGCTGCTGCGCGCGGCGGGCATAGGGCTGCGTCTGATAGGCCTGCTGCGGAGGGCCGGAGCGCTGCGGTGCAGGCGCGGGCGGGCGCGTGCTGGCGCGGCGCTGGTCCTGGCGGGGCGCGGGCCGGGCATCCGGCGCCCACTCCTGGCGCGGAGCCGGGCGGGCGTCCTGGCGAGGCTGCTGCCGCGGATCGCGGTGTGGCTCCTGGCGCGGGTCGGCCGGGCGGCGCGGCCGGTTGTCGTCGGCGCGCTGGAAGCTGCCACCCTGGCGCGGCGGGCCATCGCGGCGTTCGTCGCGGCGTGCATCGCCGCGATCGCCGGCGGGCCGCGGCGTCGGCCGGCCATAACGCTCGAAACGATCGGCTTCCGCAGCGCGGCGCTTCTCGAATTCGGCCTGCTTGCGCTCGCGTTCCTCCTGCGCGGCGGCCAGCGTCTGGCGCGGGCGCGAGACGCCTTTGCCGCGCAGCGGCGCGCGGCGTTCCTCGCCGGGGGCGGCCTTCTTCGCGGCGGCTGCCGGCTTCTTGTTCAGTTTCAGTGTGGCCATGATGGCTCCGTGGAATCGTTGGGTCAGCGCCCGCGCAGGAAGAGGGCGTCGAGCTCGCGCATCGTCAGCTGGCGCCAGGTGGGGCGGCCGTGGTTGCACTGGTCGGCGCGCTCGGTGCGCTCCATGTCGCGCAGCAGGCCGTTCATTTCATCGAGCGTCAGTTGCCGGTTGGCGCGCACGGCGCCGTGGCAGGCCATCGTGGCGAGGATCTCGTGCTGGGCGCGCTCGATCGCTTGGCTGGCGTCGAACTGGCCCAGCTCGGCCAGCACGCCGCGCGTCAGCTCGATCACGTCACCGCCGGCCAGCAGGGCCGGACGCGCGCGCACGGCCAGCACCTTGGCCGACAGCGGCGCCACGTCCAGGCCCAGCTTCATCAGCGTCTCGTGCTGCGCCTCGGCCGTGGCGATCTCGGCCGGCGTGGCGGCAAAGGTGATCGGGATCAGCAGCGGTTGCGACTCGATCTGCCGCTCGCCCAGGCTGGCCTTCAGCCGCTCGTAGACGACGCGTTCGTGCGCCGCATGCATGTCCACGATGATCAGACCCTGAGCGTTCTCGGCCAGCACGTAGACGCCCTGGATCTGCGCGATCGCACGGCCCAGCGGCCAGTCGTGCGCGGGAAGTTCCTGGCGGGGTGCGAGCGCGGGCTCGGGCGCTGCGGGGGCAGGTCTTGCCGGCATGTCCTTGCCGTACAGCGTCGCCACCTCGGCCAGGCCCAGCGAACTCTGCGTGTTGGTCTTCCAGCTGGGCAGGGTGGCGCCGTTGCCGTAGCTCGGCCGCGGCTCGGCGGCGAACCAGGCGGGCGGGTTGCCGGCCGAGGGGCGGGTGAGGACGCCGGGCACCTCGATCTGCTGGCTGACCGGCAATTGGGCGACGGCCACGGCCTCCGCCGAGCGCGATTGCGCCAGCGCATCCTGCACCGCATAGCGCACCCGCTGGTGCATCTCGCGGCCATCGCGGAAGCGCACCTCGATCTTGGTGGGGTGCACGTTGACGTCGACCCGGTCCGGCGCGATCTCGATGAACAGCACGTAGCTCGGCTGGCGGTGGCCGTGCAGCACGTCCTCGTAGGCGGAGCGGATGCCGTGGGCGATCAGCTTGTCGCGCACGAAGCGGCCGTTGACGTAGACGTACTGCATGTCGGCACGGCTGCGGGCCGCCTCGGGCAGGCCGGCGCGGCCGTAGCAGCGCAGCGGGCCGTTCTCGGCGAACAGCGTGCGGCTCTCGGTGAAGAAGTCTTCGCCGAGCACGTCCTTGATCCGCTGCTCGGACGTGGCGGCCCGCCACTGCTCGACCAGCTTGCCCTCGTGCCAGACCGAGAAGCCGACGTCCGGCCGCGCCAGCGCATGGCGGCGCACCGATTCCAGGCAATGGGCCAGCTCGGTCGCGTCGGTCTTCAGGAACTTGCGCCGGGCCGGCGTGCTGAAAAACAGCTCGCGCACCTCGACGCTGGTGCCGCGCGCACGGGCGGCCGGGCTCAGCTCGCCGGAGCGCGCGTCGAGCCGGTGCGCATGGGCCGCACCCTCGCTGCGGCTCACCACGGCCATTTCCGAGACCGAGGCGATGGCGGCCAGCGCCTCACCGCGAAAGCCCATCGTCGACACCGACTCCAGCTCGTGCAGCGAGCGGATCTTGCTGGTCGCATGGCGCTTCAGCGCCAGCGGCAGTTCCTCGGCCGGGATGCCCATGCCGTCGTCCTCGACGACGACCGCCCGCACGCCCCCGGCCATCAGCTTCACCTGCACCTGCGTGGCGCCCGCGTCCAGCGCGTTGTCCACCAGCTCGCGCACGACGGAGGCCGGGCGCTCCACCACTTCACCGGCGGCGATCTGGCTGATCAGTTCATCGGGGAGTTCGCGGATGGCGCGGCGTTGTTCAACGTTGGCGCTGGCGGAAGAGGAATCCATCTGCGGATTATCCCGCCAGCGCCTGCCCGAAGTCCGCGATCAGGTCTTCCGTTTCCTCGATGCCGATCGAGACACGCACCAGGCCATCGGCGATGCCCATCTCGGCGCGCACTGCGGCGCCGGCTTCCCAGAAGATCGTCGGGGCGACCGGGATGATCAGCGTGCGCGTGTCGCCCATGCCGGTGGCCTTGACGGGGATGCGCAGCCGGTTGAGCACGGCGTTCATCGTCGACGGGTCCTTCAGCTCGAAGGACAGCAGCCAGGAGGCGGCGCGGAACCACTGCTTGGCCTTGGCATGCTGCGGATGGGTTTCCAGGCCGGGGTAGTGGACGGCGGCGACGGCCGGATGCGCCGCCAGGAACTGCGCCAGCGCCATCGCCGTCTCGCTGGTCTGGCGCACGCGCAGGCTCATCGTCTCGGCGCCCAGGGCGATCTGGTTGGCCTGCTCGGAGGAGAGCGAGCCGCCCATGTCGCGCAGACCCTTCTTGCGGATCTGCTGCAGGCCCCACTGCGCGGCATCGCCCTTGCGGTAGTTCTCGAAGATGTTCGGATAGGCGGACCAGTCGAACTCGCCGGTGTCCGTCACCGAGCCGCCCAGCGCGCCGCCGTGGCCGCTGATCGTCTTGGACAGCGAGTTCATCACGAGCCCCGCGCCCACCGCCTTCGGCTGGAACAGCGCTGGCGAGGTGACCGTGTTGTCGACGACGTAGAGCAGGCCCTTGTCGCGGCAGAGCTGGCCGATGGCCGCCATGTCGGGGATCTGCGTGCCGGGGTTGGCGACGGTCTCGACGAAGACCATGCGCGTGTTCGGCTTGATGGCCGCGGCGACGTTCTCGACCGCGCAGGCGTCCACCATGTCGATCTCGATGCCCAGGTTACGCAAGGTGCCGAACACGCTGTTGGTGTTGCCGAAGACGTAGCGGCTGGACACGATGTGATCGCCGGCCTTCAGGAGCGTCAGGAAGATCGCGCACAGCGCGGCCATGCCGGACGAGAAGACGATGGTGCCGCGGCCGCCTTCCAGCTGCGTCAGCTTGGCCTCGAGCGCGGCCGTCGTCGGCGTGCCCTGGCGGGCATAGTTGAAGCCGCCCTTGACGGTGCCCTGGAACACACCGATCAGGTCTTCCACGCGCTCGAAGCCGTACTGCGTGCTGGGGTGGATGGGCTTGTGCAGGCCGCCGTGCTCGACGTTGCTGCGGCGGTCGGCGTGGACGAGGCGGGTGGTGATGTTTTCGGTCATTGAAGTCATCCGTTACGTATTGCTCGGCGGGTTTGGGGCCGAGCGCCGGGCCGCCCCAAGCCGGCCCTGTCCCCTCGGGGGACCGACCAGGCGTGCCCGCGTTCAGCGTGGCGCGACTGGGCGAGGGGCATGTGCATTCTCGCCGCCATAATCCGCGGCCATGGAAATCCTCGCCGTACTGATTGACTTCGTTCTCCACGTCGACCGTCACCTCGAGGCCTTCGTTGCGGCCTACGGTGCGTGGATCTATGCGCTGCTGTTCCTGATCATCTTCATCGAGACCGGCGTCGTCGTGATGCCCTTCCTGCCGGGCGATTCGCTGCTGTTCATCGTCGGGGCGATGTGCGGCACCGGCCTGCTGGACTTCAAGGTGGCCGTGCCGCTGATGTGCGTGGCGGCGATCGCCGGCAACCAGAGCAACTACACGATCGGTCGCTTCTTCGGCCCCAAGGTCTTCCAGTGGGAGCAGTCGCGCTTCTTCAACAAGAAGGCCTTCATGCAGGCGCACGAGTTCTACGAGAAGTACGGCGGCGTCACCATCGTGATCGCGCGCTTCATGCCCTTCGTGCGGACTTTCGCGCCCTTCGTGGCCGGCGTTGCGCAGATGACGCGCGCCAAGTTCACGCTGTACGACGTCGGCGGCGGCTTGCTGTGGGTCGTCGGCGTGACGAGCCTGGGCTTCGCCTTCGGCAACGTGCCCTGGGTGCGCCAGCACCTGGAGATCATCATCTGGGCGACGATCTTCATCCCGGGCCTGATCGCGATCTACGGCGGCTGGAAGGCCGGCCGCAAGAAGAAAAACGAGCAACAACACCCCGGCGCATAACGCCGACTTTCGACGTCACTACAAGGGACACCATGAGTCAACGATTCCGCTGGGCCGCCACGGCCCTGGCCGCCGCCTTGCTTGCCGGCCCCGCGCTGGCCGCTGAACCGGCGCCGCTGCTGCGCCAGCCGAGCCTGTCGAAGGACCGCATCGCCTTCGTCTACGGCGGCGACATCTGGGTCAGTGACCGCGATGGCCGCAATCCGCGCCCGCTGACCAGCGCCGCCGCGGCCGAGTGGGCGCCGCATTTCTCGCCGGACGGCCAGTGGATCGCGTTCTCCGCCGCGTTCGACGGCAATACCGACGTCTACGTGATCCCGGCGGCCGGCGGGCAGCCGCGCCGCCTCACCTGGCATCCGGGCGCGGACCTGGTCAACGGCTGGAGCGCCGATGGCAAGCGCGTGCTGTTCAGCTCGGCGCGCGAGGTGGCGAACAGCCGCAGCCGCCAGCTGTGGGAGGTGCCGCTTGCCGGCGGCGCCGAGGCCAAGGTGATGGACGCCGTCGTCTTCGCCGGCGAGTGGTCGCCGGACGGCAAGCGCATCGCCTACCAGAACTACCTGCCGGCCTATTCGGGCGCGTCCGGCTGGCGCCAGCATCGGGGAGGCTCGACGCCGGCCATCTGGATCGTCGATCCGGCGACGAAGACCTGGGAGAAGCTGCCCCACGTCAACGCCAACGACATCAACCCGATCTGGTCGGGTCCGGACGAGGTGATCTTCGTCTCCGACCGGGCCGACGACACGGCCAACCTGTTCGCCTACTCGACCAAGACGAAAGCGCTGCGCCAGCTGACGCATGAGAAGGTCTGGGACGTGCACAGCGCGGCAGTGCAGGGCGGTACGGTGGTCTATGAAGCGGGCGGGCGGCTGAAGGAGCTGAAACTGGCCGACGGCAGCGTGCGCGAGCTGGACATCCAGCCGAGCGCACCGGCCCCGCAGGCGCGGCCGCAGTGGAAGGACGCGAGCCGCACGATCACCTCCGCCGAGCTGTCGGCGACGGGCAAGCGCGTGCTGGTCAGCGCGCGCGGCGACGTGTTCACCGTGCCGGTCAAGGACGGCTCGACCCGCAACCTGACGGCCAGCTCCGGCGTCCGCGAGAAGGACGCGCTGTGGAGCCCGGACGGCCAGACGGTCGCCTACATCGCCGACGCCGGCAGCGGCACCGCACTGCATCACCAACTGGTGATCCGCGGCCAGGACGGCATGGACGCCAAGCTGCCGGCGCGCCGCTTCGACCTGGGCGCCGACGGCTACTTCACCCTGCTGGCCTGGGCACCGGACGGCCACCGCCTGGCCCTGCAGGACAACCACCTGAACCTCTATGTGATCGAACCCGGCGCGAAGGACGGCAAGGGCGAGCTGAAGCGCGTGGCGACGAGCCAGATGCGCGGCCGCTTCGACGTGTCCTTCTCGCCGGACGGCCGCTGGCTGGCCTACACGACGGTCGGTGCCAACTACTTTGGCCAGGTGCGCATGCAGGACCTGCTGAGCGGCCACGACATCGCGGTCAGCGATGGCCTGAGCCAGGCCGGCAATCCGGTCTTCGCCACCAAGGACGACAGCGACTACCTGTTCTTCACCTCCTCGATCAACTCCGGCACGCAGCAGGCGGGGCTGGACATGTCTTCGCAGGAGCGCTCGCTGCGCAGCGGCATCTTCGTCGCCGTGCTGAACGCCGACGGCAAGTCCCCGCTGCAGCCCAAGGCCGGCGACGAGGAAACGAAGACCGAGCAGAAGACCGAGGAAAAGAAGAAGGAAGACGCCAAGGACAAGCAGGAGAAGCCCGCCACGGCCGCCAAGCCCCCGCGCGCCCTGCGCGTGGACGAGGCGGGCCTGCAGCAGCGTATCGTCGGCCTGCCGGTGGCCGAGCGCAATTACGACTCGCTGGCCGTGGCCGCCGATGGCGCGCTGTTCTACCTGGAACACCAGCAGCCTGGCATCAGCCAGGAGCCGCCCGATGCCGACACCGGCGACGAGGCCGAGCTGTACCGCTTCGACTTCGAGGACAAGAAGGCCAAGTCGCTGAAGGCGGGCCTGCGCGACTACGGCCTCAGCGCCGACGGCAAGGTGCTGCTGCTGCGCTACGGCGGCGGCCGGCTGGAAACGGCCGAGGCCAAGGACAAGCTGGACGCCAAGGCGGTGGACCTGTCGGGCCTGCGCACCTTGGTCGATCCGCGCCAGGAATGGCAGCAGATCTTCGACGAGACCTGGCGCATGGAGAAGGAGTACTTCTACGACCCGAAGCTGCACGGCCTCGACTGGGCCGGCATCTACAAGCGCTACCAGCCGCTGGTGGCGGGCGTGCAGCGCCGCGAAGACCTGAACGAGCTGCTGGTGGAGATGATCGGCGAGCTGCAGGTGGGCCACAACCGCGTCGGCGGCGGCGACGTGTACTCGGAACCGAGCGCCAAGGTGGGCCTGCTGGGCGCCGACTTCGCCGTCGAGCATGGCCGCTACCGGCTGAAGACCATCTACGGCGGCGACCGCTGGAACCCGTTCCTGAAGGCGCCGCTGGCACTGCCGGGCCAGGCCGCCAAGGTGGGCGAATACCTGCTGGCCGTCAACGGCCGCGAGCTCGATGCCGCGCGCGGCAATCTCTACACGCTGCTGGACGGCACGGTCGGCAAGCAGGTGGTGCTGACCCTGGCGCAGGACGCCGAGGGCAAGGCCGGCCGGCGCGACATCACGGTGGAGCCGGTGGCCAGCGAGGCCGGCCTGCGCCGCTGGGCCTGGATTGAGCACAACCGCCAGTACGTGGACAAGGCCAGCGGCGGCAAGATCGCCTACGTCTACCTGCCCGACACGGCGGACGAGGGCTTCCAGCACTTCAACCGCATGTTCTTCGCCCAGGTGGACAAGGCCGGCCTGATCGTCGACGACCGCCGCAACAGCGGCGGCCAGGCGGCGAACTATGTGACCGACGTGCTGAGCCGCCCCTACCTCGCCAGCTGGAAGGACCGCGACGGCCTCGTGCAGGACACGCCGGCCGGCGCGATCTACGGCCCCAAGGCGATGCTGATCGACCAGGACGCCGGCTCCGGCGGCGACTTCCTGCCCTACGCGTTCAAGCGCCTGAAGCTCGGGCCCTTGGTCGGCAAGCGGACCTGGGGCGGCCTGATCGGCATCTCGGCCAACCCGTCGCTGATCGACGGCGGCACGCTGGTCGTGCCCTTTTTCCGCTTCTTCACGCCGGACGGGCAGTGGCGTGTCGAGAACGAAGGCGTGGCGCCGGACCTCGAGGTCGATCTGGATCCGCTGGCTGTCAACGAGGGCCGCGACACGCAGCTCGATGCGGCCATCGCAGCGGTGCAGTCGCAGCTGAAGGACTGGAAGCCGATCCAGCTGAAGAAGGCGCCGCCGGTGCCCACGCAGGTCGGCAAGTAAGCCCGCCTGTCGAGGCGGTTTGTGCGCTGGACGCCCCGCATGGGGCGCCTCTTGTGCAATCCATCACACCTTGACCGGTGCGCCGGTAATAACCCGTAAGAGGAAGGGCACGCGGAGCGATACGCCCCCTAGACTCGATCCCAACATCAACAACAAGGCACTCCCGCGCGAAAGCCGGGTTCGCAAAGTCACCGGTCTAAAGCTTGCCGCCTCCGCGGCGGGCCATGACAGAGGGACTGCCAGTAGCCCCGGCCCGCGCCGGTGGCCTGCTGCGATGGGCGAGCCGGTTATACGCAGACGAGGGCGGGAGCGAAGTACCGCGATGACTGCAAGCTACAACGTCTGGCTGGTCCTGCTGTCCTACCTGGTGGCCTCGTTCGCCGCGTACACGACGCTGGGGCTCGCGGCCCGGGTCAACCGCCCCGATGGCGGCCTGGCCCGCGGCTGGATGGCCGCCGGCGCAGTGGCGATGGGCATCGGCATCTGGGCGATGCACTTCATCGGCATGCTGGCGCTGCACCTGCCGGTGCATCTTTCCTACGACGTGGCGGTGACGCTGGTTTCGATCCTCCCGGCCATCGGCGCCTCGGCCGTTGCGCTGGCGCTGATGCGGCGTGCGCGGGTGGGTCTTGCCCTGCACCTGGCCTGCGCGCTGGCGATGGGGCTGGGCATTGCCGCGATGCACTACACCGGCATGGCCGCGGTGCGCATGCAGCCGGACTACAGCTACGACCCGGTGTGGGTCGCGGTCTCGGTGCTGGTGGGCGTGGCGGCCTCGTTCGCGGCGCTGTCGATTTCGCTGCGCGCCCGGGCTGAACCGACGGCGGCGTCCACGCCGCTGCGCTCGCGCGGCGCGGCCTCACTGGTGATGGGCCTGGCGATCGTCGCGATGCACTACAGCGGCATGCGCGCCACCCATTTCGTCGAGGGCAGCGTGTGCGTCTCGCCGCCGCTGGGCGTAGATCCGATCTGGCTGGCGCTGATGGTGGGCGTGGGTAGCTGCCTGCTGTTGTTGGCGATGCTGGCCGCGGCGACGCTGGACCTGCGGCGCCTGGAGCGCAAGCGCCAGGTCGACGCCGACATGCTGGTCCGCGCGACCGAGCTGGCCGCGGAGATGAACGCCGACGCGATCTCCAGCGAGGCGCACAAGCGCGCGATCGTCGAGTCCTCGCTGGACGGCATCATCACGATCGACCGGCTCGGCCGGGTGATCGAATTCAACGCGGCGGCCGAAGTGATCTTCGGCTACCGGCGCGACCAGGTGCTGGGCTGGCCGCTGTCGGAATGCATCATCCCGCCGGCGCTGCGCGAGCGGCACGAACGGGGCTTTGCGCGCGTGCTGGCCGGCGGCCCGTCGATGCTGCTGGGCCGCCGCATCGAGATCGGTGCGATGCGCCGCAACGGCGAGGAGTTCCCGATCGAGCTGGCGCTGACGAGCACGCCGATCGGCGGCGAGCCGGCCTTCACCGCCCACCTGCGCGACCTGACCGAGCGCCGCGCGGCCGAGCAGTCGCTGCGGCTGCGCGGCCTGGCGCTGGATTCGGTGGACAACGGCATCTGCATCGTCGACAGCCGCGGCGCGATCGAATACATGAACCCCGCCTTCGAGGCAATCTGCGGCTGGCCCGCCGAGGCGCTGCTGGGCGTGAGCTACAGCCGCCTGTTCCGCTTGCCGGACGGCCGCGAGGGGGTGCCACGTGCGCTGCGCGTCAGCGTGGCGCGCGGCGGCCTGCCGCTGACGCGCCTGCACCACGTGCGCCCCGACGGCCGCGAGCTGTGGTGCGATGTGGTCGTCAAGGTGCTGCGCGGCGAGTCCGGCCAGGTCACGCACAGCGTGGCCGTGGTCAGCGACGTCACCGAGGCGGTGCTGCACGAGCAGCAGCTCAATCGCCTGGCCAACTTCGACTCGCTGACGGGCCTGGCCAACCGCGCGCATTTCCGCCGCCTGCTCGACCAGCGCCTGGGCCGCGAACGGCCGATGAGCCTGCTGTTCGTGGACATGGACGGCTTCAAGCAGATCAACGACACCTTCGGCCACCACGTGGGCGACGAATTGCTGTCGGTGCTGGGCCAGCGCCTGAAGGCCTGCATGCGCGATGGTGACCTCGTCGCGCGCCTGGGTGGCGACGAGTTCGTGATGCTGATCGAGGCACGCGGCACCACGCTCGACGTGATGGAGGCGGCCGTCATCGACCGCGTGCGCGCCAGCCTGGCGCAGCCGATCCACGCCCGCGACGAACTGCTGATGGCCCGCTGCAGCATCGGCATCAGCCGCTTCCCGGAGGACGGCCTGGACGCCGACACCCTGCTGCGCGCGGCCGACCACGCGATGTACCGGGCCAAGCGCTCAGGGCGGACGAACGAGGACGAGCAGGTTACGGTCTGGTGACTTGAATGACTTGAGTCAGGGGCCGACGGCGGCGCTATCCTCGCGACCTTTCCCAAGAGGAGACCCCCAATGCGCCACATCCCGTCGCTGCTGTTCGCAGCCGCCGTGCTGGCCTGCGCGAGCCATTCGCAGGCCGCCGGCAAGCCGCCCACCGTCGCCGAAGCCCAGGCCTTCATGGACAAGGCCGAGGCCGAGCTGAGCGAGCTGTCCGTCGAAGGCAACCATGCCGGCTGGCTGCAGCAGACCTACATCAACGAGGACTCGGCTTACGTCTCCTCGAAGGTGCAGGAACGTGCGGGCCTGCGGGCCAACGAGCTGGTGATCGCCGCACGCCGCTTCGACAAGCTCAAGCTGCCGCCGGCGCTGGCGCGCAAGTTCATGCTGCTCAAGCTCAACGGCACGCCCACCGACCCGAAGCTGGTGGCCGAGCTGACGCAGACGGCGGTGGCGCTGGACGGCATGTACGGCAAGGGCAAGTACTGCCTGAAGGACGGTACTTGCCTGGGCATCGAGGAGATCGAGGTGCGCATGGCCAAGTCGCGCGATCCGCAGGAGCTGCTGGACCTGTGGACCGGCTGGCACCGCATCTCCCCGCCGATGCGCGACAAGTACGCGCGCCTGGTGGAGCTGTCCAACCAGGGCGCCCGGGAGTTCGGTTTCAAGGACACCGGTGAGCTCTGGCGCTCGGGCTACGACATGACGCCGGCCGCCTTCTCGGCCCAGCTCGAAGCCACCTGGCAGCAGCTGCAGCCGCTGTACAAGGAACTGCACGCCTACGTTCGCAACCGCCTGGTGCAGAAGTACGGCGCCGCGGCGCAGCGTGCCGACGGCATGATCCCGGCCCACCTGCTCGGCAACCCCTGGGCGCAGGAGTGGGGCAATGTGTATGACGTGGTGCAGCCGACCGACCCCAAGCTCGCCGCCGCGCCGACGATCGATCTGGAAGCCGCGCTGAAGAAGCAGATCGCCGCCCAGCATCCGGAAGCCGCGCTTGCGTTCTCGAACAAGGGTGATGCCAGCAGCAATGCGGCCACCGCCGCCGCGCTGGCCGCGGGCAAGGCGATGGCGGCCTATGGCGACCGCTTCTACACCTCGATGGGCCTGCCGCCGCTGCCCGAGACCTTCTGGCAGCGCTCGCAGTTCGTCAAGCCGCGCGACCGTGACGCCGTCTGCCATGCCAGCGCCTGGGACCTCGACAACGAGGACGACCTGCGCGTGAAGATGTGCATCAACGTCGATGCCGACAACTTCGTCACCGTCCACCACGAAGAGGGCCACAACATGTACCAGCGGGCCTACAAGGCCCAGCCCTACATGTTCCGCAACGGCGCCGACGACGGCTTCCATGAGGCGATCGGCGACTCGGTGGCCCTGGCCATCACGCCCGACTACCTGAAGACCATCGGCCTGATCGACACCATCCCGCCCGCCGAAGCCGACATCCCGCTGCAGCTCCGCACGGCGCTCGACAAGGTCGCCTTCCTGCCCTTCGGCCTCCTGATCGACAAGTGGCGCTGGCAGGTCTTCTCCGGCCAGGTGAAACCCGCCGACTACAACAAGGCCTGGTGGGCGCTGCGCGAGCAGTACCAGGGCGTGGCGCCGCCGGTGGAACGCAGCGAGGCGGACTTCGATCCGGGTGCGAAGTACCACATCCCGGGGAACGTGCCGTATGCCCGCTATTACCTGGCGCGGCTCTATCAGTTCCAGTTCTACAAGGCGATGTGCGAGGCCAGCGGCTACAAGGGCCCGCTGAACCGTTGCACCTTCTACGGCAGCAAGGCGGCGGGAGACAAGCTGCAGGCCATGCTGGCGGCGGGGCAGTCGCAGCCGGCGCAGGTGACGCTGAAGGCGATGACGGGCACCGACCATCTGGATGCGGGGCCGATGCTGGAGTACTTCAAGCCGCTGTATGACTGGTTGAAGCAGCAGAATGCTGCGAGCAAGTCGGTGCCGGGGTGGACTGTGCAGTGATGTGCTGAGTTGGTCGTTCGCCGTGGTGCCGGGACTCGCCCCGGCGGGCGACTCACTTTCTTGGGCGCCCAAGAAAGTAAGCAAAGAAACCGCCCCTGCTGCGCCGCCCTCCCGTTGGTCGGGTTCCCTGCGATGCTCGGAGCCCGAGGCCGCGCCCGAACTCGCTGCGCTACGCTCCGCTCGGACAGCCGGCGCGAGTCAGTCTTTTGAAGCGTGCTTCGCACGCGCCTCTGGCCCCTGCGCTTCTCGGCGGTGCAGAAGGGGAACACGACACGGCTCGCTGCGCATCGCCTTGGCGAGGCGCCCCTGAAGGCGATGCGGAGCGAGCCGATTCGGCTGACCCCTTGTGGCTTCGCCGAGGAGCGCAGTGGCTTGGGACCGTGAGCGCAGCGAACCTCGTGAACTGACTCGCGCCGCATGTCTGAACGAAGCGTAGCGGAGTGAGTTCGGCGCGGGGCCCAAGTCGCGAGCACCGCAGGGCACCCGCAGCGAAGCGGAGGGCGAAGACAGTAGGGGCGCCTTCTTTGGTTCCTTTCTTGGGCGCCCAAGAAAGGAACTCGCCCGCCGGGGCGAGACCCGGCACCGTGGCAAAAGACAAACGGTAGCTATCCAGTTACTTAACAGCAGCGCCAACCAGCAACGCAACCGCCGACAACGTCGTCTGCGCCGCATTCAACCCCAACAAAAAATCCTTGTCTGAGTAAGTCGAATACAGATCCGTCGGCTGATGCCAATGCGGATTCCACCCCGCACCGATCTGCTGCCCCCGCTCGTTCTCGCGCAAGGAGATCGATGGCACCCAGTCCATGAACGGCGTCGAATCCGTGTTGGTCATGTGGAAGCCCACCGCCGCCGGATAGTTCGTCGCGTACTTGTCGTTGGCCGAGCGGAAGTGCCAGGCCAGCTTCTGCGCCTCGTCCGCGAACTTGGACGTCGCCTGGAACTCGATGTTGACGTCGGCCTCGGCGCGCTGCTCCTTGGGCAGCACGTAGACGGGCTGGCCCTTCGCATCCAGCACCGGCTTGCCGGCGGCGTCGAGCTGGGGCACCGGCATGCCGTGGTCGAACATCATCATGTCGTGCTGGATCATGCCCAGCCACTTGGGCTCCGGGTACTTGCCCGAGCCCTTGGGCTCTTCGATGCCCTGCAGCAGCCGGCGCTGCTCGACGTAGGCGGCGGCGCCGTTGAGGCCGGTCTCCTCGTTGTTCCAGAGCACGAAGCGGATCGAGCGGTCGGTCTCGACGCCGGGCATGCTGAAGATGCGCGCCAGCTCCATCACCAGCGCGGTGCCGGAGCCGTCGTCGTTGGCGGCCTCGCCCCAGCCGATGCCGTCCATGTGGGCGGAGACGATGTACATCTCTTCCGGATGGGTCTTGCCGACCTTGGTGCACCAGACGTTCTCGCGCTGCGAGGTGCCGACCGGGGTGGGTTCCTCGTTGAGCTTGCGCAGGCGCTCGTCGGGCTGGGCCATGGCATCGGTGTTGACGCCGGTGTGTGCCACCTTGCCGAACAGCGTGCTGCCGCCCTGGCCGGCCGGGCCGCCGGCGCGCGCCGGGTCGGGCTTGCGCGTGCCGTAGGCGCGCTTCTCGGGCTCCGTGTACAGGTACTGCATCCGCTCGGTGTTCGTGCAGCCGTAGGACTTGAGCTGCGCCTCAATCCAGTCGAGCGCCTTCCTGTTGCGCTCGGTGCCCTGGCGGCGGTCGCCGAACTGGGTCAGGCCCTTGATCGTGGCCTTGTACTTGTCGAGTTGCAGCTGACCGACGAGGGTGGAGACGGGGTCAGCCGCCGTCTGCCCGTGGGCCAGGCCGCTGAGCAGGAGCAGCGACAGCGATGCGATCGGCAGGGCGAGATGACGTCGAACTTGAGCGTTAGGCATGGTCGGATGGATGAGGGAAGGCGCGCGGATTGTCTGACAGCGATGCGAAAAATCGACACTGGGGCGATCGAGAAAGCGGAGTGTTGCGAGCAGGTCAGTCGCCGGCGTGGTGCGCCGGCACACGGTTTGTGCGCAGGCCGTACGAAAGGGCTGACCGCTTCAACGCTTGTCGCCGTCTTGTCGGGGTTTCCACCATGAAATTCACCTAGTCATGCTCAAGTCAGGTGCGAAGTTGTTGAAATCAGCCGATAACGGTTCAAGCACCTGGAAACCCAATTGCACACTGGTGTTTTCTCTTCCCCTCGATCAGGCGGGTTGTGAGGAGTGCTCGTGGCAAACAACATCGGGCCTTCACAAATCTTCTTCTGTGAATTCGTCACACAACCGGAGCCGAGGAAATCCATGATGCTGAAGAAAACATTCATTCAATTGGCCGCTTGCCTGGCACTCGCGCAAACCGCCGTCGTGGCGCACGCCGACACCTTCCAATTCACGGTCACCGGTGACTACAGCGCCAGCTGGCAGATCGATTCGTCCGTTGAGCCGGCTGGCTACGGCATCGGCTCTGGTCTTGTTTACCAGGATGTCGACGGTTTCCCGGATGCCTACTTTGGCGTGGCTGACGTCTACTTCTATAACGACGCCATCGGCGGGGGCCTGGAGCTCGACGACTACTACGGCGGCGTCACCCTGCTGTCCACTGACGGCCCGCAGCTGTACACGGGTTCCGAAGACGCGCCGGTCTTCAAGGTGGGTACCTTTGCGTTGACCGAATACCAAGGCAGCGGCACCTACTCGCTGACCATCACCAACCTCAGCGCCGTTCCGGAACCCGCCACCATCGCCATGCTGCTGGGCGGCCTGGGCCTCGTGGGCTTCACCGCACGCCGTCGCCAGCCGAAGTAAGCGACCGGCTTTCACGGAAAAGACAGGGTTGACGATCCCCGCGATGCCGATGGCGTCGCGGGGATTTTTTGTTATGGAGCGCCGCGCCGCGCGCGGTGCAGCGCTTCCAGCGTGATGTGCCGCACCTCCAGCTTGCTCTGCTCGATGTGGGCGCGCAGCAGGCGCTGCGCTTCATCGGCGCGACGGCGCAGGATGGCGCGCAGGATGCGCGCGTGCTCGTCGTAGGTGGCGGCGACGCGGGCGGGCTTGGTGAAGTCCAGCCGGCGCACGATGCGGATGCGGTCGGTCAGGCCCTGGTGGACGCGGGTCATCTCGCGGTTGCCGGCACCGGCAACCAGTTCGGCATGGAAGTTCTCGTCCATCGTGCCGACCCCGACCGGATCGCTCAGCCGCTGCTCCACGGGCACCATCCAGGCGTCGACCAGCGCCTGCAGCTCGGCGCTGCGCGACTCCTGGCCTGCCAGCAGTTGGGCAGCGTGGCACTCGATCAGCATGCGCAGGTCGTAAAGCTCGTCGATCACATCGAAGTCCAGCGGCGCGACCTGCCAGCCCAGCTTCGGGAACACCTGCAGGAAACCCTCGCGCGCCAGCCTTTGCAGCGCCTGGCGCAGCGGCGTGCGGCTGAGCTGCAGCTTCTGGGCGATGTCGGTCTCGGAGAAGCGGTCGCCCGGCATCAAGGTGAAGTCGAAGATCATCGCCTTGACCTGCGCGTAGGCCTGGCCCGCCAGTGAGGCGGCCTCTTGCAGGTCGTGGGGGAGCGCGCTCATGCGGCGATTGTGTCAGCCACCGAAGGGGATCATGCTCACGTGCGCCGCGACGATACGCCAGCCGCACTGCGGCAGCCGCACCCAGGTCTGTGTCTGGAAGCCCCGCAGCGGCGTATCGCTGCGCACGAACTCGACCTGCGCCACGGCGGTGTCCGGGCCGAAGACGCTGATGCGCAGGTTCTCCAGCCGGCGCGTGAAATCGGGCGGCGGCGTGGCCGCACGGAAAGCGCGCATTTCGTCGATGCCGAGCTGCCGGTCGGCGATGCCATAACGCGTCAAACGAGCGTCATCCCAGAAGAAGCCGGTGAGCGCCTCAACGTCGTTGCTCATCAGCGCCGTCTCGTAGGCATGGAAGAGGGTGGTGACTTCGGCGAGCACCGCGGGATCATCGAGTGTCATGGCTTGAGCGAGGCAATGTAGGAACGCCAGCCGCCGTACCGGCTGATGTCGGGGGCGCCGACGAGGGCGGCCGGCTCGCAGATGAAGCCTTTGACGCAGCGGCCGTCGGCCAGCTCGACCGTGCCCAGGCCCAGCGGCGCCGGGATCAGTGCCAGGAAGCGGCCGACCTCGTGAAGTGGCATCTCGTAGACCTCCAGCTCGATCGAATGGCCCCCTTTGCCGTCTTCGCCGTCCGGCAGGCGGGCCAGGCCGGGTTTGGGCGGCACGGTGCCGGGAAGCGCATGCAGCCGGTAGTGGGCCGCCGTGCGTGTGCGCTCGACCAGCTGGCAGCCACGCTCGACCAACTGGCCATGCAGCGGCATGCCCGACAGATGCGCGCCGACGACGGCGATCTGCATCGTCGGCGCCGCCACGGGCGCCTGCTGCAGGGTCAGGTCTTGCGCGCGGCGCGGCCGCAGGCGGGCGCCCAGCGGCAGCTCCTCGTGCGCGGCCTCCCATTCCAGGCCCCAGCGCAGCAGCGCCGCGTCGGCGCCCGGCGGGGCGACGAAGGTCACGCCGAAGGGCAGGCCTTGCGGCGTGATGCTGCCCGGCAGCGCCAGCGCCGACAGGCCCAGCAGGTTGACGAAATTCGTGTAGCGGCCCAGCTCGCTGTTGCGCTGGATCGGCTGCTCCTGCACGGCCGCGCGGGTCGGGCAGGTCGTGGCAGTGGGCAGCATCATGAAATCGATGCGCTCCCACAGCGGCGCGATCTGTCGGCGCAACTGCTCCAGCCGGTAGCGGGCCGCGAACGCGTCGGCGGCAGAGAACGCATTGGCCGCCTCGATGACCTCGCGCACCGTCGGGTCCAGTTGCTCGGGCTGGCGCTCGATCATCTGCGCGACGATCGCGTAGCGCTCCGCCACCCAGGGGCCGTGGTACAGCAGCCGCGCCACCGCGTCGAAGGGCGCCATGTCGATCGGCTCCAGCAGCACGCCGCGGCTGGCCAGCCGGGCGCGCGCTTCGTCGAAGGCGGCGGCATAGCCGATGGTCTCGTCGCAGCCGGGGTCCATCGGCACGCCGACGCGTAGCGGCCGCCCCTCGGTGCCCAGCCAGGGCAGCTGCGGCGGGTGCCGCTGGAAGCAGGGTTCGCCGGATGCGCCTTCGATCTGCGACATCACGAGGCCGGCGTCCGATGCCGTCAGCGCGAACACCGAGACCACGTCCAGCGTCCGGCAGGCCGGCAGCACGCCATGCATCGGCACGCTGCCGGGCGTGGGCTTCAGGCCGGCGATGTTGTTGAAGCCGGCCGGCACGCGGCCCGAGCCGGCCGTGTCGGTGCCCAGCGCGAAGGGCACGAGGCCGCGCGCCACGACCGAGGCCGAGCCCGAGCTGGAGCCGCCCGAAACATAGGCTGGATCGAAGCTGTTCGGCACCTCGCCGTAGGGCGAGCGCGTGCCGACGAGGCCGGTGGCGAACTGGTCCAGGTTGGTCTTGCCGACGAGGATCGCGCCGGCCGCCTGCAGGCGCCGCACGACGGTGGCGCTGCGCGTGGCGCGGTGCGCGAAGGCCGGGCAGGCGGCGGTGGTGACGAGGCCGTCCACGTCGATGTTGTCCTTGACGGCGAAGGGCACGCCCCACAGCGGCAGCTCGTGCGGGGCGATGCCGTCCAGCCGCGCGATCTGTGCCTCGATGAAGGCGGGCTCGCAGCGCAGCAGCCAGGCGGTGTCGTCCGGCGCGAAGGAGGCAGCAAGCCGCCCGATCAGCTCAGGTGGCGATGCCCCATCCTCGCGATAGGCCCGTTGCCAATCCGAAATCGTATACAAGGGTGCCCCTCGCCCGGCGTGTACGCCGGTCGGTCCCCCAAGGGGACGCGAGCTTGCTTGGGGCGGCCCGGCGCTGCGCTCAGCGGTCATCTACTGCATCTCCTTCAACAACATCTCGCTCGTCGCGCTCCAGCCGACGATGGCGCCCTGCGCCGTCAGCATCGCCAGGGTGGCGGCCTTGAACTCGGGGAAGTAGCTGGCCGTGCCGTCCTCGACGATCAGGCACTCGTAGCCGCGGTCGTTCGCCTCGCGCATCGAGGTCTGCACGCAGACCTCGGTCGTCACCCCCATGAAGACCAGGTGCGTGATGCCGGCGTCCTGCAGCCGCTCATGCAGCCGGGTCGCGTAGAAGGCGCCCTTGCCGGGCTTGTCGATCACCCATTCGCCGTCGACCGGCGCCAGCGCGGGCACGATCTGGTTGCCCGGCTCGCCGGCGATCAGGATGCGGCCCATCGGCCCTTCGTCGCCGATGCGCAGGGCCGGCGCACCGCGCAGACGTTTGGCGGGCGGGCAGTCGTGCAGGTCGGCCGCGTGGGCCTCGCGGGTGTGGATCACCAAGCCGCCAACCGCGCGCCAGCCGGCCAGCATCGCGGCCACCGCCGGGATGATGGCCTGCAACATCGTCACGTCGTTGCCCAGGGTCTCGCCGAAGCCGCCGGGCTCGACGAAATCGCGCTGCATGTCGATGATGACCAGCGCCGTGTGTTCGACGTCGAAGCTGTACGGGTAAGGTGTTGCCTGTTCGATCTTCAAGGTCATGCCGCCTCCTTGTGCACCGCATGCGCGTGGCCGTGCCCGCCCATGAAGGCGCCCAGCGCCTGGCGATCGGCCTCGGCCGCCGAGACCTCGTGGACGATGCGGCCCTCGCTGATGACGACGATGCGGTCGGCCAGCTTCAGCAGCTCGTCCAGGTCCTCGCTGACCAGCAGCACGGCCGCGCCGCGGTTGCGCGCCGCCATCAGCCGGCCGTGGATCTCGGCGACGGCGGCGAAGTCCAGGCCGAACACCGGGTTGCTGACCAGCAGCAGCTCGGGCTCGCCGTCCAGCTCGCGCGCCAGCACTGCGCGCTGCACATTGCCGCCGGACAGCGTGCGGATCTGCGCGCCTTCGCCCTGCGTCTTCACGCCGTACTCGGCGATCCAGGCGCGCGCACGCTGGGCGATGCGTCCCCAGCGCACCCAGGCGCCGGCCAGCGCCTGCGGCGCCACGTCGAAATCGCGCAGGCCCATGTTGGCGGCCACGCTCAGGTTGCCCACGCAGGCGTTGGCCAGCGGCTCCTCGGGCAGGCTGCGCACGCGCAGCTCGCGGTTCTCGCGCCGCGTTGCGTGGAACTCGCGGCCGGCCACCTTCACCGAGCCGCCTTCGCGCCGGCGCTGGCCCACCAGGCTTTGCATCAGCTCGCGCTGGCCATTGCCCGAGACGCCGGCGACGCCGACGATCTCGCCGGCGCTAACTTCGAGTTTCAGCGCATCGACGGCGGTCTCGCCGCGGTCGCCGCGCACCGTCAGCCCGTCGATCGCGAGCCGCACCGCGCCGCGCCCGACCTGCGGGCTGCGCTCCAGCGCTGCGGCGATCTTCGTCTCGCCGACCATCGCGCGGGCCAGCCGCACCGAGTTCGTCTCGGCCACCGCGCCGCTCTCGACCAGCCGGCCGTGGCGCAGCACCGAGACATCGTCGGCATGCGCCTCCACCTCGCGGAACTTGTGCGTGATCATCAGCACCGAGCAGTCGCCGGCATGCGCCCGGTCGCGCAGCGCGCCCAGCACCTCGTCGGCCTCCTGCGGTGTCAGCACCGAGGTCGGCTCGTCCAGGATCAGCAGCCGCGGCTTCAGGAACAGCTGCTTCAGGATCTCCAGCTTCTGCTTCTCGCCGGCGCTGAGCTGCACCGGCGTCGCGTCCAGGTCCAGCTTGAACGGCGTCGTCTGCATGAAGGCATCCAGCTCGCGGCGCGCGGACTTCCAGTCGATGACGGCGGGCAGGTGGCCGCGCGCCAGCAGCAGGTTCTCGGCCACCGTCATGCCAGGCACGACGGTGAAGTGCTGGTAGACCATGCCGATGCCCAGGTCGCGTGCGACGGTGGGGCTGTCGATCTGCAGCTCGCGCCCGTCGACCAGCACCGAGCCGCTTGTCGGCCGGTGGTAGCCGACGACGGCCTTCACCAGCGTGCTCTTGCCGGCGCCGTTCTCGCCCAGCAGCGCATGCACGGTGCCGGGCCGCACCTTCAGCGACACGCCCTCCAGCGCGGTGAAGGCGCCGAAACGCTTGGTCAGCTGGTAGGTGTCGAGGGTCAGAGCGTTCATCGTGTCAGGCCTCCCATCGTGCGTTTCGGGCCGAGCGCCGGGCCGCCCCAAGCCGGCCCGCGCTGGCGATGTGCTCGTGGCTCGAAGCCATGAGCATCGCCGTCCCCTCGGGGGACCGGCCAAGGTAATCCTTGGACGAGGGGCTCCATGTCATGCGTTCATCTCCCTCCGGAAAACCTCAAGCGTGTGCGCCTTCACGCGCACGAACTCGGGATCGGCCGTGCTCTCGGCCGAGCGCGGGCGCGGCAGCTCGAAGGGCACGATCTCGGCGATGCGCGTCGGCCGGCGCGTCAGCAGCAGGATGCGGTCGGCGAGGAAGACGGCGTCCTCCAGGTCGTGCGAGACGATCACCATCGTCACGCCGGTGGCGGCCTGCGCCTCCTGCAGCTTGTCGCGGATGAAGAGGGTCATCTCGAAGTCCAGCGCCGAGAAGGGCTCGTCGAGGAACATCACCTCGGGCCTCGTGGCCAGCGCGCGCATGATGCAGACGGTCTGCATCTGGCCGCCGCTCAGCTCGTAGGGGTAGCGCTGCAGGTCGAAGCGGATCTCGAACAGCGCGGCCAGTTCGGCCACCCGGGCCTTCACCTCGTCGTCCTTCATGCGAGCGCGGCGCAGCGGATAGGCGATGTTGTCCCAGGCGGTGATCCAGGGGAACAGCGCGTCGCGGTAGTTCTGGAACACGTAGCCGATGCGCGTGTCCTTCAGGCTCTTGCCGTCGAACAGGATCTCGCCGGCATCGGGCTTGAGCAGGCCGGCAATCATGTTCATCAAGGTCGACTTGCCGCAGCCGTTGGGCCCGAAGATCGAGACGATCTTGCCGCGCGGCAGGTCGAGGTTGAAATCGCTGTACAGCGGCTTGCCGGCGAAGGCCTTGCTGAGACCGCGGATCGTCACGTGTGCGTCGGGCCGCGCGGGCCGCAGCGCGACGCTGACGCTCTCGACGGCACTCAGCAGCGCACTTTCATCGATCGTCGTCTTCATGCTTTGCCGCTCCAGTGGATCAGCTTCTTCTCGATGAGCAGGAAGCCGAGGTTGAGCAGGTAACCGAGCGCGCCGGTCACGAGGATCGAGCAGTACATCGACTTGACGTTGAAGACCTGCTGCGCATCGATGATGCGGTGGCCCAGGCCCGTCTCCGAGCCGATGAACATCTCCGCCACGATGACGATCACCAGCGCCATCGAGACCGCGCTGCGCAGGCCGACGAAGGTCTGCGCCAGGCTCTCCATCAGCATCACGTCCTTGAACTGGTGCCAGCGCGACACGCCCATGATCTGCGCCGCCATCAGCCGCGTCTTCTTCGCGTGCATCACGCCGTAGGCGCTGTTGAACAGCACGATCAGCATCGCGCCGAAGCTGGAGATCGCGATCTTGTTGATGTCGGTGATGCCGAAGATCAGCATGAACAACGGAATCAGCGCCGAGCTGGGCGTCGAGCGGAAGAAGTCCACCAGGAACTCGACGCTGCGGTAGGCCCCCTCGCTGGATCCGAGCGCCACGCCCAGCGGCACGCCGATGACGACGGCGATCGCGAAGGCGCTGAGCGTGCGCATCACGGTGGCCTGCAGGTCGGGCAGGATGGCGCCGCTGGCGAACTCCTGCCACATGAAGGCGAGCGTCTCGCCCGGCGGCGGCAGCAGCACCGGCTTGATCCATTGCGCGGACAGTGCGAGCTGCCAGAAGGCCAGCAGCAGCAGCGGGCCGACGATGGGGAGGAAGCGCCGTGCGTCCATGGCCTTCATGCCGTGTACAGCAGCGGCTTCACGGCCAGCGTGCGCGGGAAGATCTTGCGCTCCGCGAACACGTCGAAGAACTTCTGGAAGTAGTCGATGTCGCTGGCCGTGAACTCGTTGTAGAGCGTGAAGCCCGAGAGCGGCACCTCCTTGGCCAGCGCCTCGTCGATGGCGGTGAAACCGTCCAGGTGCGTGCGCGACTCGTCCGGGTTCTTGCGCACCCAGTCGACGGCCTTGGCGTAGGCGGCCACATAACGCTTCATCTGCTCGGGCTTCTCCTTCATGAACGCGGTCGTCACGCTGGCCGAGCCGCCGAACCATGGCGCGTCCGGGTGGCCCAGCGCGTAGCTGGCGATCACGCCTGTCTCCAGCACGCGGGTCAGGCCCTTCAGACGGCCAGCAGTGCCGGTGGGCTCCAGGGTGTAGACGGCGTCGAGCTGGCCGGCGGCGAGCGCAGCCACATGCTGGCCGATCGGCAGCTCGATGACCTTGGCGTTCGTCACGCCGTTCTTCTCCAGCACGATCTTCGCGAGCGTCACGTTCTGGATGCCGGGCCCGCTGCCGACCGTCTTGCCCGCCAGCTCGCCGATCTTCTTGATCGGGCTGTCCTTGCCGACGACGAACTCGTCCAGCACCAGCTTGTGGTTGCTCGGGTTGGCGCAGATGATCTTGAAGAGGCCGGGGCTCGCGATTTCGGCCAGCGCCAGTGCGGCGGACGCGGTGCCGTTGGCCGAGCCCTGGATGCGGCCGGCCGTCATCGCCTCGGCCACCTGCTGGGCGCTGGCGAACTTGGTGGCCTCGACGTTGAGTCCGGCCTCCCTGAAGATGCCGCGCTCGACGCCGACGAACAGCGGCAGGCCGGAGGCCACGGGCCAGAAGCCGATCTTGATCGGCTCCTCGGCGGCGCGGACCTTGGATGCGGCGGAGGCGGCCAGCGCGGCGCCGGCCAGGAGAACATCGCGACGGGTCGGTGTCATGGCCTCGGGTCTCCTCAGAGGGATTGGAGCGCCGCGATCAGCGGGCCGGAGGATGCGACGGCGCCGAACACGCCGCCCTGCATCTGGATCATCTTCAGCGCCGCGGCATGGTTGCCCGGGTCGGTGGCGCCGGTGCAGTCCTCGACCAGCGCGCACTCGTAGCCGCGGTCGTTGGCGTCGCGCATCGTCGTGTGCACGCAGACGTCGGTCGTGATGCCGGTGAGGATCAGGTTGCGTACGCCGCGGGTGCGCAGGAGCAGGTCCAGGTCGGTGGCGTAGAAGCTGCCCTTGCCGGGCTTGTCGATGACGGGCTCGCCGGGCAACGGGGCCAGCTCGGGGATCAGCTCCCAGCCGGGTTCGCCGCGCACGAGGATGCGGCCGCAGGGGCCTTCGTCGCCGATGCCCACGCCGTTGGTGCCGATCTGGCGCGAGCGCCAGCGCTTGTTGGCCGGCAGGTCGGACAGGTCCGGCCGGTGGCCCTCGCGGGTGTGGATCACGTGCAGGCCGGCCGCGCGGGCGGCGGCCAGCAGGCGCTGCAGCGGCTCGATCGGTGCGCGGGTGTACGACAGGTCGTAGCCCATCTTGTCGACGTAGCCGCCGATCCCGCAGAAGTCGATCTGCATGTCGATCAGGATCAGCGCGGTGTTGCCGGCCGAGAGCTGACCGTCATAGGGCCAGGCGTAGGGCAGGGTGGCTTGGACGAAGGGCATCGCTCATCACTCCTTATCGGGACACATTGAGTTCCATCGGGGCGCCGCGCAGCGAGCGCTGCGGCGAGCAACTGGCGACTAGGATCACCAAGGTCAGCACATAGGGCATCGCGTTGAACAGGTAGTAGCCGCCGCTGACGCCGACCGACTGCAGCGCCGGCCCCACCGCGCCCGCGCCGCCGAACAGCAGCGCCGCGCCCAGGCAGCGCCAGGGGCTCCAGCGCGCGAAGATCACCAGCGCCACGGCGATCAGGCCCTGGCCGCTGGACAGGCCCTCGTTCCAGCTGCCCGGGTAGTACAGCGACAGCGAGGCGCCACCCAGGCCCGCGATGAAGCCGCCGGCCGTGGTGGCCGCGACGCGCACGCCGTTGACCGAGTAGCCGGTGGCGCGCGCCGCGTCGCTGGAATCACCAGCCATGCGCAGCACCAGGCCCCAGCGCGTGTTCTTGAATCCCCAGGCCATCAGGCCGGCCAGCAGCACGCCCAGCGGGAACAGCGCGTTGATCGACAGCGCGCTCTGCACCGCCGGGTCACCGCTCCAGCCGCCCAGCGCGATCGACGGGATCTGCGGCGCCTGCGGCTGGATCAGCGGCTTGCCGAGGTAGAAGGCAAGACCCGACCCCAGCAGCATCAGCGCGATGCCGGTGGCGATGTCCGACACCCGCGGCAGCGAGCACAGCAGGCCGTGCAGCAGCGCAAGCAGCGCGCCGCTCGCACCGGCCAGCGCCACGCCCAGCCAGGGCGAGCCGGTCAGGTAGGCGCCGGCGAAACCGGCCATCGCCGAGAACACCAGCACCCCTTCCAGGCCCAGGTTGATGCGGCCGGACTTCTCGGTCAGGCATTCGCCCAGCGAGACGAACAGGAAGGGCGTGCCGACGCGGATCGCGCCGCCGGCCACGGCGAGTGAAAGGTCCATCCAGGCGTGAGCGTCCATGAGGTCAGGCCTTCAGGTTGGCGTGGAGGAAGGGATCGACCCGATCGCCGGCGGCGTCTCCGGCGGCCGCGGCCGCAGCGTCAGCAGCAACTGCCACATGCGCCCGCGCAGCGCCTCGGCGGCCAGGATCATCACGAAGGCAAAGCCCTGCAGCACCAGCACCGAGGCGTCCGGCAGGCCCAGGCGCCGCTGCAGCAGGCTGCCTGCCGCCGCGAAGCCGCCGAACAGCACGGCCACCGGCGGGATCGCCCAGGGGTTGTGCCGCGCGACGAAGCTGACCAGGATGCCCGTGTAGCCGAAGCCGGCGATCACCGAGGCATTGGCGCTGGTATGCACAGCCGCCACCTCGATTGCGCCGGCCAGGCCCGCGCAGCCGCCGCCGGCCATGCAGGCGATGAGGATCAGCCGGTCCGCCGGCAGGCCGACGAGCCGCGCCGCACGCACATTGCCGCCGACCACGCGCACCGCGAAGCCCGAGGTGCTGAAGCTGAGCCACAGGCCCGCGACCAGGCACAGTGCGATGCCGATGGCCAGGCCCCAGTGCACGTCGCCGAGCCAGTTCTCTGCCATCGGCCCGATCAGCAGGCCGTCCGCCAGCGGCTTCGTCGAGGGCTTGTTCAGGCTCGCGGGATCGCGCAGCGGGCCCTCGACCAGATGCTTGAACACCGCGATCGCGATGTAGCTGAGCAGCAGGCTCGAGATCGTCTCGTTGACCCCGCGCCACTGACGCAGCCAGGCGGCGAGTGCCACCCACAGCCCACCGAGTACTGCGCCACCGGCCAGGATCAGCACGATGCCGAACAGGTTGACCGGCACGGCCGGCGCCAGCGCCGCACAGCCCAGCGCACCGAGCACCAGCGCGCCTTCGCCGCCGATCACGGTCAACCCGGCGCTGGCCGGCAGCGCCACGGCCAGCGCCGTGAGCATCAGCGGCGCGGCGCGCTGCAGGCTGTTCTGCCAGGAGAACGCATCGCCGAAGGCACCGCGGAACAGCAGCGCCCAGGTCTCGACCGGATCCTTGCCGTCGAACCAGACGAACAGGCCGAACAGCAGCAGCGCGGCGCCGAGCGCGAAGACGGGCAACAGCAGGTTCTCCATCGCGGAGAACCAGCCTTCGCCGTACTTGCTTGAGGGGCTGGTGGGGCGGTTCATGGCGGGGTCAGACCTTGCCGATGACGCCTTCGACGAGGTAGTTCATGCCCTCGAGCACCGGATCGGTCTGCTTCAGCGCCGTGCCCTTGGGGATCACCACCTTGCCGGTGTTGTCCTTCAGCTCGCCGACGAAGATGTCGAAGCCGCCCGCCATCATCTTGGCCTTGACCGCATCGGCGTTCTTGCGCGCGGCCTCGCCGACGCTGCTGCCATAGGGCGAGGGCTTGACGAAGCCTTCCTTCAGGCCGCCGCGGACGAAGTTCGGGTGCGGCTTGCCGGTCTGCGCGGCGTCGATGAACTGCTTGTAGGCCACGATCCAGTTCCACTCGGCGCCGGTGAGGTAGGCGGCGGGTGCCAGCTTGGCCTGGCTCGCGTGGTAGCCGCAGACGAACTTGCCGCGCTTGGCGGCGGTCTCGACGATGACCTTCGGCCCGTCCACGTGCATCGTGAACACGTCCACGCCCTGGTCGGCCAGGCTGTTGGTGGCCTCGGCCTCCTTCACGGGCATCGACCAGTCGCCGGTGAAGATCACGGTGACGGTGATCTTCGGGTCCACCGAGCGGGCGCCCATCGCGAAGGCGTTGATGTTGCGCAGCACCTGCGGGATCGGCTTGGCGGCGATGAAGCCGAGCTTCTTGCTCTTGGTGCTGTAGGCGGCGACGACGCCGTTCAGGTACTGGCACTCGTCGATGTAGCCGAAGAAGCTGCCGACGTTCTTCGGGTGCTTGCCCTCGGTCCACAGGCCGCCGCAGTGGGCGAAGCGGATGTTCGGGTTCTTGGCCGCGAGCGCCAGGATGTGCGGATCGAAGTAGCCGAAGGAGGTGGGGAACAACAGGGTCGCGCCGTCCTGCGCCACCATGGCCTGCATCGTCTTCTGCACGGCCACCGTCTCGGGCACGTTCTCTTCCTCGACGACCTTCAGGCCCGGCATCTTCTTGACCAGCGCGGCGGCATCGGCGTGCGACTGGTTGTAGCCGTAGTCGTCGCGGGCGCCGACGTAGATGAAGCCGCTGGTCAGCGGCTTCTGCGCGCTGGCGATGCCGGGCAGGCCCAGCAGGCTTGTCGCGCCCGTTGCGCCCAGCGTGCTCGCCGTCCTGATGATCCATTCACGCCGATTCGTCGTCGTCTTGCTGGCCCCATCCATGGAACGCTCCTCGTGGTTGATGTCGCTGTGGTGTCCAGGTATCTCAACTTGTATACAAGCATGGGGCGTGCCAGCTGATTGACGTGGGAACGAGGTGGGGAAGGGGCCCGAACGGCACTCTGGCGGTGCCTAGCCGCGGGCTGCGGGATCGGTGCTGCGCCAAGCCGGGGCGCGGCGGCGCACCGGCGCTGTGCGAGGCGCCGGTGGTCCTGCAGGCGGTCAGCCGCCGATGATCTGCTGCAACTGGTCCAGCAGGCCGTTCGCGCGTTCGAAGTCGTTGCGCCGCGCGAAGGTGGTGGCCTCGCTGGCCAGCCGCGTCAGATCGGCCGGGACCAACTGCGGGTTGAGCTTGGCTCGGGTGAGGGCGGGCGACATGCTGGCCAGGCGCAGTTTGAAGTGATCCATCTGCTGCTTGATCTGGCGCTCGCCCAGTTGCGGCGCCTGGTCCTGCGCATCGGGGCCGGACGGGCGCAGCAACTGGTTGGAGATGTCCCGCATGCGCTGCGCCAGTTGCTTGGCTTCGTCCGACTGGCCGAACAGCGCGAGCAGCGCCTGCTTGTCCTTGACGGTCGCCAGCTCGGTGGCCATGGCGGTCTCGATGCGCGCCTTCTCGGCCTGGTGCTTGGTGAGCGCCGCCTGCACCCGTGCCTGGCCGGAGATGGCGCCTTGCGGCACCACGGGCGCCGGCCCCAGCGCTTCCAGCTGCTTGCGCAATTCCAGCGCCTTGGCCTGGGCCTTGCCGATGACGACCTGCATCGGGCCGGCCAGGTCGGAGAAGCCGAGGCTGTTCGGATCCTTCTTGCCGGCCCAGAGCTTCAGGTCGGCCTGCGGCACCTGTGCGCGCACGGTGGCGGCTTCGCGCTTGAGCGCCTTCGAGTAGTCGACAGCGGTGCGCGAGAGTTCGTCGATGACCTGCGGGTCGAAGCCGTCGAGGTTCTTCAGGTAGCTCGACTCCAGCACCTGTTCCAGCTGCGGCCGGTCGTCGGCATCGGCCGCCGTCATCGCCTTCGTGACCCGGGCCAGTGCGCCGTTGATCTGCTCGAACTCCGGCGGCAGATCGGTCTTGAAGCCGGCCTGCAGCGGGTTGGTGATGTTCAGGTGGGCGATCTGCATCAGTTTGCCCAGGGCGAAGGTGTCGTAACTGCTGTCGACGACGTCGCCATCGGCCGCCTGGCCGGGCACGAAGCCCTGGGTGCCGGGGTTGTCCTTGCTGGCCGCGACCTGGCCGTCGCCGGTGGCGCTGATGCCGGCGGAGCCGAAGTCGCCGACCTTGATCGTGCCGTCGCCGGCCACCATGAAGTTCGCGCCCTTGATGTCGAAGTGCACGAGGTCCTGGTCGCGCATGAACTTCATGCCCTGCACCGCCTGCTTGATGCGCGCCTGGTTGAGGACGTTGCGCGCCTCCTCGGGCAGGGCGCCGCTGTTGGCCGCCACCATCATCGCGAAGCGGTTGTCGTCCATGTCGCCGCCGTCGACGATCTCCAGCACCATGTGCAGGCTGCCGTCCTCTGCCGCCATCGCGCCCTTCATGCCGACGATGTTGGCGCTGCCCTCGGCGTTGGTGGCCGCTGCGGCGCGCATCAGGTGCTTGTGCGCCTGGATCTCGCGCTTCATCGCCATGCGCCCGTCGTTGACCTCTTCCTCGTAGGCCGCAAGGTCGCCGGCGTCGGCGCTGGCCGGCGGCTCCTCGCCGCGGATCGTGCTCTTGACGACGACGTAGGAGCCGGGCTGGTCCAGGCTCTCGTAGCGCGAGACCACGCCGAAGCCGCCGCGCGCCAGCTCCTTCGGCTGGCTGTAGGCCTTGCCGTCGATCAGGACCTCGCCCTTCTTCGGATCGATGGCGCTGCCGATCGGCCGGCCGTCGTCGGCCACCTTCTCGGCGTTGAACTTCAGCACCCGCGCGTAGACCGCCTGGCCGACTGCCTGCGCCACCTTGGCGCGCCCCGCGGTCAGCCGCGGGCCGGTCCAGCCCTTGGCCGCGCAATAGGCTTCGGCAAATTCCTTGGCGGACTGCAGGCTCAGGTCGAAGAACTCGTCGCCGGCGAAATCGGTGATGCCTTCGGTGGCGATGTGCAGCAGCAGCGCCGTGCTGCTGGCGTCGGCGAGCCGGGCCAGTTCCTTGGCGTCGGGCGCGTAGTCGGTGTCGGGGTTGCCGCTGGGCAGCGTGTCGCCGGTGGGTGAGGGCAGGCTGGCGGCCAGGCCTGCCACGTTGTAGGCCTTGGGTGGCGCGACCTTCTGGCTCAGGTCCGCCGGCTGCGGGCCGCCGAGGGCGGCGAGCGCCTGCTGGTCGGCCTGTTGCTCCGCCTCCAGCGCGTCGAAGTTGACGTCGCGTCGGGCGATCAGGCGCTGCCGCTCCTGCATGCGCGCCACCAGCGCGCGCTGCTGCGCCATGCGGTCGATCGGCGCCTGCCGGCGGCCGACCAGACCGGCGAGCCGCGGGTTGCGCTGCTGCTCGCGCAGGCGCACCTGCTCCTTGACGTTCGCGCCGACGGTCCCTTCGTCGACGACGTCGCCGAAGCCCGCGTTGGCCGTCAGGCCCGCCACCTGCTCCTTCAGCACGCGCAGCTGGGCGGCAATGGCGCGCAGGTTGCGATCCTCGCGCTCCCTGAATGCATCGACGTTGAGGAAGGTGCCGAGCTGGCCGGCCTCGCACAGCGGTGCGAAGGCAGGCACTCGCGCGCGACGCAGCTGTGCGTCGACAAGATCGCGCGTGTTCGCGGAGGAGTCCCCCTTGACGATCTCGGCCGCCAGCGCCGTCTGCTTGTTCAGGCCGTCGACGGCGCTCTCGTAGGCCATGTTCAGGAAGCTGCCGACCTGGCGGAGCTCGTCCCGGCATTGCACCAGCCCCTGCTCGATGTCGGTGATGTCGGGGCCACGGGCCTGGATCAGCGGAGTGGCGGTGGCGATCCAGCCCGGCGAGCCGCGCACGCCGGTGGGCAGCGCGTTGACGTCGATGGCCTGGCACTTGGGCAGGATCCGGCGCAGCACGTTGCGGTAGGCGTCGTGGTGGGTGAGGGCTTTCTGCGCGTCGGCCGCGAAGCTGGCGGCCATGGTCTTCAAGGCCTCCAGGTCGGCGTCGGCCGAGTAGCCGGCCCCCTGGGTCCGCAGGTCGCCGAGCAGCTTGGCCATCGCATCGCGCGCGATCTTGAATTCACCGGCATCGGCCTTGGCATCGATGGCCTTCAGCCGGAGGGCGAAGCGCGCACCGTCGCCGGTGGCCGGCACGTTGGGCAGCAGGTCGATGACGCTCTGCCGCAGGTCGGAGAAGGTCGTGGCCCGATCCTTCTGCTTGCGGCCCTTCAGCGGATGCTTGCGGATGTAGTTGTCGAGGAAGATCTTCTGCGTGTCGGTCAGTGCGGTGAGCGGCATGGTGGTGTTTCCTCAGGCGGTTCAGGCGGCGTAGCTCGAGGCCAGGCGGCCGGCCATGTCATGCAGCCGCGCCGTCAGCGTGGAGCGCACGGCGGTGTCGACGAAGCCGTTGGCATCGATGTCGGCGACCAGTTCGTCGGTCTCCACGAACTCCAGGTATTCGTCGACGATCTCGCGCGCCTGCAGGTGCAACTGCTGGCGGGCCTGCGGCGTGGCGGCGTTCAGCGCCTCGTCGAGCTTGTCGATCAGGCGCTCGTCGAGCACGTCGAGCATCTCGTAGAGCGTCTTCGCGCCGACCTCGATGTCGGCGAAGTCGGACTCGTCCTTGCAGCGGGCGAGGATCTCGGCCTCCAGCTTGCGCAGGTCGGCCTGCACCGCCTTGCGGGTCTGGTCCCAGGCCAGGCGGGTCTGCGTGAAGGCGACGAAGGACGCGGGCTTGGCCCCGCCTGCGGCAGTGGCGGCCGGGGTTTCGTTGATCAGCTTCTCCAGCCGGTCCAGCGCCTGCAGCGCTGCCTGGAACTGATGCACCTCCGCCTTGTCGATGGCGAAGCCATGCAGCGCCAGCAGCTTGGCCTCCATCTCGGGGTTGCGGCGCAGCGCCTGGCGGTAGGGTTCGTCCAGCGCCTCGAAGCGCGCCATGTAGGTGGCGAGCAGCGGGTCGTCCGCTTCGGCGCCGCCGCCGCTTTCTTCTTCCTCGCCGTCCGATTCGCTCTCCTCGCCGAAGCGCAGCGTGATCCGCGTGCGCAGGCCGGTCTGGTCGAACACCGCCTGCTTGAGCCTCTTCGAGAGCCCGCCCGGCGAGCTGTCGAGCTGGAACTCCAGCTGGCCGGAGGCACCGGTGCACTGAGCCATGAGGTACTTGATGCCGCTGGTCTCCTGCAGGTACTCGGCCAGCAGCTTGCGGCGCGCGGGCGAGATCGCGCGGCGCGAGATCAGCACGGCGGTCTTCTTCGAGGTGACGGCGATCAGCGCGGGCATCGTGGTCTCGCCCTTCTGCAACGTGCGCACCAGCGGGATCATTGCGCTCGTCAGCAGGGTCGGGCTGTCGGCCTCCTCGTCCTCGGCATTCCCCGCGTGGGCTTCGGACTTCTGCAGCTTCTCCGCCTCGTCCAGCAGCTCGTAGAGCTTGTCCTTGGCCTGGCCGAAGAGCTTGTCGCCCAGCCCCTTCTTGGCCTTGACGAGCAGCGCGACTTGCTTCTTCACCTGATCGACGATGCCTTCCAGCGCCGCGCTGCGGGCCTCGTGCTGCTTCTCGTCGCACTTGTCGAACTTCTCTAGCGCCTTGAGCAGTGCGCCGTCGTCCAGGCTCAGCTTGTTCTTCTTCGTGAAGGTGACCCAGACTTCCTTGCTCAGCTTCTCGGCCATGTGGCGTCCCCCGTTGTCGATGCCGGCGCATTGTTGCGCCGATTCGCCATTTCGCGCAGCGGCAATCGCTATAGTCCCGTTCCCGTGAAGCAGCAGAACCGGCCCCGAACTCCTCCCGTCGACACCCGCGCCGGCGACCCGCAGCGCTTGCTGGACGAAGGCCGCAGGCTGCATGCGCAAGGTCGCGTGCAGGACGCCTTCGCCCGCTACCAGGCGGCGCTGATCGCCGCGCCGGATGATGCGGACGCGATGCAGCTGCTGGGCCTGGCCTACCTGGGTCTCGGCCAGGGGCAGGTGGGCATCGCCTTTGTGCGGCGTGCGGTGGAGCGCCGGCCCGGGTCGGCCGAGTTCCGCGCCAACCTGGCGAACGCCGAGCTGCAACTGGGCCGGCCCGCCGAAGCGCTGGCGCAGATGGCCCAGGCCTGCCTGCTGCAGCCGGCCGATGGGCGGCTGCGTGCCTCGCTGGCCGACATGCATCTGCGCCTGGGTGCTAACGACGAGGCCGAGCGGCACCTGGAAGCCGCCGTGGCGCTCGACGGCACGCAGGCCGCCTGGCACGAGACGCTGGCGCAACTGCGTTACCGCCGCTGGGCGCTGGACGAGGCGCTGGCAAGCGCGGAACGGGCGCGAGCGTTGTCGCCGGCCATCGCGCCGCGGCTGAACATCGGCTGGGCCCGTGCCAGCGGGCCGGCGCCCGATGCGGCCGCCGTCGCAGCGCAGCTTCGATCGCTAGCGGACAGCCTCGACGGTGCCGCGCTGATCGAGGCCAGCGCCGCGCGAGACCTGGTCGTCATCGATGATTTCCTGCCCGACCCGCTTGCCTTCCGCGATGAGGCCCTGCGCCTGTGCGCGGCGCAGGCGGCGGCCGGCGGCACGGCCTTCGACGGCAACTTCCCCGGTGTGCAGACGCCGGCGCTGCCCAGCCAGCCGACGATGCGGCACATCGCCCAGGCGCTGGGTCGCGACGTGAAATGGAACTCGCTGGACAACGGCGCGCTGCGCGTGAGCCTGGCCCATGATGCGGCGCGTGCCGACGTGCACGTGGACAATCCGACCCTGACGGACATCTTCGGCGGCGTGCTCTACCTGAGCCTGCCCGAGCACTGCCAGGGCGGCACGCGCTTCTACCGCCACCGCGCCAGCGGCTGGGAGCGCCGGCCGGCGCTGGAGGAGCTGAAGGCCAAGAGTTTCGCCTCCTTCCTCGACTTCCAGAAGCGCAGCCTGCCGGCCAACCGCAAGATGAGCTTCGACGAGTGGCTGCAGCGCCGCGAAGCCACCTGGGAAGCGCTGTTCGAGATCCCGATGCGCTTCAATCGGCTGATCCTGTTCCGCAGCGATTTCTTCCACTCGATCACCGAGCTGTTCGGCGACCGGATGGAGAACGGCCGGCTGGTGCAGCTGTTCCACTTCGAGGGCCGGCCGTCAGGCGGGTGACCGTGATGAAGGTCTCGCTGTTCGATGCCTCGGTGCCGGTTTTCCAGCGCTACCTCGAACGCCTGGCCGGCCTTGTCGATGCGGCCGAGGCCCATGACGAAGCGCTGCTGCAGGCGCGGCTGGCGCCCGACATGCTGTCTTTCGCCACGCAGGTCGTCATCGCCGCCAATTTCACGCTGCGCGCCTGCTTCCCGCTGGCGGGCCGAGAGCTGCCACCGTATGGCGAGTTCCCCGCGACCTGCGCCGGCCTGCGCCAGCACATCGCACACGCGGCGGCCTTGCTCGCGTCACTGACGCGCGAAGAGTTCGAGCGGGCTGATGCCTCGCGCCTGATCGAGAGTCGCGCCGGAGAGGCCGTTGTCGAGCTAGCGCCGCCGGCCTTCCTCCTGCAGTACGCGCTGCCGAACTTCTTCTTCCATCTCAGCACGGCTTACGCGATCCTGCGTGAGCAGGGAGTCGCGCTTGGCAAAGCGCATTTCGACGGTTTCCACGTCTACGGTTCTGCTACCTAGCAGTCACGGACGTGGAGATCGTTGCGGCATCGCCTTCGACGGGCGCTAGCCCGCGCGGTAGAACATTGACTTCTTGCGCCGTGCGAACGCAGTCAACAGCCCCAGTCCCATCAGCGTCATGGCGTAGGTCGAAGGCTCGGCGACCGGGGCAGCCTCGATGGTGGCGCTGTAGGCCATGCTGAGGGTCGGGTTGGCGGACAGGATGCTCCAGGGGGTGCTCAAGCTCAGCGGATCAACGCCGTTCGAGTCCTTGAAGCGCAAGGCGCCTGGCAGTCCGTCGTTCCAGCCGGAAATTCCGAACGAAAACGCCTGGGTCGGGTTGCTCACGCCCGCCACCGTCAGATAGGCGATGTAGGTGCCGGCGGCAAGGCTGGTGTCGATGCCGTTGAAGGCAAACTCCTTGATGACATTGGGTCCTTCGCTCGGGTCGTAGTTGTAGGCGACGGTTGGGCTCGTGTAGAGCGCGGGGCCGACGGCCTTGCTGCCATCCCAACCGGCAATGACCAGCTGGAGGTTTCCGGAGATGGGCTCAGGAAGGGTGGAATTGAAGGAATTCCCACCGAAGAAGGACCACGCCGTCAAGGTGCCAGCGGCGGTCGTGAAGGTCTGGCCGACGCTTGTCGAGCCGTAGGGTGCAGTACCCAGGCAGCAACTGGCAGTCGTGAACGGGTTGTAGTAAATGGTTGCGGACGCAAGGCTGCAGACCAGGCTGAGCAATGTGGCAGCGGCGGCTTGATTTGGCTTTGGGACGATCACGAAGACTGCTCCTCTGACGGTTGAGAGACGTTGACGTGAAACGACCGTGGCGTTTGTCGTCTGGCTCCACCGCCGGGCGGTGAAGATCTTGCCGATGCTGGCCGGCGTGTTTCGGCGATCGAATCGCCCGGTCGGAACGAGCTGGCGGTTCGACTCGTTGACGCCGGCCACAGACGCGTAGTTCTGCCGCGCAGACTCCTAGGCCTGGCTCATTCCTCCAGCAGGCTGCGCAGCATCCAGGCGGTCTGCTCGTGGATGGCCAGGCGCTGGGTCAGCAGGTCGGCGGTGGGCTGGTCGTCGGCCTTGTCGACGGCGGGGAACAGCTCGCGGGCGGTGCGGGCCACGCCCTCGTGGCCTTCGACGAGGATGCGGATCATGTCCATCGCCTTCGGCGGGGTGGACGGCGCGTCCTTCAGCGAGCTCAGCGAGGCGAACTGCGCGTAGGAGCCCGGTGCGGCATGGCCCAGCGAGCGGATGCGCTCGGCGATCGGGTCGACGGCGTTCCACAGCTCGGTGTACTGGGCCATGAACATCGCGTGCAGCGAGTTGAACATCGGGCCGACGACGTTCCAGTGGAAGTTGTGCGTCGTCAGGTAGAGCGTGTAGGTATCGGCAAGCAGCCGGGACAGGCCCTGGGCGATCGCGCTGCGGTCCTTGTCGCTGATGCCGATGTTGATGCCGGCGGTCTTCGGGGCGGGGGTCTTCTTGGCCATGAGGTCCTTTGGGGGTGAATTCAGTGCAAGTGTGGCTCAAAGGCGCTGGGTCGCCTCGAAGCGCTTGTCGTGCGAGTCCTCGATCTCGGCCTTCAGCACGCCGCCGCCGGCCTGCGGCACGACGTAGAAGCGGAAGTTCGGGTTCTCGCTGATCGAGATGTCGAGATCGGCGTCCATCACGCGCTGGCCGCCGTAGCTGACGTTGATGCGGCGCACGTAGTGCGAGGGCGCGTACTGGCGCGTCGCCTGGTCCATTGCGAGGCCGCTGTTGTTCGGGTGGCTGATCATCAGCTGCACGAGATTGGGCTGGCCGTCCACCAGCGCGCCGGCGTGCAGGAACTTCATGCGGCCGAGCGTGGCCTGCGCCTCGGCCGGGTCCTTGGTGGCCGGCGCCGAGCAGCCGCCGGAAGCCTTGACCCACTGGCTGGCCATGTGCAGGCTGCCGTCGTTCATCTCGGCCACGGCGCGGACGTAGCCGTAGTCGTTGATGCGCACGCGGGTCTCGATGTCGGCGCGGCCGCTGCGGGGCGTGAAGTGGAAGACGCCGGCGATCGGCGAGGGATTGTTGTCGATGATCAGGTAGACCGCGTCGATGTACTTCTGCGCGGACTGCTCGACCTGCGTGCGGATCGCCAGCGGTACGACGGCGGCGTCCTCGGCGCGCACGGGTGCTTCCAGCACCAGCACCGAATCGGCCGCGGCGATGGGGCGTTTGCCGAACAGGCTGGGGCGGATCTTGTCCCAGACGGCGTTGGCGTCGGCGTCGTCGGGTGTCTTGATCTGGGCGAGGGCCGAGGCCGGCAGGGTGCTCAGCAGGATGGCGCGTCGGGTCAGCTTCATCATGGTTTCAGTCTTCCCATTCCAGCTCCGCGAACGCAGCGGTGACGTTGCGCTTGTGGAACTGATCCACCAGAAGCCAGGACGATGCGCCGTCGCAGGGCACCGTGTCAACCGCCTTTTGCAGCGGAAGCCCCGCCTTGATCGCAGCGCGCACATCGCGTTGCAGCGCCTGCAGGTAGCGCGTCTGCGCATCGAGTGCGGCGGGCCAGTCGCGGCTGATCGGGCCGTGGCCCGGCACGGCCAGCGCCACGTCGCGGCGCGCGTGCAGCGTGTCCATCACGGCGAGCCAGCCGCGCAGCTTGCCGTCCAGCACCGGCAGGTGGCCGGCGAACAGCAGGTCGCCGAGGATCAGCGTCTTCGTCTGCTCGTCGTAGACGCTGAGGTCGTTGTCGGTATGAGCAGTGGGCCAGGCTTCGATGCGCAGCGTGCGGCCACCGAGGTCCAGCTGCAGCGGCTTGTCCGGCGTGGCGGTGAGGGCGGGCGTCACGAAGTCGGCCGCCGCCAGGTGCTGGCCGAAATCGCGTTCGACGGTGTGCTCTATGTAGTCCTCGCGCGCCGTCTGCGCGGCGGCGAAGCGGGCGCTGGCGACGAAGCGGGTGTCCGGCCCGGCGAAGGCGGCATTGCCCAGCATGTGGTCCACGTGGGCGTGGGTCAGGATCACGTAGCAGACGGGCAGCTTCGTGCGCTGCGCGACGGCCTCGCGCCAGCCGCGGCCGACGGCCGGGCTGCCGCCGGTGTCCACCACCGCGGCGCAGCGCGTGCCGGTGATGAGGACGAGATTGGCGATGTCGCCGTTGTTGGCAGGCAGCCAGTCTTCCTGGACACCGGAGTGCAGGTAGATGCCGGCGGCGATCTGGGTCGACGGCAGCGGCGCGGCGCCGGCCGCGAAGCTGGCGATGAAAAGCAGCAGGCCGGGCAGCAGCCGCTTCATCATGATGGCGTCAGGGCTTGGTCGCGGTCTTCGGCGCCGCCATTTCCTTCTCCATCGCATCGAGCCGCTTCTGCAGCGCGCCGAGCTTGCCCTGCAGCATGCCGACGTTGACGAAGCTGACGTCCTCGGCCGGCGCGGCCAGCGTGTTGCCGTAGCCGAGCCAGGAGGAGTCGTAGACCTTGACCTTCTTGAAGCCGATCTCCTGCAGCACCGTGGCCGTCTCGGAGGCGCGCACGCCGCTCTGGCAGTAGACGATGGTCTCCTTGTCCGGATCGAGCTTGGAATAGAGCGCGCGCAACTCGTCCGCGCTCTTCAGGTTCATGCCGTCCTTGTTGGCGACCTGCTTCTTCTCGAAGCGGGCGCTGGCGTCGGGGTCGACCCAGTTCTCCAGGTAGTTGATCGGGATCGCGCCGGGGATGTGGCCGCCGCGGATCGCGCGGATGTCCTCGCCGCGGAACTCGGCGGGCGTCCGCACGTCGAGGATCTGCACCGACGGATCGTGCAGCTTGGCGACCACCTCGCGCGTGTCGGCCAGCAGTTCGGGCCTGACGCCGAGTTTCAGCGTTACGGGGTGCGGCGCCGGGGTCTCGGCGCTGAGCGGCTTGCCGGCTGCGGCCCAGTCGTCGATGCCGCCGTGATAGATGCGGGCGCTCTGGCCGCCGAGGTACTGCAAGGTCACCAGCGCGAAGTAGACGTTGGGGCTGCCCTTGGGGCCGTAGACGATCACTTCGCGCGCCGGGTCGATGCCGGCGGCGCCCAGCGTGCGCTCGATCTGCGGCAGCGGCAGGTAGTCCTCGGTGTTCTCGTTGCGCAGCGAGGCGGTGACGTCGTCGATGTTGACGGCGCCGGGGATGTGGCCCTGGCGGTAGGCGCCGGTGGGGCGCACGTCCCAGACGATCGCGCCGCGCTTGAGCGCGCCTTCCACCTCGGCGGTGTCGACGATGGTGCCGGTGGCGCCGGCATGGATGGGCAGGGTGGCCAGGGCAAGCAGCAGGGCCGGGAACATGGGCTTCATCGCTCGGTCTCCAATTTTGAGACCGACGATACCAAAGAGCCCGGCCGGGCGCCTGCTCAGCCGAGCAGCCAGGTGGCGACGCGGAAGGTGATGAACGAGGCCAGGTAGGCCAGGCCGAACAGGTAGGCCAGCATGATCGCCGGCATCTTCAGGCCGCCGGTCTCGCGCCGCACGGCGGCCAGGGTGGACAGGCACTGCGGCGCGAACACGTACCAGGCCAGCAGCGACAGCGCCGTCGGCAGGCTCCAGCTCGAAGCGATCAACGGGGTCAGGGCTTGCGCGGCGTCCTCGCCGGCGGCCGACAGCGCGTAGACGGTGCCCAGCGAGCTGATCGCGACTTCGCGCGCCGCCATGCCGGGCACCAGGGCCAGGCTGATCTGCCAGTTGAAGCCGATCGGCGCCAGCAGGTGCGACAGGCCGCGGCCGATCCAGCCGGCGATGCTGTACTCGATCGGCGCGCCGGTGGCACCCGGAGGGGCACCCGGGAAGCTGGACAGCGCCCACAGCACGATCGTCATCGTCAGGATCACGCCGCCGACGCGCTTTACGAAGATCTCGGTGCGTTGCCACAGGCCGATCGCGATGCTGCGTGCATGGGGCCAGTGGTAGATCGGCAGTTCCATCATCAGCGGCCGAACCTGCGAGCCCGCGCTGGTGAAACGCTTGAGGACCCAGGCCACGGCGAAGGCGCCGACGATGCCGACGAGGTACAGGCCGAACAGCACCAGGCCCTGCAGCTCCAGCCCGCCCCAGACCTCGCGCTGCGGGATGAAGGCGCCGATCAGCAGCGCGTAGACCGGCAGCCGGGCGGAGCAGGTCATCATCGGCGCGATCATGATGGTGACCAGCCGGTCGCGCGGGTTGGCGATCGAGCGGGTGGCCATGATGCCGGGGATGGCGCAGGCGAAGCTGGACAGCAGCGGGATGAAGCTGCGGCCCGAGAGGCCCACGCTGCCCATCAGCCGGTCCAGCAGGAAGGCCGCGCGCGGCAGGTAGCCGGATTCCTCGAGCAGCAGGATGAAGAAGAACAGGATCAGGATCTGCGGCAGGAACACCAGCACCGCGCCGCAGCCGGCGATGATGCCGTCCACCAGCAGGCTGCGCAGCAATCCTTCGGGCAGGTAGCCCGAGATCGTCTGCCCCAGCCAGTCGACGGCGGCCTTGATCGCGTCCATCGGCGGCTCGGCCCAGGAGAACACCGCCTGGAACAGCAGGAACAGCACGACCATCAGGATGATCGGCCCCGCCACCGGGTGCAGCAGCACGCGGTCGACGCGGTCGCTGGGCAGGTGGGGCAGGTGGCGGTCGAGGCCCAGGCGCTTCAGCAGGTCGCGCACGGTGGCGTGGTCGGCTTCCTGGCTGCTGCTGGAGGCGGTGACGACGCCTTCGCGGGTGGTCCAGACTTCGGGCCGGTCCAGCAGGGCCTTCAGCTCGTCGATGCCTTCGCCCTTGGTCGCGATCGTGCGCACGACCGGCACGCCGAGTTCGCGCGAGAGCGCGTCGACGTCGATCGAAAGGCCGCGGCTGGCGGCCAGGTCGGCCATGTTCAGCGCGATCACGACCGGCAGGCCCTGGCGCTTGACGGCCAGCACCAGGCGCAGGTTGCGGCGCAGGTTGGTCGCATCGAGCACGCAGACGACCAGGTCCGGCTTCTTCTCGCCGCGGGCGCGGCCGGCGAGCACATCGCAGGTGACGCGCTCGTCCGGGCTGCGCGGGTGCAGGCTGTAGGTGCCGGGCAGGTCCAGCAGGCGCAGCGTCTTGCCGGCGGCGCTCTTCAGGCGGCCTTCCTTGCGCTCGACGGTGACGCCGGCGTAGTTGGCGACCTTCTGGTTGGAGCCGGTGAGCCGGTTGAAGAGGGCGGTCTTGCCGCAGTTCGGGTTGCCGACCAGGGCCAGCAGCTTGCCTGCGGGATGCAGGTGGATGACTGATTCCGTCATTTCGTAACCGCCACGCACTCCGCTTCGGCGCGACGCAGCGCGAAGGTCGATTGCCCGATCCGCACGACCAGCGGGTCGGCGCCCGGTAGGCCCTTGGCCATCACGCAGACCGGCTCGCCGGCGAGGAAGCCCAGTTCCTCCAGCCACTCGGCCCATTCCGGGGCGTATTCGGGAGCGGAGACGCTGCGTACGAAGAGGGCGTCGCCGATGGCGGCCTGCGCAAGACTTGCGGGAACGGGACTGAGCATGGCGAAGGACGAGGCTTGCTTTGCAATCGAGAATTATTCGCATCATTGTAGTGCGAGGGCACGACCCTTGCGTGCCCCAGGTTTCTTACAATGCGCCGCCCTGGCCGCCGTCTTCGGGCCCGAGCCCGACTAACCCAACCTGCATCCGCCATGACCCAGATTGCTTTGCCGATCCTTCGTTCCGCGTTGACCGCCGCGGCCCTGTCCGCCGCCGCGCTGGCCGCCCAGGCCCAGCCCGCCGTCATCTTCGACATGGGCGGCAAGTTCGACAAGTCGTTCAACCAGTCGGCCTATGACGGCGCCGAGCGCTGGAAGAAGGAAACCGGCAAGGACTACCTGCAGTTCGAGATCAGCAACGAGACCCAGCGCGTGCAGGCGATCCGCCGCATGGCCGAGCGCGGCGCCAGCCCGATCATCTCGATCGGCTTCTCGCAGCAGTCGGCGCTGGAACAGGTGGCCAAGGAATTCCCGAAGGCGCACTTCGCGATCGTCGACGCGGTCGTCAACCAGCCGAACGTCGCCTCGATCCTGTTCAAGGAGCAGGAGGGCAGCTACCTCGTCGGCGCGATGGCGGCGCTGACCAGCAAGACCGGCAAGGTCGGCTTCGTCGGCGGCATGGACATCCCGCTGATCCGCAAGTTCCAGTGCGGCTATGAGCAGGGCGCCAAGGCGGCGAACCCCAAGGTCGAGGTCACGTCCAACATGACCGGCACGACCTCTTCCGCCTGGGCCGACCCGACACGCGGCGGTGAGCTGACGCGTGCGCAGTTCGCCAAGGGCGTGGACGTGGTCTTCGCCGCCGCTGGCGGCACCGGCATGGGCGTCTACCAGGCGGCCAAGGATGCCGGCAAGCTGGCCATTGGCGTGGACAGCAACCAGAACCACGTGCAGCCCGGCACGATGCTGACCTCGATGGTCAAGCGCGTGGACGTGGCCGTCTACAACCTGATGAAGGAATGGAAGCCCGGCCTCAACGTGCTGGGCCTGAAGGAGAACGGCGTCGACTACGCGATGGACGAGAACAACGCCAAGCTGGTCACGCCCGCGGTGAAGGCCAAGGCCGATGCGCTGAAGGCCGAGATCGTCGCCGGCAAGATCAAGGTTGCCGACTACATGGCCGACAACGCGTGCAAGTTCTGACCGCACCGGCCGTCCGGCTGCGCGACATTTCCAAGCGCTTCGGCGCGGTCCAGGCCAATCGCGGGGTCAGCCTCGATGTGATGCCGGGCACCGTTCATGGCCTGATCGGCGAGAACGGTGCAGGCAAGAGCACGCTGATGGCGATCCTCTACGGCTACTACCAGGCCGATTCGGGAACGATCGAGATCGACGGCCAGCCTGCGGCGATCGCGAACTCGCACGAGGCGATCGCCCGAGGCGTCGGCATGGTCCACCAGCACTTCATGCTGGTGGACACGCTCTCCTGCCTGGACAACGTGATGCTCGGCGCCGAGCCCGGCTTCCTGCTGAAGGGCGCGGGCCGCCAGGTGCGCGAGAAGCTCGAGGCGCTGATGCGCGACACCGGCCTGCAGGTGCGCCTGGATTCGCTGGCCGGCGAGCTGCCGGTGGGCGAGCTGCAGCGGCTGGAGATCCTGAAGGCGCTGTACCGCGGCGCGCGCATCCTGATCCTCGACGAGCCTACGGCGGTGCTGACGCCGCAGGAGACGACGCAGCTGTTCGAGACGCTGCGCCGTCTCAAGGCGATGGGCACGACCATCATCCTGATCACGCACAAGCTGAAGGAAGTGATGGCGCTGTGCGACGCGGTGACGGTGATGCGCGCCGGCCAGGTCGTGCAGTCCACGCCGATCGGCGAGACCAGCGCGGAAGACCTGGCCGAGGCGATGGTGGGCCGCAAGGTGCGGCTCGGCCGCGTGGCCACCGAGCATGCCGAGGCACGCGAGGAACGGCTCGTCGCGCAAGACCTGACCCTCCACGGCGCCGCCGGGCTGCCGCTGCTGCGCGGCGTGAGCCTCTCGCTGCGCGCTGGCGAGATCGTCGGCGTGGCCGGCGTCTCCGGCAACGGCCAGAGCGAGCTGCTCGAAGTGCTGGCCGGCATGACGGTGCCGCAGGGCGGCACGCTGACCCTCGGTGCGGCAAGCTTCGCCGCCGGCGCTTGGCTCGATCCGAAGCGCGCCCGCGAGCTGAAGCTGGCTCACGTGCCGGAAGACCGCCACCACTGCGCGATGGTGCTGGATTTCCCCGCCTGGGAGACGGCCGCGCTCGGCTACCAGGACCAGCCGGCCTACGGCCGTGGCATGACGATGAACCATGCGGTCATGCGCGAGCAGACCGCAGCGATGCAGGAGCGCTTCGACGTGCGCCCGCGCAACGTCGACCTCGGCTCGTCCAAGTTCTCCGGTGGCAACCAGCAGAAGCTGATCCTGGCGCGCGAGATCGGCCAGCAGCCGGCGGTGCTGCTGGTGGGCCAGCCGACGCGCGGCGTGGACATCGGCGCGATCGAGTTCATCCACGGCCAACTGCGTGCGCTGCGCGATGCCGGCTGCGCGGTGCTGCTCGTCAGCAGTGAGCTGGACGAGATCCTGGCGCTGGCCGACCGCGTGATCGTGATGTGCGGCGGCCAGGTTACTGGCGAGCTGCCGATCGAGGAATGCGACGAGAAGTCGCTGGGACTGCTGATGGCAGCACAAACGAAAGCGGCCGCATGAGCCAGCCTGTGGTACTTCCAAAATGGATCGACATCGGCCTCTTGCCGTTGTGGAACCTGCTCGTCGCGTTGTTCGTGACGGGGCTCGTGGTGCTGGCGATCGGTCAGAGCCCGTGGCAGGCGCTGTCGGTGCTGGTGCCCGGCGCTTTAGGCAGCCTGCGCGGCATCGGCTACACGCTGTACTACGCCACCACCTTCATCTTCACCGGCCTGGCCGTGGCGGTGGCGGCCAAGGGCGGGCTGTTCAATATCGGCGGAGAGGGGCAGGCGACCTTCGGTGGCCTCGGCGTGGCGCTGGCCGGGCTGTGGCTCGGGCCGCACCTGCCGGCCTGGCTGATGCTGCCGCTGGTGGTCGTGGCCGCAGCGCTGTTCGGCATGGCCTGGGCGGCGGTGCCGGCCTACTTGCAGGCCTGGCGCGGCAGCCACATCGTGATCACGACGATCATGTTCAACTTCCTCTCCGCCACGCTGAACGTCTACCTGCTGGTCAACTGGCTGCGGCCCAAGGGCATCATGGCCGTGGAGAGCGCGGCCTTCGCCGATTCGGCGCGGATGCCGGCGCTGCATGAGCTGGCGCTGAAGTGGTTCGGCGTCGAGCTGCCGTCTTCCCCCTTGAACCTGAGCCTCCTGCTGGCCTTGGCCGCCTGCGTCTTCGTCCACTGGTTCCTGTGGAAGAGCCGGGCGGGCTATGCGCTGCGGGCCGTCGGCAGCGCGCCCCGGGCGGCGCACTACGCGGGCATGAATCCGCGCGTGCAGGTGCTGGTGGCGATGGGCCTGTCCGGCGCGCTGGCGGGCCTGGTGGGCGTCAACGAGATCTCCGGCGTGCAGGGCAAGCTGACCTTGGACTTCGTGGCCGGTGCCGGCTTCACCGGCATCGCCGTCGCGTTGATGGGGCGCAACCATCCGGTCGGCATCGTGCTGGCCTCGTTGCTGTTCGGCGTGCTGTACCAGGGCGGCGTCGAGGTGTCCTTCGACATGCCGGGCTTCAGCCGCGAGATGGTTGTGACGGCGCAGGGCCTGATCGTGCTGTTCGCCGGAGCGATGGCAACGGTCAGCGCGCCGATGTTCGCGAAGCTGTATGGAGCTGTGAAACGTGGATGAGATCCTGATCGGCTCTGTGCTGGCCTCGACGCTGCGGGTGACGACGCCGCTGCTGTTCTGCGCGCTGGCGGGCCTCGTGAGCGAGCGCTCGGGCGTGATCGACATAGGCCTGGAGGGCAAGATGCTCGCGGCCGCCTTCGCCTGCGGCAGTGCTGCCAGCCTCGGCCATTCGGCCGGCATCGGCCTCGCGGCCGGTGTGCTGGTGGCCTGCATCTTCTCGTTGATCCATGGCTTCGCCTGCGTCACGCACCGCGGCGACCAGGTCGTCTCCGGCATCGCGCTGAACATGGTGGCCGCGGGCCTCACCGTGGTGCTGGGCATCGCCTGGTTCGCGCAGGGCGGGCAGACGCCGCCGGTCGACGCCTCGGTGCGCCTGGAGGGCCTGGTGCCGGCCTTCGCCGAGCCCGAGGCGGGCCACTGGCTCCAATCGGTGCTGGGCCATGGCCTGTTGAGCCACAACATCCTGGTCTTCGTCGCCTTCGCGGCGGTGGCCGGCATCTGGTTCCTGCTGGAGCGCACGCGGCCGGGCCTGCGACTGCGCGCCGTTGGCGAGAACCCGGCGATGGTGGATGCGGCCGGCGTGTCCGTCGGCCGGCTGCGTTATGCGGCCCTGCTGATCAACGGGCTTCTCTGTGGCCTGGCCGGCAGCTACCTGGTGCTGGCGCAGAATGCCAACTTCAGCCCGAACATGACGGCAGGTCGCGGCTACATCGCGCTGGCAGCGATGATCTTCGGCAAGTGGAAGCCGCTGCCGACGATGCTGGCCTGTCTGCTGTTCGGCTTTCTCGATGCGGTGGCGATCCGCCTGCAGGGCGTCTCGCTGCCCGCATCCCTTGGCGGGGGAGAAGTACCGGTGCAACTGATCCAGGCCTTGCCCTATCTGCTGACCGTCGTGCTGCTGGCCGGCTTCATCGGCCGGGCGCATGCGCCCAAGGCGCTGGGCCGCCCCTACGTGAAGGAGCGGTGATGGGTGCGGTGATGGACCCCGCCGACCAGGCCTTGCTGCAGGCATCGCTGGCGGCCCGCAAGCACTCGCATTCGCCCTATTCGGGCTATGCCGTGGGCGCGGCCATCCTCGACGAGCAGGGCCGCATCCACGCCGGTGCCAACATCGAGAACGCTGCCTACCCGCAGGGTCTGTGCGCCGAGGCCATCGCACTCGGTGCGATGGTGATGGCCGGCGGCAAGCGTGCCGTGGCCGTGCTGGTCACCGGCCCCGGCCCCGACCTGATCACCCCCTGCGGCGGCTGCCGCCAGAAGCTGCGCGAATTCGCCGGCCCCGGCCTGCGCGTCATCGCCGGCGACCCGGGCGGCATCCGCAGCGAATGGACGCTGGAGGAACTGCTGCCGCACAGCTTCGGCCCGGATCATCTGAACCTGCACCTGAACAACAAGACGACAACAACATGATCGACCACAAGACCCTCGAAGCGCAGATCGAACTGAGCCTGGCCAAGCTGCGTGCGCAGTTCGGCGATACCGCACCGGCCGTGGCCGTGGTGCTCGGCTCCGGCTGGGCCGGCGCCGTCGCGCAGGTGCAGGGCGCCAAGCATCTGGCCTACAGCGAGCTGCCGGCCTTCCCGCAACCACGGGTGGAAGGCCACGTCGGCGAGCTCGTTGTCGGCACGATCGGCGCGCAAGCGGTGGTGATGCTGCGCGGCCGCGCCCACACCTACGAGACCGGCGACTGCACCGGCATGGCCGGCGCGCTGCGCACGCTGGCGCGCTGGGGCGTCAAGGCGCTGGTGCAGACGAATGCCTCCGGCTCGCTGCGCGCGCACAACCCGCCGGGCGCGCTGATGCTGATCTCCGACCACATCAACGCACCACAGCGATCGCCGCTGGTGGGCGAGCCCGGCAGCGAGCGCTTCGTCGACATGAGCGCGGCCTATGACGCCGAACTCCGCCGCCAGGCGATGCAGGTCGCCCGCGCGCAGAACATGGTGCTGACCGAGGGCGTCTACGTCTGGGCGCTGGGCCCGCAATTCGAGACGCCGGCCGAGATCCGCATGTTCGCCGCCTGGGGCGCCGACGCCGTCGGCATGAGCACGGTGCCCGACACCATCCTGGCGCGCCACGCCGGCCTGCGCGTGCTGGGCATTGCGCTGATGACCAATATGGCCGCCGGCCTCTCCGCCGAGGCGCTGACCCATGCGCTGACCTTGCAGCAGGCGGCAGCGTCCAGCGAGCGCGCTGCGTCCTTCCTGGGTGCGGTGGTGGCGAGCCTGGCCGATCTCGAATCGCTGAAGTGAACAACAACAGGACCTTGCATGACGCCGCCCGGCTGGCCCTGGCCTGCCTGGACCTGACGAGCCTGAACGACGCCGACACCGCTGCCGACATCGAGGCGCTGTGCCGCCGCGCGCAAACGGCGCACGGCCCGGTCGCCGCCGTCTGCGTCTGGCCGCGCTTCGTCGCGCAGGCGAGGGCGGCGCTGCCGGCCGGCATCCGCGTGGCGGCGGTCGCCAACTTCCCTGAGGGCGAGGTGGACCTGACGCGTGCGGTCGCCGACATCGAGCTGATCGCGCTGGGCGGCGGCGACGAGGTCGACGTCGTGCTGCCTTATCGCGCCTTGATGGAAGGGCGCCGCGACGAGGTGGCCGAGTTCCTGTCCGAGGTGCGCGAGGCCAGCCGGCCGCTGGTGCTGAAGGTCATCATCGAGAGCGGCGAGCTGAAGACGGCCGAGCTGGTGGCCGAGGCGACGCGGATGGCATTGGCCGCCGGCGCCGACTTCGTCAAGACCAGTACCGGCAAGACGCCGGTGTCGGCCACGCTGCAGGCGGCGGGCGTCATGCTCAAGACGATCGAAGCCAGCGGCATGCGCCACGCCGGCTTCAAGGCCTCCGGCGGCATCCGTACGGTGGCCGATGCGCGCGAATACCTGCAACTGGCCGAGGCGTGGCTGGGTGAGGCCGCGCTGAACCCGCGCCGCCTGCGGATCGGCGCCAGCGGGCTGTTGAACGATATCGAGGCGGTGCTCGGCGGTGGCGCCGGCTCCGTCGAACCTGGCAGTTATTGATCCCATGAGTGAAAAAGAAGTAGAACCACCGCGCCGCGGCATCAAGAGCTTTGTCGTCCGCGCCGGCCGCATGGGCACGGGCCAGATCCGCGCGCTGGCCGAACTGGGCCCGCGCTTCGTGCTGCCCTTCAAGGCCGGCGAACGGCTCGACCCTGCCGCCGTGTTCGGCCGCGAGGCACCGGTTGTTTTCGAGATCGGTTTCGGCATGGGCGGCGCCACCGCCCAGATCGCCAAGACCCTGTCGAACCACGACTTCATCGGCTGCGAGGTGCACGGCCCCGGCGTCGGCGCGCTCCTGAAGCTGATCGACGAGCAGCAGATCGGCAACATCCGCATCTTCCAGCACGACGCCGTCGAGGTGCTGGAGCAGATGATCGCGCCCGACTCGCTGGCTGGCGTCCACATCTACTTCCCCGATCCCTGGCACAAGAAGAAGCACAACAAGCGCCGGCTGATCCAGCCCGAGTTCGTGGCCAAGCTGGTGAAGCACATCAAGCCCGGCGGCTACCTGCACTGCGCGACCGACTGGGAACCCTACGCCCAGCAGATGCTGGAAGTGCTGAGCGCCGAGCCGCTGCTGGAGAACACCGCCGCGGGTTACGCCGAGAAGCCGGCCTACCGGCCGCTGACCAAGTTCGAGAACCGCGGCATCAAGCTGGGCCACGGGGTCTGGGACTTGGTGTTCAGGAGGAGTTGACTCCGATCCGCAACTGTCCGCAAGGCAGGAGCCATTCTCTCGTGTTCAATAGCCTGTGCCGACCGCAACCAGGCCTCCGTCGCCGACAACGATGGCGCTGGTTGCCGTTATGGGTGTGATGGTTCGAAAATCTCCTCCTCCAAACCAAAGCTCGCTCCAATCGGGCTGCCAGGTCAGACCACCGTCTGATGTTCGATAAATTGTCATCATGGTGGCGATGAATCCAAGCTTGCCGTCGCTCGAGAAGGAGATGCTACTGGGCATAGGAACTCCAAGTTCGAACTCGAACAGCCGAGTCCAGGTCAAGCCGGAATCGTTGCTCCGATAGACCACATTGGAGATAGTTGCCAGGGCGGAATGCGAGTCGATCCAGGCAATGGCCGAGACATAACCCGCTGGCGTACCGGGCACAACAGTCCAGGTCAAACCTCCGTCCGTGCTACGGAGTATGCCCAAGGTACCTGCTACGAGCGCCAGCTTGTCGCGGACGGCAAGGCTGACAAAATAGCCTATCGGGTTGGTCCCGATGACTGGATAGGCCAGGGCTTCTGTCCAAGTAATGCCACCATCATTGCTTCGCCACAAGCATCGCTCGGATAGAACAAAACCTGTATTCGAATCCGCAAATGCGATCGCGGTCGGATCGCTCCAGAGGGGAACGTTGGTAATCGCCGACCAATGCTGGCCACTGTCAGATGACCTTGCTAGCAGGCCGGCTCCCACCACAACGGCCACCTGTCTATCGGCAAATGCAATGCTGCGGAGTTCGGTATTCGGAAGATTCGAGACGTCGACACTCAACCAACTGTTGCCGCCGTCAGTGCTACGTACCATTCGCGACAGGCCATTGCCGCTGTTATATGCGAAGCCGGAGATTAGGCCGATACCATCGGAGGTGAACGCCACACCTTGCCAGTTAGGCTCTCTGAGGACAGGAATGCTGCGGTCCTGTATCGTCCAACTCAACCCCAGATCCGCGCTGCGCGTGATCTCACCGCGCCAACCCACGGCAATGGCGACGCCCGATGGACTCAGTTTTGTGCCATACGCCACGACTGCCGATACATGCTGATCGACCCAACTCTGGCCACCATCCGTGCTTCGGTACCGGCCGTCTTGCGTAATACCATCGCGGCCGTTGACAAGGAAGTGCACCGCGGATCGATTCAGGTCTGAGCTCGCATCAGGCGCGAGGTTGACAGAGAACCAAGTCTGCCCGCCGTCGATGCTGCGTTGTACAAGGGTGGCCGACACCATTACGGTCGAGTCGTCGACAAACGTGACTTGCGCATTTTCTGATCCCAGCGCGTTGGTTCCGGTTGCTGTCCAGGTCGCTCCGCCATCTGTGCTGCGCCACGCACGCTGGTTACTGAGCATCACACCCAATTGGCCGCGCAGGGCAATATCTACCAGGCGCTCTCCATTGGCGAGCGGGAAGTCCACTAGGGTCCAGTTGTCCCCGCCGTCCACGGTCCGGAGTAGTCCGCCGCCGTCTATCACGGCCATGCCGATCGATGCGTTTCGGAAAGAAGCCCTGCCCACAAACGTGCTGCTGGGGTCGCGCATCGGGACGGGCTTGTAGGACCAAGTCAGGCCCGCATCCGTGCTCCGGGATACACCACCGAGACCGGTCCCAATCAAGGTGTGATCGTCAATCGCGACGACGAATGCAGGGCCCGCGGCATAGATCAATGATTGCTTGACAACATTCCACGTCAATCCGGCGTCGGTGCTTCGAATCGCGAGATCGTCGCGTCCCACCGCCACCACCACGTTGTCATCCAGCCATGCAACGTCGGACAATGGCAGGCCCGTGAAGCTAGGAGAGAGAAATTTCCAATTCGCTTTCTTGATGTGGGCAATTTGGCTATAAACGACACCCGCCGCGTTGCTGACACGTACGCGGACCCAGCATTCCTCCTTGGGGTACCAACTCAGTTGCGAGTTTCCTGAGATGAAATCCGAAAAGGTGCTTCCGCCATCGGTACTGACCTGCCAGGTGTACTGAAGGCTGCCACCGCTGGCGCTGATAGCGACTGTCGCTTCGCTACCTAGAGCGAGATTGAACATGCCACCCGTTGCATCAGCGGGTTGGACCAGGATTTGCGGAACAGATTGGACGGAGAGGTGGGCCGCTCTGCTGATCACAGTTCCCAGTTCATTGGACGCGACTAGGCGGAATAGCTTGCCATCGTCGTCAGCAGATGTCGATGCGAGTCGCAATGTTGCCGCTGTCGCGCCGTTGATGTTGGTAAAGCTGGCCCCTTGGTCGGAGCTGACTTGCCATTGATAGTTTGGTGCAGGCGCTCCACTGACGCTCGAGGCGAGCTCGACGGCGTTGGGTAGGATAGAGATGGCGTCAGCCGGCTCCGACCGGAAATAGGGGGCTGCCGGAATCTCGTTTACAACGAGGCGGGCAACGGAGCTGATTGTCGTGCCCTCCGAGTTGCTGGCTACCGCGCGCACGTAGCGTCCGTTGTCGGAAATTCCTACGTTGTTCAGCACCAGAGTAGCGCGAGTTTCTGAAGGAAGGTCGATCCATTGCTGCCCATCGATGCTGGATTGCCATTGCAGATTGGGCAGCGGTTCACCGAAGCAGGTGGCTGTGAAGACCGCAGTCTGTGCCGTGGTCACGGTCTGATCTACCGGACTCGAGGTGAAAGAGGGTGCTTGAAGTGCAGGCAAGACGCTCAACGTCACGCTGCGGCTGATCTGGCTGCCGAGTGCGTTGGAAATTACGACGCGAAAGATCTGGCCGCTGTCTCGCGTTGAGGCCAAGTTGAAGACTAGATTTGCGTCGATCGCGGCGGGCAACTGATTCCACGTCAGCCCGTCGCGACTGACTTGCCAAACGTACGAAAGTGACGTCCCGGTAGCGGTGACCGAAATGCTACCGGACTGTCCTTGGCGGAGCGTCAGGTCTGCAGGTTGTGCTGTGATGCTCGGCGCGACGTCTGTGCTCTTTACTTTCAAGGTCACGATGGAACTTGTCAGGCTGTACGCGCTTGCTCCAGTGGCCCGAATAGTGGCCCTGAACTGACGGCCGTCGTCTGCTGCAGAAGGATTGTTGAGATTCAGTTCGACCCCGTTGGCGCCACCAATGTCGACCCATGTATTGTTCGAGAAGGTCTGCCACTGAATGTTGCCGCTGCCGGTCAGCGCGATGCGAAAAGTAGCAGTGGTGCCTACCGTCACTGACACATCGGCTGGCTGAGAGGCTATCGCCAGACTTGGCTCCGTGGCGCTGCTTCCTCCCCCACCGCCTCCGCAGGCGGAAAGGGCGGCGCAGAGGATGGCCACCATTACAGAACGAGAGGCAATGGCCAGGGCTGCCTGCCATTGCAAGTGCAAGTGCTTCAACGAGACTCCCTTAGCGCCGCAGTACTGACCCCGCGCGCGCTCATCTCGCATCTTGAAGTCTTGCTGCTGGCTGTCTGCTGTGTCGCGCGGATTCTAGGAGGCGGCCTTGCATATCCCATCGGGGCTTCCCCGAGCCAACGTATCGACGGCTGCACAGACGCTAGCGGCCCTTAGGGAGTACCAACAACGAGGCGAGTATGAGTCAGCCTGCGGCGCGTCGGGACGCAGGCCCAGGTACAGTCATGTCCTATGCAACTCCAAGGCAAACACATCCTCCTGGGCCTCTCCGGCGGCATCGCCTGCTACAAGGCCGCGGAGCTGGTGCGGCTGCTGATCAAGGATGGTGCCACGGTGCAGGTGGTGATGAGCGAGGCGGCGACGCAGTTCATCACGCCGGTGACGATGCAGGCGCTGTCGAACCGGCCGGTGCGCACGAGCCAGTGGGATGCGGCCGAGTTCAACAACATGGCTCACATCAACATGAGCCGCGAGGCCGATGCGATGCTGATCGCGCCGGCCAGCGCCGACCTGATCGCCAAGCTGGCGCAGGGGCGCACCGACGACCTGCTGAGCCTCACCGCGCTGGCGCGGCCGATGGAGCGCTGCCCGCTGCTGGTGGCGCCAGCGATGAACCGCGAGATGTGGGCGCACCCCGCGACGCAGCGCAACCTGCGCCAGATCGCGGCCGACGGCGCGCATGTGCTGGCGGTCGGCAACGGCGACCAGGCCTGCGGCGAGACCGGCGACGGCCGCATGCTCGAGGCCGCCGAGATCCGCGACGAGCTGATCGCCTTCTTCCAGCCCAAGCGCCTGGCCGGCAAAAAGCTCCTGATCACCGCCGGCCCGACCTTCGAGCCGATCGACCCGGTGCGCGGCCTGACCAATCTGTCCAGCGGCAAGATGGGCTTCGCGCTCGCGCGTGCGGCGGCCGAGGCGGGCGCCGAGGTGACCTTGGTGGCCGGCCCGGTGCACCTGCCGACGCCGCGCGGCGTGCGCCGCATCGACGTGCAGACCGCGCAGCAGATGTTCGACGCGGTGCTGCCGCGCGCGGCGCAGCAGGACGTGTTCGTCGCCACTGCCGCGGTGGCCGACTGGCGGCCGGCGACCTTGGCCGAGCACAAGATCAAGAAGCAGCCGGGTGACGCTGGCCCGCCGAGCTTCGCGCTGACTGAGAACCCGGACATCCTGGCCGGCGTCGCGAAGCTGGGCTCGCGGCCCTTCTGCGTCGGCTTCGCGGCCGAGAGCCAGGATCTCGCCCGGCACGCCCGCCAGAAGCTGGAACGCAAGAAGGTGGACCTGATCGTCGGCAATATCGGCGCAGCCACCTTCGGCCGCGATGACAACGCGCTGCTGCTGGTGGATGCCGCCGGCGAGCGTGAACTTCCCCGCAACGACAAACTGACCTTGGCGCGCGAGCTGATCGCGGAGATCGCCACGCGCCTCGCTACCCCATGACGACCACGACCGTTGACCTCAAAGTGCTCGATGCCCGCATGGCCGAGCAACTCCCCGCCTACGCCACCCCGGGCAGCGCCGGCCTGGACCTGCGCGCCTGCCTGGACGAAGCCATCGTGCTGGAGCCCGGCCAGACCACGCTGATCCCGACGGGCCTGGCGATCCACATCGCCGACCCGGGCCTGGCCGCGATCATCCTTCCGCGCTCGGGCCTCGGCCACAAGCACGGCATCGTGCTGGGCAACCTGGTCGGCTTGATCGACAGCGACTACCAGGGCCAACTGATGGTGAGCTGCTGGAATCGCGGCCAGACGGCCTTCACGATCCAGCCGATGGAGCGCATCGCGCAACTGGTGCTGGTGCCGGTGGTGCAGGCAGCGTTCCGGCGCGTCGAGGAGTTCGACGCCTCGGCACGCGGTGCCGGCGGCTTCGGCTCGACAGGCAAGCACTGACCCCCGTCGATCTCTAGTTTGCCATCGGGGCTTGTGGTCAAGCCCCAAGTTTGTTGCTGCCATCCCGCCATTGGGTTACGCTGGACGAACGGGGGAGCTGCGGCATGACTGAGGACCTGGAGACCAGGCGTCGGCAGACAGTGCTGGTTGTCGACGACACGCCGGACAATCTTGCGCTGGTGGCGGGCCTGCTGAAGGACCACTACCGCGTGCGGATCGCCAACGGCGGCGAGAAGGCCTTGCGCCTGGCCAGCGACCCCGGGAACCGCCCCGACCTGATCCTCCTCGACATCATGATGCCCGGCATGGCCGGCACCGAGGTCTGCGCACGGCTCAAGGCCGACCCGCTGACGCGCGACATTCCGGTGATCTTCCTGACCGCGATGAGCGCCACCGAGGACGAGAAGGCCGGCCTGGAACTGGGCGCGGTGGACTTCATCACCAAGCCGGTCAATCCACCGATCGTGCTGGCGCGCGTGGCGACGCACCTGAAGCTCAAGGAAGCGGCTGACTTCCTGCGCGACCAGAACGCCTTCCTGGAGGCCGAGGTGGCGCGCCGCACGCGCGAGCTGGCGGCGATCCAGGACGTGACGATCCTCGCGATGGCGTCGCTGGCCGAGACGCGAGACAACGAGACCGGCAACCACATTCGCCGCACCCAGCACTACGTGAAGGTGCTGGCCGAGCAGCTGAAGACCCATCCGCGCTTTGTCGACGTGCTGACCGAGCGCTTCATCGCCACCTTGTTCAAATCGGCGCCGCTGCACGACATCGGCAAGGTCGGCATCCCGGACGGCATCCTGCTGAAGCCGGGCCGCTTCGAGCCGCACGAGTTCGAGATCATGAAGACGCACTGCCGGCTCGGGCGCGACGCCGTCCAGCAGGCCGAGGACCGGCTGGGGCTGGAGGTCGAATTCCTGACGGTGGCCAAGGAGATCGCCTACAGCCACCAGGAGAAGTGGGACGGCAGCGGCTACCCGGAGGGCCTGGTCGGCGATGCGATCCCGGTGTCGGCGCGGCTGATGGCCGTGGCCGACGTCTACGACGCGCTGATCAGCCGCCGCGTCTACAAGGCGGGCATGACGCACGCCCAGGCGGCCCAGGTCATCGACGAGGGGCGGGGCGAGCATTTCGACCCGGACGTCGTCGATGCCTTCCTGGCGGTGGCCGAGCAATTCCGCGCCATCTCGCTGCGCTACGCGGATGACCATGAGGAAGTGGTGTCGACGCTGGCCGTCGTCGCGCCTGTAGGGGGGCGCTGAGGTGCCCGCCAGCTACAGCGCCTGGCTGGTCCTCTTGTCGGTCGCGATGGCCGTGGTGGCGGCGTACGCCACCTTGGGGCTGGCCGGCCGGCTGACCTATAGCGAGGGCAAGGCCTGGAAGGCCTGGCTGGCCGGCGGTGCGCTGGCCATGGGCTTCGGCATCTGGGCGATGCACTTCGTCGGCATGCTGGCCCTGCACCTGCCGATCGAGCTGAGCTACAACGCGCCGTGGACGGCGCTGTCCATGCTTCCGGCCACCGCGGCTTCGGCGCTGCTGCTGCTGATGCTGCGGCGCATCCCGCGCCCGAATGCCGGCCACGTGCTGCTGGGCTCGCTGGTGCTGGGCAGCGGCATCGGTGGCATGCACTACAGCGGCATGCTGGCGATCGAGGTGGCGCCGGCTATCAGCTTCGACTGGCGCATCGTGCTGGTCTCGGTGGGCGTGGCCGTGAGTCTGTCGGTGCCGGGCGTGTGGCTGGCCTTCCGCCATGCGCACAACATCGGCTCGGGGCTGACGCGTGCCGGCGGCGCGCTGGTCATGGGCTGCGCCGTGGCCGCCATGCACTACACCGGCATGGCCGCGGCGGAGTTCGCGCCCAACTGCGTCACCGAGGCCAGCCGCTGGGGTGTGCCGGCACCGGGCCTGGCGGTCGCGGTCAGCGCCCTGGCTTTCGTGGTGCTGGGCTTCACCATCCTGCTGACGGTGATGGACGCACGCATGAGCGAGCGCAACTCGCAGTTGATGCGCGACCTGCGGGCGGCCAAGGAGGAGGCGGAGCAGGCGGCGCGCGCCAAGAGTTCCTTCCTGGCCAATATGAGCCACGAGATCCGCACGCCGATGAACGCGATCATCGGCATGTCCTACCTGGCGCTGCAGACCTCACTGGACAAGAAACAGCGCAACTACATCGAGAAGGTGCATCGCTCGGGCGAGAGCCTGCTGGGCATCATCAACGACATCCTCGACTTCTCGAAGATCGAGGCCGGCAAGCTGGCGATGGAAACGGTGGACTTCCGTCTCGAGGACGTGATGGACAACCTCGCCAACCTGATCGGCATGAAGGCGGACGACAAGGGCATCGAGCTGCTGTTCGACATGGCGCCGGACGTGCCGACCGCCTTGCGCGGCGATCCGTTGCGGATCGGCCAGGTGCTGATCAACCTGAGCAACAACGCCGTCAAGTTCACCGAGGCCGGCGAGGTGGTGGTGGGCGTGGAACTGGTGGCCGAGCAGCCGCAGGGCGTGGAACTGCACTTCTGGGTCCGCGACACCGGCATCGGCATGACGCCGGAGCAGAGCGGCCGGATGTTCCAGACCTTCAGCCAGGCCGATGCGTCGACGACGCGCCGCTACGGCGGCACGGGCCTGGGCCTCGCCATCTCGAAGAACCTGGTCGAGCTGATGGACGGGCGCATCTGGGTGGAGAGCGAGGCGGGCCGGGGCTCGACCTTCCATTTCCACGTCCGCGTGGGTGTGCAGAGCGAGCCGCGGCAGCGGCGCATGTTCCGCGCGGAGGAACTGCAGGGCACGACGGTGCTCGTCGTTGACGACAACGCGGTCGCGCGCGAGATCCTCGCCACGATGGCTCGCAGCGTGGGCTTCGGGGCGGAGACCGCGCGCAACGGTGCACAGGCGCTGCAACTGCTGGCCGAGGCGGATCGCCGCGCGGCGGCTTTCGATGCGGTCCTGCTGGACTGGAAGATGCCGGAGATGGATGGCGTGCAGACCTTGCGCAGGCTGCGCGACCAGCAGATGGTGCATCAGCCCCGCGTCGTCATGGTCACCGCCTATGGCCGCGAAGATGCCGTCCATGCCGCGCGCCTGGGCGGCATGGGGCATCTGCGCGTGCTGACGAAACCCGTGACGCCGTCGACCCTGCTGGAGGCCCTGGCCGAGGTGCTGGGTCGGATGCTGCCGGTGGCACCGCGGGCGGCTGAGGTGGCCGATGCCCACGACCAGGCGCGCGCGCAATTGGCCGGAGCCCGGCTGCTGCTGGTCGAGGACAACGACCTGAACATGGAGCTGGCGGTCAACCTCCTGAGCGACGCGGGCATCGAGGTCGTCTGCGCGGTGAACGGCCAGGAGGCGCTGGACGTGCTGGCCCGCGACGATCGCTTCGACGGCGTGCTGATGGACTGCCAGATGCCGGTGATGGACGGCTACACGGCCACCGAGGCGATCCGCCGCAATCCGGCCTGGAGCACGCTGCCGGTGATCGCGATGACGGCGAACGCGATGGCCGGCCACCGCGAGCAGGCGCTGGCCGCCGGCATGGTCGACCACGTGGCCAAGCCGCTGAACGTCGGCCAGATGTTCATGACGATCGCCCGCTGGGTTCGGCCAGCCGTAGTCACCGCGGCGCCGCAGGAGGCGCCACCATCACCGTTGCCACCGCTGCCGCGACCCTTGCCGCCGCTGCTGCCCGGCATCAGCGTGGCCCGCGGACTGGCGATCACCAACAACAACGAGGCGCTGTACCGCCGTTTGCTGACCCGATTCCGCGACGGGATGGTCGGCTTTGCCGAGCAGTTCGCAGCGGCGCAGCAGGACGCCGACCCGACGGCGGCGCAGCGCCTGGCCCACACCTTGAAGGGCTCGGCCGGCAACGTCGGCGCCATCGCCGTCGAAGGCGCGGCGGGAGACCTCGAAATGGCCTGCCAGGCCGGCCGGAGTCCGACCGAACTGCAGATCATGCTGACCGCGGTGATGAACGCGCTGGATCCGGTGCTGGAGGGCCTGGCCCTTCTCGAAGGGGCCGCGCCGCCCGGGCCGCCGCCCAGCGCCGAGGTGCCGGACGAAGCCGGACGCGAACGCATGCAGCAATCGCTCGGCCGCCTGGCCGAACTGCTGGGGCAGGGCGATGCGGATGCCCTGGACCTGGCCGACGAACTGCTCGAAGCCGCCACCGAACCGGCGCTCAAGGCAGCGCTGCGGCGCGTCGTCGAGGCGCTGGGTGATTTCGACTTCGACGCGGCGCTGCTGGCGCTGCAGCCGGAAACGGAGCGCTCGCCTTAGCTTGCCTTAGTGCAGCGTCTCGCCGTCCGGCGCGCCGCCGATGCGGAACACGGCCTCGCCGAGGCTGCCGGCCTCGGTCTCTTCCGCCGTGGCCTCGCGCACGTCCAGTACCTTCAGGTGCATGCGCAGTCCCACGCCGGCCAGCGGGTGGTTGCCGTCCAGCACGACGTGCTCCGGGTAGACCTCGGTGACGGTGTAGACGGCCATCGGCATGTCTTCGGTGGCCGCGCCTTCGGGCAGGCCTTCGAACTGCATGCCGGGCTCGACGCCGTCCGGGAACAGCGTCTTCGATTCGAAGCAGACGAGGTTCGAGTCGTACTCGCCGAACGCATGCTCGGGCTCCAGCGCCACGCTGGTCTCGAAACCGGCCTCCTGGCCGGCGAGTGCCTCCTCGACCTTGGCGAACAGATCGTCGCCGCCGTAGAAGAACTCGAGCGGCTCGGCCAGTTCGTCGATCAGCTGGCCTTGGGCGTCTTCCAGTCTCCAGCTCAGGGAGACGACGCAGGGGGAGGAAATTTGCATCGCTCGATTGTTTCATACGGACCCGTACGGACAATAGCCCCATGCAGATCGATGAACCTCTTGCCCTGCTCGGCGGCCTGACAGCCGAGCAATTCATGCGCCGCCATTGGCAGAAGAAGCCGCTGGTCGTGCGCCAGGCGCTGCCTGGCCTGGTGCCGCCCGCCACGCGCGCCGAGCTGGCGCGGCTGGCCGCCAGCGAGGACGTGGAATCGCGCCTCGTGTCCTCCTTCGACGGCCGCTGGGCGATGAGGCGCGGGCCGCTGGCCAAGCTGCCGCCGTTCTCCAAGCCCGGCTGGACCTTGCTGGTGCAGGGGCTGGATCTGCACCTGCCGGCCGCGCACGAACTGCTGGCGCGCTTTCGCTTCGTGCCGGAGGCGCGGCTGGACGACCTGATGGTTTCCTACGCCAGCGATGGCGGCGGCGTTGGCCCGCACTTCGATTCCTACGACGTGTTCCTGATCCAGGCCCAGGGCCGGCGCCGCTGGCGCATCGGGGCGCAGAAGGACGCCGTGATGCGCGAGGACACGCCGCTGAAGATCATTGCCAACTTCGAGCCGACGGAGGAGTTCGTGCTGGAGGCGGGCGACATGCTCTACCTGCCGCCCGGCTGGGCGCATGACGGCATGGCCGTCGGCGGCGATTGCGTGACCTGCTCGGTGGGCTTCCGCGCGCCCTGGCGGGCCGAGCTGGCGCGCGAACTGCTGCAGCGCCTGATGGACGACGAGGATCGCCCCTACGCCAATCGGGTGTATTCCGATCCGAAGCAGCCCGCGACGGCCCATCCGGGGCAAATTCCCAACGGTTTACAAATTTTTGCAGCCGATGCGGTGGCGCGCGCGCTGAAGGAACCGATGGCATTGGAGCGGGCCCTGGGCGAGGCGCTGACGGACCCGAAACCGCAGGTCTGGTTCGAACCCGGCGAGCCGCTGCCGGACGGGGTGGACGTGATCCTCGATCGCCGCAGCCGCCTGATGTACGACGACGCCCATGTGTTCATCAACGGCGAATCGTTCCGCGCGGCCGGGCGCGATGCACGCCTGATGCATGTGCTGGCTGACGAGCGTGCGCTGAGCGCGAAGCAGGTCGCGCAGCTGTCCGATGGCGCGCGCGAAGTGCTGGACCAGTGGGCGGAAGACGGCTGGATCCGGCCGGCCTGGCCCGACGCAAAGGAGGCCTGAATGGCACTGACCCTGGGCGTGTTCGAAGGGCGTACCGCATTCGTCGACGCCCTGAGGGAAACCCTGCTGCAGGCCTGTGCGATCGACGGCAGCGGCGCTCGCGAGCTGTTCTGCCTGGACGCCAGCTTCGAGGCTTGGCCGCTGTCCGAGCCGGCTGTGCTGGATGCCCTGAGCGCCTGGGCGCGGCAGCCTGGCCGGCGGCTGCATCTGCTGGCGTTGCAGTACGAGGACTTGCGCCGCGCGCAGCCACGCTTCGTGCGTTGGCGGACGACCTTCGACCATTGCGTCGAGGCTCGAAGTTACGAACCCGAGGCGATGGTCGGCCGCAGCCAGCTCGCGGCCTTCCTGGTTGCTGCCGGCGGCGCGCAGCAGCGTTCGGTGCGTCTGCTGGATGCGCAGACCTGGCGCGGGGTGGCATCGGAATTGCCCGTCGATGCGCTCAGATCCCGGGAAATTTTTGATGCCGTGACGCAACGATCGACCTTGTCGTTCCCATCCACGACGTTCGGACTATGAGTGCATTCAAAAGCTCTGGCTATAATGAGCGGCTAGGCGAGGGAAACGCTCGAGGTTTTCGTCGTCTTGTCTTGCGAAGCTGACGAGTATTCGTGTGGCTTCAAAAATTACCGGTAATTTCGCGTTCATCGTTTAACGATCTTTGAGGACAAGTATGAAAAAGTCGATCCTGTTGGCTTCCCTGGTTGCTGCTGTTGCCCTGGCCGCTTGCGGCAAGAAGGAAGAAGCCGCTCCTGCTCCGGCTCCGGTCGCCGCTCCGGCCCCGGCCGCTTCGGAAGCCGCTTCGGCTCCGGCCATGGACGCTTCGGCTCCGGCCGCCGCTGACGCTTCGGCCAGCGCTGCCAGCAACTGATCGTTGAGCGCGCCGAGCCGCAAGGCTCGTGTGTGCCGCGAAACGAAAAAGCCGTTCGGCGTCATGCCGGGCGGCTTTTCGTTTTTCTGATGTGCCAATCTGGCACGAATTGAAGAAGTTCCCTCGGGAATCTCGAGTTTCTGACGGGTTACTGACCGAGTTTGATTGGGTATCGCTGAATCACGATCAATTCAGTACCAGCCAATCAAAACCCAGGGCCTGATCGGCCACGGGTATTTCGCGCGCGCTGCAGCCGAGTATTGCGGCAAGCGCTGCGGCAGCCAGAGCCGGCGTGTTGTTCTGTGCGCTCAGGTGGGCGGCGACGACGTGCCGCAGTCGCTCGTGGCGGCACTGCGCCAGCAACTCGGCCGCGCTGGCGTTGGACAGGTGGCCATGGCTGCCCAGGATGCGGCGCTTCAGGCTCGCCGGGTAGCTCGAAGCCTGCAATAGCGCCTCATCGTGGTTGCATTCCAGCAGCAGCGCGTCGCAGCCCTGCAGGGCCGCGGTGACGAAGGGTGTCAGGGAGCCGATGTCGGTGATCAGTCCCAGTCGGCGCCAGCCGTCGGTGGCGCGGAGCTGCAAAGGCTCCTGCGCGTCGTGCGGCACTGCGAACGGTTGCAACTCGAGGTCGCCCAGCGCGATGCATTCATCGCTGCGCACGAAGTGCACCGGCGCGGCGTCGAAGTCCGCTTGACCGATCGCGCGCCAGGTGCCGCGGCTGGTGTAGATCGGCACGCGGTGCTTCGCCGCCAAGGTCAGCACGCAGCCGGCGTGGTCGCCGTGCTCATGCGTGATGAACACCGCGTCGAGTTCGGCCGGGGAGGTGCCGGCGCGCTCAAGTCGCCGCGTCAGCTCGCGCAGGCTGAAGCCGCAGTCGACCAGCACGCGCGTGCGCGTGATGCCCTGGCTGGCTTCGATCAGCGTGCCGTTGCCGCCGCTGCCGCTGCCGAGACTGCAGAAACGCATGGAAGAAGGGATACCGCCTGGTTCATGAAAAACGCCGCCGGCCCTTGCGGTGCGGCGGCGTTCTTGTCGATGCTAACGCTGAGAATCAGCGCAGGTCGTCCATCAGCAGGTTCAGGATGCCCTTGGCGATGTCGTTCGTCTGTGCCTGGCCCTTGTTGTCCAGGATCGAGACAACCGTGGTCTGGCCCTGCGCCTTGACCAGCACGCGATAGCGGATCGGCTCGGCGCCCTTGTCGCTGCTGAACAGGCGCTGGAAGAAGTTCGGCTCGTCCTGGCCGGCCTTGGATGGATCGGCGTAGCGCAGGAAGAACATGCCCAGCGTGCGGTCGCGGTCCTCGATCGTGAAGCCATGGCGGTCCAGCGACTGGCCGACGCGGCGCCATGCGCGCTCGAAGTTGTCGTTGACCACCAGCTGATCCGGCACTTCGGACAGCGGGCGTGCCTTCTTCGTGTCCGGCAGAACCGAGGCCGGCACCGGCGCTGCAGGAGCCGATGCGGCGTCGTCGGCGCTGGCGAGGGTCGTCGGCGCTGCCAGAGTCTTGCCGCCCAGCTTGAGCATCAGGCGCGACAGCATCTGCGCTTCCAGCAGCGGGTCGCTCGGGCGATCCTGCCAGCCGGTGTTGTCCTTCTGCGTGTTCGTGTAGACCTCGGTCTTGCCGCGATGGCTGATGAAGATGTCGGTGCCACCCTTCTCATCGCGTTCGACGCGGGCGCGGTACATGTCGCGCTCGCCGGTCGAGTAGAGACTGTCGAAGACCTTGCCGATCGTGCGGCGGAAGAAGTCCTGCGGCAGCTTGGATTTGTCTTCGATCCAGTTGGTTTCGATCATGCCGGTATCGGCATCGCTGCTGGCGATCTCGAAGCCGTTTTCCTTCCAGAACGCGAGCACCTGCGGCCAGGTCTGCTCGGGCGTCAGGCTGGTGTGGACCCAGCGGTCGCTGCCGCTGCGTTCGATGCTGGCGTCGCCGGCGCTGTTCAGCGCGACCGCGCCGCGCGAGCCGGGGGCCGCTGCTGCACGGTTGCTGCCGGCCGTGTTGCCCGCTTCCTGCTGCTGGGCCAGCGCGGCGGCGCTGACGCTGCCACCCTGGATCTGCGAGCGGCTGTCCTTGGCCAGCTGGGTCAGGTCGGGCGGCACTTGCAGGCCGGCGGTCTGGCGGGCGTTGTTGTTGTAGTCGACCTTGTCGGACGAGAACCAGCCTTCGACGGTGCTGCAGCCGGCCAGCGTGGCGACCAGGGCCAGGCAGGCGACGCGCACGGCGGTGGACGACGAATCAACAATGGGGGAACGGGTCACGCTAGACATCTCCGGGGTTCGGAAGGGGCGCCGGAGCCGCGCTGCTGCTCCGGTCGCAAGAAAGTGCGGCATTAGATCAGATCGGCGCAGGCAGGCCGATCAGAGCAGGCCGGCCTCGACCATCGCGCGCTCGACGCTGGTCTGGCCGGCGTCGGTCAGCGGCGTGATCGGCAGGCGCAGGTGGGCGGCGCACAGGCCCAGGCGGGCCATCGCCCACTTGGCCGGCGCGGGGCTGGGTTCGCAGAACAGCTGCTTGTGCAGCGCCAGCAGCTGGAAGTGGATCTTCGTGGCCTCGGCGGCCTTGCCGGCCAGCGCGGCGCGGCACAGCTCGGCCATCGCGCGCGGCGCGACGTTGGCGGTGACGCTGACGTTGCCATGGCCGCCCAGCAGCATCAGCGCGATGGCGGTGCCGTCGTCGCCGGAATAGATCGAGAAGCCCTTCGGCGCGTTCTTGATCAGCCAGGCGGCGCGCTCGATGTTGCCGGTGGCTTCCTTGACGCCGAACACGCCGGGCAGGGCGGCACAGCGCAGCGAGGTCTCCGGTGCCATGTCCGCCACCGTGCGACCGGGCACGTTGTACAGCATCATCGGGATGTCGACGGCCTCGGCGATCGCCCGGTAGTGCTGGTAGATGCCTTCCTGCGAAGGCTTGTTGTAGTAGGGCACGACCGACAGCGTGCAGTCGGCGCCGACTTCCTTGGCGTAGCGGCTCAGCTCGATCGCCTCGGCGGTCGAGTTCGCGCCGGTGCCGGCCATGATGGGGATGCGGCCCGCGGCATGCTCGACGGCGGCGCGGATGATCTCGCGGTTCTCCTCCATGCTCACCGTCGGCGACTCGCCGGTCGTGCCGACGACGCCCACGCAGGCCGTACCTTCGGCGATGTGCCAGTCGATCAGTTTGCGCAGCGCGGGGTAGTCGACGCTGCCGTCTTCGTGCATCGGCGTCACCAGAGCGACGATGCTGCCAACAAGTCCGTTCATGGAATGGTTCCCAGTAATCCCGCGATTCTACTGAAGCGTCCGGGCGCTAAGCCTCAGTCCAGCATGTGGCGCTGGTAAATCCCGGCCTCGCCGGCCGGCCGAACCGCAGCAACGCGCTGGACATAACGGCCGTTGACGACTGACTGCCCGGATCCACCTTCATAGCCATCCTCGTAGCCGATCACGCGCAACTCGCTCCGGCAGAGGTCGAGCAGCTCGCCGGGCTGCAGCAGGAAGTCCGGGCGCGCGGGCCGGCCGATCGTCTGCTGACCGTCGGCAAAGGTCTCGTAGACCAGCCAGCCGCCCGGCGCCACCGCGGCGACGATGCGCGGCAGCAGTGGCCGCCACAGGTAATTTGTGACCAGCACCAGGTCGAACGTACGGCCTTCCAGGGGCCAGGCCTTGCCTTCGATGTCGGCGACGACGATCTCGGCGATTCCGCGCAGCGGGGCGACGGCCACCTCGTCGCGATCGACGCCGGTGACCTTCATGCCCGCCGCTGCCAGGTGGCGCAGGTGGCGGCCCGAGCCGCAGGCGAGATCCAGCGCCGTGGCGCCGGGTCGGACGGCCTGCGGCCAGCGCCGCAGCCAGGGGGAGATGTCGGTGATGCTCAAAAGCAGGCCCAGAGTTGTTGCGAGAGTTGCGTCATCAGCGCCGGCTGCGTGTAGGCGAGGAAGACCAGCGTTAACGCAAGCGCCGCAGCGCCGCGGGCGAGCCAGCGCTTGGTGTGGATCTTCATGCCGCTGCCGCGTGGCGCTCGATCGCGCCTTCGCGCACCGGCAGGTTCACCAGCGCCGCCATCACGCCCAGCGCCACGGCCAGCCACCAGACGATGTCGTAACTGCCGGTCGCGTCGTACAGCTTGCCGCCCAGCCAGACGCCCAGGAAGCTGCCGACCTGGTGGCTCAGGAACACGAAGCCGCCCAGCATCGACATGTGCTGCACGCCGAAGATCTGCGCCACCACCGCGTTCGTCGGCGGCACCGTGGACAGCCACAGGAAGCCCATCATCGCGGCGAACAGGTACACCGTCATCGGGCTCACCGGCACGCTGAGGAAGGCGATCATCGCCAGCACGCGCAGCGCGTAGATGCCCGACAGCAGGTAGCGCTTGGGCACCTTCTCGCCCAGGCTGCCGGCCGCGTAGGTGCCGAACACGTTGAACAGCCCGATCAGTGCCAGCGCGACGGTGGCGACCTGCGGCGACAGCCCGCGGTCCTTCAGGTAGCTGGGCATGTGCACGCCGATGAAGACGAGCTGGAAGCCGCAGACGAAGTAGCCTGCCATCAGCAACTGGAAGCTGCGGTAGCCGAAGGCCTCGCGCAGCGCGCTGCCGATGCTCTGGCGGGCGCCGTGCGCCGGGCCGCCTTGCTGCGGGCGCTCGCGCAGGCCCACGGCCAGCGGCATGATGACCAGCGCCACCGCCGCCAGCACGAACAGCGCGTTTTGCCAGCCCGCGTGGCCGATCAGCCAGTTCTCCACCGGCACCATCAGGAACTGGCCGAAGGAGCCGGCCGCCGCCGCCACGCCCATCGCCCAGGATCGTTTCTCCGCCGCGATGTTGCGCCCGATCACGCCATAGACGATCGCGTAGGTCGTGCCCGCCTGGGCGACGCCCATCAGCACGCCGGCCGTGGCTGTGAAGGCCCAGCCACTGGCCGAGGCGGCCATGCCCAGCAGCCCCAGCGCGTAGAGCAGGCTGCCCGCTAGCAGCACGCGGAACGCGCCGAAGCGATCCGCCACCATGCCGGCCAGCGGCCCGGCCAGACCCCAGCAGAGGTTCTGCACCGCGATCGCGAAGGAGAAGGTTTCGCGCGTCCAGCCGCGTTCCATCGTGATCGGCTGCAGCCACAGACCAAAGCCGTGGCGGATGCCCATCGAGGTCGTGACGACCATCGCCCCGCAGAGCAGGACCCGGGTCATCGACAGCTTGGCGTCGGCGGCAGAGGTGGTCGTGGCGTTCATGCCTACGAATGTAGCCAATGCGCGCCAACTTGCGCGGTTCGAGAAAAAGAGCCGGGTTCCGCCGCACCGCTCGAACTTACAGTTAGGCGGCCAACCGATTCGGGGCAGGGAACAACAATGATCAACGACTATCTCTGGTGGGGCATTGCGGCCGTCGCGGTTGCTGCCTTCGTGCTGCTGCGGCGGCCGCGCAAGGTGCAGGAAGCGCCACCGCTGGTCACCGCTGCCAAGGTGCCGGCACCGGCACCGGTGCAGCCCGAGCCGTCCGCCCGGCCCCGGCCGCCAGCGCCCGAAGCGCTGCTGGCCTTCCGGCCGACCCATGCCGATGAGCTGTCGCCCGAGCGGCGGCGCGACCTGTTCACGCTGTTCCGCAAGGTGCCGCGCCCGCCGGCGCTGCTGCAGCAACTGCTGTCGCCGGATTTCCTGAACACCGCGAGTTCGGCGCAACTGGTGGACCTGATCGCCACCGAGCCGCTGATCGCTGCGCGACTGCTGGCCGTCGTCAATTCCCCGGCCTATGGCCTGCAGCGGCCCGCCGCGAGCATCGACCAGGCCGTGATGGTGCTGGGCGTCAACGGCGTGCGCTCGATCTGCCTGCGCTACCTGATGCTGGCCGCTTTCAGCACCGACGACCCCGCCCGCGCCGCACGGCTGGAGGCCAGCTGGCGGGCCAGCGGCATCGCGAGCGAACTGGCCCGCCATCTCTGCCAGGCGCTGCACTTCGACGCGGCGGGCGCCACCGTCAGCGCGCTGGTACTCTCCTTCCTCGGCCGGCTGGCGATCGAGGGCGGTGCAACGGCCGAGGAGCTGGCCACGATCCCGCGCGAAGGCCTGCTGGCGCGCTCGATCGCCGAGCAGGCGGCGCTGGGCCTGCCCGCCGCAGAGATCGGCCGCCTGCTGATGACCGAATGGGGGCTGCCGCCGGCGCTGGTGGCCGATGCCGCTGACATCGACAGCCTGCTGACCAGCCCGCCCGACCCGCGCTGGCCGGACCGTGAGGGGCGCCTGGCGCTGGCCTACTTCTGCGCCCGTGTCGGCGAGCGCCTGGCGGACGGCGCACCGGCCACGCTGGAAGGCCTGGCCGTGCTGGACGAGGCGCCGGCCGATTTCTTCCATTTCCGCGCCTACCTGGCGCACCCGTGGCTGCGCAACCTGGAATCGGCGCTGCAGGACCCTGCGCTGGCCGAGCGCCTGCAGCAGTTGAAGACGGTGCAGGCCTAAGTCTTCTTGCGCGGCTTGGCGGCCGTTGCCGGCGCCTTCTTCTTCGTGCTCTTCTTGCCGGCCGCCTTGGCTTTCTTCGCCGCGTCGGTCGATTCGGTGGCCGTGGCGCTGGTCTCGGCCACGTCGTCCACCTGGGTCAGGATGCGGCCCTGCTTGACGCGGAACATCGGCGTGGCCACGGCCTTGAGGTCCTGCAGCGGGTCGCTGGGCAGCAGCAGGAAGCTGGCCTCGCAACCCGGCTCGAAGCAGCCGATCTGGCGCTTGGGGAACAGCGCACGCGGGGTGTCCATCGTCGCCATCTTCAGCAGCTCGGCGTTGCTGAACACGCCGGTCTCGGCCAGCCGCGCCAGCTCCGCCTGCGAGGTGCCGGTGAACACGTCCGAGCCCAGCAGCAGGGTGACGCCGGCGGCCTTCAGCGTCTGCAGGTTCTTGATCTGCGTCTGGCGCAGGCTCTCGGCCTGCTCGGGCGTGGTCTTGTAGAGCTGCGTGGCGGCGATGGCGGTCGTCACGGTCGTCTTCTGTCGTGCGGCCAGCGCGGCGGTGTCGGCACTGATCAGGTAGCGCTCGGGCCCGTCGCCGTGGTGGTTGAAGTGGCCGGGCAGGTGGGCGATGTTGTCGGCGCCCGCGCGCACGGCGGCGTCGAAGTCGCCCGCGCTGTCGACGTTGGCGCTGACCCGCAGGTTCGACTGGTGCGCGTGCTTGACGATCGCCGCCGCCGTCTCGGCGTCCAGGCCCAGCCGGCCCTTCAGCTCGGGCTTGGCGCGCAGCTCGGGCTTGTCGCTGTAGCTCAGGGTGATGCGCACGAGATCGGGCTTGCGCTGGGTGACCAGCTTCCATTTCTGGTCGACCTGTTCGGGCTTGTCCATCACCAGCACCGCCTTGTCGGCGATGTCGGCCAGCTTCGGCTTGGCTGGGGCGGCCATCAATGCTGCCAGCGGCTGGCCGTCGCTGGAGGTGATGCAGGCGCTGGCGAAGACGACGTCGGGGCTGTCCTGGGTGTTCAGCTGCGTCTTGGCGGTGGCCAGCTCGGCCGGGTCGCTGCAGAGCATGGCGGCATAGAACACGCCGTCCTGGATGTAGCGCTGTTCGTAGTGCTCGATACCCCAGTCGTTCTGCAGGTTGTAGTTGTGGGCCTCAGCCAGCGGCGGAATGATGAACTGGTTCTTCAGGTCCATGCGCCGGTTCACGCGGGCGGGCTTCTGCGCGGTGAACTTGCCGTCCACGATGTAGAGCGTGCCCTTCTTGAAACCCTGGCCGTCGAACCACTGGGCGTTGACCAGGGCGAAGCTCAGCTGCGCGCTGGCCTTGAAGGGCTCGGCATCGGGCGCCTGGCCCTGGGCGCGGGCGATGCCGCTGAAAAGAATCGTTACGGACAGCGAAAGCAGGGACAGCAGGCGGCGGCTCATAGGGCCGACATGCTAACCATAGAATCCCGCCCCTATGGCTACGAACCCCACGACCCCTTCTTCCTACGGCGAGGCGTCGATCCGCGTCCTGAAAGGCCTGGAGCCCGTCAAGCAGCGGCCCGGCATGTACACCCGCACGGACAACCCGCTGCACTGCATCCAGGAAGTCATCGACAACGCGGCCGACGAGGCGCTGGCCGGCTTCGGCAAGCGCATTGACGTGGTGCAGCATGCGGACGGCTCGGTCAGCGTGGCGGACGACGGCCGCGGCATCCCTTTCGGCCTGCATCCGGAGGAGGGCGTGCCGGTCGTCGAGATCGTCTTCACGCGGCTGCATGCCGGCGGCAAGTTCGACAAGGGCTCGGGCGGCGCCTACAGCTTCTCGGGCGGCCTGCACGGCGTGGGTGTCTCGGTGACGAACGCGCTGGCCAAGCGGCTGGAGGTGAGCGTCTGGCGCGAGAAGCAGGTGGCGGCGCTGGCCTTCTCGGGCGGCGACGTGGTGGAGCCGGTCAGCGTGCGGCCTGCGGCCTCGGGTGACCGCAAGCAGGGCACGACGGTGCGCGTCTGGCCCGATGCCAAGTATTTCGAGAGCGCCGAGCTGCCGAAGAACGAGCTGGTGCACCTGCTGCGCTCCAAGGCCGTGCTGATGCCCGGCGTCATCGTGACGCTGAAGAACGAGAAGACCGGCGATGTGCAGACCTGGTCCTACAAGGGCGGCCTGCGCGACTACCTGATGCAGACCCTGGTGGCCGATCCGCTGATCCCGCTGTACGAGGGCGAGCAGTACGCCAGCAAGTCCGAGACCGAGAACTTCGCCGAAGGCGAGGGCGCCGCCTGGTGCGTGGCCTTCACCGACGAAGGCACCGTCATGCGGGAGAGTTATGTCAACCTGATCCCGACGGTGGCCGGCGGCATGCACGAGTCCGGCCTGAAGGACGGCCTGTTCGGCGCGATCAAGGGCTTCATCGAGATGCACAGCCTGCTGCCCAAGGGCGTCAAGCTGATGCCGGACGACGTGTTCTCGCGTGCCTCGTTCGTGCTCTCGGCCAAGGTGCTGGACCCGCAGTTCCAGGGTCAGACCAAGGAGCGGCTGAACTCGCGCGACGCGCTGCGCCTCGTCTCCACCTACGTGAAGCCGGGCCTGGAGTTGTGGCTGAACCAGCACGTGGAGCACGGCAAGAAGCTGGCCGAGCTGGTCATCAAGCAGGCACAGACACGCCAGCGCGCGGCGCAGAAGGTCGAGAAGCGCAAGGGCTCCGGCGTGGCCGTGCTGCCCGGCAAGCTGACCGACTGCGAGAGCCGCGACCTGACGCTCAACGAGGTCTTCCTGGTCGAAGGGGACTCGGCCGGCGGCTCGGCCAAGATGGGCCGCGACAAGGAAACGCAGGCCGTGCTGCCGCTGCGCGGCAAGGTGCTGAACACCTGGGAGGTCGAGCGCGACCGCCTGTTCGCCAACAACGAGATCCACGATATCTCCGTGGCGCTGGGCGTCGACCCGCACGGCAAGAACGACTCGCCGGACCTGTCGGGCCTGCGCTACGGCAAGGTCTGCATCCTGTCCGACGCGGACGTGGACGGCTCGCACATCCAGGTGCTGCTGCTGACGCTGTTCTTCCGCCATTTCCCGAAGCTGGTCGAGACCGGCCACGTCTACATCGCCCGCCCGCCGCTGTACCGCGTGGACGCGCCGGCCCGTGGCAAGAAGCCGGCCGCCAAGATCTACGCGCTGGACGAGGGTGAGCTGACCGCCACGCTGGACAAGCTGCGCAAGGAAGGCGCCCGCGAAGGCTCCTGGAGCATCAGCCGCTTCAAGGGCCTGGGCGAGATGAGCGCCGAACAGCTCTGGGACACGACGCTGAACCCCGAGACGCGCCGCCTGAGCCCGATCAGCTACGGCCTGCTGGACCTGGAGGCCACCGAGACCGCGATCAACAAGCTGATGGGCAAGGGCGAGGCCTCGTCGCGGCGCGAGCTGATGGAAATCCACGGAGACTCGGTCGAGATCGACGTATGAAGCCGCTCGTGCACCTGCGGCCGACGATGCTGTCCGATCTGGACTTCGTCGTCTCGGTCGAGCAGGACGCCACCAATCTGCCGTTCATCACGCCGTGGGAGCGCACGCAGCACGAGGGCGCGGTGCGCTTCCCGGATTCGCGGCATTTCGTCGTCGAGGCTGGTGAAGGTGATGGAGCCATGGCCGGCTTCGTGATCCTGCAGGGCTGCCGCAACCCGCATCGCTCGATCGAGCTGAAGCGCCTGGTGCTGGGCCCCAAGGGCCTGGGTTACGGCCGCGCCTGCGTGCGCCTGCTGAAGAAGATGGCCTTCACCCAGCTCGGCGCCCACCGCTTTTGGCTGGACGTGAAGGCGCTGAACGTGCGGGCGCAGAAGCTCTATGCGAGCGAGGGCTTCGTCGAGGAAGGGCGGCTGCGCGAGAGCGTGCGCCTGTCTGGCGTCGGCGCGGACGGCTACGACAGCCTGGTCGTGATGTCCATGCTGGACCGCGAGTACCAGGCGCGGCAGGCGCTGGGCGTCGAGGAGCCGGGCGCGTGAAGCGGCTGCTGGCGCTCGTCCTCACATTCGCCGCCACGGCAGCGCATGCCGAGCTGTGGGGCTATGTCGACGGTCGCGGTATCGCGCACCTGGCCTCGGCGCCGCTGGACGGCAGCTACAGCCTGGTGATGGGCACGCCCGGTGCTGCCTTCGGCCGCGTGCCTGGCAAGCTCGACGGCAGCCAGCCGCTGCTGACCTGGCTGGACATCGCGCCCGAGGTCAAGGCCGTGCAGCCCTATCTGCGCCAGGCCGCCGCCCGGCACGGCGTGGACATGGAATTGCTGAAGGCGGTGATCGCGGTGGAGTCCGGCTACAAGCGCGACGCGGTCTCGCCGCGCGGCGCGATGGGCCTGATGCAGATCACGCCCGAGACCGCCGCCCGCTACGCCACGGCCGCCGACGCACAGCGCCTGCTCGATCCGCGCATCAATGTGCTGACCGGCGCGCGCATGCTGGCCGACCTGATCAAGCGCTTCGGCCGCATCGATGCCGCGCTGGCTGCCTGGAACGCCGGCGAGGGCGCGGTGCGCAAGGCCGGCGGCCGCGTGCCCGACATCGACGAGACCCGCGCCCATGTGCAACTGGTGCTCGAACTCTACTGGGCGCTGCTGCAACGCAGCCTGCCCGCGAAGGCGCAGCAGCTGGAGCTGCACCTGTCCCAATGAACATCTGACATCCGAACCGAAGTAACCGATGAGTAGTGACCAAGCCGACCTCTTTGCCGCAGCTCCGCCACCGCCACCGCCGCCGCCGCCGTCCGACGACAACAGCGACGCGCTGACCCTGGCCCACTACGCCGAGCGCGCCTACCTCGAATACGCGCTGTCGGTCGTCAAGGGCCGCGCGCTGCCCGATGTGTGCGACGGCCAAAAGCCGGTGCAGCGCCGCATCCTGTACGCGATGGAGCGCATGGGCCTGTCCTTCAGCGGCAACGCCGGCGCCAAGCCCGTGAAGGGCGCCCGCGTCGTCGGCGACGTGCTGGGCCGCTTCCACCCGCACGGCGACCAGTCGGTCTACGACGCGCTGGTGCGCATGGCGCAGGACTTCTCGCAGCGCTACCCGCTGATCGACGGCCAGGGCAACTTCGGTTCGCGCGACGGCGACGGCGCCGCGGCGATGCGATACACGGAAGCGCGCCTGGCCCCGATCGCGCGGCTGCTGCTCGACGAGATCGACGAGGGCACGGTCGACTTCATCGCCAACTACGACGGCTCCACCGAGGAGCCCAAGCAGTTGCCGGCGCGGCTCCCGTTCACCCTGCTCAACGGTGCCTCGGGCATCGCCGTCGGCATGGCCACGGAAGTGCCCAGCCACAACCTGCGCGAGGTGGCGGCCGCGGCCGTGGCGCTGCTGAAGAACGAGAAACTGTCGGACGACGAGTTGTTCACCTTGCTGCCCGGCCCGGACTTCCCCGGTGGCGGCCAGTTGATCAGCCCGCCCGAGGACATCCGCGCCGCCTACCAGTCCGGCCGCGGCAGCCTGAAGCTGCGCGCACGCTGGAAGATCGAGGATCTGGCGCGCGGCCAGTGGCAGCTGGTCGTCACCGAGCTGCCGCACGGCACCAGCTCGCAGAAGGTGCTGGAGGAAATCGAGGAACTTTCGAACCCCAAGGTCAAGACCGGCAAGAAGGCGCTGACCCAGGAGCAGATGCAGCTCAAGGCCAGCCTGCTGGCCGTGCTGGATGTGGTGCGTGACGAATCCAGCAAGGACGCGCCGGTGCGCCTGGTATTCGAGCCGAAGAGCCGCACCGTCGAGCAGCAGGACCTGATCACGACCTTGCTGGCCCACACCAGCCTGGAAAGCTCCGCACCGATCAACCTGACGATGATCGGCCTGGATGGCCGGCCCACGCAGAAGGGCCTGCGCCAGATCCTCAGCGAGTGGCTGGCCTTCCGCCAGGCCACCGTGCAGCGCCGCACGCAGCACCGGCTGGACAAGGTGCTGGACCGCATCCACGTGCTGGAAGGCCGGCAACTGGTGCTGCTGAACATCGACGAGGTGATCCGCATCATCCGCAACGCGGACGAGCCCAAGCCGGCGCTGATCGAGCGCTTCAAGCTGAGCGACCGCCAGGCCGAGGACATTCTTGAAATCCGCCTGCGCCAGCTCGCGCGGCTGGAGGCGATCAAGATCGAGCAGGAGCTGGCCAAGCTGCGCGAGGAGCAGGCGAAGCTGGCGGACATCCTGGCCAACCCCGGCGTGCTCAAGCGCACCGTGGTCAAGGAGATCGAGGCCGATGCCAAGCAGTACGGCGACGAGCGCCGTACCTTGATCCAGGCCGAGAAGCGCGCGGTGGCCGAGGTGCGCATCGTCGACGAGCCGGTGACGGTGGTCGTCTCGATGAAGGGCTGGGTGCGCGCGCTGAAGGGCCATGAGGTCGATCCGGCGGCGCTGGCCTTCAAGAGCGGGGACCAGCTCTACGGCGTGTTCCCCTGCCGCAGCGTCGACCCGCTGATCGTGTTCGGCAGCAATGGCCGCGTCTACTCGGTGCCGGTCTCATTGCTGCCGGGTGGCCGCGGCGACGGCCAGCCGATCACGACGCTGATCGAGCTGGAGAGCGGCACGCAGATCGCGCACTACCTCGCCGCAGCGCCGGGCCAGAAGATGGTGCTGGCCGGCACGGGCGGCTTCGGCCTGATCGCGCAGACCGGCGACCTGGTCGGCAGCAAGAAGGCCGGCAAGACCTTCCTGGCGCTGGAGGGCGAGGAGAAACCGCTGCCGCCGGCGCTGCTGCCGGCGGGCGAAGTCGCAGGCGTGCAGTTCGCCTGCCTCTCGCTGCAGGGGCGGCTGCTGAGCTACCCGATCGATGAGCTGAAGCACCAGCCCAAGGGCGGCCGCGGCCTGACTCTGATCGACCTGGAGCCCAAGGACGCGCTGGTCAGCGTCGCCGCGTTCACGCAGCAGCTGCTGGTGCAGGGCAGCGGGCGGGGTGGCAAGGCGAAGGAAGAGCTGCTGAAGGGCGCCGCGCTGGCCGGCTATGCGGGCAAGCGTGCGCGCAAGGGCAAGCCGGTGGAAGGCATGCAGCGGGTGATGCGGGTGCTGGCGCCCTGAAGAGGCAGGCGGGCGCGGCGCCGATGGACCGCTGTCGCCTTGTGCACCCCCTCATTTAGAGGGGTTGTGACATTGAAATAAGCGACAAAGAGCTGCACACTCATCTTGCATCACGAAATGTCGACGCTTGCTCCGTTAAGGAAATCACATGAAGCAGCTATTTCTTCTCAAAGCTGTATTTGCCAGCGCGGTCATCGCGTCGGCCTTGCTGGGCGGGAACGCTTCCGCGACCACTTACAACCTCGGTGCCGTGAGCATCGGGGTTCCGAAGACCTTCAGTGCCACGGTCGCCAACGGCATCTTCGCGGATACCTACACCTTCGCGTTGCCGACGAACGGCGGCTCGGGCTATTCGTTCCAGAACTTTCCGATTGACCTGGGGTCGCTCGGCACCCTGAACCTGTCGTTCAGTGGTTTCGACCTCGCCTATGCCGGCGCGGACGGTGTGGTGGGCAACGCCGACGACAAGGTTGTTGCTTCCGGCAACCTGAGTTCGGTCGGCTCCTACTCCTTCTCGGTGCCTGCCACGGAGGGCGGGGTCTACTACCTTGACATCTTCGGTCGCGCCACGGGCTCCCTGGGCGGTGCCTACAACGGTGCCATCAGCGTCCAGGCTGTGAGCCCCGTGCCCGAGCCCGGCAGCTATGTGATGCTGATGGCGGGCCTGGGCGCGGTGGGCCTGGTGGCCACGCGTCGGCGGCGTACGCTCCGCTGATCGAATCCCCTCGCAGGCTCCAAGCCCCGGCGCACTCCACGGTGCGCCGGGGCTTTTCCATTCCAATCAGGCGCTATCTCGGGCCGGGCTCCCGCGCCACGATCCGCTTGCGCGCCGCGTGGATGTTGTTGCGCAGCGCGTAAAGCTCATCCGCGTACGACAGCGGCACGGCCACGCGGTTGACCCGCTCGTCAAGCTGGTCGAGCCGCTTGTGCGCGCTGTCTGCCGTCTCCTGGCCGGTCTCGACGCGCTCCTCGATCTCGCGCAGCAGCGCGTACCAGCGGAACACGCGGCGGCGCACGCGCCACTGGTACAGCGGCGGGATCACGCGCGACAGCGGCAGCAGCAACACCAGGAAACCGCCGATCAGCAGACCCATGCGCTGGACCAGATTAGCCAGCCAGAAAGGCAGCCAGCGCTTGTAGAAGGGCGGCGTACCGTTGATCGCCTGGTCGCCCTCGGGGCTCACCGGCAGTTCGCTGGTACGGGTGTTCGGGAAGTCGCGCGCGCGGTTGAACCAGCCGACCTCGCCGTGCAGCTTCACGGCGGCGTCGGCGAACAGTTCACGCAGTGCGGGATGCACGTCCTCGCGGGCCAGCAAGGCGGTCGTCAGCGCCACCATCGAGACGTCCTGCGGCGGCAGGTCTGACGCCAGCTCGGCCACGCCGCGCGGCAGGGTGACGCTGGAGAAGAAGCCGAAGCGGCGGCTGTAGGCATCGGCCTGGGCCATGTCCACCAGCGCGATGTCGGGCGCACGCAGCAGCTTGCGGACGAAGCGCGACTGCGGCGCTTGCGCCAGCACGATGGCGTCGAGCTTGCCGGCCAGCAGCGCCTCGGTGGCGGCCTCGGGCGGCAGGTTTTCGATGTGCAGCGTGGCCATGTCCAGCTTGTTGGCCTTGAACAAGCGCTCCATCAACAGGGGCACGCCGCTGCCGGGCGTGTCCACGCTCAGCCGCAGCTTGGCGAGCTGGGGCAGCGCGGTGATCGGCGGCGCCTTCGGCAGCTTGCGATAGAAGATCCACAGCGGTTCGTAGAACAGCGAGCCGAGCGAGAGCAGCGCGTCGTCGTCGGTGTACTCGTCGGTGCCGCCGCGGATGAAGGCGACGTCGGCCTTGTCCTCGCGCAGCAGCTGCAGGTTCTCGGCCGAGCCGGCGGTGGCGATCTCGCGCACCTCGATGCCCTTGGCCTTCAGCTGCTCGGCGTAGCGCTTGCCGAACAGCGCGTAGGTGGAGCCCTCCGGGCCGGTGGCCATGCGCACCGTGTGCGGCGGCTGCGGGTCGATCCACCAGTAGGCGCCGACGATCAGCGCAGCGACGAGGAAGAACAGCGGGCCGATCGAGGCCAGCAGGTCGCGCAGTTGCTGCCAGGCGGAGGCGAAGGTACGGGGCATGCGCGTCATCGGGTTCTTGGGGCTCACCAGTCCTTGAACGGACGGCTCGCCAGGCTGGAGTTGAAGTAGCGCGGGTCGGCGGTGACGTCCTCGCCCGCCCAGGAGGGCATATCGAATGCCTGGTCTTCCGCGGCCAGCTCCACCTCGGCGACGACCAGCCCGGCGTTGTCGCCGAGGAATTCGTCCACTTCCCAGACCAGCCCGCCGTGCGGCACGCGCCAGCGGTACTTCTCGACCCGCGGACCGTCGCACAGGGCCAGCAGTTGCTCGGCGTCTTCCACCGGGATCGGATATTCGAACTCGGCCCGGGTAGCGCCGCGCGACTCGCCCTTGATCGTCAGCCAGGCCGCGCCGCCAGCCAGGCGCACGCGCACCGTGCGCTGCTTGTCGCGGTTCAGGTAGCCCTGGCTGAGGCGCTCGGGGGTCAGGCCTTGCTTCCAGGCCTCGCCGACGACGAGGAACTTGCGCTCGATCTCGATGCCCATGATGCGACCTAGGCGCGCGCCATCGCCGCCGCGCACTCACTCACCAGCGCGGGGCCGCGGTAGATCAGCCCCGTGTAGACCTGCACCAGGTCCGCGCCGGCAGCCAGCTTGGCTTGCGCATCGGCGCCGCTCAGCACGCCGCCGACCCCGATGATCGGATAGCCCGCGCCCAGCTCCGCACGCAGCAGGCCGATCACGCGGTTGCTGGCCTCGAACACCGGCCGGCCCGACAGGCCGCCGGTTTCCTCTGCGTGCGGCAAGCCCTTGACGGCCTCGCGGGAGATTGTCGTGTTCGTCGCGATCACGCCGTCGATGCCGTTGGCCTTCAAGGTGCGGGCGATCACGCCGACTTGGGCTTCGTCCAGGTCCGGCGCGATCTTGACGAACATCGGCACGCGGCGCTTGTGCTCGACGGCCAGCGCCAGCTTGCGCTCCTGGAGCCGGGACAGCAGCGCGTCCAGCGCCTCGTCGCTCTGCAGCGCGCGCAGGTTCTTCGTGTTGGGGCTCGAGATGTTGACGGTGATGTAGTCGGCATGCGGGAACACGCCCGCCAGGCCGATCAGGTAGTCGTCCACCGCGTTCTCGATCGGGGTGGCGGCGTTCTTGCCGATGTTCAGACCCACCAGGCCGCCGGCCGCGCGGAAGCTGCGGGCGCGCCGGACGTTGGCGAGGAAGGCATCCAGGCCCTCGTTGTTGAAGCCGAGGCGGTTGATCAGCGCATCGGCCTCCGGCAGGCGGAACATGCGCGGCTTGTCATTGCCCGGCTGGCCCTTGGGCGTCACCGTGCCCACCTCGATGAAGCCGAAGCCCATCGCCCCCAGGCCGTCGATGCAACGGCCGTTCTTGTCCAGGCCGGCGGCCAGGCCGATGCGGTTGGGGAACTTGAGGCCGGCCACGGTGACCGGGTCCTTGACGCGGGTCTGCGACCACAGGCATTGCGCCGGCGTGTTCTGCAGTTTCGCGATGCTGCCCAGCGTCAGTTCGTGGGCGTGTTCGGGATCGAGGCCAAACAGGAAGGGGCGGGTGAGGGCGTAGGGGATCAGCGGCATGGGGCGGCATTGTCGCAAAGCTGGCTCGGGCCGAGCGCCGGGCCGCCCCAAGCCGGCCCGGCGTCCCCGCGGGGGACCGACTGGGCTCGCCCGCGTTCAGCGCGGCGAGACCGGGCGAGGGGCATCACTCTCGGTCCCAAGGTGGCACTTGTCCCATCTTCTCCAGCATGAAGTCGATCAGCGCGCGCACCTTCGGGCTGGGCTGGCGGCTGGGCAGGTAGACGGCGTAGAGCGTGTCGGCGTCGGCATTGCCGCCCAGCGGTTGCCAGTCGGGCAGCACCGCTTCGAGCCGGCCGGCGCGCAGGTCGTCGCCAACGGCGTAGGTGGGCAGCACGGCTAAGCCCAAGCCCGCCAGCGCGGCCACACGCAGCGATTCGCTGCTGTTGACGGTGAGGCCGCTCTCGAAGCGCAGCGCGGCGCGCACCGGCACGCCGGCCTCGCCGTGAATGGCGTGGCGGAACTGCCAGCGGTCCGGCGCATGCAAGTAGCCGAACAGCAGGCAGTGATGCTCGGCCAGCGCCTCGACCGTTTCGGGCCGGCCATTCGCGCGCAGGTAGGCGGGCGAGGCACAGGTCACGTAGCGGATCGCCGCGAGCCGCCGTGCCACCAGCCCTGGCGAGGGCCGCGACGTCAGCCGCATCACGACGTCGAAGCCTTCCTCGGCCAGGTCCACATAGCGGTCGTTCAGCCCAAGCACCAGTTGCACCTTCGGGTAGCGGGCGCAGAACTCGCCCATCAGCGCGGTGAACTGCAGGTTGCCGAAGGCGGTGGAGGTGGACAGCCGCAGCACGCCGCGTGGCTCCTGCGTGCCTTCGATCTCATCCGCCAGTGCCTGCGCCTCGTCGAGCAGGCGCAGCGCGCGTTCGTAGACGCCGCGGCCTTCCGCCGTGGGGCTCACGCTGCGCGTCGTGCGGTGCAGCAGCTTGGCGCCGAGTTGCGTTTCCAGCCGCACGACCTGCTTGCTGACGGCCGACTTGGTCGTCGACAGCACGCGCGCTGCGCCCGAGAAGCTGCGCGCGTCCACGACGCGGGCGAAGGCGAGCAGGTCTTCGAGGCGGCCCATCGTTGTTCTCCAGTTGGAAACTCTGAATCGATCTGTGAGCGAATTGTGTCCTGATCGGCTAATTTCTACAGTGGCGCCACTGGATTTCCTTCGAGGAGCTGCCCCATGCATAACGCCGAACTTGCACGCACATTCCGCCCGGCCCTGCCGTCGGTGCCGCTGGCCGCGATGAGCCTGCCGCTGCTCTTCGTCGTGCTGTGGAGCAGCGGCTACGTGATGGGCAAGGTGGCGCTGGCGCATCTCGGGCCGCTGACCTTGCTGGCGCTGCGCTTCGGCATCGCGGCCGGTGTCCTGCTGGCCATCGCCGTGATGAGCCATGCGCCCTGGCCGCGACGCGCGCGGGACTGGGCGCATCTCGTCGTCGTCGGGCTGCTGATGCAGCTGACGCAGTTCGTCGGCGTCTACGAGTCGATGCGGCAGGGCTTGCCCAGCGGCATCGCGGCGCTGCTGATCGGCATGATGCCGGTGGCGACCTGCCTGGGCGCCTGGCTGTGGCTCGGCGAGCGGCTGGGGCGGATGCAGCTCATCGGCCTGCTGGGCGGCCTGGCGGGCATCGCGCTGGTCGTCGTGGGCAAGCCGGTGCAGGGTGGCGGCGCTGCGGCCTATGGGCTGGCGGCGATGGGCCTCTTCGGCCTGGTGGCCGGCACGCTGTACCAGAAGCGCTTCTGCGCCGGCATGGACCTGCGCAGCGGCGCCTTCGTGCAGGTGGGCATCTCGGCCCTGCTGGTGACACCGGCGGCGAGCCACTTCGAAGGCCTGGCCGTGCAGTGGAGCGCGGAGGCGGTGCTGGCCGTGCTGTGGCTTGCGCTGGTGAATGCGATCGGTGCGTTCTCGCTGTTGTTCCTGATGGTGCGGCGCGGCCAGGCGAGCGCGGTGGCGCGTCTCTTCTATCTCGTGCCGGGCGTGTCGGCGGCGATGGGTTTCGTGGTGCTGGGCGAGCATCTGCCGCCGCTGGCGCTGCTGGGCTTCGGCCTGAGCGCGGCAGCCGTCGTTGCTGCCACAGCCTTGTCAGGAGGAGGGCGTTCCAATGAATCGCCCACCCCAGAACAAGGAAAACGCCATGTGGACCCATGAAGCCAGCATCGAAACCCACGCGCAGCCGGCCACGCTGTGGAACCTCTTCACCGACGTGCCCGGCTGGAAGCGCTGGAACGCCGGCATCGAGCGAATCCTGCTGCTCGGCGACTTCACCAGCGGCACCCGCTTCGTGATGCAGCCGCCGGGGCAGGACGCCTTCACCAGCAAGCTGCTGGATGTCGTCGAGAACCGGCATTTCGTCGACGAGACGGTGATCGACGACACACGCGTCGTCGTCTCGCACGAACTGATCCCGCTAGCCTGGGGCGGCACCAAGGTCGTCTACCGCACCGAGATCGACGGCCCGCAGGCCGCCGAGTTTGGTCCGCACGTGACCGGCGATTTCATCGACGTGCTGACGGCACTGAAAGACCTGGCCGAGCGGGCTTGAGGCGGTGTCTGTCAGAGCACGAAGCCGCCGTCGATCGTGAGGCTGGCTCCGGTGACAAAGCCGGCCTCGGCGCTCGCCAGGTAGGCCACCATGCCGGCAACCTCATCCGGCTCTGCCAGACGGCGCAGCGGCACCATCGGCAGGATCAGCGCGTGATGATCGGCCGTCATGTCGGTCTCGGTCGGGCCGGGCTGGACGTTGTTGACGGTGATGCGGCGGGGCGCGAGATCCAGCGCCACGCCCTTGACCAGCGCGGCCACCGCCGCCTTGGTCATCGCGTAGGCGGCGCCGATCGGCGTACCGGTCCGGACCGCCGTATTGCTGCCGATCGTGATGATGCGGCCGCCATCCTTCATCCGCGCGGCGCTGGCCTGGATCGCCACGAACACGCCGCGCACATTGACGGCCAGCATCCGGTCTAGGTCTTCGAGCCGCAGTTCCGCCAGCGTGCCCAGTGCCAGCACGCCGGCATTGACGACGGCGAGGTCCAGCGGGCCGAACCGTTCGGTCGCCTGCTCGACGGCTTGCTGCAGCGCCGCTGCGTCCGCGCTGTCGGCTCGGATCGCGAGGGCGCGCCGGCCGAGGGCCTCGATGTCCGCCGCCACCGCCGCGGCATCGTCCGGGCGTGACACATAGGTCAGCGCCACGTCGTAGCCCTCCCGCGCCAGCCGCCGTGCGATCGCCGCGCCGATGCCGCGCGAGCCGCCGAAGACCATTGCCACGCCATTTCCATTTGCCGTCTCATTTGCTGTCGTCATCGTCATTCCTTAAATTGAACAATCATTCAAAAATAGACCAAAAAAAAGCAGATGCCCTACTTGAGCGCCTGCAGGCTCAACCGTGCCAGTGCCCGCAGTTCGGCGTCCCCGGCGCCGCCGCGGGCGGCCAGCCGGATGCCCGCGATGTTGGCGATCAGGAAACCGGCTGCGTGCTGCACGTCCAGCTCCGTCGACACCTCTCCGTCCCGCTGCGCCTGACGCAATCGGGTGGCCAGCGCCGTGCGCAGCGAGCGGCCGGCGGATTGGCGGATCCGCGCCAGCTCTTCGGTGCCCTCGCGCGCATCGCCGAACTCGCTGATCGAATGCGTGCCCAGGCAGGCCAGTCGTGCCTCGGCAACGACTCTTTTCATCATCGCCTCCACGCCGCCCAGCGCCGTCGGCGCACTGCCCAGTGCATCGATGTGGCCGGCCGTCTCGGCCGCCGCATAGCGCTCCAGCGCCGCGCAGTACAGCGGCCATTTGCCGCCGAAGGTGTTGTAGAGGCTCTGCTTGCCGATGTGCATCGCCTCGACCAGCATCTCGGCCGACGTGCCCGCGTAGCCGTGCTCGCGGAACACATCGATCGCGGCGTCCAGCGCCACGTCGGGATCGAACTGCTTCGGTCGTGCCATGGGGCGAGTGTCCTTTAATTGGAACGATCGGTCAATAACGGCGAATTCAAGCGGCCATAATTCGGGGTTCCCCTGAAGACCACAGCCAGACCGCCATGAACTCCGACGCCGCCACCCTTGATTCCACCCGCACTGACGACACGCGCATCAGCGCGGTGCGCCCGCTGATCTCGCCGGCGCTGCTGCTGGATGAGTTGCCGCTGCCGGAATCCTCGCTGGAGCTGGTGGAGCGCGCGCGCCGCGAGATCGGCGACGTGCTGCATGGCCGCGACGACCGGCTGCTGGTGGTCGTCGGTCCGTGTTCGATCCACGACCACGACCAGGCAATGGACTACGCGCGGCTGCTGAAGGACTTGCGCGACGAGCTGGCGGGCGAGCTGCTGGTGGTGATGCGCGTGTACTTCGAGAAGCCGCGCACGACGGTCGGCTGGAAGGGCTACATCAACGATCCGCGCCTGGACGGCAGCTTCCACATGAACGAAGGCCTGCGCCTGGCCCGTCAGCTGCTGCTGGACGTGACCGCGCTGGGCCTGCCGGCCGGCACCGAATTCCTGGACCTGCTGTCGCCGCAATACATCTCCGACCTGATCGCCTGGGGCGCCATCGGCGCGCGCACGACCGAGAGCCAGAGCCATCGCCAACTGGCGTCGGGCCTGAGCTGCCCTGTCGGCTTCAAGAACGGCACCGACGGCGGTGTCAAGGTGGCGTCCGATGCTGTGCTCGCCGCCAGCGCCAGCCACGCCTTCATGGGCATGACCAAGATGGGCACGGCCGCCATCTTCGAAACCCGCGGCAACGAGGACTGCCACATCATCCTGCGCGGCGGCAAGGCGCCGAACTACGACGCCGCTTCGGTGCAGGCCGCCTGCGAAGCGCTGAAGGCTTCGGGCCTGCGCGAGCAGGTGATGATCGATTTCTCGCACGCCAATTCGAGCAAGAAGTACGAGCGCCAGATCGACGTCGGCCACGACGTGGCCGCGCAGATGGCCGGCGGCGACAAGCGCATCACCGGCGTGATGATCGAAAGCCATCTGCAGCCGGGCCGGCAAGACCTCGGCGCCGGCCAGACCAAGCGCGACCTGCTGCCCGGCGTGTCGATCACCGACGCCTGCCTGGGCTGGAGCCAGACCGAGCCGCTGCTGCGGGAGCTGGCGGCTGCGGTCCGTAGCCGTCGGGGCTGACGGCTTTTTGAGGGACGAGGCTTAGCTCTTGCGACGGCGCGCAGCGAGGGTGCCGACGAGGCCGAGTCCGCCCAGCAGCATGGCGTAGGTCGCCGGTTCGGGCACGGCGCTCACTTCGCTGACGGTCAGCGTGTACTGGCCCGAGCCGCCGAACTCCGTCATGGCGAAGGTGCCGAGCAGGAAAGTCGGTTGATCTTCGGAGCCGCTGTACAACTGCGGGCCGTCGGTGAGCAACAGCGTGTTGTCGCCCATGTAGTCATAGATCTGCATGCCGCCACCGATGTCGGCATGGTAGAAGGTCAGGTCGGCGATCGTGTCGACGGCGCCGCTGAAGTCGCCCGTCACGTCCCACATCACGAAGCCGCCGCCCTCCTCGGAAATGTCGGGCACGACGGTCGAGTTCATCTGCCAGCTGGCGGAATAGTCACCGGTGACGGTGAACTGGTACTGGGCTGCATCTGCCGCATTCGCCGCCAGCGCCATTGCGCAGCAGGCTGCGATTCGGGTCAGGGTGCCATTGAAAACCATCAATCTCTCCTAGATCAGTTACTGGGTCAGTTACTTGGACATCTGCCGTCTTGGGGCAAATGCAGCGCGATGGTCTTTGCAATGCTTCACATGGACAAGGCTGCTGAACGTAGGAGATGTAAATTCCTAGTTACTACGCGGGCGGATCTGTACTAGGCGAATTTGCCTGCACGATCATTGATGACTGCCGGCTGACTTCGGTGGCGTGACCGGCCCCTAGGTTCGGCTTGAGATAATCCGTGGTTTCCCCAATCCGCAGCGCCATGACTCAAGACGAACTCAAGACCCTGGTTGGCCAGGCCGCCCTGCAATACGTGACGCCCGGCAGCATCGTCGGCGTCGGCACCGGCTCCACGGTGGACAAATTCATCGATGCACTGGCCGCCAGCGGCATGGCTATCGCCGGTGCGGTGTCGAGCTCGGTGCGCTCCACCGAGCGCATGCGCGCGCTGGGCATCCGGATCCTGGAGGCCGCCGAGGTCGAGAGCCTGCCGGTCTACATCGACGGCGCCGACGAGATCGATCGCCAGGGCCACATGGTCAAGGGCGGCGGCGCGGCGCTGACGCGCGAGAAGATCGTTGCCGACCTGGCCGCGCGCTTCGTCTGCATCGCCGACGAATCGAAGCTGGTCGACGTGTTGGGCGCCTTCCCCTTGCCGGTCGAGGTGATCCCGATGGCTGCAGCGCAGATCGCGCGGCGTTTCCACGCCATCGGCGGCCAAGCGACGCTGCGCGCTAACTGCGTCACCGACAACGGCTGCCACATCCTCGACGTGCGCGGCGTGCAGATCCGTGACCCGCAGGCCTTCGAACGCGACGTCAACCAGTGGCCCGGCGTCGTGACGGTGGGCGTGTTCGCCCGCAACAAGGCCGGCGTCTGCCTGCTCGGGACGAGCAGCGGCGTCCGGACCCTGGAGTTCTGATCAGGCCAGCTTGAACACCCCGACAGCGCCGGCCAACTGGCTGGACTGATCGCGCAGGCTCTCGGCTGCAGCGGCCGATTCCTCGACCAGTGCCGCGTTCTGCTGCGTCATTTGGTCGAGCTGCGTGACTGCAGCGTTGATCTGGTGGATGCCGTCGCTCTGCTCACGCGAGGCGGCGGTGATCTCGCCGATGATGTCGGTGACCCGCTGGACGCTGGCGACGATCTCGCCCATCGTCGCGCCGGCGTCCTGTACGAGCTTCGTGCCCGATTCGACCCGCTCGGCGCTGGCGCCGATCAGCGTCTTGATTTCCTTGGCCGCGGCGGCCGAGCGCTGGGCCAGCGAACGCACTTCCGATGCGACCACCGCGAAGCCGCGGCCCTGCTCGCCGGCGCGCGCCGCTTCCACTGCGGCATTCAAGGCCAGGATGTTGGTCTGGAAGGCGATGCCGTCGATCGTGCCGATGATGTCGCCGATCTTGCGCGAGCTGGCGCTGATGTCCTCCATCGTGCTGACCACCTGCGCAACGACCTCGCCGCCGCGCTGCGCCACCTCGGTGGCCGAGCTGGCGAGCTGGTTGGCGGTCTGGGCGGATTCGGCGGTCTGCTGCACGGTGCCCGTGAGCTGCATCATCGAAGCCGCGGCCTGCTGCAGGTTGGAGGCGGTCTGTTCGGTGCGGGCGGAGAGGTCCGAGTTGCCGGTGGCGATCTCGGCGCTGGCCGTGTTGATGCTGTCGCTGGAGCCGCGTACCGAGCCGATCAGCTGCAGCAGCGAGGCCTGCATCTGGCGCAGCGAGTTCAGCAGACGGCCGGTCTCGTCGTTGGCACCGGCCTGGATCGGGCGGCTGAGGTCGAAGTTCGCAATGGCCTCGGCCACCTGCGCGGCCTCGCCGAGCGGCCGGGTGATCGAGCGCGTGACCCACACCAGCAGCACGCCACCGACGAGCAGCGCGCAGACGCCGAAGGCCACTAGCGCCATGCGCGCATTGCGGTTCACCTCGTCGATGTGCTGCGTGGCCTCGTCGAGTTGGCGGCGCTGCAGTTCGGTGATCTTCTTGATGCCGGCCTGGAAGGCTGCGGCGGCCGGCTGGAAGTCCTTCTCGAACAGGGTCTTGGCCTTGTACGCGTCACCGATGCGTTTGGCTTCGCTGACGGAGTCGCGGGTGCTCAGGTAGGCCTTGCGTGCGCCGGACAGCGAGTCGAAGAGCGCGCGTTCCTCCGGCGTGGTCATCTTGGTCTCGAGCTGCTTCTGCAGTTCTGTCGATTGCCGGGACGACTCGGCCGCCTCGGCCTTGAAGAAGTCCACCAGACTCGGGTCGGCGCTGACGGCGATCGCGCTGGTGCGGGTGACGCCGTTGGTGATGTTGCGGTACCAGTCGCCGGCAGTGCGCTCGGCGATCAGCTCGCCCTGGAACATCTCGGCCGTCTCGGCGGCCACGCGCTGCAGCGCGAAGTAGCCGAGGCCTGAACCGACAAAGGCGATCGCCAGCACCAGGGCCAGCACCAGCGTCAGGCGTTGGCCGATCGAGCGGCCGCGGGTCGTTGAGCTCATGTTCTCGTTGTCGCTTCGTTGTCTCCGAGGCTGAAATTTTCATGGGATCCCGGGGCGGCGGCTGCGGCGCCATCGGGAGCTAACGTGCAAATCGCACGGAGTCGGCGAGGCCGTCGTCAGTCCGCGCGCAGGTCGAAGACGACGCGGGCAATGTGTGCGCCCTGGCGGTGCGGCCGCGGCGTCGCGCCCAGGCCGCGCATCAGCACCAGCATCCGCCGGTTCTGCACCAGCACGTCGCCATAGAGCGCGGCCAGACCGGCGCGCCGCGCGTGGGCGGCCAGGCGTGCCATCAGCGTGCGGCCCAGGCCCAGGCTCTGCCAGTCGTCGGCCACGGCGATGGCGAACTCGGCCTCGTCCGGATGCTCGGCGCTGCGCACGTAGCGGGCGTCGGCCACGATGCGGCCGTTCTCGTCCTCGGCCTGCGCGACCAGGGCGACGTGGTCGTGCTGGTCCACGTCGGTGAACTGGCGCAGCAGGTCCGGTGACAGCTGACGCAGGCCGACGTGGAAGCGCTTGTGGCGCGAGTCCAGCGACAGCGTGCCGACGAAGGCCTGCTCGGCCTCCGCATCGGCCGGCGTGATCGGCCGCAGCAGCACCGAGCGGCCGCCAGGCAGGGCGAGGCGCTCCGGCTGCAATTCGACGCCGGTTTGTGGCTGGAGCAAGGCGTCCATCAGTGCGCCTCCGCCGCCGGGCGCAGATCCAGCGTGGCCGGGCCGCCCAGCGCCGAGATCATCAGCGCGTCGTGGCAGCCGAGCTCAATGCTCTCGCCGGGCTCGAGCACGAAGTCCCGCGGGTCATGGTCGATCGTGACCCACAGCGTGCCCGCGGCGCTGGCCAGCCGGCTGTGGCAGGCGCTGGTGAGGCGCGAGGTCTGGCCCCGTTCGAGGTGCAGCGTGGCGTGAGAGGTGTCGATCAACATGGTGGGCTCCTCGCATGCATCGTGCGCATGCTTGCGCCGGGTCTGGCGTGGAGCGAATATTGCGGCCGTCATACTTGGCCGACAAACGATGGTTCGGAACCCAACACATTCCCTGCGCGCATGCCAAACAAGCCCTTAGACCGACTCCCGCCGCTCGAGCTGATCGTTGCCTTCGAGGCGGCGGCGCGGCACCTGAGCTTCACTAAGGCCGCCGAGGAGCGCTTCGTCACCCAGTCGGCGATGAGCCGGCAGATGCGTGCGCTGGAGGACGAACTGGGCGTGTCGCTGTTCACCCGCCGGCACCGAGCGCTAACGCTGACGCTCGACGGACAGCGGCTGCTCGCCGCCTGCACGGTGGCGCTCGGCAGCCTGCGCGGTGCGATGCGCGACATCCGCGCGCCGCACGAACGCGAGGTGCTGTCGCTGACGACGACGCCGGGCTTCGCCGCGCTGTGGCTGATCCCGCGGCTGACGGCGTTCACGCGCGCGAATCCCGGAATCGACGTGCGCATGGATGCGACGCTGGACAACCGCAACCTCGCCGCCCAGGGCTTCGACCTGGCCGTGCGCTACGGCAAGCTCGGCGCCGTGCCGGGCGCGCGCAAGCTGTTCGACGAGGCGATGCAACCGGTGTGCAGCCCGCGCCTGGTCAGCGAGACTGCGCTGGCGCTGCGCGAGCCTGCCGACCTGGCCCATCACACGCTGTTGCACCTGGCGATGGATGGCGATGCCGGCGGCATGCCGGTCGAGTGGGAGCCCTGGCTGACGGCCTGGGGTCTGGCCGACCTGCGCCCCGCGGCGCGGCTCAGCTTCACCAGCTATTCGGAGGCGATCGCTGCGGCCCTGGCCGGGCAAGGCGTGGCGCTGGGCCGTCGTCCGCTGGTCGATGCGCTGCTGGCGGCCGGCCAACTGGTGACGCCCTTCGATGCCAACGTGGCCTCGGCGCGCGCCTATCAGCTGATCGTGGACCCGGCCTCGCGGCTGCGGCCGGCGGTACAGGCCTTCGAGCAGTGGCTGATCGATCAGGCCGCGGCGGGCTGAACCAAGTCGAGAAGCTTCAGCGAGCGCCGCGCTGGCCCACCAGGCGCGCCCAGCGCAGCAGGGCCGTGTCGTCGGCGCTCAGCGCGCGAGTCGAGGCCGCGCCCGGATGGCGACGGATCTTCTGCAGCAGCGTCTCTTCATCGAGGCTTGCGATGTAGGCGGCGATCTGCGCGTCCGATGGGATGAAGCCTTTGTTCGCCAGGCTGTAGCTCTGGATCATGATGGCCTCGACGACACCGGCCATTTGCTTGTCGATCAGGCGCTGGTCGGCCTCGGCGGCCAGGGAATCGGTACTGGGACTGGTGCTGCTGGTCATGCAAGCGATTGTTGTCCGCGCCTGCGCCGCGAGATGCAGCAGTTGGTACCAAGACGTTTTGTTTCACTCCGCCGTGCGCCGCTGCTGGCGGACCAGAAAACGCGCGGGATCGATCGCATCGACCAAGCTGGCTTCCAGCGGTAGAGGCGCGCCGGTCACCTGTGCCGCCAGCACCTGGCCGCACAGCGCCGCCCAGGTGATGCCGCGCGAGCCGAAGGCGGTGCAGACGGCCAGGCCCGGCAGCCGCGGGATGAAGCGCGGTTGATCCATGCGGGCGGCGGTGCCGGCCGTGCCGTCCGGCAGGCCTCCGACCAGCGGCAGCCGATCCGGCGCCGCCAGGCGCCAGGCGACGCGGCCTGCCAGCGGTGTCTCCGATGCCTGCGGCTCGCCCGACAGGCGCGACCACTGCGCGAGATTGGCCGCCTGGTCCTCGCTGCGTAGCGCGGGCTGCATGTCACCGTCGTGGCTGGCCGCGCCGCACCAGAGACCGCCTGTCCCGTCGGGGATCGCATAGCCGAGGCCGGCGACGGGGATGCGCGGCGGGACGGCCGATCGCGCGAGGTGAGTCAGCTGGCCGCGCTGGCACAGCAGCGGCGGCAGGCCGTCCAGCAGGGCCTGGCCCTCGTGTCCCGCGGCGATTACCACCAGCGGCGCCTCGCCGATCGTGGAGCCATCGTCCGCCAGCACTTGCCAGCCGTCGCCCGCGCGGCGCAACGCGCCGACGCGTGCCTGGCGCCAGCGAGTGTTGGCCGCGTCCAGCATTGCGCGGGCGTAGGCCGAGGGCGTCAGCGCGCCGCCGCCGGGGTAGAACCAAGCGGGCGAGGGCAGGCCGGGCAGGCCGCTGGCCGCGCGGGCTGCGTCCCGGTCCAGCGCCTGCACGTAGTCCGGCGGCAGGCCCAGGCGATCGATCAGCGCCTGCATCGCCGCCGCGTCGCGTTCCTGCTCGAGGCGCAGCAGGCCGCGTTGCAGGCCAGGCATCGGCGGTAATTCGCGCAGCGCCCGTTCGGTGGCCAGCGCGGCTGCGCGATTGAAGCGGGCGTGCAGGCCGTCGTCCGGGTTCAGCGTGCCGTGGAACAGGCCGGCGGGATTGCCGGAGGCGCCTTGCGCGGGGCCAGGTCTTGTGTCGATGACGGTGCTGGCGATGCCTTCGCGCGCCAGCGCCCAGGCGCAGGCGGCGCCGGCCAGGCCGGCGCCGATGATCAATGCTTCACGCGCGCCGGGCGCCAGCGGCGCGCGGGCCGCCGGCCGCTGCGCGATGTGGCGCGGCCGGTACTGGGCCACGCACATGCCGCCCTTGTTGGCGAAGCCGCGCTGGCGCTCGACCTCGAAGCCGGCGGCAGCCAGGCCCGCACGCACCTGCGGGGCGACGCTCCAGGTGGCGGCCGTGGCATCCGGCGCAGCGCGGCGGCCCAGCGCCTTCAGTAGGTGGCCGTCCCACATGTCCGGGTTCTGCGCGGGCGAGAAGCCGTCGAGGCAGAAGGCGTCCACGTCGTCGGCGACCAGCTCGCGCATCCAGCGATGGACGTCGCCCTGTGCCAGCAGCAGGCGGATGCCGCCATTCTCGAAGTCCAGCGCGTGGAGGTCGGGCGTCAGCGGCGGCCAGGCGGCCACCAGCTGCGCAGCGAGATCGGGCAGCGGCGAAGCGGCGTGTGCGCGTTGCAGGTCATCGCGGCGCGCCGGGTGCTTCTCGATGCCGATGTAGAGGAGGTGTCGGCAGCGCGCCGGATCCTGGCGCCAGGCATCCCAGGCGGCGAGGAAGTTGTTCCCCAGGCCGAAACCGGTCTCCAGCATGACGAAGCGCTCGCGCCCCGCCCAGCGGCCGGGCAGGCCGTTGCCACCGAGGAAGACATGCCGTGCCTGGCCCAGGGCGCCGGCGCGGCTGTGATAGACGTCGCCGAAGTCCGGAGCGCCGGGCGCGGCGGGGTCGCTGAAGTCGATGCGGGCGTGAACGAGTGGCGCGGTCTTCATCGCCCCATTCTTTGCAGCGTGTCGGATTCGAGCACCCGGAGCTTCGGGCCTGCGGCCTCGTCCAGCGCGGCGACCATCGCTCGCGCCACGCGCTCGGCCGGGATCGGTCGCCAGCGCGCCGGGATCAGAGCGCGGATCGGCCGCGTCAGGCGTTCGCCCCAGACCTCGCCGGCCCGCGTCGGCTGCCCCAGCGCTGCACGCTCGCCGACCAGCAGCGAAGGCCGCGCGATGACGAGTTGCTCGAAGCCGATGCCACCGAGCGCCTGCTCGGTCTCGCCCTTGACGCGGCTGTAGAACACGGAGGACTTCGCATCGGCCCCCAGCGCCGACACGACCGCGCAGCGCCGCGCGCCGGCTGTCTTGGCGGCCCGGGCGACGGCGAGGACCGCATCATGATCGACCGCGCGGAATGCGGCCTGCGAGCCGGCTACCGCGATCGTCGTTCCGAGCGCGATGTAGACCGCCTGCGGCGCCGGCAGGGCGTCGAGCTGCAAGCGGGCGAAGTCGACCTCGTGCTGGTGCAGATGGTCATCCTTGGCCAGATCCGGCACTGCGCGCCGCAACAGCGCATGGACATCGACCCCGCGCTCCAGCAGCACGGTCAGCAACTCACGGCCGACAAGGCCGCTTGCACCGGCGATCCATACGGGTTGTTTCATCGGACACCTGAGTAGGGAAGGTGATGGACCGACGATATAACAACTGTCATTCGCGAGGCAGGGGCTGCCTCAGCTTCCCCGCCTCAGGCTTCAGCGCTTCGGCGTCGTCAGCCGGGGCTGTTGCCCGCCATTGCGATTGCCACCGCCATTGCCGTTCGAGCGCTGGCCGCCGTTGCCGCCGCCGCCATTCGGTCGCTGGCCCGACGGCTGCCCGTGACGGGCCTGGCCGCCTTCACGCGGGGCGTGAGAGTGGTTGCCGCCGCCGCCGCCATTGCCACGCGGCGCGTGGTTGCCGGGACGACCGCCACCACCACCGCCACCCGGGCGACCACCGCGGTTGGTCGTGCGGCTGCCGTTGCCGTTCAGCACCATACGGCCCAGCACGATCGGCTCGGGCTTCTCGCCGGCCGGCGGTTCGAAGCCGGGCACGGCTTCCTTCGGGATCTCGCGCTTGATCAGCTTCTCGATCTCGCGCAGGAAGCCGTTCTCGTCCACGCAGACCAGCGAAATTGCCTCGCCCTGGGCGCCGGCGCGGCCGGTGCGGCCGATGCGGTGGACGTAGTCTTCGGGCACGTTGGGCAGCTCGAAGTTGACGACGTGCGGGAGCTGGTCGATGTCGATGCCGCGGGCGGCGATGTCGGTCGCCACCAGCACCTGCAGTTCGCCGCTCTTGAACTCGGCCAGCGCCTTCGTGCGGGCGCCCTGGCTCTTGTTGCCGTGGATCGCCATGGCGCTGATGCCCTGGTCGTTCAGGTAGTCGGTCAGGCGGTTGGCGCCGTGCTTCATGCGGGTGAAGACCAGCACCTGGTGCCAGTTGCCCTGCTTGATCAGGTGGGCCAGCAGTTCCTTCTTGCGGTCGCGGCCCACCGGGTGGACCTTCTGCGCGATCGCGTCGTTGGTCTGGTTGCGGCGCGCCACTTCGATCAGTGCCGGCTGGTTCAGCAGGCGGTCGGCCAGGGCCTTGATGTCGTCGCTGAAGGTGGCCGAGAACAGCAGGCTCTGCTTCTTCTGCGGCAGGATCGCGAGCACCTTCTTGATGTCGTGGATGAAGCCCATGTCGAGCATGCGGTCGGCTTCGTCCAGCACCAGGATCTGCACCTGGGACAGGTCCAGCGTGCCTTGCTGGGCGTGGTCCAGCAGGCGGCCCGGCGTGGCGACGAGGATGTCGACGCCGTCACGCAGGCGGTTGATCTGCGGCTGCATGCCGACACCGCCGAACATGACCATGCTCTTCAGCGGCAGGTATTTGCCGTAGGTCTGCACGCTTTCCTCGACCTGGGCGGCGAGTTCGCGGGTGGGCGTCAGCACCAGCGCGCGGATCGCGGGCTTGCCGCGCTTGTTCAGCAGCGGGGCGCCGGTGGAGAGGCGGTGCAGCATCGGCAGCGTGAAGCCGGCAGTCTTGCCGGTGCCGGTCTGCGCGCCGGCCATGAGGTCGCCACCGTTGAGGACGGCGGGAATCGCTTGGGCCTGGATGGGGGTGGGGGTGGTGTAGCCTGCGTCGGCGATGGCCTTCAGCAGCGGGGCCGCGAGGCCGAGGGAATCAAAACTCATTGGGGATGTTTTGCGCACGCGGTCCGTGAGGCGCGGCCGCGCCCTTCGCGAGAACGCCAGTCTTCGGTGCGCCAGGGAACGTGCTTGGGCTTGAAAAAGCAACGCCGCGCAAGACTGAGAGGCGCGGCGTGAGTCGAATTATAGGCTAGTGATCGCTTCGATTCTGTGACGGATCAGTCGCGCCAGTACTTGTTGATCCAGTCGACCGGCACGATGTAGCGCCGCAGATGGCGCCAGGGACGTTCCGCCTTGAAGAGGCGGCTCAGGTGGTCGAGCCGGCTCGGGAACTCGGGCTGGTCGGGCTCCCAGCGGCCCAGTTGCACGTCGCTCGGGTTCGGGCCGCCGGCGAAGGTGACCATCTTCGCGTCGGGCGGCAGCTTGGCCTGCTTGAAGTACATCAGCGGGAAGGGCGGCACGCAGTGCAGGCGGAACAGCCGTGTCCAGCTCTCGGGCCAGAACTCGATGCCGCCGGGCACCGAGTGCGTCACGTGGTGCTGCTCGAAGCCTTCGCGGTCGGCCACGCCCTGCGGGTCGGCGCGGAACTTTTCCAGCACTTCCGGATAGCGGCCCACCGGGTAGCGGAACACCGAGGTCTGGCCGAGTCGATGCAACGGCTTCGACCAGTTGCGCGCGAGGTAGACGCGATCCGGGTCGCCATAGGTGAAGTAGTCGTCGATATTGCCGACGATCACCGTGTCGAGATCGACGAACAGCACCGGCCCCTGCAGGCCGGTCAGCGCCGGGATGTCGGCGCCCCACAGCACCTGCTTGCGCCACTTGCCCATCGTGCGCTTGGGGTGCTCGCAGCCGAGTTCGGGCAAGGGGAAGGCATCGATCTCGGGCCGCAGGCCGCTCGGGTCGTCGGTGAGGCAGACCAGGCGGAATGGTCCCGTCGTATTGCGGCGCGCCATGCCATAGAGGCGGTTGGCGTACTCGGTGCCGTAGCCCTTGCCCCACTTCACGCAGATCATCTGCTTCATTTTTCTTAACCTACTGACCCTGACAAACCGCTGACTCTATGGGCTCCGGGCCGACCGACCGGCCTGTTGCAATAAAAGTTATGTAAAGAGCTGGGGTTTTGGCACGGCACTTGCGGAACCGGTTTTTTGCTGCATCGCACAGCCCTGTGTCGAGCCCGTAAAGCGGCGGTAAATAGCGCGGACACCTGGCGCCTCATCGGCGCAATGGCTGTGCACTGGGATCCTACGCTTCCTGTATCCGACACCGCTCGATACATACAGGAAGTCTCCATGCTCAGCCCCGAGCCCGCCGATCTCGCCCCGACCGTCGTGCTGCTGATCGATCCCGACCCGGCCAGCGCCCGCCTGCTCGCCGCCACGCTGGCCCGCTGGGGGCATCGGGTGAGCGTGGGCGACCTGGACGGGCTGGCGCGGCCCGACAAGCGCGTCGGGCTCGTCCTGGTGGACCCGGTCGATCCGCGCGGCCGCGGATGGGCGGGGCTGCGCGGCCTGCGCGCCCGATCGCGCGTGCCAGTGCTGGCGATGCTGGGCGGCGATGACAGTTTCGACCGCGTGCTGGCGCTGGAATCCGGCGCCGATGCGGTCATCGGCAAGCCGGTCCAGCTGCGTGAGCTGCGTGTCCGCATGCAGGGGCTGCTGCTGCGCCAGGCCGAGCAGGTGGATGCCGGCGCGGGCGCGCTGAGCTTCGGCCGCTGGCGGCTCGATCCGGCGACGCGCCGGCTGGTCGGCCCGGGCGGCTTCAGCACGCCGCTGTCGCCGGCCGAGTTCCGCCTGCTGCGTGCCTTCCTCGAACGACCGCAGAGTGTGCTGCGCCGCGACGAGCTGATGGACCTGGCGCGCGGCGCCGGCATCGAGGTGCTGGAACGCAGCGTCGACCTGCTGATCTCGCGCCTGCGCGGCAAGCTCAACGACGACGCGCGCAACCCCAGCTTCATCCGCACCGTGCGCGGTGTGGGCTATCTGTTCGACGACTCGCTGCGTTGATGTCGTATCAACACTCCCACTCAGAAAGGATCCCGAGATGAATGTCAGTTCAAGCTCATCATCGACCAGCAGCGCGCTCGACGCACTGCTAGCCGCGCAGGCGCGGCAGCAAGCCAATGCGGCAGCGGCCGGGCAGACCGCCTCGTACAGCCAGGCGGCCAGCACCACCGACGCGCCCGCGGCGACAGACGCCAGCAGCTCGGCGACGCAGACGACGCCATCGAGCTTCGATGTGCAGATGTCCACCTCGCAGTTCGCCGGCACGCGCGGCGCCGGCGGTCACCATGGCGGGCATCACGCCGATCCGATCAAGCAGCTGGATACCAACGGCGACGGCTCGGTCTCGTCCGACGAGTTCGGCCTCAGTTCCGCCGACAGCGATGTGAAGAACCTGTTCAGCGCGATCGATACGGACGGCGACGGCTCACTGTCCAGCACCGAGATCTCGACCTTCGACAGCAAGATGCAGGATGCGATGAAGGCCAAGTTCGAGGCCGGCAGCAGTACCGGGGATGGTTCGCAGGGCAGCGGCATGCCGCCGATGGGTCCGCCGCCCGGACCGCCGCCGGTGGATTCCTCCTCCTCGTCGACGTCTTCGTCCTCAACCGGCAGCGATGGCGCCTCCGCGCCATCCGCCGCACAGATCCAGGAAATGCTGCAACGCATCGCGCAGGGTTATCTGAGCGTGATGGGCAGCGATGCGACCACCATCAGTTCGACGAGCGTCAGCCTGAGCGCTTGAATCGGGCGGCCCGACCTGCGGCCTTCCTGAAGCTGCGACAATAGGGGGTTTGGTTCCGACCTCCAGCAAGCAATCTTCAGGAAGCACCGCTCATGGCGCAATACGTTTTCTCGATGAACCGTGTCAACAAGACGGTTCCCCCCAAGCGGCACATCCTGAAGGACATCTCCCTGTCCTTCTTCCCCGGCGCCAAGATCGGCGTGCTGGGTGTCAACGGCTCCGGCAAGTCCACGATCCTGAAGATCATGGCTGGCGTGGACAAGGAGTACGAGGGCGAGGCGATCCCGATGCCCGGCATCAAGATCGGCTACCTGGAGCAGGAGCCGCGCCTGAACCCCGAGCAGACCGTGCGCGAGGCGGTGGAAGAGGGCATCGGCGGCGTGCTGGCCGCCAAGAAGCGCCTGGACGAGGTCTACGCCGAATACGCCGAGCCCGATGCCGACTTCGACAAGCTGGCCGCCGAGCAGGGCGAGCTGGAGGCGATCATCGCCGCCGCCGGTTCCGAGAATACCGACCTGCAGCTTGAGTTGGCCGCCGACGCGCTGAACCTGCCGCCGTGGGACGCCGTCATCGGCGTGCTGTCCGGTGGCGAGAAGCGCCGTGTGGCCCTGTGCCGCCTGCTGCTGTCCAAGCCGGACATGTTGCTGCTCGACGAGCCGACGAACCACTTGGACGCCGAGTCCGTCGAGTGGCTGGAGCAGTTCCTGCAGCGCTTCCCCGGCACCGTGGTGGCCATCACCCACGATCGCTACTTCCTCGACAACGCCGCCGAGTGGATCCTGGAACTGGACCGCGGCCACGGTATCCCCTGGAAGGGCAACTACTCCGAATGGCTGGACCAGAAGGAGCGCCGCCTGGAAGGCGAGCAGAAGTCCGAAGACGCCCGCATGAAGGCGATGAAGGAAGAACTGAAGTGGGTGCGCTCCAACGCCAAGGGCCGCCAGGCCAAGAGCAAGGCGCGTCTGGCCCGCTTCGAGGAACTGTCGGACGTCGAATACCAGCAGCGCAACGTCACCAACGAAATCTTCATTCCCGTGGCCGAGCGCCTGGGCAATGAAGTGATCGAGTTCGAAGGCGTCAGCAAGAGCTTCGGCGATCGCATGCTGATCGACAACCTGAGCTTCAAGGTGCCGGCCGGTGCCATCGTCGGCATCATCGGCCCGAACGGCGCGGGCAAGTCCACGCTGTTCCGCATGCTGCAGGGCGTGGAGCAGCCGGACAGCGGCACGGTCAAGATCGGCAAGACGGCCAAGATGGCCTTCGTCGACCAGAGCCGCCAGAGCCTGGAAGCCGACAAGACCGTGTGGGAAGACGTCTCGGGCGGCCTGGACAACATCGTCGTCGGCAAGTTCGTGATGCCCAGCCGTGCCTATCTCGGCCGCTTCAACTTCAAGGGCAACGACCAGCAGAAGATGGTCGGCCAGCTCTCCGGCGGTGAGCGCGGCCGCCTGCACCTGGCCAAGACCCTGGCCCAGGGCGGCAACGTGCTGATGCTGGACGAACCATCCAACGACCTCGACGTCGAAACCCTGCGCGCGCTGGAAGAGGCGCTGCTGGAATTCGGCGGCTCGGCCATGGTGATCAGCCACGATCGCTGGTTCCTGGACCGCATCTGCACGCACATCCTGGCATGCGAGGGCGATTCGCAGTGGTTCTTCTTCGACGGCAACTTCCACGAGTACGAGGCCGACAAGAAAAAGCGCCTGGGCGAAGAGGGTGCGCGCCCGAAGCGCATGCGCTTCAAACCCATCAAGTGATCTTCCAGTCATAGTCGAAGAAGCCGGGCTTGCCCGGCTTCTTTCATTTCGCGAGCGGTCAATGCCGGGCGCAACGGCCGGCAGCGTAAAGTTGCTTGACAGCCATCAAAAGTTACGATCCACCTTAACCGATCTTTACCACGATGGCATGGGCGGCTAACGCACCGCCGCCATCATTCGCTTCACCCAATCACCTCCCTCGGAGAGCAGAGATGTTGAAGCTGAATATGGTTCGTGGACTCAAGATCGGTGCCATCGCGTCGGCACTGGCGCTGAGCGGCCTGGCCGCGCAGGCGCAAGGCCCGCATCGCGGCGGCCCCGGCATGGGGATGGACGGCATGGAAGCCGAGCACATGCTCGACGCCGCCGATGCCACCGACGCGCAGCGGACCCAGGTGAAGACGATCATGCAGTCTGCCCGCGCCGACGTGAAGCCGCTGATGAAGCAGGAGTTCGATCTGCACAAGCAGGCCGAGGCGCTGTTCGCCGCACCGCAGATCGATGCGAATGCGATCGAGTCGCTGCGCCAGCAGGGCTCGACGGTGCGCGAACAGATCAGCAAGCGCATGAGCCAGGCCATGATCGCCGCGGCCAATGTGCTGACCCCGGCTCAGCGCGCCACGCTGGCGGCCAAGATGGCCAAGCGCGAGGCGCGCATGGCTGAGCGTATGAAGGCACGCCACAGCACGGCTGCCCAGTGATCCGATAGCTGATCCCGAAACCGCCGGCCAATCCTGGTCGGCTCTTTGCATTTCTTGACGGAGGGCTCGTTTATGCTTCAGACCCCGACCTATGAATCCGACCGCCTGCACCATGCTTCGGCACGGTCGGTCCTGACCACTGCCATGACCGCAAGACTGCTGTTGATCGACGACGACGCCCGCCTGACGGCGATGCTCAACGACTACCTGAGCGCCGCGGGCTTCGAGGTCCAGGTGGCCGGCTCGCTGGCCGCCGCTCGCGCGGTGCTGGCCGGCGACGTGCCGGACCTGATCGTGCTGGACCTGATGCTGCCCGACGGCGATGGCCTGGACTTCTGCCGCGAGCTGCGCAGCGACGCGCAGATGCGCCGCATGCCGGTGCTGATGCTGTCGGCGCGCGGCGAGCCGATGGACCGCATCCTCGGCCTGGAGCTGGGTGCCGACGACTACTTGCCCAAGCCCTTCGAGCCGCGCGAACTGCAGGCCCGCATCAAGGCGCTGCTGCGCCGGCTGGAGCCGCAGGCTGCCGGTGACGACGTGCTGCGCTTCGGCCGCCTGGAGATCGACCTGGCCGCCCGGATGGCCCGGCTGGACGGCAAGGCCTGCGACCTGACCAGCCACCAATTCGACCTGCTGGTCGTGCTGGCGCAGAGCCCGGGCCGCGTGCTCTCGCGCGACCAGATCATGGACGCTCTGAAGGGCCATCCGTTGGACGCGTTCGATCGCTCGATCGATGTGCACATCTCGCGCATCCGCTCGGTCATCGAGGAAGACCCGAAGACGCCTCGCCGAGTGCTGACGGTGCGCGGCGTCGGCTACGTCTTCGCGAAGAAGCAGGACGCCGAGGGCTGATTCTTTTCAGGGAATTTCCTGCCCCGCCTCGCCAGGGCTGGCATGCCAAGATGCGCTGATCATGAAATCGCTGTACCTGCGCATCTACCTGACCCTGGTGGTCCTCCTGATGGCCTTTGCCTTCGGCTCCGGCTGGCTGTTCCAACGCCAGATGGAGCAGGAGCGGGGCAATGCCGATGCGGCCGCCACCGAGCGGCTCACGGCTATCGCCCAGCTGATCTACCACGCCTTGCCGGCGGCCGATGCCCCGCGCGAGCAGCAGGCCGAGGCCTTGCTCGAATGGGGCCAGCGGCTTCGCATGGCGCTGTCCCTGACGGACACCAAGGGCGAGCGCATCGCCGCCAATGACCTCTTCGAGAAGCGCGAGGACGAGCCTGGTGCACGCGTCGTGCAGGTCTCGTTCGAGGATGGCCGCAAGCTGATCGTGATCCGCGCGTTGCGGCCGCCGGGAACCTACCCGCCGGGTCCGACAGCGCCTCTGGGTGCGTCCGGCCCGGTGGTGACGACCGTGCCGTATGCGCCGGGCGGCCAGTTCCAGCAGCGCGAGGAATCGATCTGGCCGATCCCATGGATGTCGCATCGCACCGGCGGCGAGGCCCTGGCCGTCGTGCTCGTGCTGCTGTTCCTGGGCGTGGCGCTGGGCGCCTATCCGGTCGTGCGTCGGCTGACGCGGCGGCTCGAAGGCCTGAAGCGCGGCGTCGAGCAGTTCGGCGCCGGCAAGTTCTCGCACCGGGTCAATGACCATGGCAATGACGAAGTGGCGGCGCTGGCCGTCAGCTTCAACCGCGCGGCCGATCAGATCGAGGCGCTGCTGCGCTCCAACCGCACCTTGCTGGCCAACGCCAGCCATGAGCTGCGCTCGCCGCTGGCGCGGCTGAAGATGGCTTTCGCGATGCTCGATGAAGCGAGCCCCGCCGCCCGCGCGCGCCTGGGCACCGAGATCAATACCAACATTGCCGAGCTGGATGCGCTGGTCGAAGAAGTGCTGCTGGCCAGTCGGCTGGAAGCCGGTGGCCAGGCTCCTCAGAACGAAGCGGTGGACCTGATCGGCATGGCGGCCGAGGAGGCTGCGCGCGTTGATGCCGACTTCGAACCGGCCGACGGCCTGGCGACGCTGAAGGTCAGCGGTGAGGACCGTCTGTTGCGCCGCGCGCTGCGCAATCTGCTGGAGAACGCCCGTCGCTACGGCGGCGCAGAGGTGCGGCTGGAGGTGCAGCGCAATGGCGGCCGTGCCGAGTTCCGCGTCTGCGACCGCGGCCCTGGCGTGCCGGAGACGATGCGTGATCGCATCTTCGAAGCCTTCTTCCGCTTGCCCGGCCACGCCGAACAAGCCGGTGGCGTGGGGCTGGGCCTGAGCCTGGTCAAGCAGATTGCCCAGCGCCATGGCGGGCAGGTGCGCTGCGAATCGCGCGATGGCGGTGGCAGCGTGTTCGTGTTCAGCGTGCCGGCGCTGGCAGCCTAGGGTTCTGCAACTCTTTCCAGTGCGCCCGGGCCAGCAGCACGCTGAGCCCGATCGCCGCGAGCAGCAAGCCCAGTGTGGCTGCAAACCAGAAGCCTGAGGCGCCCTGCAGCAGCGGTGGCACCCAGGCCACGCCGCCGAAGGCGAGCCAGTTGCCACCACCGAGGCCCACGCCCCACAAGGCCAGCGTGTAGATGATCATCGGCGCGGTGGCGATATGGTGGGCGCGCAGCACGAAGGCCGCCACCGTCTGCACCGCGTCGCTGACGTGGAACAGCCAGACCCACAGCAGCAGCGGCAGGGCTGCTGCCACTAGCGCCGCGTCGCGCGTGTACAGGCCCAGCACCTGCACGCGGCCGAAGAACACGGCGGCGCCGAGCACGAAGGCGAAACCCAGGCCGATAACGATGCCGTGCCAGCCGAGGCGGCGCGCGTCCTCCAGGTCATCGGCGCCGATGCGTTGCGCCACGAGAGTGCCCGCCGCGTTGCCGATCGCGTAGGGCAGCATGAACATCATCGCGACGAGGTTCACGGCCAGTTCGTGGCCGGCGACGATCGTCGGCCCGAGCCGGGCGATGAACAGGGCCATGAAGGTGAAGCCCGTCACCTCGATCATCAGGCCCGCGCCCATCGGGATGCCCAGCTTCAGCAGCTTGGCGAGCTTCGGCCAGTCGGGCCGCTGCAGGCGGGCGCCGCGATGCAGGCCGAAGCGCTCGTAGAACGGGTCCTTGCGCAGTACGACCAGCGCCGCCAGCGCCTGCACCCACATGACGATGGCCGTGGCCGCGCCGCAGCCCAGGCTGCCCAACTCGGGCATGCCGTGGCCGCCGAAGATCATCCAGTTCGACAGCGGGATCTTGGCCAGCAGCCCGCCGACCTGCAGCGCCATCACGACCTTGGGCCGCGACACAGCAACGTTGAAGCCGCGGTAGGCCATGAACACCAGGGCGGGCGGCAGCGCGAAGGCCAGCGCCAACAGGTAGTCGCGCACGCGCGATTCGACCTCCGGCCCGACGTGCGAGATCGCCAGGAACGGCCCCGGGAACAGCAGCGCCAGATCGCCCAGCACGGCCAGGCCGAGCGCGGTCCACACGGCCTGATGGAGCTGATCGCCGGACGCTTCCAGCTCGCCCGCGCCGAATAGCTGGCCGACGATCGGCGAGACCGCCAGCACGATGCCCATCAGCCCGACGAACACGCTGATGTAGACCGCCGCGCCGATCGACAGCGCGGCGAGGTCGATGTTCGAGTAGCGCGCCAGCAGCAGCGTGTCGACGGTGGCGAAGCTGAGTACGGCGATCTGGCCGATGAAGACGGGCCAAGCCAGCGGCAGCATGCGCCGCAGGTCGGTCAGGACGGAGTTCTTCAACGCGGGTCTTGCGGATGATCGACGCCAGTGGACTCGCGCGCCCGCTCCGCATAGCGGTTGAAGCGCCAGGCGGTGGCCTCGATCGAGATGCGGTGCCAGGTGACGCGTTTCTCGGCCGGTGTCATCACGGGCCAGTTCTGCACCTCGTCGAAGGTGCGTCCGCAGCCCTTGCAGATTTCGTCGCCCTGGCTGGTCGAGCAGATCGCGATGCAGGGCGCGTCGGGCGTGCTCTCGTACCAGCCGAGCCAGGCGTCCTTGGCGACGGCGGGCATCGAGTCCTCGTCGCACTCGCTTTCGCGGTAGTAAACCATCAGCGCGTAGACGGTCGCCAGCGCGCGCACCTCGGCGCAGGCGCTGACGCCGTCGGGCGAAGGCTTCTTCGCGCGCCACCAGTTGATGGCGGCTTCGATGTCGGTGATGTGGATGCCGGCCATCTCTTGCCGCTCAGTAGTTCAGGCCCATGGCGCTGCGCACCTCGCGCAGTGTCTTGCGGGCGACGGCGCGGGCGCGCTCGGTGCCCACTTCGACGATCCAGTGCACCTGCTTCGGGTTGTTCAGGTACTCGTCGGCACGCTCGCGCCAGGGTGCCTGCTCGCGCTGGATCGCCTCGATCAGCGGCTGCTTGCAGTCCAGGCAGCCGATGCCGGCGGTCCTGCAACCCTCATCGAGCTGGAGGCGCGTCGCCTCGTCGGTGTAGAGCTGGTGCAGCGGCCAGACCGGGCAGCGCGCCGGATCGCCGGCGTCGCTGCGGCGCACGCGCTGCGGGTCGGTGGGCATCGTGCGGATCTTTTCGGCGGTGGCTTCGGGCGTGTCGCGCATCGCGATCCCGTTGCCATAGCTCTTGCTCATCTTGCGGCCGTCCAGGCCGGGCAGGCGCGAGGTTTCGGTCAGCAGTTCCTGCGGCTCGGGCAGGATGGGTTGCCCGGCACCGTAGATCCGGTTGAAGCGGCGCGCGACCTCGCGCGTGACCTCCACGTGCGCGGCCTGGTCCTCGCCGACCGGCACGAAGCCGGCCTTGTAGATCAGGATGTCGGCGGCCTGCAGCAACGGGTAGCCGAGGAAACCGAAGGTGGCCGGCTCGCGGTCTGCCTCGGTCTGCGCCTTGTAGCTGGGGGTGCGTTCGAGCCAGGCGGTGGGCGTGCTCATCGCCAGCAGCGTGAACAGCTCGGCGTGCTCGGGCATGCGGCTCTGGATGAAGAGCGTGGCCTGCTCGGGGTCGATGCCGGCGGCCAGCCAGTCGACGACCATGTCGTAGACGTTCTTCTCCAGGTCGTCGCGGCGCTCGTGCTGAGTGCTCAGCGCATGCCAGTCGGCGACGAAGAAGAAGCAGTCGTGCGTGCTCTGCAGGCGCACCCAGTTCTTCAGCGCGCCGTGGTAGTGGCCGAGGTGCAGTGCGCCGGTGGGGCGCATGCCGGAGAGGACGCGAGGAGTGGCGCGGGATTGGATCTTCATGGGGAGGGCGATTGTTACACTGCCGCCCGATGAAAAGCGTAGTGATCCTGGTCTCGGGGCGGGGCTCCAATATGGAGGCCATCGTGAAGGCCTGTGCGGCCGAAGCTTGGCCGGCCAGGATCGCCGCGGTGGTCAGCAACCGGCCCAGCGCCGAGGGCCTGACTTTCGCGCAGGAGCACGGCATCGCTACCGCCGTGGTCGATCACCAGGCTTTCGAGAGCCGCGAGGCCTTCGATGCCGAGCTGCAGCGCACGATCGACGGCTACGCGCCCGACCTCCTCGTGCTGGCCGGCTTCATGCGGATCCTCACGCCCGGCTTCACCGCGCACTACGCCGGCCGGATGCTCAACATCCACCCCTCGCTGCTGCCGGCCTTCACCGGTCTGCACACGCATCGGCGTGCGCTGGAGGCAGGCTGCAAGCTCGCCGGGGCGACGGTGCACTTCGTCACCGCCGAGCTGGACCATGGTGCGATCGTCGCGCAGGCGGTCGTGCCCGTCCTGCCGGGCGACGACGAGGCGAGCCTGTCGGCGCGCATTCTGAAGCTGGAGCACCGGATGTACCCGAGCGCGGTGCGCTGGTTCGTCGAGGGTCAACTTGCCATCGATGCCGGTGGCGTCGTGCGCCACACCGGCGGCGAATCGCAGGCCTTCTTCAGCTGATCAGGCCGGCCAGGATATTGATCGTCAGCGCCAGCACGCAGGTGTTGAAGACGAAAGACAGCCCCGCGTGGATCAGCACCAGGCGGCGCATTGGCCGCGAGCTGACGGCCACGTCCGAGGTCTGCGAGGTGGCGGCCAGCGTGATCGCGAAGTACATGAAGTCCAGGTAATCCGGGTGATCGTCCTGGCCGGGGAACTCCAGGCCGTGCGGCTCCGTGCCCTTCGCGCTGTCCTGGTGGTAGATGCCGGCATAGGCCAGCGCGAACTCCACCGGCAGCAGCAGCCAGGAACCGACCACCGTGCTGATCACCAGCACCAGGTAGGGCAGGCCGTGCAGCGTGCCGAGGCCCTGCTTGACCTGCGACTGCTCCAGCGCCACCGCGACGAGGCTGGCCGTCGCGCCCAGCGTGGCGACCATCAGCACGGCCCACATGCTGTCGGCATTCGCCTGCGCCGTACGCTGCAGGTGCGAACTGCCGTTCTCCTTGAACATCATCTGCAGCAGCAGCGCGAGGTAGAGCCAGACCCCGGCGTCCCAGCCGATCAGGGCTCGCGTCGGTGCAGGTACGGAATCCGGCAGCAGCCAGGGCAGGACCAATGCCAGCGCGATCGAACAGATCAGGCGCGGGCGGTGACGCAGCGAACGCAGCAGGCTCATGGGGACTTGGCGAAGCGTTGCACCGTGCGTCCGTCGACTTCCAGCGTGCCGAAGAACATCGCGTGCGGGCGGACCCACAGGCCGCTGTCGTTATAGAGCGGCCGGTAGACGACCACTGGCTCCAGCGTCTCGCTGTGGCGGGCGCAGCCGATGACTTCGTACTCGCCGCCTTTGTAGTGGCGGTAGCGGCCGGGCGGCGTGTCGGGAAGCGGGGGCAGGTCTGAATTCATGGGTCGGATCCTAGCGAATGCCTGCGGTCGCCGGCTGAGGCCGGCCCAGCAGGCATTCGCGGAAGGCCGCCGCAGCCGGCGACAGCGTGTTGCCCGGCGCCCGCAGCAGGCCCAGCGTGCGGGCGAGTTGCGGGCGCGACACCGGCAGCACCGCCAGCCCGTGCCAGGCGGCCAGCGGGCGCAGCGCCATCGTGACGACGGCCACGCCCAGGCCTTCACGCGCCAGGCCGATGGCCGTCCAGGGCAGGGCGACCTCGTGGACGTAATCGAGCTTGATGCCGCGCTCCGCCAGCTTCTCGTCGAGCAGATGGCGAACCGGATTGCCGGGCAGGTAGCCGATGACCGGCTCGCGCGCCAGCTGCGACCACTCCAGCGCGCGGCGCGAAGCCAGCCGGTGCTCGGGGCTCATCGCGACGATGAACTGGTCGGTGGCCAGCGGCGTCAGCAGCAGGTCGGCGCGGGCATCGGTCTGTGTGGCGATGCCGAGGTCGGCCGTGCCCTTGCGCACCAGCGCATGGACCTCGTGCTCGGGCACGTCGTGCAGCACCAGCCGCACGTTCGGGTGCGCGGCGCGGAAGGCCTTGATCACCGGCGGCAGCAGCAGCGCGCACTGGGCATTCGGCGCGGCCACGTCGACACGGCCGCGCGCGTTCGCGGCGAAGTCCCGGCCGCTGGCCAGCAGCTGATCCCAGTCGGCCAGCAGCCGGAGCGTGGCGGGCAGCAGTGCGACGCCGGCATCGGTCGGCCGGCAGGTGCGGGTGTGGCGGTCGAACAGCCGCGTGCCCATCAGCTTCTCCAGCTTGACGATCGCCGCGCTCAGCGCCGATTGCGACAGGCCCAGTTGCTCGGCCGCGCGGGTGAAGTGGCCCGTCTCCGCGACGGTGGCGAAGGCGCGCAGCTCGGTCATCGATGGTTTCATCGAAATCCCTGATGTATTTATCTGATTCTCCCGCTTTATCGATCAGCCAGGAGCGCCTACGCTCTGCCGGTCACCAAACGGTCATGCCGATTTCCCCGGAGGCTCGAGACAGCATGAATGCACCCGTTCCCCTGAAGCCCGTGCACCCGGTCGACGAGTGGCTGCCGTCGGGCAAGCTGCTGGCGCTGGGCCTGCAGCACGTGCTGGTGATGTACGCCGGCGCGGTGGCCGTGCCGCTGATCATCGGCCGCGCGCTGAAGCTGAGCCCGGAGGACGTGGCGCTGCTGATCTCGGCCGACCTGTTCTGCTGCGGCCTCGTCACCTTGATCCAGGCGCTTGGCGCCACGCAGTGGTTCGGCGTGCGGCTGCCGGTGATGATGGGTGTGACCTTCGCGTCGGTGGCACCGATGATCGCGATCGCCAATGCGAACCCGGGGCCGGAGGGTGCGCCGCTGCTGTTCGGCTCGATCATCGGCGCCGGTGTCGTGTCTATCCTCGTCGCGCCGCTGGTCAGCCGGATGCTGCGCTTCTTCCCGCCGGTGGTGACCGGCACGATCATCGCCGTCATCGGCATCAGCCTGATGCGCGTGGGCATCAACTGGATCTTCGGCAACCCGTTCGGGCCGACGGCGCCGTCCATCGTCGATCCGGCTCATGCGAAATGGCTGGCGGCGGTCAGTGCGCCGGGCAGTGCGCTGCCGCCGGTGCCGAAGGGCTTCTCGATCCTGCCCACCGTCCCGAATCCGCGTTATGCCGACCTGACCGGCGTGGGCGTGGCGGCGCTGGTGCTGGTGGCTATCCTGGGGATCTGCAAGTACGCGAAGGGCTTCGTCGCCAATATTTCAGTGTTGCTGGGCATCGTCATCGGCGCGGTGGTAGCCGCGGCGCTGGGCCTGATGAGCTTCGAGAAGGTCGGCAAGGCGGCCTGGTTCGAGGTGGTGATGCCCTTCCACTTCGGCATGCCGCAGTTCGACCCGGTGCTGATCCTCACGATGTCGCTGGTGATGCTCGTCGTGATGATTGAATCGACCGGCATGTTCCTCGCACTCGGCGAGATGACGGATCGTCAGCTAACGCAGCCGGACCTGGCGCGCGGCCTGCGCACCGACGGCCTGGGCACCTTGATCGGCGGCATCTTCAACACCTTCCCGTACACGAGCTTCTCGCAGAACGTCGGGTTGGTGGCGGTCACCGGCGTGAAGAGCCGTTTCGTCTGCGTGGCCGGCGGCTTGATCCTGCTCGTGCTGGGCCTGTTGCCGAAGATGGCGGCGCTGGTCGAATCGCTGCCGACGGTGGTGCTGGGTGGGGCCGGCATCGTGATGTTCGGCATGGTGGCCGCGACCGGCATCCGCATCCTGTCCGGCGTCGATTTCAAGACCAATCGCCACAACGCGATGATCGTCGCCGTGTCGATCGGGATCGGCATGATCCCGCTGATCGCACCGAACTTCAAGCAGTGGATGCCGCACAGCCTGTCGACCTTGGTCGAGTCCGGCATCCTGCTGACCTCGCTCAGCGCGGTGCTGCTGAACCTGTTCCTGAACGGCGCGAAACTGGACGAGCAGGCGATCATCGCGGCCTCGCAGCACGCCGATGCGCATTGACCTTGATTTCGAGCGGGCGGGGTGCCTGGGATAATCCCGCCCCATGCACCCTAATGCTCTCCTCGAACTGACCGCCCAACTGCTGCGCGACGTGCTGCTGCTGGACTCGCCGGCCGACAGCGTCGTCTCCAGCTTTTTCCGCAAGAACAAGAACCTCGGCCAGCGCGAACGCCATGTGCTGGCCGAAACCACCTATGCCGTGCTGCGTTTGCGGCCGTTGCTGAAAAACCTGGCCGAATCCGGCAGCGGCCCGCTCGAGCGGCGCCTGGCGATGCTGGGCTGGCAGGGCGACCAGGCCTTCCTGCGTGGCGCGCTCAACGACAAGGAAAAGATCTGGCTGGAGCAGGTGCAGAAGATCGATCGCGCGCATCTGCCCGCGCGGTTTCGCCACAACCTGCCCGAATGGCTGGCCGAGCCCCTGCAGCAGCGCCTCGGCGAGGCCGAGTTCTGGCAGCTGGCCGACAGCATGAACGAGGCCGCGCCGCTGGATCTGCGCGTCAACACGCTGAAGGCCAAGCGCGAGGACGCGCAGGCGGCGCTGGTGGCCGCCAAGGTCGAGGCGGAGGCGACGCCGTATTCGCCGCTGGGCCTGCGCGTGCAGGGCAAGCCGGCGCTGCAAAAGCTGGAGGTCTTCACCAGCGGTGCGGTCGAAGTGCAGGACGAGGGCAGCCAGTTGCTGGCGCTGCTGCTGGATGCCAAGCGCGGCGAGATGGTCGTCGACTTCTGCTCCGGCGCCGGCGGCAAGACCTTGGCGATCGGCGCGGCGATGCGCAATACCGGCCGGCTCTACGCCTTCGACATCTCCGGCCACCGGCTGGCGGCGCTGAAGCCGCGGCTGGCGCGCAGTGGGCTTTCCAACGTCTATCCGGCCCAGATCGCCCATGAGCGGGACGATCGGGTCAAGCGCCTGGCCGGCAAGATCGACCGCGTGCTGGTCGATGCGCCGTGCTCGGGCCTGGGTACGCTGCGCCGCAATCCGGACTTGAAGTGGCGCCAGTCGCTCCAAGGTATAGGGGAATTGCAGGTCAAGCAGGGCGCGATCCTGGCCAGTGCCGCGCGGCTTGTGAAGCCGGGAGGCCGGCTGGTCTACGCCACCTGCAGCCTGCTCGACGCGGAGAACGAACAGGTGGCTGAGGCTTTCGCGGCGGCCCACCCGGCGTTCAAGCTGGTGCCGGCCGACGAGGCGCTGGCCAAGGCCCATGTCGAGCAGGCCGAGAGCCTGACCGAGAACGGCTATCTGCGGCTGTGGCCGCATCGGCACCAGACGGACGGCTTCTTTGCCGCCGTGTGGGAGCGAACTTAGGTCAATTCGAGGCGAAGGCTTCACAAGAGCCCCAATCGCTTGATAAAGCTCAGTCCGGCGCGACTTTTGCGTCGGTGTTCCTGGGTGGATCGCCTACAATCCCAGGCGTTTTTACCCAAATTGGTGCCCAGAAGCTGGGCAGAAAGACCGCATGGACCTCCTGACGACCGTTCGTGATGCCTTGGTGCAGTGGCTGGGCTCCGGCCTGGCCGATGCCAGCGCCTGGCAAATCGTGGCCTACACGCTGGTCATGACGCATTTCACGATCCTCGGCGTGACGATCTTCCTGCACCGTGCGCAAGCGCACCGCGCGCTGGACCTGGGACCCATCCCGTCGCACTTCTTCCGCTTCTGGTTGTGGCTGACGACCGGCATGGTGACGAAGGAATTCGTCGCCGTGCACCGCAAGCACCACGCCAAGTGCGAGACCGAGGACGATCCGCACAGCCCGCAGACGCGCGGCCTGAAGGCCCTGCTGCTGACCGGCGTCGAGTTGTATCGCGCCGAGGCCGGCAACGAAGAGACGCTGAAGAAGTTCGGTGTCGGCACGCCCGACGACTGGATCGAGCGCAACCTGTACAGCCGCTATTCCTGGCAGGGCGTGGGCCTGATGATGATCATCAACCTGGCGCTGTTCGGCTCGATCGGCCTGACGATCTGGGCGATCCAGATGGCCTGGATCCCGGTCTGGGCGACCGGCGTGATCAACGGCATCGGCCACTACTGGGGCTACCGCAACTTCGAAGCGCCGGACGCTTCGCGCAACGTCTCGCCGTGGGCCTTCTGGATCGGCGGCGAAGAGTTGCACAACAACCATCACACCTACCCGACCTCGGCCAAGTTCTCGGTCAAGCCGTACGAGTTCGACATCGGCTGGGGCTACATCCGCCTGTTCGAGATGCTGGGCTGGGCCAAGGTTCGCAAGACGGTGCCCAAGCTGGTCCAGGGCGAGGTCAAGCCGGCCGACAAGGAAACGCTGGAGGCGATCATCGCCAACCGCTACGAGCTGATGGCCGCCTATGGCCGCAACCTGAAGTCCGCCTGCGCCGCCGAACTGGCTCGCATGAAGGAGCAGAAGGAGCAGAACGCCGCCAAGTGGGCGCAGTTCAAGGCCGCCCAGCGCTGGCTGCACCGCGATGTCGAGAACATTCCGGCCGACCAGCATCCGCACATGGCCGGCGCCCGCGCCGACAGCCCGGTGCTGGACAAGCTGGTGACCATGCGCGAAGAGCTGCGCCAGCTGTGGACTCGCACGAACGTCTCCGCCGAGCAACTGGTGGCCGACCTGCAGGCCTGGTGCCGCCGCGCCGAGGAGAGCGGCATCGCCGAGCTGCGCAGCTTCTCGATGAACCTGCGTGCTGCGCGGATCTGATCCCGGCTGCACTCTCTGTTGCCGCAAGTAAAAGACGCCCTCCGGGGCGTCTTTTTTTTGGGTGCTGCGCCTAGACTTCAAGGAAGAAGCGCATTGGAAAAGGAGCCTGTCATGAAGATTGCCAAAACCGTCGTCATGCTGACGCTTGCACTGAGCGGAGCCTGGGTGAGTGCTGCCGTCGAGGTGAGCTTCGTCAAGCCCGATCAGTTCATCGACATCGAGGGTGCCAATTTCCGCCGCCAGGATGACTATCTGGAAGCGCTGCAGAAGCACTTCCAGAAGGTCGGTGAGACGACGCTGCCGGGCAAGGACCTGAAGATCGAGATCACCGACGTCGACCTGGCGGGCCGTGTGGAGCCGCGTCGTAATGGCACGGACATCCGCATCCTGCGCGACAGGGCGGACGGCCCGTCGATCCAGCTCCGCTACGTGGTGAGCGAGAACGGCGTGGAGTTGCGCCGCGGCGAGTCGCGACTGAGGGACTTGGCCTACATGACCGGCTTCAATTCGTACTCGGACGGCGATCCGCTGCGCTACGAGAAACGGATGATCGACAACTGGTTCAAGCAGGAGTTCGGACCCGCAAACGCTAAATAGCGCTTGTTTCGCGGCCAAGAAAAAACCCGCCTTGCTTGCGCATGGCGGGTTTTTCGCTGATGAATCGCCGGGCGATTACTTCAGCTTGATTTCCTTGTACAGCACGTGCTTGCGTGCCTTGGGATCGAACTTCATGAATTCGAGCTTTTCGGGCGTCGTCTTCTTGTTCTTGTTCGTGGTGTAGAAGTGGCCGGTGCCCGCAGTGGACTCCAGCTTGATCTTTTCGCGTCCGCCTTTGGATGCCATGGTGATTGCTCCTTAATTCCTGGACGTGTGGATTACAGCTCGCCCTTGGCGCGCAGATCGGCAACGACTTGCTCGATGCCGACCTTGTCGATCAGTCGCAGAGCAGCGTTGGAGATGCGCAGGCGGATGAAGCGGTTTTCGCTTTCCAGGAAGAAGCGGCGGTATTGCAGGTTCGGCAGGAACCGGCGCTTGGTTTTGTTGTTGGCGTGGGAGACATTGTTCCCGACCATGGGCTTCTTGCCCGTGACTTGACAGACGCGTGCCATGACGCTTCTCCAATAGGTTGACTTCTGACGACTGACCAGCTGCCCTGGGAAAGTTTTCCACCCACAAGGCGCAGCCACATGACCGCTATTGCTCGCTAAGTTCCTCGGTTTTCATTCCCAGGAAATGCGGTCCATCCAGCGAGCAAGCCCGCGAGTATAGCAGCCAAATGGCTAACGTCCTATTCAGGCGGCGTTCTGCTCCAGGAAGCGCTGCGCGTCCAGCGCGGCCATGCAGCCCGTGCCGGCACTGGTGATGGCCTGGCGGTAGATGTGGTCCTGCACGTCGCCGGCGGCAAACACGCCGGGCACGCTGGTCATCGTGGCGAAGCCGTTCAGGCCGCTCTTGGTGATGATGTAGCCATCCTTCATCTCCAACTGGCCCTTGAAGATGTCGGTGTTCGGTTGGTGGCCGATGGCGATGAAGCAGCCTTGCAGCTTCAGATCGGTCGTCGTCGTGTCGTCCTTGGTGCTCTTGATGCGCACGCCCGTGACGCCGCTCTGGTCGCCCAGCACTTCGTCCAGCGTGTTGAATAGGTGCAACTGCACCTTGCCTTCGGCCGCCTTGGCGTTGAGCTTGTCCACCAGGATCGGCTCGGCGCGGAACTTGTCGCGGCGGTGGATCACGTGGACCTTGCTGGCAATGTTGGACAGGTACAGCGCTTCCTCGACGGCCGTGTTGCCGCCGCCGACGACGCAGACTTCCTGGTCGCGGTAGAAGAAACCGTCGCAGGTGGCGCAACCACTGACCCCGCGGCCCATGAAGGCCTGCTCGCTGTCCAGGCCCAGGTACTTGGCCGAGGCGCCGGTGGCGATGATCAGCGCGTCGCAGGTGTAGCTGCCGCTATCGCCCTTCAACGTGAACGGGCGCTTCGAGAAGTCGACCTCATTGATGTGGTCGAAGATGATCTGCGTCTGGAAGCGCTCGGCGTGCTCCTGGAAGCGCTGCATCAGCTCCGGGCCCTGCACGCCCATCACGTCGGCGGGCCAGTTGTCCACCTCGGTCGTCGTCATCAGCTGGCCACCCTGGGCCATGCCGGTGATCAGCACGGGCTTCAGGTTCGCACGGGCTGCATAGATGGCAGCGGTGTAGCCGGCCGGGCCGGAACCAAGGATCAGCAGCGAATGGTGTTGGGTGGCTTGGGTCATGGGACTGATGTTGGGGCGGGCGCTTTGCGCGCAAGAGCGGGAGTGTTGTCCAAACGTCCAAATCGATCGGCTTCATACGGCTACACCCTATGTGAAACCGTGATCGAGTTGGCACAATGCGTCCATTCTAGGCAAGCCGGCCCGTCAGCTCCGGCCTGCTTTCGACAGACCACAATCCGAGGAGGCCGTTCATGGCAATGTTGTCCAATCTGGACCTGATTCGCCGAGTACCCCTGTTCTCCCTGCTGACCACCGATCAGGCCCAGTCCATTGCGGACAGCGTCGTCAAGCGCCGCTTCAAGCGCGGCGAACTGATCGTCGAGCAGGGCACCAAATCCAATGCGCTCTTCATCCTGCTGAACGGCCGCGCCCGCGTGCTGACGGCCGATTCGCGCGGACGCGAGGTGATCCTCGCCGTGCTGCAGAACGGCGACTACGTTGGCGAGATGAGCCTGATCGACAACGAGCCGCACTCGGCCACCGTCCGCGCCGAGGTGCAGACCGACATGCTGGTGCTCGGCCGCAACGAGTTCGCCCGCTGCCTGCCGGACAGCAGCAGCCTGTCGTACGCGATCCTTCGCGGTCTCGTCGCCCGCCTGCGTAGCGCCGACCGCCAGATCGAATCGCTGGCCCTGCTGGACGTGTACGGCCGCGTCGCCCGCACCTTGCTCGACATGGCCGAGGAAGAGAAGGGCGTGAAGATCATCCGCGGCAAGGTCTCGCGCCAGGACATGGCCAAGGTCGTCGGTGCTTCGCGCGAGATGGTCAGCCGTGTGATGAAGGACCTCGAGGACAAGGGCGTCATCGAGACGCTGGAGAACGGCTCGGTCGTCATCAAGGAACGGCTGCAGCACGACTGAGATTGCTTACAGCTTGATCGGCTGACTCCTCGCTGTCATGCGCCACAATTGGCGCATGAGTTTTCCCCTGAGTTCGATGCGCGCGGACGATGACGAAGTCGTCGTCCCGCCCCCGGTCGAGAAAGTCTACAAACGCCAGAGCCGCAAGGCCGCCGTGCAGGCGCCGCCGCAGCGCGGCAATCCGCTTCGCACGCCGCTGTGGCTGATCGTTGGCGCGGTGCTGTGGTGCCTGCTGGTGCTGGCCATGGTCACGCACGACGCGCGCGACGCCGCCTTCACCAGCTCCGGCAGCCGCGAGCTCTATGGCAACAAAGTCGGCGCGCTGGGTGCCTGGGCCTCCGACCTGCTGCTGTTCACCTTCGGCTATTCCTGCTGGTGGCTGCCCCTGATCGGCCTGCGCCGCTGGCTGGCGAGCCTGGCCGGCCTGCTGCGCGCGGACGCCGCCGAGCCCGCGCCCAATCTGCGCAGCGCCTCGATCTGGTTCGCTGGCCTGCTGCTCCTGATGGCATCGAGCAGCGCCCTCGAATGGACCCGCCTCTACGGCTGGGAAGGCCGTCTGCCCGGTCACGCCGGCGGCGTGCTGGGTTATGTGCTGGGTCCGTGGAGCATGAAGATGCTCGGCTTCGCGGGGTCAGGCGTTGCCTGGATCGCGGGCCTGCTGGCCGGCTCGGCGCTGGCGCTGAAGTTCTCCTGGCTGCGCCTGGCCGAGACGCTGGGCACGCGGATCGACGAGATGCGCGAGCACCGCGTCGAGCGCCGCGAGATCGTCGAGGACAAGAAGGTCGGCAAAAAGGCCGCGCAGGAGCGCGAGAAGGTCGTCGAGGTCGAGCGCCATGTGGTCGAGGACCATGAGCCCATCATCATCGAGCCGCCGGTGGTCGAGGTGCCCAAGTCCACGCGCGTCGCCAAGGAGCGCCAGCAGACCCTGTTCACCGATGCCGGCGACGCCAAGCTGCCGCAGGTCGACCTGCTCGACGCCGCGCCGCCGCGCCAGGAGACGGTGACGCCCGAGTCGCTCGAGATGACCTCTCGGATGATCGAGAAGAAGCTGCGCGATTTCGGCGTCGAGGTTCGCGTCGTGGCCGCCTCGCCGGGCCCGGTCATCACCCGCTACGAGATCGAGCCGGCCACCGGCGTCAAGGGCTCGCAGATCGTCGGCCTCGCGAAGGATCTGGCGCGCTCGCTGAGCCTCGTCAGCATCCGCGTGGTGGAGACGATTCCCGGCAAGAACTACATGGCGCTGGAGTTGCCCAATGCGCGCCGCCAGACGATCAAGCTCAGCGAGATCCTCGGCTCGCAGGTCTATGCCGATGCCGCCTCGCTGCTGACGATGGCGCTGGGCAAGGACATCGTCGGCGCGCCGGTCGTCGCCGACCTGGCCAAGATGCCGCACTGCCTGGTGGCCGGTACCACCGGCTCGGGCAAGTCCGTCGGCATCAATGCGATGATCCTGAGCCTGCTCTACAAGGCCGAGGCGCGCGACGTGCGCCTGATCATGATCGACCCGAAGATGCTGGAAATGAGCGTCTACGAGGGCATCCCGCATCTGCTCGCGCCCGTGGTCACCGACATGAAGCAGGCCGGCAATGCGCTGAACTGGTGTGTCGGCGAGATGGAGCGGCGCTACAAGCTCATGAGCAAGATGGGCGTGCGCAACCTGGCCGGCTACAACAAGAAAATCGCCGACGCGGCCGAGCGGGGCGAGAAGATTCCCAACCCCTTCAGCCTGATGGCCGAGAGCCCCGAGGGCGCCGAGCCGCTGGAGCGCCTGCCCTTCATCGTCGTCGTCATCGACGAGCTGGCCGACCTGATGATGGTCGTCGGCAAGAAGATCGAGGAGCTGATCGCCCGCCTGGCGCAGAAGGCCCGCGCAGCCGGCGTCCACCTGATCCTGGCGACGCAGCGGCCCTCGGTCGACGTCATCACCGGCCTGATCAAGGCCAACATCCCGACCCGCCTGTCCTTCCAGGTCAGTTCCAAGATCGACAGCCGCACCATCCTCGACCAGATGGGCGCCGAGGCACTGCTGGGCATGGGCGACATGCTCTACATGGCCTCCGGCACCGGCCTGCCGATCCGCGTCCACGGCGCCTTCGTCAGCGACGACGAGGTCCACCGCGTCGTCGAATACCTGAAGACGCAGGGCGAGCCGAACTACATCGAGGGCATCCTCGAGGGCGGCGTGCTCGAAGGCGTCGGCGGCGGCGAGGTGTCCGGCGCGCCGGCAGGCGAGGGTGGCGGCGAAAGCGATGCGATGTACGACCAGGCGGTCGCCATCGTGCTGCAGCATCGCCGGGCCTCGATCTCGCTGGTGCAGCGACATCTGCGCATCGGCTATAACCGGGCTGCGCGCCTGCTGGAGCAGATGGAGAAATCCGGCCTGGTCGGCGCGATGAACACCAACGGCAGCCGTGACCTGATCATCCCGAAGCGAGACGAATGAAGAAACCGAAGATGACGCTGAAACCGATGCTTGTGGCCACGCTGCTCGTGGCGAGTCCATTTCTCGCCCATGCCGACGCGCTGCAGGCCCTGAAGGGCTTTGTGGCCGAGGTCAAGAGCGGCACCGCGCAGTTCACGCAGACGGTCAGCTCGCCGGACGGCAAGAAAAAGAAGACCTCGTCGGGCACCTTCGATTTCCAGCGCCCGGACCAGTTCCGCTTCGTCTACACCAAGCCCTTCCAGCAGACCATCGTCGGTGATGGTCAGAAGGTCTGGATCTACGATCCCGATCTGAACCAGGCCAGTTCGCGCAAGATGGACAAGGCGCTCGGTGCCACGCCCGCCGCGCTGCTGGCCGGCACCAACCTCGACCGCGACTTCACGCTGAAGGCCCTGCCCAGCGAGAACGGCGTCGACTGGGTGCAGGCGACGCCCAAGCAGGCCGACGGTGGCCTGCAGAGCCTCAAGATCGGGTTCCGCGGCAAGGAGCTGGACGCGATCGATGTCGTCGACGGCTTCGGCCAGCGCTCGCTGCTGCAGTTCTCGTCGGTGAACACCAACGTGCCGATGCCGGCCGACAAATTCAGGTTCGTGCTGCCCAGCGGCGCCGACCTGATCGAGCAGTAAGCTCGATCGATGGAGCACCATTTCAGCCTGATCTCGACGATCGCCACCGGCTTCGGCCTGGCCATGGTCTTCGGTTATCTCGCCGCGCGGCTGCGCATGCCGCCGCTGGTCGGCTACCTGCTTGCGGGCATCGCGATAGGTCCTGCCACGCCGGGCTTCGTCGGTGACGTGCATCTCGCCGGCCAACTGGCCGAAATCGGCGTGATGCTGCTGATGTTCGGCGTCGGGCTGCATTTCTCGATGGGCGACCTGCTGTCGGTCAAGCGCATCGCGGTGCCCGGGGCCATCGTGCAGATCGGCGTGGCCACGGCGCTGGGCCTGGTGATCGCTGAGTTCTGGTGGGGCTGGAGCTTTGGCGCCGCCCTGGTGCTGGGGCTGTCGCTCTCGGTGGCCAGCACCGTCGTGCTGCTGCGCGCGCTGGAAGCGCAGGGCCAGCTCGAATCGGCGAACGGCCGCATCGCCGTCGGCTGGCTGGTCGTCGAAGACCTGGTGATGGTGCTCGTACTGGTGCTGCTGCCGCCGCTGGCGGGCATCCTCTCCGGGGCAGGCAGCACGGACCTGGCCGGTACCGTCGGCATCACGCTCGCCAAGGTCGCTGCCTTCATCGCGCTGATGCTGGTGGTGGGTCGGCGTGTGTTCCCGAAAGTGCTGTTCGCCGTGGCCGGCACCGGATCGCGCGAGCTGTTCACGCTCTGCACGGTGACGGTGGCGATCGGCGTGGCCTATGCCTCGGCCGTGCTGTTCGACGTGTCCTTCGCGCTCGGCGCCTTCTTCGCCGGGATGATGATGCGCGAGTCGGCCTACAGCCACCGCGCCGCCGACGAGTCGCTGCCCTTGCGCGATGCCTTCGCCGTGCTGTTCTTCGTCTCGGTCGGCATGCTGTTCGATCCGCGCGTGCTGATCCAGGAGCCGCTGATGGTGCTGGCCGTGGTGGCGGTGATCGTGGTCGGCAAGACGCTGGCCGCGGTGGCGCTGGTGCTGGCCTTCAAGTACCCGCTGAACACGGCGCTGACGGTCGGCGCGAGCCTGGCCCAGATCGGCGAGTTCTCCTTCATCCTGGCGGGCCTGGGCGTGAGCCTGAAGCTGCTGCCGGAGCAGGGGCAGAGCCTGATCCTCGCCGGCGCGCTGATCTCGATCGCCCTGAACTCCCTGCTGTTCGCGGCCATCGAACCGGCCAAGGCCTGGATCCTGCGCCGCTCCGATTGGGCGCGCCGCATGGAAGCGCGCGACGACCCGCTCGGCGAACTGCCGATGGACACCGACCAGGAGCGGCTGCATGGCCAGGTCGTGCTGGTCGGCTTCGGCCGCGTCGGCCGGCGGCTGGCCGACGCGCTGATCGCGCAGGGCGTGCCCATCGTCGTTGCGGAGCAGCAGCGCGAGCTGGTCGAGAGCCTGCGCGAGCGTGGCATCGCGGCGGTGAGCGGCGATGCGAGCGACCCCGCCGTGCTGATCCAGGCGCACATTGCCCAGGCGGCGGTGCTGGTCGTCACCGGTGGCGACAGCGTCCACGCCCAGCGGATGGTGGCGACGGCCCGGCAACTGAACCCGACGGTCCGCGTGCTGCTGCGCGCGCTCAGCGAGGACGAGGCCAAGCTGCTGCGCGATGCCGAACTGGGCGAGGTGTTCGTCGCCGAGCAGAGCCTGGCGGAGCAACTGTCGCGTGAGGTGCTGGCATTGATGAAGCCCCAGCCGAGGGCTGCGGCCGCGCACTGACTGCGACAATCGCCTGATGCGAGATCTGTTTTCCGCCGAACCGGCGGCGCCGCTGGCCGAACTGCTGCGGCCGAAGACCCTGGACGAAGTCGTCGGCCAGTCCCACCTGCTCGGCGAGGGCAAGCCCTTGCGGCTGGCGTTCAAGTCCGGCAAGGCGCATTCGATGATCTTCTGGGGCCCGCCGGGTGTCGGCAAGACGACCCTGGCGCGCCTCACTGCCACCGCGTTCGAGTGCGAGTTCATCGCGTTGTCGGCCGTGTTCTCCGGCGTCAAGGACATCCGCGAGGCGATGGAGAAGGCGCAGCACTACCTCGCCCAGGGCAAGCACACGATCCTGTTCGTCGACGAGATCCACCGCTTCAACAAGTCGCAGCAGGACGCGCTGCTGCCGCACGTCGAATCGGGCCTGTTCACCTTCATCGGCGCCACCACCGAGAACCCGTCCTTCGAGGTCAACTCCGCGCTGCTCTCGCGGGCGCAGGTGTACGTGCTGAAGTCGCTCAGCGAGGACGAGCTGCGGCAACTGCTGAAGCGCGCGCAGGATCAGGCGCTGAGCCACCTCGTGTTCGACGACAAGGCCGCCGACACGATCATCGGCTACGCCGACGGCGATGCCCGCCGTTTCCTGAACCTGCTGGAGCAGTGCAACACGGCCGCCGGCGCGGCCGGCGTCAACGAGATCACGGCCGAGTTCATCACCAACGCGCTGAGCCTGAATGCCCGCCGCTTCGACAAGGGTGGCGACAACTTCTACGACCAGATCTCAGCGCTGCACAAGTCCGTGCGCGGCTCCAGCCCCGACGGCGCGCTCTACTGGCTGACGCGCATGCTCGATGGCGGCGCCGACCCACGCTACCTCGCCCGCCGCATCGTGCGCATGGCCTGGGAAGACATCGGCCTGGCCGACCCGCGCGCGATGCAGATCGCCAACGATGCCGCGCTGACTTTCGAGCGCCTCGGCAGCCCCGAGGGCGAGCTGGCGCTGGGCCAGGCGGTGATCTATCTGGCCATCGCGGCCAAGAGCAACGCTGGCTACAACGCCTACAACGCGGCGCGGGCCTTCATCAAGCAGGACGGCAAGAGCCGCGAGGTACCGGTGCACCTGCGCAATGCGCCGACCAAGCTGATGAAGGAACTCGGCTATGGCCACGAGTACCGCTATGCGCACGACGAACCCCATGCCTACGCTGCCGGCGAGAGCTATCTGCCCGAGGGCATGGCCGAGCCGCATTGGTACGAGCCGGTGCCGCGCGGGCTGGAGGTAAAGATAGGTGAGAAGCTGGCCTTCCTGCGCAAGCTCGACGAGGATGCCGGCAAACACGACTGACCCCACTGGAGGATCCAAAACATGCCAAGCCACATCACCCTGACCGCCGCCGACGGATTCCAATCGGCCGCGTACATCGCCGAGCCCACCGGCGCGCCCAAGGGCGCCATCGTCGTGCTGCAGGAAATCTTCGGCGTCAACTCGCACATCCGCTCGGTGGCCGACCGTTTCGCCGCTGCCGGCTACCTGGCCATCGCGCCCTCGACCTTCGACCGCAGCGAGCGCGAGGTGCAACTGGGCTACACCTCGGATGACATGACCCGCGGCGTGCAACTGAAGGCGGCCATCGAAGCGCTGCCGGTGCCGGGCGTGCTGCAGGACATCCAGGCCGCCGTTGATCACGTGGCCAAGGCCGGCCTCAAGGTCGGCGTCGTCGGCTACTGCTGGGGCGGCCTGCTGACCTGGCGCTCGGCCGAGTCCGTCAAGGGCCTGTCCGCCGCGGTCTGCTACTACGGCGGCGGCATGACGATGGGCAAGGAGCCCGCCCGCCAGCCCAAGGTCCCAACCATGGCCCACTTCGGCGACCAGGACAAGCACATCACCTTGGACACGGTGAAGGCCTTCGAGCAGGCCCATCCGGAGGTCGAGGTCCACATCGCTGCCGCCGACCACGGCTTCAACTGCGATCAGCGCGGTTCGTACAACGCCGGGGCCGCGGCAACGGCGCTCGAGCGCACGCTGTACCACTTCGACAAGCACCTGGCGGCCTGATCGAGGCCCGGAAAACAGAAGAGGCCCCGCGGGGCCTCTTCTTCTTCCGAGGTGCGTCGTTCCCCGATCAGGCCGGCTTCACCAGCTTGGAGCGGGCCCAGGCATCGGCCACGCGGCCCGGCGTCGAGTCCTCGTGCTTGACGCGCTCCAGCAGTTCGACGACGCGGTCGCCGATCTTGCTCACCTCGGCCATCACGGCCTGTTCCTCGCCCTCGTTGCGGTACTCGCGGGCGACGCTGATGATGCCGCCGGCATTGACTAGATAGTCGGGCAGGTAGGTGATGCCGCGTGCCTGCAGCGCGTCGCCGTCGGCGGCGGTGGCGAGCTGGTTGTTCGCCGCGCCGCAGACCAGCGCGGCGCGCAGCGCCGGGATCGACTGCGCGTTCAGCGTGGCACCCAGCGCGTTCGGGGCGACGACGTCGACCTCGGCCGCCAGGATCTCGTGCACGCCGACCGCCTGCGCGCCGAACTGCTCGACGGCACGCGCCACCTTGGCGGCATCGATGTCGGCCACGACCAGCTTCGCGCCCGCCTGATGCAGGAACTCGGCCAGATGCCAGCCTACCGCGCCCAGGCCTTGCAGCGCGACGCGCACGCCTTCCAGCGATTCACGGCCCAGCACCTGGCGGACGCCGGCGCGGATCGACACGAACACGCCCCAGGCCGTCTTCGGGCTCGGGTCGCCACCGAAGGCGCCGGCGCGGGGGATGCCGCTGACGTAGGGCGTGATCTGCTGCATGCCCAGCATGTCGGCCGTCGTGGTGCCGACGTCTTCGGCGGTGATGTAGCTGCCGGCCAGCGACTGCACGGCGCGGGCGAAGGCGGCGAACAGCGCGGGGCGATCGAACTGGCTTGCGTTCCACTGGGCCGGCTTCAGGATCACCGCCTTGCCGCCGCCGAAGGGCAGATCGGCCAGCGCGTTCTTCAGGCTCATGCCCTGCGACAGGCGCAGCGCGTCGTTCAGCGCGGCCAGTTCGTTGTCATACGTCCAGAAGCGGCAGCCACCGAAGGCGGGGCCGCGGGCGGTGCTGTGCACGGCCAGGATGGCCTTGAGGCCGGTCTGCTCGTCGGCGGCCAGCAGCACGCGCTCGTGAGCGGGCTGGTCGGGCAGGCCGAAGAGGGAGGAGGGGATGGAGGCGGCGCTCGCGTGGTCGGCGAGGACGCGCGACAGGTCGGTCATGGCGTTCATGCTGTGGCACTCGTGGTGCGTGGTTACAAAGGGGCGACCGCTTGTGGCGGTCGGCGCGCAGTGTAGCGGGCGGCGCCGTCAGGGCCCCTGAAAACCCTCGGCCCGCAGGGTGACGACCAGGGTGTCGCGGTGGCCGTGCTCGCCGTCCGGCTGGATCGGCGTCGTCTCGTGGATCACGCGCTCGTCGTCGAGCAGCAGCAAGGTCCAGGGCTCGCTCATCGTGAAGCGCTGGCCGTTCGGCCCCTGGGCCTCGAAGACGCGCGATTCGCCGCCCTTGATGTGTTGCCGCCCTACGAGGAAGACGGCCACCAGGTCGACGCCGTCGCGGTGCGCGCCCTCGGGCGTCGGCCGGCCGATGCCGTCGGTCGTATCGATGCGGAACTGGTGCGCCTCGATGAACCAGGGCCGCTCGCCCTTCAGCCGCGAGGCGACGCCGGCCAGGCCCAGCAGCATCTGCGTCCAACCCGGCTGGGCGACGGCCTGCGGCGCCATCGGCTCGAACCAGCGCTGGATGCCGCCGTGCAGCGCGTTGTAGTCCAGCGGCTGCCAGTGGGCGCGGTGCGGCGCCTGGGTCAGCCCGCCGTCTTGCGCCACGAAGCAGCTGTGGCGACGGAAGCGGTAGCGACCGCCGTCCTTCAGGTAGGCGTCGGCCGGCAGATCGTTCCAGAAGGGCTGCAGCGGCGCGAGTTCGGCGGCGCTGCAGCTCAGGCCTTGAACGAGGCTGGACGGCGCGAGCACCGCATGCCCCACGTCGCGCAACTGCGCGTCGAGTCGGTCGGCAGCGAGATACGGGGGCTTGAACATCATGGTGGATCAGGCTCCGTGCTTGTCGGCTTCCGAGGTGAAGGAGTCCGCGTAGAACTCCTCCTCCGGCAGTCCGCAGCGCGCGACGAAATCCCGCTGCGCCGAATCGACCATCACCGGCGCGCCGCAGGCATAGACCTGGTGGCCGGACAGATCGGGCTGGTCCGCCATCACCGCCTGGTGGACGAAGCCGGTGCGGCCGGTCCAGTCGTCCTCGGGCTTGGGCTCGGACAGCACCGGCACGTAGCGCAGGTTCGGCATCGCGGCTGCGGCGGCGAGCGCCCAGTCGTGCAGATAGAGGTCGGCCTTGCTGCGGCAGCCCCAATACAAGGTCGCGGGCCGTGTCGAGCCGAGTTCCTGCATTCGCTCGACGATCGCCTTGATCGGCGCGAAGCCGGTGCCGCTGGCGAGCAGCACGATCGGCTTGTCGGACTCCTCGCGCAAGAAGAAGCTGCCGAACGGGCCTTCCATGCGCAGGATGTCCTTCTCCTTCATCGCGCCGAACACGTGGTCGGTGAACTTGCCGCCGGGCATGTGGCGGATGTGCAGTTCGATGGACGCCGGCGTGCCCAGCATGTGCGGCGCGTTGGCCATGCTGTAGCTGCGGCGCGCGCCGTCACGCAGGATGAATTCCACGTACTGGCCGGCGTGGAACTGGAAGTTCTGCGTGGCCGGCAACTGCAGACGCAGCACGGCAACGTCGGTGGCCGGGCGGCTCATGCTCATCACACGGGTCGGCAGCTTCAGGATGGGGAACTCGCCGGCGCCGGGGACCGTGCGGGCTTCGAGCTGGCAGTCGGTTTGCGGCGTGGCGCAGCAGGTCAGCACGAAGCCGGCTTCTTCCTCGGCCGGCGTCAGCGTCTTCGGCTGGTGGGCGCCGTGGATCACGCGGCCTTCGATCAGGCGGCTCTTGCAGGAGCCGCAGGCGCCGTCGCGGCAGCCGTAGGGCAGGCCCACGCCCTGTCGGATCGCCGCGCTCAAGATCGTTTCATCACGCTCGACCTCGAATGCGCGGCCGGCGGGCTGGACAGTAACCTGGAAATTCATCGGATGGCGGAAGCTGGACTCACGAGCCCTACACTGGGCCGCGTATTTTGCCTGAGCCCGCCTGATGAGCTTTTCCGTCCCTTCGTCGGCCCGACGGCCGCGCCTGTTGATCGTCGGTTGCGGGGACATCGGTCTGCGCGTGCTGAAGCTGCTGAATACGCGCTGGCACGTCGCGGCGCTGACCTCGACTGCCGCGCGCCGAGACGAACTGCGCCAGGCCGGCGCGATCCCGCTGATCGGCAACCTCGACGCCCCGGCAACGCTGGCCCGCCTCGCCGGCTGGGCCGATGCTGTGCTGCACCTGGCACCGCCGCAGGCCGACGGCCCGCAGGATCTACGCACCGCCATGCTGCTGCAGGCGCTGGCCCGCAAGCGCGCGCCGCGCCGCATCGTCTACGCCAGCACGACCGGCGTCTACGGCGACTGCAAGGGCGCGCGCTTCGACGAGACCCGCGCCGTGGCGCCGGCCACCGACCGCGCGCGCCGGCGCATCGATGCCGAGGCGCGGCTGCGCTGGTTCGGCCAGGCCTTCGGCTGCGCGGTGACGATCCTGCGGGTGCCCGGCATCTACGCCGGAGACCGCGCCGGCGGCCATCCGCGCGAGCGCCTGCTGGCGGGCCGGCCGGTGCTGCGCCGGGAGGACGACGTCTACACGAACCACATCCATGCGGACGACCTGGCGCGCGCCTGCGTGCTCGCACTGCATCGCGGTCCGTCGCCGCGCGTGCTGCACGCGGTGGACGACAGCGAGATGCTGATGGGCGACTACTTCGATCTCGCCGCCGACCTGTGTGGCCTGCCGCGCCCGCCACGTATCGGCCGCGCCGAGGCGCAGCAGCAGATGACGCCGATGCAGCTGAGCTTCCTCGGTGAATCGCGCCGGCTCGACAACCGGCGGCTGAAGCGCGAGCTGCGGTTGAAGCTGCGCTACCCGCATGTCCGGGAGGGCATCACCGCCTGACTTCGAAAGTGCGACAATGATTAGATAGCTAATCATTAGTGAGCTTTGTATGTCGGCACTCGAGGAGCGCTTCAGCGCCGCCTTGCACAACACCGCACGGGCCTGGCGCCTGCTGATCGACCGGCGCCTGAAGGGCCTGGGCATGAGCCAGGCGGCCTGGATGACGGTGACCTTCGTTGCCAAGGCGAAGACGCCGCTGTCGCAGTCGGAGCTGGCGCAGAAGGTCGGCGTCGAGGGCGCGACGATGGTGGCGATGTTGGACCGGCTGGCTGCCGCCGGCCTGATCGAGCGGGTGCCCTCGGAGACCGATCGCCGCGTCAAGCGCGTGACGCTGACGCCGGCCGGCACGGAGCTCTACGCGCAGGTCCGCGTCGAGGCCAATGCGGTGCGCCGACAGTTGCTGGCCGGCATCGATCCGAATGCGCTGCTGGCCGCGGCCGAGTTGCTGGAGCAACTGCAGCAGGCGATGGACGACGCCGCGCCATGAAGCCCGAGATTCCGGTCCAGTCGGTGCCCTTGAACCGGCAGATGATCACCATCTCGGTGATGCTGGCCACGGTCATCCAGACGCTCGATTCGACCATTGCCAACGTCGCGCTCCCGCACATGCAGGGCAGCTTGTCGGCCTCGGCCGACCAGATCACTTGGGTGCTGACCAGCTACATCGTCGCCGCCGCGATCGCCACGCCGCTGACCGGATGGATGTGCGACCGCTTCACGCAGAAGCGCGTGTTCCTCGCGTCGGTGGCCGGCTTCACGATCGCATCGCTGCTGTGCGGCGTGTCGCTTTCGCTGGGCGAGATCGTCGTCGCGCGGCTTCTGCAGGGCATGTTCGGCGCGGCGCTGGTGCCGCTGTCGCAAGCCGTGCTGCTGGAGATCAACCCGCCCGCCAAGCGCGGCTCGGCGATGGCGATGTGGGGCATGGGCGTGATGGTCGGCCCGATCCTGGGGCCGAGTCTCGGTGGCTGGCTGACGGACAGCTACGACTGGCGCTGGGTCTTCTTCATCAACCTGCCGATCGGCGCGATGGCCTTCTACGGCATCTGGCGCTACATCCGCCCGACCAAGGCGACGCGGCTGATGCGCTTCGACGTGTTCGGCTTCGCCACGCTGAGCCTTGCCATCGGCGCGCTGCAGATGCTGCTGGACCGCGGGCAGGACAACGACTGGCTGAATTCGCTGGAGACCTGGATCGAGCTGGTGATCTTCGTCGTCGCGGCCGCTTACTTCATCGTGCACACACTGTTCACGCCGGCGCAGCAGGCCTTCGTCGATTTCCGCCTGCTGAAGAACGGCAACTTCATCACCGGGCTGATGTTCATCTTCATCGTCGGCGCCGTGCTCTACGCGGTGCGCGCGCTGACGCCGCCGATGCTGCAGACCTTGATGGACTATCCGGTGATGGCGGCGGGCCTCCTGATGGCGCCCAGCGGCGTCGGCACGATGGTGTCGATGCTGCTGGTCGGTCGGCTCGTCGGCAAGGTCGATTCGCGGCTGCTGCTGTTTAGCGGCTTCTCGATCACGGCGGTGTCGCTGTGGGCGATGAGTGGCTACACGCTGACCTTGTCGCAGAGCGACATCCTGTGGCCCGGCGTGGTGCAGGGCTTCGGCCTGGGCCTGGTGTTCGTGCCGCTGTCGACGGTGACCTTCTCGACCTTGGAGCCGGCGATGTTCGCGCAGGGCACGGCGCTCTACAGCCTGGTGCGCAATATCGGCAGCAGCATCGGTATCTCGCTGGTGCAGACGCTGTGGGTGCGCAACACGCAGGTGGCGCATTCGTCGCTGGCGGAGACGCTGAGCGCGACGAACCGGGCGATCCAATTGCAGGACACCGCCGGCTACCAACTCGGCAGCACCGCAGGCCTGGCGGCGCTGAATGGCGAGGTGACGCGCCAGGCGGCCATGATCGCCTACCTCGACGACTTCAAGCTGATGCTGGGCCTCACGCTGCTCGTGCTGCCGCTGCTGTGGCTGATCAAGCCGAAGAAGACAAAGCTCTCGCCCGAAGAGGAAGCCGCGCTGCACGCGGCGATGGACTGACGACGGCGCGCGATCAGCGCCGACGCGACATCCGCCAGTAGCGGATCAGCAGGTAGGCGCCGAGCATGCCGCCCAGGTGGGCGAAGTGGGCCACGCCGTCGCGGTTGCTGTAGCCCCAGAACAGCTCCAGCGCGCCGAAGATCGCGACGAAATATTTCGCCTTCATCGGGATCGGCGGAATCAGCGGCACGATGATGCGGTCCGGGAACAGCATGCCGAAGGACAGCAGCAGCCCGTACAGCGCGCCGGAGGCGCCGATCGTCGGCGACATCGAGCCCATCAGCCAGGTCACCAGCAACTGCACCAGCGCCGCGCTGAGCGTGCTCGCCACGAGGATCTGCGTGTAGCGCTTGCCGCCCCACACGCGTTCCAACTCGGCGCCGAACATCCACAGGCCCAGCATGTTGAAGAAGATGTGCAGGAAGCCGCCGTGCAGGAAAGCGTAGGTGATCAGTTGCCAGGGGTAGAACAGCCCCGTGCGGATCGGCCAGAGCTGCAGCCAGCCGAACAGCATGCCCACCTGCGGTACGAGCTCCGACAGGCAGAACAGCGAGACGCAAGCCAGGAGGAAAGCTTTGGTGACCGGTGGAAGTTGGGGCATGAAGGGCTGGCTCAAGACTCGGTGCAGGACCGCAGCGCCGCAAGGAAAAGGGCGCCAATGCAAGAGCGCCAGTGTATGCGGACTGCCCAAGCGGCAAGACTTGAGGAAAGCGCAAAGTGCGAGATGCGGGCTGTTGGCGGGCTTATAGGCGGGCGCAAAAAAGCCCCGTTGTGCGGGGCTGACTTTTGCTGACTGGTTTCCGGATGCCTTCTGATGATCCTGGTGCCCGGGGCCGGACTCGAACCGGCACACCTTGCGGCGGGGGATTTTGAGTCCCCTGCGTCTACCGATTTCGCCACCCGGGCAGATCGGCATCGGAAGCCATCGATTGTGCCATACAAATACCGGCCTCCCGGCAGCGCGCCCGGTTGGCTGCCACAATGGGTGCATGAGCAAGAAACAGTACCCGAGCCTCGAGGATGTGATCGGCAACACGCCGCTGGTGCGCTTGCAGCGCCTGCTGCCGGAGGCGCAGGCCCGCGGCAACGTGATCCTGGCCAAGCTGGAAGGCAACAACCCGGCCGGCTCGGTGAAGGACCGGCCCGCGATCAGCATGATCAAGCGCGCCGAGGAGCGCGGCGAGATCAAGCCGGGCGACACGCTGATCGAGGCCACCTCCGGCAACACCGGCATCGCGCTGGCGATGGCCGCGGCGATCCGCGGCTACCGGATGGTGCTGATCATGCCGGAGGACCTGTCGGTCGAACGTGCGCAGACGATGAAGGCCTTCGGCGCCGAGCTGATGCTGACGCCGCGCTCGGGTGGCATGGAATACGCCCGCGATCTCGCCGAGCAGATGCAGCGCGACGGCAAGGGCAAGGTGCTCGATCAGTTCGCCAATGCCGACAACCCTCGCATCCACTACGAGACCACCGGCCCCGAGCTGTGGCGCGACACCGAGGGTCAGATCACCCACTTCGTCAGCGCCATGGGCACGACCGGCACCATCACCGGCACCTCGAAGTTCCTGAAGGAAAAGAACGCGGCGATCCGCATCGTCGGCGCGCAGCCGTCGGAAGGTTCGCGCATCCCGGGCATCCGCAAGTGGCCCGAGGCCTACCTGCCGAAGATCTACAACCCGGCGGCGGTCGACGAGCTGGTGCTGGTGACCCAGTCGGACGCCGAGGACATGGCACGGCGTCTCGCTCGCGAGGAAGGCCTGTTCGGCGGCATCTCGGCGGCTGGCGCCTGCTGGGTGGCGCTGCAACTGGCCAAGACGGTAGAGAACGCGACGATTGTGTTCGTCGTCTGCGACCGCGGCGACCGCTACCTGTCTACGGGCGTGTTCCCGGCATGAGCGCAGCGCCGGGCCGCCCCAAGCAAGCTCGCATCCCCCTGGGGGATCGACCGGTGTACTCACCGGGCGAGGGGCACACATGACCTTCAAGTACTGCCCGCAGTGCGCGACTGAACTCGCGCTGCTGACCCTCGAGGAGGACGGCGGCCCGAAGGAGCGCCTGCGCTGCCCCGCCTGCGGCTTCACCCACTGGAACAACCCGACGCCGGTGCTGGCGGCGGTGATCGAGTGCGTGGACCGTGAGGGTCAGGTCTTGCTGGCGCGCAACGCGGCGTGGCCCGGCCGCTTCTTCGGCTTGATCACGGGCTTCATGGAAGCCGGCGAGACGCCGGAGGACGGCATCCGCCGCGAGGTGGCCGAGGAAACCTCGTTGCAGGTGGATGCGCTGAATCTGCTGGGCGTCTGGGACTTCCAGCGCATGAACCAGGTGATCATTGCTTACCACGCACAGGCACGCGGCGAGATCGTGCTGTCGCCGGAGCTGGCGGAGTACAAGCTGATCAAACCCGAGGACGTGCGCTGCTGGCCGGCCGGCACCGGCCAGGCGATGGCCACCTGGCTGCGCTCGCGCGGTATCGAGCCGCAGTGGCTCGATCTGCCCAAGATCTAGAATCCGTTCTCCCAAGAGCCAGCACGTGCAAAGACGATCATGGACGCCAACAAAGAACTCGACACCCGCGGCCTGAACTGCCCGCTCCCGATCCTGAAGGCTAAGAAGGCGCTTGCCGAGATGGAGAGCGGCCAGTTGCTGAAGGTCGTCGCCACCGACCCGGGCTCGACGCGTGACTTCCAGGCCTTCGCACGGCAGACCGGCAACGAGCTGGTCGAGCAAAGCCAGGCCGGCGACGAATTCATCCACGTGCTGAAGCGCCGCTGAGCTTCGCCGCCCCCTCATGAAAAAGGCCACGCATCGCGTGGCCTTTTTTCATCCTGCCGAGCGCTTAGATCTCGACCGAGCGCAGGTACTCGCGGAAACCTTCGCCGAGCTGCGGGTGGGTCAGTGCAAGTTCGACGTTAGCCTGCAGGAAGCCTTCCTTGCTGCCGCAGTCGTAGCGCTTGCCGTCGTAGCGGTAGGCGAACACCTTCTCGCGGCGCAGCAGCCCGGCGATGCCGTCCGTCAGTTGGATCTCGCCGCCGACGCCGCGCGGCTGGTTCGCGATCTCGCGGAACACGCCCGGCGTCAGGATGTAGCGGCCGGCCACACCCAAGCGCGAGGGCGCATCTTCGGGCGCTGGCTTCTCGACGATACGGGTCACGTCCATCAGTTTGTCGCTGACGGCTGTGCCGGCCACGATGCCGTAGCGGCGCGTGTGCTCGGCCGGCACTTCCTGCACGGCGAGGATCGAGGCGCGCCATTCCTTGTACTGATCGACCATCTGCTTGAGCACCGGCGGCTGGCCCACCATCAGGTCGTCTGCCAGCAGCACGGCGAAGGGTTCGTTGCCGACGAGGCGCTGGGCGCAAAGCACGGCGTGGCCGAGACCTAACGCTTGAGCTTGACGGACATAGATGCACTCCATGTCGTCGGGCTTCACGCTGCGCACGACCTCCAGCAGCTCCTGTTTACCCGCTTGTTCGAGGGCTACCTCGAGCTCGAAAGTCATGTCAAAGTGATCTTCGATCGGGCGCTTGTGTCGGCCTGTTACGAAAATCATTTCACGGACGCCGGCGGCATATGCTTCTTCCACGGCGTACTGGATCAACGGCTTGTCCACCACCGGCATCATTTCCTTCGGCTGAGCCTTTGTGGCCGGAAGGAATCGAGTGCCCAAGCCGGCAACAGGGAAGATTGCTTTGGTGACTGCGGGAACGACCATAAGAAGAAACTCGGCAGTGGAAGATGTCGGGCGATTGTTGCATGAGCTTTGTGCAGTGCAACAGCCGCTCCTCGCTGATGCGGCGGTGTCCTACACGGGTGGCGTTCCGAGCTTGGTGCGATGAGCCTCCTGATCCTCGAGCCGCTGGAGGCGGACGTGCTGCAGTGGCTGTCCGAGCGCCACACCGTCAGCCTCGTTCCCGAACTTGCGCATGAGCCAGCCCGCCTGCGCGAGGCGCTCCATCAGGTGCAGGCGCTGATCCTGCCGCCCGCCGTGGCCGTGGACGTGGCCCTGCTGCGCTCGGCGCCCAAGCTGCGCGTCGTCGGCCGGATGAGCGCCGGTGGCGAGAACATCGATCTGGAAGCCTGCCGTGCCGCTCGCGTGGAAGTGATCCGCAGCGCGACGGCCACCGCCAGCGCGGAAGCGGAGTTCGCCATCGGTGCCTTGCTGGCGATGCTGCGGCGCGTGCCGGTGCAGGCCAGCGACGGCATGTGGGTCGGCCGCGAACTGGGCTGCGTCACCGTGGGCCTCATCGGCCTGTCGCCGGCGTCGCGTGCGCTGGCGCAGTTGCTGCCGGTGTTCGGCACCCGCGTCGTCGGCTATGACCCGAGCCTGCATCAGAGCGATCCGGTCTGGGCACAGTGGGGCATCGAGCCCTTGCCGCTGCACGAGTTGATGGAGCAGTGCGAGGGCGTCAGCGTGCAGCTGCCGTATTTCACCCGCTATCGCGGGCTGATCGGCGAGCGGGTGCTGGGCTTTGCGCGCCAGGGCCAGGTGATCGTCAGCATCGCGCACTCGGCCGTGTTCGACGAATCCGCGCTGGCCGAAGCGCTGGGCAGCGGCCGCGTGCTGGCGGCCTGGTTCGACAGCCTGGAGCCGGGATGGCTCGAAGCCGGCCGGCCGCTCGCGGCGGCGCCAGGCCTGCAGGTGACGCCGCGCCTGGCGAGCACTACGCGCGAGTCGCGCACGCGCGCCGCCTGGGGCGTGGCTCGGCGCATCGACGAGTTGCTCAACACGCCGCGCGAGGCGGCGCCTGAGTTCCGGTCTACCGCGCCAGCCGGGCTAACTGATCCTTCAGGCGAGCCACGGTGGCGCTGAGCCCGCGTCAGCGGGCCAGCAACTGATTTAACTGCGCGCGCAAGCGCGTCACGGTGTTGCTGAAATCAGCGACGCGCTGACGCTCCTGCGCGACCACGGCTTCCGGCGCACGAGCGACGAAGCTTTCGTTGCCGAGCTTGGCCTCGGCCTTGGTGATCTCGCCGCTCAGGCGGTCGATTTCCTTCGTCAGTCGTGCCGTTTCGGCCGCGACGTCGATCTCCACGTGCAGCGCCAATCGCGCCGCGCCGTGCACCAGCACCGGTGCCGTCGCGCTGGCCGTGGCGAAGGCCGCGTCGTCGAGGATCTGCACGTCGCTGAGCTTGGCCAGCGCCTTCAGGATCGGTGCGGCCTCGGCCAGGAAACGGGTGTCGCCGCCCACCAGCAGCGGCACCCGCTCGGCCGGGCTCAGGTTCATCTCGCCGCGCAGGCTGCGGCAGACGCCGACGACCTGCTTCAGTTGATCGACCCAAGCGATTGCTTTCTCATCGATGCGGTCTGGCTGGGCCACCGGGTAGGCGGCGGCGGTGAGGTAGTCGCTGGTCTTGCGGCCGGCGATCGGCGCCACCGTCTGCCACAGCTCCTCGGTGATGAAGGGCGCGATCGGGTGCAGCAGGCGCAGGATCGTCTCCAGCACGCGGATCAGCGTACGACGCGTGGCGCGCTGCTGAGCCTCGGTACCGTTCTGGATCTGCACCTTGGCGATCTCCAGGTACCAGTCACAGTACTCATCCCAGACGAAGGCGTAGATCGCGTTGGCGACGTTGTCGAGCCGGTAGTCGGCGAAGCCCTGGGCCACGGCCATCTCGACCTTCTGCAGCTCGCTGGTGATCCAGCGGTCGGCTTGGCTGAAGCTCATGTAGCCGTGGAACTCGCCGCCGGGCGCGCATTGCTCCTTCGTGTGCTCCAGCAGGCCGCAGTCCTGGCCCTCGGTGTTCATCAGCACGAAGCGGGTCGCGTTCCAGAGCTTGTTGCAGAAATTGCGATAGCCCTCGCAGCGCTTCGAGTCGAAGTTGATGTTGCGGCCCAGCGTCGCCAGCGAGGCGAAGGTGAAGCGCAGCGCATCGGCGCCGAAGCCGGGGATGCCGTCCGGGAATTCCTTCTCGGTCGCCTTGCGGACCTTGGGCGCGGTCTCGGGGCGGCGCAGGCCGGTCGTACGCTTGTCCAGCAGCGGGGCCAGCTCGATGCCGTCGATCAGGTCGACCGGGTCGAGCACGTTGCCCTCGCTCTTGCTCATCTTCTGGCCCTGCGAGTCGCGCACCAGGCCGTGGATGTAGACGTGCTTGAACGGCACCTTGCCGGTGAAGTGGGTCGTCATCATGATCATCCGGGCGACCCAGAAGAAGATGATGTCGTAGCCCGTGACCAGCACGGAGGAGGGCAGGAACAGATCCTGCTCGACGGTCTGCTCCGGCCAGCCCAGCGTCGAGAACGGCACCAGGGCTGACGAGTACCAGGTGTCCAGCACGTCTTCGTCGCGCGTCAGCTCGCCCAGGTAGCCGGCCGCCTTGGCGCGGGCGCGGGCCTCGTCCTCGTTGCGGGCGACGAACAGCTCGCCGTCCGTGCCGTACCAGGCCGGGATCTGGTGGCCCCACCAGAGCTGGCGCGAGATGCACCAGTCCTGGATGTTGTTCATCCAGTGGTTGTAGGTGTTCACCCATTGCTCGGGGTAGAACTTGACCGAACCGTCGGCGACGACGTCGATCGCCTTCTGCGCGATGCTCTTGCCGTCGCTGCCGGGCTTGGTCGTGGCGACAAACCACTGCGCGGTCAGCATTGGCTCGATCACCTGGCCGGTGCGCTCGCAGCGCGGCACCATCAGCTTGTGCTTCTTGGTCTCCACCAGCAGGCCCAGCGCGTCCAGGTCGGCGACGACGCGCTTGCGCGCGACGAAGCGGTCCAGCCCGCGGTAGACCTCGGGCGCCTCGTCATTGATCGTGGCGTCCAGCGACAGCACGCCGATCATCGGCAGGCCGTGGCGCTGGCCCACTGCATAGTCGTTGACATCATGCGCCGGCGTAACCTTGACGACGCCGGTGCCGAACTCGCGGTCCACGTAGTCGTCGGCGATCACCGGGATCGCGCGGTCCGTCAGCGGCAGCTTTACCTGCTTGCCGACCAGCGCGGCGTAGCGTTCGTCCTCGGGGTGGACCATCACGGCCACGTCGCCCAGCATCGTCTCGGGCCGCGTCGTGGCGACAACCAGCGAGTCGATGCCCAAGGCAGCCTTGAGGCTGCCGTCTTCATCCACCAGCGGATACCGGATGTGCCAGAGGAAGCCGTCCTCCTCCTCGCTGTTCACCTCCAGCTCGGACACGGCCGACTTCAGCACCGGGTCCCAGTTCACCAGGCGCGTGCCGCGGTAGATCAGGCCTTCGTCGAACAGGCGCACGAAGGTCTCGTTCACGACCTTCGAGAGCTTCTCGTCCATCGTGAAGTACTCGTGCTCCCACGAGACGCTGTCGCCCATGCGGCGCATCTGGCGGGTGATCGTGTTGCCGGACTCCTGCTTCCAGTCCCAGACGCGCGCGACGAAGTTCTTGCGGCCGAGGTCGTGGCGGGTCTGGCCCTTCTCCTGCAACTGGCGCTCCACGACGATCTGCGTGGCGATGCCGGCGTGGTCCGTGCCGGGCACCCACAGCGTGTTGTGGCCGCGCATCCGGTGGTAGCGCGTCAGCGAGTCCATGATCGTCTGGTTGAACGCATGGCCCATGTGCAGCGTGCCGGTGACGTTCGGCGGCGGCAGCTGGATGCAGAACGATTCCTTCGAGACGTCCAGCGTCGGCTTGTAGAGGCCGAGGGATTCCCACAGCGGGCCCCAGTGGGCTTCCAGGGCGGCGGGTTCGAAGGACTTGGCGAGTTCGGTCATGACAAAAGGGTTCGTTCGGTCGGCGCGGCGGAGGAGGGGCGATTGTAGATACCATGGGGCGAGGCCCATTGCTTCATCAAGCACAACAGGAGACTTTCGCCATGCCCGCCCTGCGCCCCGACGTCGATCCCGACGGCCTGCTCGAATACTCGGTCGTCTACACCGACCGCAGCCTGAACCACATGTCCAAGCGCTTCCAGCAGGTGATGCGCGACATCTCCGCCACGCTGAAGGAGGTCTACAAGGCCAAGGCCGTGGCCATCGTGCCCGGCAGCGGCAGCACCGGCATGGAGTCGGTGGCGCGGCAGTTCGTCCAGGGCCAGAAGGTGCTGATCGTGCGCAACGGCTGGTTCAGCTACCGTTGGACGCAGATCATCGAGGCCGGCCGCATGAGCACCGACATCAGCGTGCACAAGGCCCGGCGCGCCAAGCCGGGCGCGCAGGAGCCGTTCGCGGCGGCGCCGATCGAGGAAGTGGTCGAGGCGATCGGGCGCGAGAAGCCGCAGGTCGTGTTCTGCCCGCACGTCGAGACGGCCTCCGGCATGCTGCTGCCCGACGACTACCTGAAGGCGATGGCCGAGGCGGTGCGCGCCGTCGGCGGCCTGCTGGTGCTGGACTGCGTGGCCTCCGGCGCTGCCTGGGTGGACATGCAGACCATCGGCATCGACGTGCTGGTCAGCGCGCCGCAGAAGGGCTGGAGCGGCACGCCCTGCGCGGGTCTGATCATGCTCGGCGAGCGCGCGCTCGAGAAGCTTGAATCGACCACCAGCGACAGCTTCAGCCTCGACCTGAAGAAGTGGCTCTCGATCATGCAGACCTACGAGGCGGGTGCCCACGCGTACCACGCCACCTTGCCGACCGACGGCCTGCTGTTCCTGCGCGACGCGATGAACGAGATGCGCGAATTCGGCTTCGACAAGGGCCGCGAGGCTCAGTTCGAGCTGGGCCGGCGCGTGCGCGCGCTGCTGGCCGAGCGTGGCATTGCTAGCGTCGCCGCGCCGGGCTTCGAGGCACCGGGCGTCGTCGTCAGCTACACGGCGAAGGACGACTGGCACAAGGGCTCGGCCTTCGCCGCGCAGGGCCTGCAGATCGCCGCCGGCGTGCCGCTGGCTTGCGATGAAGGCCCGGACTACAAGAGCTTCCGCCTCGGCCTGTTCGGGCTGGACAAGCTGAAGGACGTGGACGGCGCCGTCGCCCGCCTGAAGCAGGCGCTGGACCGCCTGGGCTGAAACAAAACGAAAAACGACGATACGGCGACGAGATGCTTGGAAGGGGTGAAGGCGGAATCATGGGAACCCATGGACAGGACGTTCCTGGCCATCAACCAACAGGACTAATCCCCATGCGTTTCATGAACCCCTTTCGCTCCTTTCGCGATCATCACCATTTCGGCCATCACTTCGGCGGCCATCGTCACCATCGTGGAGATCCCGCAGAGTTCCTCGAATTCATCGTGGCCCGCGCCAGTGGCAAGCTCGACCTGAACGACAAGCAGCAGGAACTGCTCGCCGCCTTGCTGAAGGACGCGCAGGCCCAGCGCGCCGCGATGAAATCCGGCCTGCCGGACTCCCTGAAGAATCTGCTGGGCGGCGAGAGCTTTGACCGCGCCACCGCGCAGCAATTGCTGGACTCGCGTGTCGAAGCGATCCGCGCCGCCGGCCCCGGCCTCATCAATGCCGCCGGCGATTTCTTCGACAGCCTCGACGCCGAGCAGAAGCAGGCGCTGCGCTTCCTGCTGCGCACCCGCTCGCGCCGCTTCTCGTAAAGCAATGCATCGCCTGCTGCTGCTCGACGACGACGAGGCGCTGGGCCCACCGCTGGGCCAGTACCTGAAGCGCTTCGACTTCGAGCTGCAGCAGGTCGTGCGGCCCAGCGAGGCCATGAAGCGCCTCGCCGCCGAACGCTTCGACGCGCTGATCCTCGACGGCATGCTGCCCGAGATGGACGGCTTCGAGTTCTGCAAGCGGCTGCGTGCTGCTGGGGAACCGTATTTGTCGCAGTTGCCGGTGCTGATGCTGACCGCCCGCGGCGACCTGACCGACCGCGTCGTCGGCCTGGAACTCGGCGCGGACGACTATCTCGCCAAGCCCTTCGAGCCGCGCGAACTCGCGGCGCGGCTGCAGACCATCCTGCGGCGCACCCGCTTCGCGCCGGTCCCGACACCGACGGGTCTCAGCTTCGATGGCCTGACGATCGACCCGGTGCGCCGCGAGGTGAAGACCGCCAGCGGCCTGGTCGAGCTGACCAGCACCGAGTACGAACTGGTGCTGATGCTGGCCCGCGAGCCTGGCCGCGTGTTCAGCCGCGACGAGATCCTGAACGCGCTGCGCGGCCAGGAGGCAGAACTGTTCACCCGTGCCGTCGACATCCTCGTCAGCCGCATCCGCAAGAAGCTGGAGCCGCTGGAAGCGCTGAAGACCTTGCGCAATGCCGGCTACTGCTTCGCGCTGCCGGCCAAGTCCATGCCCACGCCATGAAACACCACCTGAAGCACGAGCTGACGCCCGAAGAGCTGGCGGTGCTGAAGAAGCTGCACCGCCGCCGCCAGGAGATGTGGCACCAGCACTGGAACCGCCGCGTTCGCCACGGCCATGCGCGCTTCAAGTACTCGCTGGTCGCGCGGCTGATCGCCACCTTCGTCCTGCTGGCCGTGCTGGGCAGCCTGATCGTCTACGGCGCGGTCGACGGCCACTACGACGCGCTGTGGGCCGTGCCGCTGCTGCTGCTCGTGCTCGGCGCGGCCTTCGCCGCCGTCGGCCGGATGATCTGGCCGCTGCGCATGCTGGCCCGCGCGGCGCAGGCCTATGGCCGCGGCGATTTCGGCTTCCGCATGCCGGTGCTGGGCAACGACGAGATCGGCGACCTGACGCGCCGCTTCAACGACATGGCCACCGACATCCAGGCGATGCTGGACGGCAAGCGCGCGCTGCTGCTGGCGATCAGCCACGAGTTGCGGTCACCGCTGACTCGCGCACGCCTGCATGCCGAACTGATCGAGGAGGGCGCGTCGCGCGATGCGCTGCTGAAGGACCTGGGCGAGATGCGGGTGCTGATCGAGGCGCTGCTGGAGAGCGAGCGCCTGGGTGCGGGCCACAGCGCGTTGCAACTGCAGGCGGTGGACCTGGCGGCGCTGGTGAGGGCGCAGGAGGGTGTGGACGTCCAAATCGAGCCTGGCCTGCCGCTGCTGCAGCTCGACCCGCTGCGGTTGCAGTTGCTGCTGCGCAATCTCGTCGAGAACGCGAAGCGCCACAACGATGCCTCGCGCGGGCCGGTGATCGTCTCGCTGCGCCGCGAGGGCCAGGTCTTGCTGCTGTCGGTGCGCGACCACGGCCCGGGCGTGCCGGCCGAGGCGCTGGAGCACCTGGGCGAGCCGTTCTTCCGGCCCGATGCGGCCCGTACCCGCAACGACGGCGGCGTCGGCCTGGGCCTGAACCTCTGCAAAATGATCGCGGCCGCACATGGCGGCCGCTTGGAGATTCGCAACGTCACTCCGGGACTCGAAGTGACGTTGAACCTGCCGATCACATGAACAGGTGTTCCCCTGCGTTTTCCCCGCCCAGGATCACATAGTTCACCTTGCGCAGATCCGCCAGCGTCTTGCCGCCGGCGTACGACACCGAGCTCTGCACGTCCTCTTCCATCTCGCGCAGCGTGTCCGCCAGCTTGCCCTTGACCGGCTCCAGGATGCGCTTGCCTTCGACGTGCTTGTACTCGCCCTTGTTGAAGTCCGAGGCCGAACCGTAGTACTCCTTGAACAGCTTGCCGTCGACCTCGACCGTCTTGCCGGGCGATTCCTCGTGGCCGGCGAACAGCGAGCCGATCATCACCATCGAGGCGCCGAAGCGCACGCTCTTGGCGATGTCGCCATGGTGGCGGATGCCGCCGTCAGCGACGATGGGCTTGGTCGCCACGCGGGCGCACCACTTCAGCGCCGAGAGCTGCCAGCCGCCGGTGCCGAAGCCGGTCTTCAGCCGCGTGATGCAGACCTTGCCCGGGCCGATGCCGACCTTGGTCGCGTCGGCGCCCCAGTTCTCCAGGTCGATCACGCCCTCGGGCGTGCCCACGTTGCCGGCGATCACGAAGGTGTTCGGCAGTTTCTCCTTGATGTGGGCGATCATGCGCTGCACGCTGTCGGCATGGCCATGGGCGATGTCGATGGTGATGTAGTCGGCGCCCACGCCCTCGGCCGCGAGGCGGTCGATGATCGCGTAGTCAGCCGGCTTGACGCCCGAGCTGATCGAGACGAACAGGCCCTTGCTGCGCATCTGCTTGGCGTAGGCGACCGTGTCCAGGTCGAAGCGGTGCATCACGTAGAAGTAACCGTTGGCGGCGAGCCATTCTGTGATCGGCTCGTCCAGCACCGTCTTCATGTTCGCGGGCACGACGGGCAGCTTGAAGCGGCGCGGGCCGAACTCGATCGAGGTGTCGCAGTCGGAACGACTCTCCACGCGGCACTTGCGTGGCAGCAGGAGGATGTTGTCGTAGTCGAAGATTTCCATTTGGGTTCAAGTCGCAATGTCGGGGTGCGTTCATGCAGTGCACCGCCTGGGCTGCGAGCGCTTGACTTGGAGACCGGTCCGCCGGCGAAGCCCCTCAGCAAGGAGAGGTGCGGGCGTAAAAAACCGGGCGTCCAAAATTTGGGCCCGGTGATTGATTCTACGCACTTTCCCGGGGCAGTGCAGCCGGGGCTGCTTCACGCTGGTGCGACTCGCTAAACTCCCCGCCCATGAGCACCATCGTCATCAGCGGCACTGGCCTGTACCAGCCTCCGCACATCATCACCAACGCCGAACTGGTCGAGGCCTTCAACCAGTACGCCGATCTCCAGAACGAGAAGAACGCCGCGCAGATCGCCGACGGTACGGCCGTCGCGCTGACGCACTCCAGCGTCGAATTCATCGAGAAAGCCTCCGGCATCAAGCAGCGCTACGTGATCGAGGAGCAGGGCGTGCTCGACCCGCAGCGCATGTACCCACACTTCGAGGAGCGCGCCGACGACCAGCTCTCGCTGATGGCCGAGATCGCCGTCGATGCGGCGAAGAAAGCGCTGGCCGCCGCGAACAAGAAGCCCGAGGACGTGGACTTCGTCATCTGCTCCAGCGCCAACATGCAGCGCGCCTACCCGGCCATGGCCATCGAGATCCAGCAGGCGCTGGGCGCCGGCGGCTACGGCTTCGACATGAACGTGGCCTGCTCGGCCGCCACCTTCGCGATCGAGCAGGCGGTCAACGCGCTGAAGGCCGGCACCGCGAAGTGCGTGCTGATGGTCAACCCCGAGATCACCTCCGCCCACCTGGCCTGGAAGGATCGCGACTGCCACTTCATCTTCGGCGACGTCTGCACGGCGATGGTGCTGGAACGCGCTGAAACCGCGACGTCCAGCGAGCAGTGGGAAGTGCTGGGCACGAAGCTGGCCACGCAGTTCTCGAACAACATCCGCAACAACTTCGGCTTCCTCAACAAGGCCGAGGACAGCGACCCCGACGCTCGCGACAAGCTGTTCCGCCAGGAAGGCCGCAAAGTGTTCAAGGAGGTGGTGCCGATTGCCGCCGCCCACATCGAAGGCCATCTGGCCGCGCTGGACAAGCAGCCCGCTGAAGTTCGCCGTTACTGGCTGCACCAGGCCAACCTGGGCATGAACCAGCTCGTGATCAAGAAGCTGGTCGGCGGTGAAGTCGGCCCCGACTTGGCGCCGCTGATCCTGGATACCTACGCCAACACGGCCTCGGCCGGCTCGATCATCGCGTTCCACGAACATCGCGGCGGCCTGGTGGCCGGCGACCTGGGCGTGATCTGCTCGTTCGGCGCCGGCTACTCGGTCGGCAGCATCGTCGTCCGTAAGCTCTAAGCGCCTACCAGCGCAGCGAGAGCCCGACGGTCCACTGCCAGTCGGGGCTCTCGCGGTCGAGCCCGCGGAACAGCGCGGCATCGACCTGCATGTCCTTGCTCAGCCGGTGGGTCACCCCCGTGTCCAGCGTCACCAGCCGGCCGCCGTTGCGGGCCGAGGCCAGGCGCTGGCCGGCGACCTCGAGGAAGGCATTGGTGTCTTCGGACAGGTCCTTACCGATGCTCGCCGCCAGCACGCCGCCGGTGTAGCGCTGGCCGGCGTCGTTGCGGTCCTGGTAGATGCCGGGCATCACGCTGAGGTCGTAGCCGGCGCCCAGCTCCCAGTGCAGGGCGAGGTCGACCTCGGGTCGCGTGCCCTGGCCGCGCAGGTCGGTGGAGCCGCTGGCGAAGCTCAGATGGCCCAGCAGGCCGATGCCGGGCATGGCGCCGCCGCCATCGGTGAGGTGCCATTTGAAGCCCAGGCCCACGTCGTTCCAGCCCTTGACCGTGACGCCGTCCTGGCGCACGCGCTGGTAGCCGCCGCTGTCCAGGCGCAACTCCAGCGTATCGGACAGGCCGACGCGCAGCAGCCAGGGCAGGCCCAGCGCGTGGGCACCGGAGTCGCTGGTGCCGGCCAGGCCGGTCTCGATCTGCGCGGTGCCGCGGCCGACCACATCCGGGCTGTTGGCGATGTTGGGCCGGTCGGGCGAGATGGCGTCGTCGTCCGCGTGAGCGGCTGCGGCGACGGCGCTGAGGATCAGCGCGGCGGTCAGGGTTCGAAACATGGCGAGCCTCAGAACTTGATGGACAGGCCCAGCGCCACCGTCGTATCCGGCGCATTGCGGTTCAGGCCGAAGTCGATGCCGAAGTCGATCTGCGCAAGATCACCGATCAGGTAGGCGACGGCCGGGTCGAAAGTGAACTCATTGCCGCCGTTGCGCTTGCCCGCCACGCGCCGCGCGGCCAGCTCGGCCACCAGGCTCAGCTTGGGCGTCAGCTGCTTGCCCAGGGCCAGCGCCAGCAGGCCGCTGGCAAAGCGCTTGTCGGTGTCGGGGTTCTTGTCGTAGACGATGCCGGGCATCACGCCCAGCGACCAGCCGTCGTCGAACTCCCACTCGGACACCCAGCGCAGCGAAGGCCGCAGGCCACGGCCGCGGAAGGCCGGCGAGCCCGTGTCGGCATCGACGTGGAAGAGCAGGGCCATGCTGGGTACGCCGTCGTCTTCGTCGCCATCCTGCATATGCCACTTCAGGCCCAGCGAGGGATCGGCGCTGCCGCTGACGGTGCGGCCGGTGTCGGTATCGCGCTGGCGCAGCAGGCCGTCCGTTTCCAGGCGCAACTCCCAGCTGTCGTTGATGCCCAGGCGCAGCAGCGTCGGCGTGCTGCGGGTGCGCGTGCCCTCGTGCTTGTCGCGCTCGAAGGCGATGCTGGTCTCGATCTGGAAACGGCCGCGGCCGACGACCTCGGGCGATTCGGAGAAGTCGGGGCGATCGGTCGTCAGCGTCTCTTCGGCTCGGGCCAGTCCGAGAAGCAGCATCAAGGCAAGGCCTGGCACCCAAGGATGTCTTCGCATGCTTCCCGTCTCCGTCTGTTCTAGTTCAGGTACGAAGGCTTCGATGCGGGTGCCGCCGGCAGCAGGGCGCCGGAAGGATCATTGGCCGGCGCGCTCGCCGCCGGGTCGGGCTCCATGCCCACGGTCCGGATGCCGGCGTCGCCTGCGTACTCGTCGAAGGCCCAGTCGCCATTGGACTGGACAACGCCTTCGACCGGTTCGATTTCCTTGACCGGTTGTCCCTTCAGCGCCACACGCATGTAGTCGATCCAGACGGGCAACGAGAGGCCACCGCCGGTCTCGCGCGCGCCCAGGCCGCGCGGCTGGTCGTAGCCGACCCAGACGACGACCGCGAGGCCGGGCTGGAAGCCGGCGAACCAGTTGTCCACGGAGTCGTTGGTGGTGCCGGTCTTGCCGTAGAGGTCGGGCCGGCCGAGCTGGGCCTGGGCGGCGGCGGCGGTGCCGCTGCGCGTCACCTCCTGCAGCAGGCTGCTGATGACGAAGGCGTTGCGCTCGGGGATGGCGCGCTGGTCCTCGCTCGGCGCGGCCGGCGTGGCGCCGTCGAACAGCACGGCGCCGCGGCTGTCGACGATCTTCGTGATGACCACCGGCGCGACCTTGTAGCCGCCGTTGGCGAATACCGAATAGGCGCTGACCATCTGGAACGGCGTCACCGAGCCCGAGCCCAGCGAGAGCGTCAGGTTGTCCGGCTGCTTGTCGATGTCGAAGCCGAACTTGGCCGCCCATTGGCGCGCACGGGTAGGGCCGATCAGCTGCATCAGCCGCACCGTCACCAGGTTCTTCGAATGGGCCAGGGCCTGGCGCACGGTCATTGGGCCGTCGAAAGTGCCCTCGTAATTCTTGGGCGACCAGTCGCCGATCGTCAGCGGCGCGTCGTTGACGATGGTGGACGGCGTCACGCCTGCTTCCAGTGCCGCCGAGTAGACGAAGGGCTTGAAGCTTGAGCCGGGCTGGCGCCAGGCCTGCGTGACGTGGTTGAACTGGTTGCGCGAGAAATCGAAGCCGCCCACCAGCGCATGGACGCGGCCGCTGGCCGGCTCCATCGCGACGAAGGCGCCCTCGGCCTCGGGCGTCTGCACGATGGCCCAGGCGCCGGCCGGCGCGGCCTTGGTCGGCGCGCCGCGCAGCACGCGGATGATCGAGCCGCGGCGGATGCGCTGGCCGTCCTTGGCCTTGTCCGACAGCGCCGACTGCGCGCCGCGCAGGCCGTCGCCGGTGATCGTCAGGTCTTCGCCGCCCTGCAGGCTGGCCTGCACCTTGCCGGCCGACACCCCGGTGACGACGGCGGAGCGCAGTTCGTCGTTGTCGGCGTGGTCGCTCAGCGCGTCGTCGATGGCGGAGTCGATCTCGGCACCGTTGTCCGCCGTCGGCTCAGGCAGCTCGACGAAGCCTTCGGGGCCGCGATAGGGCTTGCGGCGCTCGTAGTCCATCAGGCTGCGGCGCAGCGCGTGATACGCCGTCTGCTGCTCGGTGGCGACCAGCGTGGTGTAGACCTTCAGGCCGCGGGTGTAGCTCTCCTCGCCGAACTTGGCGAAGACCAGTTGGCGAGCCATCTCGGCGGCGTATTCGGCATGGATGCGGGCGTCCTGCGCGCTGCGGATGTGCAGCTTCTCGTCGCGCGCGGCCTCGGCCTGCTTGTCGGTGATGACGCCGGTGGCCAGCATGCGGTCGAGCACGACGCCCTGGCGGCGCTTGGCGCGGTCGAAGTTGACGATCGGGTTCGCGTAGCCAGGGTTCTGCGGCAGGCCGGCCAGCATGGCCGTCTCGGCGATCGACAGCTCCTTCAGGCTCTTGCCGAAGTAGGTGTTGGCGGCGCCCTCGAAGCCGTAGGCCTTCTGCCCCAGGTAGATCTGATTCATGTAGATCTCGAGGATCTCCTTCTTCGACAGCTCGTTCTCGATCTTGCGCGACAGCAGCATCTCGATGAACTTGCGCGAGTAGGCCTTCTTGCGCGTCAGGTAGAGGGTGCGGGCAAGCTGCTGCGTGATCGTGGAGGCACCGCCGACGGTCTTGCCGTGCAGCAGATTGGTCAGCAGCGCGCGGGCGATGCCGGTGTAGCTGAGGGCGCCGTGCTCGTAGAAGTCGGCGTCCTCGGTGGCGAGCAGGGCGTCCTGCATCAGCTTCGGGATCTGGTCGAGCGGCAGGAAGTTGCGGCGCTCCGCACCGTACTCGCCGATCTGCACCTCGTCGGCGGTGTAGACGCGCAGCGGCTGCTTGGGCTGGTAGTCCTTCAGCTCGGAAATGTCGGGCAGGTTCGGGTAGACCACCGCGGCGGCGATGGCGGCCAGCAGGACCAGCAGGGCCAGCATGCCCGCGAGGATCGCGGCGAAGAGTTTCAGCTGGGCAGGGGTCGGTTTTTCCATTGGGCACGGGAGCGGGAAAGCAGCCGACGATTATGACCACCTGCTATCGTGCCGCCATGAGCGACTTTTCCTTCTACTGGCACGACTACGAGACCTTCGGCCGCGTGCCGCGCCGCAATCGGCCGGCCCAGTTCGCCGGCATCCGCACCGATGCGGACCTGAACGAGATCGGCGAGCCGCTGATGGTCTATTGCCAGCCCGCGCCGGATTTCCTGCCCGACCCTGAATCCTGCCTGCTGACCGGCATCCTGCCGCAGACCTGCCTGGCCCAGGGCGTGCCCGAACACCAGTTCGCCGATCTGATCGAGGCCGAGCTGGCCCGGCCCGGCACCATCGGCCTCGGTTACAACACGATCCGCTTCGACGACGAAGTCACGCGCTACCTGTTCTGGCGCAACCTGATGGACCCGTATGCGCGCGAATGGCAGAACGACTGCGGCCGCTGGGACCTGCTCGACGTCGTGCGCTGTGCGTACGCGCTGCGGCCGGAGGGCATCAACTGGCCCAAGCACGAGGACGGCCGCCCTTCGTTCAAGCTGGAGCACCTGACCGCGGCCAACGGTCTGTCGCACGAAGCCGCGCACGATGCGCTGTCCGACGTGCGTGCGACGATCGCCCTGGCGCGCCTGCTGAAGACGGCGCAGCCCAAGCTGTTCGAGTTCTGCCTGCGGCTGCGCCGCAAGGAAGCCGTGTGGGCCGAGATCGGCGTGGGCAAGCCCTTCCTGCATGTGAGCGGCATGTACGGCCCGGAGCGCGGCTGCATCGGCTTCGTCTGGCCGCTGGCGCCCCACCCGACGAACAAGAACGAGCTGATCGTCTGGGACCTCGGCACCGATCCGAGCGAGCTGCTGGAGCTGAACGCCGAGGCGATCCGCGCCCGCATGTTCGTCAAGCAGGAGGACCTGCCGGAAGGCACGAGCCGGCTGCCGATCAAGACCATCCACGTCAACAAGTCGCCGATCGTGATCGGCAACCCGAAGACGCTGTCGCCCGCGATGGCCGAGAAGTGGGGCCTGGACATCGAGCAGGGCCTCGCCCACGCGCGATTGCTGGCCGAGAAGAGCAAGCTGCTGGACGGCCTGTGGCCGGCGGTGTTCAAGCGCGAGCCGCTGCCACCCGGCGATGTGGACGAAGACCTGTACGGCGGCTTCCTCGGCGCCGACGACAAGCGCGCGCTGCAGCGCGTGCGCGCGAGCTCGCCCGAGCAGCTGGCCCAGCGCGCCGGCGAGGGCAAGCTGAACTTCGCCGACGAGCGGCTGGACGAGCTCGTCTTCCGCTGGCGTGCGCGCAACTTCCCGGCGAGCCTGTCGGAAGCCGAAGGCGAGCGCTGGCAGGCGCACTGCGCCGCGCGGCTGCAGCAGACGGTGGGTCCGTACACGGAGCGCATCGACGAGCTTGGCGAGCAACTGGGCGACGAGGACGAGCGGGGCCAGGACATCCTCGGCGCGTTGTACGAGTACGCCGAGCAGATCGCTGGGCAGTAAGTCCTTCGTCAGAGACTGCCGGCAAAGTCGCGGCAATTCGAGAATTCAATTCCCCGGAGACAAGCATCATGAGCGAGACCCATCTCTATCCTCCCAGCGCCGAGTGGCAGGCCACGGCGCACGTCAAGGGCATGGCCGGCTACCAGGCGCTGGTGGACGAGGCCGAAGCCGACCACGAAGCCTTCTGGGCGCGCCTGGCGCGTGAACTGCTCAGCTGGAAGACGCCGTTCACGAAGGTGCTTAACGACAGCGACGCGCCATTCTTCAAGTGGTTCGAGGACGGCCGGCTGAACGTCTCCTACAACTGCCTGGACCGCAATGTGGAAGCGGGCCTCGGCGATAAGACGGCGATCATCTTCGAGGCCGACGACGGCGCGGTGACGAAGGTCAGCTACAGCGAGTTGCTCGCTCGCGTCGGCACGCTTGCCAACGCGCTGAAGGCCAAGGGCGTGAAGAAGGGCGACCGTGTCGTCATCTACATGCCGATGTCGATCGAGGGCGTGGCCGCGATGCAGGCCTGCGCGCGCATCGGCGCCACCCATTCGGTCGTGTTCGGCGGCTTCTCGGCGCAGAGCCTGCGCGACCGCGTCAACGATGCCGGCGCCGTGATGATCCTCACCGCCGACGAGCAGCAGCGCGGCGGCAAGTCGCTGCCGCTGAAGGCCATCGTCGACGAGGCGCTGGCCGATGGCGCCTGCCCGAGCCTGAAGGATGTGATCGTCTACAAGCGCACCGGCGGCAAGGTAGGCTGGACGGAAGGCCGCGACGCCTGGCTGCACGACGTAACGGCGAACCTCAGCGCCACCTGCGAACCCGAATGGGTCGAGGCCGAGCACCCGCTGTTCCTGCTCTACACCAGCGGCTCCACCGGCAAGCCCAAGGGCGTGCAGCACAGCACCGGCGGCTACCTGCTGCATGCGGCGCTGACGACCAAGTGGACCTTCGACCTGAAGCCCGACGATGTCTTCTGGTGCACGGCCGACATCGGCTGGGTGACCGGCCACACCTACATCGCCTACGGCCCGCTGGCGCTGGGCGGCACCGAGATCGTCTTCGAGAGCGTCCCGACCTATCCGGACGCCGGCCGCTTCTGGCAGATGATCGAGAAGCACAAGGTCACGATCTTCTACACGGCGCCGACCGCCATCCGCTCGCTGATCAAGGCGGCCGAGGGCAACGAGTCCGTCCATCCGAAGCGTTATGACCTGACGAGCCTGCGCCTGCTCGGCTCGGTCGGCGAGCCGATCAACCCGGCCGCCTGGGAGTGGTACCACCAGCACGTCGGCGGTGGCCGCTGCCCGATCGTCGACACCTTCTGGCAGACAGAGACCGGCGGCCACATGATCACGCCGCTGCCCGGCGCGACGACCCTGGTGCCCGGCTCCTGCACCTTGCCGTTCCCGGGCATCACCGCGGCCATCGTCGACGAGACCGGCAACGACGTGCCCAACGGGCAGGGCGGCATCCTGGTCGTCAAGAAGCCCTGGCCTTCGATGATCCGCACGATCTGGGGTGACCCGGAGCGCTTCAAGAAGAGCTACTACCCGGCCGAGCTGAAGGGCTACTACCTGGCCGGCGACGGCGCGATCCGCGATGCGCAGACCGGTTACTTCACCATCACCGGCCGCATCGACGACGTGCTGAACGTGTCCGGCCACCGGATGGGCACGATGGAAATCGAGTCGGCACTGGTCAGCTGCACCGAGCTGGTCGCCGAGGCCGCAGTCGTCGGCCGGCCGGACGACACGACCGGCGAGGCGATCTGCGCCTTCGTCGTGCTGAAGCGCCCGCGCCCCACCGGCGACGAGGCCAAGGCCATCGCCAAGACCTTGCGCGACTGGGTCGCCAAGGAGATCGGCCCGATCGCCAAGCCCAAGGACATCCGCTTCGGCGACAACCTGCCCAAGACCCGCTCGGGCAAGATCATGCGCCGGCTGCTGCGCTCGGTGGCAAAGGGCGAGTCAGTGACGCAGGATACGTCCACGCTCGAGAACCCGGCGATCCTGGAGCAACTGGGCCAAGCCTACTGAGCCGGCGACGGCACCAAAACAAAAGCCCCGCAGTGCGGGGCTTTTTTCTTACTTCGCGTCAGGCGGGAACGTTCACTTCTGCGACAGGACCCACTTGACCAGTTCGGTGGCTTCGGCTTCGCTCACCTGCGTGTTGGCCGGCATCGGCACCGGACCCCAGACGCCGGAGCCGCCCTTGAGCACCTTCTCGGTCAGCTTCTTGACGGCGTCCTTGTCCTTGGCGTACTTGGCCGCCACATCCTTGTAGGCCGGGCCGACGATCTTCTTGTCGATCGAGTGGCAGGCCATGCAGTTCTTCTTCTGCGCCAGGTCGGCCGTGCCCTCGGCGAAGGCGGTGGCGGGGAGGGCAAAGGCAGCAGCGACGGCGGCCAGTGCGATCAGGGAGGATTTCATGACTTCCTTTCCATTGAGACGTCGGACATGCAGACGAATTCATTGTAGTGTTCGGCCTTGCCGTCTGCAGACGGCTATCGCATGGGACTTTTGCACTGGAGAAGAAGAGATGTGGTTCGTCGGCCTGGGAGTGCTCCTGATCCTGCTGAAGCTGCTGGGCATCGGCCCGGTGGCCGCATGGGCCTGGTGGTGGGTGCTGTCGCCGTTCGCGGGCGCCGTGCTTTGGTGGGCCTGGGCCGATGCCAGTGGCTACACGAAGCGGCGCGAGATGGACAAGATGGACGAACGCAAGGAAGCCCGCCGGCAGAAGGCGATGAATGCCCTCGGCCAAGGCGAAAAAGACAGGCGGCGCTGAAATCAGCGCCGCCTGATTTCCGGAGCCGGTCGACTCAGTCGAACTTGTCGAGCACCGCGCCGGAACTCGCGCTGGAAGCGCTCTTCGCGAACTTGGCCAGCACGCCGCGCGTGTAGCGCGGTGCGGGCTGCTTCCAGGCGGCGCGGCGGCGCGCGAGTTCCTCGTCGCCGACGTTCAGCTCAAGCAGCAGCTTGTGCGCATCGATCGTGATCGAGTCGCCTTCCTGGATCAGCGCGATATTGCCGCCCTCGTAGGCTTCCGGCGCGACATGGCCGACGACCATGCCCCAGGTGCCGCCGGAGAAGCGGCCGTCGGTGATCAGGCCGACCGATTCGCCCAGGCCCTGGCCGATCAGCGCGCCGGTGGGGGCCAGCATCTCGGGCATGCCGGGGCCGCCCTTGGGGCCGAGGTAGCGGAGCACCATCACGTCGCCGGCCTTGATCTGCTTGGCCATGATGGCGGCCAGGGCCGACTGCTCGTCGTCGAAGACGCGGGCGGGGCCGGTGATGACGGGGTTCTTCAGGCCGGTGATCTTGGCCACGCAGCCTTCGGGCGAGAGGTTGCCGCGCAGGATGGCGAGGTGGCCCTGGGCGTAGATCGGGTTGCTGGCGTCGCGGATCACGTCCTGATCGGCGCGCAGGTCAGGGATCTCGGCGAGGTTCTCGGCCACGGTCTTGCCGGTGATGGTGATCGCGTCGCCGTGCAGCAGGCCGGCCTTCAGCAGGGTCTTCATCACGGCGGGAATGCCGCCGGCCTTATGCAGGTCCACGGCCAGGTACTTGCCGCTGGGCTTCAGATCGCACAGCACCGGGATCTTCTTGCGCATGCGCTCGAAGTCGTCGATGGTCCACTCGACCTCGGCCGCGTGGGCGATGGCGAGGAAGTGCAGCACCGCGTTGGTGGAGCCGCCGGTGGCCATGATGACGGCCACGGCGTTCTCGATCGCCTTCTTGGTGACGATGTCGCGCGGCTTGAGGTCGGCCTTCACGGCTTCGACCAGGTAGGCCGCGGCGCGCTTGGTGTTCTCGACGACCTCGTCTTCGACGTTGGACATCGACGACGAGTAGGGCAGGCTCATGCCCAGCGCTTCGAAGGCCGAGCTCATCGTGTTGGCCGTGTACATGCCGCCGCAGGAGCCGCTGCCGGGGATGGCGCGTTTCTCGATCTGGCAGAAGTCCTCTTCGCTCATATTGCCGGCGCTGAACTGGCCCACGGCCTCGAACACGCTGACGATGTTCAGGTCCTGACCCTTGTAGTGGCCCGGCTTGATCGTGCCACCGTAGATGTAGATGGCCGGCACGTTGGCGCGCAGCATGCCCATCATGCCGCCGGGCATGTTCTTGTCGCAGCCGCCGATCACCATCACGCCGTCCAGCCACTGGCCGCCGACGCAGGTCTCCACGCAGTCGGAAATCACTTCGCGTGAAACCAGGCTGTACTTCATGCCCTCGGTGCCCATCGCCATGCCGTCGGAAATGGTCGGCGTGCCGAACAGCTGCGCGTTGGCGCCGGCGGCCTTCAGGCCGATCACGGCGGCATCGGCGAGCTTCTGCAGGCCCGAGTTGCAGGGCGTGATCGTCGAATGGCCGTTGGCCACGCCGATCATCGGCTTGCCGAAATCGCTCTCCTGGTAGCCCATGCCGTAGTACATGGAGCGGTTCGGCGCGCGGGCCACGCCCTCGGTGATGTTCTTTGAGCGGCGGTTGAATTGGTCGGTGGTCATGCTGGCTGTCTCCTGCTTGCAGGCCCGCAGTATCCGAGGCCTGCAACAGCGCATCAAATATATTATTCATTGCTGATTGATTCGATTGGAGTATCAATGCCGGAGATCCGGACGCTGCGCCAGTTCCTCACCGTGGCCGAGGAACTCCACTTCGGTCGCGCTGCCGCGCGACTGCACATGACCCAGCCACCGCTGACGCAGGCGATCCGCAAGCTGGAGGCCGAGTTCGGTGCGCCCCTGTTCGAACGCACCAGCCGCTCGGTGGCGCTGACGCCCGCGGGCCAGGCGCTGCGGCCGGCGGCCGAGAAACTGCTGGCCGATGCGCAGGCGCTCACGCCGCTGGTGCAGGCCGCCGCGGCCGGCCAGCGCGGGCGCGTGCGGCTGGGCTTCGTCTCTACGGTCGGCTATGGCGAGTTGCCGCGCTGGCTCAGGCGTTTCCGCGAGCAGCACGCCGAGATCGAGCTCACGCTGATCGAGGCGACGCTGGACGTGCAGCTGCGCGAATTCGCGGCCGGCGAACTCGATGCCGGCTTCATCCTGCACGCGCCCGGGGCCGTGCCGGAGGGTTTCGAATCGCTGGCGATCGTGCGTGAGCCGCTGGTGCTCGCGATGAGTGCCGAGGAGCCGCTGGCGAAGCGCTCGCGCCTCCGTGCGAATGATGCGTTAGGCCTGCCGCTGGTGATCTTCCCGCGCGACATCGCGCCCTCGCTGTACGACGCCGTGCTGGCGTTCTACCGCGAACGCCAGGCCACGCCGCGGATCGCGCAGCAGGCGATCCAGATGCAGACCATCGTCAACCTGGTGTCGGCCGGCATCGGCGCCGCCTGGGTGCCGGAGGGCATGACGAGCCTGCAGCGCAGCGGCGTCGTCTACAAGCGGATGACGGACGCGGCGCCGCGTTGCGAGACCAGCCTGATCTGGCGCGCCGACGCGGCGCCGGCGGTGCTGCGCTTCGTTGACCATGCGCGGGAACAGGTTGGCTCCAAGGGCCATACTTGAGGGCTCTTGCCACTGCAGTAGTTCCAACAATGCGTCGAACGATTCTGTTATTTGCGCTGATCCTGGCCTCGACCGCCCAGGCCCAGGCGCTGAAGGACCCGCAATGGGCCGGCTGGCTGGATGTGGGCCAGACCGAGTCGCTGGAGAAGGCCGCGCAGGCCAGGCTCGCGTCCCGGCCCGATGATGTGCAAGCCCTCGCCGCACTGGCGCTGGCGCAGGGCGACCGGCTCGACAACGCGCGGCTGGACGCCGGCGTGCGAACGGCCGAGAGCTGCATCGCCAAGCATGCCGACCAGGCCATCTGCTACTACGCGCTGGGCTCGGTGCAAAGCCTGCAGGCGCTGTCTGGCGGTGCGATGAAGGCGATCTCGTTGGCCGGCAAGGTCAAGAGCAATCTGCAGCGCGCGCTGGAACTCGATCCGACGCTGTTCGAGGCGCGCATGGGCCTGGTGCAGTTCTACCTGCGTGTGCCGGGCATGGTCGGCGGCAGCGTGCCCAAGGCGCGGGAACTTGCGGACGATCTGAATAGCCGCCAGCCCGAGCAGGCCCGGTTGCTGCGCGCCATGGTCGCGGCCAACGACAAGAACTGGGCGGAAGAGGAGCGCGAGCTGCGCGCCGTCAAGCCGGGTGATGACCTGCCGCTGAAGTTCGCCGTCAGGGAGGCCTGGGGTCAGCTTGGCACCGACCTGATGTGGGCCAAGCAGCCGGACAAGGCGCGCGAAATCTTCAACGCGCTGCAGCGCGACTGGCCGAAACACGCGCTGGGCTACTACGGCATGGGCCGCGTCGAGGCCTCGCTGGGCCATCAGGATGAGGCGATCCGCCTGTACGAGAAGGCCGCGACGCTAGACGGCGCCGACAAGCTGCCCATCGACCACCGCCTGGGCCAGGCACTGGCCGACAAGGGTGACAAGACCGGCGCGCAACGCGCGCTGGAGCGCTTCGTCGCCAACAAGCGCTCGAATCCGGCCAACGTGAAGGACGCGCGCAAGCTGCTGGAAGAGCTGGGGCAGGGCTGAGGCCGTGGGTGAGTGGCGCGTCGGTATGATCCCGGCCTCGCTTCCTGCCTGACTCCGAATGCTCGTTCATCCGCAATTCGATCCCATCGCCATCCACATCGGCTCCGGCGGTGTTCACTGGTACGGGCTGACCTACCTGGCCGCCTTCGGCCTGTTCCTGTGGCTGGCAAACCTGCGCGTGAAGCAGCCGCAGTGGGCCGCGGCCGGCTGGACCCGCCGCGACGTGGACGACATCCTGTTCTTCGGCGTGCTCGGCGTCGTGATCGGCGGGCGGCTGGGCTATGTGCTGTTCTACAAGCCCGACTACTACGTCCACAACCTGCTGGAGATCTTTGCCGTCTGGAAGGGCGGCATGGCTTTCCACGGCGGGTTGCTGGGCGTCATCGCCGCGATGTGGCTGTTCGGGCGGCTGCGCGGCCGCAGCTTCTTTGAAGTGGCCGACCTGGTCGCTCCCTGCGTGCCGACGGGCCTGGCGGCCGGGCGCCTGGGCAACTTCATCAATGGCGAACTGTGGGGCCGGCAGGCCGATGCGAGCCTGCCCTGGGCGATGATCTTCCCGCAGGCCAACGATGGCGGTATCCCGCGCCATCCTTCGCAGATCTACCAGTTCCTCGGCGAAGGCCTGCTGCTGTTCGTGCTGCTGTGGCTCTACTCGCGCCAGCCGCGCAAGACCGGCCAGGTGTCGGGCCTCTTCCTGGTGGGCTACGGCATCCTGCGCTTCGCGGCCGAATACTTCCGCGAGCCGGATGACTTCCTGCCGCTGGACAGCCGCTGGCTGCATCTGAGCCAAGGCCAGTGGCTGTGCGTGCCGATGGTGCTGGCCGGCATCGTGATCTGGGCCTGGGCCTCGAAGCGGGAGAAGAACTGAAATGCGCCAGATCTTTTTCGACACGGAAACCACCGGCCTGGAAGCAGCGGGCGGCGATCGCATCCTTGAAATCGGCTGCGTAGAGATGATCAACCGGCAGTTGACCGGGCGCTACCTGCACCTCTACATCAACCCCGAGCGCGCCAGTCATGAAGACGCGCTGGCGGTGCACGGCATCACCGAGGCCTTCCTCGCCGACAAGCCCAAGTTCGCCCAGATCGTCGACGAGTTCATCGAGTTCGTCGCGGACTCGGAGCTTGTGATTCACAACGCACCGTTCGACCTCGGCTTCGTCAACGCCGAGATGAAGCGCCTCGGCCGCCCGCCGATCAACGACGTGGTCAGCGGCGTCCGCGACACGCTGCTGATGGCGCGGGAGATGTTCCCGGGCAAGAAGAACTCGCTGGACGCGCTGTGCAGCCGGCTGGACGTGGACAACTCCAAGCGCGAGCTGCACGGCGCCCACATCGACGCCGAGCTGCTGGCCCAGGTCTACATCAACATGACCCGCGGGCAGGATTCGCTGGTCATCGACGATTCGGCGGGCGAGGGCGCATCGGCGGGCGGCGAGATCCGCGTCGCTGCCGTCGATCTGAGCCGCTATGCGCTGCCGGTGCTGCAGGCCAGCGAAACGGAGCTGGCGGCGCATGCCAAGGTCATGGGCGAACTGGACAAGGCCAGCGGCGGCAAGCGGATCTGGCAGGAAGAGACGCAAGTTTCTTGAAGCCCGCAAATTGCATGGCATAATCGCGGGCTTCGTCGCTGCGAAGGCAGCGACGAGACGATCGGGCGGTTAGCTCAGGGGTAGAGCATCACATTCACACTGTGGGGGTCGGGGGTTCGAAACCCTCACCGCCCACCAATCTGAGGATTGGTGGTCTCGATCGGAAATGAACTGAAATGAATTCAGGGCGGTTAGCTCAGGGGTAGAGCACGACATTCACACTGTCGGGGTCGGGGGTTCGAAACCCTCACCGCCCACCAAGACACAAGACCACGCCAGGCGCATGCCTCGCGTGGTTTTTTCATTCCAGCGCGCCTCGGGCCGGCTCGACAATTGCCAGGGACCGCAAGGAAAGGATTTCTTCCATGGACGCCAGCCACCACCGCTTCTCCGAGTTGTTCGCCCAGCTGGGCTTGCCGGACGACGACGCATCGATCGGCGCCTTCATTCGGCGTCACCGCCCGCTGCCGCCGGACGTGCTGCTGGCGCAAGCTCCCTTTTGGACGCCGGCCCAGGCTGCACTGCTGGGCGACGAGGTGCGCCGTGATGCGGACTGGGCCGAGGTGATCGACCAGCTCAACCTGGCCTTGCGCTGACTTGCAGTTCTTTCTCGACGACTTGCCGATCGGCCAGGTCGAAGACCACCGGGCCGAGTTGCTGCTGCGCGCGCTGCCCACGGCGCACGTCGACCATGCGGTGATCCGCTGGCAGCCTGGCAGTGAAGATCCGTCCGAGCGCTCCGCGCAGATCCAGGCGGCCGCGCTGGTGCTGCGCGAGCAGGGTGCGGTCAGCGGCTGGCGTGACGAGCGCTATCGCTGCGAAGCGCCGGTGGCGGAACCCTGTCTGGCCTTCGGCGCGGAGCTGTTCCAGCTGGAGCGTGCGGCCTTCCGCTTCTTCGGGCTGATGAGCCGGGCCGTTCACATCAACGGATTCCGGGCCGACGGGCGCGTCTGGTGTGGCCGGCGCGCGCCGCACAAGGCGATCGATCCGGGCCGGCTGGACAGCTTGGCCGCGGGCGGCCTGGGTGCTGGCGAGGACATCCTCGATTGCGCGCGCCGTGAGCTGTTCGAGGAGGCTGGCGTGCCGCCGGCTCTCGCGCAGGGACTCATCGCCCGCGGCGCGGTGCGCACGCGACGCGCGGAGCCCGAAGGCTGGCACGACGAGGTGCTGCACGTGTTCGACCTGCTGCTTCCCGATGACTTCGAGCCAGCGAACCAGGATGGCGAGGTCGCCGAGTTCGTGTTGCTGACGCAGTCCGAACTGCTGGCGCGGCTGGGCGAGCTGACCGAGGATGCCGCTGCAGCCCTGTGCCAATCGGTGTTGCGCGCGCGCTGAGCCATCCCCGAAGCGGGCGACGCGAATCACTCCGAATTCGGCGTTATGTCCGCATAATGCGCGCCAGAGGGTCGTGCGATGTTCGCGCGGGCGGAGGGGATCAAGGTGGGGAAGTCGGCATGAGCGCAAGCCAGCGCGCGCCTGCTGTGTGGGTGCTGTTGCGTGGACTGTCCCGCGAGAGCGGCCATTGGGGCGCGTTCCCCGCCGTATTGCGGGAGCAACTGGAGCAGGAGCAACCCGGTGCGCAGCTGATCCTGCTGGATCTGCCCGGCACCGGCGTACTGCACGATCGGCCCAGCCCCATGCAGGTGCCGGCCATCGTCGAGGCCTGTCGTGCCGAGCTGAAGCAGCGCGGTGTGAGCGGACCGATCCATCTGTTGGCGATGTCGCTGGGTGCTGCCGTGGTGACCGACTGGGTGGCGCGCCATCCGCGCGAGGTCAGCGGCGCGGTGCTGATCAACACCAGCCTGCGGCCGTTCTCGGCCTTTCATCGGCGCTTCCAGCCGCTGCGCTACTTGGCGTTGCTGCTGCTGAGCCTTACGCGCCTGGGCGCGCGTCGGCGCGAGGCGCAGGTGCTGGATCTGACGACGCGCCTGCTGCCGCGCGGCGAGGGCATGCTGGACGAATGGGTTCGGCTGCAGCGCAAACACCCGGTAGGCTTGCGCAACACGCTGCGCCAGTGGTTTGCCGCGGCGAGCTATCGGGCCAGCCGGGCCCGCCCGGCGGCGCCGATGCTGCTCTTGTGCAGCGAATCGGACAAGGTCATCGATTGGCGCTGTTCCCGCGCTATCAGTCGTGCCTGGGGGGTGCCGCTGCGCCTGCACACGCAGGCGGGTCACGATCTTCCGCTGGACGACGGGCCTTGGGTGGCGCGCGCCGTGACCGAGTGGCTGCAGATGCGCCGGATGCAGGGCCTGGTGCCCGGCCAGCGGCATTGACGGCGGCGGATCCGGCTGGACAAACAAAAAGGCCCGCTTTCGCGGGCCTTGTTGCTTTGCACCGGAACTGGTGTTGATTAGGCGGCCAGGGCCTTGATCTTGGCCGACAGGCGGCTCTTGTGGCGAGCGGCCTTGTTCTTGTGGAAGATGCCCTTGTCGGCGACCGAGTCGATGACCGACTGGGCGTGCTTGAAGAGGTCAGCGGCCTTGGCCTTGTCGCCAGCGACGACGGCCTTTTGCACGTTCTTGACGACCGTGCGGAATTGGGAGCGCAGAGCCGTGTTGGCTGCGTTGAGCTTGACGTCCTGGCGGGCGCGCTTCAGGCCCGATGCGGTGCGGACGGTCTTCTTGGCTTTGGACGAAGTTGCCATGCTGTAGTTCTACCCAGTTGGTGCAAAGACCGCGAGTATAGCAGTGAAACAGCGCGGATGACAAAGTCGTCATCGTTCCTGCCAGCGAGAGGGAAGGGCGCGGATGATAATGCGCCCGCCTTGCGCTCGATCGCGAGGCGCTGTTGGTCGTTCCGCGATCGCTCCGCTCCCTCCTCCCTGCCCATGAACCTGCTGCGTGCCGCCTCCCTGATTTCCGTCCTGACGCTGGCGTCGCGCATCCTGGGTCTGGTCCGAGAGCAGATGCTCGCCGCGCTGTTCGGTGCCAGCGCGATGACCGATGCCTACCTCGTGGCGCTGCGTATTCCGAACCTGCTGCGGAGGCTGTCCGCGGAGGGCGCGTTCTCGCAGGCCTTCGTGCCCATCCTGGCCGGCGCCCGCGAGCGCGACGGCGATGAGGCGACGCGAGCCTTGATAGATGCGGTGGCGACTGTGATGACCTGGGCGATGGTCGTGCTGAGCATCGTCGGCATCATCGGCGCGCCGGTGCTGGTCTGGATGCTCGGCGCCAATCTGACGGACGACGGCCGTGACGCCGCCATCGTCATGACCCGGTGGATGTTCCCCTACATCGGCTGCATCTCGCTGGTGGCGCTGGCTGGCGGCATCCTGAACACCTGGCGCCGCTTCATGGTGGCGGCGGTGACGCCGGTGCTGCTGAACCTGAGCGTCATCTTCTGCGGCTGGTGGCTGACGCCCCATATGGCCGGCTGGGGTTTTCGGCCGATCTACTCGATGGCCATCGGCGTGATGATCGGCGGCATCCTGCAACTGGTGGCGCAGGTGCCGGCGCTGGCGCGCATCCACGTGATGCCGCGGCCGATGCCGCTGCGCCAGGCCTGGGCGCATCCGGGCGTCAGGCGCGTGCTGACGCAGATGGGCCCGGCGTTGATCGGCGTCGGCGTGTCGCAGCTGTCGCTGCTGATCAACACGCAGCTGGCCCTGGCGGTCAGCGTGGGTGCCACCAGCTGGCTGACCTATGCGGACCGGCTGATGGAGTTCCCGATTTCGCTGCTGGGCGTAGCGCTCGGCGCGGTGCTGACGCCGCAGCTGTCGAGCGTCCGCGCCAAGGGCGATATGGAAGCGTATTCCAACCTGCTCGATTGGGGGCTGCGGCTTGTGTGCCTGCTGGCCGTGCCTTGCGGCATCGCGCTGCTGGCCTTCGCCGAGCCGATGGTCGCGGTGCTCTACAACCGCGGCCACTTCCATGCCGAAGATGTGCTGCACACCACGCACGCGGTGATGGCGTATGGCTTCGGCCTGCTGGGCCTGGTGGCGGTCAAGGTGCTGGCGCCGGGCTTCTATGCGAGCCAGGACATGAAGACGCCAGTGCGCATCGCCATCGCCGTGCTGGTGATGACGCAGCTGATGAACCTCGTCTTCGTACCGCTGCTGGGCGTGGCGGGCCTGGCCCTGTCGATCGGTCTCGGCGCCATGGTCAACGCCGGCATGCTGCTGCGCGGCCTGCGCAAGGTCGGCAGCTACACGCCGAAGAAGGGCTGGACGCCGTTCCTGCTGCGTGTGGCGATCGCCAGCGCGGCGATGGGCGCGCTGCAGTGGTACCTGAGCGAGCGGCTGGACTGGATCGCGCTGGGCAGCCATGAGGGCCTGCGCGCGCTCTGGCTCGCGGGCGGGCTCGTTGCGTCGGCACTGCTCTATTTCGCCGTGCTGATGGCCGTCGGCCTGAAGCTGAAACCTTTCCTGCGTCGCGGGGTATGACGACACATCCGCTGCGCCTCTCCGCGCCGACGCCGCTCGAGTACTTCGCGACGCTGGTGGCCGAAGACGCGAGTCTCAACCTGCTGGAAGCCGCCATCTCGATCGCGCAGGACGAGGTGCCGGGCCTGGACGCGCAGGCCGTGCTGGCCGAGGTCGACACCCTGGCCGCGCGGCTGCGCCAGCGCCTGCCGGCCGACGCCTCGCCGGCGCACCGGCTGCGCCTGTTGACGCGCTACTTCCATGCCGAGCTGGGCTTCGCCGGCAACGTCAACAACTACTACGAGCGCGGCAACAGTTACATCCACCAGGTGCTGGAGACCCGGCGCGGCATCCCGATCAGCCTGGCCGTGATCTTCATCGAGCTGGCTGCGCAGATCGGCCTGCGCGTGCAGGGCATCGCCTTCCCCGGTCACTTCCTGGTCAAGCTGAGGATCGATGCGCATGAGGTCGTGATCGATCCGTTCACCGGCCAGTCGCTGTCGCGCGGGCGGCTGGACGAATTCCTGCAGGCCTACCGCCAGGGCAGCGGCCTGCCGGACGACGTCGAGCTGCCGATCGAGCTGTTCCTGCAGGCGGCCGCGCCGCGCCAGATCCTGGCGCGGATGCTGCGCAACCTGAAGGAAATTCACCGCGTCGCCGACGACCTGCCGCGGCTGCTGGCCGTGCAGCAGCGCCTGGTGCTGCTGCTGCCCGACGAAGCCGCAGAGCGGCGCGACCGCGGCTTGGTGCTGGAAGCGCTGGGCCACTGGCCCATGGCTGCCGCCGACCTGGCCCACTACCTGGAGCGTGAACCCCAGGCGGCGGATGCCGAAGCCCTGCGCCAGCGCCTGCAGTCCCTGCGGGAACGCGGGGACCCCCCGCTGCACTGACTAGAATCGCCGGCCATCCATGACACTGACCACCCATCAACGCCACGCCCTGGCCTGGACCGCGCTGGCCATCGCCGCTTTCGCGCTGCTCTGGCTGCTCTCGCCGGTGCTGGCGCCCTTCATCCTGGCGGCGGTGCTGGCCTATGCGCTGGCGCCGGCCGTCGGTGCGCTGGCGCGGCGGCGCGTGCCGCGCGCGATGGCGGTGGCGATCGTGGAGCTGGTGCTGATCCTTGTCGTCACGATCGCGCTGCTGCTGGTGATCCCGATCCTCAGCAAGGAGCTGCCGTTGCTGAAACAGCAGATTCCGTTGATGGCGGCGGCATTGAACGAGCACGTCGTGCCCTGGCTGCAGTCGCACGGCGTCAATGCCTCGCTGGACGCGGCCAGCATCAAGGCCTTCGTGCTGAAGTACCTGGACGCGAACGTCGAGGACTGGATCGCCACCGGACTCAGCTCCGCGCGCATCGGTGGCAGCTTCCTGCTGGCGATCGTCGGCAATCTGGTGCTGCTGCCGGTCGTGCTGTTCTACCTGCTGTACGACTGGGAGCGGCTGCTGGCCCAAGGCTGGCAGCTGGTGCCGCTGCGGGTGCGCGAGAGCGCCGGCAGTTTCCTGAAGGAATGCGACCAGATGCTGGGCCAGTACCTGCGCGGACAGATCCTCGTGATGCTGCTGCTGGCCGTCTACTACAGCGCGGCGCTGGGGCTGGCGCGCTTCCAGCTCGCGCTGCCAATCGGCGTGTTCACCGGCCTGGCCGTCTTCATTCCCTACCTGGGCTTCGGCACGGGCCTCGTGCTGGCGCTGCTGGCGGCGGTGCTGCAGTTCGGCGACCTGTACGGGCTGCTGGCGGTGGCGGGGGTCTACGGCCTGGGCCAGTTGCTCGAGAGCTTCTTGCTGACGCCGCGGCTGGTTGGTGAGCGCATCGGCCTGAGCCCACTGATGGTGATCTTCGCCTTGCTCGCCTTCGGGCATTTGTTCGGTTTCGTCGGCGTGCTGATCGCGCTGCCGGTCAGCGCCCTGGGCGTTGTGGCCGCGCGGCGCCTGCGCGATGCCTATCTGAAGAGCCCGCTGTACCAGGGCTGATGCCGCTTGAAGCAGATTCCTCTTGCGATCGGCCCGGCGCCGGTCTTCACCTTCGACAACTTCCTGCCCGGCGCTAACGGCCCGGCGCTGGCGCAACTGCTGGCGCTGACGCCCGGGGCGCCGCCAGTTTTCCTGTGGGGCCCGGCCGGTAGCGGCAAGACCCATGCGCTGCGCGCGCTGGCGCAGCGCTGGCAGGCGGCCGGTGCGCAGGTCGGCTGGTACGACGCGGAAACCGCGCTGCCGTGGGAGCTGCCCAGCCAGCCGAGCCTCTTGCTGCTGGACGATTGCCATCGCTACGACGAAGGGCAGCAGCGCGCCGCCTTCGCGCTGTTTCTCGAGGCAGCCAGCCATGGCCTGGCCATCGTCGCCACCGGTAGCGCGCCGCCCACCGACCTGGCGCTGCGCGACGACCTGCGCTCGCGCCTGGGTTGGGGGCCGACCTTCGCGCTGCATCCTCTGTCCGAGCCGGAGATGCGCGCCGCGCTGCGCCGCGAAGCGGACCGGCGCGGCATCATGATGGGCGACGAGGTGGTCGAGTACCTGCTCACCCGCTTCGCCCGCGACCTCAAGCACCTGATGGCCCTGCTGCAGCGGCTCGACGATTTCTCGCTGGCGGTCAAGCGCCAGGCGGTGACCGTGCCCATGCTCAAGCAGATGCTGGCCGACGAAGAAAGCAACGTGTGAACCTGACCCTGTTCGATCTCGACGGCACGCTGATCCCCGGCGATTCCGACCACGCCTTCGGCGCCTTCATGGTCGACATCGGCTGGGCCGATGGTGCGGCCTGGCAGGCCCGCAACGACCAGTTCTATGCCGACTACCAGGCCGGCCGGCTGAACCTGGACGAGTACATCGAGTTCGCCACCGCCGTGTGGCGCGCCCGCCCGCTGGACGAGGCCCTGACCGCGCGCGAGCGCTTCATGGCCGAGGTCGTCGCGCCGATGCTCAAGCCCAGCGCGGTCGAACTGGTGCGCAAGCATCAGGACGCCGGCGACCTGCTCGCCGTGGTCACCGCGACCAACGAGTTCGTCACCGCCCCGATCGCCGCGGCCTTCGGCATCGAGCACCTGATCGCCGTGCGCCTGCAGCGCGACGGGGCAGGGCGCTACACCGGGCACGTGGACGGCGTGCCTTCGTTCCAGGCGGGCAAGATCACGCGGGTCCGCGAGTGGCTCGCCGGCTTGGGGCGACAATGGGACGAATTCGAGCGCGTGAGCTTCTACAGCGACTCGACCAACGACCTCCCCTTGCTGGACATCGTCAGCCATCCGGTGGCAACGAACCCGACGCCGGCATTGGCCGATATCGCCGCCACGCGCGGCTGGCCCATTCTTCAGTTATTTGCATGATCAAGAAATTCATCGACAAGCTGCTCGGCAAGGCGCCCGCCAAGGCCGCCAATCCGCTGGGCAAGCGCATGGAGGTGCCGGTCGCCGAGCACGGCATCGACCCCAAGCTGCTGGATGAACGCGCGGTGCGCGTCGTGCAGACGCTGACCGACGGCGGCTTCGAGGCCTACATCGTCGGCGGCGCGGTGCGCGACCTGCTGCTGGGCATGCGGCCCAAGGATTTCGACGTGGCCACGAACGCGACGCCCGAGCAGGTCAAGGGCCTGTTCCGCCGCGCCTTCATCATCGGCCGGCGCTTCCGCATCGTCCACGTCGTCTACGGCCGCGGCCGCGAGCATGAAGTGATCGAGGTTTCGACCTTCCGCGCGCTACTGGGCTCGGAGAGCGCCGAGCAGGTCAGCGGCAACGAGAAGACCTCGAAGGCCGAACTGGCAGGCAAGAGCCATGTGGTGGACGCCGAAGGCCGCGTGCTGCGCGACAACGTCTGGGGTCCGCAGATCGAGGATGCCGCGCGACGCGACTACACGGTCAACGCGATGTACTACGACCCGCAGCGCCAACTGGTGGTCGACTATCACGGCGGTCTGGCCGACGCGAAGAAGCGCGTGCTGCGCATCATCGGTGACCCGGATACGCGCTACCGCGAGGACCCCGTGCGCATCATCCGCGCGGTGCGCTTCGCGGCGAAGCTGGGCTTCGAGGTGGAGCCCAAGACCCGTGCGCCGATCAAGGCCTGCGTGCCGCTGCTGGCGAACGTGCCCGCCTCGCGCCTGTTCGACGAAATGATCAAGCTGCTGCAGACTGGCCATTCGTTGGCGAGCCTGGAGCAACTGAAGAAGTACGGCCTGGCGCGGGGCGTGTTCCCGATCCTGGACGCGATGCTGACGTCCACCGGCGATTTGCACGAGGGCGCAGCCGGCCAGTTCGTGCGCCTGGCCTTCGAGGACACCGACCGCCGCGTGCTGGAAGGCCGCGGCGTCAGCCCCAGCTTCATGCTGGCCTGCATGCTCTGGCGCGAGGTGCTGGACCGCTGGACCAAGCTGCGCGAGTCTGGCGAGCCGGCCGTGCCGGCGCTGTCGCAGGCGATCGATGCGGTGTTCGAGGCACGCATCGGCGACATCTCCGGCCGCGGCAAGCTGGCGACCGACATGCGCGAGATCTGGATGATGCAGCCGCGCTTCGAGCGCCGCACGGGCTCGGGTGTCTACACGCTGGTCGAGCAGCCGCGCTACCGCGCCGGCTTCGACTTCCTGCGCCTGCGTGCCGATGCCGGCGAGATCGATGCGGCGCTGGCCGACTGGTGGGAAGACTTCGCGCTGGGCAGCGAGGATGACCGCGCCGCGCTGGTCGAGGAAGCGCGCGAGAAGGACAAGAAGACCCGCGGACCCAGGGTGCATCAGGCACCGCGCAAGCCGGCTGCGCCCGCGCCCGCCCCGGCCGACGCTGCGGACGAGGCAGCCGACGACGAGGGTGGCGTAGCCGCGCCCGCGAAGAAGCGCCGCCGTCGCCGCAAGCCGGCGGGTAGCCGCGCCGCCGCGCCTGCGGGCGGCGGAGCCGATGTCGGCGGCTGAAGCCGGCGCGACCCGGGCCTTCATCGGCCTCGGCGCCAACCTCGGCGATCTCCAGCGCACGCTGGATGAAGCGCTGGCCGCCTTGGCCGCATTGCCCCGCACGCGCGTGGCCGCCGTATCGAGCCGCTATCGCAGCGCGCCGGTCGAGGCCGGCGGGCCCGACTACCTGAATGCCGTCGCCCTCGTGGAGACGGAACTGGAACCGCTGACGCTGCTCGACGCCTTGCAGGCGATCGAGCTGGCCCACGGCCGCGAGCGGCCCTACGTCAATGCGCCGCGCACGCTGGACCTGGACCTGCTGCTGTACGGCGACATGCAGATCGGCACTCCCCGGCTGACCGTGCCCCACCCGCGCCTGCACCAGCGCGCCTTCGTCCTGCAGCCCCTGCTGGAGCTGGCGCCGGACCTGAGCGCGCCCGGCCTCGGCCCGCTGGGTTCCCACATCGCCGCGGTTTCCGACCAGCGCATCGATCGCATCAGATGAACGTCGAAGGCAAATGATCCTGGCGCTGCGAAAGATATTGAGCGATCTGCGTGCGGACACCTTCTTCAAGGTGCTGCTCGCTGCGTTGCTGGTCCTGAGCGCCTTTGCGCCGAGCGGCATTGCCAGCTATCCCTCGCTGGTCGACTGGTCGACCATCGCCGCGCTGGCCGGACTGCTGCTGCTCACCAAGGGCCTGGAAGCGAGCGGGGGGCTTCACCGCTTCGGCGTCTGGCTGGTGAACCTGATGTCGACGGAAAGGGTGGCGGCGATCTACCTCGTGCTGGCGGCTGCGCTGCTGTCAACCGTGCTGACCAATGACGTGGCGCTGTTTGTCGTCGTGCCGCTGACGCTCTCGGTCTGCCGCCTGACCGGCATGCCGGCGACCCGGTTCATCGTCTTCGAAGCCCTGGCCGTGAATGTCGGTTCGACGCTGACGCCGATCGGAAATCCTCAGAACCTGTTCATCTGGCAGTTGGCAAAGGTGTCGTTCGGCGAATTCGTGCTGCACCAACTGCCTTTGGTTGCGGTTCTCCTGGTCGCCCTGATCGGATTGACCGCGCTCTCGTTCGGCGGCCGGCGGATCGATGCCCGGGAGAGCGATTCGTCGAAGCTCGACGGTCCGCTGCTGGCGCTGTCGCTGCTGCTCTACGTGCCCTTCCTGCTGGTGACTGACATGCATCAGTCCGCCTACGCCTTTGCCGCCGTCCTGCTGCTGTATCTCCTCATGCGGCCGCGCGTCGTGGCTCAACTGGACTGGGGGCTGCTGCTGGTTTTCATCCTGATGTTCATCGACCTGCGCCTGGTCGCGCGCCTGGGCGCCGTGCAGGAGCTGATGAAGGGGCTCGAGCTTCAGATTCCGGCAAACCTCTACTTCGCGGGCATCGGGGCGAGCCAGCTGGTTAGCAACGTGCCGGCGGCAATCGCCCTGGCCGAGTACTCGCAGGACTGGAAAGTCCTGGCCTATGGCGTGAACGTGGGTGGCTTCGGCCTGCTGATCGGTTCGCTCGCCAACCTTATCGCGTTGCGCCTCAGTGGCGATGGGAAAGCATGGAAGATGTTCCACGTCTATGCAGTGCCTGCCTTGCTCGTGGCGGCACTGTTGGGCTACTTCCTGCTCTTTCGCATCTAGCAATATGACGAATATGTGACAGCTCCAATTACACTCTCGCCCTTGCCGAGCCCGCTGGACCGCGGTGTCAGGCCCAGGAGAGATCATGTTTTTTGGAAAGCTGCTGCCCCGAGAGGGCAATTTTTTCGAACTGTTCAATGAGCACGGCGCTCAGATCGTCGAAGGCGCGCGCGCCTTCATGCTTATGATCCAGAACTACAACGACATCGGCCTGCGCGAGAAGTACGCGGCCGAGGTCGACCGGGCCGAGCACCAGGCCGACCGCGTGACCGCCGAGGTCAACCGGATGCTGCACCGTACCTTCATCACGCCGATCGACCGCGAGCAGATCCACGGCCTGATCAACGCGATGGACGACATCCTGGACCTGCTGCAGGACTCCAGCGAGACGATGTCGCTGTACGACGTGCGCTCGATTCCCGATGAGGTGCTGCGCCTGGGCGAGCTGTCGGCCAAGTGCTGCGAGCGTGTCCAGCATGCGGTGACGCTGCTGCCCAAGCTCAGCGAACCCAAGACCGCCGAGGCCGCGATCAAGACCTGCGAGGAGATCGACAAGCTCGAGTCGGATGCTGACCGCGTGATGCGCTCGGCCATGTCCAAGCTGTTCCGCGAGCAGCCGGATGTGCGCGAGCTGATCAAGCTGAAGGCGATCTACGAGCAGCTGGAGTCGATCTCCGACCGTTGCGAGGACGTCGCCAACCTGATCGAAGGCATCGTTCTCGAGAATTCCTGAGATGAGCGCTGCTAACGTACAGGTGGCCTTCTGGGTCGTCGGGCTGCTGGTCGCCATGGCCGTGCTGTTCGACTTCATGAACGGCTTCCACGACGCGGCCAACTCGATCGCCACGGTGGTGTCCACCGGCGTCCTGAAGCCGCAGCAGGCGGTGCTCTTCGCCGCCTTCTTCAACGTCGTCGCGATCCTGGTCTTCCACGAACTGAAGGTGGCGGCGACGGTGGGCAAGGGCACGGTGGACCCCTCGGTCGTCGATCACCACGTGATCTTCGGAGCGCTGGCTGGCGCGATCGCGTGGAACGTGATCACCTGGTGGTACGGCATCCCGTCCAGTTCCTCGCACGCGCTGATCGGCGGCCTCGTCGGCTCGGTCATCGCCAAGGCCGGTGCCAGCAAGCTGGTGGCATCGGGCATCCTGAAGACGGTCGCCTTCATCTTCATCTCGCCGCTGCTGGGCTACCTGCTGGGTTCGATGATGATGGTCCTTGTCGCCTGGCTGTTCCGCCGCAGCTCGCCGCTGAAAGTGGACAACTGGTTCCGCCGGCTCCAGCTGGTCTCGGCCGGCTTGTACAGCCTGGGCCACGGCGGCAACGACGCTCAGAAGACGATCGGCCTGATCTGGCTGCTGCTGATCACCAGCGGCTACGCCAGCGCCGAGGCCAGCGGCCCGCCGACCTGGGTGATCGCCGCCTGCTACGTCGCCATGGGCCTGGGCACGATGTTCGGCGGCTGGCGCATCGTCCGCACGATGGGCCAGAAGATCACGAAGCTGAAGCCGGTCGGAGGCTTCTGCGCCGAGACCGGCGGCGCGATCACGCTGTTCCTGGCGACGGCGCTGGGCGTGCCGGTGTCGACGACGCACACGATCACCGGTGCCATCGTCGGCGTGGGTTCGGTGCAGCGCGCCTCCAGCGTGCGCTGGGGCGTGGCCGGCAACATCGTCTGGGCCTGGATCTTCACGATCCCGGCGTCGGCCTTCATCGCCGGCGTCTGCTACTGGATCAGCTTCACGATGTTCTGACCGCCATCAGACCTGTGCTTCGAAGTAACGTTGCGCAGTGAAGGCGATCGTCGACATCAGGCAAATACCGCCGAGGAAGACGCAGAAGACCAGGCCGATGATCACGGCCCAGCCGCTGGGGCGCGGCTCCTGTCCGGCGTTCCAGCGTGCATTCCAGCGCTCGTCGGGCGTCAGTCCGAAGACAATGCCGCTGATCATGCCTTGCACCAGCATCACGCCCAGCAACGGGATCAGCATCCAGGCCAGGCGGTCGTCCTGCCCGATCTGGTCCATGCGCTGGACGCCGTAGAGGCCGATCAGCGTCGGGATGGGATGCAGCCAGGCGAGCTTGTCGCCAAAGCCTCGCAGATAGAGGCGATGGATGCCGAAGCTGCCCAGCGCCAGCGCCAACCAGGTGGCGGCGGCCTTCGACTTGTAGGCGGCGCTCATTCCGGGCTGTTCGTGTTGCCGGTGCCGAGCTGACGCTGCATCAGGATGACGTCCAGCCAGCGTCCGAACTTCCAGCCCGAACTCTTCAGCACGCCGGTGTGCTCGAAACCGAGCGAGGTGTGCAGGCCGATAGAGCCCTTGTTCTCGGCGTCGCCGATCACGGCCAGCATCTGGCGCGCGCCGGCCGCCTCGCAGCGGGCCATCAGCTCGGCCAGCAGCAGACGGCCGACACCCTTGCCCTGGGCTGCGGGCGCCAGGTAGATCGAGTCTTCCAGGCAGAAACGATAGGCGAGGCGAGGGCGGAAGTAGTTGGCGTAGGCATAACCCGTGACTTCACCGGCTTGCTCGGCCACCAGCCAGGGCAGGCCGCGGCTCAGTACCTCGCTGCGGCGGCGGGCCATCTCGGCCAGGTCGGGGACGTCTGTTTCGAAGGTGCCGGTGCCGTGCAGCACGGCATGTTCGTAGATCGCCTGGATGGCCGGGATGTCGGCCTCGGTGCTGGGGCGCAGCGTGATCGCCGGCGCGGTCTTATCGTTTTCTTGGCTCATGTTGCTTTCTTGGGGCAATTCGCGAGTTTATAATGCGCGGTTCTGTGCTGGCCGGATTGAAGCCCGGCGTATCTACGGCATTGAAAGCGGCTGAGGTTCTATTTCTGATTGGATCCCTCGGCCAGCCCGATCTTCTCGCCCTGAGTGTCTCCTCGCGCGGTCGATCCTTCTCAAAGTTCTCAAGGAAACATCATGGTTGTTATTCGTCTGGCTCGCGGCGGCTCCAAGAAGCGCCCCTTCTACAACATCGTCGTGGCCAACAGCCAAAACCGTCGTGACGGCCGCTTCATCGAGCGCGTCGGCTTCTACAACCCGGTCGCCTCCGGCGCTGCCGAATCGCTGCGTATCGCTGCTGACCGCGTCGCTTACTGGACCGGCGTTGGCGCCCAGCTGTCGCCGACCGTGGCTCGCCTGGTCGACGCCGCCAAGAAGAAGACCGTCGCTGCAGCCTAATTAAGCAAGCACGATGACCGGATCGCCCGACACCGCTGCCGACGAACTCGCCTGGCCCGAGGACGCGGTGGAGGTCGGGCGCATTCTGGACGCCTGGGGCATCAAGGGCGGAGTGAAGGTGCAAGCCTATTCCGCCGATGCCCAGGCACTGTTCTCCTCCCGCCGCTGGTTCCTCCAGCCGCCGGAGCAGGACAAGCCGATGATGGTGAGGCCCAAGGGCGGCACCATTCCCCGGCTGATCAAGATCACTTCGGTCCGCGACCATGGAGAAGGCATCGTTGCCACGATCCAGGGCGTGGCGGACCGCAACGGCGCCGAGGCGCTGCGCGGCGCGCGCATCTTCGTCTCGCGCTCCGCTTTCCCGAGCGCCGATCCCGACGAGTTCTACTGGGTCGACCTGATCGGCCTCGCGGTCATCAACCGCCAGGGCGAGGCGCTCGGCACCGTCGAAGGACTGATCGACACCGGCCCGCACAGCGTGCTGCGTGTCGTGCCGGCTGGCCTGACGGCGCCCGTGAAGCCCGATCAGGAGCGCCTGATTCCATTCGTCGCCGCCTTCGTCGATGACGTGGATCTCGAGCAGCGGCAGATCACGGTCGACTGGGGCCTGGACTACTGAGTCCTGCGCCGCTTGCTGGGCTTCCGGCCATGCGCTTCGACGCCATCACACTGTTCCCCGAGCTGTTCGCGCCCTTCATGGCGCAGGGCGTGACCCGTCGTGCCTTCGAGTCCGGCCAGGTCGATGTGCGGCTGTGGCAGCTGCGCGATTTCGCCGACAACAACTACCGCCGCGTCGACGACCGCCCCTTTGGCGGCGGACCCGGCATGGTCATGCTGGTCGAACCGCTGGAGCGCGCCATCGCGGCCGTCAAGGCCGATCGCGGCGATGCAGTTCCCGCCGTCATCCACTTCAGCCCCACCGGCCGCAAGATGGACCAGACGCTGATGCAGGAACTCGCGCAGGGCCCCGGCGGCATCCTGCTGTGCGGCCGCTACGAGGGCATCGACCAGCGTTTCCTCGACCGTCACGTGAGCCTGGAGCTGAGCCTGGGCGACTTCGTGCTGTCCGGCGGCGAGCTGCCTGCGATCGCGATGCTGGATGCGATCGCGCGACTGCAGGAGGGCGTGCTGAACGACGCCGCCTCGCACCAGCAGGACAGCTTCTCCGACGGCCTGCTGGACTGCCCGCACTACAGCCGACCCGAGGTGTACGAAGGGCTGGCCGTGCCGCCGGTGTTGATGTCCGGTCATCACGCCAACATCGAGCGCTGGCGCCGCGAGCGCTCGCTGGAACTCACGCTGCGCCGCCGCCCCGAGCTGATCGAGGCCGCCCGCGCCGCGGGCCGGCTGAGCAAGGCTGACGAGCGCTTTCTCGCGCAACTGGGCAGCCTCTGATTTCCAGGCTATACTAGCGGGCTGTCCGATCCTCTGGCGGGTCGAGCCATCATGTTTGAAGGCTCACAAGAAACCCAGACGCCGCCACGATCACTAGGAGAACCCATGGACCTGATCCAAACCCTTGAGCAAGAAGAAATTGCTCGCCTGAACAAGACCATTCCCGTGTTCGCCCCCGGCGATACGGTGATCGTCAGCGTGAACGTCGTCGAAGGCACCCGCAAGCGCGTGCAGGCCTACGAAGGCGTCGTGATCGCCAAGCGCAACCGCGGCCTGAACTCCTCGTTCATCGTCCGCAAGATCTCGAGCGGCGAAGGCGTGGAGCGTACGTTCCAGCTGTACAGCCCGCTGATCGCTTCGATCGAAGTCAAGCGCCGCGGCGATGTCCGTCGCGCCAAGCTGTACTACCTGCGCGAGCGCTCGGGCAAGTCGGCGCGTATCAAGGAAAAGTTGGCGTAAGCCAACTTTCGCCGGAGCTAATGAAGCCGCAGGCTTCGTTAGCGCAGGCAAAAGCTCGTACGTTTTTGCACGAGCGCTTCAGAAACCGCCTTCGGGCGGTTTTTGTTTTTGGGGCCTATGCTTGCGGCAATGACGATCCGTCCCCCGATCCTGAACGCCCAGGCTCAGCCGATCCTCGGCGTTGACGACCACCTTCCCGCCATCTCGTCCGAACGGATGACGCCGGCCGCGTTGCGCGCACGCTTTGCGAATCCGCCGTCCTGGCAGCCTGAGTTCCCCGGCGATGGCGGCGTGTTTGCGAACAAGCCGCCCGCTGCCGCCTCCGTGCTGGTACCGCTGGTGATGCATGGCGACGATGCGGTCTCGGTGCTGCTGACGCGCCGTACCGACCACCTGCGCGCCCACGCCGGCCAGATCAGCTTTCCCGGCGGGCGTGCGGAGCCCGAGGACGCCAGCGTCGATGCCACCGCACTGCGCGAGGCCGAGGAGGAGATCGGACTGCGGCATGAGTTCGTCGACATCATCGGCCGGCTGCCGCTCTATTCGACCGTGACCTCGTTCCAGGTCACGCCGGTGGTCGCACTGGTTCGCCCGGGCTTCTCCCTGGTGCTGGATGCCTTCGAGGTGGCCGAGGCCTTCGAAGTGCCGCTGGCCTTTCTGATGAATCCGGCCAACCACCAGCGCCGCCGCTTCGATTTCGACGGCGGCACGCGGCAATTCCTGTCCATGCCATGGGTCCCGAAAACCGCCGCCGAAGCAGCGCGCGAATACTTCATCTGGGGTGCCACCGCCTCGATGCTGCGCAACCTCTATCGATTCCTCGCCGCGTAGGCGGAACGCGACACCCCGGCCGCTATCATCCCGGGCCATGAACTTCTTTGCGGTCTTGTTGGCATTGCTGCTGGAGCAGCTGAAACCCTTGCGGCATGGCAACAGCATTCACCAGCAGGTGATCAGCTGGGTGCGTTGGACGGGCCGCAATTTCGATGCAGGCCGCGAGCACCATTCGGTCGTCGTCTGGGGCATCACCGTGATCGGCCCTGGCATCGTCACCGCGGCCGTGCACATGCTGATCAGCCACTACCTGGGCTTCGTGCTGGCCCTGGCCTTCGATGTGCTGATCCTCTACCTCACGCTCGGCTTCCGGCAGTTCAGCCACTACTTCACCGACATCCGCGACGCGTTGGAGCAGGGCGATGATCTCGAGGCCCGCCGGCTGCTGAGCGCCTGGCGCCACCTCGATGCCAGCGAACTGCCGCGCACCGAGCTGCTGCGCCACGTGATCGAGCATTCGTTGCTGGCGGCGCACCGCCACGTGTTCGGCGTGTTCTTCTGGTTCGTCGTGCTGTCCACCTTGGGCCTCGGGCCTGCGGGCGCGGTGCTCTACCGCATGGCCGAGTTCGCCAGCCGCTACTGGGCCTTCAACAGCCGCACGCTCGATGCGCCGACCAACGAACGGCTGATGATCCTCTCGCGCCGCATGTTCGGCTGGATCGACTACGTGCCCGCGCGCATGACCGCCACCGGCTTCGCCATCGTCGGCAACTTCGAGGAAGCCGTGAACGGATGGCGCCGCGATGCGGCCCTGTGGCTGCATGCGAACGAGGGCATCATCCTCGCGTCCGCCGCCGGCGCGCTGGGCCTGCAACTGGGCGGCGCCGCTGCCCCGGGCGTGACGCCGGATCGCAGCAAGACCTTCGATTCCGGCGTCGATGCCGAGGCTACCGGTGCCGATGGATCGACGCCCGGCGCACTGCCGCAGCTGGGCCATCTGCAGAGCGTGGTTGCGCTGGTGTGGCGCTCCGTCGTGCTGTGGATGCTGCTGCTGGCGCTGCTGACGCTGGCGAATCTGGTCGGCTGACCTAGGTGCAATAAATATTACGCACGTCATAAATTGGCGTACACTGCCGGCCATGGACACACCGGCACGCAAACCCAGCAAGCGCGAACTGACCCACGATCGCATCGTCGACGTGGCAGCGCGTGCGCTGCGTCGGCGCGGCTATGAGGGCGTCGGCGTCGCCGAGGTGATGAAGGAGGCCGGCCTGACGCACGGCGGCTTCTATGCCCACTTCGAATCGCGCGACGCGATGCTGGCCGAGGCGCTGGCGCGGGCCGGTCAGGACAGCGCCGCGTCGATGCGCGAGAAGATCGCAGCGCAGGTCGCGCGCGGAACCTCGCCGTTCCGTGCATTCATCGAGCAGTACCTGTCCGACTCGCATCTGGCGGATGCGGACGGCGGATGCCCGGTCGCCGCATTGGGCTCGGAGATGTCGCGCCAGCCGCCTGAACTCTTGGCCGTGTCGGCCGAGCGGGTGCGCGCGATGATCGATGGCGTCCAGCGGGTCCTGCCGCCGCAGGATGATGCGAAGGCCAAGGCCCAGGTCATCGCCGGCACGATCGTTGGCACCCTGCAGATGGCGCGGGTACTCGGCCCGAACGCGCAGGGACGTGCAATGCTGAGTGCGGCGCGCAAGAGCCTGCTGTCCCAATACGAAGTCTAGTTTTTTTGACCAAACATATGACGAGTGTCATATTTATTGAAGAAGGAAGCACATCATGAAGCTTGAGAACGCCACCGTCCTGATCACCGGCGCCAATCGTGGCCTCGGCCTGGCCTTTGCCCGCGAGGTACTGGCGCGCGGTGCCCGCAAGGTCTACGCCGGCGCCCGCAAGCCCGAGAGCGTCACCTTGCCCGGCGTCGTGCCGCTGAAGCTCGACGTTACGAGCCCGGCCGATGTTGCCGCCGCCGTCGCAGCCGCGGGCGACGTGACCGTGCTCATCAACAACGCTGGCATCGCCAACTTCGGCGGCTTCCTCGCCGCCGATGCCGACGCGTCCGCGCAGGCGATGATGGAAACCAATTACTTCGGTCCGATGCGACTCGGCCGGGCCTTCGCGCCTGTCCTGAAGGCGAACGGCGGCGGCGCGATCCTGAACGTGCTGTCCGTGGCCAGCTGGATCAGCACGCCGCTGCTCGGTGCTTACGCCTCGACGAAGGCCGCGGCCTGGTCGATGACCAATGGCATGCGGCTTGAGCTGGAAGAGCAGGGCACGCAGGTGCTGGGCCTGCATGCGGGCTTCATCGACACCGACATGACGCAGGGCATCGAGATGCCCAAGAGCACGCCGGAAGCCATCGTCAAGGCGGCGCTCGACGGCCTGGAGACCGGTGCCCGCGAGGTGCTGTCCGACGACATCAGCCGCATGGTGCACCAGGGCCTGGTCGGCGGCGTCTACCTGCAGGCCATTGAGCGCTGATCAGAGCGCTAAGCGCTATTCCCGCACATCGGCCAGCACCGTCTGGCCGAAGTCGGGCCGCGCCAGCACGCGCAGCACGCGGGCTGCGGCCTCGTCGGGGCTCGTCAACGCGCCGCTTTCCTTGAAGCCGACGAACACCGCCCGATCGGGGAAGCCCGCCGGGTCGCCGGCGCGCAGGTCGGCCTGCATGTCGGTGTCGATGATGCCGGGCGCCAGCGAGACGATGGCCGCACCATCGGGCTTGGCAGCCTCGTCCAGCGCCATCGCGCGGGACAGGTTGTCCATGCCGGCCTTGGCGGCGCAATAGGCCGCGCTGCCGGCCATCGCTCGGCGGCCCAGGCCTGACGAGATGTTCAGGATCCGGCGCCGACTGCCCAGCGCCGCCGTGCCGCTCAGGAAAACGCTGCTCAGCAGCAGCGTCGCCTCCAGCCCGACGCGCAAGGCGTTCGACAACTCCGCCAGCGACGCGCGCTCCACCGGCCCCGGCCGCGGCACGACGCCGGCGTTGTTGATCAGCGTGGCGCTGGCGAAGCTGCCGGTCGCCTGTGCCGCCAGCCAGGCCTGCAGGCGCTCGGCCGCGGCCACCGGATCGGCCAGGTCCTGCTCCCACTGTTCGAGCGGCGCACCGCTCGCCTTGGCCGCATCGGCCAGCGCGGCGCTGGTGCGGCGTGAGATGCCGATCAGCAGATGGTCCTGCGACAGCAGTTGCCGGGCGATCGCTTCGCCCATGCCGCGCGAGGCGCCGGTGACGATATAGAGGTGTTTGCTCATGAGGGTCAGGTCTCGCTTCGCTGGAATTCCAGCATCAGGTTGTTGGCCGGCATCGGCGTCGTATTGACCAGTCGCAAGCCGGCGGCCTTGGCTTCGTCTTGAACATCGACCAGTGAACGCAGGCCCCAGGCGGGATTGCGCCCGCGCAGGTCGGCGTCGAAGGCTTCGTTGCTGAGCGCCGTCGGCGTGCCGGGGACGATGAATGGCCCATAGACGAGGAGCTTGCCGTCGGCCGTCAGGTGTCGTGCCGCGCCCTGCATCAGCGCCGCGCAGGTGGCCCAGGGCGAGATATGCAGCATGTTGGCGCTGAAGATCGCATCGACCTCCTGGTGGCTCGCCGGCAGCGGCCAGGGCGATTGCAGCACGTCGAGCTGCAGCGGGGTCAGGCCTTCGGGCCACAGCGCGGCGATCGAGGCCAGGGCCTGCGGCGACGGGTCGGAGGCGAGCCACTGCCAGCCAGGCATGGCGGCCGCGAAATGCGCGACGTGCTGGCCGCTGCCGCTGGCGATCTCCAGTGCGCGGCCGCGCCGCGGCAGTGCCTTCAGCAGCACGTCGAGGATGACCTGCTTGTTGCGATCGGCGGCGGGGGAGTGCAGGGCGGCGGTCATGGTCATCGGTCAGAAATCCGGTGGGCTGTGCAGCGCAATCCCGCGCTCGGGCAGTTCAAGGATGCTGGCATGCAGCAGCAGGCGCTGATCTTCGCTCGGGTCGGGCCCGTACAGCGCATCGCCGACGATCGGATGACCCAGCGCCAGCATGTGCACGCGCAGCTGATGCGTGCGGCCGGTCACCGGCTCCAGCTCGACCCGCGTGCCGCCGGCGTCTTGCGAGCGGATGCGCCAGCGCGTCAGCGAGGGCTTGCCGTGCTCGTGGTCGATCTTCTGCCGCGGCCGGTTCGGCCAGTCGGTGAGCAAAGGCAGATCCACCTCTTGCCATTCGCCGGCAATGCCGTCGACGCGCCCCGTCAGCACCGCCTCGTAGCGCTTGTTGACCCGCCGTTCGCGGAACTCGGCGCTCAGCAGCCGCTGCTGCTCCGGCCCGCGTGCCATCAGCAGCAGCCCGGAGGTCGCCATGTCGAGCCGGTGCACCGTCAGCGCCTCGGGGTAGAGCGCCTGGATGCGATGGATCGCACAGTCCTGCTTGTCCGGGCCGCGGCCCGGCACCGACAGCAGGCCGCCCGGCTTGTTGACGACGATCAGCTGCGCGTCGACGTGGACGATGTCCATTCGCCGGCTCAGAACTGGTCGATCCAGCCCGACTGCACTGCCGACTGCGGGTTCGAGCCCGCCGCGCGCACCTTGCGCAGCGCCTCGTCCCGGTCGGTGCCGAGCTGCTTCAGCACGCAGGCCGCGACGGTGCCGGTGCGGCCGATGCCGGCGGCGCAATGCAGCAGCACCTGGTCGCCCAGCACCAGGCCGTTGGCGATCTGCTCCACGCCGTGGCGGAAGGCTGCCGGGTCGCTGCCCAGGCCGAAGTCGCGCATCGGCAGGTGCTGCCAGCGGAACGGCAGCCGGCCTTCGGCAATGGCCTTGTGATAAGCCGGCGACAACTGGGCCACTTCCTCCAGCGGATTCAGGCAGACGACGAGGTTCAGTTGGCGCAGGCGCGCCTCGTCGAGGAACTCGCCCCAGCTTTCGAGTCGGCCTGGCATGGACTGAAGCCACAGCGCGCCGCTGGCGCTGGCGGGGAGGGGGACGGAACGGAAAGACATGCGCGGATTGTCCCGCCGAAACGTGAGCGTTTCGGCGAGCCCGCCTTGCCTTACTTCAGGACGTCTGCCACGTCCACGATGTCCACGCCCTGCATGCGGCCCAGCCCGTCGTCGAACCACGGCTTGTGCGAGGCGCCGACGATGGACAGCACGCGGGCGCCCGGCCGCTCGCGGAAGGCCTCGCGCAGGTTGGCGATCATGCGCAGGTTGCGGATCTCCCAGCCGGCCACCCACATCTGCGGATAGCCCTCGGCCGAGCGGGCACGCAGCGCCGCACTGACGTTCACTTCCGCCGTCACGCGCAGGTAGTCGCTGCGGTTGATGGTGCGGTAGAGCGGCAGCAGGTCGCTAGCGCGTTTCATCGCTGCCGTCGCCTGCTCACGCCGGTCGAGCTCGGCCCGGCCGGCCTTCCAGGCGGCTTCGATGGCGCTGCCGAAGGCCTTCTCATCCTTCACGTGATCGGCGTCGACGTTGTCGCCGGTGTGGTTGTCGCAGGCGTAGACGCGCGGCAGCCCCAGGCGGGCCGCCAGTTTCGAGGCGATCAGGTAGTTCTCGTTCCTGCGGGTGGCGATCTGCCCGATCAGCTCCACCAGCGAGGGCTCGAGCCCGTCGCCCGGGTGGCGCTCCGCGGCGGGCAACTGCAGCCATTGGGCATAGGCAGAGGCGCGATCGCTGGCAGCCAGGAACAGGGCGGCCAGGTGGCGCCGTTGCGCGGGCGTCGGCTGGGCGGGCCAGGAGGCCAAGGTCTTGTCCACGGCCGCGATCGCCGCCGGCAGATCGAGGCCCGTGGCGTGTGCGGCGACTTCCCGGGAGGCGCAGTAGTCGCTGCCGTAGCGCGTGGGCAGCCGTTCCGCGAGATCGCATTCCTCGCCGGGCAGCGCCTCGATCGTGATGACTTCGGGCCGGAAGGCGGCGAGGCGGTCGAGCAGCCCATCCAGCGCGGCGGGGTCGAAGTCGTCCGGCAACTCGCTGAGGTGCACCGTGCCGAGCACCAGCACGTGGGCGCGCGGGCCTACCATCTCGCGGTCCAGGGCGCCCAGGTCTACCTGGGCATGGGTGGCCAGCGGCAGCAGGGCGGCCAGCGGCAGCAGTCGTCGCATCCAGCGAGGCATGTCCGGCGGCTCCGTTCAGGCGACGCGGTGGCCTTCGACGATGACCTTCGGCAGTTGCAGCAGCGCCACCGGCTGGGCGCGCTTGCCGACCACCACGACGCGTTCCAGCTTGACGACCTCGGTGGCCGGTGCGGCGCTGCGGTCGGCGAGCGTGGTGCCGATGGCCGCGGCGGCGGCGACGGAAGCGATGGCGAAGACGAGGGCTTGGGCGGTGGTGTTCATGGCGGGCTCCGTTGGCTTGTTTGTCTGTGTCAGTGAAGCCAGTGTCTTCAGCGAGGCGCCTCGCCGCGAGCGGGATGCGATGAACCGACGCTGGCGCGGCGTGAGCCGCAATCACGGGCGATCAGCGGAAGGCGCCGGCCGGATAATTCGAGCGGCCATGTATCCCTTTCCTCCCATTCCCAACCTGCGCCATCTGCGCATGGTCCAGGTCATCGGCCGTGTCGGCGGCGTCAGCGGCGCGGCGCGCGAACTCTGCACCTCGCAGCCGGCCGTCACCCAGGCGGTGACCAATCTGGAAGCCGAGATCGGCGCGTCCATCTTCGAGCGCTTCGCCACCGGCTCCCAGGCCACCGCTGCGGGCAAGCAGTATCTGCTGCGTATCGACCGCGTCTTCGAGATCCTCGACACCGCCGTCGCGCAGTTGCTGGGGCGATCGGGCTCGCCGACGCCGGCCGAGCGGCTGATGACCAGCACGCAGCTGCGCGCATTCGTCGCCGCCAGCGAGCAGGGCCGGATGGCCGAGATTGCCGAGAGCCTGGCCCTCGCGCCCGATTCGCTGCTGCGCTCGGCCCGCTCGCTGGAGCGCGCGCTCGGCAAGCCGCTGTTCGATCGCACCGCGCAAGGCCTGGTGCCCAACAAGGCCGGGGAGTTCCTGGGCCGCGAGTTCCGCCGCGCGCTGCGCGAGATCGAGCTGGCGCGCGGCGAAATCCTGATGGCGGCCGGCGCGTCCGACGTGCTGGAATTGGTGATTGGCACCTTGCCGATGGCTGGTGCGCATGAGCTGGCCGAGGCCACGCGGAACTTTCTGGCGGCGCACCCGACCGTCAAGGTGCGGGTGATGCCCGGCGAGTACCGCTCGCTCGTGGCCGATCTGGCCAACAGCCGCATCGACCTGCTCTTCGGCACCCTGCGCGCCGACGAGTCCAACAGCGGCGTGGAGCGGGAGACCTTGTTCAGCGACGGCTATTGCCTGATCGCGCGCCCCGGCCATCCGCTCACGCAGCGGGCCGTGGTCACGCCCGAGGACATGGCCCGCTACCCCTGGGTGGTGCCCACGGTCGGCACGCCGCGCCGCGAACGCATCGAGGCCCTGTTCAACGGCGTGCCGCAGCGGCCGCGCTTCCGGCTCGAGACCTCGTCCGTCTCGCTGAGCCGCGCGCTGGTGCTCGACTCGGATACGGTCACGATCATGGGCGGGCGCGAGGTGCAGCGCGACGTCGACCAGGGCCTGATCGCGCGCCTGCCTTGCCCCGCGCTCGACGACGTGCTGCTCAAGGGCGTGACCACCAACAAGGGCTGGCTGCCCACGCAGGCGCACGTCGCCTTCCTCGACTGCCTGCGCGCGATCACCTCGCGTGAGGCACAACCCGCCGGCTGATCAGAAGGACATCAGAACGCCAACAAGATGCCGGTGGTGATGGCCAACTGGCTGCTGCCCGGCAGCGGCGTGGTGGCCGGCTGTGCCGTGGTGGCCGGCAGGCTCAGCGCACCGTCATTCCTCACGTAGCTGGCCGTCAGGTAGACGCGCGTCTTCTTGGAGAAGGCGTATAGCCCGCGCAGCGCGAACTGGCTGGCCTTGTTGGCGGAGTTCTCGTACTTCTGGTGTGCGAGCTGGGCGGTGAGCGTGATCGCGTGCGTCAGCGGCGTCGAGGCCATCATGAAATAGAGATTGCTCTTCGGAATCGCCAGGCCCTCTTGATCACGCTTGATCAGGCCCGCGGAGATCTTGGTTTCGCCGAAGCGGTACCAGGCGCCGAGGTTGAGGCGGCTGTCGGAGAGGTCCGGGCTGGTCAGGCCGGCGAAGGTGCCGACCATGCCGCCGTAGTCGCGCTCGAAGGAGCTGACGACGCCCCAGTTCTTGTCGCTGTAGTTCAGCACCCATGAGTACTCGCGGCACTCCTTGGAGGGGATGGTTTCGCCCGGGCAGTTGGCGGCCGCGTTGGTGCCGCCGTTCTGGCTGTCGCGCCCGAAACTCAGTTCGACCCCGCCCTGGAAGCCACCCTTGTTCAGCATGTAGCTGATGGCGTTGTCGACGCGCGGGTTGGTGAAGCCGTTGTCGAAGATGCCCAGCGACTGCGAGCCGGTGCCGAACATATTGAGCGGCTGCTGGGCGTAGAAACGCATCGTGTACTGCCGCCCCAAGGTCACCTTGCCGAAATCGCCGGACAGGCCCACGAAGGCGCCACGCCCCCACTGTCGCGACAGCGCGGTGGCGCCGGTGTCGAGGCCGAAGCCGCTCTCCAGGTCGAAGAAGGCCTTCATGCCGCCGCCGAGGTCTTCCTCGCCGCGCACGCCCCAGAACGACGTGGCCAGGTAGCCGGCACTGGAGCGCCAGCTGCTGGCGCGGGCCTTGCCGATGTTGTTGACGTGCTCGATGCCCTCGTCGAGGACGCCGTAGATCTCGATCTTGCCCTGCGCGCGCACGGGCGCCGAGCTGAAGAGCGCCGCGCAGGCACAGGCAACAGCCGTGGCCGGCCGGACGAAATTTCTCATGGGAGTGTCTCCAGAAGCTGCTGTCCTCCAGCAGCGGGGTGTGCGGTCTGCGCCGCTTGTCGATTCGGGGTGATCAGTTCAGGTCGTTGATGCGTGGCGCCCACTTGCGCTTCATCAGCAGTAGCGCGCTCAGCACCGCCATCAGCAGGAATACGCACACCGACATCATCGGCAGCGTGTAGCTGCCACCGACGTGCAGCAGCCATCCCGAGAGGCTGGCCGAGATGCCGCCGGCCAGGCTGGTCGCGATGGTCAGCAGGCCGGTGTTCAGGCCGATCGCGGGCTTGGGGATCAGGGTCATCTTCGACAGCGCGAGGTTGTTCGTCGTGGCCAGGCCCACCATCGCGAGCGAGGCCACGTTCCAGAACAGCGCTGCGGTCTGCGACTCGGCGTAGGCGCCGAACAGGATGGTCATGCCGCCGAAGGCGCCCACGACGATGAACTTCTTGCGCACCGAGACCGGATCGTGGCCGCGGGCGATGAAGTAGTCGGCCGCCGTCCCGGCAGCCAGTGCCACCGCTGCGCTCAGCACGAAGCTCACCGAGGTGTAGATGCCCGAATGCATCATCGACAGGTGCCGCTGCTCCACCAGGTAGGCCGGCATCCAGGTGGCCGCGTAGAACAGGAAGTAGCTGAAGCAGAAGGTCATGATGAAGCCGGACCACACGACCGGGCTCACCAGCAGATTGCGCATCGGCACCCGGCCGGCCTGGCGCTTGGTCGCGGCCAGCGCTGCCTTCGACGGGAAGTCGTTCGAGACCATCGTGAGCCAGGGCAGCAGCCACAGCAGCCCGATCAGGCCGGTCAGGATGAACATCGATTTCCACGAGTACTGCACGATCAGCGCCGCCGCCAGCGCCGCGCCCACCGCCGGGCCGAGCTTGCCGCCCATCGAGTAGACGGCGGTGGCCGAACCCTTGCGGTTCTCGTCGAAATGGTTGGCGATATAGCGGTAGCTGGCGGGCAGGACGATCGCCTCGGTGGCGCCGATCAAGAGACGCACGACCACCAGGCCGGTCAACGACTCGGCCCAGGCGGTGGCCGCCGTCGCCACGCACCACAGCGCGAAGCAGATCGTGTAGGGCCACTTGACGCCGTAGCGGTCCACCACCCAGCCCAGCGGCACCTGCATCACCGCATACGACCAGAACACCGCCGAGCCCAGCCAGCCCCGCTCGACGTGGCTCAGCGAGAAGGTGCCGATGAAGGTCTTGTCCGCCATCGCGGCCGACATGCTGGTGCGGTCGATGAAGGCGATCATCCAGCCGACCATCAGCAGCAGCACCACGGCCCAGGGCTTCTCGGTGCGAGTCGCCTGGGGTACTGCCGCGGTGTCCGTTGTCTCCATCCTGATGTCCATTTTGTTCTCGTTCTCTTCAGTAGCTGGAGCCGGGCTCGCGGGCCTTGCCGACGACGCCGTAACTTCGCTGCGGCGCGGCCATCAGGAAGCGATAACCCTCGGCCTTGAGCCGCTCGTGGTTCTTGCTCGTGACGTGTGGATTGCCGACGACGACCTTGTGGCGGTGGCAGGTGTCGGCGATGCGGCGCATCGCGTCCAGCACCTCGGGGTGCTCGTACTGGCGCGGGAAGCCGAGCTGCTGGCTCAGGTCGCCCTCGCCGATCAGCACGAAGCCGATGCCCGGCACATTGGCCAGGATGTCGTCCAGGTTCTCGATCGCCTCGGTGCTCTCGCACATCAGGCCCACGATGATCTCGCCCTCGGGCGCCAGCGGCCAGACGTCGGCCTTGGCGTAGTAGTCGCTCATGCTCAGGCCCCAGTAGCGCGCGGCGGTGGACGGCCCGTCGCCGCGCACGCCCTTGGGTTCGTAGAGCGGGGCGCCCTTGGGCCGCGCGTAGCGGCAGGAGGCCACCGCGTTGTAGGCCTGCGCCACCGTGGCGATGTGCGGCCAGATGACGCCGTAGCAGCCACGGTCCAGCACCTGCTTGGCGAAGGCCTGGTTCATCTCGACGCCGTTGGCCGGGATGCGCGCGATCGGCGTGACCTGCGAGGCGACCGAACCCGACTCGGCGATCTGCCGGCGGTTGAGCATGTATTGCAGCGCGTCGCCGAGGGCCGAGACGTCGTACGGGTTGTGCTCCATCTCGAACACGACGCCGTCGTAGGGCGAATCGCTCATCTCGATAGCGGTCTGCTTGTCGAGCTTGGCGAAGGCGGTGTAGGCCGGGCCGCCCGATTCGAGCGCCTGGATGATCCTGTTGAGGCGGGTCATGGTGCCGGTTCCCTCAGAGGCCCTTGGCCTTCAGCAGCGCGTCCAGGCGCGGATAGACGCGGCGCGCGTTGCCTTCGTAGATCGCGTGACGGTCTTCCGCGCTGAGCGAGGCAACGCCGTCGACATAGCGCTTGGTGTCGTCGAAGTAGTAGCCGGTGAAGGGGTCGCGGCCGCGCACGGCGCCGATCATCTCGGAGCCGAACAGCACGTTGCTGGCGGGGATCACCTCGGTCAGCAGGTTGATGCCCGGCTGGTGGTAGACGCAGCTGTCGAAGAACACGTTCTCCAGCAGGCCCTCCAGCGGCCGGCCCGAGCCTTCCAGCGACAGGCCGCGGAAGCGCCCCCAGTGGTAGGGCACGGCGCCGCCGCCGTGCGGAATGATCAGCCGCAGCGTCGGGAAGTCCTTGAACAGGTCGCCCTGGATCAGCTGCATGAACACCGAGGTGTCGCCGTTCAGGTAGTGCGCGCCAGTGCTGTGGAAGTTCGGGTTGCAGGACGAGGCGACGTGCACCATCGCCGGCACGTCCAGCTCGCACAGCGCCTCGTAGACCGGATACCACTCGCGATCGGTCATTGGCTTGCCGGTCCAGTAGCCGCCGCTGGGATCGGGGTTCAGATTGCAGCCGACGAAGCCCATCTGCTCCACGCAGCGCCGCAGCTCGGGCACGATGTTCTTCGGCGGCGCCAGCGGCGACTGCGGCAGCTGGCACACCGGCGCAAAGTTGTCCGGGTACAGATCGCAGACGCGGCGTACCAGGTCGTTGGACAGCTCGGCCCATTCGAGGCTCGTTCGCTCGTTGCCGAGGTGGTGGCTCATCAGGCCGGCGATCGGCGAGAAGAGGGTGAGGTCGCCGCCGCGCTCCTGCTGCAGCTTCAGCTGGCCCTCGCCGATGGCGATGCGGATCTCGTCGTCGGTGACGTGTGGCTTTTCGAGCGGCGATGCGGACGGATCGGCGGCGGCCGCGACCTGCGCGGCGCGCCAGTCGCGGAAGGACTTGGGAGCGGTGGTGAAGTGCCCGTGGCAATCGATGATCATGGTGCGATGGGTTCTCAGGCTTGCGGATCGACGAAGAGTTCGGCGAGGCTCATGCGGCGCGGCGTCAGGGCCTGCGCGAAGGCGGTGCGCTCCAGCGCCTCGATGGTCTTGATGTTCGGTGCCATGCCGTAGGGCAGGGGATCGGGGCCGACGATCTTGCTCAGCTTGCGGTACTTGGCATCGTCTTTTCCGGTCGCTTCGCCGGCGTTCAGCTTGGCCAGCCATTCCTGCTTGGCGCGCTCGAAAGCGTCGTAGATCGACTTGGCGACCCAGGGGTGCTCCTGCAGCACCGCGTCCTTCACGACGATGGTGCCGTGCATCGGGTAGATGCCGGTGCGCGCGTAGTAGTCGGCCTCCAGCTCGGCGGCGTTGGGCAGCAGGTCGGGGTAGTCGGCCTCGACTTCCTTCCAGCCGCCGTTCGGGTTGCCCGTGCGGCCGATGCCGGCATTGGCGGCGAAGCCCGCCGACAGCTCGCCGCTGGCCATCATGTCGGCCAGCGAGGTGCCGGCCGGTGCGTGGACCACATTGGGCGGCAGCTTCATCTGCTGCACGTGCTCCTCGTCGTCCACCACCCAGGTGACCTTCGAGTCATCAAGGCCGAACTCCTCGATCAACACCTGGCGGGTCCACACGCCGGTGGTGACCGAGTAGGCGCGCACGCCGACCTTCTTGCCTTCCAGATCCTTCGGGGTCTTGATGTTCGCGTCAGGACGCACCAGCAGCCCGGCGTGATGGAAGCGCCGCTGCACGAAGATCGGCAGCGCGACGAAGGGAGCGCGGTAGGCGCGGGCAATGATGTAGGTGGTCGGCGCGAGTTCGCAGACGTCGAACTCCACCTCGCGCACCATGCGGCGGAAGGCCGCGATCTGCGGCTTGACGGTGACGAACTCGGCGTCGACGCCTTCGATGGGAATGGAGCCGTTCTTCACCGCCATCACATGGGCGTGGTCGGCGATGGCGATCTTCAGTTTGACTGGGGCGGGCATGCGGTCTTCCGTGAGGTCTGGACTTGCAGCCATCCTAAGAGCGCAGCCGCGGTTCCGTATCGGGTCCGGATGAAAACCTATGGCCTCGGAAGAACTATCGATAGTCGCAGATCGCACGGAACCGTGCGGCAAGAAATCCTATTGGCGTGGCGAATTTTCGGATGGGTCCGGCGAGCCCTGCGCCGCTAATCTTCGCGGCCAGTTCCACTCCAACGGACCCACGCGCCCATGGTCACCCGACTCATCGACATCCACCCGCACATCATCTCGCCCGACACCGAGCGCTACCCGATCTCGCCGCTGGGCGGCAAGCGATCGAGCTGGTCCGAGGAGCACCCGGCCACCTTCGAGGAACTGATCAAGGCCATGGACGAGGCCGGCGTGGACAAGGCCGCGATCGTCCATTCGTCCACCACCTACGGCTACGACAACTCCTATGTGGCCGATGCGATCGCCGCCCATCCCGAGCGCTTCGACGGCGTGTTCTCTGTCGACATCCTGGCCGACGACGCGCCGCAGAAGATCGACTATTGGGCCCGCGACCGCCAACTCGGCGGCCTGCGCATCTTCACCACCGGCAGCACGATGCGCGGCCAGGCGCCGATCCTCAACGACGCGCGCATCCATCCGGGCTGGCGCGCGGCCGGCGAGGCCGGCCTGCCCATCTGCGCGCAGATCACGGCCGCGGCCATTCCCGACCTGGAGAAGCTGCTGCAGCAGTACCCCGACTTCCCCGTGATCATCGACCACATGCTGAAGCCGGACATCTCGGAAGGCCCGCCCTACGACAAGGCCCGGCCGATGCTGAGCCTGGCGCGCTACCCGAACGTCTACCTGAAGATGACCGACCGCAACACGGTGATGGCGAAGGAGGGCAAGGCCACGCCGCAGAGCTGGTTCGGCCTGGTCGTCAAGGAGTTCGGCGCGAACCGCATCGCCTGGGGATCGAACTGGCCGTCGAGCGACGGCACCCTGGCCGAGATCGCACAGGATCTGCGCGACAGCATCGCCTTCCTGCCCGCCGAGGACCAGCACTGGATCATGGCCGGCACCGCGATGAAGCTCTATCCGCGCCTGGCCGACTGACGACAACAAACCAACAGGAGCATTCCCATGCCTGACTACGCCAAGAGCGGCCCGCTGACGCTGCGCATCAACCTCGACGACTACGCCGTCTCCGCCGCCCTGAAGGACGGCCGCGTCACCTCCGACCTCGTCAAGCTCGAGTTCGTCGGCCCCAAGCCGGCCAACAAGGGCTTCAAGCCGATGGTGCGCGAGGACGCCTACGACGCGGGCGAACTCGCCATCGTCACCTACCTGCAGGCCAGGGCCTACGGCAAGCCCTACACGGCGCTGCCGCTGCCGGTGTCCGGCCGCTTCCAGCACCACAGCATCGGCTACAACAAGGCCTTCGGCGAGCTCACGCCCAAGGACATCGAGGGCAAGAAGGTGGGCGTGCGCACCTATGCGCAGACCACCGGCCTGTGGGTACGCGGCATCCTGCAGCACGAGTACGGTGTCGACCTCGACAAGGTCACCTGGATGACCATCGGCGAGGCGCACCTGAGCGAGTACCAGGACCCGCCGAACTGCCAGCGCCTGCCCAAGGGCTCGTCGCTGGCCGAGATGATGCTGAACGGCGAACTCGCCGCCGCCATCATGGGCAGCGACATGCCCAAGGACCCGCGCATCGAGCGCCTGATCCCCGAGCCGCAGGAGGCCGCCAAGGCCTGGCATGCGCGCGAGCAGTTCATCCCGATCAACCATCTGTTCGTCGTGCACGACGATCTCGCGCAGCAGCGGCCCGACGTGGTCCGCGAACTCGCGCGCCTGCTGATCGAGAGTCGCAATCTCGCGCCGGCCGAGACCTTCAAGACCTTCCCGCCGATCGGCCTCGCGGCCAACCGCAAGAGCATCGAGTTCGCGAGCCGCTGGGCCTTCGAGCAGAAGATCATCCCGCGGGAGATCCCGGTCGACGAGATGTTCAGCGAGTTGACGGCCTCACTCGCGCCCTGAGTCGCACCCTGAGAAGGCACGCGGACCGCGGCTACAGTCGGCGGTCATGAGCAGCCATCATCACCTGGGAGCCGGCGCCCGTCCTGCCGGACATGCGCTGGTCGAAGCCTTGATCGAGCAGGGCGTCGACACCGTCTTCGGCGTCCCCGGCGAGAGCTATCTCGCCGTGCTCGACGGCTTCCACGAACACCGCGATCGCATCCGCTTCATCGCCTGCCGGCAGGAGGGCGGTGCGGCCTTCATGGCCGATGCGCAAGGCAAGTTGACCGGGCGGCCCGGCGTCTGCTTCGTCACCCGCGGGCCGGGTGCGACGAATGCCAGCATCGGCGTGCACACGGCCTTCCAGGACTCGACGCCGCTGGTGCTCTTCGTCGGCCAGGTGGCCAGCGACCAGCGTGACCGCGAGGCCTTCCAGGAGATCGACTACCGGCAGATGTTCGGCCCCGGCACCCTGGGCCTGGCCAAGTGGGTCGGCGAGGTGCAGGACGCGGACCGCCTGCCCGAGTACGTGGCACGCGCCTTCAGCACGGCGCTGCAGGGCCGGCCGGGGCCAGTGGTGCTGGTGCTGCCCGAAGACATGCTGACGACGCTGACCGAGGCGCCCGTGCTGCCGCGCCGCGAGCCCGCGCAGGCCGCCCCGTCGCCGCAGGCACTGAGCGATCTGCGCGAGCGCCTCGCCGCGGCGCAGCGTCCCTTCGTGATCGCCGGCGGTGGCGGCTGGAGCGCGACATCGACCGCCGCGCTGCAAACCTTCGCCGAGGCCTGGCACCTCCCGGTGGGCTGCGCCTTCCGCCGCCAGGACCTGTTCGACAACGACCACCCGCTCTATGCCGGCGACGTCGGCATCGGCATCAATCCGAAGCTCGCGGCCCGCATCCGCGAGGCGGACCTGATCGTGGCCATCGGCGCGCGCCTGGGCGAGATGACGACCGGCGGCTACACCTTGCTGGAGCCGCCGCGGCAGGCGCAGCAGCTGATCCACATCCACGCTGGCGCCGAGGAACTCGGGCGCGTTTACACGGCCGACCTGGCGATCCAGGCGAGCATGGCCAGCGCCGCGCCGGCCCTGGCCGCGCTGGCGCCCCAGGTCAACGGCTGGTCCGCCTGGACCGCGCAGGCCCGCGCCGACTACGAGGCCAACCTCGTCGCGCCGGCCGTGGCGCCGCTGGACATGGCCGTCGTCATCCAGACCCTGGGCCGCCTGCTGCCCGAGGGCACGATCTACACCAACGGTGCCGGCAACTACGCCGGCTGGTTGCACCGCTACCACCGCTACACCGCGCTGCACCGCCATGGCCGCACGCAGCTCGCGCCGACCTCGGGCGCGATGGGCTACGGCGTGCCCGCGGCCGTGGCGGCGGCGCTGCTGCAGAGCGAGCGCTGGGTCGTCAACCTCGCTGGCGACGGCGACTTCCTGATGACCGGCCAGGAACTCGCCACGGCCACCGGCTACGGCGCGAAGAAGCTGATCTCCATCGTCGTGGACAACGGCACCTACGGCACCATCCGCATGCATCAGGAGCGCGAGTACCCAGGCCGTGTCTCAGGCAGCGACTTGTTCAACCCGGACTTCGCGCTGCTGGCGCAGGCACACGGCTGGCACGCGCAGCGGGTCGATCGCACCGAAGACTTCGAACCCGCGCTGCAGGCCGCCATCGCCGCCGGTCGGCCCGCGCTGCTGCACCTGAAGCTCGACGCCGACGTGTCCACCAGCCGCACCACCCTGAGCGCCATCCGCGCGGCGGCGGAGCGCCGGCTGCAGGAACAGCGCTCGTGAGCACGCGCAGCCTCGTCTGGTTCCGCCGCGATCTCCGTGCCGAGGACCATGCCGCGCTCCACTTCGCGCTGACTCGTTCCGCGCAGGTCTCCTGTGGCTTCGTCTTCGACACCGACATCCTCGCGCCGCTGCCGCGCGCGGATCGCCGCGTCGAGTTCATCCACGGCGCCGTTGTGGAGCTGGATGCTGCGCTGCGAGAGTTGCAACCCGGCGCCGGCCTGATCGTGCGCCACGGCCGTGCCGAGGAGGAAATCGTCCGCCTTGCCGTGCAGCTGGGTGTGGAGTTCGTCGTCGCCAGCCATGACGACGAACCCGCCTCGCTGGCGCGCGACGCCGTGCGCGAGCGCCTGGCCGCGCAGGGCATCGGCTTCCACACGGTCAAGGATCATGTGATCTTCGAGCGCAGCGAGGTGCTCACCGCCACCGGCTCGCCCTTCAGCGTGTTCACGCCCTACAAGAACGCCTGGCTGCGCAAGCTCGCGCCCTTCTTCGTGAAGGCCTATCCGGTGCAGCGCCATGCGCAGGGGCTGGCGCCGCTGCCGGACGATGCGGGCGCGATCCCGAGCCTGGCCGCGCTGGGCTTCGAGCCCACCAATCTGAGCACGCTGCGCCTGCCGCTCGGCGCGCAGGGCGCGCAGCAACTGCTCGAAGACTTCCTGAGCCGCATCGACGACTACGGCAGCGCGCGCGATTTCCCTGCGGTGCGTGGCCCGAGCTATCTGTCGGTGCACCTGCGCTTCGGCACTGTCTCGATCCGCCAGCTCGCCGCCGCGGCCTGGCGGCGCACGGACTCGCCGGGCGCGGCGGTGTGGCTGTCGGAGCTGGTCTGGCGCGACTTCTATCACCAGATCCTGCATCACCACCCGCATGTGGTGGAGCGCTCGTTCAAGCCTGCCTACGACGCCATCCGGTGGGAGGAGGGCGACGAGGCGGACGACAACTTCAAGGCCTGGTGCGAAGGCCGTACCGGCTACCCGCTGGTGGATGCGGCGATGCTGCAGATCCGCCAGAGCGGCTACATGCACAACCGGCTGCGCATGGTGGTGGCGAGCTTCCTGGTGAAGGACCTCGGCATCGACTGGCGCCGCGGCGAAGCCTTCTTCGCCACGCACCTGAACGACTTCGACCTCGCCGCCAACAACGGCGGCTGGCAGTGGGCGGCCTCCACCGGCTGCGACGCCCAGCCCTACTTCCGCATTTTCAACCCCGTCTCGCAGAGCGAGAAGTTCGACCCGCAGGGCCAGTTCATCCGCCGCTACCTGCCGCAGCTGGCGAAGCTGCCCGATGGACTGATCCACGCGCCCTGGCAGGCCCGGCCGGTGGACCTGGAGGCCGCCGGTGTCCAGCTCGGGCGCGACTACCCGCGGCCCATCGTGCGCCACGAGATCGCGCGCATGCAGACGCTGGAGCGCTACAAGGTCGTCAAGGGGCATCCGGCCGGCTGATCCAAACAGGCCCGCGTTGCGTAGGAACAGGCAGACACCAACGCATCAAGGGCCTTCATGGGCAAGACGGACAACACCGCCAGGGCGATTCATTGGGTTGAGCAGGGCCTCGTGCCCGACGGGGCCGTGCGCCTGGGCATCCGCCGGCTGCTGCGCCAGCGCCTGGCCGAGCTGCACAGCGGCGACGCCGAAGCCGGTGCGTGGATCACCGATGCTTTCTTCGCCGCCTTGACCGAGGCGCCGCTGGCCCCGCTGCCCGAGAAGGCCAACGAGCAGCACTACGAGCTGCCCGCCGAGTTCTTCGGCGCCGTGCTGGGCACGCATCGCAAGTACAGCTGCTGCTGGTGGCCCGAGGGCGTCGATACGCTGGAGCAGGCCGAGGCCGCCGCTCTGGCCGCCACCTGCGAGCGCGCGGGCCTGGCCGACGGCCAGCACATCCTCGAACTCGGCTGCGGCTGGGGTTCGCTGAGCCTGTGGATGGCCGAGCGCTATCCGAACGCGCGCATCACCGCGCTGTCCAACTCGCATTCGCAGCGCGCCTACATCACAGGCGAGGCGGCGGCCCGCGGCCTGACGAACCTCGAGGTGCTGACGCAGGACTTCAACCACTTCAGCACCGATGCGCGCTTCGACCGCATCGTGTCCGTGGAGATGTTCGAGCACCTGCGCAACTGGCCGCTGGCCTTCGCGCGCGTGGCCGGCTGGCTACGGCCCGGTGGGCGCTTCTTCATGCATGTGTTCGCGCACCGCGAGGCACCCTATGCCTTCGAGCCGCGCGATGCCAGCGACTGGATGAGCCGCCACTTCTTCTCCGGCGGCATGATGCCCAGCGACGACCTGGCGCTTCGCTGCCAGGACGACGTGCGCCTGCTGCGGCAGTGGCGCTGGGATGGCTGCCATTACGCGCGCACCTCCGCCGCCTGGCTGACGCGGATGGACGCGCAGCGCGACGAGCTGATGCCGCTGTTCGTGTCGATCTATGGCGGGTCGGAAGCCTCGATGTGGTGGATGCGCTGGCGGCTCTTCTTCCTGTCGGTGGAGGAACTGTTCGCCTACGCCGAGGGCGGGCAGTGGTGGGTCAGCCACTACCTGTTCGAGAAGCGAGGTTGATGGTGACGCTCGCGATGCTCGGCCTGCTGGTCGCCCTCGCGGTGGCACTGCCCGTCTGGGCGCTGAGCCTGCCGCTGCGGGACGCGAGCCTCGCCGATCGCATCTGGTCGCTGCTGATCGCCGCGCCGGTCCTGGCCTACGCCTGGAAGTCGAGCCTGGACCCGCGCTGCATGCTGATGCTGGCCTTGCTGCTGGCCTGGGCCGTGCGCCTGGCGGTCTACATCGGCCTGCGCAACTGGGGCCATGGCGAAGACCGCCGCTACCGCGCGATGCGCGAGCGGCACGGGCCGGGCTTCGGGCTCAAGAGCCTGTACCTCGTGTTCGGCCTGCAGGCGCTGCTGGGCTGGATCGTCGGCTGGCCGGTGCTGGCCGCGCTCGCTCATCCGACTCCGCTGGCGGCGCTTGACATCGCCGGCGCGCTGCTCGCGACGGCCGGCCTCGCCACCGAGGCCGTGGCCGATGCGCAGCTGGCCCGCTTCCGGCGCGGCCCGCACAGCGAAGGCGCGGTGATGGACCGCGGCCTGTGGGCCTGGTCGCGCCACCCCAACTACTTCGGCGAGGCGTGCGTGTGGTGGGGCCTCGGCGTGATGGCCTTGTCGGCCGGCGGCTGGGCGGCGGCCTGGAGCCTGGTCTCGCCGGTGATGATGACGGTGCTGCTGCTCAAGGTCTCGGGCGTTTCGCTGCTGGAACAGGACATCGCCGAGCGGCGCCCCGCCTACCGCGACTACGCCGCGCGCACCAGCGCCTTCATCCCCTGGCCGCCCCGGCGCGGCCCGCAGCAGGCATCATGAGGCGGGCCGCCCTTGCGCTCGCCTGCTCGCTGCTGCCGGTGATGGCATGGGCGCAGGCGCGCAGTGAATGGGACTTCGCCGTGGCGCTCGATGGCAAGCCCATCGGCACGCACCGCTTCGTTGTGACCGGTGCCGACGAGAACCGCGGCGTCGAGAGCCGTGCCGACTTCGTCGTGCGCGTGCTGGGCATTCCCGTCTACCGCTATCGCCATCGCGCCGAGGAACACTGGCAGGGCGACTGCCTGCGCGAGCTGAACGCCGACACCGACGACGATGGCAAACGTCAACAGGTGAAGCAGCGCTTCGACGGTCCCGACTGCCTGATGGGCTTTGCCTACTGGAACCCGAAGCTGGTGCAGCAGCGCCAGCTGATCGATCCGCAGACCGGGCGTGTCACCGACGTGCGCTTCGAACCGCAGGCCGACGCCTCGATCGAGGTGCGCGGCACTGCGGTGCCGGCCCACGGCTGGCTGCTGCTGGCCGACAAGCAGCGCATCACCGTCTGGTATGCCGCCGACACGGGTCGCTGGATCGGCCTGGACGCCGACGCCAAGGGCGGCCGCCGGCTCAGTTACCGCATCCCGCCCGACAAAGCCTCGTCATGAAAGCCCCGCCATGAAACCTTCACCCCGCCGCCTGCTGCCGGCCGGCCTCGCCGCGCTGCTGTGCTTCCTGGCGCTGGACGCCTGCTGGCTCAGCCTGATGGGCCCGCGCCTGTACCGGCCGAAGTTGGCGGCGCTGATGGCCGATGAGGTCGACTGGCTGGCGGCCGGCCTGTTCTATGCCGTCTATCTGACGGGCCTGGTGGTCTTCGCCATCCTGCCCGCGCTGGAGAGAGGCGGGCCACGCCGTGCGCTGCGCCTGGGCGCGCTGATGGGCTTCGTGGCCTATGCCACCTACGACCTGACCAACCAGGCCACCTTGCGCGGCTGGCCCTGGGCGGTCACCGCGGCCGACCTGGCCTGGGGCGCCGTTGTCAGCGGCGTTGCCGCGTGGGCCGGGGCGCGAGTCGCCTCACATGCCCACCAGTGATCCGAACAGCCTCGCGATGGGGCTGTCGAAGCGCAGGCGGCCGTCCAGCGAAGCGAGGCAGATGCACTCGCTGCCTTCCTGCACCACCGGCTGGTGATGGATGCCGTCGTCGGCGGCGTCGAAGTCGCCGGGGCCGAACAGGGCGCGGCCGTCGTGGAAGCGGCCGTGCAGCACCTGCGTCAGCTCCAGGCCGCGGTGGGTGTGCTGCGGCAGGTACTTGCCGGCCGCGATGCGCAGCAGGAAGACGTTGGCGTCGGGCGCGGCCGGCACGCTCACGCGGCTCCAGGACATGCCGGGGCCGATCCAGCGCCAGGGCGTGGCCGTGCACCGGGCGAGCGCCCGCGGCCAGCGCGCGCCCTCGGGCAGCGGCGGCGGGGCGCTGACCTTGATGGGGCGCGGCGCGGCGGCTTCCAGCGCGTCGATGCGCGCGAAGACCCGGTCCAGCGCGGCATCGGCCAGCGGAGCCGGCAGGGCGTCTTCCAGCAGCGCGCCGCCCAGCGCATCGAGGGTGCGCAGGCGTTCGCGGCAGTGCGCGCACAGTTCCAGGTGGCTGGACAGGACCAGCCGGGTGCCCGTCTCCAGGCTGCCGGCGGACAGCGCCAGCAGCAGGTCGTCTTCGGGGTGGTGTCGGATGTCCATGTCGTCAGCGGTCCAGCAGGCGGCGCAACTGCGCGACCGCCAGGCGCACGCGCGACTTCACCGTGCCGAGCGGGATGCCCAGCTCGGTGGCGATGCGCGCGTGCGGCTCGTCGTCAAAGTAGGAAAGGCGCAGCACCTGCTGCTGCTCGTCGGGCAACTGGGCCAGGGCGCCGCGCAGGCGCTCGGTCTCGCGGCTCGTGTGCAGGCGCTCGTCGGCGGCGGGCTCGTCGCCTTCCAGCATGTCGAAGTCGAAGGGCTCGTCCGCGGCCTCCAGGCCCTGCCGGCGGCGCAGCAGGTCCACCCGCAGGTTGCGGGCGATCGTGAAGATCCAGGTCGAGGCGGCCGCCTGGGCGGGGTCGAACAGCACCGCCTTGCGCCACACGGCCACCAGCGCCTCCTGCGCCAGCTCCTCCGCCTGCACCTCGGGGCTGCCGCACTGCATCAGGTGGCGCTTGATGCGCGGCGCGAAGTGGGCGAAGAGCTGGGCGAAGGCCGGCCGGTCCTGGCGCTCGGCCACCGCGCAGAGCAGCCGGCTCCAGTCCCTGTCGGGACGGGGGCTGCGGTCGGGATCGAGGGGAACGACGGTCAAGGCAGGCGCTCGCGGCCTCCCATCGCCGCGCGATGCGGGGCCGGGAGGCGGGGTTTGGGGTAGGGGCGTGGCCATGCGTGAGGTTTCCATCGACTCCTACGCAGGACGACGGCCATTGGATCACCTCTGCGCGGAGAGATCCAAATTGGCCGTGGCTACGTAGGAGCAAGAGACCAAGCAAAACGGGCGCTGAGGCAACCTTGATCCAACCTCCTGAAAACCGAGACCATCCGGGCGAGCGAGCCCGCAGCGGGGCCGCGTCGCGCAAGAACATCGCCGTGGTCGGCACGGGCATCTCCGGCCTGTCCTGTGCCTGGCTGCTGTCCAGCCGGCACGACGTCACCGTTTTCGAGAGCGAGGCCCGGCCGGGCGGGCACAGCAATACCGTGGACGCCGCCGCCGCGCCGGGCGCCGAAACCACCGTGCCGGTGGACACGGGCTTCATCGTCTACAACGAAGCGGCCTATCCCAACCTCACGGCGCTGTTCCGGCATCTGGACGTGCCCACCGATGCCACCGACATGTCCTTCGCGGTGAGCCTGGACGGCGGCGCGCTGGAATATGCGGGCACCGATCTCCGCGGGCTGTTCGCGCAGAAGCGCAACCTGCTGCGGCCCCGCTTCTGGCTCATGCTGCGCGAGCTGATGCGCTTCTACCGCGAGGCGCCCCTCGACGCGGCGCAGGCCGGCAGCCAGGCCCTGGACGACTACCTGGATGCGCGCGGCTACGGCCGCGCCTTCCGCGACGACCACCTCTACCCGATGGCCGCCGCGATCTGGTCGGCGCCGGCCGCGCAGGTGGGCCGTTACCCGGTGGCGGCCTTCGTGCGCTTCTGCGAGAACCACGGCCTGCTGCAGATCAGCGACCGGCCGGTCTGGCGCACGGTGCGCGGCGGCAGCCGAGAGTACGTCCGGCGCCTGAGCCAGGGTTTCGCGCACCGCTTCCTGCTCGACCAGGGCGTGCTGGAGCTGCGCCGCGAGGCGGATGGCGTGCGCCTGCGCACGAACCGGGGCTGGTGGCCCCAGCGCTTCGACGATGTCGTGCTCGCCACCCATGCCGACCAGGCGCTGCGGCTGCTGGGCCAGCCTACGTCCGACGAGCAGCAGGTGCTGGAGTGCTTCAGGTACAGCCGCAACCTGGCCGTGCTGCACCGCGATCCGGCCCTGATGCCGCGGCGCCGGGGCGTGTGGTCGAGCTGGAACTACCTGGCCCGGCGCGGCAGCGGCGCGCCGCCGACGGTCAGCTACTGGATGAACCGGCTGCAGCCGCATTTGCCTCAGGGCGCAGGCGGTGAACTCTTCGTCACGCTGAACCCGCCCGTGCCGCCGCGCCCCGAGCATCTGGTGCGCACCGAGATGTACGAGCATCCGCTGTTCGATGCCACGGCCATGGCCGCGCAGCGGCGGTTGTGGCGCCTGCAGGGTGTGCAGCGCACCTGGTTCTGCGGCGCCTACTTCGGCTCGGGCTTTCATGAGGACGGACTGCAGGCGGGCCTGGCCGTGGCCGAGGCGCTGGGCGGCGTGCGCCGGCCTTGGGACGTGCCGCAGGAGTCGGGCCGGATCTTCCTGCCCGAGGTGTCGACGCAATGAGCGCCGATCCGGTGTCGGTGCCCCATTCAGCGCTCTACCTGGGGCGCGTGATGCACCAGCGGCTGTGGCCTCGTCGCCACCGGCTCGCCTACCGGCTCTATCAGCTGCTGCTCGATCTGGACGAACTGCCCTTGCTGGATTCCCGGCTGCGCTGCTTCTCGGTGGATCGCTTCAACCTGTTCAGCTTCCATGCCCGCGACCACGGCGACGGCTCGGGCATCGACCTGCGCGGGCAGATCGACGCGCGCCTGCGCGAAGCCGGGCTGCCCGCGGGCGGCGCCATCCGGCTGCTGACCCTGCCGCGGCTGCTGGGCCACGTCTTCAACCCGCTGAGCGTCTGGTTCTGCCACGCGCCGGGCAGCGGCGCGCTGCAGGCGCTGATCTACGAGGTCAACAACACCTTCGGCCAGCGCCACAGCTACCTGATCCCGGTGGCCGATGCGGGCCAGACGGTGATCGACCAGGACTGCGACAAGCAGCTCTACGTGTCGCCCTTCAACGGCATGGACATGCGCTACCGCTTCCGCGTGGCGCCGCCCGGCGAGGCCGTGTCCATCGGCGTGAGCGTCCACGGCCAGGACCGCGCGGTGCTCAATGCCCGCTTCGACGGCCAGCGCCGTCCACTGAGCGACGCGACGCTGCTGCGGGTGCTGTTCAGCCATCCGCTGCTGACGCTGAAGGTCGTCGGCGCGATCCATTGGGAGGCGCTGAAGCTGTGGCTCAAGCGCGTGCCCCTGCAGCCGCGGCCGGCCGCTCCGGCGCGAGACATCACGATAGTTCCCACCCGCGAGCAACCATGAGTCTGAACACCCGCACCGTCAACGCGGCACCGCCGGCCTCTTCATCCGCGCCGGCCCTGCTCGCGCCGCTGCGCCGTCTGCTCGGCCGCACGCGGCACGGGCGGCTGGCGCTGAGCCTGCCGGGTGGCGGCCTCATCGAAGCGGCCGGCAGCGAGTCGGGCCCGCAGGCGGGATTGAACCTGCACCGCTGGCGCGCCCTCTGGCGCCTGGCCGTCGGTGGCGACCTGGGCCTGGCGCTGTCCTACCGCGACGGCGATTGGGACAGCCCGGACCTGACGGCCCTGCTGGAGTTCGGTGCCGCCAACGAAAGCGCCTGGGGCTCGTTGCTCGCGGGCAGCGGCCCGGCGCGCTGGCTCGCGCGGCTCGCCCACCGGGCCCGCGCCAATACGCGCCGCGGCAGCCGCCACAACATCGCCTTCCACTACGACCTGGGCAACGCGTTCTACCGGCAGTGGCTCGACGACAGCATGCTCTATTCGAGCGCGCTCTATGCCGATGCACCGAGTGACACGCTGGAGGCAGCGCAGGCGCGGCGGCTCGATCGCATCGTCGAGCTGCTCGACGTGCCGCGCGGCGGCGAGGTGCTGGAGATCGGCTGCGGCTGGGGCACCCTGGCCGCCACCCTGGCTCGCCGGTGCGAAGCCCGCGTGACCGGAGTGACGCTATCGACCGAACAGCTCGCCTTCGCGCAGGACCGCGCCGAAGCCTGGGGCGTGGCGGACCGTCTGGACCTGCGCCTGCAGGACTATCGCGACGTGCAGGGCCGCTTCGACCGCATCGTGTCCATCGAGATGATCGAGGCCGTGGGCGAGGCTTACTGGCCCGCCTACTTCGCCACGCTGCGCGAGCGGCTCAAGCCCGGCGGCGTGGCCGTGCTGCAGGCCATCACGATCGCCGACGAGCAGTTCGCCTCCTACCGGCAGGGCGCGGACTTCATCCAGCGCTGCATCTTCCCCGGCGGCATGCTGCCCTGTCCGCGCGTGCTGCGCGAGCAGGCGGCGCTTGCGGGCTTCGTGGTCGAGGAGGAACAGACCTTCGGTCCCAGCTATGCACGCACCTTGGCCGAGTGGCGCCGGCGCTTTCTCGCGAACTGGCCCTTGATCGAGGCGCTGGGCTTCGACGAAGCATTCAAGCGGCTCTGGACCTACTACCTCTGTTACTGCGAGGCGGGGTTCAATGCTGGGCGGGTGGACGTGGGGCTCTATAAGCTGCGGCGCGCGTAGGGACGCGGGGCGGCGACAATCGGGCGATGCAACAGATCGAATTCACCCTGCGCGGCGAGTACATCGCCCTGGACAGCCTGCTGAAGGCCACCGGCCTCGCCGAGAGTGGCGGCCGGGCCCGCGTGATGATCACCGAGGGCCAGGTCCAGGTCGACGGCCAGGACGAATCGCGCAAGACAGCCAAGATCCGTGCCGGACAGGTGGTGGGCCTGCACGGTGTGCGGATCACGGTGCTGGCCGATCCGACACTTTGACGGAGAAGGGCTCCGGCATCCTGGCGCGCAGCCAGGCTTCGAACTTCTCGGGCGGCATCGGCCGCGCCAGGCCGTAGCCCTGGGCCTCCATGCAGCCGGCCTCCAGCAGCAGGCGGCGCTGCGCCTCGGTCTCCACGCCCTCGGCCACGACGGCCAAGTTCAGCGCCTGGCCGATCGCGATGACGGCGCGTGCGAGCGCGCGATCGTCGGCATCAGTCTCCAGGTCGCGCACGAAGCTCTTATCCAGCTTCAACTCGCTGACCGGCAGGCGCTTCAGGTAGGCCAGGCTCGAATAGCCGGTGCCGAAGTCGTCGACCGAGAGCCGCACGCCCAGCGCATCGAGGCGACGCAGCTGCTCGGCGGCCTGCGCGCAGTCCTCCAGCATCAATCGTTCGGTGACCTCCAGGGTCAGGTCTTGCGGCTGCAGGCCATGGTGGCGGCACAGCTGCTCGACCTGCGCCACCACGTCCTCCCGGCTGAAGCGCGGTGCCGAGGCGTTGACGGCCAGGCCGGGGACGATGAAGCCGTCGGCACGCCAGCGTGCCAGCTGGGCGCTGGCGGTGTCCAGCACCCAGGCGTCCAGCGCGGCGACCAGTCCGCACTCCTCGGCGACCGGGATGAAGCGGTCCGGCGGCACGTCGCCGAGCTCGGCATCGGTCCAGCGCAGCAGCGCCTCGACGCCCAGCAATGAGCCGTCGACCAGGTTCAGCTTGGGCTGGTAGTGCAGGCGCAGCCGCTGATGGTGCAGGGCCCGGCGCAGCGCGCGCTCGATGCGCAGGCGCTCGCCCAGGGCTTCGTTCATCTGCTGGAGGAAGAAGCGCGTGCAGCGGCGGCCGGCGCGCTTGGCCTCGTACATCGCGAGGTCGGCGTTCTTCAGCAGGTCGTCGAGCAGGCGGCCGTCGACCGGGAAGATGGCGACGCCGATGCTGGCGGACACGCGCAGCTCGTTCGAGGCGATCTGCAGCGGCGGCTCCAGCGCCTTGTGCAGCTTCTCGGCCACGGACATTGCCTCGGTCGCGTGGCAGCCGGGCAGCACCAGCACGAACTCGTCGCCGCCCAGCCGGGCCAGCGTGTCGACCTCGCGCAGCTGCCGGCTCATCCGCCCGGCCAGCGCGCACAGCACGGCATCACCGCTGGCGTGGCCCAGCGAGTCGTTGATGGTCTTGAAGCTGTCGACGTCCAGCAGCAACAGCGCTGCGGGCGCGTCGAGCCGCTGCGCCATCTGCAGTGCCATGTGCGCGCGCTCGCTGAACAAGGCGCGGTTGGGCAGCCCGGTGAGGCTGTCGTAGTAGGCCAGGCGCTCGATCTGCTGCTGGTGGTCCTCATGCCGCAGCGCGATCTGGCAGAGCTGCACGCAGGCCTCGACCATCAGGCGGTGGAAGGTGGCCACCGGCCGCCGGTCGCGGTAGTACAGCGCGAAGGTGGCGCGGACGCGCTCGCCGTCGATGATGATCGGGTTGGACCAGCAGGCCTTCAGGCCGAAGGCCTGGGCGAGCGGCCGGTAGTCGCTCCACAGCGGATCGGTGTCGATATCGCTGACCTCGACCGGCTCGCGTCGCCAGGCGGCGGTACCGCAGGAGCCTGCCTTGGGACCGATTGGCTCGCCGTCGATCGCCTCGCTGAAGCGGCCCGGCAGGCTCGGCGCGGCCAGCGGATGGACATAACCCTGATCATCGACTGACAGTACGGTGCAGATGACGTCCGGTGCCAGTGCCTCCACGCGCCGGCACAGCCGGTCCATCGTCTGGCTCAGCGGCCGGCCTAGGGCCACCATCTCCAGCACCTCGCGCTGCAAGGCGGCGATGGCGCTGGCTTCATCGTTGGCGACGGCGCTGGCGTGCGGAGCGTGGTGTTGCATCTTCGAATGGGCGGCCGATTGGAGATCGGTCGTCCATTCTGCGCCGGCACTGTGTCAGCTTGTGCGAAGAGCAGGCCGGGATCAGGTGAATAAGCCCAACAGGCGATCCAGGCCGCCTTCGTCGATCGCCACCATCGCCTGCGCCCGCACCTTGGGCTTGGCGTGGTAGGCCACCGAGAGGCCGGCGGCGCCCATCATCGGCAGGTCGTTCGCGCCATCGCCGACGGCGATGCACTGCGCGGGCTGCGCGCCGATTTCGGTGGCGCACTGCAGCATCATCCGGCGCTTCTCCTCGCCGTCGCAGATCTCGCCCCAGGGCTGCATGACGAGATGGCCGGTCAGCGCGCCGTCGACGATCTCCAGCTCGTTGCTGCGCACGAAATCCATGCCCAGCTCAGCCGCCACATGCCGCGTGAACCAAGTGAAGCCGCCGGAGACCAGCAGCAGCTTCAGGCCGGCGGCCTTCAGCGCGGCGCAGAGTTCGCGCGCACCGGGATTGAAGCGCAGCTTCTCGCTCAGCACCTTTTCCAGCGCCGCAACCGGCACGCCCTTCAGCAGCGCCAGGCGGCGGCGCAGGCTGTCCTTGAAGTCGGTGATCTCGCCGCGCATCGCGGCCTCGGTGATCGCCGCCACCTCGGCCTTGCGACCGGCCGCCGCGGCGATCTCGTCGATGCACTCGATGTTGATCAAGGTCGAGTCCATGTCGAAGGCGGCCAGCTTGAAGTCGGCCAGACGCAAGGGCGTGGGCAGGTTCTGCGTGATGAGCGGAGTCATGAGTCTCTTCAGTCTTGCTTGACGGGCTGGCCCAGCAGGCGCAGCACCTCGCGGATGGCCTGGGCGCGGTCCTTCGGGTCCTTCAGCGCCTTGTCGATGCGCAGCTTGTCGTTGCCGACGAGCTTGATGTTGCGGTTCTTCTGCACCAGCTCGATCACGCGCATCGCGTCGATCGGCGGGTTGGGGCGGAAGTTGATGTTCATCACCGCCGGGCCGGCATCGACCTTGGCCACGCCATAGGGCTTGGCCAGCACGCGCAGCCGGTGCGTGTCGAAGAGGGTCTGGCCCTGGGCGGGCAGCTTGCCGAAGCGGTCGGTGACCTCTTCGAGCATCGCGTCGATCTGCTCGTTCTTCTCGGCCGAGGCGAGGCGCTTGTACAGCGACAGGCGGGTGTGGACGTCGCCGCAGTAGGCGTCCGGCAGCAGCGCGGGCGCGTGCAGGTTGATCTCGGTGGTGGCGCCCAGGGGAGAGAGCAGGTCTGGCTCCTTGCCGGCCTTCAGCGAGCGCACGGCTTCGCTGAGCATCTCGTTGTAGAGCTGGAAACCGACCTCCATCATGTTGCCGCTCTGGTGTTCGCCCAGCACCTCGCCGGCGCCGCGGATCTCCAGGTCGTGCATCGCCAGGTAGAAGCCGGAGCCCAGCTCTTCCATCGCCTGGATCGCCTCCAGGCGCTGCTGAGCCTGCTTGGTGAGGCCTTGCACGTCCGGCACCATCAGGTAGGCATAGGCCTGGTGGTGCGAACGGCCGACGCGACCGCGCAACTGGTGCAGCTGCGCCAGGCCGAACTTGTCGGCGCGGCTGATGATGATGGTGTTGGCCGAGGGCACGTCGATGCCGGTCTCGATGATGGTGGAGCACAGCAGCACGTTGTGCTTGCCGCCGACGAACTCGCGCATCACCCGCTCCAGCTCGCGCTCGGGCATCTGGCCGTGGGCGATGACGATGCGTGCCTCGGGCAGCAGCTCGGCGAGCTTCTGGCGGCGATTCTCGATCGTCTCGACCTCGTTGTGCAGGAAGTAGACCTGGCCGCCGCGCTTGAGTTCGCGCAGCACGGCCTCGCGGATGGTGCCGCTGCTCTCGCTGCGCACGAAGGTCTTGATCGCCAGGCGCCGCTGCGGCGCGGTGGCGATGACGCTGAGGTCGCGCAGGCCTTCCAGCGCCATGCCCAGCGTGCGCGGGATCGGCGTGGCGGTGAGCGTGAGCACGTCCACCTCGGCGCGCAGGGCCTTCATGGCCTCCTTGTGGCGCACGCCGAAGCGGTGTTCCTCGTCGATCACGAGCAGGCCCAGGCGCGAGAACTTGACGTCGCCCGACAGCAGCTTGTGAGTGCCGATGACGATGTCGATCGTGCCGTCTTCCAGGCCCTGCATCGCGGCCTTGATTTCCTTGGCGGAGCGGAAGCGGCTCATCTCGGCGACACGCACCGGCCACTTGCCGAAGCGGTCGGCGATGTTCTGGTAGTGCTGCTCGGCCAAGAGCGTGGTCGGCGCCAGCAGCGCCACCTGCTTGCCGCCCATGACGGCGACGAAGGCGGCACGCAGGGCGACCTCGGTCTTGCCGAAGCCGACGTCGCCGCAGACGAGGCGATCCATCGGCTTGGGCGAGATCATGTCCTGGATCACCGCGTGGATCGCGGCGCGCTGGTCCGGCGTTTCCTCGAAGCCGAAGCTGGCGGCGAAGGCTTCGTAGTCGTGGCCGGAGTAGCGGAAGGCATGGCCCTCGCGGGCGGCACGGCGGGCGTAGAGGTTCAGCAGCTCGGCGGCGGTGTCGCGCACCTGCTCGGCGGCCTTGCGCTTGGCCTTTTCCCACTGGCCGGAGCCGAGCTTGTGCAGCGGCGCCTCATCGGGCGAGACGCCCGTGTAGCGGCTGATCAGGTGCAGTTGCGCCACCGGCACGTAGAGCGTCGCCTTGTCCGCGTACTCCAGGTGCAGGAACTCGCTGGGGCCGTCGCCCAGGTCGATGTTGAGCAAGCCCTGGTAACGGCCGATGCCGTGGTTCACGTGAACGACCGGATCGCCGACTTTCAGCTCCGACAGGTCCTTGATCAGCGCGTTGACGTCGCTGACCTGTTCCTGCTTGCGGCGCCGGCGCGTGGTGGGCGTCGTCGCGAACAGCTCGGTTTCCGTGATCAGCTGAATTTCACGGTTAGCTTCGGGCTCGCGCCAGAGGAAGCCGCTGGCCAGCGGGGCGGCGGTGATCGCGAACTTTTCGTCGCTCGCTTCGAAGGCTTCAAGGTCGGCGACGGAGGGCGGATCGATCTTGTTGTCGCGCAGCAGCTCCAGCAGGCTCTCTCGCCGGCCCTCGCTCTCGGCCACGATTAGCACGCGGCTGGGTGTGTTCTTCAGGTGCGCGGCAAAGCGGGCCAGCGGCTCCTGTGCGCCGCGTTCGACACTGACGTCGGGCAGCGGCCGGGCGTAGTCCACCGCCTCGCTGCCGCGCACGGACAGCACCGCGTGCGGATGCGTCAGCGCGAAGAAGTCCTCCGGCTTCAGGAAGATGTCCTCGGGCGGCAGGATGGGCCGCTCGGGGTCGTGCTGGATGAAGCGGTGGCGCTCGCGGGTGTCGGTCCAGAAGCGCTTCAGCGACTCGTCCACCTCGCCGTGCAGGGCCAGCGCGGCACCTTCGCCGAGGAATTCGAAGATCGTCGCCGTTTCCTCGAAGAAGATCGGCAGGTAGTACTCGATGCCGCCGGTGGCGATGCCGGAGTCGATGTCCTTGTAGATGCGCGCCTTGGTCGGGTCGCCGTCCATCTTCTCGCGCCAGCGCGAGCGGAAGGCCTTGCGCGAGGCCTCGTCCATCGGGAACTCGCGGCCGGGCAGCAGGCGCACCTGCGGCACCGGGTAGAGGCTGCGCTGGCTGTCGGGGTCGAAGGTGCGGATCGAGTCGACCTCGTCGCCGAACAGGTCGACGCGGTAAGGCACCAGCGAGCCCATCGGGAACAGGTCGATCAGGCCGCCGCGCACCGCGTACTCGCCGGGTGAGACGACCTGGCTGACGTGGGTGTAGCCGCCGAGCGTCAGCTGCGCCTTCAGCGAGGCCTCGTCGAGCCGCTGCTTCTGCTTGAAGTTGAAGGTGGTCGCGGCGAGGAAGGACGGCGGGGCCAGGCGCACCAGCGCCGTCGTGGCCGGCATCAGCACGACGTCCACGTCGCGCTGGTCCGCCGGCTTGCCGCGGCTTTGCAGCAGGCCCCAGAGCGTGGCCAGGCGCTCGGAGATCAGGTCCTGGTGGGGCGAGAAGGTGTCGTAGGGCAGCGTCTCCCAGTCGGGGAAAACGGCCACGCGCAGTTGCGGCGCGAAGAACTTCAGCTCGTCTTCGAGGCGCTGCGTGTCGCCCGGCTCCGCGGTGACGATGGCGGTGATCCGCCCGGCTTCCAGCTGCTGCACGGCATAGCGCGCCAGCAGCAGGGCATCCGCTGAACCTGGAGGTTTGGGCTGGGAGAACTTCTTGCCGGGGAGGATGGCGGGCAGCTGCATCTCGAGTCGTCGTACAAATGAATGCAGCCCCGGAAGCGGGGCTTGCGGCGATTGTAGGGAGCCGTGGCATGCTGCGTGGCAGGAGTGATCAAGTCATGGCAATGCAGGTGGGCATCTATGTGTTCGACGAGGTCGAGGTGCTGGATTTCGCGGGGCCGTTCGAGGTGTTCTCCACCGCGGCCCGCCTGATCCAGCGCGACGGCGGCAATGCGCCGTTCGAGGTGCTGCTGCTGGCGGCCACGCCCGATCCGGTGCGCGCCCGCGCCGGCTTGCAGGTGCTGCCGCACTACACGCTGGCGGAGCATCCGAAACTGGACGTCTTGATCGTCCCCGGCGGTGTCGTGACGGCCGAGCTGGACCGCCCGCGGCTGACCGACTGGATCATGGCGCAGAGCCTGCAGGTCAAGGTGCTGGCCTCCGTCTGCACCGGCGCCTTCCTGCTGGAGAAAGCGGGCCTCCTGAACGAGCGCGAGGCGATCACGCACTGGGAGGACATCGACGATCTCCGCCGCGTCTCGCACGACTCCGGCTCGCTGGTCAAGGTGCTGGTCAACCAGCGCTGGGTCGAGGCCAAGCCGGCAGTGCACCACGGCGGCGTCTGTCGGCTGTTCACCTCGGCCGGCATCTCGGCCGGCATCGACCTGAGCCTGCACCTGGTGGCCGAGCTGGCCACGCCGGAGCTGGCGCGGCGCACCGCCCGGCAGATGGACTACGACTGGCGCGCGGCCAGCGGCACCTTGGTTCAGCCGGCGAGCGGCGTGCGCTGAGCGGCGTTCTTGGCGACGAGACGGATCGGCTTCTCGGCGCGGGCCCGGAGCTGGCCGCAGCCACCATCCACGTCCTGCCCGGCCGAGTCGCGCAGCTTCGTCAGCACGCCTCGCTGGTGTAGCGTGCGGGCGATCGCGCGGGCCTTGTCCCAGCTCGGGCGCTTGAAGTCCAGGTCGGGAATCGTGTTGTACGGGATCATGTTCAGCAGCGCGTACTTGCCCTTGAGCAGGCGCACGATGCCTTCGATCTCGTCCTCGCCGTCGTTGATGCCGTCCAGCAGGGTCCACTGGTACTGGATCGGATAGCCGGTCTTGCGGGCATAGACCTCGCCCTGCTCAACGAGTTCGTCCGGGCTCATCCGCGGCGCGCGGGGCAGCAGGCGCTCGCGCAGCTCGTGCTTGGTGGTGTGCAGCGACAGGGCCAGCGCGGGCTTGACGACACCCAGTGGCAGCCGCTCGAACACGCGCGGATCGCCGACGGTGGAGAACACCAGGTTCTTGTGGCCGATGTTGCCGGCGCTGCCGAGCAGCTCGATCGCTTCCAGCACGTGATCGAGGTTGTGCGCCGGCTCGCCCATGCCCATGAACACGACCTTCTTCACCGGCCGCAGCGTCCGCGCTAGCGCCACCTGGGCGACGATCTCGGCGCTGGTCACCTGACGAATCAGGCCCTCGCGCCCGGTCATGCAGAACTGGCAGCCGACGGCACAGCCGACCTGTGAGGACACGCACAGCCCGTCGCGCGGCAGCAGCACGCTTTCCACGGCTTGGCCGTCGCGCAGCTCGACGAGCAGGCGCGCCGAGCCATCTTCGCCCGGATGGCTGGATTGGAGCCGCGCAATGCCGCCCAACTCTTCCGCGATGCCGGGCATGGCCTCGCGCAGGGTCAGCGGGAAGAAATCGGTGAACCAGCGCTGGCTGTCGCTGACGATAGGTTTCGCCTGCACCCATTGGCGCAGCACGCGCTCTTCGTGCAGGGGCACGGCGCCGAGGGCGCGCAGGCGCTGGCGCAGTTCAGTGATAGTCATCTTCGCGTTGGTGGCGGATGGCGGAGACGAGGACGAGCGTGCTGGACACGATCTCGAACAGGGCGACGTAGCCGGTGCGGCCGAACGGGATCACCAACTCGCGCAAGAATGCACTGCCGGCGCACTTGCGGCAACTGAACGGCGTCCGACCCAACATGGACAGACCGGCCTGGATGGCGTTGACGGCTTCATCCGCATAGTCGAGGTCACCGTCGCGCGCCAATTCCCGCTCGAGCAGGTAGTCGTGCAGCCGTGCCAGGTCTTCCATGGCTTCGGGCAGCAAGCGGACTTCGTAGCTCATCCTTGCCGCTAGGCCTTGGCAGCCCTAGCGGCCGCGGTTTTGGCACGGAGTTCAGCGACGACCTCATCGACGGTGTAGGTCCGACCGCCCTCCGTCTTGTAGCGGTCCAGGGCAGCGATGCCGCGCTTGACGAACTCGGCCTGCGTCTGCCGTCGATGCAGGCTTTCGCGCAAGGCCTTCTCGACGAAGGCGGACAGCGTTTCGCCTTCGTCCAGCATGCTTTCGAGCTCGTCGCGGAATTCCGGCTCGACGCGAACGGCAGGAATCGTGGCGGTCTTCATCGCAATCTCTCCTGTGATGCAATTGCGATGCATTGTAGACTGCGGACCATGACGACTCCCATCCCCGGCCTGCAGCCCCGCTGCTTCGCCCTGGTTCCCGCGGCCGGCATCGGCGCGCGATCCGGCGCCGACCGTCCGAAGCAGTACGTGCCCATTGCCGGCCGGCCGATGATCACGCACACGCTGGCCGCGCTGAGTCGCGTGACCAAGCTGGCGGCGACGCTGGTCGTTCTGTCGCCGCAGGACACGCTGTTCGAGAACGCCGTGCCCGAGTTTCGCGGTGCGCGTGCCTGGGTTGCACGCTGCGGCGGTGCGACGCGGGCCGCCAGCGTCTCCAAGGGCCTGCTCGAACTGCAGGCCCACGGCGCGCAGCCGCACGACTGGGTGCTGGTACACGATGCGGCGCGCTGCCTGGTGCAGCCGCGCTGGGTCGAGAAGCTGATCCAGGCCTGCTGGGATGACCCGGTCGGCGGGCTGCTGGCGCTGCCGGTGGCCGACACGCTGAAGCAGTCGGGGAATGGCCGCGTGACCGGCACGCTCGACCGCAAGGCCAAGTGGGCCGCGCAGACGCCGCAGATGTTCCGGCTGGGCACCTTGCAGCAGGCGCTGGCACAGGCCGGCGACGAGGTCACCGACGAATCCAGCGCGATCGAGGCGCTGGGCCATCAGCCGTTGCTGGTCGAGGCCGCCCTTGAAAACCTCAAAGTCACCTGGCCGGCCGATTTCGCGCTGGCCGAACGTTTGCTCCGAAGCCGCACATGAACATTCGCATTGGCGAGGGCTGGGATACGCACCAGCTCGTCACGGGCCGCCCGCTGATCCTCGGCGGCATCACGATCCCTCATACGCACGGCCTGCTGGGCCATTCCGATGCCGACGCGCTGGCCCACGCGATCACCGACGCGCTGCTGGGCGCCGCGGCGCTGGGCGACATTGGCAAGCTGTTCCCGGACACGGCGGCGGAGTTCAAGGGCGCCGATTCGATGGTGCTGCTGGCCGCTGCCTACGTGCGCGTGAAGGAGGCGGGCTGGGCCATCGTCAACATCGACACCACCATCGTCGCCCAGGCGCCGAAGATGGCGCCTCACATTGGCGCGATGCGCTCGCGCCTGGCCGAGGTGCTGGGCATCGAGGCCGGTCAGGTGAACGTGAAGGCCAAGACGGCCGAGAAGATGGGCCCGGTGGGCGAGGGTAGGGCGATCGAGGCGCGCGCCGTCGCGCTCTTGATCAAGTCGCCCGCTGCAGCCTGATCACCGTCAGCAGGCCGCCGTCTTCGGCGTTGCTGATGTCCAGCTGACCGCCCAGGCGCTGGACCGACTTGTCGACGATCGCCAGGCCCAGGCCCGCGCCATTGGCCGCCGTGCGCGCAGCATCTCCGCGGAAGAAGGGCGTGGTCAGCCTCGCCAGCTTGTCGGGCGGCACGCCCGGCCCGTGATCGCGGATGCGCAGGTGCACCCAGGGGCCGCCGTGGGCGACGCTGACCTCCACCCGCGTCGCCTCTTCCGGGCCGTGCCCGTAGCGGCGCGCGTTCTCGAACACGTTCAGCAGAATGCGGCCGAGTTCGGTCTCGTCGGCCCAGACCTTCACGTCCACCGGCACGTCGCAAAGGATGCGGATCTGCTGCGGATCGCGGAAGCCCTGCGCCTCGCGCTCGACGACGTCGGCCAGCAGCACCGGCTCCAACTGCATGTCGCTGGGCCGCGCGTAGTCCATGAACTTGTTGATGACGGCGTCGAGCTGGTCGATGTCCTGCGCCATGAACTGGCGCGCCTGGTCGTCCTGCACGCTCATCTCGGCTTCCAGCCGCAGCCGCGCCAGCGGCGTGCGCAGGTCGTGCGAGATGCCGGCCAGCATCACCGTGCGGTCCTCTTCCATCTTGGCCAGCTCGCGGGCCATGCGGTTGAAGCCCATGTTGACCTCGCGGATCTCGCTGGTGCGGGTGTGCTCGTCGAGGTGCGAGTCGTACTCGCCCTCTCGGATGCGGCCGGCGGCGATGCTCAGCTCGCGCAGCGGGTTGTTGATCAGCCGCGCGATCCAGGCCGAGCCGACGGCCGTGCCGGCCAGCGCCACGGCGATCCACCACCAGTTGGTGGACCAGGAGATCGACAGCGGCGCCGCGCTGGTCTGCAGCCAGTAGCTGTCGCGTTCGACATCGAAACGCACCCACAGGCCGGTGTCGCCATTGACGCTGCTGGCTACGACGGTGCCCGGACCGAGCTCGCTGCGCAATTGCTGGGCCAGCCGGGTGGCGAACGGGTTCATGTCGTAGGGCTGCCAGCGGTCGTGCGACTCGGCCACCCGGACCTGCACCGCCTGCTGGCCCATCGAGCTGATGACGGCGACGCGGTTGATCGCGTCGGTGTTGGCCAGCGCGGCGCGGCTCAGGTTGACGAGGCCGGCGAGCTGCTGTGCGGCTTCGAGCGCGCGCGGCTCCGCCTCCAGCGCCTTGAAGGTCTGCTGCCAGGCCAGCACGCCGCCGGCCAGCAGCACGGCGAGCAGGGCGAACGTGCGCCAGAAAAGATTCAGCGCAAGGTGTGGGCGTGCCACGTCAGCTCAGGTCGCGCAGGGATCAGGCAGCCTCATCCGGCACGAAGACATAGCCCACACCCCAGACGGTCTGGATGTAGCGCGGCTGGGCGGGGTCGGCTTCCAGCAGCTTGCGCAGGCGCGAGATCTGCACATCCAGGCTGCGGTCGAAGGGTTCGAACTCGCGGCCGCGCGCCAACTGGGCCAGCTTGTCGCGCGACAGCGGCTGGCGCGGGTGACGCACCAGCGCCTTCAGCATCGAGAACTCGCCGGTGGTCAGCGGCAGCGGCTCGCTGTCCTTGGTCAGCCGGCGCAGCGCCAGGTCGAACTCGAAGGGGCCGAAGTTGACGGTCATCGGTTCCTTGGCCGGCGCGCCGGGCGCTTCCAGTGCCGGGCGGCGGCGCAGCACGGCATTGATGCGGGCCAGCAGCTCGCGCGGGTTGAAGGGCTTGCTGAGGTAGTCGTCCGCGCCGACCTCCAGGCCGACGATGCGGTCCACTTCCTCGACCTTGGCCGTCAGCATGATGATCGGCGTGTTGTCGTTGGCGGCGCGCAGGCGGCGGCAGATCGTCAGGCCGTCCTCGCCGGGCAGCATCAGATCAAGCACGATCAGGTCGACCGTCTCGCGGGTGAGCTGGCGGTTCAGCGATTTGCCATCCTCGGCCAGCAGCACGTCAAAGCCTTCCTGCGTGAGGTAGCGGCGCAGCAGATCGCGGATGCGCGCGTCGTCGTCCACCACGAGGATGCGGTTCTGTCGTGTGTTGGTCGTGGCACCTGTGCTGCTGTTCATACCCGTTCCTGAATTTGTAACAGGGGCGATTGTGAGCGTGTTTTCGGACCGTTTTCGCGCCTGCCCGGGCACCGTTACAGCTTGGTAACAAACTGGTCCGCCGGCGAGGGGTGAGCGGCTTGCGCAACAATGGGTCCATCTTTTCGATTCATCGCAACAGGAGATCCCCATGCAATTCCATCTCGGCAAGGACGAGGCAAACGACAAGCCTGCTGCGGCCAGCGACAAGCTCGACCGCCTGGAAGAGCAACTGGCCTTCAAGTCGCGCTTCGTGATGGTGTTCGGCGAGATCAACGACACGCTGGCCCAGGCGGTGTGCCGGCGCCTGCTGGCGCTGTCGGCCGACTCGGACGCGCCGATCACAATGCTGATCTCCTCGCCCGGCGGTCACGTCGAATCCGGCGACGCGATCCACGACATGATCAATTTCGTCCGCGCGCCGGTGACGACGCTGGGCACCGGCTGGGTTGCCAGCGCCGGCGCCCACATCTTCCTCGCGCCGCCGAAGGAGCGCCGCATGTGCCTGCCCAACACCCGCTTCATGATCCACCAGCCGGCCGGCGGCGCCGGTGGCCAGGCCAGCGACATCGCCATCATGGCCCGGGAGATCCTGCGCACCCGCGAGCGCATCGCCCGCGTCATCGCCAAGCAGACCGGCAAGCCGCTGGACACGGTCACGGCCGACATGGAACGCGACTTCTGGATGAGCGCCGACGAAGCGATCAGCTACGGCATCGTGTCCAAGGTGATCCAGTCGCAGAAGGAACTCGGCTGAGTCCGGCATCAGAGGAATCAGAGGGAGCGAGACCATGGCCGAACCGACCCTGAAGCGCGTGCAGTGCCTGGGCCCCGCGGGCCTGCACAAGATGGCCTACTGGCAGTGGGAACACACCGGCGGCCTGGCGAATCCGCCGACGCTGGTGTGCGTGCACGGCCTGAGCCGGCAGGGCCTGGACTTCGCGGCCCTGGCGCAGGCAATGAGCGATCGCTACCGCGTGATCGCGCCGGACGTGGCCGGCCGCGGCCGATCGGACTGGCTCGCCAATCCGGCCGGCTACCAGATCCCCGCCTATATGGCGGACATGGTCACGCTGCTCGCCCGGCTCGATGCGATCGAGGTCGACTGGGTCGGCACCTCGATGGGCGGGCTGATCGGCATGGGCCTGGCCTCGCTGCCCGGCAGCCCGATCCGCCGGCTGGTGTTGAACGACGTCGGCCCGGCGATCCGCTGCGAGGCGATCCAGCGCATCGGCACCTATCTCGGCCAGCCGATCCGTTTCGATTCGATCGAGCAGGGCACCGAGTACCTGTGGACGATCTCGAAGAGCTTCGGGCCGCACACGGCCGAAGAGTGGGCCGCGCTGTCGGCGCCGATGTTCCGGCCCGATGGCGACGGCAAGTTCCTGCTGCACTACGACCCGTCGATGGCGCTGCCGTTCAAGGCGGTCACCGCCGAAATCGCCGCCGCCGGCGAGGCCGCGATGTGGAAGGCCTACGACGCGATCACCTGCCCGACCCTGCTGCTGCGCGGCGCCGAGTCGGACCTGCTGACCGTCGACACCGCCGCGGCCATGACGCAGCGCGGCCCGCGCGCGCGGCTGCATGAGCTGCCCGGTGTCGGCCACGCGCCGACCTTGGTCCATGCCGACCAGATCACCGTCGTGCGGGAGTTCCTCGGCGGCGCATGAAGACGAGCCCGGGACTGCAGGCGGGCGCCGAGGAAGCGACTGCGCCGATCGTTGCCTTGATGGATGTCGAGACGGCGGGCGAGGACGTCTCGCCCGTCCAGCGCGCCCGCGCGTTCGCCGAGCCGCTGCTGGCCGGCCAGGCGCTCGAGACCGGCGAAGACGCGCTGGCCCATGCCGACGGCGTGGCCGCGATCCTGGCCGGCATCGGTGCCGCGCCGGCGATGCAGGCGGCGAGCTACCTGGTCTATGCCGGCGACTACCTGAACAAGCCCGAGGAGATCGTCAGCAAGGCCTTCGGCGAGTCCTATGCCAGCCTGGTGATGCACACGCGCCGCCTGGTGCAGATCCAGCGCGCCGCACGCGAGGCGCAGCACGTCGGCCAGGAGCAGCGCGCGCAGCAGACCGAGCGGGTGCGCAAGATGCTGCTGGCTTTCTCGCGCGACCTGCGCGTCGTGCTGCTGCGCCTGGCTTCACGCCTGCAGACCTTGCGCTGGTTCGCCGCCAGCAAGACGCCGTGTCCGCAGAGCGTGGCGGCCGAGTCGCAGCAGGTGTTCGCGCCGCTGGCGAACCGGCTGGGCATCTGGCAGATCAAGTGGGAGCTGGAGGACCTGGCCTTCCGCTTCCTGCAGCCGGAGCGCTACAAGGAGATCGCCAAGGCCCTGGATGAAAAGCGGGCCGAGCGCGAGATTGGTGTCGAGGCGGTGCGGGCGCAACTGCAGGCAGACCTGGCGGCTCATGGCATCGAGGCGCAGGTGCAGGGCCGGCCCAAGCACCTCTACAGCATCTACAAGAAGATGCAGGGCAAGGCGCTGGCGCTGGAGCGGGTGTTCGACCTGCGCGCGCTGCGCGTCGTCGTGGCCGACGTGGCCGAGTGCTATGCCGCCCTGAGCTGGCTGCACGAGCGCTACACCCCGGTGCCCGATGAGTTCGACGACTACATCGCCAAGCCCAAGCCGAACGGCTACCAGTCGCTGCACACGGTGGTGCTGGCTGCCGACGGCCGGCCGATGGAGGTGCAGATCCGCACGCGCCAGATGCACGAGCATGCCGAGCACGGCGTGGCCGCGCACTGGGCCTACAAGGAAGCCGGTGCGCGTGGCTACGCGGGCATCATCGCCAGCGATGACCAGGTGGCCCAGGCGCGCAAGGCGGTGCTGCGCCAACTGCTGGCCTGGGAGCGGGATTTCAGCGAAGGCGCAGAATCGGCCGAGCCGGGCGTCTACGACGACCGCATCTACGTGTTCACGCCGCAGGCCTCGATCGTCGAGCTGACGGCCGGCGCCACGCCGATCGACTTCGCCTACGCGGTGCATACCGACCTGGGCCACCGCTGCCGCGGCGCCAAGCTGGACGGCCAGATGGTGCCGCTGAACACGCGGCTGCAGAACGGCCAGACGGTCGAGATCATCGCGGCCAAGGAGGGCGGTCCGTCGCTGGACTGGCTCAACACGGAGCTCGGCTACCTGCAGAGCTCGCGTTCGCGCACCAAGGTGCGTGCCTGGTTCAACAACCTCGCTCTGGCGCAGACGGTGGCCAAGGGTCGGGAACTGGTCGAAAAGCTGCTGCAGCGCGAGGGCAAGACGGCCATCAAGCTCGATGACCTGGCTTCGCGGCTGGGTTTTCGCAGCGCGGACGCGCTGTTCGAGGTCGTGGGCAAGGACGAGTTCTCGCTGCGCAACATCGAACTGCTGCTGCGCCCGCCGGCGCCCGAGCCGGATGAGGACGAACTGCTGGCCCAGCGCCGCAATCAGCGCTCGGGCGGGTCGGCCGGCGCGGCGCCGCGCGGCGGCGTGCTGGTCGTCGGCGTCGATTCGCTGCTGACCAATCTGGCTCGCTGCTGCCGGCCGGCACCGCCCGACGAGATCGGCGGCTACGTGACCCGCGGCAAGGGCGTGGCCATCCACCGTGCGGCCTGCACGAACTTCCGCCAGATGGCGCAGCGCGCGCCGGAGCGGGTCATCGCCGTCGAATGGGGTGGCGATGCGGGGCAGGGCGGCAAGGGCGCGCCGGTCTATCCGGTGGACGTGGTGATCGAGTCGACGAACCGGCCGGGCCTGCTACGCGACGTGCTGGAAGTGCTGGCGAAGGAGAAGTTCCACGTCAGCGCGGTGAACACCCAGTCCACCAAGACGGCCGAGGCCACGCTGACGAACCTGACGGTGGAAGTGGCCGATTCCGGTCGGCTCGCGCAGGTGCTGCGCAGCGTGGCGCAGGTCTCCGGCGTGAAGTCCGCCCGGCGGAAATAGAAGACGTGCGAGGCCGCACTTCTTGTCGGCCTCATGAAAACTGGCATATACTGCTAGCTTCAGCAGGCGCGTAGCTCAGTTGGTTAGAGCACCACCTTGACATGGTGGGGGTCGTTGGTTCGAATCCAATCGCGCCTACCAGATTGACGGGAACACGTTGCCCGGCAGATCATGAGATTGCCGGGCTTAGTTTTTTGAAGATCTGAACTGCTGAAGGCCCCAGGCGCGTAGCTCAGTTGGTTAGAGCACCACCTTGACATGGTGGGGGTCGTTGGTTCGAATCCAATCGCGCCTACCAAATAAAGCAAAGCCCGGCACGAAATCTTCGTACCGGGCTTTTTTCTTGCATCGCGGAACCCTAAAGTTGCGCGCGATCGCGCCGATAAGGACTCATGAACTGCCGGGCAGCCTTGCCAGCCCGGGCCGTCGGCATGGCGCAAGCGCCTCGGTCGGCGGTCGTTTTTGTGGAGGTTTGCCATGATTCCTGCCGTTACCAGCACCACTGCTGCCAGTACCAGCACGGCAGCGGCCCGCCATGCACCCGCCGACGATAGCGTCGCAGCGGTTGCTGTCTCCACGCCTGTCACAGCCACCCCAACCACCGCAGCCCCCGCGAGCAGCACGAACGATGAGGCCGCCACCGTGACGATCTCCGAGCAGGCTGCCACCCAGGAAGCGGCGGCTCAGACGGTCAAGCCGGACTGGACCTTCCAGGCAGCGGACGGCAACAAGGACGGCAAGGTCACCGTCTTCGAGCAGCAGGTCTACGACTTCCGCCACTACCCTTCGTCGCTGGAGAAGGCCAAGGCCTACAACGAGACCGGCGAGGAACCTAAGCCCGATGCCGGGCTGACCGCCTGATCGCCCCTCTCAGGCCGATCGCAGCTTCCGCCACGCCGCCGGGCTCGAGCCCGTCCAGCGCTCGAACGCGCGCACGAAGCTGCGCTGATCGCTGAACTGCAGCGCTTCCGCCACCGCGCTGGTCGGCATGCCGCTCAAAAGCAGTCCCTCGGCGCGTTGGCGACCCTGCTGCTCGTGCAGGTCCGAGTAGCGGATGCCTTCACGCGCCATGGCGCGGTGCAGCGAGCGCAGGCTCAGGCCCATCGAGGCCGCCACCGCCGGCAGCGGCAGCAGACGACCCTCGGCGTCGAACAGCCGATCCCGCAGGCCGCTGCCATCCTGGCCCAGGCCGCGCGCGGCCAGTTCCCGTTCGCAGGCCTGGCGCGAAATCTCGACGCTGGCGGTGTTGTGGAAATTCAGGCGCAGGGCGAGATGCGAAGCGTCGAAGACGATCCGGTTGCAGGCCGCGCCGAAGGTGACCGGCGCGCCGAACAGGTCTTGCAGCCCGCTGCGCAAGCCCGGCGCGTCGAAGGCGAATTCCACGCGCTTGAGCACGCCCAGCGGCGCCATCGTCACCTGGCGGATGCTGTTCAGCGCAGTGGCCAGGTGGTCGATGGCGAGGAAGGGCCGCATCTCGGGATCGTCGAACAACTCGTCCGCGACGATGGCCGCTTCCGCGCCGTCCTGCGCCAGCCGCAATTGCAGCATCGAGCCGGCTACCAGCTGGTAGCGCATGCCGAATTCCAGCGAGCCGCCCAAGGTTGCATGCGACATCAGGCCCAGGCCCATCACGCCGAGATGCGGCAGCGACTTGCGCGCGCCGGACAGGATTGCCAGTTCCAGGCTGTGATGGTGGTGCAGCGCCCGCTGCAGGCTTTCGCGCGCTTCGGCGTAGCTGCAATACGGCTGCGTGGGCAGGCCCGCGCCGCTGCCGGCGGTGAAGCTCGGGAACAGCGCGGGATCGGTCCAGTCCTGCTCCTGCGCGACGGCCAGCACGCCCGCGAACGGATGCACCGGGAAGACGCGATCGTGAATCGTCGGTTTGCGGGTAGTCCCTTGCTGGGAAAACCCTGAGTTGGCACTCAATGTCATGAACGTGGCATCGCCGGTCATAGCCGATTTTCGTGCGCCTGCGCACCATTCGGGTTTCTCATGGCGGCCCGCGCACCAGCAAGGGTAAGGGCTGCGCACCGCCATGCCTACAGAAGAAACGCTCGCCCCGCGAGGAGGAGATGCCCGCCATGAACGCTTTGACCCCCGAGGCCACCGCCGCCAGCCTTCTGACCGCGCAACGCGCCGCACACGGCGCCGATCCGACGCCCGACCGCGCGGTGCGCATCGACCGGCTGGACCGCATCGCGCGCATGCTGGACGAGCATGCCGCCGATTTCGTCCAGGCGATCTCGCAAGATTTCGGCAACCGCTCGGCGCACGAGACCTTGCTGGCCGAGGTGGGCGTGCTGAGCACCAGCATCACCCACACCAAGCGTCACCTGCGGGGCTGGATGAAGACCCGTCGTCCCGGCACCTCGCTGGCCTATCTGCCGGCCAGTAACCGCCTGATGCGCCAGCCGCTGGGCGTCGTCGGCGTGGTCTCGCCCTGGAACTACCCGCTGCAGCTGAGCATCGGCCCGGCGATCGGCGCCGTCGCGGCCGGCAACCGCGTGCTGATCAAGCCCTCTGAGCTGGCGCCGGCCTTCGCGGCGCTGCTGGAAAAGCTGGTCGCCAAGTTCTTCAAGCCCGAGGAGATCGCCGTCGTCTGCGGCGATGCGCAGCTCGGCGCGGCCTTCTGCGCGCTGCCCTTCGACCATCTCGTGTTCACCGGCTCCACCGCCGTCGGCCGCAAGGTGGCCGCCGCGGCGGCGCCGAACCTGACGCCGCTGACCTTGGAGCTGGGCGGCAAATCGCCCTGCATCATCGATCGCTCGGCGGACCTGAAGGCCATCGCCCCGCGCATCGCCTTCGGCAAGCTGATGAACGCCGGCCAGACCTGCATCGCGCCCGACTACCTGCTGGTGCCGGCGGGGCAGGGCGCCGCCGTCGCGCAAGCGCTCAAGGCTGAGGTCGCCAAGATGTACCCGACGATCGAGAGCAACCCCGACTACACGGCCATCATCTCGCCGCGCCACCGCGCCCGCCTGCAGCAGCTCGTCGACGACGCGAAGGCCCAGGGCGCGACCATCGTCCCGCTCAGCGACGACGCGACGCCGCCGGGCTCGCGCAAGTTCGCGCCCGTGGCCGTGCTGAACACGACGCCAGCCATGCAGATCATGCAGGAGGAGATCTTCGGCCCGCTGCTGCCCATCGTCGAGGTTTCCGGCACCGCGGAAGCGATCGCCAGGATCAACGCCGGCGAGCGGCCGCTGGCCCTCTACTGGTTCGGCAGCGACGGCGCGGCACGCGAGCAGGTGCTGCGCAACACCATCGCCGGCGGCGTGACGATCAACGATTGCCTCTGGCACATCGGCCAGGAGTCGCAGCCCTTCGGCGGCGTCGGCGCCAGCGGCATGGGCGCGTATCACGGCGAGCACGGCTTCCGCGCCTTCAGCAAGGAGAAGCCGGTGTTCGTCCAGTCCTCGCTCAGCGGCATCCCGCTGCTGTACCCGCCCTATGGCCGCGTCTTCGCATTCATGCTGAAGCTGATCCGGTTCATCGCCTGAGGACGACATGGGCAACAACAACGAATTCGACTACGTGGTCGTCGGCGGTGGCTCCGCGGGCTGCGTGATCGCCGCGCGCCTCAGCGAAGACCCGACGGTCAGCGTCTGCCTGCTCGAAGCCGGCGGCCCCGACAACAGCGTGTTCATCCACGCGCCGGCCGGTGTCGTCGCGCTGCTGCCGACCAGGCTCAACAACTACGCCTACAAGACCGTGCCGCAACCGGGCCTCAACGGTCGCCGCGGTTACCAGCCGCGTGGCAAGACCCTGGGCGGCTCCAGCTCGATCAACGCGATGCTCTATGTGCGCGGCAACCGCTGGGACTACGACCACTGGGCCGCGCTCGGAAACGAGGGCTGGTCCTACGAGGACGTGCTGCCCTTCTTCCGCCAGTCGGAGCACAACGAGCAGTTCCACGACGAGTTCCACGGTCAGGGCGGCCCGCTGAACGTCACCTACCAGAACTTCCACAGCCCGCTGAACGACCTGTTCCTCGAGGCCGCCGCCGCCCACGGCATTCCGCCCAATGCCGACTACAACGGCGCCGAGCAGTTCGGCTCCTTCATGTACCAGGTGACGCACAAGAACGGCGAGCGCTGCAGCGCCGCCAAGGCCTACCTGACGCCGAACCTGTCGCGGCGAAACCTGAAGGTCGTCACCCGCGCCACCAGCCAGCGCGTGCTGATGCAGGGCCGCCGCGCCGTGGGCATCGAGTACACGCAGGCCGGCGAGAAGCGGCGGGTGAGGGCGCGGCGCGAGGTCGTGCTGTCGGCCGGTGCCTTCGGCTCGCCGCAGCTGCTGATGCTGTCGGGCATCGGCGCGGGCGCCGAACTGCAGAAGCTGGGCATCGCGACGGTGGCGAACCTTCCCGGCGTCGGCAAGAACCTGCAGGACCACATCGACCACGTACAGAACTGGCGCGTGCCCAGCGACACCGAGACCTTCGGCATCTCGCTGCGCGCCGGCCCCAAGATCCTGAAGGCGATGGCCGAGTGGCGCAAGCAGCGCACCGGCCTGATCACGACCTGCTATGCCGGCGCTGGTGCCTTCATCCGCTCCGCGCCCGAGGTGCGGGTGCCCGACCTGCAGCTGATCTTCGTGATCGGCATCGTCGACGACCACGCGCGCCGGATGCACCTGGGCCACGGCATCTCCTGTCACGTCGACCTGATGCGCCCTTACAGCCGCGGCACCGTCTCGCTGGCCAGCACCGACGCGAACGACGCGCCGCTGATCGACCCGCGCTTCCTGTCCGACGAGCGCGACCTGCCGACGCTGCTGCGCGGCGTGCAGATCCAGCAGCGCATCATGGAATCGAAGGCCTTCGACGGCGTGCGTGGCAAGCAACTCCACCCGACCCGCGCCGACGACCTGCAAGGCCTGGAGGCCGACATCCGCGCCCGTGCCGATACGCAGTACCACCCGGTGGGCACCTGCAAGATGGGCCCGGCGCATGACGGCATGGCTGTTGTCGATGAGCGCCTGCGCGTGCGTGGTGTCGAGGGCCTGCGCGTCTGCGATGCGTCGATCTTCCCGACGCTGATCGGCGGCAACACCAACGCGCCGACCATCATGGTCGGCGAGAAGGCCGCCACGATGATCCGCGAAGACGCCCGTCAGAAGGCGCTGGCCGCGGCCTGAATTGCATCCACCTGGAAAGACGAGAGACATGACGAGGATGACCCCGACCCTGATCGCCGGCGCCGTGCTGCTGGCCCTGCTGAGTTCCGCCGGCGCACAGACCGCACCGAAGCCCGCCGAGCCCGCGACCGTGCGGGCCAACGCCGACTTCGGCGCCACGCTGCCCTGGGCCGACAAGCAGTCCTTCGAAGATGCCCGCCGCGGCTTCATCGCCGGCATCCCGGGCAATGTGATCGCAGGCACGGGTCCGGCGCCCGCGTGGAACATGGCCGCGTACGACTTCCTGAGTGGCGACGCTCCGCCGACTGTGAACCCGAGCCTGTGGCGCCAGGCGCAGCTGAACGCGATCTCGGGCCTGTTCAAGGTCACCGACGGCATGTACCAGCTGCGCGGCCTGGATCTGGCCAACATGACCATCGTCGAGGGCAAGACCGGCCTGATCGTCATCGACCCGCTGCTGACCGCCGAGACCTCCCGCGCGGGCCTGGAGCTGTACTACCAGCACCGGCCGAAACGGCCTGTCGTCGCGGTGATCTACAGCCACGGCCATGCCGACCACTTCGGCGGCGTCAAGGGCGTGACCAGCGATGAGGAGGTGGCCGCCGGCAAGGTCAGGATCTACGCGCCCGACGGCTTCATGGAGACGGCGATTGCGGAGAACATCATTGCCGGCAATGCGATGAGCCGCCGTGCGGCCTACCAGTTTGGCGCGCTGCTGCCGCCGGGGTCGATGGGCCACGTCGACACCGGCCTGGGCAAGGCGCTGAGCCGCGGCGCGCTCACCTTGATCCCGCCGACCGACGTCATCACCGCCAAGGCGCCGGAGCAGGTGATCGACGGCGTGCCGATCGAGTTCATCCTCGCCCCTGGCTCCGAGGCGCCGGCCGAGATGATGATGTACTTCCCGCAGCAGCGCGTGCTGGACACCGCGGAGGTGACGACGCAGCACATGCACAACGTCTACACGATCCGTGGCGCCGAGGTGCGCGATGCCAACAAGTGGTCGGGCTACATCTCGGACGTGCGCGAACGCTATGCCGCCAAGGCCGACACGCTGATCATGTCGCACCACTGGCCCGTCTACGGCACGGCCGGCGTCGACCACTTCCTGGTCGTCCAGCGCGACCTCTACAAGTTCATGCACGACCAGACGGTGCGCCTGCTCAACGAGGGCTGGACGCCCGGCGACATCGCCGAGACGCTGAAACTGCCGGCCAGTCTCGAGAAGGAATGGACTGCTCACGGCTACTACGGCACGCTGAGCCACAACACCCGTGCCATCTACCAGAAGTACCTCGGCTGGTACGACGCCAACCCCGCGCACCTGAACCCGCTGCCGCAGTCCGAGGAGGCGAAGAAGCAGATCGAGTACATGGGCGGCATCGACGCCGTGCTCGCCAAGGCCCGCGCGGACTACGCGAAGGGCGAGTACCGCTGGGTCGCCAGCGTGATGAGCCAGGCCGTGTTCGCCGACCCGACGAACCAGGCCGCGCGGCAGCTCGCGGCCGATGCGCTGGAACAGCTCGGCTACCAGGCCGAGGCCGGCACCTGGCGCGGCGCCTACCTCAGCGGCGCGCAGGAGCTGCGCCGGGGCGTGCCCAAGCTCCCGCCGCCCAGCACGCTGAATGCCGACACGCTGAAGGCCGTCAATCTGGAGCTGTTCTTCGACTTCCTCGGCGTGCGCCTGAACGCTGCCAAGGCCGAGGGCAAGCGCCTGGTGCTGAACTGGAACTTCACCGACACGAAGCAGCAGTTCACGATGAACCTGGAGAACTCGGCCCTGACCTGGGTCGAAGGCCGGCTGGCAGCCAAGCCCGACGCCGGCCTGACCTTGACCCGCGACGCACTGAACCAGTTCCTGCTCGGCCGTGCCAAGCTGCCGGAGCTGATGCAGCAGGGCCTCGTCAAGCCCGAGGGCGACGTGCGCAAGTTCGGTGAACTCTTCGCGATGTTCGACAACTTCACGCCGGATTTCCCGATCGTCGAGCCGCTGAAGAAATAGTCCGCCTCGTGTAGCGACCCGGGATGACAGCATGACGAAAGCCATGTTGTCAGCCCTTTTCACTTCCACTACCCTGCACCGCTTTGCGGCGCGGCTCCGACGCGCCCGGAACCCATACAGGATGTGAGTCGATGAAATTCTCCAAGGCTTTCCGCTTGGCACCGCTGGTGCTGTCTCTTACGCTGGCGGGCATGAGCCACGCACAGACCCTGACCTCCGGCGTCGACAAGGCCGGCTTCGATTCCAGCGTCCGGATCCAGGACGACCTGTTCAGCGCCGTCAACGGCGACTGGGTCAAGAAGACCGAGATCCCGGCCGACAAGTCCAGCTACGGCGCCTTCATCAGCCTGCGCGACCTGTCCGACCAGCGCGTGCGTACGATCGTCGACGAGCTGGTGAAGCAGAAGCAGAAGCCCGGCACCGTCGAGCAGAAGATCGCCGACTTCTACGGCTCCTACCTCGACACCGCCGCCATCGACAAGGCCGGCCTGGCGCCGGTGAAGGCCGTGCTGGCCAGCATCGACGCGATCAAGACGCCCAAGCAACTGGCCACCTGGATGGGCCATGCCCAGGGCTCGTTCAGCACGCCGATGGCGCTGGGCGTGGACACCGATGCCAAGGACCCGACCGTCTACACGGCCGTGGCCTGGCAGGGCGCGCTGGGCCTGCCCGACCGCGACTACTACCTGAAGACCGATGACGAGCGCATGGCCAAGGCCCGCGCCGACTACGAGACCTACCTGACCACGCTGGGCACCCTGGCCGGCGACAAGGACGCTGCCGCCACTGCCAAGGCGGTGCTGGCACTGGAGACCGCCGTCGCCCAGGTGCAGCGCCCGAAGGTCGAGCTGCGCGACCCGGTGAAGAACTACAACCCGATGACCCTGGCCGAGCTGCAGGCCAAGGCCCCAGGCCTGGACTGGACGGCGATGTTCGACGCCGCCCACCTGTCGAACCCGAGCAAGCTCTACATCGGCCAGCCGGAAGTGGCTGAAGCCGTGGCCAAGCTGCTGGCCGACAAGCCGCTGGAGCAATGGAAGGCCTACCTGCGCCTGCGCGTGCTGGACGAGTCCAGCGACGTGCTGCCCAAGGCCTTCCGCGACGCCGGCTTCGCCTTCCACGGCACGGCCATCACCGGCACGAAGGAAGAGCGCCCGCGCTGGCAGAAGGGCATCACCGAGCTGAACGGCGCGCTGGGCGAGGCGGTCGGCAAGGTCTACGTGGGTCGTTACTTCCCGCCGGCCTACAAGGCCCGCATGCAGGAGCTGGTGCAGAACCTGCTGGCCACCTACAAGTCCTCGATCGACGGCCTGACCTGGATGTCGCCCGAGACCAAGGCCCAGGCCCAGGACAAGCTGGCCAAGTACACGACCAAGATCGGGTATCCCGATGTCTGGCGTGATTACTCCAAGCTGGTCGTCAAGGCCGGCGACCCGGTCGGCAACCGCGAGCGCGCGGGCCGCTTCGAGTGGGACCGCCAGGCCGTGCGCGTCGGCAAGAAGGTGGACCGCACCGAGTGGGGCATGACGCCGCAGACGGTCAATGCCTACTACAACCCCGCGATGAACGAGATCGTCTTCCCGGCCGCGATCCTGCAGCCGCCGTTCTTCGACATGGCCGCCGACGACGCGGTCAACTACGGCGGCATCGGCGCCGTGATTGGCCACGAGATCAGCCACGGCTTCGACGACCAGGGCAGCCAGTACGACGGCGACGGCAAGCTGCGCAACTGGTGGACCGAGTCCGACCGCAAGGCCTTCGACGCGATCACCGCCAAGCTGGTGGCCCAGTACGACGGCTACGAGCCGATCGCCGGCAAGCACGTCAACGGCAAGCTGACGCTGGGCGAGAACATCGCCGACCTGTCGGGCCTGCAGATCGCCTACAAGGCCTACAAGCACTCGCTGGGCGGCAAGCCCGCGCCGGTGATCGACGGCTACACCGGCGAGCAGCGCTTCTTCATCGGCTGGTCGCAGGTCTGGCGCACCAAGACCCGCGAAGCGCGCCAGCTGCAGCTGCTGACGATCGACCCGCACTCGCCCGGCGAGTTCCGCGCCGACGGCGCCGCGGTGAACCACGACGGCTTCCACGAGGCCTTCGGCACCAAGGAAGGCGACAAGATGTTCAAGCCGGCCGGCGAGCGCATCCGCCTCTGGTAAGCACTGCCTCACGGCCCGGAAGCCGCGACCTCGGTCGCGGCTTTTTTCCATTCATCGGAGATCCCCGTCCATGACATTCCCCTTCCGCCTCGCACCGCTCGTGCTGTCGCTGGCTGCGGCCTGCGCCTTCGCTGCACCGCCGTCGACCGGCATCGACCCCGCCGGCATCGACAAGTCGGTCCGCCCGCAGGACGACCTGTTCCGCGCCGTCAACGGCCGCTGGCTGGCCCGCACGCAGATCCCGGCCGACAAGGCCGACACCGGCTCCTTCTCGATGCTGGAGGACCTGTCCGACCAGCGCGTGCGCACCATCGTCGAGACGCTGGCCGCCAAGCCGCAGCAGGCCGGTAGCGACGAGCAGCGCATCGCCGATTTCTACAAGTCCTATGTCGACACCGCCGCGCTCGACAAGGCCGGCCTCGCGCCGCTGCGCGCGCAGCTCGCCGCCGTCGACGCGATCGACTCGCCGAAGGCGCTGGCCGCCTGGCTGGGCCGCTCGCAGGGCGTCAACAACACGCCGCTGCAACTGGGCGTGCTCGGCGACGCCAAGGACCCGACGCACTACGCCGCGCTGGCCTCACAGGGTGGCCTGGGACTGCCCGACCGCGACTACTACCTGAAGACCGATGACCCGGCGCTCTCCAAGGCCCGCGCCGCCTACCAGGCCTACCTGACCAAGCTCGCGACGCTATCCGGCGACCGCGATGCCGCCGCCACCGCCACCCGCGTGATGGCGCTGGAGAAGCAGCTCGCCGAGGTCCAGTGGGCGCAGGAAGACATGCGCGATCCGATCAAGATCTACAACCCGACGAGCCGCGCCGAACTCGCCGAGAAGGCGCCGGGCATCGACTGGGCCGCCTTCCTCGACGGCGCGTCGCTCGGCCAAGCCGAGCGGCTGACCGTGTTCCAGCCGAGCTACCTCAGCGCGCTGGCTCGCATGGTCGCCGAGGTGCCGCTGGACCAGTGGAAGGCCTACCTGCGCATGCGCGTGCTGGACGACGCCTCCGACGTGCTGCCCAAGGCCTATCGCGATGCCGGCTTCGCCTTCCACGGCACCGCCATCACCGGCACCAAGCAGCCGCGCCCACGCTGGCAGAAGGGCGTTACCGAGGCGAACAACGCGATCGGCGAGGCCATCGGCCGCGTCTACGTCGCGCGCTACTTCCCGCCGGCCTACAAGGCGCGGATGGAGGAGCTGGTCGCCAACCTGCTCGCGACCTACAAGGACTCGATCGACACGCTGAGCTGGATGTCCCCTGAGACCAAGGCGCAGGCCCAGCAGAAGCTCGCCAAGTACACGACCAAGATCGCCTACCCCGACCACTGGCGCGACTACTCGGCGCTGGAGGTCAAGGCCGGCGACGCGGTCGGCAACCGCGAGCGCGCCGGCCGTTTCGAGTGGGAACGCCAGGCACGCCGTGTCGGCCAGCCGGTGGACCGGACCGAGTGGGGCATGACGCCGCAGACCGTCAACGCCTACTACGAGCCCTCGCTGAACGAGATCGTCTTCCCGGCGGCCATCCTGCAGAAGCCCTTCTTCGACATGGCCGCCGACGACGCTGCCAACTACGGCGCGATCGGCGCCGTGATCGGCCACGAGATCAGCCACGGCTTCGACGACGAGGGCAGTCAGTACGACGGCGACGGCGCGCTGCGCAACTGGTGGACGGAGGCCGACCGCAAGGCCTTCGAAGCCGTCACCGCCCGGCTGGTCGCCCAGTACGACAGCTACGAGCCGATCCCCGGCCACCACGTCAACGGCAAGTTGACCCTGGGCGAGAACATTGCCGACCTGTCGGGCCTGCAGATTGCCTACAAGGCCTGGAAGCGGTCGTTGGGCGGCAAGCCGGCCCCGGTGATCGACGGGCTCAGCGGCGAGCAGCGCTTCTTCTACGGCTGGTCCCAGGCCTGGCGCGAGAAGATGCGTGGCGAGCGCCTGCTGCAGCTGGTGACGACCAATCCGCACTCGCCGGCGCAATACCGCGCCGATGGCGCGGCGGTCAACCACGACGGCTTCCACGAGGCCTTCGGCACCAAGCCGGGGGACAAGATGTACAAGCCGTCCGCAGAGCGCATTCGTATCTGGTGACGCAGGGGTAAACCCCTTCGGGACGCCCGGAGGGGCCCTCCTAGAATCGTTTTGTGCACCCGCACAAAAATATAGGAGCAAGGCGATATGGCGACGGCCCGCAGAGGCAAGGCGGCGAAAGCGGCGGACGAGACGACGGGCGCGCCCGAGGCAGCTAACGCTGGCAATGCAGGCAGCGCGATCCGCGTGCTCAAGAAGTACCCGAACCGCCGGCTCTACGACACCCAGACCAGCAGCTACATCACGCTGGCTGACGTCAAGACGATGGTGCTGGCCGCTGAGGCCTTCGAGGTGCGTGACGCCAAGACCGGCGAGGACATCACCCGCAGCATCCTGCTGCAGATCATCCTCGAGGAAGAAACCGGCGGCGTGCCGATGTTCAGCACCGGTGCGCTGTCGCAGATCATCCGTTTCTACGGCCACTCGATGCAGGGCGTGATGGGCGACTACCTCGAGAAGAACATGCAGCTCTTCTCCGACATGCAGGGCCGCTTCACCGAGCAGAGCAAGGGCCTGGCCTTCAGCCCCGAACTCTGGACCCAGTTCCTTGGCGGCCAGGCGCCGGTGATGCAGGAACTGATGGGCGGCTACGTGACCCAGTCGAAGAACATCTTCGAGACCATGCAGGAACAGATGAAGAACGCCGGGGTGCTGTTCCCGGGCATGCCCGGGTTCCCGCCGAAGAAGGGCTGAGTCCTCGTTCAGACATGCAAAAGCCGGTGCCAGGAATCCTGGCACCGGCTTTTTCTCTGCTTACTCGCTTACTGGGAGATGCCCAGCAGCTTGTTGAGTGCGGCCTGCGCGTCGATGAGGCCGTAACCGCTCTTGTAGTTCCACTTCTTGGCGTAGCTGTTGGTGAAGCTGCCGGCGTAGGCCTTGTCGCCCGCCACATTCACGGAGATGGTGGCGCCGGCGGAACCCGAGACTGCCGGGTTGCCGCCCAGGGGATCAGCGCTGTAGCCGAAGATGTTGGTCACATCGTTGCGGCGGCCGATGCCGAAGTTCAGCGTGGCGCCCGGCGCGAAGTTCGCGAAGTTGACCGTCAGGATCGAGGTCTGGCCGCTGGCGCCGGTACTCACGGTGTAGCTCGCGACGCTGGGCTTCGTGCTGCCGCCCGGAGGGGCAGTCGCGCCGTTGAACGCGCTGACGACGACGCCCGTGCCGGTGGCCGTGGTCGACGCGTCGGTCGGGATCGCCGAGGTCGGGTCGAAGTGGATGCCGACCTTGGACAGATCGATCTGCAGGCTGCTGAGCGACTGACCGGCCGCTCCGTTGAACGTCACCCGGAAGAAGTTGTTGTCCGCGCGTCCCCAGCCGCTGGCCGTCACCGTCACGGGGCCGGCCGTGGCCTGCGTGTAGTTGGGCGTCTGGTCCTGGTTGCTTTGCGTCGTGCTGGTCAGCAGCGTGCGCACGTCGGCAGGCGACAGCGTGATGCTGTTGGTCTTTGCGGCGCTCAGAAGCAGGGCGGCCACGCCGGCGGCGTGCGGTGCCGCAGCGCTGGTGCCGAAGAAGTTCGGGTAGCCGTCGCCGTTGAAGTCGTTCGGGCTCGGGTTGCTCGGGCCGGGCGCGGCGGGCGGGGTGCTGCCGCTGGTCACGTAGTCAGGCGGGAAGAAGCTCGTGCTGACGCCGTCCACGGCCGCGATCAGCGGCTGCTTGCGCGTGACCGGCACGGCCAGGCGCTGGTCGTTCGCATCGAAGTACTTGACGACCGGACCGTTCGACGAGAACTGCTCGATGACCGGGAAGACCACGTGCGAGGGATCGTGCACGTCCACCGTCGGCGACACGTCGTAGCGGTAGGCCGCCACGCCGCTGGCGCCTGCGGCGTCGTTGTGGCCGTGAGTCTCGACGTTGGAGATCGTCAGGAAGTCGCCGCGCACCGGCGTGTCGTTCGTCTCGATCGCGTAGCGGATGTGCGTGGCCTGGTTCGGCGTCACGCCTGCACCGACGGCCGAAGACCGATTGGTCTTGGCGATGACGATCTTGTAGGACGTGGCGGCGGCGAGGGCCGTGCCGGGCAGTTCGATCGGCGTGTTCGTGCTGATGCTGTTGGTCATGCCGCTGCGCGAGGTCTGGATCGCACCGGCCGAGCTGAACACGAGGATGTCGTAGTCGGTGGTGACCTGCTTCACGCCGTTGACGACGAGGTTGTACGGGTCGTCCCACTGGAACGAAATGATGCCGGTCGCATCGGCGCTGGTACCCGGGATGCGGATGTTCTGCACCAGGATCGGCGTACCGTCGGGATTCGTGCCGAAGCTGTGGAACGAGACGATCGCGGCCTTCTCGGCAGTGGACAGGCCGCTGTAGGTCACGCCCTGCGCGACCAGGCGCGCCTGCGCGTTCGCATCGTTCGCGACCGGGTTGAAGGTGGCCGTGTAGCCGGCGCTGTCGTCATTGCCGGCCGACGAGAAGTACGAGACGCCCAGCGCGTTGACCTTGTCGACTGCCTTGCCGACGGGACCGTCGGAGAACATCGGTTCGTCGTAGTAGCCCACGTCGTCGACGATGACCTGTGCGCCGGCCGCCTGCAGGGCAACGATGCCGGCGGCGAAGTCGACCTCGGACACGTCGGCGGTGTAGAAGGCCAGCTTCGCATCGGGCACCAGGTCGTGCACGATCTGCAGCATGCCGCGGCCTTCGTCTTCGACGCCGGTGCTGCTCGTGTAGTCCTTGAGGACGTTGACAGGCGTCGTGCGGCCGAACGGATTGTTCGGGCCGGGCAGGTCGCCGCTGAGCTGATCCTGCGCGTACTTGACGTTGGCGTAGAGCGGTGCGCTGCTGGTGCCCGTGCCGGTGGTCTTCAGCTTGTCGAAGCTGTCCGACAGGGCGCCGACGGTGATGCCTGCGCCGCTGTAGCCGCTCGCGTTGAGGTTCTCGGTCTTGTGGACGAAGGCGCCCTGGGAGGTGACCTTGCCCACACGATGGCGGGGCTTCAAGCTCAACTGGACGGAGCTGACGCCGCGCGTGCCGCCCAGCGTGGCAACCTGGCTCACCGGCACCCACAGCGACAGGGCGCCCTGGCGATACCAGTCGAGCCGTGCCACCACGGTGCTGCCGAGCGCTTCGTAGTCGCGGATCGCCTGGTCGATCGTGACCTTGCCGTCGAGGTAGACGTCGACCAGCACGCGGTTGTCGTCGCTGACGCGCGCCAGCTTCATGTCGGCGAGGGCCGTGCGGAAACCATCGTTCACGGTGGTCGCCGCCGTGGCGCCCTTGGTCAGCGACGAGGTGGCGGCCGGTGCTTGGTAGGCCTGCACGAGGTCGCTGAGGCCGAAGGCCAGGTTGTCCGGCAATGCCGGTGCTGTGAGGATCGTGGCCTTGCTCTGCGCAAAAGCGGAGCCGGAGGCGGCCAGCGCGAGCGCGACGGCCGTCAATGCAAACAGGTCACGCGACGAGCGAAGATTCTTTTTCGATGTCATGACAAAAGCCTGGTTGAACTTGAAGAAAAAGAGAGCGCAAATTCCTTGCGCGGACTTTTGTTGGGTTTATTGCTGACCGCGGCGACGGCGATAGGCCATCAATGCGAGGCCGCCCAGCAGGCCAAGGCCCAGGGTGCCCGGCTCGGGGACTGCCGCGACGGGGCCGGCCGTGACACCCGTCAGGGTGATCGAGTAGGCGCCACCTTCGTTGCTGGTGCCGCCGAAGGACGAAATCGCAAGGGCGCCACCGGGGCCGGTCGGGCCGTAGACGCCCGTGGGGTCGGTAACGCCGTCCGTCCAACTCGGGAAGATGAGGCCGCCCGTGCTGGCCGGGGAGTTTCCGTTGCCCGAAATCAGCAAAATATAGTAGCCAGGCGTCAGCGCGCTGGTGAAACTATTGCCAGCCGGAATTGTGGATTGCGATCCGCTCGAGGCATCGTCGTCATTGGCGACAATACCTTTTCCGTCCAGCGAGAAAAGGAATAGCTGGGAATCGAAACTATTCGAACCCGGTGTGAATCCGGCCGTCGAAGCCGAAAATTTGGTCGGCGAACTGATATAGATTTCAAATGCATCCGCTTCGGTAGTACCACCGGCGCTGGAACCCAGCATTCCCTTGATGGCGCTGACGGTTTCGCCGGCATTGCCGGTCACCATCTGAGCGGCCCCGGAAACGATGTCGCCGGCGTCGCCGACTTCCGTGTAGCTGCCAGCGAAGGCGGCGTGGGACGTACCCAGAGCCAGACCGACGGCGAGCGCCGCGCCAAGCATCGAAAACTTTCTCATGAAATCTCCTGCCACTGTGAAAAACGCCGAAAACGCCTAATTGGCGACCGTTGCTCGATCGTGACATTCGGCAATCATTCTCAACACGGTGGAAACTCCTCCCGCGTCCGTGGGGTATTTGGTCAGCTTCAGGTCAGTGACAGGGAAATAGGGTTTTGACGGCCTCATAGAGGAGCGCCGTTGCCGCTGTTACTTGATATCCGGGTATCTACGGCGGTGTAATCCCCGTTTACTACCCCTGGGGTTAGTCAGCGCTATATCGATGTCGTTCCGGCTGGAATTCAAGCGGCGAGGGCCCGCCGGGCCTGCCTCCGCGGCGCCGATGCCCCGTCCCTCCGCGACCCACAAGCCCTCGAGCCCGCTTTGAAATACAATGGCAGGCTGCGCTCGCGCGCTGGATCGAAGGAAATAGTCAAATGGAATCAAACACTTATATCGCTCCGGCGCCGCAAAAAATTCCCAAGGTGGCGTTCGCCAGCCTCGGCTGCCCCAAGGCTTTGACCGATAGCGAACTGATCCTGACCCAGCTGCGCGCCGAGGGCTACGAGACCTCCAAGACCTTCGCCGGCGCCGACCTGGTGATCGTCAACACCTGCGGCTTCATCGACGACGCGGTCAAGGAAAGCCTGGACACGATCGGCGAGGCGCTGGCCGAGAACGGCAAGGTGATCGTCACCGGCTGCCTGGGTGCCAAGGGCAGCGATGGCAATGCCGACGCCGGCAGCCTTGTGCGCGAGATGCATCCCTCGGTGCTCGCGGTGACCGGCCCGCACGCCACGCAGGAGGTGATGGATGCCGTCCATACCCACGTGCCCAAGCCCCACGATCCCTTCGTCGACCTGGTGCCGGCCTACGGCATCAAGCTCACGCCCAAGCACTACGCCTACCTGAAGATCAGCGAGGGCTGCAATCACCGCTGCTCGTTCTGCATCATCCCCAGCATGCGCGGCGACCTGGTCTCGCGCCCGATCGGCGATGTGTTGAACGAAGCCCGCGCGCTGTTCGAGAGCGGCGTGAAGGAACTGCTGGTCATCAGCCAGGACACCTCGGCCTACGGCGTGGACGTCAAGTACCGTACCGGCTTCTGGGACGGCAAGCCGGTCAAGACCCGCATGTTCGACCTGGTCGCCAAGCTCGGCGAACTGGCCAAGGCCCACGGAGCCTGGGTGCGCCTGCATTACGTCTACCCGTACCCGCACGTGGACGAGGTGCTGCCGCTGATGGCCGAAGGCCTGATCCTGCCTTACCTCGACGTACCGCTGCAGCATGCTCACCCGGACGTGCTCAAGCGCATGAAGCGCCCGGCCAACGGCGAGAAGAACATGGAGCGCATCGCCCGCTGGCGCGAGACCTGCCCGGACATCGTGATCCGCTCGACCTTCATCGCCGGCTTCCCCGGCGAGACCGAGGCCGAGTTCCAGTACCTGCTGGACTTCATGCAGGAAGCGCGCATCGACCGTGCCGGCTGCTTCGCCTACTCGCCGGTGGACGGCGCCACGGCCAACGCGCTCGAAGGCGCGCTTCCCGACGAGGTGCGCGAGGAGCGCCGTGCCCGCTTCATGGCGATTGCCGAGCAAGTGTCGGTCGAGAAGCTGCGCTCGCGCATCGGCGCCACGATGCAGGTGCTGGTCGATTCCGCACCGGCACTGGGCCGCAAGGGCGGCGTGGGCCGCAGCTATGCGGACGCTCCCGAGATCGACGGCACCGTGCGCCTGCTGCCGCCGCAGAAGGCCAGCAAGACGCTGAAGGTCGGCGAGTTCACCAAGGCGAAGATCGTCGCCGCCGAAGGGCATGACCTCATCGCGATGCCCGTATGACTCGCAAGAGAGGTATCTCCACACGTCAGATCCACCACCCGTACCGCGCGCCCGCCGGATGGAACGCGGTGCCGGTGCCGGTCGCCAAGGCCTCGACCGTGCTGTTCAGGGACACGGCCGATCTGCACGACTACAAGCCGCGCGACGGCAAGAGCTACCGCTACGGCCTGCACGGCACGCCCACGTCCTACACGCTGGCCGCCCGCCTGGCCACGCTGGAGGGCGCCGAGCACTGCCTGCTGACGCCCAGCGGTCTGGCCGCGATCACCCTGGTGTCGATGGCGCTGCTGCGCCCCGGCGACGAGGTGCTGGTGCCCGACAACGCCTACGGCCAGAACCGCTACCTGACCGAGTCGTTCCTGCCGCAATTCGGCATCACGCACCGCTTCTACGATCCGCTGGACGCCGCCGGCTTCAAGTCGCTGATCGGTGACAAGACGAAGCTGGTGTGGCTGGAGGCGGCCGGCTCGATCACGCTGGAGTTCCCGGACCTGTTGGGCCTGATCGCGGCCTGCCGCGAGCGGGGCGTGATCACCGCGCTGGACAACACCTGGGGCGCGGGCGTGGCCTTCGACCCGTTTGCGCTGGCGCATGGCGTCGGCGTGGACATCTCGATGCAGGCGCTCACCAAGTACCCCAGCGGCGGTGCCGATGTGCTGATGGGCGCCGTCTACACCCGCCAGCAGGCGCTGCACGACAAGCTGAACTGGACGCACGAGCACCTGGGCTACGGCGTCGCGTCCAACGACGTCGAGCTGGTGCTGCGCAGCCTGCCGACGCTGGAGCTGCGCTATCACGCGCAGGACGCCAGCACCCGCACGCTGGCCACATGGATGCAGTCGCGTCCCGAGGTGGCGCGCGTGTTGCATCCGGCCTTGCCCGGCTCGCCCGGCCATGAGCACTGGCTGGCCACCAGCAGCGACGGCGCCGCCTGCCTGTTCTCGGCCGTGTTCAAGCCCGAGTACGCGATGGCGCAGGTCGATGCCTTCGTCGACGCGCTGCAGTTGTTCGGCATCGGCTATTCGTGGGCCGGCCCGATGAGCCTGGCCGTGCCCTACGACATGAGCCGCAGCCGCTCGCTGGCGACCCCGTGCGGGGAGGGCGTCATCGTCCGCTTCGCGATCGGGCTGGAGGCCGAGGCCGATCTGCGGGCGGATCTGGAGCAGGCCTTCGCGGCGCTGCGTTGAAACTTCAGCGCGAACGGTCCTTCATGGCCCGTTCGACTTCACGCTTGCCTTCGCGCTCCTTGATCGTGTCGCGCTTGTCGGCCTTGTCCTTGCCCTTGGCCAGGGCGATGTCGGCCTTCACGTGGGAGCCCTTGTAGTGCAGGTTCAGCGGTACGAGCGTGAAGCCGCGCTGTTCGGTCTTGCCGATCAGGCGCCGGATCTCGTCCTTCTTCATCAGGAGCTTCTTGGTCCGGTCCGCCATCGGGTTGACGTGGGTGGACGCTGTGTTCAGCGGGTTGATGCGGCAGCCGATCAGGAACAGCTCGCCGTTCTTGATCATCACGTAGCCGTCGGTCAGCTGGACCTGGCCGGCGCGCACGGCCTTGACCTCCCAGCCTTCAAGCACGATGCCGGCCTCGAATCGTTCCTCGATGTGGTATTCGAATCGGGCGCGGCGGTTTTCTGCGATGGACATTTGAGGAAGGTGTGGGCGGGATGCCCCAATACAATTCTTGGCATTGTATGAAGCACGTCAAAAAGTCAGTCCTGCTTTGGTATTCGCCGCATGAGATGTACGAGCTGGTCACCGGCGTCGAGCACTACGCCGAGTTCCTGCCCTGGTGCGAACGCGCCGAGGTGCTGGAGCGCCACGAGGACGGCATGACCGCACGGCTGCACCTCGCGATCTCGGGCGTGCGCCAGTCCTTCACCACGCGCAACACCAACCTGCAGGACCAGCGCGTCCACATGGCATTGGTCGACGGCCCGTTCTCGCAGCTCGACGGCGTCTGGACCTTCAAGCCGCTGTTCAAGCCCGGTGGCGTCGCGCTGGCTACCGAGGGAGGCGAGGGCGGGCCGCAGGCCTGCAAGATCGAATTCGAGCTGAGCTACGCCTTCTCCAGCGTGGCGCTGGAGGCGGTGGTGAGCCCCGTGTTCGACCGCATCGCCAACACCTTCGTGGACAGCTTCGTCCAGCGCGCCGAGGCCGTTTACGGTGCGCGTTGAGCTGGTCTGCAGCCCCGTGGCGGGCGAGGTCCGCCAGGGCTGGCTCGAACTGCCGGAAGGCACGAGCATTGAAGAAGCACTGCGCGCCTGGCCGGAATTTGCCGACCAGTTGCCGCTGCTGCCGACGCTGAAGGTCGGCGTCTGGGGCCGGTTGCGGCCGCTCGACACCCCGCTGCGCGAGCGCGATCGCATCGAGGTGTACCGGCCGCTGACGGTCGACCCCAAGGAAGCACGCCGCCAGCGCTACCAGGCGCGCGGCGAGCGCATCGTCTCGCGTCACCGACCGCTGGCGGGCAAGTCCTCGCGCTGAGGGCACATCCGGGCATGCGGCTTGCCCGCCGCCGCTTGGCGCCGGCCCGGCGCAGCGGAGGTGAAGCCATGCGCAGCAGGACGATCGCGATTCTGATGGCCGGCATGTTCGCCCACGGCGCAGCGAACGCCCAGGTGCTGGTCTACCGCCTCACCGGCGTGGTGCAGACGCTCACCGATCCGTCGGGCTTGCTCGGGGCACCAGCGACCGGCACGAGCTTCGAGCTGGACTACCGAGCCGACTTCTCGCTGGGCATGTTCAGCGGCGCCACCGGCGGTCTTGGCAGTACCAATTACCTGATGGGCGGCACTTCCTACCCGCCGGACTCCGGCCCGCCCTCGCTGCAGGTCTCGCCGGTCTCTGCCGTGCTGAGCGTCGGCGGCCACGACTTGGCCTTCGCGGGCGACTACGACGGCCATGTCCAGTACACGCAGAACTACATCGGCACCCTGTTCGGCGGCTACGCCGTCTCGTCGGCCGACTACGGCGCCGCGGGCCGCGTCGGAGGTGTCACCAGCGATGTCACGACTTCGCTCTACAGCCAGTACAGCGCCCTCGTGTTCGGCCCGATCGACGCCTTGGGCACCGTCGTTGTCGACGGTGATGCGGTCAGCGGCACGGCCAGCTTCAGCTGGAGCGACGGCACGACGACCGTCTCTGGCACGCTGCTGCCGGCCTCGCTGGCGGTGGCGCCCGTGCCCGAGCCGGCTCAATGGCTGCTGCTCGCGCTGGGCTTGGCCGCGCTCAGACTGCGCCGAGCAGCGTCTTCGGCTCCAGGTAAGCCTCCAGCCCGAAGGCCCCGAACTCGCGGCCGATGCCCGACTGCTTGAAACCGCCGAAGGGGGCCAGCGGTTCGTGGTGCAGGCCGTTGATCAACACGCGGCCCGCCTGCAGGCGCGAGGCGACCTTGCGGGCGTGGGCGAAGTCGCTGCCGTACACGCTGGCCTGCAGGCCGTAGTTCGTATCGTTGGCGATGGCGATCGCGTCCTCCTCGTCGCGGTAGCCGATCACGCAGAGCACCGGGCCGAAGATCTCCTCGCGGGCGATACGCATGTCGTTGCGCACGCCGGCGAACACGGTCGGGCGCACGAACCAGCCTTCGCTGAGGTGCTCGGGCCGGCCCGGGCCGCCGGTGAGCAGCTGCGCACCTTCCTCGGCACCCAGCGCGATATAGCCCTGCACGCGCTCCCACTGCCGGGCGCTGACCATCGGGCCGATCTCGCTGGCCGGGTCGCTCGCCGGGCCGACGCGGATCGCCTCGACAGCCGTGCGGATCGCCGCCAGCGCCTCGTCCATGCGCGCCTCGGGCACCAGGATCCGCGTGCCGGCGATGCACGCCTGGCCGCTATTGATGAAGCCGGCGCGCACGGTCAGCGGGATGGCCGAGGTGAAGTCGGCGTCGGGCAGCAGCAGTGTCGGCGACTTGCCGCCCAACTCCAGCGTGACGCGCTTGAGCGTCTCCGCGCCGGCACGCAGGATCGCCTTGCCGACGGCGGTACTACCGGTGAACGACACCTTGCTCACGTCCGGATGGGCGCTGAACTCGTCGCCCACCACGTCGCCGCGGCCATTGACGATGTTGAACAGGCCCGCCGGCAGGTCGGCGGCGTGCAGCGCCTCCAGCACCACCTGCGTCTGCTGCGCGCTCATCTCGCTGGGCTTGATGACGGCGGTGCAGCCGGCGGCGATGGCCGTGGCGAGCTTGTTGCAGATGAAGCCGGCATTGCTGTTCCAGGGCGTGATCAGTGCGACGACACCGACCGGCTCCATCTGCACCTCGGCCGTGCCGATGCGGCGCGTGAACTCGTAGCGGCGCAGCGTCTCGACCATGTTGGTGAACGCATCGGCCGCGTGCTTGGCGGCGAAGCGGGCGAAGCCGTCGGGGGCGCCGTATTCGAGCTGCATCGCGGCGCGGATGTCGTTCTCGCGGGCGGCGACGGCAGCGTGCAGGCGCTGCAGCAGTGCGATCCGCTCGGCCACGCTGCTGCGCGAGAAGCGCTCGAAGGCACGCTTGGCCGCGGCGATCGCGCGGCGCGCGTCCTCGCGGTCGCCCAGGCGCACGCGGGCGACGACCTGCTCGGTGGCGGGGTTGTGCAGGTCGAACAGTTCGGTGCCTTGCGGCGTGACGAACTGGCCGTCGATGTAGATCGTGTCGATCAGGGGGAGGGCGGTGGTGGTGTTCATGGCCGCCAGTCTGGGCGTTTCGATTGCAATTGATAAGCCAGCCAATGGCGGATGAATCGTCCCGATAATCCACACAATGCACCGAAGCGGAATGACCGAACTGGAAGCCGTGCTGGCCGTCGCCCGCCACGGCAGCTTCCGCGCGGCCGCTGTCGAGCTGGGCATGTCCACCTCGGCGCTGAGCCAGGCAGTGGCGGGGCTGGAGGCGCGCATCGGCGTGCGCCTGTTCAACCGCACGACGCGCAGCGTCTCGTTGTCCGAGGCCGGCGCGCGCTTCGCCGCCCAGGTGGCGCCTGCGCTGCTGCAGATCCGCGATGCGCTGGATGCTGCTGCCGACCTGCGCGCACGCCCCAGCGGCACCCTGCGGCTGAACATGCACGCCGGCGCGGCGCGGATGATCGGGCCGCTGCTGCACGAGTACCTGCGCCGCTACCCGGAGATGCAACTGGACGTGGTCACCGAGGGCCGGCTGATCGACATCGTCGCCGCCGGCTTCGACGCTGGCGTGCGGCTTGTCGAGCAGGTGCCGCGCGACATGGTGGCCGTGCCGATCGGCGGGCCCTTGAGCATGGCCGTCGTCGGCACGCCGGCCTGCTTCGCGCTGCAAGAGCCGCCGCGCACGCCGGCCGAGCTGTCCGCGCACCGCTGCATCCGCCTGCGCCTGCCGGGCGGCGAGCTGTACCGCTGGGAGTTCCAGAAGGAGGGCGAGGCCCTCGCCATCGACGTCGAGGGCCCGCTGACCCTGGACGACATGCCCGCCATGCGCGCCGCTGCGCGCGACGGCATCGGCCTGGCCTACCTCTCCGAAGTCTTCGTGCGCGCCGACATCGCCAGCGGCCGGCTCCAGCGCGTGCTCGCCGACTGGACACCGCCGTTCCCCGGCATCGCGCTGTACTACCCGAGCCGTCGCCACGCGCCGGCCGGCCTTCGGGCCTTCGTCGAGTTGGTCCGGGAGATGAACGAAGCGCCAATCCCCGCTGACGTTCACAGTTCGCACACGTGAAGAAACAGAAACCCCCTCATATGAGGGGGTGTGAAGAAGCGATTCCCGAGCTGCTCCAGCCTGTAAAGCGCCCACTGGCGCGGCCTGCAGGGCATTTCGAGATCTGCGTGCGCCAGGCGAACCCCCGGCATGCGGGATGGACGCAAGCCTGCGACTAGGGTGCGGCGCAAGTCCGTTCGGGCCATAGGGCCGTGTTTGGACGTCACACTACGTAAAAACCGAGGGGGTGCGGGGCCCTTCATCGATGTAACTCTGCGGTGACTACGTATGCCGCCATGGGGTCGGGTGTTGCCTCTGGCGGCCGGGCGCGCCGGCAGAGCGGGCAATGCATAGCCCGTGCCAGACGCACCTGGCCGCAGGTGGCACGCGGCTTGATCGTGTTTGTTTGCCAGCTCCGTGCGCACTACGCTGAAACGGCTGCCCTGGCCGCGGGGGCCGGGGTGCACACCACGACATACAAAAGAAGGAGACGATTCCGATGCAAGCCAACGTTTTGACAGCTCGCCTCGCGGGCGCCGGCTTCCTGGTTCTCTCGCTATGCGGGGGCGCCTCGGCCGCGACGACCAGCATCCTGTTCATCGGCAACAGCTTCACCCACGGCAACTACGAGCCCACCCTGCACTACAACACGGGCAACGTCACCGACCTCAACGGCACCGGCTACGGCGGCGTGCCGGGCATCTTCCAGACCCTCACCTCCGAGGCCGGCCTCAGCTACGACGTCAACATCGAGGCCGTCAGCGGCCAGTCGCTGCAGTACCACTACAACAACAAGCTGACGCAGATCGGCAGCAAGAGCTTCGACGTCGTCGTGATGCACGACTACAGCACGCTCAACGCCAGCGATCCCGGCAACCCGGCCAACCTCTACAACTATTCCAAGCTGCTGGAGCAGTACATCCACGGCACCTCGGGCAGCGATCCGAACGCTAACCCGGCGGCCAGCGTCTACCTGATGGAGACCTGGGCGCGCGCCGACCAGGTCTACAACACGCCGGGCGGCCACTGGAACGGCACGTCGATCGAGCAAATGGGAGGTGACCTGCACAACGCCTACTACACGGCCGCGCAGATGGACAGCTCGATCGCGGGCGTGATCCCGGTCGGCGACTCCTTCCTGCTGGCCGTGCACTCGGGCGTGGCCGACAGCAACCCGTACAACGGCATCGACCCCGGCAAGATCAACCTGTGGAACGTGGACAGCTACCACGCCAGCGCCTGGGGCAGCTACCTGGAGGCGCTGACGACGTTCGGCCAGGTCACCGGCCTCGATCCGCGCTCGCTCGGCGCCGGCGAGGCGGCCGCCGCGGCGCTGGGTATCAGCAGCGCGCAGGCGGTGTCGCTGCAGCAGTTGGCCTACCAGGAGCTGAGCATCGCCGCCGCAGTGCCGGAGCCCGAGAGCTGGGCCCTGATGCTGGCGGGCCTCGGCGCCGTCGGCCTGCTCGGCCGGCGACGTCGCGCGGCTGCCTGACGGAGCGTTGCGCCGCCGAGGGCCCGGTACGCACCCGGGCCTTCGGCTTCTCTTACTTCAAGCAGCGAGTAGTTGACGAAGCACGAACGGCAGGATCCCGCCGTGCTTGTAGTAGTCGACCTCGATCGGCGTGTCGATGCGCAGGATCAGCGTGGTCGTCTGCGTCGTGCCGTCGGCCCGGGTGATGACGAGCTTGGCGTCGCGCTGCGGCGCCAATTCGCCGTCGATGATGACGTCGATCGTCTCGTCGCCCTTCAGGCCCAAGGTCTCCCAGCTTTCCGTGCCCTTGAACTGCAGCGGCAGCACGCCCATGCCGACCAGGTTGGAGCGGTGGATGCGCTCGAAGCTACGCGCGATCACGGCCTTGATGCCCAGCAGCTGCGTGCCCTTGGCCGCCCAGTCGCGGCTGGAGCCGGTGCCGTATTCCTCGCCGCCAAAGATCACGGTGGGCACGCCGGCGGCGATGTAGGCCATCGCGGCGTCGTAGATGAACTTTTTCTCGCCGCTCGGTTGGTAGAGCGTCACGCCGCCTTCCTCGCGGCTGCCGTCGGCGCCCGGCGGGATCATCAGGTTCTTGATGCGCACGTTGGCGAACGTGCCGCGCATCATCACCTCATGGTTGCCGCGGCGCGAGCCGTAGCTGTTGAAGTCGGCCTTCAGCACGCCCAGGCTCTTCAGGTACTGGCCGGCCGGCGAGGTCTCCTTGATCGAGCCGGCGGGGGAGATGTGGTCGGTCGTGATCGAGTCGCCGAACAGCGCCATGACGCGCGCACCGGTCACGCCGGCATGCGTGAAGCTGGGCTCCTGCGCGAACTGCTCGAAGAAGGGCGGCTGCGCGATGTAGCTGCTCTTGGGCCAGTCGTAGACCTGGCCCTTCACGCCTTCGATCTTCTTCCACAGCTTGCCCGGCTTCTCGGCCACCTGCTCGTAGTTCTCGCGGAAGGCCTTGGGGTTCATCGCGTAGCGCATCAGCGCGTGGATCTCGTCGCTGGTGGGCCAGATGTCGCCCAGGTAGATGTCGCGGCCCTTCTTGCCCTTGCCGACCGGCTGGGTCATCAGGTCCACCATTACATTGCCGGCGATCGCGTAGGCCACGACCAGCGGCGGCGAGGCCAGGAAGTTGGCCTTCAGGTTCGGATGGATCCGCGCCTCGAAATTGCGGTTGCCCGAGAGCACGGCCGCGCTGACGAGGTTGTTGGCGGTGATCGCCTCGTTGATCTCCGGCGCCAGGTCGCCGGCGTTGCCGATGCAGGTCGTGCAGCCATAGGCGGCCAAGGTGAAGCCGAGCTTCTCCAGGTAGGGCAGCAGGCCGGCCTTGGTCAGGTACTCGGTGACGATGCGCGAGCCGGGCGCCAGCGAGGTCTTGATGTGCGGCTTGACCTTCAGCCCCGCCTCCACCGCCTTCTTGGCCAGCAAGCCCGCGGCCAGCAGCACGCTGGGGTTGGAGGTGTTCGTGCACGAGGTGATCGCGGCGATCAGCACGTCGCCGTTGCCGATGTCCAGGCCGCTCGGCGTGGTGTAGCGCTTGTGCAGCAGCTCAGCCGGCTGGTTGAAGCCGTTGGCGGGCACCGGCAGGCTGAACAGCTCGGCGAACTTCGACGACAGGTTGGTGATCTCGATGCGATCCTGCGGCCGCTTCGGTCCGGCCAGCGAAGGCACGACGCTGCCGAGGTCCAGCTTCACGACCTGGCTGTAGTCCAGCTCGCCAGGCATCGCCACGCCGAACAGGCCTTGCGCGCGGAAGTAGGCCTCGAAGGCCTCGATCTCGGCCTTGGTGCGGCCGGTGCCCTTGAAGTACTCGATCGTCTTCTCGTCGACCGGGAAGAAGCCCATCGTCGCGCCGTACTCGGGCGCCATATTGCCGATGGTCGCGCGGTCCGGCACCGACAGGCTGGCCGTGCCCGCGCCGAAGAACTCGACGAACTTGCCGACCACCTTCTCCTTGCGCAGCAGCTCGGTCACGGTGAGCACCAGGTCGGTCGCCGTAACGCCTTCCCGCAACTGACCGCTCAGCTCGAAGCCGACGACGTCCGGCGTCAGGAAGTAGACCGGCTGGCCCAGCATGCCGGCTTCCGCCTCGATGCCGCCGACGCCCCATCCGACGACGCCGATGCCGTTGATCATCGTTGTGTGGCTGTCGGTGCCCACAAGCGAGTCGGGGTAGTAGACCTTGCCGGTCGCCGTCTTGTGGACGCCGCGCGCCAGGTACTCCAGGTTCACCTGGTGGACGATGCCGAAGCCCGGCGGCACGACGCCGAAGGTGTCGAAGGCCTGCATGCCCCACTTCATGAACTCGTAGCGCTCCTGGTTGCGCTGGAACTCCAGCTTCATGTTCAGGTCCAGCGCGTTCTTCGTGCCGTAGTGGTCGATCATCACCGAGTGGTCGACGACCAGATCCACCGGCACCAGCGGCTCGATCGCCTTCGGGTTCTTGCCGGCCGCGGCGGCCACGTTGCGCATCGCCGCCAGATCGGCCAGCAGCGGCACGCCGGTGAAATCCTGCAGCACGACGCGGGCGACGACGAAGGGGATCTCGGTGTCGCGCTTGCCCGTCGGCGACCAGTTCGCCAGCTCCGCCACGTGCTCGGGCGTGACCTTCTTGCCGTCGCAGTTGCGCAGCACCGACTCCAGCACGATGCGCAGCGAAACCGGCAGGCGCTTCACGTTCGGAAACTGTTCGGCCAGCTTGGGCAGTGAGTAGAAACGGCCGCTGCGGCCACCGCCGCTGTTGAATTCGGCCTCGCAGGCGGCGAAGGCGTGGGTGCTGGGGGAGGGGGTCGGCTTGGGCATGGAAGCTCCGGCTTGATGGGTTGCCGATCTTGTACCCGAGCGGGCAGTCGTGCGCAAACCGCTGAAGTCGTATGCCGCACGGATCGAACGTTATGCTTTGTGCCTCTGCGAAGGGTTGTCACCATGAGCGATAAGAACATCACCGAACTCGAGTGGAAGAAGTTCGCCAAGGGCAAGGGCTACAAGGACGGAGCCTTCGTAAAGGCGCTGGCGGCGCTGGAGACGGGCAAGACGCCGGAAGCCAAGCTGGCCGCGCTGGACACGATCGAGAAGGAAGGCGACGCGCTGCGCAAGGCCAACAAGGCCGACAAGGAGCTGGGCAGCTACCTGGACGACGCCGAGAAGGCTGCCGGCAAGGAGCGCAAGCTGCAGGAGATGGAGGCCAAGAAGGCCGCCGCGAAGCAGTCGGCGTCGGAAGAGGATGAAGACGACTCGCCGGCGGCGCTGACGTCCAAGATGATTCCGCTGCTGCGCCAGGTGCGCAAGGGCGATGTAATGCACACGATGGTGGCCATCACGGGCAAGGAAGTGGCGGTGATGGTCAGCAGGAAGCCGATCGGGCCGCCCAAGCGCAAGCTGCTGACGGACTACCTGGGCGCGAGCGGCGGGGTCAAGTTCGTCGTGGGCGAATGCATCTGGGAGGAGAACGCCCACACCTTCGTGCTGAGCACGCAGGCGGGTGGCCTGGCCAAGAAGATCAAGGCGGCGCTGCTCAAGCAGGTGGAGCAGCGCTTCAAGGTGCGGGTGCGCGGTGAAGACCCGAACGACATCGATGACGACGGCGAGCCCGCGCCTGAGCAGGAAGCGCAGGCGCAGCAATCGGAACAGCAGGCCCCGGAGGCCTCGTCCGAGCCGGCAAACGAGCCCTCGCCCGAGCAGGTCGCCTTCGATGCCCGCTGGGCGCAGATGGCGCCGCGCCTGGAGGCTGCGCTGGCCGGGCAGCATGCCGAGGCGAGCAAGTTGCGCGCGGTCTCTGCCTTCGCCACCGAGAAGGCCGAGGCTGGTAACCACAAGTCTGCGCTGGCCGCGCTCGACCAACTGGAAAAATTCCTGAGTCTGCCGGTGCCGACGACGCCGCCGGCCAGTGCCGGCAAGGTCGACTACGCCAAGTGCCGGCTGGCCTGGGACGGGGCCAAGAGGAAGGCCCAGGCCGAGTATCAGAAGCTTGAAGCGGCGATCGTCGAGGCCTACAAGGACGATCCCGGTTTCGCCGACATCGCGGTCAAGATCCGCAAGATGGACACGGTGCTGGCCGACTTCGCCGAAAACCTTTCCGACACGCTGGACCGCGCGCTGAACGAGACCGATGCCGCCGCGCGCCAGCGCTACCACCAGGAAGCCGCGGCAGTGATCCGCAAGTTCCTCGATCGTTCGGCCAACGACCCGTTCATCCAGCAGCTCGAGGCCAACCCCTTTGTTCCGATCACCGCGCAGGCGACGCTGGTCGGCACGCTCGGCACCCTGGCCAAGCTGATCGGCTGAAACCGGCGGTGAAGTGACTGGCTGCCGGCAGGGATAAGCCTGTCTTCATACCGCTGAACAAGGACGTTATGCTCGGCGGATTGGGGCCCGGGGACCGGACCCGTTGCAAGGAGTGGGCATGAGCGACAAGAACATCACCGAACTCGAGTGGAAGAAGTTCGCCAAGGGCAAGGGCTACAAGGACGGAGCGTTCGTGAAGGCGCTGGCGGCGCTGGAGACGGGCAAGACGCCGGAAGCCAAGCTGGCGGCGCTGGACACGATCGAGAAGGAAGGCGACGCGCTGCGCAAAGCCAACAAGGCCGACAAGGAACTGGGCAGCTACCTGGACGACGCCGAGAAGGCTGCCGGCAAGGAGCGCAAGCTGCAGGAGATGGAGGCCAAGAAGGCCGCAGCGAAGCAGTCGGCGTCGGAAGAGGATGAAGACGACTCGCCGGCGGCGCTGACGTCCAAGATGATTCCGCTGCTGCGCCAGGTGCGCAAGGGCGACGTGATGCACACGATGGTGGCCATCACCGGCAAGGAAGTGGCGGTGCTGGTCAGCAGGAAGCCGATCGGGCCGCCCAAGCGCAAGGTACTGACGGACTACCTGGGCGTGAGCAGCGGTGCGAAGTTCGCCGTGGGCGAATGCATCTGGGAAGAGAACGCACACACCTTCGTGCTGAGCACGCAGGCGGGAGGGCTGGCCAAGAAGATCAAGGCGGCGCTGCTCAAGCAGGTGGAGCAGCGTTTCAAGGTGCGGGTGCGCGGTGAAGATCCGAACGACATCGATGACGACGGCGAGCCCGCGCCCGAGCAGGAAGGTGGCGAGCAGGAGGGCCAGGAAGGCGCAAAAGCGGAGTCCACCATCCCGCCGGCGCCGCCGCTGCCGCAGGCCGGCGAGCGGCCCGTGCCGAAGCAGGAGACGCAACCGGTCAGCGACGAAGCTGCCGCCTTCAACACACGGCTGGCCGGGCTGATGCCCAAGGTCAAGGAGGCGATCACCGCCGCCGGGCCGAGCGCGACGGACATCAAGTTGAAGGTCAGCGAGGCCGGTGTGGCTGCGCGCAAGAAGGAGTTCGGCGAGGCCAATGCGCTGCTGGACCAGGCCGAGCGGCTGATGGCCGATGGCGGCAGCGGTGGCGGTGGCGGCAACATCCCTCCAGCTCCGCCCCTTCCCGAGAAGAAGACCGAGGGACCGGCCCCGACGGTCCAGGACGAGGCTACCGTAGCGTTCAACACGCGGCTGGCCGGGCTGATGCCCAAGGTCAAGGAGGCGATCACCGCTGCCGGACCGAGCGCGACGGACATCAAGCTGAAGGTCAGCGAGGCCGGTGTGGCCGCGCGCAAGAAGGAGTTCGATGCGGCCCATGCGCTGCTCGACGACGCCGAGGAATTGCTGGGTTCGTCAGGCCAGGGTGCCGACGGCTATCAGAAGCTCCGCGACCAGATGGAAGAGCGGATGCTGCTCGTGCTGAAGGAGAACCCGGCCGAAGCCACGCGCATCCGCGCCGTCTTCGGCTATGCCGAGGAGCAGGCCGCCGCCAAGCAGTGGGCCAAGGCGAACAACGCGATGGCGCAGCTCGACAAGCTGCTGCTGGCGGCCGTGGGCATCCAGGCCGATCAGACGACGTCGGAACCCAAGCCCGACGTGAGCGCCAGCAACAAGCCCAAGAGCCTGGTGCAGCAGCGGGTCTTCATGCTGGAGCGCTGGAAGAAGATCCCGGCGGAGCTGGACGTCGAACTGAAGACCTTGTCGGGCGTGCTGACGGCCGAGGAGGGCATCGACGAGAACCCGCAGGAACTGGTGGACGCGATCGACGCCCGCCTGAAGGAACTGCTGGACGACATCCAGGACAAGCTCGACGCCGGCATCAACAAGGGCGACATGGGCGTCATCAAGGGCCTGCGCGCCGAAGTCGAGGAAGACGATCTCGTCAAGCACCTGCTGTCGGCGCCGGGCATGGACGGTGGCCGATTCAAGAAGGCGCTGCTCAGCGCGATGGACGATATCGAGAAGAACCTCGTCGACGCCTGACCCCTGGTCTGGCCGCCGATGATCGAGGCCGCCGGCGTGCCGGCGGCCCGTTCCGTCAGACCGTCGCCGTCTGCTTCTCCTGCGGCTGTTCCGAGCCTTCGCCGTCCAGCGCGACCTTCTCCTTCAGTTCGATCTTGGCCAGCATTTCGGCGTGATGCTGCCAGACGGCGTCGATGTCCCCGGTGGCTTCTTCCGCGGCGAGGCGGTACTCGAGCACCAGGGCCTCCATCTCCTTGTGGCGCTCGCCCTTCTTGTCGGTCGGGTGATAGCGCAGCAACTCCTTGCTGAAGTGCTCCGCCGCCTGCTCGTAGCTCTTGCGCAGCGCATCCAGCTCGTCGTAGAGGCCCTGGCGCTTGGCCTGCACGTAGCCCAGGCTCTCGATCACGTCGACCTTGGTCTGGAAGTCCTTCTGCAGCACGCCGATCTGGCACAGCGCCTCGTCGACGCCGCCGGCATCGATCGGCTGGACCTCGCCCAGCGTCTCGCCACGTGACTTGGCCGTGGCCCAGCTCTTCGCGGTCAGCTCCACGACCGCCGGCATCCAGTCGGGCAACGTATAGCGCTTGAGCACGACGTTGTCCTCGTTGAAGCAGGTCTCCAGGTACTCCTGGACCTTGCCGACATTGCTGTCCTTCTGGGAGAGCGTCAGCGCGTTCAGGCCGCAGCTTCGCATGGCCTCCTGGGCCAGGGCATCGCGCTTGACGGTGGCGCCCCAGGCCAGCGTGTACTTGGCCAGCGTCGGGTTGAGCTTGCGGGCCAGCAGGCCCAGCTTGCGGCTTTCCGGATGGGCCCAGGCCTTTCGCGTGATGCGCCAGGCGTTCTCCAGGTCGGCCTTCTTGTAGAACTGGTAGGCGATGTCTTCGGCGGCCAGTGCCAGCGCCGAGCCCTTGGCCAGTGCCTGGCCGGCGGCGGTCGCGATGCCGGAGCAGGCGACGATCTCGCCGATCATCCGCGCCAGCTCCAGTGCCGCCTGGATCGCGTAGTGCGAGAACTGCTCGCCTTGATTCTTGACGAAGTTGGCCGCCGAGCTTTCGAAGCTGCTGACCGCTTTGTGCATGTCCTTCTGGTTGTTGATCCAGGTGTTCAGCGTCGTGGCGCGCTCGGCCGCCTTGATCAGGTTGGCGGCCAGCTTGATTGCTGCACCCGCGGCGGCCATCGGCGCGACGAAGTGCTGCACCACCGAGACGCCGCCGGAGACCAGCTTCAGCGCCATCTCCATGATCATGCGGTCGCGCTTCATCGCCTGGATCAGGACCTCGATCGAGCGGGTGTCGGCCGCGGCCTCGCCACCGCCGTCGCCCTGGATCAGGATGCGCTCGACCTCGTCCTTGGCGTCCTCGATGTCGGCGAGAGCCTCGGCGGTCTCGATGTCGTCGAGCTGCTTCTGCAGCTTGGCCTTGACCTTCGGGTCCTTCAGGCCTTCGAGCGCCTTCGCCACCTCGCCGCTGATCTTCTCGAAGGTGCCGATGCCCTTCTCGATGCCCTCGATCAGCTCGTTGCCCTGTTCGCCTTCGGCGGTGACCGACGGGTCGCCGCTCATGTCCGCGTTCAGCGCCTTGCCCAGCACCGTGCGGGCCAGCTTGGACAGGGCTTTGGCCGCATCGTTGTACTTTCCGTCCGCAATCGCCTTGCCGAGGTCGACCGTGCTCGCCGCGGCGACAAAGGCCGAGGACACCGCGCTGCCGACGGTCTCCAGCGCCTTGCTGCTGCTTTCGTCGCCGGCCAGCTTAAACGCGGCCTCGAAGCCCTTGCCCAGGCTGTTCAGCGCATTGGCCTGGTCGGGCGGATCCATCGTCAGGTAGTAGGCCACCAGCGTGGTCTTCGTGACCGCGCGGTAGGCATTGCCGATCTCGTTGGCCACCGCCGGCGCGGCGATCTTCAGGGTGCCGGTGAGCACGTCGCCGACGCCGTTGACGATCTCCTCCGCCATGCCGTCGATGCTGCGCTTCTTGACGGCGTCGACGATCTTCTTGCCGGTGCTGATGCCCAAAGCGGCCAGATCGATGCCCTTGAGGATCTGGTCGGTCAGCTCCTCCTGCGACTTCTCGAACTTCTTCTTGCCGCTCTCGGACTTGCCCTTGGACAGCTCCTGCGTGACGATCTCCTGCACCGCCTTGACCGTTTCCTTGCCGGCGGTGGTCAGCTCCGCGATCACCGCCTCGGAGTCGCCGTTGGCCACGTGCTCGACGATGTTGATCGCGTTGGCGATGCGCTTGAACACCTGCGTCGCCACGCTGCTGGCGATCTTGGTCACGCCCGGGTCGACGTGCGCGCCTTCCAGGCTGGCGCCCAGTGCGGCGCCCAGGCCCTCGGCGAAGATGTTGATGGCGCCGGCCTTGTCGGGCGGCGTCTGCAGTAGCGAGACGGCCATCTTGCTGCCGGTGGCGGCGGCGGTGAACAGCGTCGCTGCGGCCTTGCCGGCGTCCTTGTCACCAGTGGCGAGGGTGACCGATTCGGCGAGGATCTTGCCGACGTTGTCGATGACGCCGTTCAGCGAGTTCGTCAGCTTGCCCTTGCTGATGGCCTGTACGCCGGTGATCAGCGTCGTCGTGCCCAGCGTCACAAGGCCGATGATGGTGCCGGCCGCCTCGCCACCGGGCACCATGGCGGCGGCCTTCTGCGCCAGCGCGCCGAGCTGCGTGGTGGCGTCCTTGCCGGCATCCAGCAGCGACTGGTCCTCCTCGTCCAACTCGGCCGTGTACTCGATCAGCCGGTCCTTGTAGAGCTTGTCGCTGGCGTCCAGCATCTGCTGCGTCTTGCTCCACTTGTTGGGCACGAGCCATTCGGGCATCACGCGCTCGCGCACCAGCGGCATGTAGACCTCTTCGGCGATCTCCTCGTCGGTGTACAGCGGCTCCATCACGATGTCGCCGTTCTCGTCGCGCAGATTGTTGCCGTCGACGATATAGCCCTCCGCCGTGCGGAGCTTGCCGTCCTTGTCCTTCACCTCTTTGCCGGTGGGCTGGTAGACGACTGGCACCTTCTCGTCGCGCATCGCGGCCACGGCCTCGGAGATCTGCTCCATGGCGTCCTGCATCATCACGAGGTACTGCTGCTCGAACTGGCGATCGCCCTTCAGGTCGGAGTAGTCGAACTCGGCCTGCTGGCCGCCTTTCTCGTCCAGCACCTTGACGCTGCTGAAGACGCCGTTCTTGTACGAAGCCGCGGAGAGCTTGCGCTTGATGCTCTCCTTGGCGTTGCCGACCTTGGCGTTGCGCTCGTTGGCCAGGCCGTTCTTCTTCTCGCGCTTGCTGTCGGCGCGCTGCTTGACGATGGCCAGGCCGGAAACTTCCTGCAGCCAGTCGATCTGGGGCTTGCTGAGTGACACGATGGGTAGTCCTGTTGGAGTTTGCTCAGACGGCGCGCTGGATGTTCAGGTCCAGGTCGCGCAGTGCCGCATTGAGGCCGTAGAAGTCGACGGTGCCGAAGGGGCGGTCCTTCTGCATCAGCTTGAGCAGCACCGGGTCCGTGCGCAGCAGATCCTTGTAGGCGTTGACGTGCTGCATCGCCTGCTCGCGCGCGGCGCGCTTGATCGGCGCCTTCTGGTCACTGGTGAGCACGGCGATCGGCGCGTTCATGATGTTGGCGTTGAACAGGCCCTTGAGGCCTTCCAGCATCGAGACGGATTTCTTCACCGCCTCGGCCACGCGCTTCTTCGCCGCCTCGTCTTCCTCGTCGTCGCCGCCGAAAAGACCGCTCATGTCGATGTCGTCATCGGCCGACGAGATGGCGCTAGTCACGGCGTCCACGCTGTTGTTGAACGCGAGGACGGCGTCGTGCCAGTGCTGGCGCACCTTGGGCAGTTCGTCGCGGGCGGCGGCCTTCAGGCCCATCGGGTGGGCGATGACGCGCGCCGCGTACTGCTTGGCCGAGTTCAGCAGTTCCACCGCGCCGACGAAATTGCCGCTGTCGTCGAAGATGCCCTTGGCCTGCTTGAGCATCTTCTTGAGGTCGGTGATCTGCGTGTCGTCGCCGCCATCGGCTCCGTCCACCGCCTTCGTCGCGCGGTCCAGGTCCATGTTTTCGAAGTCAGTGACAAGCGCCTTCCATTTGACCTTCTCGAGCTCTTTCTGGTGGGCACGGGCCTGCGCGGCCTTCTCCTGCTCGACGCGCTTCTCCTGCTTCTCCTGCCGCTGTTCGTCGGTGTCCGTGTCGGTCGAGATGACGGCGAGCATTTCCTGGTCGATCTTGGCCAGGTCGTCGAGTGCACGCTGCTCCTTCTGTGGCGTCTTGGTCAGCGACTTGGCGGCGACGATGCGTTGATCCAGCTCGCCGAGGTAGGCGGTGGGCTCGCTGCGCAGCTTGTGCAGCTTGCCTGCCCAGGTGTCGACCTTGTAGCCGCCGAGCGTCTGGAAGTGCTGCTGCACGGTGACGAGGTTCAGCTTGAACTGCTCGCGCAACTCCATCGCCGTGGCGGCCCGACCGATGGTCTCGGTGACGCGCCGGTGCAGCTCGCGCAGCGCCTCGAAGCTGGTGGTCGGGTCGTCCTCGTAGATGCTTTCCTGCAGCGTCGTGAAGTCGGTGTCCAACTGGAGCTTCTGGGCCGGCAGGCAGGTGGCGAGGTTGGCGTCTTCCAGGCTCTTGGTGATGAGCCGCACCGCTTCGAGCACGAGGCGGAAATTCGGCGTGGCGCGTTCCTCGACCGGCTCGTCGCTGAACAGTTGGGAGAGGCCGAGGTCCTCGTCGTCGGTCGGCTCGTCCAGCAGGCCCTGGGCGATGCCCGAGGCACCTTGCTTGCCTTGCGCTTCGACTTCCTGCTGGAGCTTCGTAGCCCGTGCCGACATCGCCTGCAGCTCGCTCAGCGCTGCCTTGGCGGTGTTGATGCTGGGGCTGTTGACCATGCCCAGCAGGTCCTTCAACTCCTGCTCCAGCTTGTCGAAGAAGGGCGTGAACAGATCGCGGTTGCCCCGGCCCAGCGACTTGGCGCCGAGCTTGCGTAGCGCGACCAACTGCTGGTTGACCTTGTCGTACTCGGTCTTGGCCGCCAGCGTGGCGGCGTTCAGCTGGTCCTGCGCCGTCTTCACGGCTTCGGTCACCAGCAGGCTCAGGCGCTTGAGCTTCTCGCGCGGGTTGTCCTGCCCGTGCAGGTCGGTCTTGGCCTTCAGTTCGCCGCGCAGACCGGCCAGGGTCTTGGCATGGAGGGCGGCGGCGGTGCCGTCGCGCTGGCGCAGCGCCACCAGCGCCTCTTCCACCGGCCCGGCAAGCTGCTCGAATTCCTTCATCGCCGCGTCGTCGCGGCCGTCGGCTACCGCCTGGTTCAGCGCCTCGGGCGAAGCGGTGAAGCCGTTGAACTTGTCCGTCAGGCGCTTGAAGGTGGCCAGAGCCTGATCGGCCGCCAGCTCGGTGGCATTGCCGGCGCGCGTGGCCCGGTCTTCCCACAGTTGCTGGGCCTGGGCCAGTTCGTCCGCGGCCAGGGCCAGCGTGTTGCCGGAGTTGGGTACTTTCGCCAGTGCGTCGCGCAGCTTCTGCAGCGCCGCCTCGGCGGCCTTGATCTGCAGCGCCACGGGGGCGGCGAGCTTGTCCCGCTCGGTGATGAATTTGCCGACGTCCTTCTGCCGATTACGATGGTTCACGATCTCCTTGGAGATCTCGTTGAATCGCGTCACGGCGCGAGCCCAGGCCTTGTCGAGCTTGGCCATGTTCTCGATCTTGGTCAGTTCGCGGTCGAGGATGTCCGCATAGGAGCCATCACCGAGGCCCTTGGCGCCCGGGATGGGACTCTCCTGCAGCAGCTTCTGCAGTTCGCCGATCCGGCGCCGCGCGTTGTCCAGGCGGCCACCGGGCTTGGCGATGGCGTCCCACTTCGCCTTCATCGCGTCGGGTGTCGTCGTGCTGTTGGACAGCAGCGTGTTGAGTTCCGACACCAGTTGTGTCAACGCGTTGTCGGCCTCCTGGAACTCCAGCGCGGCCACGGCGACGCCGGCGTCGTCGAGGCGTTTCTGCAGGCGGGCGAGGGCGTCGCGCTCGTCGGACGTCGAGGCGGCGCTCAGCAGCGCGCCCATCGCGTTCTCGGCGTCCTGCGTCTTCTTGAGGCAGGAAGTGCGCAGCGGTTCGAGCGTGTTCTTCAGCCCGGTCAGTTGGCCGGTCAGCTCGTTCAGGCGCTTGATGCCGAACTCCTTCTTGCCACTCTGGATGCTCAGCAGTTCAGCCTTCGAGATTTCCAGCTCGTGCGGCTCGGCCGCGCTCATTGTCAGCAGCAGGGCCGGCGGGGTGCGCAGCGCCACCATGGCCTTGCGCGTCGCCTCGACCGCCTTGCTGATGTCCGAGTCCTTGGCCATCGCCTTGTCCGTCTTGGACGCGGCTTCCAGTGCTTCCTTGTGGAAGACCTTGGTCTTCGGAATGATCGCGACGATCGCCTTGTAGCCGTCGTCGTAGAACTTGATCGTCAGCGGGCAGCCCGACGGCGGCTCGAGGGCGAGCACGCCGGCGTTCTGCGCCTTGCGGATCGTCGCGCAGGCGGCCTGGGCGCTCGGCACCATTGTCAGCTCGACCAGCACCTCGCCCAGCTTCGTCGTCTTGCTCTTGTAATGCTGCTCCTGCGCGGCGTGCTTGAGTTCGACCTTCTTCCAGTCCTCGGCGGTCTTCTTGGCGCTCTCGAACAGCGCATTGACGGTGTTCAGCAGGCCGACGGCGGCCGCCCAGTCCTTGCGGCCGGGGCCGGCGGCCTTGGCCTCGTTGATGTTGGTCTCGACCGCGGTGACGACGGCGTAGGGAACGGCACGCAGGTCACGCAGCTTCTGCTCGCACAGGGGCAGTGCCTGCAGGTAGCGCTGTTCGAACTGCTTCATCTTCTCGGCCAGCGCATTCTCGGCCTTGGTGACCGCGCCGCGGTCCGGCTTCTTGGCCGACTTCGCCAGGTCCACCTGAACGCGCAGGTTCAGCAGCGCCAGGTCTTCGGCGGCGATCGCCACGCCAGCGCTGTCACCTGCTTCGGCGGCCTTGTTCAATTGGCTCGCGAGACCGATGAAGAGTTGCTCGAATGAGGCGGCGGCATCGGAATCCAGGCCCTGCAAGGCCTTCAGGTTCTTCTGCAGCGCCGCGCCTTCCTTCTTGATGTTGGCCTCGCCCTTGGTTGGCTTGTAGGCGCCGCCTTTGAGCTTGAGCTTCTTGCGGGCCTCCTCGCACCACTTGGCCGCTTCACTGAGGGTGGGGTCGGGCATCTGCAACTCCTGGGGATTGTGTTTTTGGTGCCGAAATGTTCGGCGTCCGCTCCGCGCAGGAATATGCCACAGCCCCCCGTGTAAATACTGAGGTGAATCCCGATCGATGTGGGCGGCTTTAGCCGCCCATCGCAAGCTTGAAGCTCGTGCCCGTTACGCCAGCCTGAACGTCGCCACCACCTTCACAAGTTGCTGCGCCTGCGACTTCAGGCCCGTGGCCGCAGCAGCCATCTGCTCGACCAGCGCGGCGTTCTGCTGCGTGGCCTGGTCGATGTGCGTGACCGCCTCGCCGACCTGCGCGACACCGGCCGACTGCTCGCCGCTGGCCGAGCTGATCTCGCCGATGATGTCGTTGACGCGGCGGATGCTGCCGACGACGGCGTTCATCGTCTCGCCGGCCTTGTCGACCATCGACGAGCCCTGCTCGACGCGCTCGACGCTGGCGCTGATCAGGCGCTTGATCTCCTTGGCCGCCTCGGCGGAACGGCCAGCCAGCGAGCGCACCTCGGAGGCGACGACGGCGAAGCCGCGGCCCTGCTCACCGGCGCGTGCCGCTTCCACCGCTGCGTTCAGCGCGAGGATGTTGGTCTGGAAGGCGATGCCGTCGATCACGCCGATGATGTCGGAGATCTGACGCGACGAATCGTTGATGCCCTTCATCGTCTGAACGACCTGGCTGACCACCTCGCCGCCCTGCGTGGCCACGTCGGAGGCGCTGCGCGCCAGCTGGTTGGCCTGCTGGGCGCTGTCGGCGTTCTGACGCACCGCGGAGCTGAGCTGCTCCATCGACGACGCGGTTTCCTGCAGCGCGCTGGCCTGCTGCTCGGTGCGCGCGCTGAGGTCCATGTTGCCCATGGCCATCTCGTCGCTGGCCGTCTGGATGCTCTCGGAGGCCTCGCGCACCTGGCGCACCAATTGGGCCAGGCCGCCGCTCATCTCGCCCAGCGAGCCGACCAGGTGGGAGATCTCGTCGCGGCCGTCGACTTGCAGTCGCTGCGACAGGTCGCCCTTGGCGACGGCGTCGACGAGGGTCACAGCCTGCGCCATCGGGCGCGTGATCGAGCGGGTCAGCATCACGGCCAGCACGGCGCCCAGCGCGATTGCCACGGCGCCGAGCAGCGCCAGTTGCACCTCGCCGCGATCCGTGTCGGCGGCGATCTGCGCGTTCATGTCGTCGATGGTCTTGCGCTGGAAGTCCAGCACGGCCGTCAGCGCGGCCACGTAGGCCGGGGCGACGACGGAGAATTCCTTGTCGTAGATCGCGTTGGCCTCGTCCGACTTCTCGGCGCGCTTGGCATCCATCATGCGGTTGCGTGCGCTGAGATAGGCGTCGCGCGCGCTGTTGAACTTCTCCAGCAGCGGCTTCTCGGCCTCGCTCGAGGGCATGGCGGCCAGCAACTTGATGATCTCGTTGCCGCGGGCCGTCGAGGCCTTGGCCTCGTCGCGGAACAGCGCTTCGAGACCGCCGTCCGCGTTCTTCGCGATCGCCTTGCCGCGGGTCACGCCGACGGCGACGTTGCGCAGCTGTTCCTCGATCAGGCGCTCCTTGGCCAGCGGCGAGGCCATCATGCCCTGTACCGCGATGGACGCGCTGTTGAGGCGAAGCACGCTGACCACCAGCATCAGCGCCAGCAGCAGCAGGATCAGGGCGAATCCGGCACCGAGCCGGGTACCGACGCGCAAGTTGTTCAAAGTCATGGAGGTCTTTCGAGCAGTACTAACTGCCAATTCAAGCGGTGCCGGGATTCTGACGGGGACGACAGAAAAAGCGATTGCTATTCGCCCTTGCCGCGCGCGATGGCGCATGGATTCGTGCAATCCGCCCGTAATCCCTAGCGCGAGCTACCGCGGTAGCTCGCGCGGAACTGCCGCGGCGTCATGCCCTTGCGCGCCAGGAACTGGCGATTGAAGTGCGCGGCCGTGCCGTAGCCGGCCTCCATCGCGACGACGCCGATCGGCTTCTCGCTGCTGATCAGCGCCTGGCAGGCGGCACCGATGCGCAACTGCGCCAGGTAGTCCAGCATCGTCATGCCGGTGTGGCGCCTGAAGAAGCGATGGAAGGCGCCCAGCGAGAGCGCCGCCTCGGCCGCGAGCTGCGGCGCGCCGGGCGGGTCGGCCAGCGGCGCGGCGTGCAGGCGCTCCAGCACGCGATCGAGCCGGCCGCGGGCCTTGTTGTCACCGGGTGGTGAGTTGGCGGCATGGGTGGCGAGCGCTCGGGCGCCTTCGTCGCGCGCCAGCAGCGGCAACACCTGCAGCAGGACTGGCAGGCGCTGTTCCGGCGTCAGGTCCTGCAGGCGAGCCAGCAGTGGCCGTGCCGCCTGCGCGGTGGCGGCTGAGAAGTGCAAGCCTCGGCCCGCGCCGTCCACCAGCCGGCGCAGCACGGCCAGCTCCGGCCAGCCATCGATCAGGCGCTGCAGCCAGGCCTCGCTGAACCAGACGACCACGGCCAGCATGGGCTTCGTCTCATCGTCCGCGCGCTCGCTCGCCGCCCAGGTGTGCGGCTGGTTCGGACCCAGCAGCACGAGGTCGCCCGATTCGAAGTCTTCCAAGCTGTCGCCGACGTGGCGCTGGCCACGTGCGTTGAGCGTCAGCGTGAGTTCGTATTCGGGGTGGTAGTGCCACAGGAAGGGCAGTTCCGGCAGCTCGCGCCACAGCAGCGTCCACGACTCGCCGGGTGCCAGGGTGACCTGTTCGAACTGCGGTTTCATGATCTTCGGCGAGATGAAATCGTCAGAATCGTATCAACTCTGGTCAGGCGCGGCGAACAGCGCGAGCGCCACCGTCTCCAGAATTTGCTCCATCAATCAAAGCAGCGATGGAGACAAGCTCATCATGAACGACCGTTACCGCCAGGCCCGCCCGGACACGCCGGGCAACCCCAGCCTCACCTATGCCAACGGCGTGCAGCTGCGCGAGCTGAAGAAGGCCCTGCCGCTGCGGGTGCTGAGCGAGGCCGACTTCGAGCACTGGCAGCGCCGCGGCTACGTGATCATCCGGCAGGCGGTGCCCGAGGAACAGGTGCGGCGCACGGTGGACTTCCTCTGGGAATTCCAGGAACTGGATCGCCACGACCCCGCCTCATGGAACCAGGCCGAGCGCCGCAGCCATGGCATGGCCGAGCTGAACGGCTCCGGCATGGTCGAGGTCTACCAGAACCAGCACCTCTGGGACAACCGGCAGACCCAGCGTGTCTACGACGCCTTCGTCGACATCTGGGACCGGGAAGACCTGTGGGTCAGCCTGGACCGTGCGAACCTGAACACACCCAACCGCGGCGCCCGCGCCTTCACCGGCTTCATTCACTGGGACTCGGACACCTCGATGACGCCGCTGCCGATCAATGTCCAGGGCGTGCTCGCGCTGTCCGACACCAGCGAGGAAACCGGCGGCTTTCAGTGCATCCCCGAGCTGTTCGAGCACTTCGACGACTGGCGCGCCGCGGCGCCGCAGGATCGCCACCCGTTCCGCCCCGACCTGGACCACGTGCCCTGGTCGGTGAAGTTCGTGCCGATGAAGGCCGGCGACCTGCTGATCTTCAACAGCCTGCTGGCCCACGGCATCCGGCCCAACACGTCGGAAGACCAGGTGCGGCTCGCGCAATACATCTCCTTCGCGCCGGCGCACTCGTCGGATGCCGCGCTTCGCGAGGAGCGGGTGCGCGCCTGGCGCGAATGCCAGGCGCCCGAGGGCTTCGCCTTCCCGGGCGATCCGCGGGAATGGGAGAAGACCCGCTATGGGCGGGCCGAGCTGACCGAACTGGGCGAGAAGATCCTGGGCGCTCGGGACTGCTGAAGCCTCAGGTCTCGTTGGGCTCGTGGCACACCGCCTCGACGTTGTGCCCGTCCGGGCCAATGACGAAGGCGGCGTAGTAGTTGGCGTGATAGTGCGGCCGCAGGCCCGGCGCGCCGTGATCCGTGCCGCCGGCTTTCAGGGCCGCGCGATGGAAGTCGCGTACCTGCTGGCGGCTCGTGGCCTTGAACGCGAGGTGCAATGGCGCCGGCTGGTGCTCCGCCTGGTACAGGCATAGCGAGACCGTCTCGCCGGGCACGCACAGCTCGATACCGTAGGTCGGTTCGCCTTCCGCGACGACGGCGACACCGAGAGGCTCCAACGCCTTGAGGAAGAACGCCTTGCTGGCCGCGTAGTCGCTGACGCCGAATTTCACGTGGTCGAACATGGCCAGCGTAGTCTCAGCGCACGATCTCCACCGTGAATCGCGCGGCCCCGTAGGCATCGCAATTCGCGCCCGTGCAGCCGGCCGGCGGCGTGCCCAGCAGCATCGGCGTGGGCTTGGTCCAGCGGGCGATCTGGGCGTCTCCGGCGGCGCCGGTCTGCAGCTTCATGAAGGCGTCGTCGGGCACGGCGCCGATGGCGGCGAAGTCGCGGGGCTGGTCGCTGACGATGACGGCGAAGTGCTCGGGGCCGGTCGGCTCGAAGGTCTGCAGCACCCAGTTCTCGTCGGGGATGCGCAGCGTCTGGCCGGCCTTGATCTTGTTGTGGCCGGTCTGCACATTCAGCTTGTTCGGGAACAGCAGCATCAGCGAGCCGTCGGGTCCGTAGACCAGCACGTTGACGTAGCCGTCCTTCTGCGACTTGACGGTGAAGCTCAGCAGGTCCTTGCCGATGCGCAGGCGGGACTTCTCCGCGGTGGCCTCGACCTTGAAGCCCGGCGATTGCGAGGCGAGCAACTGGTCGAACTGGGCCAGGGCGTCGAAATGCGTCGTCGGCGCTGCGGTGGCCGGCGCGGCTGCAGGGGCGGGCGCTTCGGCAGGGGCCGGAGCGGGTGCCGCGGCGGTGCTGATGGGGGGCGGTGCGGCGGCGACCGCGGGCTCGGGCTTCTTGCCGGACATCGCCATCCACGCGGCCACGCCGCCGCCGATGAGCACTAGCGCGCCGATGCCGGCGATCAGTGGCGTCTTCGATGAGGGCGCGGGGGCCGGCGCGGCAGCGGATGGCGATGACACGGCAGGAGAGGGCGCGCGCTTGGGGGCCGGAGGCCGGGCCTGCAACTGCGTCTTCTCGTCGCCGCTCATGCCGGTGGCGTCGCCGCGCAGCACGATCTGCGTCGGTTGCGCGTGGTGTGGCATCTCGGCGTCCAGGCCCAGGTCGGCGCGCAGTTCGCCGATCGTCTGGGTGCGCTCCTCGGGGCGCACGCGCAGCGCCTTGTCGATGGCGTTCAGGAAGCGCTCGCTGTAGCGGCCCGCGGCGGCCTCGGCCAGCGGCTGGTAGTTGTCGCCCATCAGCCGGCTCACCGAGGGCGGCGGCGTGCGGCCGAGGATGGCGAAGTGGATGGTGGCGGCCAGTGCGTAGACGTCGGTCCAGCCGCCTTGCTTCATATTGGGCGTTTCGGCGTACTGCTCCACCGGCGCGTAGCCGGGCTTCAGGATCACCGTCAGCGCCTGCGTCATGTCGCCGATCACGCGGCGTGCGGCGCCGAAGTCCAGCAGCAGCGGCCGGCCGGTCGCGTTCAGCAGGATCACGTTGTCGGGCGCGATGTCGCGGTGGTAGCAGCGCTCCTGGTGGATCACGGCCAGCGCCTCGGTCAGCGGCGCCAGCAGGCCCATCAGCCAGGCCTCGTCGGGCGGCTGGCCGAAGCTCTTGAGCCGGTCCTTCAGCGTCGTGCCTTCGTAGAAGGGCATCACCATGTAGGCGGTGCCGTTGGCTTCCCAGAAACGGTAGACCTTGACCAGCGACGGGTGGTCGAACTGGGCCAGCAGCTTGGCTTCGTTGATGAAGCTCTTCATGCCGGCTTCGAAGGTGCCGCGGTGGCGCTCCGATTTGACGTTCACCTGCGTCGCGCCGCTGCGCGAAGCCAGCGAGGCGGGCATGTACTCCTTCAGAGCGACACGGCGTTCCAGCGAGTGGTCCCAGGCCAGGTAGACGATGCCGAAGCCGCCTTCGCCGAGCACGCTGTTGATCTCGAACTCGGCCAGGTAGGTGCCGACCGGCAGCGCGTTGCCGCTGTCGCCGGCACTGCTATGGCCGGCGGAAGTCGGCTGGGCCGGCGCGGGCGGCGGAGCCTTGGGCGGGGCGATGATCTGCGTGCGATCGTCGTCGGCAGGGCTGGACTCGGTGCTCATTGGGGGGCGGATGGGGATAAGGGGCCGATTCTGGGGCATCGTCCGCGCGCGCACAACGCGGTCTAACGCCGAGATTCCAGTGATCGTAACCATATTTGATAGCGCCGCTGCCCTCCGGCCGTCGGCCATAATCGGCCCCGCATGAAGCGTCTGTTCGTCCTTCTCGTGGCCCTGTTGCTGCCCTTCCAGCTTGCCTGGGGTGTGGCCGCGACCTACTGCCAGCACGAGACGACGCCGCAGCAGGCCCGCCACTTCGGGCACCACACGCATGTGCACACCGAGGCCAAGCCTGATGGTGGCAAGACTGCTGGGAAGCTCGCCGGCGCCAAGCTGGCGGCGGACTTCGACTGCGGCTTCTGCCACGCCTCGCCTGCGGCCGCGCTGCCGGCCTTCGAGGCGCTGCCTGAAGCACCCGCCACGGCTGTCCCGCCGCTGGCGCTGGGCGATCTGCGCCCGCCCTCTGCGCCACAGCGCGCGCCCGACCGCCCACAGTGGCCTCGTCTCGCCTAGCCGGCGAGACGTCAGAACAGAACATCCCCTTCGTTCCGTCTCGCCGAATCCAAGGTTCCAACCGATGAGATTCGATGAGAAAACATTTCCTATGGCCGCTTGGACTGGCGGTCGCCTGCATTGGCACATTCGCCAGCCCTGTTTCCGTCCGTGCGCAGGCTGATGGCGCACGCCCCCCGCTGACCCTCGAAGCCGCGTTCGATCGCGCGCTCTCCCGCAGCCCGGCTCTCAGCGCCGCGGCAAAGGAGGTCGAGGCCCAGCAGGCCGCCGTGCGCCAGGCCGGCGTGCGGCCCAACCCGTCGCTGAGTGCCACCGTCGAGGACACGCGCCCAGAGACCCGCACGAGCACCCTCACGCTGGACATCCCGCTCGAGATGGGTGGCAAGCGCGCGGCGCGCCTGGGCGCCGCCGAGCGCGCCGTCGGCGTCGCGAGCGCCGAACTCGATAACCTCCGCGCCGAGCTTCGCGCCCGCACGATCGGCGCCTTCTTCGGCGTGCTGGTCGCGCAGCAGGGCGTCGAGCTGGCGGCCGGCTCGGTGAGCCTGGCCGAGCGTGCGGCCGATGCGGTGAGCAAGCGCGTGGCGGCGGGCAAAGTCTCGCCGGTCGAGGCGACGCGCGCCCGGGTCGACGTCGCCAATGCCCGGCTGGAACGGGACGAGGCGGCCGCCGAGCTGCAGAACGCGCGCGTTCGGCTCGCGACCGTGATGGGCGAGGACGCGCCGGACTTCGATGCCGTGCGAGGCGAGACGGCCGCGCCCTTGCGACCCGCGCTGCCGGAGCTGATGGCGCAACTGGAAAGCTCGCCTCAGTTGCGGGTCGGCCGCCTGGAGGCCGAGCGCCGTCGCGCACTGATCGAGGTCGAGCGCAGCAAGGCGCAGCCGGACCTGACGCTGAGCCTCGGCGGCAAGCGCGACGCCGCCGCTGGACGTAGCCAGGCCGTCATCGGCTTCTCGATCCCGCTGCCGCTGTTCGACCGTAACCAGGGCGCCATCCTCGAAGCCTCGCGCCGCGCCGCCAAGGCCGACGACGAATTGCAGGCCGCGCGTCTGAGCCTGCTGGCCGAGTTGCAGGAAGCCAGCGGCCGGCTGAGCCTGGCCCGCGCCTCGCTGCGCACGCTGGAAGACGCCGTGCTGCCGGCCGCGCTGGAAGCCTACGAGGCCGCGGGCCAGGGCTTCGACGCCGGCAAGTTCGGCTTTCTCGAAGTGATCGACGCGCAGCGCTCGCTGCTGCAGGCGCGCTCGCGCGCCCTGAACACCCTGGCCGCCGCCTTCCAGGCCGCCGCCGCCATCGACCGCATCACCGGTCGCTGAGGAACAGGAAAGACATTCATGAACATCACGAAGAAACAAGCGGGCCTGATGGCTGCACTGGCCGCGGCCGGACTGGTTGGCACGGCCGCCGTGCTGTGGGGCGGCCACGCCGCTGCACCCGCGGCCGAAGTCGCCGAGACACACGATGAGGACTCACGCGCCGTCACGCTCTCCGCCGAGCAGCAGAAGGCGGCCGGCATCGTCTCCGTGGCTGCCGGCCCCGCGTCGCTGCAAAGCACCAGCGACTTCAGCGGCGAGATCCGTTTCAACGACGACCGCACCGCCCACGTCGTGCCGCGCCTGGCCGGCGTGGCGGAGGCAGTGCCGGCCAATCTCGGCCAGCAGGTACGCGCCGGGCAGGTGTTGGCCGTCATCGCCAGCACCGCGCTGTCCGAGCAGCGCAGCGAACTGCTGACGGCGCAGCGCCGGCAGGAAGCCGCGCGTGCCACCTACGAGCGCGAGCAGCGGCTGTGGCAGCAGAAGATCTCCGCCGAGCAGGACTACCTGGCCGCACAGACGGCGCTGCGCGAGGCCGACATCGCGGTGGACAACGCGCGGCAGAAGCTGGCGGCCATCGGCGCCGCCGGAAGCAGCGGTCCGCTGAACCGCTTCGAGATCCGCGCGCCTTTCGATGGCACCCTCGTCGAGAAGCACCTGTCGCGCGGCGAGGCCGTGCGCGAGGACGCCAGCATCTTCACGCTGTCGGATCTGGGCACCGTGTGGGCCGAGTTCGCCGTGGCGCCGAAGGACCTGGCGGTCGTGCGCGTGGGCCAGAAGGTGGTCGTGTCCTCGTCGGCTTTCGACGAGAAGGTGGAGGGCAAGGTCTCCTACGTCGGCTCGCTGCTGGGCGAGCAGACGCGCACCGCGCGTGCCCGCGTCACCCTGGCCAATCCGCAGGGCGCGTGGCGGCCGGGGCTGTTCGTCACCGTCAGCGTGCTGGGCGGTGAGCAGGCCGTGGCGGTGTCGGTGCCGGCCGAGGCGGTGCAGACGATCGCGAACGAGGCGGTGGTGTTCAGGGCCACGGCCGCGGGTTTCGATGCGGTGCCGGTGAAGACCGGCCGCAGCGATGCCCGGCGCGTCGAGATCGTGCAGGGCCTGGCGGCGGGCGACCGCGTCGCCGCCGCCAATGCCTTCGTGCTGAAGGCGGAGCTGGGCAAGGCCGGCGCCTCGCACGACCACTGAACGGAGGGCATGACATGTTTTTCGAAAAGCTCATCCGCTTCTGCATCGAGCAGCGCTGGCTCGTGATGCTGGTCGTGCTGGCGATGGCGGGCCTCGGCGTCTACAGCTATACGCGGCTGCCGCTGGACGCCGTGGCCGACATCTCCAAAGTCCAGGTCGTCGTCAACACGCAGGCGCCCGGCTACTCGCCGCTGGAGACCGAACAGCGCGTGACCTTCCCCATCGAGACCGTGATGGCCGGCCTGCCGGGCCTGGAGCAGACGCGCTCGCTGTCGCGCTACGGTCTCTCGCAGGTGAACATCATCTTCAAGGACGGCACCGACATCTACTTCGCCCGCCAACTCGTCAACGAGCGCATCCAGGAGGCGCGCAGCCGCCTGCCCGAGGGCATCGCGCCCACGATGGGGCCGATCTCGACAGGCCTCGGCGAGATCTACCTCTGGACCGTGGAGGCCGAGCCCGGCGCGCGCAAGCCCGACGGCGGCGGCGCCTACACGCCGGCCGACCTGCGCGAGATCCAGGACTGGGTCATCAAGCCGCAGCTGCGCAACGTGCCCGGTGTCACCGAGATCAACTCGATCGGCGGCTTCGAGAAGCAGTACGTCGTGGCGCCGAACCTGGAGCGGCTCTCGGCCTACGGCCTGGGCCTGGCCGACGTCGTCACCGCGCTGGAGAAGAACAACGCCAGCCAGGGCGCCGGCTACATCGAGCGCCAGGGCGAGCAGTACCTGGTGCGCGCGCCGGGCCAGGTGCGCTCGATGGACGAGATCGGCGACATCATCGTCGGCAGCGCGCAGGGCCAGCCGATCCGCGTGAGCGACATCGGCACGGTGGAGCTGGGCCGCGAGCTGCGCACCGGCGCCGCCACCGAGAACGGCCAGGAGGTCGTGCTGGGCACGGTGTTCATGCTGATGGGCGAGAACAGCCGCGCCGTCTCGCGCGCGGTGGACCGGCAGATGGAGGCGATCAACAAGACGCTGCCCGCCGGCGTGAAGGCCGTCACCGTCTACGACCGCACGACCCTGGTGGACAAGGCGGTGCGCACGGTGCAGAAGAACCTCGTCGAAGGTGCGGCGCTGGTCGTCGCCGTGCTGTTCCTGTTCCTCGGCAATATCCGCGCGGCGCTGGTCACTGCGATGGTGATCCCGTTGGCGATGCTGTTCACCTTCAGCGGCATGGTGCGCGCCGGCATCAGCGCGAACCTGATGAGCCTGGGGGCGCTGGACTTCGGCATCATCGTCGACGGCGCCGTCGTGATCGTCGAGAACTGCGTGCGGCGCCTGGCGCATGCGCAGCATCGCAAGGGTCAGGTCTTGACCCGCAGCGAGCGCTTCGAGGAAGTGTTCGCCGCGGCCCGCGAGGCGCGCCGGCCGCTGCTCTACGGCCAACTGATCATCATGGTCGTCTACGTGCCGATCCTGGCGCTGACCGGCGTCGAGGGGAAGATGTTCCACCCGATGGCTTGGACGGTCCTGCTGGCGCTGCTGGGCGCGATGCTGCTGTCCGTCACCTTCGTGCCGGCCGCGGTGGCGCTGTTCATCGGCGAGCGCGTCGCCGAAAAGGACAACCGGCTGATGCAGTGGGCCGAGCGCGGCTATCGCCCGCTGCTGGCCGGCTCGCTGCGCAACGGGCCGGTCGTCGCCACGGCCGCCGTCGTGCTGGTGCTGTTCTGCGGCGCGGTGGCGAGCCGGCTGGGCTCGGAGTTTGTGCCCCATCTGAACGAGGGCGACTTCTCCGTGCAGGCGCTGCGCATCCCGGGCACGAGCCTCACGCAATCCGTCGAGATGCAGAAGCAACTGGAGGCGCGGCTGAAGGCGAAGTTCCCCGAGATCGACCGCATCTTCGCCCGCACCGGCACCGCCGAGATCGCCGCCGACCCGATGCCGCCGAACATCTCGGACGGCTACATCATGCTGAAGCCTGAAGACCAATGGCCTGCACCACGAATGACTCGCGACGAACTGCTCGCCGCGATCCGCGACGAGGCCGCCCAAGTGCCCGGCAGCAACTACGAGTTCTCGCAGCCGATCCAGCTCCGCTTCAACGAGCTGATCTCCGGCGTGCGCTCGGACGTGGCCGTCAAGGTCTTCGGCGACGACAACGAGGTGCTGGATGCGACGGCCCAGCGCATCGCCCAGGTGCTGCAGGCCGTGCCCGGCGCGACCGAGGTGAAGGTGGAGCAGACGACCGGCCTGCCAATGCTGACGGTGGACATCGACCGCGCCAAGGCGGCGCGCTACGGACTCAACATGACCGAGGTGCAGGAGCTGGTCGCCACCGCGATCGGCGGCCGCGCGGCCGGCACCGTGTTCCAGGGCGACCGGCGCTTCGAGCTGCTGGTGCGGCTGCCCGATGCGCAGCGCGAGAACCTGGATGCGCTGCGCCGGCTGCCGGTGCCGTTGCCGCGCGCGGAAGGACGCGCCGCCAGCTATGTGCCGCTCTCGGAGATTGCCATGCTGGAGGTCGCACCGGGCCCCAACCAGGTCTCGCGCGAGAGCGGCAAGCGCCGCATCGTCGTCAGCGCCAACGTCAGCGGGCGCGACCTGGGCTCCTTCGTCGCCGATGCGCAGGCGGCGATCGAGCAGAAGGTAAAGGTGCCCGCTGGCTACTGGACCACCTGGGGCGGCACTTTCGAGCAGTTGCAGTCCGCAGCGCAGCGCCTACAGCTCGTCGTGCCGCTGTCGCTGCTGATGGTCTTCGTGCTGCTGTTCGCGATGTTCGGCAACGCCAAGGACGGGCTGCTCGTCTTCACCGGCATCCCGTTCGCGCTGACCGGCGGCGTGCTGGCGCTGTGGCTGCGCGGCATCCCGCTGTCGATTTCGGCCGCGGTCGGCTTCATCGCGCTGTCGGGTGTGGCGGTGCTGAACGGCCTGGTGATGCTGTCCTTCATCCGCAAGCTGATCGAGGAGGGCCGGCCGCTGGAAGAGGCGGTGAGCGAAGGCGCGCTGGCCCGGCTGCGGCCGGTGCTGATGACGGCGCTGGTCGCCTCGCTGGGCTTCGTGCCGATGGCGCTGGCCACCGGCACGGGCGCAGAGGTTCAGCGCCCGCTGGCGACGGTGGTCATCGGCGGCATCCTGTCGTCCACCGCGCTGACCTTGCTGGTGCTGCCGCTGCTGTACCGCTGCGCGCACCGGCAGGAGCCGGAACGCGAGCCGGACGACGAGTTCAGCCGCCTGCCAGCTGCTTCCGCCGGTATTCACCCTGGCGCGTGAACATCCAGCCCGGGTACTCCGGCGGCAGCGCGCTGACCTGGGCCAGCGCGGCGAGTTCGTCGGCGTCGAGCTTCACCTGCGTGGCGGCGAGGTTGTCCTCCAGCTGGTCCTCGCGCTTGGCGCCGATGATCACGCTGGTGACGACCGGCTGGTGCAGCAGCCAGGCCAGCGCGATCTGCGCGACGCTGACGCCGCGCTTCTCGGCCATCGGCCGCATTGCGTCCACGCAGGCGAAGGCGCGCGGCCGGTCCACCGGCGGGAAGTCGAACGTGGCGCGCCGGTCGCCCGCGGCCGCAGCCGTGTCGGGCTTGTACTTGCCGCTGAGCAGGCCGCCTGCCAGCGGGCTCCACACCATCAGGCCGAGGTTCTCGCTGGCGAGCATCGGCGCCAGCTCGCGTTCCAGGTCGCGGCCGGCCACCGTGTAGTAGGCCTGCAGCGACTCGAAGCGTGCCAGCCCCAGTCGCTCGGCGATGCCCAGCGCCTTCATGATCTGCCAAGCCGCCCAGTTGGAAACGCCGACGTAGCGGACGTGCCCCTGCTGGACCAGCGTGTCCAGCGCGCGCACGGTCTCTTCGATCGGCGTGGCGGGGTCGAAGCCGTGGATCTGGTAGAGGTCGATGTGATCCAGTTGCAGGCGCGCAAGGCTGGCCTTGACGCCGTCCATGATGTGCAGCCGCGAGGCGCCGCGCGAGTTGGCGGCCTTGCTGCCGGTCTCGCCGAAGACCTTGGTGGCGACGACGACGTTCTCGCGCGGCACCTTCAGGTTCTTCAGCGCCTGGCCGGTGATGGTCTCGGACTGGCCTTCGGAGTAGACGTCGGCGGTGTCGATGAAGTTGATGCCGGCGTCCAGCGAGCGGCCGACGAGCCGGTCGGCCTCGTCCTGCTGCAGCCGGCCGATCTTGCCCCACAGGTCTCCGGCACCGCCGAAGGTCATCGTGCCGAGGCACAGCTGCGAGACGAACAGGCCGGTACGGCCGAATTGCTTGTATTGCATGCGCGGGATCCTCCTGCGGGAAAAAGCCCGCGGAGTATGCGCTTCGAACTTTGCTAGTTGCCCAGCTCGCGCTGCAGCACCGTGCGGTCAACGCCCTCGGCCGCATCGAGCAGCGCGGTGATGAAGGCACCGCGCGTGTGCGTGCGCTCCGCGGTGCGCTTGACGACCACCTTGGCGATCGGGCCCAGGTGGCGCGCCAGCACCTGCAGCGCGTGGGCCTTGAACTCGTCGGTGAGCGGTTCGCCGGCCAGTTGCGTGGCCGGCGGGTTTGTGGCGGGTGCCCGCTGCGTGGCCGAGGAACCGAGCGCCGTCGCGCCGCTGCGTGGTGCGAGCTGCGTGCCACCGGTGGCGGTGGCGATGAACTGCTGGCGCTGCTTTTCCTCGCCGATGTGCTGGGCCACCTCGTTGGCGAGGCTGGCGACGTCGTGGCAATGCTTGGCCGCATTGCGCACCATCAGCTTGGCCATCGGGCCGACGAAGCTGGCCAGGCTGCGCTCGATGCGGCTGAGCACCTGCGCGTCCCAGCCGGTGGGCGGGGCGGACTGGGTGAAGCCGCTGCTGCCCTGCGGGGCGCCGCCATGCGCCGAGGCAGCAGCCTCGACGGCGCGTGCCCAGTGGCCCGGCGGCACGATTACCGTGGCGTCGCCCGCGCTGGCGCTGTGCGCGGCGCAGGCGGCCAATGCGCGGCGGAACTCGGCGGCGCTGGAGTAGCGCTCGTCGGGCCGCTTCGCGATGGCGCGCGACACGATCGCGTCATAGGCCTTGGGTCGGCGGCCCAGGCTCAGCTCGCTGGGCGGCACCGGCGCCTCGTTGACGATCTGGTACATCACTGCCTCGGCCGTGCCGCTGAAGGCGGGGCGGCCGGTCAGCAGCCGGTACAGCAGCACACCGGCGGCGAAGATGTCGGCCCGCTGGTCGATCGGGCGGCCGGTGTACTGCTCCGGCGCCATGTAGCCGGGCGTGCCGATCATCGAGGCGACCTGGGTGAGCCCCATGTCGGCGATCCGTGCGATGCCGAAGTCGGTCAGCTTGACCTGGCCGCTGGCGGTGATCAGCAGGTTGGCCGGCTTGATGTCGCGGTGCCACACGCCCTGGGCGTGGGCGGCGGCCAGCGCCTCCAGCAACTGGTCCATGATGTGCAGCAGTTGCGCTTCGGGCAGCAGCGGCGTGCCAGCCAGGATCTGCTCGAGGTTGCGGCCCTCGACGAACTCCATCGCGATGTAGGCCTGCTCCTCGTCCTCGCCGAAGTCGTAGATCGCCACGACGCCGGGATGGTGGATGCGGCCCACGGCCTGCGCCTCGTTGCGGAAGCGCGCGGCGATCGAATCGGGCGCATCGCCCCCGTCGCCCCGCAGTTCCTTGCGCACCGTCTTGATCGCAACCCGCCGGTGGATGTGCGGATCGAAGCCCTGGTAGACGACGCCCATCGCGCCCTGGCCGAGGACCTTCTCGATCGTGAACTTGCCGATGCGTTCTGGGACTGCTTTCATGGAGGGGCGAGTATCCGCCAGCGGCGGCGCCGCGTCAGTGAACTAGTTGTTCTGCCGGGTCAGGCATCCAACATCTTCATTGCGTGGGCGAGGCTCTTGCGCATACGGCCGAAGGACTCGGTGAGCGTGCCGATCTCGTCCTGCGAGCGCACCGAGAAGTCGGGCGCCTCCTCGCCAAGGCTCACCTTGTCCGCGATTTTCGACAAGGTGCTGACCGGCTGGATGACCAGCTTCCAGAGCATGAAGTTCAGCGTGGCGCCGATCAGCAGGAACACGGCGGCCAGCATGCCGGCGACGAGCAGCAAGGCCTGGTCGGCGCGCTTCATCGGCACGCTCATCGGCACGGAGACGACCTGCGCGCCCAGCGTTTCGTTGAGCTTCCAGCCGAATCCGTTGGAGGGGCCGTAGCGCTCGGTCAGGGTGGCGGGCGCGATGTCGGGGGTGGTGTGGCAGGCCAGGCAGGCCGGGTTGCTGATGCGGATCGGGCGGGCGATGTAGAGCGAGGGGCCGGTAGGCGTGTCGCGCTCGCCGATGAATTCCTTCATCTCCGGGTTCTGCTTGAACTGGCCGACCACGTCTTCCTCCCACGCCACCGCGCGGTCGCGCGGGTTGGTCGGGTTCAGCATCGCCGACTTGAAGCCGTACTCGGGGTAGGACTTCTGCAGCGCGGCGAGCACTTCGGCCGCCGAGTAGGCCGGCACCGACTGGGGTAGGAAGGTGTACTTCATCTGCGTTTCCAGCAGCGGCTTGATCTGCGTGGCGGTGTAGGTGCTGACCGCGTTGGCCTTCTCCATCAGCAGGCGCGCGCGGTCGATCACGTCTTCCTTGGCGGCCTTCTGCAGCATGCCGCGCGCGACCAGGCAGGAGCCGGCCAGGCCCAGCAGGAAGACCAGCAGGAACATCAGGTTGAATTTGACGAGGAGTTTCATGATCGGAGTCCTTGGGAAATCGGGCGCGGTCGGCGAGTACTACTTGGCCTGTGGCGGGAACAGCAGCGGCTGCCACTCAGGATGGGCCTTCAAGCCCATCAGGGCACCGGCGCGGAATTCGTTGGAGCGCAGCAGCCCGCGCCAGCGCGTCAGCGCGAGCCGGCGCAGCGCGGGGTCGGGATTGTCCATCCAGTCCTGTGCGTCGGCATAACTGATCATGCCGACGGACTTGGGCGTGCGCTCCTTGCCGGCGAACAGCGCGGCGCGAGAGGGCAGCGGATCGAGAAACGGACGCGGCACCTGCTGCACGAAGGCGGGGCCGGGGTGCGGGTGGACGACCGGCTTGCCGCCGGCCGGGGGCAGGCTCATCCATTCGTTGGTCTTCAGCGCGATCGGCGCTGCGCCTGCCATGCGCAGTTCGATCCGGCCGGCCTCGGCGAAGGCCTGGCCGGCGCCATCGGGCAGGGCAGCCAGCACGGCGTTGCCGTCGATGCCGCCGGCATCGAAGCCGGGCGTCAGCAGCAGCGCCGGCTGGCCCTTCGGCGGCAGCGTGAGCTTGGCCCAGCCGCCCAGCAGGTAGGCGCGCGCACGGCCGCGCTCACCCGGCAGGCGCGGCGCCAGCAGCGTACGCGCGCCGGGGCCGAGGTCCAGGCACAGGCCGTCGGCGAACTCGATGCGCAGCAGCCGGCCGGATTTCTCCGGCAGCTCGACGATGTCGTCCGCCTGCAGCGCCACTCCCTCGGTGAGTTGCAGCCGGGTCTCGCCGCGCAGTAGCGCGGCCTCGCCGTCAAGAATGGTCGTGAGGGCAAGACCCGACCCCGCGGCCCGGGCGGGCAGAACGGGCAGCGCGGCCGACAGACACGGCGGGACGCAGAGGGACAGGATCTGTCGGCGCGAGGGCATGACGGTGCCGTGGGTCTCGGTCAACCCAGCGAGGCGAGTAGCGCTTCCAGGTCGGGGTCCATGTCGGGATCGGCAGCGGCTTCGGCCGGCGCTGCCGCCGGCTCGTCTGCCGCAGCGGGCGCGGCGGCAGCGGGCTCCGGCGGGTCGCCGAGGCTGGCGAGTAGCGCGTCGAGTTCATCGTCGGCGCTGACCGCAGCGGCCTCCTCGGGCTCGGCAGCGGCGGCGGCCGGCGCGGGGGCGGCGGCAGCGGGGGCCGGTGCTGCTGCCTTGGTCGTCATGCTGACGCCGACGGTGCCGGCACCGCGCTGCGCTGGCGCCCAGTCCACGGCCGGCTTGCCGGTGGCGGGCTTGCTGCCGATCGAGCCGCGGCTGTCGCTGGGCTTCTTGCGCGGCGCATTGCCGGCGGCCAGGCCGTCGTCGTTGACGGCTTCCAGGCCGGCGAGGCGCACGAGCGCCTCGCCCTTGTGCGCCATTACGCCGTTGATGCCCCATTCGCGCAGCAGGCTCGACGCGTTGGTGTTGACCAGGCGGTTCGTGCAGGGCAGGGCGATGCTGTCGCCGTCCTCGTCCACGTAGTAGTGGAAGGCGAGGTCGCCGATGGTCAGCTGCGCGCCGGGCGTGGCCAGCACGCTGAGCGCCAGCAGCGCCGGGTGTCCCCACAGCATGCCGCGCAGGCCGCTGCTGCGGCTGAACTCCTCGAAGGCGAAGCTCTGGATCGGATCGCTCTTCTTGCCGTAGGGGTGGCGCAGCAGGAAGGAGGGCGCCATCAGCGCCAGGTAGGACGCATCGGGCAGCTCCTTCAGCGCGCGGAAGGCCTGCTGGATCAGCCGGTGCGGCGGCTCCTTGCGATCGGTGAAGACATCGGGGGCGATCTGCGTGATGAAGGGCGCACCGGCGTGCGCGGCGACGCGCGCGGCGCGGCCCAGCAGCTCGGCATGCGGCGGCGTGGCCTCGAACTGGTAGAGGCCGGCGATGTAGCTGTAGCCGCCGTCCGCGTCCTGCGAGGGCGTCTCGACCAGCAGCTTGTAGAGGCCCGATTCCGACAGGTCGTCGACGGCGCTCAGGTCAGCCGCCAGCTCTTCGGCGCTGATGTCGATCAGGTGGACCTGCAACTGGTGGCTGGTCTCGACGCGGCGCAGCAGGAAGTCGACGCCGCGCCACAGCGCCTCGGCGTTCTGGAAATCGCCCTGCATCAGCACGGCGCGCATCGCATCGGTCAGCGCGGCGTCGACGGTGGCGATCAGCGCGTCCTTGTTCGGCGCAGCGGCGGCCTTCACGAAGGGGCCGACGATGCGCTTGAGCAGCGCGGCGATCGAGTCGTCCGCCTGGCTGCCGACGCTGGCGCGGCCGGTCAGCCGCGCGAAGTCGTCGAGCTTGGCGCTGCCGGCCGGTGCGCCGCCGCGGGCGCGGCCGTGGCGCGAGACGCTGGAGGCGGTCTGCCAGCTGTCTTCACCGGACTTGCCGCCCATGGCCTGCACTTCGGCCGCCGCAGCGGCGAAGGTGGAGCTGTTGTTCAGGCGCTTGCGCAGCGAGGCCAGGGCCGAGAACACCTCGACGTTGCGGTACAGCTCATCGGGGTGGAAGGACTCGAGCTCCGAGATCTCGACTTCCACCGGCGCGCCGTCGGCACCGATCGGCAGGGTCAGCTTCAGGTCCAGGCGGGCGAGTGCGTCCTCCAGCGTGTCGAACTCGACCTTCAGCGGCTTGCGCTTGGCCAGCGCCGCGCCCTTGTCGAGCCGGCCGCGCAGCGCGCCGCCGCCGAAGTCGCCCAGGATCGCGATGCGCAGCGGGCGCTTGGGGTTCCAGCTCGGGGCCGGGGTGCTGATGCCGGCGAAGTCGCCGGTCCAGTCGTTGTCGCTCATGTCGGGTCTCTCCTTGGTGTTCGTTCGTGTGTCGGGGTGTCGATTCAATCGGGCGCGCCGGCGTGACCGCTCAGCAGCGCAATGAAGGCGGCGCCGGTGGGCAGGCCATCGGTGCAAAGCGTCAGGCGATGGCCGTCGTCGCCGATGCGCCACCAGCAGGCCTGGCCGCGGTACAGCTCGGGCAGGCTGGAGACGGCGTCGGCAGGGGGCGCCAGCTCATTGGCATCGAGCCGAGCCAGCTCGGCCTCGAACTGCTCGACGCTCCAGTCCTCGTGCATCGCGTCCAGGGCCAGATCGTCCAGACGGTGCAGCCAGGACAGGTGTGCCTCAGTGCCGGCACAGGCCTTGTCGCAGTCGTGCATCAGCGTCATCGGGAAGTAGCGGCCGACGCGGTCCACCGAGGGCATCAGCACGCCGCCGATCGGCTGCATTGCGCCCGGTACCAGCGCGCCCGGCATCAGCAGGAAGCGCCAGCTCGGGCCGGTCAGGTAGGCGTCGAGCCAGCCATCGGGATCCTGCTCGCGCCACTGCGCCAGGCCTGCCGCGAGCCACTGGTCCCAGGCCTCGACCCGCTCCGGCGCCAGCCGACGCGAAGCGAAGTCGCCGAGGCTGGGCAGCTTGCCGTACCAGCCGGTGCGGGGGGGCGCTGCGTCGTCGTTCAAGTGTCCGTTCCCGTGTCAGCTTGGTTTAGGCGTTAGTCGCCATCATCCCCGTGACTGTAGCCGCTATCATCGTCGCGCCCCACCATTCAAACCCCATCCATGTCCTGCTTCTGCTCGGCCAAGCTTGCCAGCCTGACGGCGCAGTTGTCGCTGGTGCCGCCGACGATCGGCCTGGTGCCGCCGATCTCGCTGAACCTCGTCGCCGCGTGCAGCCTGTCGATGGGTGCGGGCCTGGGCTTGGGCCTGGCGGCCAACGTGGGTGCGATGGCGAGCGCGACCGCCAATCTGTCGGCAATGGCCAGCCTTTCGGCAGCACTGCAGTCGGCGCTGGGCATGAACCTGCAGGCCGCCTTGTCGGCGGCGCTGTCGGCGCAGGCCTCGGCCAGCCTGGCGGCTTCGATCAATTCGTTCAACGCCGCGGCGCTGGGCATCAACGTGGGCCTGCTGGCCAAGCTGGCGCTGGACCTCAAGCTGCTGGTGGGTCTGGCGGGTCTGGTGCTGGCGGTGAAGGCGGCCTTCGGTATCGACCTGCGCGCCAGCGGTGCGATCCTGGCGCTGCAGGCGAAGCTCAGCGCGATGGCGTCCGCCTCGGCGTCGGCCGCGCTCAGCGTCAGTGCCAAGGCCAGCCTGATGGCCTCGTTGATGGCGGCGCTGGGCTTGTCGATGAACGCCAATGGTGCGCTGGCCGCCAATGCGCAAGCCTCCGCGTTGGCCAGCATGATGGCGGGCCTGCCGGGCATCGGCAATTTCGGCGCGCTGGCGAGCCTGTCGGCGGTGACGTCGATGCTCGCGACGATCCAGTTGGGCCTGGGCGTCAACCTGCTCTCCGCCAATGCGCTGGCGCAGCTGAAGCTGGCGCTGGCAGGCCTGCCACTGGCCGCGCTGGCGAGCCTCAGCGCGAGTCTCGCGGCCACCGCGAGCGCCAGTGCCTCGGCATCAGCATCGGCCAGCGCCGCCCCCGGCATGAACCTGGCCGGCGTGGCTGCGGCCAATCTGTCCGGCGCGGCGCAACTGGCGATGCTGATGAACCTGATGGCCAGCGCAAAGCTGGGTCTGGCGCCCGGCTCCTGCGCCTTGCCCGTCTGCCCGCTGGCCTTGCTGAGCAACCCGGCAGCCGTCGGCGCCGGTCTGGCAATGGGCGCGGCGGGTGCCGGTGCCTCGGCTGGGTTGAAGGTGGCGGCTGGCGGTGGCGCAGGTAGCGCGGCCGGTGGGCTGAGCGTCGGCGGTGGCCTGACGGGTGGAGCATCAGGCGGGATCGCCGGCGGCGCGGCAGGCGTCGCGCCGAAATTGAGCGGCGGTGTCGGTGGTGGCCTGAGCGGTGGTGCCAGCGCTGCGGTCCCGAAACTCAGCAGCGGCGTTTCCGGCGGTGTCTCGGGCGGCGCATCCGGCAGTGCTGGTGCCGGTGCCGGCCCCGCGCTTCACAGCGAAAAGGCCGGCGCGGACTTGAAGGTCCAGAAGCCCTGAGTTCGGTCCGCCAGCCTATTCCAAGGCTGGATTCGGAGTGCTCGCAATCCGATTGCGGCCGCCGGCCTTGGCGGCATACAGGGCCTCGTCGGCCCGCGCCATCAGCAGCTCCGCATCGACATCGCGCGCAGACCATTCGGTGATGCCGACGCTGACGGTGACATGCGGCACCTTGTCGTCGACGCTGCGGTCGATCTCGCTGCGGAGTCTTTCCGCGACCTGCATGGCGAATTCCAGCGTGGTCTCGGGCATCAGGACGACGAACTCTTCACCGCCGTAGCGGGCAAATACATCGTTCGGGCGCATCAGGCCGGCCACGCGTCGGCAGATGCCGACGAGAACGCGGTCGCCGCAGGGATGCCCGAACTGGTCGTTGACGCGCTTGAAATGGTCCACGTCGATCATGGCCACGCAGAAGCTGCGGCCGTAACGCTGGCTGCGCGCAAGCTCGAGGTCCAGTGCCTCCGAGAACGCACGCCGGTTGAGCGCGCCGGTCAGCGGATCGCGCACGGACTCCTCCTCGATCCGGGCACGCACATGGTCCGATGCCAAGGTGGCGAAGGCAACCACGAGCATCAGATTGCACACCGTGAAGCTGCTTGTGTAGACGACCTGGATGGCGTCCTGCGTCAGGAGCCCGGTGTTGCCCTGTGGAAAGAGCATGGCATGGCCGGTGCGCCACCCGTAGATCAGCGTCAGGCCGATGAGCAGGGTCGCAGCCATCGGCACGCCCAGCGTCTTCAGGCTGCGCTTGCTGTTCGGCATGTGCAGCATGACGAACGCGTGCCGTGCGTTGATGAGAGTGCAGAGCCCCGCGACGATGACGACCCGCATGCGAAAGCTGGGCTCGCCGTAGACGAACCAGGTGATAGCGACGACGGCCAGGGCCGTGGCGACCAGCCACCTCGTCCATCTGAAGTGCTGCCGGTGGTACTCGTGCGTGCCGGCCAGCCAGAAGACATATCCCAGCATCAGTGCCCCGTTGCCCACGGTCACCGACGCGAGGTGTGCAACCCAATCCCTCAGTCCCAGCAGCAGCAAGGCAACGAAGATCAGCCACGAGCCCTGCATCCAGCGCCTGAGGCCGGGAACAGGAAGCGGCGTCACCCGGGCGAGCACCGTGATCACGATCGCCATGAGCGCGCAGGTGATGCAGCCAATAAGAACGCTGGTACGCGGGTCCATCTGTTTCTGTTGTCAAGTCAGCATTTCAAGCGTCGCTGCATCGGGAAAATGTAGCGGAGGCTAGTGGTGACAAACGTGGGGGGTCCGCAGGGCCTGGCGGCTCCCGGAACTGGACGATTGAGCGGCAGTTGCGAGCGCGCGCGCACGACGACAACGCCACGCGAAGTGGAGTTGTGCGAGGTGTCCCTGCGGTCCTATGTCTGCTGCACACCCGCTGCCCGTGGCAGGCGCCAGTCAGCTAAGCCTCTATCGCGAAGCTCTCATCCCGCCCCGCGCTCTCCCAGCGCCAGGTCCGCCGTCATCTCGTGCGCCAGCGCGCCGACCTCGCGCTGCAGGCTCTCCATCGACAGCGCGGCCGGGACGAGCAGGTGTGCGTGCACCTTGAAGGTCGTCTTGCCCGCTGGCCCGCCGCGGACGATTTCCGTCTGGATGTTCTCGATGCTGACGCCGTGATCGGCAAGCACGCGGGTGAGCTGGCTGACGATGCCGATACGGTCGTCCGCGACCAGCGAGAGCTCGACGCTGCGCAGTGAGCCGGCCACGTGGGTGTCGTCGCTCTTGGTGATGGCCAGGCGCAGGCCGGTGGACTCCAGCCCTTGCAGTGCGGCGACCAGCGCGTCGGCGTTGTCGCGCGGCACTTCGAAATGGACCATGCCGGCGAACTCGCGGGCGTAGCGGCCGAGGCGGCTGGCTGCCCAGTTCGCACCGTGGCGCTGCGCGCGGTCGGACAGCAGGCTGACGATGCCGGGGCGGTCGGGGCCCATGATCGTGACGACGACGGAGGTCATCGCGGGCGTCGCGTCCTCGGTCATGACGACGGAGCGGCGGATCATCGGCGCCTTGGTGGCGTAGCGGGCGTCCTGCGTGCGAGCGGGCAGTTCGCCATGCAGGCGCGCGTGGTGCGCGACCTGGGTGAGCAGCGAGAGGCCCAGCGGCGCGAGCGCCCGTTCCCAGAGATCGCGCGCGGTCTCGCCCGGGCCGACGAAACACCAGTCCTGCGCCGCGATGGCGCCCGCGTCCCAACCGTCAGCCAGGTGATACACCGAGCCCCCGGCGATCGGATCGCCGGCGAGGATCGTCCACTCGACCGCGGCGATACCGCGATGCCGCGGCAGCAGTGACGGGTGATAGCCGACGCCGCCGAGCCGCGAGCGCGCCAACGCCTCGTTGGTGACCCGCGCATGGGTGTGCGCGGCGATGATCAGGTCGGTGCCTTCGCCGATCGCGTGTGCCGGCACGAGGCGCGGGTTCTCGAGCACGTGCGGCTCGATGCCCGCGGCCCGCGCCGCCGCCGCCAGCCGGTCATCGGCCGCGGGGGCGACCACGCTCGTGATCGCTATGCCTTCTTCGCCGCGCAGTGCCTCGAACACCGAAGCGCCGAAGAAGCGCGATCCAACCAGCGCGCACTTCAGCAACATCAAAGCGTCTCCGGGCAGCGGAACTGGCCGATCTCGCGCATGCGCAGCGGGTTGATCGCGCTGCCCGAGATGACTTCCAGCTTGGCCTTCTTGCCGTCGAGGTTCAGCACGACGGTGAAGCGTTCCGGCTGGGCCGAGGGCTGGATCTCGAACTTGCCGAACATGCGCATCAGCGCCCACGGGCCCTCGAACAGCTGCGGCGCGCCCGTGCCCTCGCTGAGCTTGATCTGCGAGGCGACCTTGCTGCTGGGCCAGGTGAGCGTCTGCGCGGCGGTGTTGCCGGCGGTGAACTTGAAGACCGTGCCGTCGAAGTCGAGGGTCAGGTCTTTCATGCCGTCGCTCATCTCGATCACGCGCAGGTCGACCTTGAAGCCCGGCTGCTTGCCGCCGGCGCGGAAGAAGGCCTCCTTGATCTTCGCGGCGCGCTCGAAATCGGCCAGCGCGGCGCCGCCGCCCGGGGGCGTGCTGCCGTCGGGCAGCGGTCGGTACTTCCAGGGGCTGGCGCCGGTGTCCACCAGCGCGGCCAGGCGGCGCTGGTAGAAGTCGTCCAGCATGCCGCCCTGGCCGAAGAACTGGCCGAAGTCGTCCGGCAGCACGTCGGACTTCGAGCCCTGCGCGAACGGATAGCGGCCGGCGATCGTGCGCTTGCAGAAGTCTGCCATCGGCTGCAGCTCGGAGCTCAGGCCCTGGCGCTCGGCCGTGCGGCTCTGGTTGGCGCCGGCGTCGGCCAGCGTTTCCAGCATGGTCTTGATCGGCTCGGGCTGCAGCGCGGCGGCGGCCTTGGCCGCGCCACCACCGCCCGGCGGCGGCGGGCTCTTGCTCTTCTGCGCGGCGTCCACGGCAGTCAGCTGCACGAACACCTCGTTGAAGAGCTTGGCCACGTCGTCGATCGGGGCCGGCGTGCCGGTGACCATGCGCTGGATGTTGGCGAAATGGTCGTCCACCATCGATTCCAGCGGACGGCCCGCATCGGCCTGCTGTGGCGTGCCGCCGGCCGGCTGGCCGGTGAGCGCGGCCAGCTCCTTCTGCGTCTTGCCGAGCTTGCCGGGGATCTTGATGTTGCTGATGGCCTTCTTCTGCGCGGCCTGGGCGGCGCGCGCTTCCAGCGCCAGCTTCTCCAGCGAGGTCTCGCGGGCGATGGCGCGCATGTAGGCGGTCAGCGGAGAATCCGGTGCGGCCAGCAGGCGCGCGACGGCCAGGCTGCGGTCGAGGCCGCCGAGCTTCACCAGGCGCACGTCGGCGATGTACTCGTCCCAGACCTTGATGTACTCCTGCAGGTAGAGGCGCCGCACGCGCGTGTCCAGGTCTTCGGCGCCGGCGCTTGCCTTGGCGAGCGCGTCGGTCGGCGTCTTCACGTCGAGCACCCAGCGTTCCTCGTCGGCGAGCTGGCGCGCCACCGTCTCGACCTTGCCCTTGAAGGCCTTGAAGTAGGCGTCGCGGGTGAAGATGCCGGGGATGCCGCGGGTCAGCGGCTTGCCGCTGGCGCGCTCGAACACGTTGACCGCGTTGGGCCCGCCGGCCGAGGCGACCGAGAACTCGGGGAAGTCGCCGCCCACATTGGCGCGCTTGATGCGGCTGAAGATGCGGTACTCCAGCGGGTAGGCGATCAGCATGTCGCGCACGTTCGCCACCAGCGTTTTGTCCATCGGCGCCACCGCGGCCGGCGCGCCGTTGGCCAGCGCCGCGGCCAGATGGTTGGACAGCGCCTCGCGCTGCTCGGGCGTCAAGGTGCTGGAGAGGTTCTGGTCCCAATCCAGCGTGACCCAGCCCTGCAGCGCCTCGGCATCGAAGTGCTCCGGTGTGTAGAGCATCAGGTAGGCCTTCAGCGCCTCGTAGGCCAGCTCCAGGTTGTCCTTGTTGACGGCGCGCAGGCGCTCCTCCAGCCGGCGCGTCACGCGCGGCAGCAGCGCCTTGTCGAGCAGGTGGCGGTAGCCGATCTCGTCGCCGGCGGCGAGGTACTTGCCCTGGTACAGGCCCAGGCCGTTGAGCAGCGGCGGCTCGTCCAGCGGGAAGTCGTTCGGCACCGGTGCGGCGGCGACCTTGTCGAGCACCTGCGGCAGCGCGGTCACGTCGACCTGCGCGGCCGGCAGCGCGTCCACGGCGGCCTTCACGTCGGGCACGCGCGCGGCGACTTCGTCGATGTAGGTCTTGTTGCGCATGAAGCTCACGACCCAGCCGGCCAGCACCAGCACGGCCACCAGGCCGATCACGCTGACACCCGCCAGCCGCAGCCGGCGGCGGCGCGACACGGCCTGCGCGTTGTCGCCGACCAGACCCTGTTCGGCGAAGACCACCTCCTTCAGCAGGCGGCTGAGGAAGAAGCTCTTGCCGCGCGAGGAGGCGATCGACGCGGCCTTGGCGTCCACGCCGAAGGTGCGCGCGAGCGTGCCCATCACGCGGTCGATCGGCGTGCCTTCCTGCGTGCCGCTGGTGAAGTAGATGCCGCGCAACAGCGGTTTCTGCTCCAGGCCCTGGCCGCCGTCGAACACCGATTCCAGGAAGCCGCCCAGCAGGCCCTTCAGGCCGCCGAACTGCTGCGGGAAGGCGAAGATCGCGGCGCGCTTCATCACGTCGCCCTCGGCCTGCATCGCATCGAGCAGGCGGTCGCGCAGGCGCTTCTCCAGCGCAGCGAACTCGCTGCCGAACTGCTGCATCGGGCTGTCGACGCTGTGCGGGTCGTAGGTGTAGCTGAAGCCCCAGACCTGGTCGCGCTCCTCCTTGCCGAGGTCGCCGAAGGTCTCGTTGAAGCCGGCGATCAGGTCGCACTTGGTGACCATCACGTAGACCGGCGGGCGGATGCCCAGGCGCTCGTGCAGCTCCTGGATGCGGCTGCGCAGCCGTGCCGCGTGGTCCTTGCGCTCGGCCGGGCTCTGTTGCAGCAGGTCCTGCACGTTCACGGTCAGGATTACGCCGTTGATCGGCCGGCGCGGGCGCGACTTGCGCAGCAGGCCGAGGAAGTTCTCCCAGGCCGAGGCATCGGTCTTCTCGTCGGACTGCTGCAGCGTGTAGCGGCCGGCGGTGTCGATCAGCACGGCCTCGTCGGTGAACCACCAGTCGCAGTTGCGCGTGCCACCCACGCCCTTGACGGACGCCTGGCCCATCTTGCCGGCCAGCGGGAAGGTGAGGCCGGCATTCATCAGCGCCGTCGTCTTGCCGGAGCCGGGCGCACCGATGAACATGTACCAGGGCAGGTCGTACAGCGAGCCTCCCTTGCCGGACTTCTTCGCGCTTTCCTGCAGCACGCCGAGCGCTTCGTTGAAGCGCTGGTTCAGTACCTCGGCCTCGCGGTCGGACGCGGAGGGGCCGCCCTTCATGCTGTCGACCATCGCCGCGTTGGCACGGCGACGCTTCCACCACTTGATGCCCAGCACGATCGCGAAGATCAGCGCGATGCCGAGGATCACCCACAGGCGGGTGCCTTCGTCGTCGAGCGGGTGATGCTCCTTGATCGAGATCACCGGGCCGAGCCACCAGACCAGCGCGGCCAGCGCCAGGAAGCCGTAGAGCGCGAGCGCCAGCGGATGGATGAGGAACGAGAGAACTTTTTTCATTGGGCGGCTGCCTGCGGCTGTTGCACGATCAGCGTGATCTCGACGCGGCGGTTCTTCGCGCGGCCTTCCGGCGTGCTGTTGTCGGCGACAGCTTCGGAATCGGCCTTGCCCTCGGCGCGCATGCGCTCGGGCTTGACCGTCTTGGCCAGTTCGTCGCGCACGGCGTTGGCGCGGTCCTGCGACAGGTGCCAGTTGCTCGGGTAGCGGACGGTGCGGATCGGCTGGTTGTCCGTGTGGCCGGTGATCAGCACCGTGCCGGGCACGCTGTTCAGGCCGGCGGCGATGCGCGGCAGCAGCGGACGCACGGCGCTGGAGATGACGGCGCTGCCGGGCTCGAAGAAGCCATCGCCCTTGATCGTGACGATCGAGCGGTCGGCGAAATCCTGCACCCGCACAAGGCCGGCGTCGATCTCAGGCTTCAGGAAGGTCGCCAGGCGTGGCGTGGGCGCGGGCGGCGGGGGCGGTGAGGGCGCGGCGATCTGCGCGGCCTTGGCATCGAGCGAGGCCAGCGCGGCGAAGGTCGGCTGCGCCAGGTCGTTCAGCTTGAAGCGCAGGCCGATGAAGATCAGGCCCAGCACCAGCGCGCTGACCGAGGCAATGACCCACAGCGGAATGCCGTCGCGGATGCGCTGTCCGGCCACCGGCTGGCCTTCCCAGCGCGGGGACAGCGCGCGCTCGTAGCTGCCGCGCTGCTGCTTCAGCAACTGGGCCAGGCGCTCGCGCACGCTGTCGAGCTGCGCGCGGCCGTTCTCGATCACGCGGTAACGGCCCTCGAAGCCGAAGGCCAGCGTCACGTACAGCAGCTCCAGCAGGTTGCGGTTGCCGGCCACGTTCTCGGCCAGCTTGCTCATCAACTGGAAGACCTTCTCGCCGCCCCAGGTCTCATTGTGGAACTGCACCAAGAGGCTCTGCGCGGACCACACGCCCGAGCCACCCCAGGGGGTGCTGGCGGCGGCTTCGTCGAGCAGGGTGCACAGGATGTAGCGGCTGGCGATCACCTGATCGTTCGGCAGCCCCTGCGCACGCGCCTGGTTCTCGAACTTGCGGATGCCTTCGGACAGCGCGTCGCGCAGCCCCGCCGGGTTCGGGTGACGCGCGGTGGTGCGCACGCGCGGCGCCGCGGCCAGCAGCGGCATCGCGGCGGCCACCAGCGGGTTCATGCCGGTGGTGGTCAGCGCGTCGATCGACAGCGGCGCGTCGCGGCCGCTGACGCCGCTGGGCTGCATTGACGCCTGGCCTGGTTGCTGCTGCTGCGGCTGTTGCTGTCCACCGCCGGCGGGGGCGCCGGGCGCAGCGGGTCTCGGCCGGCCGGCCGAGGGCTTGATGACCGTCTTGTCTGAATTGAAGGCGGCAAACGGATCGTGGTCGTCACTCATGGGTCAAACCTCTTGGCCGCGACATGTTCGCGACGAATCTTGAATCTTTTGTGGTGGCCGTATCGGGCGTCTGCCATGGTGTCGGTACACCAACGCAAGTCGGGCTCATCACGCCCTTACCGCCCAGAACTCAAGCTCAAGCCCCGGGAAGTCCCCCGCGATGTGCATCGCCAAGCCACCCGACGATTCGAGCTGCTTCCACATCTCATTCCCCCGCGTCTCCAACTCAAAGTAGTTGTACCCCGCGTGATAGGGAATCTGCCTCGGCGCCACCGGCAGCGGCCGCAGCAGCACGCCGGGCAGCTGCAGGTTGACGAGGTCACGAATGCGCTCGACCGTGCCGATCTTGACCTGCGTCGGGAAGCGCGCGCGCAGAGCGTCGCCGGGCAGTTGCGAGGCCACGGCCAGCACGAACTGGGCGCTGCGTTGCAGCTCGACGTCCGGGATGATCGCCACGCGGATGCCGTACTTGCGGTCCTGCAGCTCGATCGGGATGGCCGTCTGCTCCATCACCATCGACAGCGACTGGCGCAGGCTCTGCATCAGCGGCGTGAAGCAGCGCATCGGGTCGTCGTGCAGGTAGGCGGGCAGGTCGGGCGGGCGGCGGCGTTCGCCGAAGGTGGCCAGGTCGCCGGCCAGTTGCACGCCGCCAAAGTAGAAGTCCTTCGGGTGCAGGATCGAGGTCTGGCGCCACTGCGCCAGCAGCGGCTCGGCGCGGTTGATCGTCTGCAGCAGCAGGAAGTCGGCGATCTCGCCGACACCGGCGCGGCCCGGCTGCGCCAGGCGCGCGGCCAGGGCCTCGCCGCGCTGGTGCAGGAGGCCGTGCAGCTCGCGCAGGTGCGAGGCCAGCAGCTCGTTGCCGCCAGAGTGCAAGGTCGGCGGGATGAAGTTGGCGTCCAGCACCAGCTTGTTGTCCGCGCGTCGCTCGACGATGCGGGCCAGGCCGATCGTGGCGTAGCCCTCCACCGCGTCGCGCGCCAGCATGATGCGCAGGTGCAGCCGGCCGACCTGGATCGGCGCGACGCGCTGGCCGGTGACGTTGGTGTCGCCCACGTCTACCTCGGCGGCGCGGTAGCGCGGCGGCATCGAGCCGGCATCGCCCTCGGCATCGGACTCGGCCACGCCTGGACGCTGCAGCGCCAGCGCCAGCACGACCAGTTCGTCGCGCACGTCCGGCGGCACGTCCAGCGCGGCCGGTGCGGCGTCCTGGCCCGGGATGTCGAAGGCCACGCCGTCCGGCATCAGCCCCTGCGCGGCATTGATCGCCAGCTTGCCGAGGTTCAGCGCCGCGCTGTCCAGCGCCAGGCTCAGGAAGCCCCAGCCATAGGGCTGCTGCGCGTTGGAACGCTGCAGTTCCTGCGACAGCGTGTAGCGGTCATGCTGCTGGAAATGCTGGGGCTGGAGGAACATGCCCTCCGTCCAGATGACTTTGTTGGTCCAGGTCATGGGTGTTTCGATCTCAAGGAATTTGGTGGGTGACCTGACCCGCGAAATTGATGCTGACGACGCCGGCGTAGGCGCACATCAGCTTGCAGGTGTTGTCCAGCGCGGGCATGTTCTTCAGCAGCACCGTGGGTGCGCCGGGCACCCAGGGTGCGGGGAACACCGGCAGGCAGGGCATCGGCGTCAGCACGCCCAGGGCGGCGGCGGTGGCGGCGGCCACGGTCGGGTTGGCGAGCGACTGGCACATGCCGAACGGCGGGATGTTCGCGATCGGCTTGTTGTCCATGATGTTGCCGGCGTCCATCATGCTGGTCTGGATCATCTTCGGCGTGGCGATGAACGACGACGGCGCCATGCCGAAGGTGCATTGCAGGACGGCGCCGGTGCAGACTTGATTCGGCATGGCTAGTGCCCCCTTCCGCACCACACGGTGATGGCGCTGAAATTGTCGTGGGTGTGCTTGGCCTGCTCGCGGGCGTGCTTCAGCACCAGCTCCTCCAGCACGGCGAGCCAGGCGCGCGGGTCGGCGGCGCGGTTCAGCGAGGCGCTCATCTCGACCTCGTCCACGTACTCCCACAGGCCATCGGTGCACAGCAGGAAGACGTCGCCGTCATGGATGTGCCAGGGGCGGCTGGCGGCGGTGACGTGCAGGTCTTCCGGCGCGCTGCCCAGCGCCGACAGCAGCTCGCTGCGGCGCGGGTGGGTGCGCATCTCCTCGGGGCGCAGCACGCCGGCCTCGACCAGCGACTGCACGACGCTGTGGTCGCGCGTGTGCGCGAGCATCTGCCCGTCGCGGAAAACGTAGAGTCGCGAGTCGCCCGCGTGGCCCCACAGCGCCAGGCCCCGGTTCATGTCGATGAACAGGCTCACGACGGTCGTGTGCATGTGCGCCTGTGCCTCGCCGTCGGCGCGGTGGCGGATCACCGTGGCGTTGGTGTCCAGCAGCAGGTCGGTGACTTCCTCGGGCTGCGACAGCGGGGCCGCGGCGAACTGCTCGATGATGTGCCGCACGGCCAGCTTCGACGCGATGTCGCCGCCGCCGTGGCCACCGGCGCCGTCCGCCACGACGCAGCACAAATGCGTGTCAGAGTTCCAGTGGCCGCAGGCGTCCTCGTTGTAGTTGCGCCCGCCCTGGCGCGACAGGATCGCCAACTCCAGGGCCGGTAGTGCGGGTGCGACTTCGGTGCCGAGTGTTTCGCTGCTCAAGACCTGCCTCCGCTCTTGAGTTGGTCGATGTGTTCCTCGTAGGCCTGCAGGAAGGCCTTGCCGAACAGGCTGTGGAAGTCGTCCTCGGCCTCCGAGCTGATCTGCTCGTAGTGCTCGGTGAACACCTCCCACATGCGCGCCTTGCGGCTGCCCGGCAGCAGGCTCATCAGGCCGCCGGACTTCTGCGTCAGCTTGCCTTCCAGCACTTCGGGGTCAAAACGGTCCAGCACGCCTTCGAGTGCCGCGCGCATGCCGGCGATGAAGCCGAACTGGTGGGCGCGCAGATCGTCGTAGGCATCGCGCATCGCCGGGGCGGCGGCCATGAAGCCGCGTGTCGGCGGGGCCAGCAGATGCTGCAGCGCGGACTCGGCCGTGGGCGAGAACTTCAGCGGGTTGTTCTCCTTGGCGACGATCATCGTCGCCTCGGCACGCACCTCGCGCTTGAGCGCCGCGCGGGCGACCAGCAGGTCTACCGTGCCGCTGGCGGCCTCGTGAAGCAGCGAGCCGATCAGGCGCATCAGCTCGGGCGTCAGGCTGTCGATCTTCAGCGCCGGCACATTGATGCCATTGAGGAAGGCGGCGAGCAGCGCGCCGCTGTCGCCGGATGGAGCGGGGGCAGGAGCAGCCGCGCGCGGTGCGGGGCTGACCGCAACGGGCGGAGGCGGGGGCGGTGCGAACACCGGCGGCGGTGGCGACGCGTAGGCCATTGGCGCGGGCGCCGCCGGCTGGGCCTTCGGCGCGGATGCGCGGATCACCGTGTGCGTGGTGTCGGGATCGCTGTTCTCGCCCCAGGACAGCACGGCGCCGCTGGGCATCGTGCCAGCGTCCGGCGGCAGCACCGCCTGCGGGGGCGGCGGGGCCGGTCGCGAAGGTTGTGCCGGTTGTGCAATGGGCGCCTGCTGGAAGGGCATGCTCAGCAGCGAGGCGTTGTCCTGCGCGGCCTGGGCCACGGCGCGGGGCGCGGCGTTCAGCGAGGCCATCGGGTCGAGGCTGTTGGCGGCCATGTTCGGCTTGGCCGCGGCATCGGCCAGCATCGAGTTGCCCAGCGGGTCGCCGCCGGTGCTGGGGCCGAGACCGAACAGCTTGTCCAGCGAACTGTCCGAGCTGCCGCTGCTGCTGCCGCCCATGCCGGGAATCAGCGGGCCGGCCGCGCCGGCGCCGCCTTCCAGGCCGAAGGCGCCCGGCGCGGGGCCGAGGCCCAGCGGCGAGGACGAAGAGGCGGGCGCTGCCACCGGATCGGGCGCGAACGGATCCCAGTCCTCCGGGATACCGCCCATCGACGGTGCGGAAGAAGCGGAGGGCGCCGGCGCCTTCTTGTAGACACCGGGGCTGGTTTGCGGCGTGCTCATGTCGCCGCGGAAGGCCATCAGCGGGTCGACGAAGGCGGGGCCGGCCGGCGCGCGGGCCTGCACGGCGGCGCCGGGGCCGAGCAGGTCGGCAAACGGGTCGACCGGGCCGGGCGCGGCGGCGGCCGCGACACCCTGGCCGACGCTGAGCACATAACCGCCGATCTGCACGGTGTCGCCGGGATTGATGCGCTGCTCGCGGCCACTGCCCAGGGTCTGGCCGTTGACCATGATCGGGTTGCTGCCGCGGTCGACGATGGCGAACGAACCGTTGCGGAACACCACCTGCGCATGCACGCGCGAAATCGCCCGGTCGGGGTCGGGCAGCACGAGTTGGTTCGTGTCGGCGCGGCCGACGGTACCGCCCAGCTCATCGAACTGAGCCGACAGCCGGCTGTCGCTGGACTGGCCGTTGTAGGAAACAACCGTGAGCGTGATCACATCAATATCCTCGAGAGGCCCGGGCACTCGCCCGGGATCGTTAATTCTTCTGCTAGCGCAAAACGTAGAAGCGGTTCTCGACCCAGGCGAGACGCAGCGGCAGGGCCCAGACCTTGCCTTCGGCATCGGGCGCGCTCTGCAGGACCGGGCTGCCGTCGGGGCCCACGGCCTCCACCAGGCGGCCGCCGGCCAGCGGCCTCAGCGCCAGTCCCTCGGCCTCCGGCACCGGCCATTGCAGGCCCTGGGAAGCATACCCTTCCAGCAGTGCTTCGCGCAGTCTTGTGCGCTCGGTTTCGGGGTTACGCTGATAGGCCACGGCGACTTCCTCGCTGCGCAGCCGGCAGGCACTCATGAAGGCGTCCGTCTGGCCGCGCGACAGGTCTTCGGCCAGGCCGGTGACGAAGGCCAGCGCCTGCGCGTGGATCTCCGGCGGAATGGGGCTTGGCAGCGGCGGCGCGTCGGCCCAGCGCCAGCGCGGGAAGCTGACCGGCAGGGTCAGGTCTTGTGTCAGCGACAGCGGCGCGAGGAAGGGCACATCCTCCGCCGGCGTCCACTCCACCTGACCGAGGCTGCGCGCGCTGCCTTCGTCGACCGGGCTGTTGGCGCGCGGCAGCAGGATGCTCAGGTGCGCCCGCTCCTGGCCGCTGGCCTGCAGCCGCAGGCGCGGTGGTGCCTTCTCGGGCGGCTCGGCGGCGGGGCGCGGGAAGATCACCAGCTCCAGCCGGTTCTCCCCCTGCAGCGTGTACTCGTGCACCGGGATCACGCTGCGCGGCCGCGAGGCGTCCACGCGGGTGATCGGGATGCCGTTCACCACCGCCTCGGCATCGCAGGCGGTGGCTTCGAGCTTGAGGACGAGGAGGCGTTCCATCAGTCGAGGTTCCAGTCAACGAGCGTCATCGCGGGCAGCAGTGTCTTCAGGATCTGCCGCTGCTGGCCCAGCATCGGGTCATGCAGCTGCAGCAGCACCGTGACCGGCTCGATCTCGATCTTGCAGAACCACTGGAAGCCCGCGCCGGCGGGATGCGGGCGCAGGCCCGCCTTGCCGACGACGGCGCCGTTGACGGCGCTGACCATGTCCAGCAGCGCCAGCTCGGGCGTGGCGATGTTCTCCAGGTGCAGCACGAAAGGGTGGCGGAACTCGGTCTGCGCGGGCTTGAACAGCGCCATCAGGTCGGCGTCCTGCGGGCCGCGCGTGGCCTGGAACTGCAGCGTCTCGCGCGCGCCGCAGTGCAGGTGCAGGATGCTGCGGCTGCCGCCCAGGGCCAGCTCGCCCGTCAGCCGCAGGTGCAACTGGCAGACGACCAGCTCCATCAGCCCCGAGACGCGGTAGTAGGGCAGGGCGGCGAGGCCGTCCGGATGCGGGGCCCAGCCCCAGGTCAGCGAGGCGGCGCCGGTCATGATGGCCGGCTCGGCCTGCAGGTGCCCGCGGGTGACGCCGGACTCGCGCTCCCAGCCGATCAGCAGCGCCGGCAGCTTGTCGGCCAGCTGCTTGTCGATCTGCGCCAGGCCTTGCTGCCAGCGGCGGGCGTCGAGCTGGGCGCCATCGCGTTCCAGCAGCGCACGCGGCTCGGGGGCCGGCGGCAGCGGCTCGGCCGGCAGGTGCACGGCGCCGCCGGGTTCGCGCTTCCAGCCCAGCATCGTCTGCTCGGCCGGGTGCACGGCCAGGCGCACCGTCTGCTCGCCCATCGGGGCGCCGCTGTCGCGCAGGCCGCAGCCGGACACGCTCAGCTCGCTGTAGCTCGCGCCGCCCTCGACGGCCATCACCACCTGGGGCGGCGGCGTTTCCAGCGGCAAAGTCAGCTGCAGGTCCTGCGTCAGCGGGCCGCGGCGCTCGTAGTGGCCGTGACTGCCGTTGAAGCTGGCGAGCGGATGGACGGCCGGGTCGCAGACGTGCGCGGCCAGGCAGCGCAGGCGCAGGCGGCTGCGGCCACCGTCGGAGAGGCTCAGCAGGTTGATCTGCTCGGGCAGGCGCTCCTGGCCCTGGGCCGACATCACGCGCAGCTTCTCCGGGTCCAGCACCATCGGCGTGCGGCGCCACTGGCCCTGCTCCAGCGCGTAGTGCTGCAGCGGGGCAGGTTCGATCAGGGTCAGGTCGACGGCATCGATGTCGCAGGCGCTGCCGAGCTTGAGCCGCTCGCGCGGCAGCAGGCTGCCGAGCTTGCCCTGGTCGGCCAGCGCGGCGTCCAGCGTGGCCAGCGCTTCGTCGAAGGCCGCCGGCGTGGGCAGGCCATTGCGGCCGCCCTGGCGCTGCAGCTCCTCGCGGATGCGGCGGCCGAGCTGGTAAATGCGCTGGCCCTGCGTGGCCTCGGTCTGGCGCTCCGGCGCGGCGATGATCTTCAGCGCCCAGTCGTGGCCGGGCTTGGTCTCGAACTCGGTGCCGAACACGCACCAAGCGGCGAGGTAGCGGGCCAGCGCCAGGCCATGCGTGAACTTCAGCGCCTGAGCCTTCTGCCAGCCCAGGTCCAGCAGCGCACCCTTGCGATCGCCGAGCCGCGCATCGACCTCGGGGAAAGCCGCGCCCAGCGCCACGCCGACGCGCTGCAGGTCGCGCCGCAGCGTCAGCGCCTCCAGCGCCTTCTGCTGCTCGGCGGTGAGGCGAAGCGTCATGCTTGCACCGCCTGTTCCTGCATCTGCAAGCGCCCGAACTGCTGGGCGCAGAAGGTCCAGGACTGCGGGCCGCAGATCACCAGGGTGGCGACCGGTGCAAACAGGTCTTCGAGCTGATCGCCCTGCGCCAGCGGCAGGATCGCGCGCAGCACGGCCGGGTCCATCCATTCGAGGGCGATGCTGCTGCCATCCGGCAGTTGCGCCTCACCGCAGTTGCGGCAATGGGCGCGCAGCGCCAGAAAAGGGCGGGTCGAGCGCAGCAGCACGCCCCAGTCGCCGAAGCCGGCGGTGGCCTCGAACAGCAGCCAGTCGGTGAACGGGCTCTGGGGCTTCAGCTCGACGAGATAGGGCGCCTGCTGGCGCTGCTGCGGCTTCAGCGCGCCGGGCCAGAGGCAGTCGTAACTCGCCAGCTCAGCGGCACGCTCCGCGCCGGCCAGTCGCTCCGGCAGGCCGCCGATGCAGCGGCCGAGCATCACAGCGTAGACGCTGGCGCTCGCATCGGCCCACAGAGCCGCCTTGAGTTGGGCAGGGGAAAGCGCAGGCACGCTACTCATCCGAGCGCGCCCCGGCTGTCCGCGCCGAGCGCCGGGCCGCTCCCAAGCCGGCCCGCAGGGCGATGTGCATGCGGCTCGACGCAGCATGCATCGCCGCCCCCTCGGGGGGCCGGCCAAGGTACTCCTTGGACGAGGGGCTCCATCTCACGCGTTGGCGCCGCTGCCGCCGTCGGCGGCGGGGAGCGGATCCTTGTTCTTCGTGGGCTCGGCCGGGTCGGTCGGCGCGGGCGGCGAGGCGTCGGCCGCGGGTGTCGCGCTGCCGCCGGAGCCGCCGCAGTTGATCTTGACCATCGGGCCGTCGATCGTCACGCCGGCCGGGCCGAGCACCACGGTGCTGCCGCCGACCATCAGCGTCAGCTGCGTCTTGCCGGAAATGACGATGCTCTGGCCCTCGATGCTGACGGCCGCCGTGGCCGAGACCTTCAGGCCCTGGCCGACCTTCAGGTCCGTGCCCTGGCCCGAGGTGACGGCGATCTTGTCCGCGCCCTTCAGGTTCAGCGCGCCGGTGATGTCCAGGCCCATCGCCGCGCCGACCTTCATGTGCAGGTCGGCACCGAGGCCGATGCTGGTGTCCTTGTCGATCTTGACCTTGGTGACGTCGGTGATCGCCAGGTCAGCGGTGCCGCCGATCTTCAGCGACCAGTTCTTCGTCACGTCGCCCCAGTAGTTGTTGAGCACGGACGAGAAGCTGTCGTTCTTGACCCAGCGGTGCATGTCCTTCTCGGCCTGGAACCAGACGTACTCGCTGCCCTTCTTGTCGTCGAAGCGCAGTTCGTTGGCGTTGCTGAGCGAACCTTTCTTGCTGCTCTGCGTCTTGATGCCGCTGACGGTGGCCTGCGCCGGCAGCGTGTAGGGCGGCATGTTGTCGCCGTTGTAGACGCGGCCGGTGATCAGCGGGCGATCCGGGTTGCCTTCCAGGAACTCGACCACCACTTCGTCGCCGATGCGAGGCAGGGCGATCATGCCGAACTGCTTGCCGGCCCAGGGCTGGCTGACGCGGACCCAGCAGGAACTCTTGTCGTCCTTGGTGCCCAGCCGGTCCCAGCGGAACTGCAGCTTGGCGCGCGCGTACTTGTCGGTCGTGATCTCGTCGCCGCTCGCGCCGACGACGGTGGCGGTCTGAGGGCCGTAGATGATCGGCTTGAACGCGATCGGCTGCGGGCGGTAGGGCGCGGCCTTGGGCACCGCCTCGAAGCGGCAGGCGAAGCCGGTCTTCACCTCGGAATCCTTGGCCTCGTAATGCGAGAAGGTCATCGTGAAGTCGGCGACGGTGATCAGGTAGTCGCCGTTGTCGACGGGATGCTTGTCCAGAGAAAAGGTGGCGCCCGCCGACGTCCATCGGTAGGGCGTGATGCCCACGGCGATGACTCGGCCGGATTCGAACCGGTCCACCCGCATCTGCGCCCGGTTCGCGCCGACCGTCTTCTTCGGATCCGGCTGCTCGTCCATCGAGACGTCGGTGTAGTCGCCCGGGTATTCGAAGACCTCCAGGTTCTTCGGATGCTTGGAGTAGCTGGGCGAGCGGGTTGCCTCGGTCTTCAGGTCGAGCGTCGGCTTCTCGGCGGCATAGTCCGTGTGCGTGTACTTGGTGGAGCCAACCGCGTGGGTGCAAGTCCAGTCGGTGATCACGTCCACGCTGACCGAATCGCCCGTCCGGGTCGTGCCCCAGTGCAGCGTGTCGCCCTTGATCGGATCGTGTCCGCTCGCCTTGTCGGTCAGGACCAGGGTGTGAGAACCCTTCTTGTGGGTGAAGTAGAAGTAGATGCCTTCTTCCTCCATCAGCCGGGTGACGAAGTTGTAGTCGCTCTCGTTGTACTGGACCGTGAAAGGCCTCTTGGCGGAGCCGGCAGTCAGCTGGTCCTTCTTGACGGCTCCGGCGTTCGAGTAGTCGGCGAAGACGGCCTCGATCACCTCGACGGCCGTCTTGTCCTGGAAGATCTTGCAATCGCTGCCCAGGGTCAGTTGCCACAGCCACGGCGTCACTTCGACGCGGTAGATGTCGTGGCGGCCGGCGACGCCACCCCGCTCGAAGCGGGTGATGAAGCCGTTGATGTAGCGGTACTTGTCCTCGGCGCACATGATCTTGATGTCGACCTGCGCACCGAGCACGTCGTCGGGCGCAAGCACTTCCCGATCGCTTTCGCGCAGCAGCTCGAGCCGGTACTCGGGCAGCCGCCCCAACTCCTCGCGGGCGTCCAGCACACGGAAAAGCAGCGCCGGTTCTTCCCCATCGAGTGGGGTCAGGAATTCCGCTTCGAGTTCATTCGCCATGGCGATTTCTCAGTCAAACAGTCCAGGGGCAAACAATCAAGCAAGCACTCAGGCGAAGGTGTAGGTGAAGTCGCCGTCGGCGGCGCCGAGGGTGATGCCCTTCAGCTCATCGCCCTGGGACAGACGCGTCAGGTACTCGACCGAGACCTTGGGCAGCACCGTGTTGGTCAGGATCGAATCGATGATGCGGCCACCGGCTTCCGGGTTGTCGCAGCGCTTGACGATCAGGTCCACCGCGTCCTGGCCGTACTCGAACGGGATCTTGTGGTTGGCTTCCACGCGCTTCTTGATCCGGTTGAGCTGCAGGCGGACGATCTTGCCCATCATCTCGGGCGAGAGCGGGTAATAGGGGATCGTCACCAGCCGGCCCAGCAGGGCAGGCGGGAAGATCTTCATCAGCGGTTCCTGCAGCGCGGTGGCCAGGCTCTCCGGATCGGGCAGCAGCTCCGGGTCCTTGCACATGTTCATCACCAGCTCGGAGCCGGCGTTGGACGTGAGCAGGATGATCGTGTTCTTGAAGTCGATCATGCGGCCTTCGCCGTCTTCCATGCGGCCCTTGTCGAAGACCTGGAAGAACAGCTCGTGCACGTCCGGGTGGGCCTTCTCCACCTCGTCCAGCAGCACCACGCTGTACGGGCGGCGGCGCACCGCCTCGGTCAGGATGCCGCCCTCGCCATAGCCGATGTAGCCCGGGGGCGAGCCCTTGAGCGTGGAGACCGTGTGGGCCTCCTGGAACTCGCTCATATTGATCGTGATGACGTTCTGCTCGCCACCGTACAGCGCCTCGGCCAGGGCCAGGGCCGTCTCGGTCTTGCCGACGCCGGAGGTGCCGCAGAGCATGAACACGCCGATGGGCTTGTTCGGGTTGTCCAGGCGCGCGCGCGAGGTCTGGATGCGCTTGGCGATCATGTCCAGGCCGTGTTGCTGGCCGATCACGCGCTGGCCCAGCGACTCGCCCAGGCGCAGCACGTTTTCCAGCTCGTTCTTGACCATGCGGCCGACGGGGATGCCGGTCCAGTCGGACACGACGCTGGCCACCGCCTGCGCGTCCACGCTGGGCATGATCAGCGGCGAATCGCCTTGCAGCGCGGCCAGCTTCTCCTGTTCCTCGTGCAGTTGCTTGAGCAGGCCGTCGCGGTCGATGTCGGCGGCTTCCTTCTCGTCGACCGGCTTGTCGCCGCCGCGCAGCGTGGCGCGCAGCTCCAGGATCTTGTCGACGATCGCCTTCTCGTCCTTCCAGCGGGCTTCCAGGCCGACCAGGCGTTCGCGCTCGGTCGCCAGCTTCTCGGCCACGTCGGTGCCGCGGTTGCCCACCAGCACGCCCACCGCCAGCTCACGGGCGATGATGCCTTCCTCGATCTCCAGCGCCTCGATGCGGCGCATCGTGTCTTCCACCTCGGCCGGCGTCGCGTGCTGGCTCACGGCCACGCGGGCGCAGGCGGTGTCGAGCAGGCTGACGGCCTTGTCGGGCAGCTGGCGCGCCGGGATGTAGCGGTGGCTCAGCTTGACGGCGGCCTCGATGGCCTCGTCCAGCAGCTGGGCGCGGTGGTGCTTCTCCAGCACCGTGGCCACGCCGCGCAGCATCAGGATGGCCTTGGCTTCGTCGGGCTCGGGCACCTGCACGACCTGGAAGCGGCGGGTCAGCGCCGGGTCCTTCTCGATGTACTTCTTGTACTCGGCCCAGGTGGTGGCGCCGATGGTGCGCAGGTTGCCGCGCGCCAGCGCCGGCTTCAAGAGGTTGGCCGCATCGCCGGTGCCGGCAGCGCCGCCGGCGCCGACCAGCGTGTGCACTTCGTCGATGAACAGGATGATCGGCTTCGGCGAGGCCTGCACCTCGTCGATGACCTGGCGCAGGCGCTGCTCGAACTCGCCCTTCATGCTGGCGCCGGCCTGCAGCAGGCCCAGGTCCAGGCTCAAGAGCGAGACCTCCTTGAGCTGCGGCGGCACGTCGCCGCGCGCCAGGCGCTGGGCGAAGCCCTCGACCACGGCGGTCTTGCCGACGCCGGCCTCGCCGGTGAGGATCGGGTTGTTCTGGCGGCGGCGCATCAGGATGTCGACGATCTGGCGGATCTCTTCATCGCGGCCCGTCACCGGGTCCATCTTGCCTTCCTTGGCGCGCTCGGTCATGTCGACGCAGAACTTCTTCAGCGCCTCGCCCTTGCCCATGGCGGCCGGCGCCATCGCGCCGCTTTCGCTGCCGGGCTCGCCCGAGCCCATGCCGGTGCCGTCCTGCGCGCCGAGCTTGGCTTCCTGCGTGCCGCCGCAGATCTTGGCGAAGTTGTCGGCCAGGTCGTCGACGCGGATCTTGGCGAATTCCTTGGAGATGGCCAGCAGCGCGTTGCGCAGGTTGTTGCTGTTCATCATGCCGATGATCAGCGTGCCGGTGCGCACGTGGGCCTCGCCGAACTGCAAAGTGGCGTAGACCCAGGCGCGCTCGATCGAGTTCTCGATCTGCTCCGAGAAATCGCTGATCGAGGTGGAGCCGCGCGGCAGGCGATCCAGTGCGGCGGTCATGTCCTTGGCCATCGCCGAGGCGTCGACCTGGTAGTGGCGCAGGATCGCGTCCAGGTCGGTCTCGTTGTTCTGCACCAGTTGCACGATCCAGTGCACCAGCTCCACGTAGGGGTTGCCGCGCATCTTGCAGAAGACGGTGGCGCTTTCGATGGCCTTGTAGGCCAGCGGATTCAGTTTGCCGAACAGGGCAACGCGGCTGATGTCACTCATGATGTTGTCGTCCTTTGTCGAGAGGTCTTCTTCAATGTTCGTTCGACGTCGATGTGCAGGTCATCGGCATCGCCGGGCTTCTTGAACTTGCCGAGCCAGCAACTGCGCCCGAGCTCGCCGGCTCGCCCCAGGCGCATGCGCGGCACGTCCTGGCGGGCCAGGATCAATTTCACATCCCATTCGAATTCCAGGCCCACCCACTGGCGCACCATGGCCTGCAGGCGAGCCAGATCGGCGCCGCCCGGCAGGAAGGCGTGGTAACGCGCTTCCCGCACGGGGCCGATGACGATTCGGAACTTGCTCTGCACGTCCCAGACGGTGCTGCCTAGCACGGCGCCCTGGCCCAACTGCTGGCCGATGCCCGGCCGTCCCGTGGACTTGATGCGCGTGCGCTCGTCGCGGGCCAGCGGCATCCAGTGGCCGCACCACTGCTCGATCCGCGCCGGCGCATCGAACTCGCTGCGCACCCAGTTCAGCAGGCCGTCGGCATCGCGGATCTGGCGGCTCAGCCGGCCGGTGAAGTGCAGTTTTGGCGCGTCGCCGGCAGCATCGCGCTGCATCAGGCTCTCGTTGCCGATACCGCTCAGCGCACCGAGGCGCCGTGTGAACTGCTGGTCATTCGGGCGGTCCTGGCTCAGGCTCGGCTGGGCCTGTGCCCAGGCGCGATAGAAGAGCAGCGTGAAGCGATGGTTGAGCAGGTCGATGAAGCGCTGCAGGCCGGGGTCGCTGTTGTGATGCAGGCGTTCGCGCGCCAATTCGGTCATGTGAAGCGGCAACGGGCCGTTCGGCCCCAGCAGGCCGAAGATGCGCTGGTTCAGCCGCGGCGGACCTTCTCCGCGCAGGGTCATGCCGTACACGGGCGCAGGCGCGAAGCTCAGCTCCGCCGGCTGGCTGACGCGTACCGGCTCGTCGGACGGGCGGTGCGCCTCGCCCAGCCGCGGCAGGTGCGGGTGGGCGCTCTCGATGCGGCGCAGCGTCTGGTAGAAATCGAAACGGTAGGGCTGCTCCGACAGGCGCTGGAGCCAGCGTCCGTAGTCGGGAGAGGCGGCCGCGAGCGCCGTCACAGCACCGCCCTTGCGCCACGCGCGGGCTTCCAGCGCATCACTTCGCCGCGCGTCAGCGAGACCAGCACGGTCTCGACAAAGCTGTTCAGCGAGGCGTGACGCGACAGGTAGTGATGCATCGCGGCGCCGAAGAGGAAGGCGCTGCCGCCGGCGTGCCCCAGTTCGTCGACGGTGAGCGTCACTTCGATGCCGCGGCCGAAGGCGATCGGGCCAGGGATCGGATGACGCCGCACGACGGCTCGGGTGCTGACGTTCTGCAGCGCCTCGATCTGCCGGCGCACGCTCGGGTCGGTGCCTTGCGGGAAGCGACTGAGCAGGTCGCGCAGCGCGGCGGCTGCTTCGCCGCCTTCGGTGTCCAGCAGCGACAGATAGTTCAGCGACAGCAGGTTCAGCAAGCGCCAGGCCACGCCACCCTCGCGCAGCGCCGTGTGCGGGCGACTCGGGCCGGCGACGTGGCGCACCGACTGCGTCTGCACGCCGGCATCAAGCTTGAACTCGGCCTGTGCGCCGGTGGTGGGCATGAACACCGGCAGGTCCCGGTTGGTGCAGCGGGTCTGCACGGCGACCTGCTGCAGCGATTCGGCGTAGGGCGCGTCGTTCGGATCGACCAGCGAGACGAAGACCTCCGAACCGGTGTAGCCCGACCGCGGACCATCGCGCCGGGCCGATTCGCTCATCAGGCGCGGCTCGCGCCAGATCGTGTAGAAGGCCGTCTGCTGCGAACTGCTGCGCTTGTGCTCGGGCGCGTACAGCGGCAGGAAGCGGCGCTCGCTGCTGTCCTCGGCGAAGCCCTGCATGCCGACGACGTCGTAGACCTCGTAGTCCAGCGGCGCCGTGCGCTCCGGCACGACGTGGAACTCGTAGTTGCCGTCGGTGACCTGGATGCGGTCCGCCCGCTTCGGGAACAGGTTGATCGCCGGCACGCAGTTCAGCATGAAATTCGCGGCCGAGACGGCACCGTCCATGCCGCTGCCGGGCTGCGAGAACAGCACGATGATTTCCGCGACGTTGCCTGCGATCGCGTTCAGTGCCGGGCGCACGCCCTCGATGTCGACGAACAGGAAGCGTTCGGGGAAGGCGAAGTACTCTTGCAGCAGGCGCGTGCCCGCGAAGCCGCGCAAGGAGGGCGGCAGCATCGCCTCGTCCTCTGCGTAGCCGACCGGTTGCAACGCTGAGGCCGGCAAGAGCTGACGCTTGCCGTCACCGGCGCGGCCGGGCGGCCCGACCAGCACGCCGATGGCATTGGCCAGCATCATCTCGTGCAGATGCATGGCCGTGTCGGTCTGGCCGCTGAGGTACAGGCGCAGCGTTTCCAGTTCGAGCTGAGCGAAGGCCATGCCGGCCGGCAACTGCAGCTGGATGCGCACGCCCGCGCGCGGGCGCTGGGGCAGGGCCATGGCCTTGTTGCCGCCAGACAGCCCGAGGTCCGACATGTTCAGGAAGTACTCGGCTGACAGCGTGCTCAGCGGGCTCAGCTGCAGCGTCTGGCCGGTGCGGAATTCGCAGCGTGTCTTGGACACGGCGCTGGCGGGGCCGATCAAGGGCGTGTCACGCGGCAAGACCGGGCCCTTGAGCAGGTTGGCGTCGGGCACCGGCGTGACCTGGGCCACCAGCATCGAAGGTACCGGTGCGAGGAAGTTCGGGTAGATCAGTTCCAGCAGACGGTGCGAGAAGCGGGGGAACTCGGCGTCCTGCTTCAGCTGCACGCGGGCCGCCAGGAAGGCGCAACCCTCCAGCAGCCGTTCGATGTACGGATCGGTGACTTCCAGGCCTTCCATGCCCAGGCGCGAGGCGATCTTGGGGAACTCCTGCGCGAACTCGCCGCCGAGCTCGCGCAGGTAGCGCAGTTCCTGGTTGTAGTAGCGGAGCAGCCGTGCATCCATGACGGGTCTATCTCCGCAGTTCGCGCACGCGCGTGCTGCCGGTTTCCACGTCGACGTCGGCGGCCAGCAGCAGCTCCAGCGGCACGGGCTGACTCCACATCTGACCGCGGATGACCAGCTGCATCATGTTGTGATGATTGTTGGGGTCGATCTTGACTTCGATGCTCAGGGTCTTCGGATCGATGCGCGGCTCGAAAGCCTTGATCGCCTCGGTCACCTCGCGTTCGATCAGCTTCGTGTCCATGCTGGCCAGCGTCACCCCGGCGAAGGCCGGCATGCCGTAGTTCAGCACCGAGCGCCGCGCTTCGGGCGCGGTCTTCCACAGGGCGAGATCGTCCCTGCGCGAGGAGTTGGGCTCCGGCTCGTTGCGGATCGCGTTGAACAACCAGGACAGGTCGCGCAGCACGGCGGCGCGCAACTGCTGGCGGGTCAGCGCACGCGCATCGAGCGCTTCGGTGCGTTGCTGGGGCGCGTCGTCGATCAGGCGGTCCAGCAAGGACGGCTGAAGGCGGTCACGTGAGTTCAGCTCAGCCATCGACCCCGCCCGCGGCGGTTTCGCCGGCAGGCTCCAGCTCGATGAGGTGCACGCCCAGCAGGTCGTGCTCGCCCTGGTCCGTCACCAGCACGCGCTGGCCCAGACCGGTGAAGCGCTCGTGGCCGATGTCGATCCAGTCGGTGCGCGCGGCCATCAGGATCTGACCATCCTCACTGGTCTGCGAACCGGGGTAGCGCGTCGGGATCATCGCGATGGCCTCGCCGCCGTTGGCGAATGACAGGTTGGCCGGCAGCCATGCGCGATCGCGCAGGTCGGTCGGCGGCTCGATTGCGACGCTGCTCAGGCGGTTGAACGGAATCCAGTAATACTTGCCGTTGACCATCGCCTCCAGCACGGGGCCCAGGCGCGAGTCGGCATCGGCGATCCACTCGAAGGGCTCGCCGTTGATGCGGCCCTTCGTCGCCGGCGCAGCCTCGAAGGCGCGCTCCGCCAACTGGGCGGACAGCTCGCCCGCACCCTGGCCGGCTTGCAGCAGGGATTCGATCAGCAAGCCCATCCATTCATCGGGCTGGCCGAAGATCATCGGCGAGCGGCTGCCCTTGAACACGGCGGCGCGCAGCAGTTCGCAGCGCAGGGCATGGCCCACCATCTCGCGCATCGGCCCGGCCGCGGAATCCATGTCGGCCACGACGTTGAGTTGCGTGTGTGCGCGCTCCCACTGGCCCAGCACGCACAGCAGCTGGGCCATGAAGATGCGCAGCTTCGGATTCGCCGGCGCGGCCTTGACCGCGGTGGTCAGCGCGGTCAGCGCGGCCTTGGGGTCATTGGCGCGGACGGCGGCTTCGGCGATGGCGAGGGAATCGGTCATGGTGTCCGTTCAGGTATGGGGCTGGTTGAGCGCGCTGTCAGAAACCGTGTCCGCAGTCGCCGCAGAAGCGTGCGCCGCGCTCGGCCATGGCGCCACAGCCGGGGCAACTCTTGTGGGTGCTGGCCATGTCGAAGCCGCATTCGGAGCAGAAGCGGCCACCGCTGCCCGCCGTGCCGCAATTGGGGCAGGCCTGGCCGCCGGCCTGGGCCGCGCCGGACGCGCTGCCGGCGTGGTGGTGTCCATGTCCGCGAGGTTGCTGGAGGCACTTCTCGCAGGTATCGCTGCCGTCGAGGCAATCCTCGCAAAAGCCCTGACCGCAAGAGACGCAATTCGTGAACATGCGCGCGGCCTGGGGCATCGCCTCTTCCAGTGCCTGGGCTTTGGCATCGCGCATGCCGTAGTCGGCCATGCCGCTGGTCATGCGACTGGCCTGGGAGGCACTGCTGAAGAGGAAGCCGAACCGGGTCAGGAACCCGGTCAACTGGCCCTTGCGGTAGGGCTTGAACGGTGTCTTCCACTTGCGCGTGCAGCCGCAGCAATAGAACTCGAACTGGAAGCCGGCGTTCAGGTCGGAGCTGCCGCTGCTCAGGTCGCGATAGTTTTCAAGTGCCATGGTGAAGGCCGCCGTGCTGGTGGAGGGAAAAGGGTTGTGTGCTCATCGTCCGGGTAGAGGTCTTACTCGCCCTTGACCTTGGGCTTCTCGGCGTTGACCGGGATCTTTTCGGCCTTGTTGTAGGCGCTCTGGAGGTCGCCCTTGACCTGGATCAACTGCTCGCTCTTCAAGGCCTTGAACTTATCCAGCAGCGCCTGCACGTCGTCCCTGCCGGCCATGTCAACCGTGCGCTCGTGGTTGCTGGTCTTGGTCGTTCCGAGCTCGGACGTGTACTGGAGCGTCAGCTTGGAATAGGTGAGGCTCCAGTCCTCCTTGATCTCGCCGCTCTTCTCGCTGTCGCTGGCGTCGATCTTGAATCCGGTGAGGCGGGCTCCGGTGAGCGTGATCAGCAACTTGATCTTCGAGTCCGTATGCGAATCCAGCGTGAGCACTGCGACCAGCTCCTTGGCCACCTTCATGTGCTCCATCATCGGCGTGCTGGACTTGTCCATCAGCTTGCTGAAGTCCAGCTCGCCGGGCTCCGGCCGGCCGCGATCCCTGCCCTCCGTCTCCTTCGCGCGGGCGATGTTCCACTTCATGCTGGACAGCACGATCTGCCCGAGATAGTCGGCGTCGGTCGCCTCGCCGGGGACTTCGGCGCCTCCAGCGGTGAGTTTCAGATAGAGGCGGGAGAACGATGACATGGCGGGCTGATGGCTAGGTGGGCGTGTTGAAGCGCTGGCTGAGCAGGATGGGCGGCCTGTTCTCTGCTATTTCTTCTCCGAACCCTTGTTCGCCGGGATCACGGCTGGCGCGGCGCTGGTGCGTGACTTGCTCGCCTTTGGATAGGAGCGATAGGTCAGACCTGCCTGTTTGGTGAACGAGATCGTCACGTCTTCGGACAAGGCGATGGTCTTGCCGGAGTCGCTGGCGGACAGGTCGATCTTGTCGATGTGGCAACCCTCCAGCTTGATCTCCAGCATGGCGTCGATCTTGGCCATTCCGTCGGCATCGGGCGCGCCGCGGCTGGCCGGATCGAGAACGCGCAGCGTCGCCGTAAATGGGTCGTCGGACGTCATCATCTGCCGCAGCGTCGTGCTGGCGCTGTCGAAGCGCTTCTTGATGCTCACCGCCTTGGCGTCGAGCTGGGCCGTCATGTTGGTCGTGACCGCCTCCCGGGTCAGCTTGGCGTCCACGTCCCACGAAAACGAGTCCACGACGATCTGGTTCTCGAAGTGGGCGATCGTCGATTCACCTTCCACACCGGCGATTTCGAGCAGGATCAGTGAGACGGCCATGGGGTGTTGTCAGTCAAAAACAAGGACGGCTTGGCTTGATCCATGCTCAAACCAAGCCGTGCCGGGCGCGAATACAGAGGTATCCGACGGATACGCGGCCTCCGCGTTACACGGGGAGGCTGCCTCGGTCAGGTGAACTTGATGGCGGTGGCGCCCGCCACTTCCGACTGCATCGTGGTGATGCTCCAGGTGAAGGGCGTCGGTGCCTGGACCAGCTTGCCGTCGTTGCCCTGCGCCTTGTAGCCGACCGCGACTTCCTTGAAGACCATGTCCACTTCCTGCGTGACCTTGCCGTCTTCGCCGCCCTTGGTGGAGACCTTGGTGATGAACACGTTGGTCATGACGATCTGGAAGAACTGGTCGGCCTTGTCGCCGCCGGTGTTCTTCAGCATGTCGATGTAGACGACGTCGAAGGACTTGCCCTGCACGATCTTCGTCAGGATCGCGGCGGAAGAAGTGTCGTAGTCGTGAGAGAAGTTCAGCGTGCCGGGATTGGGCTTGCCCACGGCGGCGCCGGTGCCGCTGAGGTTGTTGTGCTCGGCCTCAATGTCCCAGCTCCAGTCGGAGATTTCGATCCAGCCGTTCTTGCCGTTCCGCACTTCCTGCGGGGACTCGCCGGTGTCTACGTCTTTGCCGAAGTTGATAAAGCTATTTCCAGGCATGATGGGTTCCTCTGAAATGGGTCAGTACGTTGCGCGGGATGGAGGCGATGGTCGCCTCAGTCCTTGGCGTCAAGCTTCAGGGTGATACCGGTCTTCAGTGTCTTGGACGCGACGTTCCAGCCGAACTCGCGGATGGCCGTGTCCAGCTGGCCGGACTTGCCCTTGGCGTCGCCGGCGGCTTCGCTCAACTGACGCTTGTAGCCGATCTGGATGGCCTTGTAGACGAACTCGACGTCCTGGGTGACTGCACCGTCTTCGCCGCCCTTGCTGCCAACTTTCGTGATGAAGCAGTCCAGCATCTTCACAGCGAAGAAGACGACCGGCTTGCCGTCGGAAGCACCCGTTGACTTGAGCATCTGCACTATCACGCTGGCGAAGCTCGTGCCGAGCACGATGTTCTTCATGATGACCGGCGAGGACCGGTCGAAGCTGTGGGAGAAGCTGAAGACGCCGGGTGTCGCAACGCCGACCGAGGCGCCCGTTCCCTTCAGGAAGTTGGTCTCGGCCTCGACATCGAAGCTCCAGTCGCCGATCTCCGACCAGCCGTCACTGAACTTGTGGGTACTCTGCATTGATTCGCCTTGAATCATGCCGTTTTGTCCCATGAACTTGATGAATGCATTTCCGGGCATGGTAAATCTCCAGTGTTGGTTTCAGTGGCGCGTGTAGATGATGAGGACCGAAGCGGTTGCGCCGTCTGCGAACGCCCTCCGGCCCCTGGTTTCAGCCCTTCTCCGACGGCAGCTTGGAGACCAGGCGCAGCGAGACCGACAGCCCCTCGAGCTGGTAGTGCGGCTTCAGGAAGAACTTGGACTGGTAGTAGCCGGGCGCGCCTTCCACTTCCTCGACCACCACTTCGGCTGCGGCCAGCGGGCGGCGTGCCTTGGTGTCTTCGCTGGAGTTGGCCGGATCGCCGTCGACATAGTTGCCGATCCAGTTGTTCAGCCAGCGCTCCATGTCGTCGCGCGACTTGAACGAACCGACCTTGTCGCGCACCATGCACTTCAGGTAGTGGGCGAAGCGATTGCAGGCGAACAGGTAGGGCAGGCGGGCGGCGAGGGCAGCGTTGGCCGTCGCGTCCGGATCGTCGTATTCGGCGGGCTTCTGCAGCGACTGCGCGCCGATGAAGGCGGCGAAGTCGGAGTTCTTGCGATGGATCATCGCCAGGAAGCCGTTCTTGCTCAGCTCGGCCTCGCGGCGGTCGCTGATCGCGATCTCGGTCGGGCACTTCGCATCCACGCCGCCATCGTCGGTCGGGAAGGTGTGCATCGGCAAGTTCTCGACGGCGCCGCCGGACTCGATGCCGCGGATGCGCGAGCACCAGCCGTAGACCTTGAAGGAACGGTTGATGTTGGTCGCCATCGCATAGGCGGCGTTGCACCAGGCGTACTTGTCGTGCTCGGCGCCGACGGTGTCTTCCTCGAAGTTGAAGGCGTCCACCGGAGCCGTCTTCGCACCGTACGGGATGCGGCCGAGGAAGCGCGGCATGCACATCGCCAGGTAGCGTGCGTCGTCCGATTCGCGCAGCGAGCGCCAGGCGGCGTACTCCGGCGTCGTGAAGATCTTGGTCAGGTCACGCGGGTTGGCCAGTTCGCCCCAGGAATCCATCTGCATCACAGTCGGCGCGGCGCCGGTGATGAAGGGCGCATGGGCGGCCGCGGCGATCTTGGACATTTCGCCGAGCAGCTCGACGTCCGGCGGCGAGTGGTCAAAGTGGTAGTCGCCGACGATGGCGCCGAAGGGCTCGCCACCGAACTGACCGTATTCCTCTTCGTAGAGCTTCTTGAACAGCGGCGACTGGTCCCAGGCCGTGCCCTTGTAGCGCTTCAGGGTCTTGCCGAGGTCCTGCTTGGAGATGGCCATCACGCGGATCTTCAGCTGCTCGTCGGTCTCCGTGTTGTTGACCATGTAGTGCAGGCCGCGCCAGGCGGATTCCAGCTTCTGGAAGTCCTCGTGGTGCAGGATCAGGTTGACCTGTTCGGACAGCTTGCGGTCGATCGCGGCGATCATCGCCTCGATGCTGGCGACCGTGTCGCTGCTGATCAGCTTGGCGTTGACCAGCGCGTTCTGCGCCAGCGTCTGGACCGCGGTCTCGACGGCCGAGCGGGCCTCATCGGACTTCGGTTTGAATTCCTTGCTCAGCAGCGACGCGAAGTCGTTGCCCTCAACCGTGACGCCGGCGAATGCGGCGCTCTGGGATTGCAGTTCAGCCATGGATGGTGCTCCGGAACCTGTATGGATAACTGTTGACTTACTCGTCAGCCGGCTTGGCCGAGGCGGACAGCGACGACAACAGCGCCGGGTCGGCCAATACCTTGGCGATCAGTTCTTCGGCTCCGCCCTTGCCGTCCATGTAGGTCACCAGGTTGGAGAGCTGCTGGCGTGCCTCGAGCAATTGCTTCAGACCCTCGGATTTCGCGGCGATCGCGGCCGGGTTGAAGTCGTCCATGTTCTCGAAAGTCAGGTCGACCGACAGATTTCCTTCACCCGTCAGCGTATTGGGCACGGTAAATGCCACACGCGGCTTCATTGCCTTCATGCGGGTGTCGAAGTTGTCGACGTCGAACTCGAGGAATTTGCGGTCGGCGACCGGCGGCAGCGGATCTTCCGGCTTGCCGGCGAGGTCGGCCATCACGCCCATCACGAAGGGCAGCTGGATCTTTTTCTCAGCGCCGTAGAGTTCGACGTCGTACTCGATCTGCACCCGGGGCGCACGGTTGCGCGCGATGAATTTTTGGCTGCTTCCCATGGAATCTCCGGCTGGAAAAAAATCTGAAATAGGAAATTTGGACTGCTACAACCCCTAGGTTGCGAGCCCTGCGAACGCAGTGTATGGCTGCGTGAGTAAGACGTTACCTAGGTAACAACCCGAATATTTTCTGAAGACCGTGTGCGCTTAGTCGCATTTCTCATTCCGGGAGAGGAACGATGGGCTGCAAAGTCGCAAAACCCTGCCCTTATTTACCTGCGAGACGCGGATTTCTGTCCGATCGATGAATCGACTCCCCCGCAAGTGAGGGGGGTATCAGTTGCTGTTGAAGTCGTTCGGGTCCACGCCCATGATCTTCGCCACCTCGGACATCGCATCCGGGGCGAGTTCTTGCATCAACTGCATGAAGTTCTTCTCGATCAGACGCTCGGCGCGGCGCAGCAGCATCTGGGCCGGGTTGGTCGGCTCGTTGGCCTCGAGGTAGGCGCAGATCAGGTTGATCGCCTTGACGGCGTCGGCACGGCTTTCGATTGCGCCCATGCCGCCACCGCGGCGCCGCGGCGCCGCAGCGCCGGGTGCGTCGTCACCATCCGCATCGCCACCGCCGGACTCGCCGCCTTCGCCCGAAGCTTCGTCGCCGATCTCTTCGGGCAGCACTTCCTTCAGCGCGTCGACCATGCCGCGCAGCGCCTTGACGTCGGTGGCGTTCTCGATGCCGAAGCGGTCGTTCATCACCGTCTGCAGCGTCTTCAGCGCCGCCATGCTCTCCGTGATCCAGGTGCGCAGGCGTGCGGTGAGTTCCGGGAACTCGCCGAGCATTCCGGTGATCTGCGAGCGGGTGCGCGTGACCTCGTCGGCGCGCGGGCCCAGGCGCTCCAGCGCAATCTCGATCTCGCGGATCGTCAGGCCGCCGAGGCGCCGGTCCTTGATCAGCAGGCCCTGGCGCACGTCGCCGAGCAGGCCGTCGAGTTTGTCCAGGCTGCCGAGCACGGACAGGCGCGCGAACGCGTCACCATCGTCTGGGTCATTGCGCGGGTGCAGCTCATCCCAGAAACGGTCGATCTGGCCGCCCAGCAGTTTCAGCGCCGCGGGCAGGGCTTCGACGCCTTCGATATTCAGCACGGCGCGGCACCACGGCATGGAGACGCGCAGGTCCCGGGTCTTGCCAAACAGTTCTTCCGATACCTCGCGCACGACCTGCCACTGCGGCGGTTCGGCCGGCGCGAACTGCGTCTCGGGCTTGCCGGCCGCCGCCTGCTCCAAGGTCAGGAAAGCCGGGTCGTATTCCATATCCGGGCCGCAGGCTTCGCCATCGAGAGGTTCGAGCCAGGGATCAATACCTAGGGTTTCCATGGAGTTATCGCAGTCCGTGTAAGTACCGAGTTATGGAAATCGCGCAAGGCCGCGTCGAATCCCTCGGCGCCGCTGTTGCGGGGACGCAATGTACCACCCGTATTAATAACAAGTATGGAGGCGAGTCCCGTTCAGGAGGGATGACGTCAATCCCTAATCGAACGAGAATGTTTCAGAGTTCACGGCTTGTGCCGATGCCGATCAAATAACGGGTTACGTAATGAGAGCAGATCTGCTAGCTGTTCAATTGGCCTGTGCGTTCGCCGTGATGTCGACGGCGAGTGCGCAGACGACCGAATCCCCCGACACCGCGGCACCGGCCGCGTCGGCGGTCAAGGTCCAGGTGAGGGAATTCAAGATCAGCGGCAGCAAGCTGCTCCCTGACGAGAAACTGCAGGCGGTGGTTGCGCCGTACAAGGGCGAGCGCAGCCTCGACGAGCTGAAGGCCGCCGCCCAGGCCGTGCAGGACGCCTACCGCAACGCCGGCTACGGCGCGGTGATCGCCTACCTGCCGGAGCAGACCGGCGCGGCGCCGGGCGAGGTGACGATCGCGGTGCTGGAAGGCCGCATCGAACGCGTCGTCGTCTCCGGCAACAAGCAGTACACCGAGGCCAACATCCGCCGCAGCCTGCCGCTCATCAAGGAGGGCGAGACGCCGCAGGTGCAGAAGATCGACGCGCAGATCCAGCTCGCCAACGAGAACCCCGGCAAGCAGGTCGCGGTCTCGCTGGAGCCGGGTGCGAACCAGGGTGAGGTCAACGTCAACATCAGCGTGCAGGAGCAGCCCGCGAGCCGCGTGACGGTGGCCGTGGACAACACCGGCAACGACAACACGGGCCGTTGGCGCACCAGCCTGTCCTACTCGAACGCCGCGCTGTGGGACCTCGATCACAGCGTCACCCTGCAGTTCCAGACCGCGCCGGAGAACCCCAGTCGCGTGCAGGTCTACAGCGCGAACTACCGCATCCCTTTCTACGGTTTCGGCTCGACGCTGGACCTGTTCGCGGCCCACTCCAGCGTGGACGGTGGCAACACCGCCACCGCCGCCGGTCCGTTGCAGTTCAGCGGCAAGGGCAATGTGTTCGGCGCGCGCTTGACGGACTACCTGGTCCGCCTGGGCGAAGTGGACCAGCGCCTGATCTTCGGCCTGGACCAGCGCGAATACCTGAACAACTGCGCGATCACGGGCCTACCCGATGGCGCCTGCGGCACCGCCGGCGCCAGCGTCGCCGTGCATCCGGTTTCGATCGAGTACACGGCGCAGCGCGGCGGCGAACGCGCGATGGGCATGAACATCGCGCTCTCGCACAACCTGCCGGTGGGCGGCAGCCATGCCGGCGAGGACGACTACGAGGCCGTGCGCGCCGGTGCCAGGCGCAACTACACCACGCTGCGCCTGGGCGCCTTCGGCTCGCTGCCGTTGGGTGCCAACGGCATGCAGCTGCAGGCCCGTTTCAATGCCCAGGCCACTGGCGACGCGCTGGTGCCGGGCGAGCAGTTCGGCCTCGGCGGCGCGACGACGGTGCGCGGCTACGAGGAGCGTGAGGTCGTCGGCGACAGCGGCTTCGTCGGTTCGGTGGAGCTCTACAGCCCAGACTTCGCGGCGCGCTTCGGCGAGCGCGTGAAGTCCGCGCGCGTGCTGGCCTTCATCGATGGTGGTCACGTTTCCAACCGCAAGGGCCTGCCTTGCCTCGGCAACGCCACCAGCTGCTGGCTCGGCTCCGTCGGCATCGGCTTCCAGCTGAGCACCGGGCCATTGAGCCTGCGTGTGGACCTGGCCAATGCGCGCCGCGACGCCGTCACCACGCGCCGCAACGACTACTTCACGCACTTCAGCGCGTCGTACAGCTTCATCTGAGCGATCACGCTCCACCCGTCGTTCCCAGCTTTACCCCAGAGGCGAGCCATGAGTACCTCCCGCACGTCTGTTCTGCTGCCGACCCTGTTGCCGACGCGCTTCGCGCGGCGCCGCCTCGCGCTTGCGCTGGCCGCGTGTTGCTGCGTCGGGCTGGCTCAGGCCGGAGGGACCTTGCCGACGGGCATGCAGGTGGCGCAGGGGCAGGCCAGCGCGGTCGTCAACGGCAACAAGCTGACGATCACGAACAGCAACGGCGCGATCCTGAACTGGCAGAGCTTCTCGATCGGCGCGCAGAACGCGGTGCGCTTCGACCAGGCCAGCGCGGCGAGCAAGGTGCTCAACCGCGTCACCGGCAGCGATCCGTCGAGCATCCTCGGCAGCCTCTCCAGCAACGGCCAGGTCTGGCTGCTGAACCCGAACGGCGTGCTGTTCGGCCAGGGCGCACGGGTCGATGTGGCGGGCCTCGTCACCTCCACGCTGAACCTGAACGACCAGGACTGGTCGGCCGGCCGCTACCTGTTCACCACGCCGGTCAGTGGAAGTAACGGTGTAGTTGCAGGGATCACCAACCAGGGCGAGATCCGCAGCGCCGCTGGCGGCCAGGTGATGCTGATCGCCGCGGGCGAGGTCCGCAACGAGGGCCTGATCGATGCCGCGGGCGGCCAGATCGTGCTGGCCGCCGGCGCCAGCGTGGAGCTGGTGGACACGGCCTCGCCGCGCTTCAGCGTCAAGGTGTCGGCGCCGCAGGGCGAGGTGCTGAACCTCGGCCAGGTCAGCGCCGCGGGCGGCCGCATCGACGTGATCGCCGCCAGCGTGAACCAGCAGGGCTTGGTGCGGGCGGATTCGCTCTCGGTCGGCCCGGGCGGCGAGATCGTGATGAACGCGGGCCAGCGCCTCACTCTTGCGGCCGGCAGCAAGACCACGGCCGACGGCAGCGGCGGCACGGGTGGCACGGGCGGCACTATTGAGCTGCTCGGCACGCAGGTCGCACTACTGGACGGCTCGCAGGTCAGCGCCTCGGGCACGACCGGCGGCGGCACGGTGCTGGTGGGCGGCGGCGCGCAGGGCAAGGACGCCAGTGTGCCGAACTCCGATGCGGTCTATTTCGCACCCGGTGCCGGCATCCGTGCCGATGCCACCGGCAGCGGCGATGGCGGCCACATCGTGCTGTGGAGCAATAGCGCGACCCGCGCCTACGGCTCGCTCAGCGCCACCGGCGGCGCGCAGGGCGGGGACGGCGGCTTTATCGAGACCTCGGGCGGCTGGCTCGATGCACGCCCGGCCGCGGTGAACCTGTCGGCACCGAACGGCAAGGCCGGCATCTGGTTGCTGGACCCGTACGACATCACGATCTCGGACAACGTTAGCGACAGCGGCACCGACCCCAACTTCACGGCGACGACCGAAGGCTCGACGATCTACAGCGGCACGCTGCAGACGGCCCTGGGCAACGGCTCGGCCGTCGTCGTGCAGACCGGCAGTGGCGGCAGCGCCGGCAACAACGTCGGCAACATCGCGATCACCAACGCGACGATCAACGTCACCAGCCTGACACCCGGCAGCCTGACGCTGATCGCCGATGCCGACATCACGATGACCGACTCGAGCATCGTCAGCCAGAACCCGATGCCGGTCAGCGTGCAGGCGGGCCGTGGCCTGGGCACCGGCCGCATCCAGATGAACGACAGCCGCATCGTCAGCGGCGGTGGCGACATCACGCTGGGCGGCTTCGGCTCCGGCGGCACCGCGTCGGACTACAGCAGCTTCGGCAACACGGCCTTCGCAGCGAGCAGTGGGGGCCCCGGGATCTGGCTGCGCAACGACAGCATTCTGGATGGCGGCACCACCGGCAATGTCAGCCTCAGCGGCGTGGGCGACACCGGCGTGCTGCTGAACCTGGCGACGGTGCGCGGCAAGGAGATCACGATCCACGGCACCGGCAATGCCGGGGCCGGCGTGGAGGTCGACAGCACGGGCCTGACTGGCACAGGCACGATGCTGGTCGATGGCTTCAGCGCTGCCGGCGGGGCCGGCGTGTCGATCAGCGCCGGCACGATCCGCGTGGCGCCCGCTGACTACAACGAGTACCGCACGCTGACCATCAATGGCACCAGCGGCGGGTTGCTCAGCGGCATCGAGGTGCTCTCGGCCAACACGCTGATCCAGGCCGGCTATGCCACCGACCTCTACCTGAACGCCCGCAACTCCTACGACAGCCAGGGCAGCGCCACGCTCGCGCTGAAGGGCACGCTCGATTCGATGCAGGGCTACGGCATCACGATCAACGCCTCCAGCACGTCTAGTTCGACGGCCGCGGTCAGCATGACCAACGCGGTGCTGAATGCGTCGGGCACCGTCAACATCAGCGGCCCGGGCTCATTGGCGCTGAACAACTCGAAGGTCAATGCCGGCGGCCAGATCAACGTCCAGGCCGACAACGTCTCCCTCGGCATCGGCTCGCAGCTCGCCTCCACCGACAGCTACGACACCGATGTGATCGTCATCACCGGCAACAACGGCCAGCCGCTCAGCAGCTTCTTCAACAATGCCGGCGCCGACGCGCTGCACATCAGCGACACCAGCAACGGCGGCCGCTGGATCGTCTGGGCCAATGACGTTACCGACGGCCAGACCTTCTCGCCCGGCGGGCTGAACTACGACTTCACCTTGCACGGCGCGCAGTACAACGGCGCCTGGCAGGGCTACCTCGGCAACGGCTACATCTCTTTCCAGAACAAGAACGGCAACGCCTACGGCGGCTCCGTCGTCAAGGACTACGACGGCACGACCAGCGCCTCGCCCAGCTACATCGTCATCAGCGCGCCGGCCGTCGGCGGCAGCGCCAGCGGCCAGCTGACCGATAGCAGCGCCGTGCATTTCGACGACAAGAACGTGGGCTCCACCGGCATCAGCGTCGATGCCGGCGGCGTCTCCTTCGTGGACAGCGCGGGCAAGCCGGTCTACGGCATCAACACCATCGACAGCATCCTGACCGGCCAGATCAACCCGAAGGCCATCACCGTCAGCGTGGCGGTGGACACCAAGACCTACGACACCACCACCGCGGCCACCGCGCATGTCACGTTCAACGGCCTCGTGGACGGCGAAAGCCTGCAAGGCAGTGCCGGCGCGGCCAACTTCGTCGACGCGCATGCGGGGACCGGCAAGTCGGTCTCGGTCAACATGAGCTACAGCGACGGCGCCGACGGCACCGGTCTGCTGTCCAACTACACGATCACCGGGCCGACCTCGGTCACCGGCGACATCCTGAAGGCGCAGCTCAGCATCAGCGGCCTTACGGCGCAGAACAAGGTCTACGACACCACGACGGCGGCGACGATCGGCGGCACGGCCACCGTCACGCCCTTCGCGGGCGACAGCGTCAGCGTCGGCGGCACGGCGAGCGGCAGCTTCGCCGACAAGAACGTCGGCACCGGCAAGCAGGTGACGGTCACCGGTCTCACGCTGACTGGCACCGGTGCGAGCGACTACGAGCTCGTCAGCCAGCCGACCGGCCTCACTGCCAACATCACACCCGCTTCGCTGCCGGTGAGCGGCCTGGTGGCGCAGAACAAAATCTACGACGGCACGACGGCCGCCACCTTGCAGAACACCGGCGTCGTGCAGGCGTTGGGCAACGACCAGGTGACTGTGTCTGGCGGCACCGGCCAGTTCGCCGACAAGAACGTCGGCACCGGCAAGACGGTGATCGTCACCGGCGTGACGCTGTCGGGGCCTGACGCCGGCAACTACAGCGCCACGTCCGCGCAGAACAACCTCACGGCCGACATCACGCCGCTGTCGCTGAACGTCTACGGCGTCTTCGCCAACAACAAGGTCTACGACGCGACCACAGCGGCCACGCTGGGCGGCACGGCCCTTGTCTATGGACTGGGCGGCGACGCGGTCAGCGTTTCGGGCACTGGCGTCGCGAGCTTCCAGGACAAGAATGTCGGCGCCTTCAAGCCGCTCAATGTGAGCGGCTTCAGCCTGAGCGGCGCGGACGCGGGCAACTACACGCTGGTGCAGCCGGTGCTCACCGCCACGATCTCGCAGGCCACGCTGACCTACGTGGCCACCGCCGCCACGACGCAGGCCGGCCTGATCCCGACCTTGCAGGGCACGGTCACCGGCTTCGTCGGCAGCGAGACGCAAGCCGACTCGACGACCGGCACGCTGAGCTTCGTCACCCCGGCCAACACCAACTCGCCGGATGGTCAGTACGCGATCAACGGCCAGGGCCTCTCCGCCCAGAACTACCGCTTCGTGCAGGCCGAGGGGAACGCCACGGCACTGACGATCACCGGCGGCTCGCAGCCGGTCGTCGTCCCGCCGGTGGATCAGTCGGTGAAGACCACGTTGCTGACCATCGCTGCGATACCGAGCGCCCCGACCAACGCCAGCACCGGCAGCGTGCTGGACCTGACCGGCCCGGCCAACACGACCGGTGCCGTCATCGCCTCGGCCAGCGCGCTGGCTGCTGCTCCGGCCGGCGCCGCCAGCTTCGCGCCGGTGCGCATCAGCGGCATGTCGATGGACGAACTCGCCGCGATGCTGGAGGCGCGCGACCGCTACAAGAAGAAGCTGTTCGCCGATGCGATCTTCAAGCTGGAGCAGAACCCCGCGCTGGCCGACGTGCGCGCCTGCACGAGCCTGGGCGATGCCGCGTCCGGCGCCTGCCTGGTGACCGTGGACCTGAAGCGCCAGCAGGCGGCCCTGACCGCGAAGGCGGAAGCCTCCGTGCAGGAACCGCAGAAGCCCAGCCTGCAGGAGCAGGCCTTCCTGGCCACGCGCCGCCACGTCAAGCAGGCCTCGCTGCCGCAGATCGAGCGCAAGGTCGCGGTGATCATCGGCGTCGACAAGTACGAGGACAAGGAGATCCCGCAGCTCGACAACGCCGTCAGCGATGCCGAAGCGGTGGGCAAGCTGTTCGAATCCAAGCTCGGCTACGAGACCGTGGTGATCCCGAACGCGACCAAGGCCACCGTGATCGGCACGCTGAACCGCCTCGCACTGACGATGAGCCCGAAGGACTCCGTGGTCATCTACTACGCCGGCCACGGCGACGTCGTCGAGGCCACATCCCAAGGCTATTGGCTACTGTCCGACGCCGATGCGAAGAAGCCCGAGACCTGGCTTAGCAATGCCGACATCGGCCGCCTGGTCACGCAGATCGGCGCTTCGCAGGTGGCGCTGATCTCGGACAGCTGCTATTCCGGCTCGCTGGTCTCGGCCGACCAGCGCATCCGCGGCAGCAGCACCGGCAGCATCGACCCCACGGAACTGCTGGAGCGCAAGTCGGTCGTCGTGATGTCCTCGGGCGGCAACGAGCCGGTGTTCGACAGCGGCAAGCAGGGCCACTCGCCGTTCTCCTACAACCTGATGAACCAGCTGAACCAGGTGGACAAGTGGCAGCCCGGTGGTAACGTCTTCGAGCGAGTCCGCTTCGCCGTTGCCAAGGAACTGCCGCAACGTCCGCAATACGGCGCCGCGGTCGGCCACCAGGCCGGCGGTGACTATCTGTTCGAGCAGCGCCAGCTCGACGCCGCCGGCGCCAACGCCAGCGGCACCAACAACAACACCCCGCAGCAGTGACCAAGCAACCCGCAAGCCATCGTCCCATCCGGCACTTCACCCCGCGCCGCCTCGTTCTCGCCCTGGCCGGTTGCGCCTGGCTCGGCATGGGCCAGGCCTCACCGCCGACCTTGCCGACCGGCTTGCAGGTCGTGCAGGGCCAGGCCACCGCCGTCACCAACGGCAGCAAGCTGACGATCACGAACAGCAACGGCGCGATCCTGAACTGGCAGAGCTTCTCGATCGGCGCCGGCAACAGCGTCCGCTTCGACCAGCCGAGCGCGACCAGCCAGGTGCTCAACCGCGTCACCGGCAACGACCCGTCCAGCATCCTCGGCAGCCTGTCCAGCAATGGCCGGGTGTGGCTGCTGAACCCCAACGGCGTGCTGTTCGGCCAGGGCGCCCGCGTCGACGTCGCGGGCCTCGTCACGTCCACGCTGAACCTCAACGACAGCGACTGGACCGCCGGGCGCTACCTGTTCACGACGCCCGCCGGTTCGGCGCAGGGCAGCATCGTCAACCAGGGCGAGATCCGCAGCGCGGCCGGGGGCCAGGTCTTGCTGCTGGCCGGTGCCGGCGGCGTCAGCAATGAAGGCCTGATCGACACCCAGGGCGGCCAGATCGTGCTGGCCGCGGGCGCCAGCATCGAACTGCTGGACACCGCCACGCCGCGCTTCACCGTCAAGGTGACGGCACCGGCCGGCGAGGTGCTGAACCTCGGCTCGCTCAACGCCGGCCGCATCGACGTGCAGGCCGCGACGGTCAACCAGCAGGGCGTCGTGCGCGCCGATTCGCTGGGCGTGGGCCCCGGCGGCGAGATCGTGCTGCAGGCCAGCGAACGCGTGACCCTGGCCGACGGCAGCATCACCAGCGCCACGGCGGCGAACGGGCAGGGTGGTTCCATCGACGTGCTCGGCAACGAGGCCGTGCTGCTGGGCAGTGCGCTGGTCGACGCCTCGGGCGCCAGCGGCGGCGGCGCGATCCGCATTGGCGGCGATTTCCACGGCGCCGGCACCTTGCCGACGGCCGCGCGCACCTACGTCGGTTCCGGCGTGCAGTTGCATGCGGATGCCACCGGGCGCGGCGACGGCGGCAGCGTTGTCGTCTGGTCCGACGACAACACGCGCTTCCTGGGCAGCCTGTCGGCCCGCGGTGGCGCGGACGGCGGGAACGGCGGCTTCGCCGAAGTGTCCGGCAAGCAGTTTCTGGATTTCCGGGGTTTCGCCGACCTGGGCTCTGTAGCGGGTGCGCGGGGCACGCTGCTGCTGGATCCCTTGAACCTGACGATCCAGGCAACGGGAGCCGATGTCAATGGCGACGGCAGCAACGCCGACCTCACTTTTGGCACGGTGGCCTGGGACTACGCCCCGGGCGCGAACAGCGTGATCACGAGTGGGGCCGTGCAGTCCATGCTCAGCACCGGCGACGTGGTGCTGGAGGCGACCAACAACATCACGGTCAACAGCGCGATCAACGCAGGGGGCGCGGCCCATGCATTGACGATGCATGCCGGCAACGACATCGACGTCAATGCCTCGATCGGCGGCATGCTGGCTTTGAGTCTGACCGCGAACTACACCTTCACCTCGGGCACCAATCCACCGGCGCCTTCGGGCGTCGGCGCACTGCACTTCGGCACCGGCGTGCAACTCGGTGCGGGCAACATCACGCTGAACGCGGCCGGTAGCATCATCTTGCCGACGGTCAATGCCTCGGGCACCAACGGCAACATCAACGTGACCTCCACTGCCGGCGGCATCAGCCAGACGGGCGCCATCACCACAACCCAGATTGGCAGCAGCTTCACCGCCAGCGGCATCGGCAGCAGCATCGATCTGGGCAGCCAGGCCAACAGCATCGCGGGCCTGTCCAGCGGTTTCCTGACGTTCTCGGCGCCGCAGGACGTGATCATCCGGGACCAGGGCAGCATCTCGATCCCGACGAGCATCAGCAACCTCGGCGGCAAGCTGGTGCTGATCTCCGACACCGGCAGCATCACGCAGACCGCGCCTTTCTCGGTCGGCGCCGACGGCAGCAGCTTCACCACCAGCGCGACAGGTCAGACGATCGCGCTGACGCAGGCCAACGTGCTGAGCGGCCACACTGTGTCGCTGAATACCACCGGGACGGCGGCTGACGCCAGCCTCACGGGCGACACGATCAACTTCGCAGCCAGCACCATCGGCGGCAAGCTGACGGCCGCGGCGTCCACGGGCGGCATCTCGCAGTCCGGCGCCCTGGTACTGGGTGCCGATGGCAGCAGCTTCACCACCGCGGCCGCCGGCCAGTCGATCAACCTGACCGACACGGGCAACAAGTTCGGCAACTTCAAGGTGGGCTTCACGACCGCTGCCGGCGGCGACGTGAGCGTCACGGCGGAAGCGCTGTCCTTTGCTGGCAGCAGCATCGGCGGCAACCTGACGGCAACCGCCATTGACGGTCTCAGCGCGCAGGCCGGCACGATCACGATCAACAACGCCAGCGTCGTCTTCACCGGCAGCGGTGCGCTCTCCGCGAACCTGCTGGCCGACAACAACGTCCTGCTGAGCTCGGCACTCCTCGGCAACAACGGCATTCCACTCAACGTGACCTTGAGCGCCGGCAGCGGCGTGGTCTCGCTCAACAGCAGCTCGATCTCGAGCGGCGGCGGTGCCATCGTGCTCGGTGGCGGCGGCAGCGTGACCCTGCCCAACGGTGGCAGCCTCTCCGGCGCGGCGCCCGGTGGCGTCAGCATCGCCAACTCCAGCGTCGTCGAGGCCGGCTCCGGCAGCGTTTCCCTCTACGGCGCCAGCGCGAGCAGCCAGTCGGGCGTCGGCGTCAGTGCGTCGAGCCAGGTGACGGGCCGGCAGATCACGGTGCACGGATCTTCGTCCTTCGGTCCGGGCGTGGAGGTGGACACCGGGACGCTGACCGCGGGCAGCGGCCCGATGACGATCACCGGCGTGGGCGGCACCGGCATCGAACTGAGCGGCGCGACGCTTGGTGCCGGCGGCGACATCAGCATGTCCGTGGGTGGCTCGTCGGCGACCATGTCGCTGTCCAGCTCGACCATCACCACGACCGGGGGCGTGATCAACCTCAGCGGCGCATCCGCGATGACGCTGAGCGGCAGCCAGATCACGGCCGATGGCCTGCTCACGATCCAGGCCGACAGCCTGACGCTGAGCGGCGGCTCGGCGCTGATCTCGAACCGGCCCAGCGGCGACGCGATCCTGATCGAAGGCAACAACGGCACCGGCATCGGTCACTTCGTCAACATGGCGGGCTCGCAGGGGCTGCAGGTCAACGGCGGGCGCTGGATCGTCTGGTCGGCCGACATCAACGACGAAAACAACTTCGACTCGCAGATCTCGGATTACGACTTCACCCGCTACGGCGCCACCGGCCCGGCGAGTTGGGCCAACGATGTCGGCAACGGCTTCGTCTCCAGCACGCAGCCGAATGCCAACCTGAACGGCTTCACGCCGGACAAGACCTACGACGGCACGCGTGCCGTGACGTCGACGGGCACCAGCTTCAACGTCTCCACTTCCGTCGGCACCGCCACGGTGGCGTCCGGCGCCACCCTGCTGTTTGACAGCAAGGACGCCGGCTACGGCTCGGTGAACCTGAACGACGACAGCCTGGTCACCTACCTGGACGGCAACAACAAGCCGATCTACGGCCTGACCCTGCAGTCGCACATCCAGGCGACGATCAATCCGGCGGATCTGACGATCACGCTGGCCGCCCTCGACAAGGTCTACGACCGTACGACCACCGCGAACGTGACCGCCAGCACGACCGGCCTGGTGGCCGGCGAGCAGCTGACGATCACTACCAGCGGCACGTTCAGCGACAAGAACGTCGGCACCGACAAGGGCGTGGAAGCCAATGTCTCGGTGAACGACGGCACCGGCGCGAACGCCGGCCTGACGAGCAATTACAACTGGAACGTCGTCAACGCCAGCGGCCTGAAGGCCAGCATCACGCCGGCCACGCTGTACATCGGCGGCCTCACCGCGCAGAACAGGATCTACAACGGTGGCACAGGCGCGACGCTCACTGGCACCGCACAGGTGACGCCGATCAGCGGCGACGACGTGTCGCTGCAGGGAACGGCCAGCGGCAGCTTCGCCGACAAGAACGTGGCCAACGGCAAGACGGTGAGCGTGACGGGCCTGTCGCTGGGCGGGGACGACGGCGGCAACTACGTGCTCGCCTTCGCCAACCCGTTGACGGCGAACATCACGCCGCTGAACCTGACCGTCAGCGGCCTCACGGCGGTCGGCAAGACCTACGACGCGACGACCGTCGCGACGCTGGGCGGTACGGCCAGCGTGTTTGCGCTGCCTGGCGACAGCGTGTCGGTGCAGGCCGGTTACGTGGGCAACTTCAGCGACAAGAACGTCGGCACCGGCAAGACCGTGACCGTAAGTGGCCTCGTGCTGACCGGCGCCGATGCGGGCAACTACACGGTCAGCGGCCCGAGCGGATCGTCGGGCGGCCTGACGGCCGACATCACGCCGGCCTCGCTGCTGGTGAGCGGCCTGGTCGCGCAGAACAAGGTGTACGACGCGACGCTGGGCGCCACGCTGGGCGGCACGGCGAGCCTCGGCAGCTTCGCGGGCGACCTGGTGAGCGTGTCCGGCACCGGCAGCGCGCAGTTCACGGACAAGAACGTCGGCACCGGCAAGACGGTCACGGTCTCGGGCCTGAGCCTCACCGGCGCCGACGCGGGCAACTACACGCTGGTCCAGCCGACGGGGCTGAAGGCGAACATCACGCCGGCCACGCTGCAGATCGGCGGCCTCACGGCCGGCAGCAAGGTCTACGACGCGACGACCGCGGCAACGCTCGGCGGCACCGCCAGCGTCAGCGCCTTCGCCGGCGACACGGTGGGCCTGGCCGGCACGGCCAGCGGCGCCTTCGCCGACAAGAACGTCGGCGCCGGCAAGCAGGTGACGGTGTCGGGCCTGAGCCTCACCGGTGCGGACGCCGGCAACTACACGCTGGTGTCGCAGCCGAACTTGGCGGCGGACATCACTCCCGCCATGCTCAGCTACGTGGCCGACCCGGTCACCAAGGCACTGAACGCGGCGCTGCCGGCGCTGAGCGGCAGCGTCAGCGGCTTCCTGGGCGACGACACGCAGGCCAATTCGACCAGCGGCAGCCTGAGCTTCACGACCTCGGCCACGGCCACCTCGCCGCAGGGCAGCTATGCGATCAACGGCCAGGGCCTGGAGGCGCAGAACTACCAGTTCGTGCAGGCGCCCGGTAACGCAAGCGCGTTGACGGTGAGCGCGCCGACGACGGCGTCCCCGCCGCAGGTGGTCATCCAGTCGACGGCGGTGGCGATCCAGTCGGTGGCGCCGGTGGGCCTGACGATGCCGACGGCGCCGACGAGCATGAACACCTCCTCGGGCATGGTGGACCTGACGAGCCCGCCCGCGTCGAGCGGCAGCACGGCCTCGCCGGTCGCCGCGAGCTTCGCGCCGGTGCGGCTGTCGGCCCTGTCGATGGACGCGCTGGCGTCTCTGCTGGCAGAGCGCGACGCCTACAAGCAGGCACTGCTGGCCGAGGCCGCGGCCAAGCTTGAGAAGAACCCCGGGCTGGCCGATGTGCATGCCTGCCAGTCGCTGTCGGAGGCCGCGGCCGGCACTTGTGCCGTGACCGACGAACTGAAGCGCAAGGCCCAGGCGGAGGGCACGGCGCAGGCGCTGGCCAGCGCGCCGGTCGCTGCGCCGGCTGCTGCACCCGTGCCCGCGCCGGTTGCAGCAGCGCCGGCCGCTCCCGTCGTGGCCGCGGCGCCTGTCGCACCGCCGCCCGCCCCGGTGCAGGCCCTGCCGACGCGGCGCCATGTGAAGCTCGCGGCACTGCCGCAGATCGAGCGCAAGGTGGCCGTGGTGATCGGCGTCGATGCCTACGAGGACCGGACGATCCCGTCCCTGGGCAACGCGATCAACGACGCCGAGGCGATGGGCTCGATGTTCGAAGGCAAGCTGGGTTACGAGACCGTGGTGATCCCGAACGCCACCAAGGCCTCGGTGATCGGTACGCTGAATCGCCTGGCGCTGGCGATGGGCCCGAAGGACTCGGTGTCGATCTACTACGCCGGCCACGGCGAGCTGGTCCAGCAGACGGGGCAGGGCTACTGGCTGCTGTCCGACGCCGATGCGAAGAAGCCCGAGACCTGGCTCAGCAACGCCGACATCGGCCGCCTGATCAACCAGATCGGCGCCTCGCAGGTGGCGCTGATCTCGGACAGCTGCTACTCCGGCTCGCTGGTGTCGGACGAGCGCATCCGCCCGAGCGGCACGCCGCCGGACCCGGCGCAGGTGCTGCAGCAGAAATCGGTCGTCGTGATGTCTTCGGGCGGCAATGAGCCGGTGTCGGACGCCGGCAAGCAGGGCCACTCGCCGTTCACCTTCAACCTGCTGAACCAGCTGGGCCAGCTGAAGCAGTGGCAGGCCGGCGGCAATGTGTTCGAGCGCGTGCGTTTCGCCGTGGCGCGCGAGCTGCCGCAGCGGCCGCAGTACGGCGCCTCCGCCGCGGCGGGCCACCAGCGCGGCGGCGACTACCTGTTCGAGCAGCGCCAGCTCGATGTCGGGCCACAGTAAGCACCGGCAGCGTTAGCATGCATAACTTTCAAGATACGTGGAGTGAGGGGCACATCGTGAGCAAGATCCTGATCAAGACCCTGACGGGCGCCGTTTTCGTGGCTTCGGCCGTGTTCAGCGTGGGTGCGATGGCGCAGGCAGCCTCCGCGCCGGCCGGCAATCCGGTGCTGAAGGGCTCGCAGGTGACCGAATCGGCGCTGATCGATGCACTGCAGATCGAAGGCCCCGAGGCCGTCGCCGGCGCCACGCGCGGCTTCAAGGCCGCCAACCGTGCCGGCAGCAGCAGCACGCCGGCCCCCAAGCCCGGCGCCGGCAAGGCCAGTCTGCTGATCACCTTCGACTCCAACTCGGCCGCGCTGACGACCGAGTCGCAGGGCTCGCTGGACGTGCTGGCACGCGCGCTGCAGTCCGACGCGCTGGCCGGCTTCTCGTTCAAGGTCGAAGGCCATGCCGACGCCCGCGGCGATGCCGACGCGAACCAGAAGCTCTCGCAGCTGCGCGCCGAGTCGGTGGCCAACTACCTGGTGAGCCACGCCGGCCTGCTGCCCGAGCGCCTGACGCCGGTCGGCAAGGGTTCCAGCGAGCCGATGAACAAGGCCCGCGTCGACGCGCCGGAAAACCGCCGCGTCACGATCGTCACCGTCCGCAACTGATCGTCCCCGCGAGCCCGCCTTGAGCGAGCCGAAGGAGCCGCCGCCAGGCCCTGGCGGTGAGCCCGCCGACGCGACCGCGAACCTGCTGGCACCGCGCCGGCGGCGCCATCGTTCGTCGTCCTCGTCCTCGTCGTCTTCATCCTCCCGGTCTTCACGCTCCCCGCGCCGCCGTTCCAGCAAGTCCAAGCGCAAGCGCTGGATCATCGCGCTTGCCGCCACCGGCGGCACGGCGCTGATCGTGCTGGCGGCGGGGCTGGTGCTGTGGAACTGGCGCAAGCCGATACCGCCGCCGGCGATGCCGGTGGCCAGCCTCGATGAGATCCTGGCGGCGAAGACGGTGCCGGACTGGCTGTGGTGGCGGCTGCGCGAGAACACCGCGGTGCTGGTGCTGGAGTTCCCCTCGCTGATCGAGCAGGGCGAGACGATGAACCGCATGGCCGCCTTCATCGAGAAGCGCGCCGGCCCGCGCGACCGCCTGCTGGACAACGGCGAGCTGGCCGACCTGATCAAGCGCAGCGGCGACAACGCCGCCACCTTCTATTCCGGCCACGACTACACGATGGACCGGCTGGCCCAGTTCTACACCTTGGCCGACCAGGCCGACCAGCCGACCTTGAACGGCCAGGAGCAGCGCCTGCGCGAGAACCTGCTGCGCTGGGGCGTGCTGAAGAAGGAGCTGGACGGCAGCTACCACTCCACCTCGGAGCGTGCGCTGGTGAGCTTCACCGCCGAGCAGCCGGACGACCCGCAGACGACGCAGGACGAGCTGATCGATGCGAAGCGCCGCGAATCGGTGCTGCGCCACGAGCTGAGCCACGGCGAGTACTTCACCAACAGCAACTACCGCCAGCAGTGCTGGGAGTTCTGGCGCAAGGGCCTGACCGAGAACGAGCGGCAGATGTTCCGCAAGTACCTCGGCAGCCTCGACTACGACCCCGGCAACGAGGAGCTGATGGTCAACGAGACCCAGGCGGTGCTGATGCACACGCCGGACACGCGGGCCTTCAATGCGCAGGACCTTGGCGTGTCGGACGCGGAACTGGAGCGCCTGCGCGAGCGCTTCCGCAACACCAAGTAGCCGGCCGGTTACGAAATGACCCGGTGCCGCGCCAGCGGCGGGTTCTTGGCGAAGTAGCGGGCGATGCCGGTGGCCAGCGCCTCGACGAGCTTGTCCTGGTAGGCCGGGTCGCGCAGCTTGGATTCTTCCTCGGGGTTCGAGATGAAGCCGGTCTCGACCAGGATCGAGGGTACGTCCGGCGCCTTCAGCACCGCGAAGCCCGCCTGTTCGACAGCGCCCTTGTGCAGCTTGCCCACGCCGCCGATCTGCTTGAGCACTTCGCCGCCGAGCTTCAGGCTGTCCTTGATCTGCGCGCTGGTGCTCATGTCCAGCATCGCGCGCAGCACGCCTGCGTCCTTGACCGCCACGCTCTTGTTGACGCCGCCCACCATGTCGGCCGCGTTCTCCTTGTCAGCCATCCAGCGCGCGGCGGAGCTGGTGGCGGCGCCGTCGCTGAGCGCGAATACCGAGGCGCCCCGCGCCTTGGGCGTGATGAAGGCGTCGGCATGGATGGAGACGAACAGGTCGGCCTGCACGCGGCGCGCCTTGCGCACGCGCTCGCCGAGCGGCACGAAGAAGTCCGCGTCGCGGGTCATCATCACGCGGATGTTCGGGTTGCTGTTGAGCCGCTCGCGCAGCTTCAGCGCTACCTGCAGCACGACGTCCTTCTCGTGCAGGCCCGAGGGGCCGCTGGCGCCGGGGTCCTCTCCGCCGTGGCCGGGGTCCAGCGCGATGACGATCAGGCGGTCGAGCTTGGCCTGGGTGGTGCCGATCACCAGGGGCGGTGCCGGCGGAGACGCAGGTGGGGCCGATGCGGCGGCGACGACAGGCGGTGTAGGCGGCAGCGGCGGCGCCGAGGCCGGCGTCACGCTCGGCAGCGGTCGGTCGATCTTGCCGATCAGCTCGCCCAGCGCGTCCTGCACCGATTGAGCGGCCTCGCGCTCGGCCGCGTCCTTCTCGCGGATCAGCGCCAGCAGCGGGTCCACCTCGACCTTCGGGTACAGGTCGAACACGAGCCGATCCTTGTAGGCCGCGACCGGTCCGAGCGTGAAGATCTGCGGCGCCACCGGCTGCTTCAGGTCGAGCACGATGCGTACGACTCTCGGCGTGTTCTGGCCCACGCGCACGCCGGCGATGAAGGGGTCGTCCGCCTTTACCTTGCCCAGCAGTTCGCGCAGGCCGGCGCTGAGTTCCAGGTCCTCGATGTCGATGACCAGGCGCTCCGGCGATTCGACCAGCAGGTGCTTGGCGACCAGCGGCCGGTCGGACTCCAGCGTGACCCGCGTGTATTCGTCGGCGGGCCAGACCCGCACGGCGATGATGCTCGGGCCTGCACCGGTGGCAGCCAGCAGCTGCGGCGCCTTCAGCACCAGTGCCAGCGCGCCCATCGACTTCAGTGCCTTGCGGCGCTCCCCCATCGTCTTCATTCCTGACCTCCCAAGCCCTGCAGCAAGACCTGGCCCCGTTCGGTGCCGGCCACCAGCTTCACGCTGCGGCTCTCGTCCTCGTTGACAGAGAGCCAGATCTGCAGGTCCGCGGCAGGCAGCATGCCCGCCGCCTTTTCGGGCCATTCGCTGAGCTTCAAGCCCGGCGCAGTGAAGATGTCGCGAAAGCCCGCGTCCTCCCATTCGCGCGGGTCGGCGAAGCGGTAGAAGTCGAAATGGCTGACATCGCCCTCGCCACCCCAGTCGCGCAGCGAGTAGCTTTCCAGCACGGCGTAGCTCGGGCTCTTGATCCGGCCGGTGACGCCCAGGGCGCGCAGCAGGTGCCGCACCAGGCTGGTCTTGCCGGCACCGAGCGAGCCGTGCAGCTCGATGCTGGCGGTCATCAAGCCCGGTCCATTGGAAAGAACACGTGCCAGCTCGCGGGCGAAGGTTTCGCAGGCGGCTTCATCGGGCCACAGGCGGGTTTCTACAATCGGCAAATGGGGCATCCGCGAGAAAATCGAGAAGTAGTCAGCAATATCGACACGCAGGTGCTGATGGACGACCTGCGCAAGTGGGCGCATGAGCTGGGATTCTCACAGATCGGCGTGGCCGGCATCGATCTCGCGTCGGCCGAGGGCGGTCTGCAGGCCTGGCTGGAGGCGGGCTTCCACGGCAGCATGCACTACATGGCGGCACACGGGCTCAAGCGCGCGCGGCCGGCGGAGCTGGTGCCGGGCACCTTGCGCGTGATCACCGCGCGGATGGACTACCTGCCGCGTGACGCGGCGGACGACTGGCAGGCCGTCGAATGGCGCCGCGTGGGCGACCCGCAGCACGCTCAAGTGTCGAGTTATGCCCGCGGGCGGGACTATCACAAGGTGCTGCGCTCGCGGCTGCAGCAACTGGCGGATAGGCTGGCCGATGAGCTGGGCCCCTTCGGCCACCGCGTGTTCACCGATTCGGCCCCCGTGCTGGAGGTGGAACTGGCCTCGCGCAGCGGCATCGGCTGGCGCGGCAAGCACACGCTGACCCTGCACCGCGAGGCGGGCTCGATGTTCTTCCTCGGCGAGATCTACGTGGACCTGCCGCTGCCGCCCAGCGAACCGGTGACGGCCCACTGCGGCCAATGCAGCGCCTGCATCGACGCCTGCCCGACGCAGGCGATCGTCGCGCCCTACCGCGTGGACGCGCGGCGCTGCATCTCCTACCTGACGATCGAATCCGACGAGGCTATCCCGCTGGAGCTGCGCGAGGCGATCGGCAACCGCGTCTACGGCTGCGACGACTGCCAGCTCGCCTGCCCGTGGAACAAGTTCGCGCAGAAGGCGGTGGTGGCCGATTTCGATGTGCGGCCTGAACTGGCGCGCGGCGACCTGCTGGAACTCTGGGGCTGGAGCGAGGCCGAGTTCTTGCGCCGCATGGAAGGCTCGGCAATCCGCCGCATCGGCCACGCACGCTGGCGGCGCAATCTGGCGGTGGTGATGGGCAACGCGCTGCGGGCGGGCGAGCGGCCCGAACTGCGCCAGGTGCTGGAAGCGGCCTTGCCGACGGCCTCGCCGCTGCTGGCCGAGCACATCAGTTGGGCGCTATCAGCAGCCACAACGGCAGGCTGAGCATGCCTATCAGGGTCGACAGGGTGACCAGCCCGGCGACGAAATCGGCCCGGCCGCCCATGCGTGCGGCCAGCACGTAGCAACTTGAAGCCGTCGGCACGGCCGAGAACATCAGCAGCAGCAGGCGCTGCGGTGCCGGCAAGTGCAGCAGCGCACCGAGCGCCAGCGCTATCAGCGGCAGGGCGAGGTGGCGGATGGCCATGAAGCCGGCCGCCAGCCGCGGCCACTCGCGCAGCGCGCCCAGGCGCAGGCCCGCGCCGACGGCCATCAGCCCCAGCGGCAGCGAGGCCTGGCCGATGCGGTGCAGTGTCAGCGTCACCGGCTGGGGCAAGTGCAGGCCGGCGACGTTGCAGATGAGGCCGCCGACAGTCGCGATGATCAGCGGATTGCGCGCCAGTTCCTTCAGGTAGCCCTGGCCGCCATGCCGCGCCAGCGGCCAGACGGCAGCCACATTGCAGATCGGCACGCCCAGCGCGATCAGCAGCGCGACCCAGGCCACGCCCTGCGCGCCGAGCAGGCGTTCGGCCACGGCCAGCGCGATGAAGGAGTTGAAGCGGAAGGCCGTCTGCGCGCCGGAGGCATGGGCCAGCGCGTCGACCTTGGGCAGCAGCTGCAGCGCATAGGCCAGCGCGATGCCGGTGATGCAGACCAGCACGCCGCCGATGGCGAGGCTCGTCGTGCTGCCCGGATCGAGCGGCGTGTGCACGACCGAGTTGAACAGCAGCACCGGGAACAGCAGGTAGTAGACGAGCCGCTCGGCGGCCTCCCACACCGGCCGGTCCAGCGCCGTCCAACGGCAGATCGCGAAGCCGCAGAGGATCAGCAGGAAGTCGGGGAGCAGGAGCAGGGAGTTGGACATCAGGGCACAGAGTATCGTTGCGCCGTGACCACGACCCTTGAACAGAACCCCAGCACCCCGGCGATCGACGCCTTCATCGAGACGCTGTGGCTGGAAGACGGCCTCTCCCGCAACACGCTGGAAGCCTACCGGCGCGACCTGAACCTGCTGGCGGCCTGGGCGGCCGGGCAGGGCAGGGCGCTGGACCAGTGCGGCGAGATCGACCTGCAGGCCTATGCGATGACGCGCCAGCAGGACAAGGCCACCAGCGCCAACCGTCGGCTCAGCGTGTTCAAGCGCTACTACCGCTGGGCCCTGCGCGAGCAGCGCATCACGCAAGACCCGACCCTGCGGCTGTCCAACGCCAAGACGCTGGCGCGCGATATCAAGACGATGTCCCAGGCGCAGGTCGAGGCGCTGCTGGCCGCGCCCGATGTCGAAACCCCACTGGGCCTGCGCGACCGCGCGATGCTGGAGCTGATGTACGCCAGCGGCCTGCGCGTGACCGAGCTGGTGACGCTGAAGAGCGTGCACGTGGGCTTCAAGGAGGCGATGCTGCGCATCACCGGCAAGGGCGACAAGGAGCGCATCGTGCCCTTCGGCGAGGAGGCGCACGCCTGGCTGATGCGCTATCTGCGCGAGGCCCGCGGCGCACTGCTGGGCGGGCAGGTGAGCGATGCGCTGTTCGTCACCCAGCGCGGCGAGGGCATGACGCGGCAGATGTTCTGGGTTATCGTCAAGAAGAACGCGCTGGCCGCCGGCATCGCGCGGCTGCCGTCGCCGCACAGCCTGCGGCACTCGTTCGCCACGCACCTGTTGAACCACGGCGCGGACCTGCGCTCGGTGCAACTGCTGCTGGGCCACGCCGACCTTTCGACGACGCAGATCTACACGCACGTGGCGCGGGAGCGCCTCCGGACGATCATGCAGGCGCACCATCCGCGCGCCTGATTGGGCCGTGTGCGGCTCGGTCTGGTGCGAAAGTCGCACAAAGGCAACGCTTCTGCCTTTGTGCGGTGCGCGCACTTGTGGCTTTGCACGGTTCTGAGCAGCATCCGCGGATTAACAAATCCGGGAGAGCTTCCGATGTTCGACAAGAGCCTGATTGCCGCCGCCTGCCTGATCGTCCTCTCTGGCCAATCGCTCGCCCAGCAGACGGATAGCAGCGTGCTGGACACGGTGGTCGTCACCTCGCAGAAGCGCACCGAGGAGGCACGCAAGGTGCCGTTGAGCGTCTCGGCCATCAGCGGTGAGTCGCTGAAGGAGAACCAGATCCTGGACGTCGGCGACCTGACGCGCAACGTGCCGAACATCTCGTTCAGCGGCCAGAGCGGGTCGGGGCCGGGCCTGTCGAACATCGAGATCCGTGGCGTCAGTTCCCAGGCCGGCTCGGCGACGGTGGGCGTCTACCTGGACGACGTGTCCTTGACGACGCGCAACCTCTACAGCCAGGGCACGGCCGAGCCGCGCTTCTTCGACCTGGAGCGGGTGGAGGTGCTGCGCGGTCCGCAGGGCACGCTGTACGGGGCGGGATCGATGGGCGGCACGCTGCGCTTCATCAGCAAGCAGCCCGACCTGAAGCTGTTCAGCGGCGATGTCAGCGCGGAGATGTCGAGCACCAGCCATGGCGGCACCAACTGGACGGCGCAGGGCGTGCTGAACGTGCCGCTTGCCACCGGCACGGCGGCGCTGCGCATCGGCGTGCAGACGGGTCACGACAGCGGCTATATCGACCAGGTGGATCCGCAGTCGCTGAAGGTGATCGACAAGGGCATCAATAGCAACGACTGGTCGGTGCTGAGACTCTCGGCCAAGGTGAAGTTCAACAACGACTGGTCCTTGACGCCCGCGCTGTTCTACCAGCACAACAAGAGCCATGACATCGACGCCGCCTACCTGACCGTGGGCGACTACCAGCAGTACAACGCCGGCGTACCGCTGGCGCGCTTCCAGACCTCGAAGATCGTGCAGGAGCCGGGCGACGACAAGCTGACCGTGCCCTCGCTGACGCTTAACGGCGACCTGGGCTTTGCCGACTTCACCGGCGTGGTCAACGGCTACAAGCGCAAGTTCAACCGCATCCAGGACGGCACCAGCGTCAACAGCAGCTACATCGGTTCGCTGATCACGAATACGGCGGTGGCCGATGTCGTGAGCTATCTACCGTCGGATGTGTACCTGAACAACAAGATCGACCAGGTCTCGGTGGAACTGCGTCTGGCTTCGAAGGACTGGACGCCCGGCAACGGCCTGCCGCTGACCTGGGTCGCGGGCTTCTTCAGCGCGACGACGAAGACCGATGTGGTCGACAGCGAGCCCGTCTTCGGCATCACCAAGGCCTTCACAGACAAGGGCGCCGACATCAACGACCTGTCCAACTGGAGCGACGACTCCGGCATGTACGCCGGCGCCTTCCCGAACGACAACAGCTACTACTCGGCCCGCCACTACAAGACGAAGCAGAACTCGGTGTTCGGCGAGCTGACCTGGCACTTCAGCCCGGCGCTGCGCTTCACCGCGGGTCTGCGCTATCTGCGGTCGAGCGAGAACTTCCGCCGCGAGGGCGATTTCTTCTTCGCCGGTGGCCCGTCGACAACGCAGATCGACAGCAAGGCCAACAAAGCCACGCCGCGTTTCGCGCTGAGCTGGGACGTGAGCGAAGACACCTCCCTGTACGCCAACGTGGCCGAGGGCTTCCGCCTGGGTGGCGCGAACCGGCCGATTCCGATCTACGCCGGCACGCTGGCCGACCTGGCCACGCTGGGCCTCACCGAGGCGCCGGCCACCTTCAAGCCCGATACGCTGCGCAGCTACGAGATCGGCAGCAAGTCGCGCCTGTTGGGCGGCAAGGTATTGCTGGACTTGTCGGCGTATCACATCGATTGGAAGAACATCCAGCAGGACGTGGGCCTGCCGACGACGGGCTTCGACTTCGAGACCAATGTCGGCCGCGCGACCAGCGATGGTCTCGAGATCGACCTGAAGGCCCGCGTGACCCCGTCTCTGACGGTCAGCGCAGGTGGCGGCTACAACCGTGCAGTCTTCGCCGAGAACGTTCCCGCGCTGGGCACCGACGACGACGGCAACCTGAACGTGCGCAAGGGCGACCGCATCCAGGGCGTGCCTCGCTACAGCTTGCACCTGGGCGGCGAGTACCGTTTCGCACTGGCCGGCATCGACTCGGTTGTGCGCCTGAACGGCCAATGGACCGGCGACAGCCACGGCTCACTGTTCCGCGGCGACACCGACTACAAACGGCCGGGCTACTTCACGGCCGATGCGAGCTGGGGCATGAACTTCGAGAAGTTCGACTTGAACCTGTTCGTCAAGAACCTCGGCAACAACCACACGGTGCTGCAGCAGCCCAATGTGCAGTACGTGACCGAGGCGTTCTATCTGCGCCCGCGCACGATCGGCGCGACGCTCAGCGCGAGCTTCTGATCGCGGATCGATCGAAAACGCCAGGGACAATCGAGTCCCATGGACCACACCTTTCTCTCAGCCTTCATTCTTCTGCTGCTGGTGCTCGACCCACTGGGCAGCTTGCCACTGTTCATCTCGATCATGAGCCAGGTGCGGCCCGAGCGCCGCACCATCATCGCGATCCGCGAGGTCGGCATCGCCTTCGCCGTGCTGATGGCCTTCATGTTCGGTGGCGGCACCTTCCTGGAGGTGATGCACCTGTCCGAGCGCTCGCTGGAGGTGGCCGGCGGCGTGATCCTCGCGATCATCGCGACGCGGATGATCTTCGGCGGTGCCGGCGAATCGGCCTACGGGCTGGAGCCGGGCCGCGAACCCTACATCTTCCCGCTGGCCGTGCCGCTGTTCGCCGGCCCGTCGGCGATGGCCACGGTGCTGCTGCTGGCCTCGCGGCAGCCGGAGCGCATGTGGTCGTGGATCGGCGCGCTCAGCGCGGCGATGGCCGTTTGCGTCATCGTGCTGCTGCTGGCGAGCCGCATCCGCAAGCTGCTGGGCGACTCGGTGATCTCCGCCTTCGAGAAGCTGATGGGCCTGGTGCTGACGGCGGTGGCGGTGGAAATGGTGCTGGCGGGCCTGAAGCGCTACTTCATCGGGGGGCTCTGATCCGCACGCCTCCACGATGCGAAATGAACGTTTCATATCGTGGAGTGCGGCCGTTGTGCGCCGCCACAAAATTTCTCATGATGGTGAAATTGATTTCGTAATCCAGAATTTTTAAATTAACTTATTGATTTTTAAGGATTAAATTTTCAGTCTTATATAAGACATAAGTCTCCCGCTGCACAGGATCGGCGACTAAATTTGATTCATCGATTCACCCTCTTTTTGACCTAGCAGCAGGAGATGACCATGACGAGCTTGACCCGTGAACAGCAGATCGCCGCCCTTGAGAAGGACTGGGCCGAGAACCCGCGCTGGAAGGGCGTGAAGCGCGGCTACAGCGCCGCCGACGTGGTGCGCCTTCGCGGCTCGCTGCAGATCGACCACACGCTGGCCAAGCGCGGCGCCGACAAGCTCTGGAACCTGGTCAACACCGAACCCTTCGTCAACTCGCTCGGCGCGCTGACCGGCAACCAGGCGATGCAGCAGGTCAAGGCCGGCCTGAAGGCGATCTACCTCTCCGGCTGGCAGGTGGCCGGCGACGCCAACAGCAATGGCGAGATGTACCCCGACCAGTCGCTGTACTCGGTGGACTCGGTGCCCAAGGTTGTCAAGAAGATCAACGCCACCTTCGCCCGCGCCGACCAGATCCAGTGGAGCGAAGGCAAGGACGATATCGATTACTTCGCACCGATCGTGGCCGATGCCGAGGCCGGCTTCGGCGGCGTGCTGAACGCCTTCGAGCTGATGAAGGCCATGATCGAAGCCGGCGCCGCGGGCGTGCACTTCGAAGACCAGCTCGCCGCCGCCAAGAAGTGCGGCCACATGGGTGGCAAGGTGCTGGTGCCGACGCGTGAAGCGGTGTCCAAGCTCGTGGCGGCCCGCCTGGCTGCCGACGTGATGGGCGTGCCCACCGTGCTGCTGGCCCGCACCGACGCTGAAGCCGGCGACCTGATCACCACCGACGTGGACGACAACGACAAGCCCTTCTGCACCGGCGAGCGCACCGTCGAAGGCTTCTTCCGCACCCGCAATGGTCTGGAGCAGGCCGTCAGCCGCGGCCTGGCCTACGCACCGTTTGTCGACATGATCTGGTGCGAAACCGGCAAGCCCGACCTGGCCTTCGCCAAGCAGTTCGCCGACGCGATCCACGCCAAGTTCCCCGGCAAGCTGCTGGCCTACAACTGCTCGCCCTCGTTCAACTGGAAGAAGAACCTGGATGACGCGACGATCGCCAAGTTCCAGCGCGAGCTGGGCGCGATGGGCTACAAGTTCCAGTTCATCACGCTGGCCGGCTTCCACAGTCTGAACTACTCGATGTTCAACCTGGCCTACGGCTACGCGCGCAACAACATGAGCGCCTTCGTCGAGCTGCAGGAAGCCGAGTTCGCCGCGGCAGAGAAGGGCTTCACCGCCGTCAAGCACCAGCGCGAGGTCGGCACCGGCTACTTCGACGCGGTCACGACGACGATCGAGCGCGATGCCTCCACTGCCGCGCTGAAGGGCTCGACCGAAGACGAACAGTTCTTCGAGGCGAAGCACGGCTGATCGTCCGCGCGCCAGGAAGTTCGAAGGCCCAAGCCAGCAATGGCTTGGGCCTTTGCGTTTCGGCGAGCTGCGCAGCCGCGCGGCGCGTAGGTGGATTGCCTACGCGATTGCCCGGAATCCCTGCACCGCTTGAACCAGAGACGTCCACTGTCCAGCGCGCGGGTCAAAGACGAAGATCACATTCGAAAAGGTGATCGAGTTTTGACCCAAGCCAGCAGGGATGCATGAACACACGAGCGACTTTCATCGAGCCGGTCCCAGCGAATGTGCTCGCATTGCGCGGAATGGTGCCGGCAGATGTCGAGATTCGCGGTCTGCAGCGCCTGTGGCAGCGCGTTCGACTGCTCTGCTTCAGGAGGACCGACGGCCCAGGCAGCGGGATGAGCATTCGATCTCGGCTGCTGCTGGCTGTAGCGGCATCTTGCGCGGCGGTGATGCTCCTGACTGCGGCCGCCGTGGCTGTCCTCTACCGCTCCATTGAGGACGCTGCAAAGCTGGAGGCAAAAAACCTGGCGAAGTCCGTGGCGCTGGAAGCGGCGACGAACCGGAGGTCGCTTCAGTCGCTCGTGCAGGGGATCGATGCCCTGTACCGACGCGACCTGTTCATCCTCGATCGCCGGCATCAGACACTCGCCGACATCATCCCGGAGGAACTGGGCAGTTCCTATGCGCACGATCACGGCGAGATCGAGGCCACGATGGTGGACGGCGAGCCTCGTGAATTTGTCGAGCTGAGCAGCCAGCATCCCGATGGGGCTGCGCTGATGGCCGTGCCCATGCGCCGGACGGTGGACCCCGAGTCGCCGATTGCCGGCGTCGTCGTGCTCGAGTTCACGAGCATCGAGCGGCAGCTTTTCAAGGCGGACGTCTGGGGCCTTTATGTGGTCGGCCTGCTCGGCCTGGCCACCGTGATTGCGGTCGGTGCGTTCGGCTATCGGGCGGCCAACCGCTTGTCGCGTGGCATCCAGGGCGTGCGATCGGGCGTGCTGGCATTCGCGAGCGGCGACACCTCGGTTCGCATCGAGGCCTCGGCCGCCGATGAGGTCGGCGATCTCAGCCGAGCGTTCAACAGGATGGCCGACGAACTGGACCAGCGACGCCGGGAGCTGATGCTGGAGGCCAAGATGGCGCGCCAGGCCGCCCACCAGGCCGAGATCCTGGCGCACACCGACGTGCTGACGGGATTGGCCAATCGCACCCAGCTGGCGAAGCTGATGGCCCAGACCTTGACCGAGGCCAAGCGGGACAAGCACAGCGCCGGGGTGCTGTTCATGGACCTCGACCGGTTCAAGAACATCAACGACACCCTGGGGCATGAGGCCGGCGACATGGTGCTCCGCGCCGTGGCTGAGCGCCTTCGCATGTGCCTCGGACCGAACGAGTACGTCGCTCGGCTCGGCGGTGACGAGTTCGTCGTCGTGGTGGGCACGGTCGAGACGCCGAAGGCCCTGGCCTGTGTCGCGCGGCGCATCCTGACGGCCGTGGCCCATCCGGTCTATATCGGCAGCCAGGAGCTTCGCGTCACCTCCAGCATCGGCATCAGTGTGTTCCCGAGGGACGGCAGCGAGCAGCAGACGCTCAAGAAGAACGCGGACATCGCGCTCTACCGAGCCAAGGAAGAAGGGCGCAACGGCTACGCCTTCTATTCGCCGGACCTGAATCCGCATTCCATCGAAAGACTGGCCTTCGAATCCGAGCTGCGCCGCGCGATCGGACAAGGACAGCTCTCCGTGCACTATCAGCCCAAGGCGGAGCCGGGTAGCGGGCATGTCAGTGGCGTCGAAGCGCTGGTGCGCTGGATTCATCCGACGATGGGCAATGTGCCGCCTTCGCGTTTCATCCCGATCGCGGAAGAGACCGGCCTGATCGTCGAGCTGGGCCGCTGGGTTCTCGAGCAGGCGTGCCGCCAGCAGGTCGCATGGAAGACCAGTGGGATCGCGGACGTGGTGATGGCGGTGAACCTGTCGATGCGGCAGTTCAACGATCCAGGCCTGCTCGATGACGTGCGCCGGATCATCGATGAGACGGGCATCGCACCCGATCAGCTCGAACTGGAGATCACGGAAAGCCTGCTGATGCACAACGTCGCGTCGGGCATGCCACTGCTGCACGAACTCAAGCGCATCGGGCTCCGGCTGGCGGTCGATGACTTTGGCACCGGGTACTCATCGCTGGCGAACCTGAAGCGATTCCCGATCGACACCTTGAAGATCGACCGAGCCTTCGTGAACGACCTGGAGGGCAACGACGAGGATCAAGCCATCGTGCAGGCCATCCTCTCGATGGCCCGATCTCTCGGCCTGCGCACCGTGGCCGAGGGTGTCGAGACCTCCGCGCAGTGGGACTTTCTGCGCGATCGTGCATGCGATGAAATTCAGGGATTTCTCTTCAGCCGCCCGATGCCCGCGGACGCGCTGGTCCCACTGCTTCGTGCCGCTCAGGCAGCAGCACTTGTCGAGTGAATGCCCATCACGTCAACGCACGCTCCCAGGACGGTGTCTCACCGAGCTTCTCGGCCATGAAGTCGACGAAGGCCCGCACGCGTGGCGGCACCAGGCGACGCTGCGGCATCAGCGCATGGATACCCGTATCCGGCAGCGCATAGTCGGGCAGCACCACCTGCAGGCGGCCGGCACGCAGGTCATCGCAGATGTGCCAGATCGAATGCAGGGCGATGCCCAGGCCCGCGACGGCTGCGTCGCGCAACAGTTCGCCTTGATTCGAGTCGATGCGGCCATCGACCTGTACGGTGCTCGTCTGCCCATCCGGGCCGGTCAGCTGCCATTGGTCGCTCCGGCCCTTGCGGCCCATCAGGATCAGGCATTGATGGGCGCTCAGATCCTGCGGGCTTGCCGGTGCGCCATGACGGCGCAGGTAGTCGGGTGAGGCGCACAGCACTCGCCTGTTGCTGGCCACGCGCCGAGCAATGAGACTGGAGTCGTGGAGCGCGCCGATGCGGATGGACAGGTCGAAGCCTTCGGCCACCAGGTCATGCTGCTGGTCGTCCAGGTCCACACTGATCTTGAGCTTGGGGTGGCGGGTCAGGAACTCGGGCAGTAGGGGAGAGATGTAGAGGCGACCGAAGGTCGACGAGGTGGTCAGCCGCAAGGTCCCGGCGATGCCGGAGCCCGCCTCGCGCAGACCCGCGGTGAGCGCGTCCAGATCGTTGATCAGGGCGCGCCCCTGTTCCGCCAGCACGAGGCCCTCGGGCGTCGGGTGGAGCCGACGCGTGGTGCGCTGGAACAGGCGCACGCCCAGGTCCGTTTCCAGGCGTTTGAGCCGCTGGCTGGCCACTGCCACCGACAGATCCAGGCTGCGCGCCGCGGCGCTGATCGATCCGGCATCGAAGACGCGCAGGAACAGGCTGATGTCGGCGGCTCTGTCCATCTATTCTCAATATTTCATTGAAGGTGATTGGCTATTTTGCCGGTTTATCAATCAAGCAGACGAATTCAGACTGGCGCCATCGTCCACTCCGGCCTGTGCTCCATGTCTTCGCCCCCTTCAATCACCGCGGCTTCCTCGTCGGCTGGCCGCTTCCCACCGGCGCTCTACGCCTTGACCGTCGGTTCCTTCGGCATCGGCACGACCGAATTTGTCATCATGGGCCTGCTGCTGCAGGTGGCGGCGGATCTGCAAGTCAGCATCGCCACCGCCGGGCTGCTGATCTCGGGTTATGCGCTGGGCGTGTTCTTCGGTGCGCCGCTGCTGACCGCCGCCACTGCCCGGCTGCCGCGCAAGTTCGCCCTGGTGGCGTTGATGGTGATCTTCACGCTGGGCAATCTCGCCTGCGCGCTGGCGCCCAACTACGAGCTACTGATGCTGGCCCGTGTGATCACATCGCTGGCGCACGGCACCTTCTTCGGTGTCGGTGCGGTGGTAGCCACCAGTCTGGTCGCCGCCGACCGGCGCGCCTCGGCCATCTCGATCATGTTCACAGGCCTGACCGTGGCCACGCTGCTGGGCGTGCCCGCCGGAGCCTCGCTGGGCCTGCATTTCGGCTGGCGCGCCAGCTTCTGGGCGGTGACGGCCGTCGGCGTGCTCGCGACGGCTGTTATCGCCTGGTGGGTGCCTGCAGATGAAGGCGAAAGGCCCGCCACCTCGGTCCGTGAGGACTTCAAGGTGCTGGCCCGCCCGCAGGTACTGCTGGGCCTGCTGGCCACGGTGCTGGGCTTCTCCGGCGTGTTCACTGTCTTCACCTATATCCAGCCGCTACTGACGCAGGTGACGGGCTTTGCCGATGCCACGGTCTCCCTGGTGCTGCTGGTCTTCGGCGTCGGCATGATCGCCGGCAATCTGCTGGGCGGCCGGCTTGCGGACAAGCGCTTGGTGCCCACGCTGCTCGGCTCGATCGCAGTACTGGCGCTGGTGCTCGCTGCGATGGGATTCGTGCTGCACACGCAGCTTGCCGCGATCATCTTCGTCGGCCTGCTTGGCATGGCCGCTTTCGCCATCGTCTCGCCCTTGCAACTGCGTGTACTGCAGAAGGCCGAGGGCGTCGGTCAGAGCCTGGCCTCCAGCCTCAACATCGCCGCTTTCAACCTGGGCAACGCCCTGGGTGCCTGGGTAGGCGGCTTGGTCATCGTGCACGGGCCCGGCATGGAAGCGCTGCCCTGGGCGGCAGCTTTGCTGACTGTTTCGGGCGGCACGGTGGCTTGGCTGAGCGTGCGACTTGATCGGCCTGGAACACGGCGGGGCGTGGCCTCGTCCTGGGCTTGAGGGCCGAGTCGGCTGATCCGTTACCCGTGCGAGCGTGCGAAGCACTGACCGCTCGTGAGAAGAAAAAAGCGCCTCAGTAGTTGATCTACTCAGGCGCTTGATGGTTTGTGATCCGTCGTGAATCACTGAGCCGGGGGCACTTGACTGACGTCGGGGGGTACTTTGGCGAACCGAATCGAGTCTCGGAAAACGCAGGTGATCCTGAGCACTCAAGCTCAGACAGTGGATTCAAGCGAGAAGTGGAATTTGCATCTTCTAGTCGGACATTTGCCGCTTAGCACGGCTCTAGGGGTTTGGGCGTCACGGCTCCGCTCTTGTGGCCTCTGTCTGCTGGAACTGGACGCCCTTCTGAAAGTAGTCGCGGTAATGGGTCACCCATATTTTCGCCGTATCGGTCTGTCCTGCCTCCAAGTGGAACAAGAGGAATGCAGCGAAGTCGGCAGTGTTCGTCATTGCCGTCAGCTTGTCCGGGCGAATTTCAAACAATGCGTTATGTGTGCGGCTGTACGTCGATGGGGGTGTCTCAGCAAGGAATGCCGCCGTTTGCTTCCAGATTTCGACACTGAGGCGTACGCAGTTTCCAGCGACTTCTGGCTTAACCACTTCGGAGGGCTGGTGGATCCCGGAACCGTCGAACCGAATGTCCGAATACATCGATGGCTCGCGTCCGCGCTGAAGGGCGACGATCACTTCAACCAGTTTCACGATTTCTTCCCTGGGGTTGGACATACGGCGGATCCAGGGTAGGAGCGCAGAATTCAGTTTCTGGTGATGGTCCGCGATGCTTTTCTGCAGCCGATGGACAATTGCGGGATTCGACAGATCACGGCCTCGCCCTTCATGCGTCGTATATGCCTTGCCACATTCCTCAATGGCGGCGACTGCCAGGAAGTACGCCCGAGCGTGATGACCGTGCGCCAGGAGCAGACCGGCCTCCTGCGTTAGCTGCTCAGCATTCGACAGGGCTGCCGCCGTGTAGTCCTTCAGCAGGGCGTCACTGAGCGGGTGGACGGGTGTAGTTGTCTTCACGGCTGCAAGGGGGGGCGCTTTTGTGGCGATCCGATCCTGACGTTCGTCGAGGTACGCTGGCATTGCTAGAGACAAAGAAAAAGCCCAAGCTGTTGATTAACTTGGGCTTTTTGGACGCTTAGACACAGCGTGAAACGGGTAAGTGGTGGAGCCGGGGGCAATTGAACAAAGGCCCGTAACCCGCATGGAATCTTGGTTCTGAAAAATTCCAGACTGAGAGTTACCCTGAAAGTTACCCGGTCTGCGCGCCGCGAGCGCCGTTTGATTCCGACAAAACCATTGTCGAGCGTGGCAATTTTGTTGTAGCCGACGTCTCGCGGGCCGGCGGGTCGGCCCGATCCGCCATCGCTAAGCCCAAGTTGACTTTCGCAGATCTGAGCCCAAGACGCGGGGCGGGCTTGGACCTCCGAGATCTGCTGTCGACCCGTTGCGGTCCTAGAACTGTTCGAATCGGACGGCCCAAAGCCGCCGTTCAACGTTCAAATTCAGCGGCGCCGTTAGGCGTCCGCGGGAATGCAGGGTCGGACGTCATTGTGCAGACCTTGAGTGGAACTCTCGCAAGGCATTCCACTCGGGGTCAAGAAAACTGGCAATCTCTAGCGGATGCTCTTCATGCCCCCGGAGATCTTGATTCAGTGAACCCATAAACGCGTCGGTGTCCGCGGCGTAGTAGCGCCACTCTTTCCTGCCGGCTCCGGTAATGGAAACAGCCTGAAATGCAGTTCCGCGCGCCTCTGTACCCGATTCAAGCGCATCCTCGAATCTTTGCATTCGCCTATGTGTGTCGGAGTCCGGCATCCCCGACTCCTCGGACTCATAGCGCCAAGTGACGATGATCAACTTGCTGAATAGCTCTTGGTCAGCCAGCGAGGGTAGCGTAGACCGCATTCGAACAATGTGATGCGCTCCGTCAATCTGACCTTGACCGACCTCCCAGTCGTCGGTTTCAAAGATGTTTGGTGCCGGACTATGGTTCATTATTGTGACGTCCAACGTTTGAATTCAGCGGCGCAGCTAGGCGTCCGCTGGAATGAATGGTTGGCCCTGCAAGGGGACTCTAGACGGATCATGGATGGACGTACTTGCCGATCATGCCAACAACAAAGACAAGCCAGCCCAGGCCAATGATGATCCAGCCGGCTTTGGCAAATCGCCCGGGCTCAGTGATGTGATTCCTGGTGAAGGGGAGGCAAATCCACATCCAGTTCACCGGATCAAAACAGCCTCCGAGGCAACAGATTGAAATGCCAAACAGCTCGACGGACTGGAAGGACTTGCCGCGAGACCACAGTTGGAAAGCATGGTCTGCTAGAACGCCGCTGACGGCAAGCATGGCCAGCCCTGCAATGACTTCGAATGCAACGACTCGCGGCAGCAACTCTCGCGGACCTGGTGCGTCTGACATGGCGGAAGCCGATGGCTGCAGTGCGGGCTAACGTGTTGTAGGGGGACAGGCGTGTCCGTTTATCACGGCGCGGCGTCCGCTTATCACGGCACCACCCCCTTGGCCGCAGGCCGCGTCAGGCTTGAGTTTGCGCTGCATCATGTATATTTATACAGTAGTATCAGATCCGCCAAAAGCGGCACCTTCAGTTTGACAGCCTGACCGGGATCACGGCCTCGTGGTTGACCTGGCGGGTGGGTGCACGCCGACGATTGGAGGCAAGCATGTCGACTCCGTCAATCACCCTGGCAGGGGATCGTCCTCTCGCTGCTCGCGGCCTTCTACGTCCCCAGCAGCCGCCATTGCCACCCTTGCAGTCGGCCAAGCTCCTTGACCAGCTTCGGGAGCGGATCCGCTATCTGCACTACAGCCGCCGCACCGAGGATGCCTATGTGCATTGGTGCCGGGCCTTCGTCCGGTTCCACGGCGTTCGCCATCCCGCCGAGATGGGTGGCGCTGAGGTCGAAACCTACCTCACCTGGCTCTCGAATGAACGCGGCGTCGCCTCCTCGACGCATCGGCAGGCCTTGTCAGCGTTGCTCTTCCTGTACGGCAAGGTCCTGGGCGTCGACTTGCCGTGGATGGCCGAGATCGGACGGCCGCAGGTCATGCGCCGCGTGCCCGTGGTGCTGAGCCAGGCTGAAGTGGTGGCAATCCTGGATCACATGGAGGGCACCCACCGTCTGCTTGCGCAGCTTCTCTATGGCACAGGTCCGCGGATCAGCGAGGCGTTGCAGCTTCGAGTCAAGGACCTGGATTTTGCGCACGGCGCGGTCATCGTCCGCGAGGGCAAGGGCGCGAAGGATCGCGTGGTCATGCTGCCGCAGAGCCTGGTGCCAGGGCTGCACGACCAGCTCAATGCGGCTCGATCGCTGTGGACGCACGATCAGGCGGAGGCTCGCGGCGGCGTGTTCATGCCAGACGCCCTTGAGCGAAAGTATCCACGGGCGGGCGCGTCCTGGGCATGGTTCTGGGTGTTTCCTCAGGCGGAGCATTCCACGGACCCTCGCAGCGGCGTGGTTCGGCGGCACCACCTGTACGACCAAACCTTCCAGCGCGCCTTCAAGCGTGCCGTAACGGCGGCCGGATTGACCAAGCCGGCAACGCCACACACGCTTCGACATGCCTTCGCGACGCACCTGCTGCAGGCCGGCTACGACATCCGCACGGTGCAGGACTTGCTCGGCCATGCCGATGTCGCGACGACCATGATCTACACCCATGTGCTGAAGGTGGGCGGCGGTGGGGTACGCAGTCCGATGGATTCGTTGGCGGCACGACCCAGGCCTTGAATCAGAACCGAACGAGCTACCTGACAGCAGCCGCTGGCGAGTGTCTGGAGATGTTTAGGTTTGTCCGACACCTGCCCGTCGCGGCAGACAGCTCGCCGCGGTACACCGACCTGAGGGCAGGTGTTGGGTAAACCTCAAGGGAGGAAACCGCGGCGCACGTGGTGGTGCTTGTCGAAG